>OU461276.1:2357500-3557500 GCA_911810475.1 Candidatus Celerinatantimonas neptuna
GCCCAAGAGTTCATATCGACGGCGGTGTTTGGCACCTCGATGTCGGCTCATCACATCCTGGGGCTGAAGTTGGTCCCAAGGGTATGGCTGTTCGCCATTTAAAGTGGTACGCGAGCTGGGTTTAGAACGTCGTGAGACAGTTCGGTCCCTATCTGCCGTGGGCGTTTGAGAATTGAAGGGGGCTGCTCCTAGTACGAGAGGACCGGAGTGGACGAACCGCTGGTGTTCGGGTTGTGATGCCAATTGCATTGCCCGGTAGCTAAGTTCGGGACTGATAACCGCTGAAAGCATCTAAGCGGGAAGCAGGCCTTAAGATGAATTCTCACTTACTCTTTAAGGGTACTGAAGGGTTGTTCGAGACGAGGACGTAGATAGGCAGGGTGTGTAAGTGCTGTGAGGCATTGAGCTAACCTGTACTAATGACCCGAGAGGCTTAACCATACAACACCTAAATGGGGTTACCTTAGATATAGGGACACTTGTTGTAGCTTATAGACGAGATATTCAGCTGGACCGGATTAAGAGCATTTATTTACGCTTGGTAGCGATAGCGTTGTGGACCCACCTGAAACCATGCCGAACTCAGACGTGAAACGCAATAGCGCCGATGATAGTGTGGGGTTTCCCCATGTGAAAGTAGGTCACTGCCAGGCACCTTTTGAGGGCCCCATCATTAGATGGGGCCTTTTTGCGTTTATCAATCCCCATGGATAGCTTTGACCGGTGCTCATATCGTGATGGCAGTGGCCTGCCTTTCTTTTATCTTGCCTTATTACTCGCTCATCGATGATTGAATTGAGGAGGCTACCCTGAGTTAACTTTCTGGGATGCTGGTTAAAAGGTTTGTTGTGAGCGTAATGTTGATTTGAGTGCTCAATTTAAGACATTCTTCAATTATCAAAATACTTGTTAATAAACCTCAGATCTGCATAAGTGATGAGTTCGGCAAGCAAGTTCACCATAAAACTGACACCACTCCGATACTGTAACGGTCAACTTAAATTGGAGACAGTTTTAGGCAGCTTTTCTTAATTTCATCTCGTATTGAGCTGGTGAAATATTTCCCAGCTTATAGTGTTTTCGTTTCTGATTATAAAATGGTTCTATATAGTCAATAATATCTGCCATTGCCTGAGAACGTGTTTCATAGCGCCGATAGTTAATTCGTTCTGACTTTAAGCTTCTAAAGAACCGTTCTGTTACGGCATTATCTAAGCAATTCCCTCGTTGACTCATACTGGACTCAATACCATTTTCCTGCAAAGTCCTTTGGAAGTAGTCACTGGTATACTGGCAGCCCTGATCAGAGTGAAAGATAATATTACCTTTGGTTGAATCGCCACTGATTTCCTAGACACCTTTTAGTTAGATAAACTAGCTAAAAAAGAGGTGTGCATGAGCCATAAACGTTACCCCGAACAATTCAAAATCGAAGCAGTAAAACAAGTCACTGTAGCCGGTCATTCTGTTGCTGAGGTTGCTCAGCGCTTAGGTACTACCACACATAGTCTTTATGCTTGGATTAAGCGCTATGGTCCTGATTCTGAGGAACACCTTCAGCAGTCTGCTGAGTCCGCTGAAATTCGACGACTACAAAAAGAGCTTAAGCGCGTTACTGAAGAACGTGACCTGTTAAAAAAAGCCGCGGCGTACTTCGCAAGCCACCCCGAGTAAGGTACACCTTTATCCAAGAGCATCACCACAGCCACTCTGTGAGACAACTGTGTCAGCTGTTTGATGTTCACCCAAGCGGGTCGCGTGGAGAAGCTGCGCCAAGTCGAAGCGACAACGGGATAATGAACGACTGACAGGCCAACTGAAACAGTGTTGGCTTGAGTCTGGTGGGGTCTATGGATACCGCAAACTCCATCGAGATCTGCGTGATCTTGGCGAGCAATGCAGTATTAATCGAGTACATCGCCTGATGCGGCAAGCAGGACTGCGAGCACAAGTTGGCTATCGCAAGCCTAGAGCTCGTAGTGGTGAACAGCACGTTGTAACGCCAAATCGTTTAGAACGGCAATTTGATCCACTAGCGCCCAACAAAGCTTGGGTGACGGATATTACGTACATCAAAACGCATGAAGGTTGGCTCTATCTTGGTGCGGTAATGGATTTGTTTTCACGTCGCATTATTGGTTGGTCAATGGGCAGCCGTATCACCAAAGAGCTTGCGTTAGATGCTTTATTAATGGCTGTATGGCGTCGTAAACCTGATGGCAAAGTGCTGGTTCATTCAGATCAAGGAAGCCAGTACACGAGCCATGATTGGAGTGAATTTCTAAGTGCTCATGGTTTGGAAGGTAGCATGAGTCGTCGAGGAAACTGCCATGATAACGCAGTTGCCGAGAGTTTCTTTCAACTGCTGAAACGTGAAAGAATTAAGCGAAAAATCTATGCGACGAGGGACGATGCAAAGATGGATGTGTTTAATTATATTGAGATGTTTTACAACTCGAAACGACAGCATAGTTCCAATGATGGGCTATCACCGTTAGAGTATGAACGTCAGTATTTTAATGAGGCTAAAAGTCGTCTAGTGAAGTAGTGGCGATTCAGGTTTTTCTTTTCTGTGTGGCTAAACGTAAAGCTCGTGCTGAACAGGTTGATTGAATATAAATTTCTATAAAGGCTGTTTATATATGGCTGAAAAGATAAATGTGTAAATTAATTTCTGGTATTGCTAGTCGCCAGAGATTTTCTATCTGGCGACAAAGCATTAGAACTCCCAGCTATCAGGTTTATCTTCATCTTCTGCGATAGATTGTCCGGGAATTGCTTTTTCTTCATTTGCCCATTCACCTAAATCGATGAGTTTGCAGCGTTCGCTACAAAAAGGTCGCCAAGGATTATTGGGTGAGTATTCTGTTTTTTTGTGACAAATGGGGCAAACGACCATGGTTATTTTATTCATTGTAGACTCCGACAACATGATAATGAAAAATGCAGGTCCCCCTGAAGTGCGCCATCCAGTGTCATAAATTTAATCGCAAAGCGATTTTTGTGACCACTGATTGCTGGGTAACATGCTGTTTCTTCATCTATTTTAAGGCGCAACATGGAACATTTTTCACGTTGCCCCTGATAAAATCCATTGAGCGCAACGACTCGTTCTTCACTTGTTTGCTCTCTTAGCATATTCAGTAAAAATTTCATGGCTGTAGCAACTTCTGTGAAAGGTTTTAACCAGCGCTCAAGGTCTGATTGTTTAACCTGCTGTGGCTGATGTTGCCAATAATATAATTGTGGCAAATCGAAACTACATGCTCCTCCTGGGAGCGTTAAGCGTTGACGCAATGTATTGAGCAACCGATCTTCTTTAATGAGGTTGGCAAGCTTTGGTTGTTTATTAATCCGGGTGATTAATTGATCTGTTTGTTCTAAAACCTCTTGAACTTTACTGGTATCCGTTTGAGGAAGTTGTGCCCATTGGCGGAGTTGCTGTCGTTGTTTATCAAGGTCTTTTAAAAGATCGGTACGCCATTCGCTTCGATCTAAGACTTCATTTAAATCATACAACGTTCTAAAAAAACATTGGAGTTCGCAACTGTTACGCATTGGAACAGATTGTTCCAGTGTGTCAAATAGGTTCTCGACTCGCAAATAAGTGCGAACTTTTTCATTTAATGGATGCTCAAAAATTAATTCGTTTTGCACAGTATCCGCTCTGGCTTGTTCACCCTATGTTATCAATATAGGTTAGTTTATAGGGTGTTCTGAGAACTGTCATGGTCTTTGGCCAGTTGCAGATATTTTTTATGAAATAAAAATGCATCGGATTGCAAAGATTTAAGAGAATGAGAGTTGACTATAACATCATCGGCAATTGCCAATCGTTGTTCCCGGGTTGCCTGGCTTGAGATAATTGCTTTAGCTTGATCAGCGGAAACCTTGTCTCGTATACAAACTCTTTTTAGTTGATCCTCTGGGGAAATATCGACAACTAGTACGCGATCCGCTAATTTATGTAAACCATTTTCAACCAATAATGGAACAATTAATAATGTATATGGTGATTTTGAAGTCGCTAATTGCACCATGATTTCATGGCGAATGCGTGGGTGAAGGCATGTTTCGAGCCACTTTCGTTGTTTTGATGATTTAAATATCTGTTCACGGAGTTTGCGACGGTTTAATGTTCCATCGGGAAAAATGATGTCATCTCCAAAGTGAGATTTAATTTCTTCTAATGCGGGTTTGCCAGGTTCAACGACATGACGTGCTATAACATCTGCATCAATGCAGTCTATCCCTTGATCTGCAAATATATTTGCAACAGTTGTTTTACCGCTGGCTATTCCGCCGGTTAGAGCGACAATCATAATTGTCCTCCTGAAATTACTTATAAATTCATTAGATTGATACTTTATGCCTAATTGTATTTAAACAAAGGCCCGCTTATCCATCAGGTACGGTTATTTTAGTAAACGGCTCCTAATAATAATCCGTACCAGTGAGTGATCGTATTACCTGCCAGAAGATAAATAGATGCACCGATAGCCAGAAATGGCCCGAAAGGTAATGGTGTATGCCGATTAGAATGTTTTTTAATGAGCAAAACAATACCAAATAAAGCACCAAGTATTGAACTCAATAGTAGCGTCATCGGGAGAGCCTGCCAGCCAAACCAGGCGCCGATTGCTGCCAATAGTTTAAAATCACCATATCCCATCCCTTCTTTGTGGGTTAACAGCTTAAATCCCCAATAAAGTAACCATAAAAAAACATAACCGATGGCTGCTCCCCAAACGGCTTGACTAAGTGGAACAAACGTCTGTTGTGTGTTGATTAATAGACCTAGCCATAACAAAGGTAAGGTGAGTTGGTCGGGTAATAGCATTGTTTTAAGATCGATAACGGCTAAGGCCAGGAGTGCCAAAGTAAAAATACAGGCTAAAAACCATTGTTCACTAAGACCAAAATGGTTAAAGCAGCTAAAGATCAGTACTGGCGATAATAATTCGACAAAGAGATAGCGCCAGCCTATAGGGGCTTTGCAGTGATGGCAGTGCCCGCGAAGAACCAACCAGCTGATAACGGGAATATTGTGCCAAAAAGGAATCGTTGTGTGACAGTGGGGGCATTGCGAGCGTGGTAGCCAGAGGTTAAAGACGCCTTCTGGCAGAGGCGCTTGTTGAGAGAGCTCCTCTAAAAATTGCTGGCTATCTTCGCGCCATTGGCGCTTTAGAATTAAAGGAAGCCGGTAAATGAGCATATTTAGGAATGATCCTATAATGAGTGCTAATATCAAGGTAAAAGTGATGAAGGTAATTGGCGAATATTGCCAAACCATTGAGAGTGTATTCATCAGGGATCCTGTGGCTTTTAGTGAATAACCCGACCAAGGTCGAAAATGGGTAGATATATTGCAACGACGATGACCCCTATGACAAGACCAACGACGGCCATGACCAATGGCTCAATAAGATTTACCAGGACTTCGGTCGTAGCCATTAGTTCTTCGTGACCTAGTTCAGTTATTTTAACCAGCATTTTATCAAGTGTCCCGCTTTCTTCGCCAATCATCAGTAATTGCAGGTGATCTCTGGTGAGCAGTTGCATTTGACTGGCTGCAGCGTAAAAACTATCTCCCTCATGAATTAGTTTCATTGTTTCTTTTAGTTTTGTCTGAAACAGGCCATTGTTGCTAGCTTCATATGCACAGTTCAATCCCTGCATAATGGGCAATCCACTCGTGTAGGTTGTCATTAAAATTGAATTGATTCTTTGCTGTTGGCTTTGCAATAAAATTTTACCGAGCATCGGTATTTCAAAAATAACTTTTTCTTGTATGTGACGTAAATTTGGCCAACGACGTTGAGCAACATAGATAGTGAATGCGCTTATACTTACAGTAACTAATATATAAGGCAATAGAATTTGAAGGTGCTGGCTTACATCTAAGATCCATTGTGTGTAGGCTGGAATAGGAGTGTGTAATTCATTAAATAAACTGGTGAATTTTGGAATGATAAAATGGAGCATAAATATGAGCGTAAGGCTCGTCATAATAATGACGATGGTCGGATAACTCAATGAATTAATGAGTTTTCGTCGTAGACTGAGTTGTCTTTTAAGGTGTTCAGACAGATAGATGAATATTTCAGGTAATTTTCCTGATCGCTCACCTGTTTTGATGAGCTGACTATAGAGTATCGGGAACTGTTTTGATTGTTCAAGTGCTGTAGAAAATGCTTTGCCTTCTTCAATCATGCTGATCAGTTGTTGGATGAGTGTCTTTAAATTTTTTTGATGGTAGCGTTGGTGAAGTATATTGAGTGTTTGATGAAGTGACATCCCTGCATTGAGTGACGTAGCTAGTTGTTCCACAAACATATAGCGTTGTGTCAGTGTCAGAGGTCGACGAAGCCATTTTGTGAGCCAACAAGGTAGCCTGCGGGCTTTAATTAAACTGATTTGCTCAGAGATCAGCTGTTGCTGTAGATGATGTTCAGAAGGTGCAAGATAGCGACCTTTACGTAGTTTGCCGTATTGATCAACGCCTTTCCAATAATAAAAACAGTTAATTAATGTATTCATAGCCGAGTACTCTTGCTATTTCATCTTTGCTGGTGATGCCATTACGGATTAGATAGCTGGCATGTTCTTTAAAATTACAATGGCTGTGTTGTGTGATTTCATTCTGGAGATGAATGTTTGACTGGGTCTCAATGAGTTTCCCAATGGTGTTGGTGATGGGGAGTAATTCAAAAATGCCAATACGTCCTTTAAAACCGTTATGGCAGTGTGAGCATCCTATAGGTAAATAATATGGCTCTGAAGAAGATGAGTTTAGCTGACGACATTTAGGACAGAGCTTTCTCACTAAGCGTTGAGCGACAATTAATTGGACTGATTCACTAATTTGGTAAGGTGTAATACCCAGTTGATTCAGCCTGGTTAATGTTTTTAAAGCATTATTGGTATGTAGAGTCGTTAATACCAGATGACCTGTCAGGGAGGCGTGAAAAGCCATATTTAATGTTTCACTATCACGGATTTCTCCAACCATGATTACATCAGGATCCTGACGGAGAAAAGCCCGGAGCAGGCAGGCGAACGTTAATCCGGCTGGTGGATTAACAGCTACTTGATTGATACCAGAGAGGCTGATTTCAACAGGATCTTCGGCTGTTGAAATATTCAGCGTCGGATGATTAATTTGATCTAATGCTGCATATAGTGTGCGGGTTTTCCCTGCTCCTGTAGGGCCTGTAACGATAATCATGCCCTGAGGCTGAGATAATGCCCGATGTAGTATCGCAAGTTGTTTTTCAGTAAATCCTAACTGCGCTAAAGTTGGTGAATGTCGGTGTGTTCCTAAAAATCTTAAGACGATTTTTTCACCGTAGATTGTGGGCAAGGTGCTAATACGAATATCTGCATGAATCAGTCTGTCGGGAGAGAGAGACAGTTGTCCATCTTGAGGGATCCGTTTTTGCGCAATATCCAGATTGGCATTCATTTTTAACCATGAGCTAATTCTCGGTGCTTGAGATAGCGGGAGTGTCAAATAATGCTGTAGTAATCCATCAAAGCGTGCTCTTAGACGGTATTCCTGTTCCATGGGTTCGAAATGGAGGTCAGAGGCCCCGTCAGTCCATGCTTTGTCGATAATTTGGTAAATCTGCTTACTTAGTGACAGGTGAGTTTCGTCGTGTCGTGACAGTTGAGCATGAGAAGCTGGGATGGATTGTGCTATTTTATCGAGTTGTTGTTTGAGCCAGAGTGGGTGGAGGATCTGTAATTCAACATCTTGCTGGCATAGTTCGCGAAATTCATCAATTAGCAAATCATCTGTTGGATCGATGACACCTATCTGGATAACGCCGGCATAGCAGCTGGTAACAATGACTTGTCGATCGAGCAGGTGATCAAGTTGTAATTTTGCAGGGAGATTAGAGTCATCGTGGGGTTGTGTCAATGGCGGCTTTGCAGCCAGTTGTTGTGCGTATAGACTTACTTCATCGGCATCAAGCTGTTTTTGGGCGATTAACTGCAGAAGCCAGCGTTGCGGGCGGTGAGGATATTGGGCTTTGATATTCTCCAGTGCAGGCAGAGCTTGTGGGTAGTGTTTACACAGTCGTTCAGCTAGATGAGTTGTTGCTTCCATCATTAGCACCAACCTTGATTGATACAACGGCCATGGGCTGTCCAGGTGAGGGTTCCTTGTTGGCTTAAAACACCGTTAAGATGATAATCGATATTATTGTTATCTTGATCTTTAAGATGGCTGGCGACAACGATAATGGAGTATCCCTGTGAAGCTGAACTACTGTTTGAGTCACTTAATGCTTTAACAGTGAGTGACTTGATATTTGTGTTGTGGGTATGGCCAGATGTTATTGTGTAGGGCGATGTTGCTTGAATACAAGGATCATTTTCTTGTGATTCACCGAGGGAATCAGGAGAATGGGTCTGTACGCAGATTTCCAGTGCTGCTTTAACAGGTGCTGCTGCTTCAATGATTTCAGAGAATTTAGCCCGGTTGATGTAGTTGGTATATATCGGCATCGCAATAGCCGCCAAAGTTGCAACGATAGCCATACTCACCATTAATTCAATTAAGGTAAATCCGAAATTAAGCAAAGTCCGTTTCATTTTTCTTTCAATTAATAATAAAATTATCAATAATGTAACGGATTATAATTTCAAAGCCAAGCGGAACATGGAATATTGTATAAAACGTTATTCTGTGCGACTGAATGGGGGACGAAAGAGCTGGCTGTAATAACACAAGATACATTTCAATGGGTTTGTGGTTAGTTTGCTGTTCATTTATTCATATTACCTTCGAACCTGATTTGTGAAGAGAGCTACACGTTACAGGTCTTTTCTTGTCTAAATAAACAGCAAAAGTTGCAAAAATCACCACCAAAGATCAACAGCCTTTAAAGATAAGGAATCCTACGTTTAACAATGGTGTATAAAACGCATTGATAAATCCAGGGCTTTGATGTGTTTGGTCAGAGCACCAACAGAGATAAAATCAACTCCAGTGAGTGCATAATCACGGATTGTGTTCAGTGTTACATCCCCTGATACTTCTAATTTGATCGCTTGTTTGTGTAATTTTTGACGTGTTGTTATAGCTTCTTTCATCATCTCGATTGTGAAATTATCGAGCATAATTACATCACAGGGACACGTTAGTGCTTCTCGAAATTCATCAAGATTTTCAACTTCGATTTCAACTTTTGTTGTCGGTGCTATTTGTTTGGCTCTTTCAATAGCCTTATGAATACATCCACAAGCCATAATGTGGTTTTCTTTAATGAGAAACGCATCGAACAGGCCAAAGCGATGATTATGACCACCGCCGACGGTTACTGCATATTTACTGGCAAAACGCAATCCAGGCAGGGTTTTTCGTGTATCTAATAATTGGCAATGAGTCCCTTGTAATTTTTGGACATATTGTGAAGTTACTGTCGCTATAGCTGATAGTGTCTGTATAAAATTAAGAGCCGTGCGTTCACCGGTTAATAATATCCGGGAAGGGCCATGAAGATGGCAGATTGTCTGGTTTGGACTGAGTTGTTGCCCTTCGTTGATTTGCCATTCGATTTTGATAGACGACGAATGGAGTTGGTTAAATACCTCTTCGACGAAAGGTTGCCCACAAAAAATACCTTTTTCACGACTGATTATAGTGGCTGTACTGGTGTTTTCTGAAGGGATGAGCTGAGCACTCAGATCCTTATCAGCATTGCCGTTTAAATCTTCAGCCAAAGCGGCTTTGACGTTATCTTTTAGTATGTGTGAGGCGATCATGCCTATAATCCTTGAGATAGATGCTGTATGTTCAATGGCTGTTATCAAAGGTAAACCGATTGACAGTAGAATTTCTTATCAGCCATTATTACATAAAACAGATTGTTTTGAATCCATGCAAATACCGGCCATCATTGAATTAGAATATGAACAGTGGTTGAATAATGCCATCCGATGTATCAGCCCTTTTTATAATGACCGACCTGATGCAGATGATATTTCGTTGTTGGTCATTCATTGTATCAGCCTTCCCAGAGGGTGTTATCGCAACCAAATGGTTCAGCATCTATTTCAGGGACGGCTAGGCTGTTTTTCTCATCCGGAACTAAAAAATGTTGCAACTTTGAATGTATCGGCCCATCTTTTTATTGATCGGGTTGGTACCTGTTATCAGTTTGTCCCTTTTAATCGTCGAGCCTGGCATGCGGGGATTTCTTGTTTTGAAGGGGTTGATAATTGTAATGATTATTCGATCGGGATTGAATTAGAAGGTATTGATGATGGTTCATTTACAACCTTACAGTACAATAGGTTGGTGGAGGTGAGTCGTCTCCTTGTCAATCATTATCCTAGAATGACTCATGAGCGAATTGTCGGTCATAGCGATATAGCCCCTGAACGTAAGACAGATCCTGGTAATGGGTTTGATTGGTCTTATTATCGACAACAGTTGTTGGGCAACTCGTAGTGACAAATAGTCTGGAGCATGCATGTCCCTTATAGCTTTAATTATTGCGTTAATTTTAGAGCGAACCCGTCATTATCAATCGCGCTGGTTGTGGCAGGATGTTACGCATCGCTGGTTTAGCTGGTTACCCTGTAGACATAGTTTAAGCTGGCTGGCTTTAGGTGTTGGATTACCGACGATATTCATTGCCATTGTGCAGTGGTTTGTTCGCGGCTGGTTATTTGGGAGCGTATCTTTTGTTTTATGGATTACGATCCCATTATTGATATTAGGGTGTCCACAGTTGCAAAAATCATTTAGGGAATATTTACGAGACAGTATCGAGGATCCTCAGCAAGCGTGTCAGATTTTTAATCAACAGTTAGATGTAATTTATCCTGGATGTGCCAGTCAACCACTTGATTCGCTGGAACAAACTAGTCGTTTTTTATGTTGGATTAATTTTCGTTATTACTTTTCTGTAATTTTCTGGTTTAGCTTAGGTGGACCATTTCTCGCAATGAGCTATGGGTTGTTGCGAAGTTTGCATCGCTGGGCGATTGAGAATTCCCAATCGGGATGTTCAGTTGATATGTTAACTCGTTTACTTCATTGGATTGATTGGATCCCTGTACGTCTTAGTACTTTTAGTTTTGTTGTGTGTGCTGGTTCAGCGAGTGGTTTTAAAGTCTGGCTTCATTCGTTACGAGATGTTCATCATGCTAATGCTGATTGGTTAGGGCAAGTTGGTGCAGAATGTCGGGAACGTCATGAAGAAAAACCAATTACTTATAATCAAATGATGATGGCGACGGTTTATTTGTTAAAAAGTAGTATCCTTTTGACACTGGTTATTATTGCGTTATTTACACTTTACGGTTGGCTAGTTTAAAGCCAACCCATCTCTCTCATCGATATCCTTGATGTGATAAATGGTCAGACCATTACATTAATGTGTGATCTTTATCACAAAAACCATTCTGTTTATATTCTTGATAAAAGTTATTTACTTCCCTTAAAAACCTGAAAATCAAAACGTCAAATAATGTTAATACATTGTTCTATTCAGTTGAATTCCCTTATTTTTTATAAGCGAATATGGTTGAATTATTGTTTTATGTCATGTTTTGTTGCTGTGTGATTGGTTAAATAATCATTATTTGATGTGAATCAAAAGTGCTGGACTTCACAAATTCGTTCTGATACTTTTCTGACTGTCAATTGGTATTACCAATAGTGAACTAAAGTGAACTATCCTCGAATAAAACAGCAACCCAAACTATCGGACATGATTGTGAATTCGCTTGAAACCATGATCCTGGAAGGCAGTTTACGTCCAGGCCAGCGATTGCCGGCCGAACGGGAACTCGCAAAGCGGTTTGATGTATCAAGGCCTTCATTACGAGAAGCAATCCAAAAACTAGAAGCGAAAGGATTGGTTGTTCGACGCCAGGGGGGAGGCACTTTTGTTCAAGAGGATCTTCGAGAAGGATTAACCGATCCGCTATTTAAACTTTTATCCGAGCACCCAGAAGGTCAATTGGATCTTTTAGAGTTCCGTCATGCTTTTGAAGGCATTGCTGCTTACTACGCAGCACTACGGGGAACACAGGCTGATCTAGATGAAATTAATGCGTGTCACTTTCGGATTGAAATCGCGCAACAACAGCAAAATATTGATGCGGAGGCCAAGGCTGTCATGAATTTTTATGAGGCAATTGCCGGAGCATCTCACAATATGGTGTTTTTGCATTTGGTTCGGGGCCTTCGGCCTCTGCTTGAGCAAAACATCCTGCACAATTTTAAAATTTTGTACATCCGTACCACAGTAGCTGACAAGATTCATGAACACCGTAAGCTATTGTTAGAAGCGATAGTGCAAAGACAACCGGCGCAGGCTCGTGATGCATCGTATCAACACCTCGCCTTTATTGAAGAAACTCTGCTTGATATCAGCAGAGAGTCCAGCCGGATCGAACGTTCGATTCGTCGACTAGAGCAAAATTAAGACATTCATGCCGGTTTTCTGAAGCCGGAAATTAAGAATAACTAAACTATCTTGAGATAGTGTAATGATAGAGGAAAATGCCATGTCAGATCTTCTTAAACATGATGTGGACTCACTCGAAACGAATGAATGGATTGAAGCAATTGAATCCGTTATTCGTGAAGAAGGTATCGAGCGGGCCCAGTATCTGATTGAACAGGTTCTGCATCAAGCCAGTATTGATGGTATATCGGCCGCTGGTGGTCCGGTAGTGACTGATTATATCAATACCATCGCATTAAAAGATCAGCCTGAATATCCAGGGGATCTGGAGATGGAACGTAAAATTCGAGCCATTATCCGTTGGAATGCGGTGATGATCGTTTTACGTGCTTCTAAGAAAGATTTGGAATTAGGTGGTCACATGGCTTCATTCCAGTCTGCTGCTGCAATGTATGAAACCTGTTTCCATCATTTCTTCCGGGCTCCTAATGAAAAAGATGGTGGGGATCTTGTTTATTACCAAGGTCATATTTCCCCGGGGATTTATTCCCGTGCTTTTGTTGAAGGTCGTCTGAGTGCTGAGCAGCTGGATAATTTCCGCCAGGAAGTTGATGGGAAAGGTTTGCCTTCATATCCGCATCCGAAATTATTGCCTGAATTCTGGCAGTTCCCTACTGTTTCTATGGGGCTTGGGCCCATTTCCGCGATTTATCAGGCCCGGTTCCTCAAGTATCTGACAAACCGTGGATTGAAAGATTGTTCAGAGCAGACTGTTTATGCCTTTTTAGGTGATGGCGAGATGGATGAGCCAGAATCGCGCGGTGCAATTGCTCTGGCTGCTCGTGAAAAATTAGATAATTTGACCTTTATTATTAACTGTAACTTACAGCGCTTAGATGGCCCTGTAACAGGGAATGGTAAAATCATTCAAGAGCTGGAAGGCCAGTTTAAAGGTTCTGGCTGGAATGTCGTCAAAGTGATTTGGGGAAGTGACTGGGATGAACTGTTTGCTAAGGATTCTTCCGGTAAATTACTCCAGTTGATGAACGAAGTCCTCGATGGTGATTACCAGACTTATAAAGCAAAAGATGGTGCTTATGTCCGTGAACATTTCTTTGGCCGTTATCCTGAAACAGCTGAGTTAGTTAAAGACTGGACCGATGAACAGATATTCTCATTGCATCGTGGTGGACATGATATTCGCAAAGTCTATGCGGCATTGAGTAAAGCCAAAGAGACGAAAGATCAGCCAACTGTCATTTTAGCCAAAACGGTTAAAGGATATGGCATGGGTGAATCGGCCGAAGGTAAGAACATTGCCCACCAGGTTAAAAAAATGGATATGGGTTCTGTTTTACACCTGCGTGATCGCCTGCGTCTGGATCTTGATGATGAAAAAGTGAAAGAGCTTCCTTATCTGACGATCGATGAAGGAACGCCTGAATATGAATACTTACATTCTCATCGTAAAGCTCTGATGGGCTATACCCCTCAGCGTCGGACTCATTTTAGCGCTGACATAAATGTTCCAGAATTAACTGATTTTAGTGCTTTGTTAGAAGAGCAAAAACGAGATATTTCAACGACTATAGGATTTGTCCGTACGTTAAATATTTTGTTGAAGAATAAAGCATTGAAAGACCGTATTGTTCCAATAATTGCTGATGAAGCCAGAACCTTTGGTATGGAAGGCCTATTCCGCCAGATTGGTATTTATAATCCGGGTGGTCAGCAATATACCCCTCAAGATCGTGAGCAGGTTGCTTACTATAAAGAAGACTCGAAAGGTCAGGTTTTGCAGGAAGGTATTAATGAAGCAGGTGCAATGGCGAGTTGGATTGCAGCAGCAACCTCATACTCAACCAATGATCAACCGATGATTCCATTTTATATTTACTATTCAATGTTTGGTTTCCAGAGAATCGGCGATCTGGCATGGATGGCTGGGGATCAGCAAGCTCGTGGATTCCTGTTAGGTGGGACTGCCGGGCGTACAACCCTCAATGGTGAAGGGTTGCAACACGAAGATGGTCATAGTCATGTGTTGGCAAATACGATTCCTAACTGTGTAGCCTATGATCCGAGTTTCTCATTTGAAGTAGCGGTTATTGTTCAGGATGGCTTACGCCGTATGTTTGGTGAACAGGAAAATGTTTACTATTACCTGACTGTTATGAACGAAAACTACCATCAGCCATCGATGCCAGAAGGCGCTGAAGAAGGTATTCGTAAAGGGATCTACAAGCTGGAAGATCATGCTGGCGATAAAGCAAAAGTTCAGTTGTTAGGTTCGGGCACGATTATGTTGCAGGTTCGTAAGGCCGCTGAGATCCTGAGTCAGGAATATGGTATTGGTTCTGATGTGTTCAGTGTGACTTCTTTTAACGAATTGACTCGTGATGGCCAGGATGTCGAGCGTTACAACATGCTACATCCGGATGAAGAACCTCGTCAGCCATACATTACGAGTGTTCTGGATCATCTGCCAACGATTGCTGCGACCGATTATATCAAAGTTCATGCGGATCAGGTTCGGGCATATGTTCCCGGGTCATACAAAGTGCTTGGAACGGATGGTTTTGGTCGCAGTGACAGCCGTGATAATTTGCGTCGTCATTTTGAAGTCAATGCACATTATCTGGTGGTGGCGACATTACATCAGTTGGCTCAAGATGGTCAGCTTGATAAGAGTATTGTGACTGAAGCCATTGCTAAGTTTGGTATTGACGCTGAAAAAATTAACCCGCTGCATGCATAAGGGCTAAGAGAATGAGTATTGAAATTTATGTGCCTGATATCGGTACAGATGAAGTCGATGTGACCGAAATTTTAGTCAATGTTGGCGATACGGTTGAAGAAGAACAGTCGCTGATTACGGTCGAAGGTGATAAAGCCTCAATGGAAGTTCCGGCTTCCCATACCGGTGTTATTAAGGAAATTAAGGTAGCTGTAGGCGATAAAGTGCAAACGGGTAGCCTGATTATGATTTTTGACGAAGCAGGAGCTAGTGTGGTTTCTGAACAAAGTGCTTCAGCTCCGGTGCCTTCCTCGCCTGTTGCTGAGACTATTGTTGAGGTGAATGTTCCCGATATCGGTGATGATGAAGTTGAAGTCACGGAAATTCTGGTGAATGTTGGCGATAGCATCAGTGAAGAGCAATCGTTGATTACGGTTGAGGGGGATAAAGCCTCCATGGAGGTTCCAGCACCATTTGATGGCGTCTTAAAAGAGCTGAAAGTGGCTGTAGGCGATAAAGTCAAAACGGGTTCTTTGATCATGATGTTCACTACAGGGGCTGTTGCAAGCGATGCCCCTGTTGCATCAGCGTCACCAGTTGCAACTCAAATACAAGACGTGAATGTTCCAGACATTGGTAGTGATGAAGTTGAAGTGACTGAAGTTATGGTCAGCGTCGGAGATACTATTGAAGAAGAACAATCACTGATTACTGTTGAAGGTGATAAAGCATCCATGGAAGTTCCAGCGCCTTTTGCCGGAACCGTTAAAGAGTTGAAAGTTGCTGTGGGTGATAAAGTGAAAACGGGCACGCTGATCATGTTATTTGAGACTAGTGCTCCGGGTAGTGCGGCTTCGGCAGCTCCTGCCATTTCGACACCTACCGTGTCAGCTTCATCTTCTGCCCCTGCTGCTTCTCCTGCGGTAAGTCAGGGTGCGAATGAATTTGTTGAAAATAGCGCTTATGTTCATGCTTCACCTGTTGTTCGCCGTTTGGCCCGGGAACTCGGTATCAATCTGGCGAAGGTTAAGGCAACTGGACGTAAAAGCCGAATCACTAAAGAAGATGTTCAGAATTACGTTAAAGATGCTGTTCGTAAGGTTGAATCAGGAGTTGCTGGTGGCAGTGGATTAGATGTTCTGGCCTGGCCTAAAGTTGACTTTTCTAAGTTTGGTGGAATTGAAGAAGTTGCTTTATCCCGAATTCAGAAAATCTCCGGGCCGAACCTTCATCGTAACTGGGTTAAAATTCCACATGTAACTCAGTTTGATGAAACGGATATCACTGATTTGGAAGCATTTCGTAAAGCAGAAAATCAAATCGTTGCTAAGAAAGATCTGGGCTTTAAAATTACCCCGCTGGTCTTTATGATGAAAGCAGCAGCGAAAGCTCTGGAACAGTATCCTAAGTTTAATGCATCTCTTTCTGACGATGGCCAGAGTCTGGTCATGAAAAAATACGTGAATATTGGAGTTGCGGTTGATACACCAAACGGTTTGGTTGTTCCTGTCGTTCGGGATGTTAATAAGAAAGGAATTTATGAATTATCAGCTGAACTGGGTGAAATATCTAAAAAAGCCCGGGGAGGTAAATTGACATCATCGGATATGCAGGGCGGTTGTTTTACCATTTCAAGTTTAGGTGGTATTGGTGGAACGCAGTTCACGCCTATTGTGAATGCGCCGGAAGTTGCTATTCTTGGTGTTTCTCGCAGTGAGATGAAACCCAAATGGAATGGCAGCGAATTTGTTCCTAAATTGATGTTGCCATTGGCTTTATCTTATGACCATCGTGTGATTGATGGTGCAGATGGTGCTCGTTTCATTTCGGCGATTAGTCACTATTTGAGTGATCTTCGTAAGCTGGTACTTTAATGTTCTCAAACCGGAAGCTTAGCTTCCGGTTTGCGTAATAAAGAAAATTGTTGTTTCATTTGGGAGGTGTTCTCATTGATGCGGCGATTAGTTACACTCTTATAACACACAAGTCGGTCAGCCATAAAACCGACGATTTTTCCTAAGAGGTCATCAACCCATGAGTAATGAAATAAAAACCCAGGTGGTGGTACTGGGCGCAGGGCCAGCAGGGTACTCTGCTGCCTTTCGTGCGGCAGACTTAGGTTTGGAAACTGTCTTAATTGAGCGCTATAGTACGCTTGGTGGGGTTTGTTTAAATGTCGGCTGTATCCCATCTAAAGCCTTATTGCATGTTGCTAAAGTAATTGAAGAAGCCAAATCTTTGGCTGAGCATGGTGTCGTATTCGGTGAACCGACTACCGATATTGATAAAATCCGTAGCTGGAAAGACAAAGTGATCGGTCAATTGACTGGTGGCTTGAGCGGAATGGCTAAGCAACGTAAAGTCACCGTTGTTAATGGGTTAGCAAAATTCGTGGGACCGAATAGCCTCGTTGTTGAAGGCGAAGAAGGTACAACTACAGTTAATTTTGAAAACGCTATTATTGCTGCCGGGTCTCGTCCTGTTCAATTGCCATTCATTCCTCATAATGATGAACGTGTCTGGGATTCGACTGATGCTCTGGAATTGAAAGAAGTTCCTGAGAAATTGTTGGTTCTTGGCGGTGGTATTATCGGTTTGGAAATGGGAACTGTTTACAGTGCTCTTGGTAGTCAGATTGATGTTGTTGAGTTTGCCGATCAGTTAGTTCCTGCAGCTGATAAAGATGTCGTTAAAGTCTTTACCAAACGTGTTAAATCGAAATTTAACATCATGTTGGAAACTAAAGTTGTTGCTGTTGAATCGAAGAAAGATGGCTTATATGTCAGCTTTGAAGGTAAACAGGCTCCTGATGAAGCCCTGCGTTATGATGCCGTATTGGTTGCTGTCGGTCGTGTTCCAAACGGTCTGTCGTTGGGCGCTGATAAAGCAGGAGTTGCAGTTACCGAGCGTGGTTTTATTGAAGTTGATAAACAGATGCGCACGAATGTACCTCATATTTATGCGATCGGTGATATTGTCGGGCAGCCTATGCTAGCTCATAAAGGCGTACATGAAGGGCATGTTGCAGCAGAAGTCATTGCAGGTAAGAAACATTATTTCGATCCAAAAGTGATTCCAAGTATTGCGTATACAGAGCCTGAAATTGCATGGGTTGGCTTAACTGAGAAAGAAGCGAAAGCTCAGGGAATTGCTTACGAATCAGCTGTATTTCCATGGGCTGCATCTGGACGTGCAATTGCTTCTGATTGTGCTGATGGTATGACTAAATTAATTTTTGATAAAGAATCAAATCAAGTCATCGGTGGTGCAATTGTCGGTACTAATGGTGGTGAACTTTTAGGTGAAATTGGTTTAGCCGTGGAAATGGGATGTGATGCCGAAGATATTGCATTGACCATTCATGCACACCCAACTTTACATGAGTCAATTGGTTTAGCAGCTGAAGTATTTGAAGGTTCAATTACGGATCTGCCAAATAAAAAAGCGAAGAAAAAATAATTGCTTTGATTCTAAACTCCGGTGAAGGCCGGAGTTTATTGTCAGAATTTTAGGGTGATTTTAACAAGTAGATTTCTTTATTTTATCCCGCAAGGGCTTTAATCTTGTTATAGCCGATTTACTGAGCTTTAAGATGTGTTAATTTGAATACAGTTTAATTTCCAACGATAAGTAGCCTTTAGTACTCTGTTTAACCTCTATTTCTAACACAAACAAGATTCATCACCTAAGATGAATTTATCCATGAAGTACAAGAAACAATCCTGCTTTAAATGCTATAAATATACATAAAAATGCATTTTTATGTATATTGCTATTTGATTCTGGAGACGATAAGTTATTAGTATCTTTTGGGACAGAGTTTTTTAGCACTACCCCCTACTACGGGAAAGCGGTCATCACACACATAGCGTAATAGATATTTTGATGTTAAATCCTGCAGATTAAGATGACCGCTTAAATCTGATTGAACTATCCTATAGGTGGATCATTCGTCGAATCATTTTGCTTTTGTGATGATGGACGCTTAGTGCCATAACCCTTGATTGTGAGTGGATAGTTATCGACAATTTGTTGTGTGTATGTTAAATATTTACATATATTTTAAGTTTTACGTGCAGCGGATTCATTCCACGATAAGTGTGCTGATGAATGACGCTGTTCGGGCCCACCATTAAAAACATAATATGAAAGTGAGGAGCAAGTCGTGTTAGAAGCATATCGTGAACATGTACAGGAGCGAGCCGATTTAGGGATTGTTCCGAAACCTCTTGATGCCGAACAAGTCGCGGGACTGGTCGAGTTGCTTAAAAATCCACCTGTTGGTGAAGAAAGTGTTTTATTAGATTTATTGGAAAATCGAATTCCTCCTGGTGTTGATGAAGCCGCTTATGTAAAAGCTGGCTTTTTAGCTGCGATTGCTCAGAAGAAAGCACAATCTCCGCTGATTTCCGCTCAGAAGGCCACTCAATTGCTCGGAACAATGCAAGGTGGCTACAATATTGAACCGTTAATTTCTCTGCTTGATGATGAAGAGCTCGCTCCTTTAGCGGTTGAAGCGCTATCTCATACCCTGTTGATGTTTGACTCATTTTATGATGTCGAAGGAAAAGCTAAAGAAGGGAACCAATCTGCGCAGCAGGTTATGCAGAGCTGGGCTGATGCTGAGTGGTTTTTAAATAAACCTGAAATTGAAGAAAAAGTAACCCTGACAGTTTTTAAAGTTTCAGGTGAAACCAATACTGATGATTTATCTCCGGCACCAGACGCTTGGTCTCGTCCTGATATTCCACTGCATGCTCTGGCCATGTTGAAAAACCCAAGAGATGGTATTGAACCGGATAAGGTGGGTGATGTTGGCCCTATCAGTTTGATTAATCAGCTTAAAGAGAAAGGTTATCCAGTGGCTTATGTCGGGGATGTTGTCGGTACTGGCTCATCTCGGAAATCAGCTACGAATTCAGTGCTCTGGCTTATGGGCGATGATATTCCTTATGTGCCAAATAAACGGGCTGGTGGTTATGTTTTTGGAGGTAAGATTGCCCCAATTTTCTTTAATACCATGGAAGATTCAGGTGCTATGCCAATTGAGTTTGATGTTTCGGCTCTTTCGACTGGTGATGTGATTGATGTTTATCCTTTTGAAGGGAAAGTGACGCATCACGATAGTGATGATGTGTTGGCCACTTTCGAGCTTAAAACGGATATTATTCTTGATGAAGTCAGGGCTGGAGGGCGTATCCCTCTGATCATCGGTCGGGGGCTAACGGATCGTGCTCGTGAGTCACTGGGTCTTGAATCGAGTGATGTGTTCCGGCGACCTCAGGCTGTGGAAGCATCTGATAAAGGCTTTACCCTGGCCCAAAAAATGGTTGGTAAAGCCTGTGGTGTTGATGGAATTCGTCCTGGTCAATATTGCGAACCGAAGATGACAACGGTTGGTTCTCAGGACACTACAGGGCCAATGACTCGTGATGAATTAAAAGATCTGGCTTGTTTAGGATTTACGGCCGACTTAACGATGCAGTCTTTTTGCCATACGGCAGCATATCCAAAACCTGTTGATGTTGAGACACATCATTCCTTGCCTGATTTCATTATGAATCGTGGTGGAGTTTCATTGCGACCGGGTGACGGGATTATTCATTCATGGCTGAATCGGATGTTGCTTCCTGATACGGTTGGTACAGGGGGGGATTCTCATACACGTTTCCCTATTGGGATCTCTTTCCCGGCTGGCTCTGGATTAGTTGCATTTGCGGCTGCAACTGGTGTGATGCCACTTGATATGCCTGAATCTGTTTTAGTTCGTTTTAAAGGGAAGATGCAACCTGGTATCACGCTGCGTGATCTGGTCCATGCAATTCCTTATCAGGCTATTCAGGAAGGTTTACTGACTGTTGAGAAACGTGGTAAGAAAAATATCTTTTCTGGCCTAATTATTGAAATTGAAGGTTTGCCTCAACTGAAAGTTGAACAGGCTTTTGAGCTTTCAGATGCAACGGCTGAACGATCAGCTGCTGGTTGTACTATCAAATTGGATAAAGAGCCGATTATTGAGTATTTGAACTCAAATATTGTCATGCTTAAGTGGATGATTGCTCAAGGGTATGGTGACAGACGCACTATCGAGCGTCGAATTCAGGCCATGGAAGCGTTTGTAGCTGATCCTCAATTAATGGAAGCAGATAAAGATGCCGAATATTCAGCGGTGATTGAAATCGATTTAGACTCGATTAAAGAGCCGATTTTATGTGCACCGAATGACCCAGATGATGCTCGGTTACTTTCAGAAGTTGCTGGTGAAACGATTGATGAAGTCTTTATTGGTTCTTGTATGACCAATATCGGTCATTTTAGAGCAGCAGGTAAGTTACTTGATCAATTTAAAGATACTTTACCTACTAAATTATGGGTTGCTCCACCAACTAAAATGGACCAAAAACAGCTAATTGCTGAAGGGTACTATGGCATATTTGGCCGGGTTGGTGCGAGAACGGAAGTCCCTGGATGCTCTTTGTGTATGGGGAATCAGGCGCGTGTCGCAAGCAATTCGACAGTGGTTTCAACTTCGACCCGGAATTTCCCAAACCGCTTAGGTGATGGTGCGAATGTTTATCTGGCCTCGGCAGAGTTGGCTGCAGTTGTGTCAATTTTAGGACGTTTACCAACAGTTGCTGAATATCTTGAGTATTCTAATAAGATTAATACGACAGCAGCTGATACATATCGGTATCTGAATTTCGATCAACTTGATGAATATACTGATAGTGCTAAAGATGTGATTATTCAGCAGGCTGTTTAATCAATATATCGTTCTGTTTAAAGCCAGCTCTAACGTAGCTGGCTTTTTTGTGGTAGATTTTCGCTTGTTTAACCTCAGTTCCGGGATAAGACGTCATGAATGAATTGCCATTTGTTCATGTTGTGTCAGGGCTGTGTTCGGATGCTAGATAAGCTGAGCTCAGGGCAATTGTTCTATTACAGGCAAACGTATTCAACGTCGCATCCTAGCTTAATTCTTTATCGAACAGGCTTCTTTATTTTGAGCTGAGTTATTTAATCCATGATTAAAGGAAGCTGTTGTAGTGGATATTGAGTTGACTTATCGAGATGATGGGCAATTTCTCATTGATTGCGGTGATGTTCATCGGGCGTTGGCTCTATGGTTAGAGCAAAGTTGGTCTGAAACTTCATTTCAGGAGCAGCTGAATAAGGCGATGCAACCTGAGTATCTGCCGATATCTATTTCGGGACCAGAATTTTTTGCATATATTGATGAACAGGAAATTTTAGTATTTGCTAATAATGGAAGCGGGGAAGTTGATATAGACGAAGCCATTTACGAGATACAAGATGCCAGTGCAGCTTGTGGCTATGACGATTTCGTTCATTTGGTTAAATATATAATATCGGCATAAATATCGTTCTTAAAGCTATTTTTTGAGCAAAAATCAATTATTGAAGATAAATCGTTTCTAATCTGCGCTGAAATAGGGCAAGGATCAGATTTTACCTGAAATAAAAGACACTTTTGGTGCAATTCATAAAAGGCGATGCCCCAGTTTGAGGCGATATAAACAAAGAAATGCATACGGATAATTTAACTCATTGATTTTTATAAATATTATTTTTTTGGCATGAGAGTTGTTAAGATAACTTGGAAACATGACAAGATTTTACTCGGAGGAAGGTCAGATGAAACTCGTTAGTGCAATTATCAAACCTTTTAAGTTAGACGATGTTCGTGAGGCCATCGCAGAGGTCGGCGTTGAAGGATTAACGGTATCAGAGGTCAAGGGTTTCGGTCGCCAGAAAGGACATACTGAGCTGTATCGTGGTGCTGAATATCAGGTTGATTTTTTACCTAAGGTTAAATTAGAAATTGCTGCTCAAGATAGCGATGTAGATCGCATTATTGAAGCAATTACCAGTGCAGCTTATACAGGGAAAATTGGTGACGGTAAAATTTTTGTTTATGACCTGAGTAACGTGATCCGCATCCGAACCGGTGAAGTTGACGACGAAGCGATCTAATATGAATGAACGGGCCTTGAATGTTGCAAAAAAGGCCGGATAGCGTGAAATAAGTCATTCAAGGCATTATGCCTTGAATGAACAACATGTGCTACTGTTCAGGATAACGAATCGTATTATGTTCGAATAATTCCAGAATCGAAGTGTGAAGAGTTTGAATTTCCATATCACGTGTTGGCGTAATGAATATTGTGTCATCTCCTGCGATTGTTCCAAGGATCCCTTCCGCTTTACCCAGAGAATCAAGTAACCGAGCAATTAATTGTGCTGCACCGGGACTGGTCTGAATGACAATTAATGCATCATTGTAATCAATGCCTCTGACCAGATTTTTTAATGGACTTGTTGCAGTAGGAACGCCTAGTTCTGCCGGGAGACAATAGACCATCTCCATTTTCGCATTTCGGGTGCGAACTGCGCCAAATTTCGACAGCATTCTGGAGACTTTCGACTGATTGATATTTTTAAACCCCAATTCTTGCAACGCTGCAACAATTTCGGCTTGTGAACCAAAACGTTCTTCATTAAGTAGCGCTTTGAAAGATTGGACTAAATGTTCTTGTCGATCGCTATTACTCTTCATAATTGTAACTCAGATGGTCATAATGGATATAGCTTTTTCGGGCCGGCGTACTTTTTTACTGAATGAGTTTAACTCAATGGGCATTAAATGCGTTACGAGCTATGCTGCTTTGTATTCTAAGTGAAAAGCTTCTATAAAGCACATTGAAAAGAATTAATTCGCTAACATCATAATCTTCACTGCTTTATTCTGAGTATCACTTATCAGACTAAGTACCGCTTTTCATAATTTATCTATTAGTTATTACTCTTATAAAAAGGCTTACCAAAACCGAAATACGGAGCTTACTTTAAGCATAAAAAATACATATAAATTCAATTATACGTTAGGAAAAGGAATTATCGCAAACTTATCCATTCGCCTGTTTGCCATATTGCATGATGAAATAGAGATGTGAGCTAAGATATCTTTTATAGATGCGACCAGTTTATCTTTGACTATGTACTCTTATTAAAGAGTAAATGAATAAGGATGTAAAATCGGTATTTTTAATGTTTGGCGTAACATTAAAGGATTGTTAATATGTCTACTGTTATGCGGTGAATCAAGGTAAGTTTCAAGGGGATATTAATGCGGTTATTTCGGCTTGGGACCGTTATGTTGTTGTTGATAAGTAGTTATTCATTTGCAGGTGGTGTTATTCGATTTGCAACAGAAGCATCTTATCCGCCTTTCGAGTCAATAAATAAGGATCATCAGTTTGTTGGATTTGATATTGATTTGGCTCGAGCTATATGTTCAAAGATGAATAAGCATTGTGTTTTTTCTCATCAACCATTTGATAGTTTATTAGCGAGTATTGAATTTGGTCGCTATGATGCGGCTATCTCTGCATTAGATATTACACCTGATCGTTTGAAGCAGGTCGCTTTTTCCCGACCTTATTTATTCAATGGTGCGGTTTTTCTTGTTCATAAAAACCGCTTTGAGCATCAGAGGGATCTTTATCGGGGTGTGATTGCTGTTCAAAATGGTTCAACGCAGCAGAAATATCTCTTAGATCGTTTTGTCGAAAGAGGCGCAACTGTTGTTCCTTATGCAAGTTA
Organism: Candidatus Celerinatantimonas neptuna; assembly: GCA_911810475.1. Classification (NCBI taxonomy): domain Bacteria; kingdom Pseudomonadati; phylum Pseudomonadota; class Gammaproteobacteria; family Celerinatantimonadaceae; genus Celerinatantimonas; species Candidatus Celerinatantimonas neptuna. The sequence goes on from OU461276.1 coordinate 2,382,293, forward strand.
CCAGATGGCTCTAAATGACTTAGCTCATCATAAAGTTGATTCGGTATTTGTCGATCAGGCTGTCGCTATGGATTGGTTAAAAAAACACCCGTCATTTACAATATTGGGCTGGGATATTGTAAATAAAAAATATTTTGGTGACGGTTTAGGGATTGCGGTAAGAAAAGGCAATAAACAACTGGTCAGGCAGATCAATTCTGCTCTTAAATCTATTAAAGCTTCCGGTGTTTACCAAAAAATTTATCAGAAATATTTTGTAGCAGGTGTTTCAATTTCTCAGTCATGATTTGATGGTGCGTTTTTTTAAGGCTGCTTACTGGGTCGGCGGCGCTTTGTGATTTTTTGCTTTTTATTGGGTTCTATTCAGTGATCTCATTAGCATTTTACTTTTTTTGTTATCAACATGTTCAATTCTTGTGCTAAATATTCTAGTAGTGAAGTCATATTTCTATGATTGGAGATCCTGTATGAAAGTAGCAGTCCTTGGTGCCGCTGGCGGTATTGGTCAGGCATTATCATTGATGTTGAAGAATCGACTCCCTGGGAATTCACGGTTGGCATTATATGACATTGCTCCTATGACGCCGGGGATTGCTGTTGATTTGAGTCATATTCCTACACATGTTCGGGTTAAAGGTTTTGCAGGTGATGACCCGACTGAGGCATTAGAAGGTGCTGATGTTGTGATGATTAGTGCGGGGTTGCCTCGCAAGCCAGGTATGGACCGAGCTGATCTTTTACATATCAACGCGGACATTATTAAACATTTAGTAGCGAACGTCGCCAAAGTTTGTCCGGATGCATGTGTGGCAATCATTACGAACCCAGTGAATAGTATGGTTCCGATTGCCCGGGCTATTTTGAAAAAACATGGCGTTTATAATCCGGCTAAGTTATTCGGTGTGACGACACTTGATGTCACGCGGGCAAAAACATTTGTTGGGGAGCTGAAATCGGTCGACCCCACTCCGCTTCGTATTAAAGTTGTTGGTGGGCACAGTGGGGTTACGATTTTACCTATTTTGTCTCAACTTGATCTTGACTTTAGCGATGAAGAGGCCAAATTTTTAACACACCGGATCAGAAATGCGGGAACCGAAGTGGTTGATGCGAAGGCCGGCGGTGGTTCGGCAACTCTTTCGATGGGGCAGGCTGCCGGTGCCTTTTGTTTAAAACTGGTTAGGGGATTGCTGGGCGAGCCATCGGTTGATGTGTGTGCTTATGTTGATGATGGTGGGCAATATGCTGGATTTTTCGCTTTACCTGTTCAGTTGGGAAGTGCCGGAATTGAAAAAATATTACCTATTGGGCCTTTGAGTGATTATGAACAGACTCAGATGGAACAGATGCTTCCGACATTAATTACAGAAATTGACCATGCAGATGAGCTTTGATGCAATATAAGTGTAAAACATTATAGTTTTTTTTATATCAGTCGATAATGGTTTAGACGTGGGTTATCTGGATGGGAAAGTGATCATTCGCTTATTTGGGGTAGCATTTTTATGGGGGATTATTTCATTGCCAGTGTTTTGCGCTGAAAAAACAGCTGTACCGGCAATGAAAGTCACCCCTATCGAAAATTCAGCTTCTAAGAAAAATACCACTACAGAAGTTACCCATACCAACCTACATCCGGTTCAAATTTATACGCAAGATGAGTTAATTGGTTGGATCAATAAGAATGAGCATCTGGCCAGAGTGAAAGCGGATGATTGTCAGTTGGTTCAGGATATTAAAGTTCGTGCTGAAAAAATTGATATTCCTGCATATCAATTTTTATGGGGAGATATGTTGGCGTGGGGGGTTTGTGTCCCTAAAGATGCCGAACTTGGTGTCCATTTCATGTGGCAGGCTGCTCATCAGGGCCTTCCGGCAGCTTTAGAACAATTGGGTCGCTATTATTATAAAGGGATTTTAGTACAAAAGAATCAACAGCGTGCGATTCAACTATTAAGGGAGTCGGCCAGTCTGGGGTTTGTTAAAGCCAGGATTGAGTATGTTCAGATGCTTGCGAAAGGCTATGGAAGTCCGTACGATTATCAGCAAGCTTATCAGTGGTTACAGAACTCGATTATTGGCGATAAACAACAACATCAAAAGGCTCAGATATTACTTGCTTCACTGGCTAAACGGATGCCTCCTGATGTTGTAGCTAAAGCAAAGGCAACACGTCCGGGGTATTAAGTCTCGAATATTAATAAGTGGCTTGTGACCGAAATAAGCTTTACCATAAAGGAAGCAACCTGCTGATTTCAGGCAGGATAACGAAAGGTTAAATTATGCCCACTGACGACATATCTGTCGATTTTCCTTCAATCATTTTTGATTATGTTTCAAAGCAGACTGCTCCGGTGACGATTGAGCAGTTACTTTCTACTATATCGGTCAGTACCCAGGAAATACAGCCTTATCTGGATGAATTACTTGAACAGGGGCAGATTATTCTGACTCGCAGACAGGCCTATACACTACCAAAGCGTTTGGGATTGGTGGTCGGCGAGCTGATTGGCCATCGTGATGGTTATGGGTTTATCCGTACGATGGATAAATCTGATGATCTTTTTATTCCTGAGCGAAAATTAAACGGTGCTTTTCATGGCGATAGAGTCTTAGTGGCTCCGGGGAGTATTGATAAACGAGGTCGACAAGAGGCTCGTGTGATGAAAATTCTTCGGGCGTCTCAAGAAGAAGTCGTCGGGCGTTTTTTCCGGGAAGGGCAAATAGCTTTTGTCGTTCCTGATGATAATCGGCTAACCTGCCATATTTCTATCGATGAACAATTGACCCATGGCGCCAGACAAGGGCAGGTTGTTGTTGTCAAGCGAGTGGGGCGTAAGAGAGACTCAGGACAGATAAAAGGGCAAATTCTTGAAGTTCTGGGTGAGACAATGGATCCGGGTATGGAAGTCGCTATGGCGCTAAGAGGCCATGATCTTCCGCATCAATGGTCTACGTCGATTAAAAAAGCGGTTGCCAAGTTACCTGAGACCATGGCAGAGGAAGACTATTCTGGGCGAGTTGATATTCGGGAGTTACCATTGGTGACTATTGATGGTGAAGATGCCCGTGATTTTGATGATGCTGTTTACTGTGAGACTAAAAAATCAGGAGGATGGCGATTATGGGTCGCTATTGCGGATGTCTCATATTATGTTCGTCCAGATAGTGCATTAGATCGTGAAGCATTGAATCGCGGGACATCCGTCTATTTCCCCGATCAGGTCATTCCAATGCTGCCAGAGAAGCTGTCAAATGGATTATGTTCACTTAATCCATCCGTTGATCGGGCATGTTTAGTGTGTGAAATGACTGTTTCAAAGGCAGGGCGATTATCCGGGTATAAATTTTATCCTGCAGTTATGCATTCCCATGCCCGGCTAACATATAACAAAGTCGCTGCTATTTTAGATGGCGATGAATTATTGCGTGAGCATTATCGGGAACAAGTCCCTCATTTGGAAGAGCTACATTGTCTGTATCAGTCATTAAAAGATGCCAGGGCAGTACGTGGCGGTATTGAGCTTGAAACGCAGGAAGCCCGGTTTATTTTTAATGCTCAGCGTAAGATTGAGCAAATTGTTCCATTAGTTCGTAATGATGCACATAAAATCATTGAAGAATGTATGATTCAGGCGAATGTGGCTGCTGCGAGGTTTGTTCAGCAACATAAAGCTCCTATTCTTTTCCGTGTTCATGATCGTCCTAGTCAGGAGCGGTTGACTACTTTTCGCAGTTTTCTCTCTGAGCTGGGGCTCTCATTAGATGGTGGAGACGAAGCTGAACCGAAAGACTATTTCACGTTAGTTGAAAAAATTCAGCAGCGTGAAGATAAAGAACTGATCCAGACGATGCTACTTCGATCTATGATGCAGGCTGTGTATCAGCCTGATAATATCGGGCACTTTGGTCTGGCATTAACAAGTTATGCTCATTTCACATCTCCAATTCGTCGTTATCCTGATTTATTACTGCATCGGGTGATTAAATATTTACTGGTGAAAGAACAGGGTGAACAGTCACAGCGTTGGACGACTAATGGTGGTTATCACTATTTGTTTGATGAGATGGAACAGTTGGGTGAGCATTGTTCAATGACCGAAAGGCGAGCAGATGATGCTACCCGTGAAGTCGCTGATAAACTCAAGTGTGAGTTTATGCTGGATCATGTCGGGGAAACCTGCGACGGAACGATTGCTGCGGTAACTGGTTTTGGGTTGTTTGTCCGGTTAGATGAGCTTCATATTGATGGACTGGTTCATATCAGTAATCTGGGACGTGATTATTTTGAATATGATGCGCCTCGCCAAATGCTGATCGGTCGGGCGAGCGGGCAACGATATCGTATTGGTGAGAGTTTACAGGTGAAGGTTGCTTCAGTCAGTATTGATGAACGAAAGATCGATTTAGTTCTTGCGAGTACACCAGTTAAGCGTCGCATAAAAAGAAAACCCACAAAGTTAAAATCTGAGTTATCTCCTGTTAAGTCAGATTCGAAGAAGGAAGAAACAGATAAAAAGAAAAAAGTTTCAGCGCCGCGAAAATCGCCTAAAAAGAAACGAAAGAGCAGGCCGGGAAAGAAAGAGCGGGCAAAATTAAAAAAAGGATCCAAAGCATAATTGTATGAGTAGCCCATATTATATTTTTGGCTTGCATAGTGTGCAGGCTATATTAGAACATCATCCGGAACGAGTCATTGAATTGGCTGTATTACAGGGCCGAGATGATCACCGAATTGATCAGATTTTATCATTAGCTGCGCGAATGGGGCTAAGTGTACAAAGAATGAAGCGTAAAGTTTTGGATGAACGGGTCAATGATACACATCATCAAGGGGTCATTGCAAAAGTCAAAACGGCTCCAATGTTTACCGAGCGCGATTTACCTGAATTACTTAAGGTCCATCATCAGGCACCGCTATTACTGGTTTTAGATGGCGTGACGGATCCACATAATCTGGGGGCATGTCTGCGTAATGCGGATGCAGCGGGGGCCGTTGCAGTGATTGTTCCTAAAGATAAATCTGCTTCTTTATCAGCCGTTGTGCGAAAAGTGGCTGTCGGGGCCGCGGAGACAGTTCCGTTTGTATCGGTGACCAATTTGACCCGATGCCTTAAAGAATTACAGGAGTTGGGTATTTGGGTCGTAGGTACCGCGGGTGAAGCGGAACAGCTCATTTATGACTGTAAATTGACCGGACCTCTGGCTTTGGTGATGGGGGCTGAAGGTAAAGGGATGCGTCGTTTGACGAAAGAAACATGCGATGAACTTGTCAAATTACCGATGTCCGGGAGTGTGTCAAGTTTGAATGTGTCTGTAGCTGCTGGGATTAGTCTTTTTGAAGCTGTGCGGCAACGTCGCGGGTAGTCTGGTTCTCTATGGAGTGATTTAGACTCGTTTTGGACTTTGTTGTAGTCGATTAAGTTAGATCGCCAGGTCTTATTGTTCTCACCTCGCCCAAAACGTGTTTAATCTGATTGAATTTTATCCTGTCAAAGGTAAGCATCTCTTAAGATTCGGGGCGTAAAGTATTGCGTCATAATTGAGATTTGTGTAGAATTTGCGCCCTCAAAACAGTCATATCTATTTCGTTCCTTGCCTCCGCGCGTTGGACTGTACGCAGAGAGAGGCTATAACCCGTAAGGAGCAATCATGCGTCATTACGAAATCGTATTTATGGTTCATCCGGACCAAAGCGAACAAGTTCCAGGTATGATCGAGCGTTACACTGGAATTATTGAAGGCCATGAAGGCAAGATCCACCGTCTGGAAGATTGGGGCCGTCGTCAACTGGCTTATCCAATCGAAAAACTACACAAAGCGCATTATGTTCTGATGAACATTGAAGCGACTGCCGAAGTTATCGATGAACTGGAACATGCTTTCCGTTTCAACGATGCAGTTATCCGTAACATGATCATGCGTAAAAAACATGCCGAAACCGAAGTTTCTCCGATTGTTAAAGCAAAAGAAGAACGTCCGGCTCGTCGTGAGCATTCTTCAGCTCAGACTGAAGAAACAGCTAAAGCAAGTGCTGCTCCTGCTGAAAATGCAGAACCAGCTGAGCAGAGCGCAACTGAAGAGTAATTGTGGAAAATTGTCTGGTAATTACTGGTGAGCTGAGTCGCGCACCCCATTATCGGATGAGCCCGAGTGGTATTGGTCATTGTCATTTCTGGCTTCAACACTACTCACAACAAGTGGAAGCCGGGCTGAACAGACGAGCGCATTGTTTTATTGCTGTCGTTGCCAGTGGCCAGGAATTCACTAAAGAATTACTCCCTTTACAGATGGGATGCACGGTACGAGTTAGAGGTTTTTTACAGACTCAAAAAGATCGTAGCGGAGAATCAAAACTGGTTCTGCATGCCCAACATATTGAATTGTTATCATGAGGATAAACTTATGGCACGCTTTTTCCGTCGTCGTAAATTCTGCCGTTTTTCGGCTGAAGGCGTAGTTGAAATCGATTATAAAGATACCGCTACTTTGAAAAATTACATCACTGAAAGTGGTAAAATTGTACCTAGTCGTATTACTGGTACCAGCGCTAAATACCAGCGCCAACTGGCACGTGCAATCAAACGTGCTCGTTACCTGGCTTTGCTTCCTTATACTGATTTACATAAGTAAGCAGCTGGCCTAACTCAATACAAACTTTCGAGGAAAGGTAATGGATATTATTCTTCTAGACAAAATTGGTCATCTGGGAAGTCTGGGTGACAAAGTGTCTGTAAAACCTGGTTACGCACGTAACTATTTATTCCCGCAGGGTAAAGCTGTTCCAGCTACTAAAGAAAATCTGGAACATTTTGAAGCTCGTCGTGCTGAATATGAAAAACATCTGGCTGAAACTTTGTCAAAAGCTGAAGCTCGTGGCCAGCAGTTAACTGATCTTGCAAGTGTTACTTTGGCTCGTAAAGCGGGCGATGAAGGTAAACTGTTCGGTTCAATCGGTACTCGTGATATTGCTGATGCAATTACCGCTGCCGGTGTTGAAGTCGCTAAGTCTGAAGTCCGTTTGCCAAATGGCGTTTTACGCACCACTGGCGAATATGAAATTGATGTTCAGGTTCATGCTGATGTGACCGGAACTGTAAAAGTTATTGTTGAAGCAGAATAATTCTGATTTAACATTGATTGATAAGGCTATACAATTTTGTATAGCCTTTTTTATTTTTTCTGTATGGGCATTGGCAAATTAATTCAGATCGGCTAGGGTGAAATTAGTCATGTGAACAAAATGCTAATAGAATGCAACTTAAACAAATCTATTGTTATCCTCTCAAATCAGGGAAAGCGATCGGACTTTCTCATACCACATTATCCAGCTTAGGAGTTGAAGGTGATCGACGCTTAATGGTCATCGATTCTCATAATCAATTTGTAAGTGCTCGCAGTGCCCCTCAATTATGTTTGGTTGAATGTCACTTAGAAGGTGACAGAGTAACGTTAGTTGGTCCACGAATGCCTTCTGTGTCTCTATCGCTTACAAAGGTGGCTCAACGGGCACAGGTTCAGATTTGGCGATCAGATGTGAATGTCAGTTTGTTAGATGAATCAGCTCATCATTGGATCAGTGAGTATCTTCAGGGGGATTATCGATTGTGTTTTTTTGATGAGCAATCGGAGCGTGCGGTGAATAAGGCTCCAGAATATCAAGTGAGTTTTGCGGATATCTGCCCGGTATTGCTCATTGGACAAGCATCTCTTGATGCACTGAATGAATATACCGGACGTTCTGATCAAATGTTACAGTTTCGACCAAATTTAGTCGTCGATAGCGGTACACCTTATGCTGAGGAAAGCTGGCAAATTATTCGTATTGGTGATGTTGAATTAATGGCAGTGAAGCCTTGTGGCCGCTGTCAGGTTACCACATTAGACCCTCATACTGCTATTTTTGACCCTGCGGATGAGCCATTGAAATCATTAGAAAAGTTTCATTCTATGGAAAATGGAAAGATTGTCTTCGGTCAATATTTTGTGGTAACCAAAGCAGGAGGGGCCAGGTTGGGAGATAAAGTGACTGTCGTGAGTGAATGTCAGCCACCCCAGTATCGTTGTCACACTGATTCGTCTTTACAAGAAGCAAAGAGTAGTTATCAGGTCTTTTTTGATCAAGCGGGAGTTATGGCTAAGGGCGATACGGATCAGACACTTCTTGAGATTGCAGAAGAACATGATGTCGATCTTCCCAGCAGTTGCCGTAGTGGTAGTTGTGGTACCTGCCGGGTTAAATTGATTGATGGTCAAGTAGAGGTTGGGGCTGATTATGCGCTAAGTGATCAGGAGATTGAAGAGGGTTATATTTTAGCCTGTAGTTGCTTTCCCCGTTCAGACTTAGTGATCAGCCAAGAAGATTAATCGATCTTTTACCAGTTATTGGGGGGGTTATGGAGTGGATAGATGCAACGTTGATATCCCGTAAATTCTGGACAAAAACGCTCTTTTCAATAGAAGTTGAAGCTGAAATACCTCGATACAAAGCAGGACAGTTTGCACAGTTAGGGATGTATGTTGATGGAGAGTTGATTAAACGAGCGTATTCGTTTGTAAATGCTCCTCATTCGAGCTGTCACGAGTTTTATTTAGTTAATGTAGTTGGTGGTCAACTATCTCCCCAACTAGCTGAAATACCGATTGGAAGCCTGCTTATGATGGCAGATCATGCAGGCGGTTTCTTTACACTTGATGAGGTGCCATCTTCTGAACATTTGTTGATGTTATCAACCGGAACTGCTGTTGGACCTTTTCTTTCGATATTACGTGATGGGAGTGTTTGGCAAAAATTCAGTCGTGTCACTTTAGTTCAGGGTGTTCGTTATAATCAGGATATTAATTATCAGTCGTTGCTTGATGAAATATCAGGGCCACATCCCTATTTTCAGTTTATTCCTTTAGTGACCAGAGAAGAATCTCAGTCAGGGATCGCCGGGCGGATCCCGAATGTTATTGAGGCTGGCTTATTAGAGCGAATGATCGGTGTTGAGTTACATCCCAAACGATGCCAGGTGATGATTTGCGGGAATCCTGAGATGGTTAAAGAGACTCGGGATATGCTCAAGGCGAGAGGCTTTATTCGTAATCTGCGTCGTAAACCCGGACAATTAACTGTCGAGAATTATTGGTAATTTTCATATTTTAGTTTTAAGTGTTTTGTCTGGAACTCAAGTTCTCTAATTTCACGATAGTGGTTGGATTGTTATAATTAATGATCCAATATCGATAAGCGAATTGTTGTTCCTGGCTGGTTCTAGCATAATACCGCTTGAATCAGATGAGTGAGTAAATCATGGCGACGCAAAGTACGAAAACAAAGCAGGTTGATCAGCAGGTCTTGGCACTGAAGGTGCCCCCCCATTCATTTGAGGCCGAGCAAGCTGTTCTCGGTGGTCTCATGTTGGATAACAATGCATGGGATAATGTTGCTGAACAAGTTGTCGAGCAGGATTTTTACTCACGCCAGCACCGTTTAATTTTTGCGGCAATGCATCGGTTGGCCGAAACGGGAAATCCCATTGATTTGGTGACTGTTTCTGAAGAGTTGGAACGTCAGGAACAACTTGATGATATTGGGGGTTTCGCTTATTTGGGCGAAATAGCTAAAAATACGCCGAGTGCAGCGAATATCAGAGCATATGCTGAAATTGTGCGGGAGAGGGCTGTAACCCGGGAGCTCATCGGTGTCGCTCATGAAATTGCCGAAGCTGGCTATGAACCTCAAGGGCGTAAGAGCAACGAGTTGTTGGATTTTGCGGAAAGTAAGGTGTTTCACATCGCTGAGGCTCGGACAACTGGCGACGAAGGTCCCCAGGGGGTAAAAACTCTACTGGCTGAGACGCTAGATCGGATTGAGGAGCTTTACAAAAATCCTGATCAGGGGGGGGTTACCGGTGTCTCAACAGGGTTTTCTGATTTAGATAAAATGACATGTGGTTTGCAACCTTCTGATTTGGTGATTGTGGCTGCTCGTCCATCCATGGGGAAAACGACTTTTGCTATGAATATGGCTGAGTACGTTGCTATGACTCAGGAAAAGCCGGTTCTAGTGTTTAGTCTGGAAATGCCCTCAGAGCAGATTATGATGCGTATGCTGGCATCTTTAGGTCGAATTGATCAGACTAAAATTCGTACCGGAAATCTGGATGATGATGATTGGGCCCGTTTATCCTCAACTATGGGATTGGTTGCGGATAAAGGCCAAATGTTTATTGATGACTCATCGGGATTGACACCTACTGAAGTTCGATCCCGTGCTCGTCGTGTTGCCCGGGAACATGGTGGATTAAGCTTAATTATGATCGACTATCTCCAGTTGATGCAGGTCCCTGGCATGTCTGAAAACCGGACATTAGAAATTGCGGAGATATCCCGTTCTTTAAAAGCGTTAGCTAAAGAGTTGAGTGTTCCGGTTGTTGCGCTTTCTCAGCTTAACCGTAGTTTGGAGCAACGGGCAGATAAACGACCTGTGAACTCTGATTTGCGTGAATCTGGATCTATTGAGCAGGATGCTGATTTAATTATGTTTATTTATCGTGATGAGGTCTATCACGATGATCCGGCCAATAAAGGGCTTGCCGAAGTCATTATCGGAAAACAGAGGAATGGTCCAATTGGTAAAGTGCCTTTAACATTCCAGGGACATTTTTCCAGGTTTGATAATTATGCAGGGCCTGAATTCGACGAATATTAGCCCTTTTCATCGTTGCTCATATATTGTCAGTAAGTATGGATTCTGATAAAAACCGCTGTTTAATTAGCGGTTTTTGATTTTTTGAACCTGAGTCAGAATAGAAAGGTTATTTATCGAAACAAATTTCAATGGTTGCGGAGCCATAATCTGAAACAAACGGCATCAAGATTTTCGGACCATCTGACTTATGCTGAATGCTATGGGCCGGACCTGAGACAACGATTGGGGTAGCCATGTTAAATTCATACCCTTGTTCACCAAGAATTCGTTTTGCGCCACCAGTGACCATATTGGTAATTTCACCAATCATATCAGTGACATCTTCATTGATATTATGAGGTCGTTCACCCAGCATTCGGCTCATTACTTCAAGTGCGAGGCTTTTATCAAAGCTGATGGAAAAAGACCCCTTGATTGTTGGGCCTATCATGCCGATAACACCAGAAACATCGCCTCTGGCGACCTCATCTTTTTTGACTCTCGGGGCTTGTGGCTTTAATTCTAGTTGTGCCATTGTTTTTAGCACATTTAACAATGAACTAAGAAAAGGATTAACAAACTTTGCTTCCATAATGTTCGCTTATATCTATATTAAAAGGCTAGCGGGAAAAAGTCCAAACCACCTTATATACCATAGACAATTTTTCAATAGTGGTAAAAGTATCCTTCATATGATGTCAGCTTGTATGAAAACCTTCAACTTATCTGTTTCATATTTAGAAAAATAATCCATTTGAATTAATGATCTAAATGGATCACCGGGTTTTCAGAAAACAGATAACGATCATCGTTGAGATCACCGTCAAAATTTGTTGCTTCAAACAGCATTTTTTTCGTATTTTCAAGATGCTGCCACATTGCTAGTTTTGCTGCTTGCGGGTCTTTACGAATAAGTGCCCGAAGAATATCATCATGGTCTAAAGACCAACTTTCAATCGCCTGGGCATCAATATGAGAATGTAATTTTAGCCAGTAGGGGTTTTGATCCCGGTGAACCCATAATTGCTCGATGACAATCACCAGAACAGAGTTTTGAGTCGCTTTAGCAACCTGAATATGGAATAGCTTATCCCATTCGGAATCTCGGGCTCTATCTTCTTTTCGTCCCTGTTCGAGAATTCTGGATAGCTCCATAATATCTTGCTTGGTGACCTGTGTCGCAGCAAATTCGGCAATATTACTTTCGAGAAGTTGCCTGGCTTGAAGAAGTTCAAAAGGGCCTGCGGTTAAAAGAGCATCCTGATAAGGTGGCATAGGGACCGTATGAGCGACATCCTCTGCAATAACATGGATTCCAGAACCTTTTCGCACTTCAACCAAACCTTCTACTTCAAGCATAATGATGGCTTCCCGAACGACTGTGCGGCTGACTTCCATCGTTTCGGCAATCAATCGTTCTGCAGGCAATCGATCACCAACCTGATAATATCCAGAGCAGATCTGAGCTTTTAGCTCAGCCGCTATTGACTGATAAAGACGTTTAGTTTGAAAAGGTTCAATAGCTAGCTTATTCACAAATGATCTATCCTGTTATAAATATAAACGGGGCAGCCAGAGGCCGTCCCTGATATAGCCCGTTAATATAATCCGAATAGCTTAGGTAAAAACAGACTGATTTGAGGAATATAAGTAATTGCCAATAAAGAAACAACTAAAGCTGCAAAGAATGGCAACATTGGTTTAATCAGGTTTTGAATTTTCAAATTAGCCACTGAACATCCAACAAATAAGGCACTCCCCACAGGCGGTGTACATAAACCGATACACAAGTTTACAACCATCATGATACCAAAATGAACCGGATCCATCCCAATACGGGTTGCGATTGGTAAGAAAATTGGTGTAAAGATAAGAACCGCTGGTGTCATATCCATGAATACGCCGACAATCAGCAGGATGATGTTGATCATCAACAAAATAATAAAGTGGTTACTTGATACCGATAACAATGCTTCAGCAATTGAATTTGGAATGTTTGCATCAGTCATTACCCAAGACATTCCGACGGATACTCCGATTAACAATAATACAATGGAGGTCATCATGACCGATTCCAATAAGATAGTCGGGAGTTGAGTCAGCTTGATTTCGCGATAAATAACAACAGATAGAATAAAGGTATAAACAACTGCGATTGCAGAGGCTTCTGTTGCAGTGAACACACCACAGAGGATGCCTCCCATGACAACGATGACTAATAACATACTTGGCAGTGCATCCCAAAAAGCTTTAATTGCCTGTTTGAATGTTGGACGAGGCGCTACAGGATATCCGCGTCGTTTGGCAATGAAAGCACCGACGATCATAACCGATAGCCCCATTAAAATACCGGGGAGATAACCTGCCATGAATAATGCGGCAACAGATAACCCTCCGGCAGTCAATGCATATACGATAAGTACGTTAGATGGTGGAATCAGTAGACCTGTAATACATGATGTAACGTTGATTGCAGCCGAATATGCAGGTGGATAGCCCGCCTTCTTCTGCATTGGGGCCATTGTTCCGCCAACAGCTGCACAGGCAGCAACAGCCGAGCCAGAAATAGAGCCGAACATCATATTTGCCATAACATTAACATGACCTAAAGAACCTGGCATCCTGCCGACTAAAATTTGGGAGAAATTAATTAGGCGTTGTGCAATCCCTCCACTGTTCATCAGAATACCTGCCAGTATAAAAAACGGGATGGCAAGGAGTGAAAAACTATCTAAGCCCGTTGCGACTTTTTGACCTAATATTGCCAATGCAATGTGCGGTGGAAGTAATGTAAAACAAGAGAGTAATGAGGATATCCCGATCGAAAACGAAATAGGGACACCAGTAAAAACTAGAATAAAGAAACTGGCGAACATAATGAGCGCAGTGAGCCATTCCATATTCATCAGTTTTGCTCCTTAATCGGATCCATTGAAGTGAACGATGGCATCGGCAATAAATAACAAGCTGTAATAACTCATAATTATGCCGGTTAAAGGAAGTACGATATATACATAGGCCATTGGAATTTGCATGGCCGGTGATAGCTGACCACTTTCATAAACTCTCAGAGCCAGATGGCATCCCCCCCATATCATGGCACTGGCTGAAAATGCCAGGACGCATAGGTTGGTATAAATCGTAACAAGGCGTTTTTTCTTTCCAACAAGATGGGCAACGGTTAAATCGATAGCCAAGTGGCGCTGTGCTCCGACTGTATAAGCTGCTCCCAACAGACCGACCCAAATCATACTAAAACGAGCGATCTCATCAGTGAACGTACTGGGTGCATCCAATACCCAACGGCTAAAGACCTGCCATACGACACAGATCACCAATGCTGCCATGACCACAATACAAATTGTGCCAACGGCGAAATCTACTGGTTTTTTAAAGTTTTCCAGACGCATGTCTCTTATAACTCCGATTGGCCGAATGGGAGCCACCCGGCATCAAATGACAATTACTTAACTGATTCTATTTTTTCCAGCCAAGCATCTTTGACGGGATCTTTTCTGAATTGATCCCACAGAGGTTTCATTGCTTTACGGAATGCCACTTTATCAACTTTGATAAAGTGAGCGCCAAGTTGAATTGCTTTTGCCCGTGATTTTTCGACTTGTTTTGTCCACAGAACCCGTTCATATTTTTCAGAATCACGTGCTGCTTTTTCTAAAAGTTTCCGTTGTTCCGGAGTTAGCCGGTTCAATGCTGAAGTTGAAATAGCTAAAAAGTCAGGAACTGCTGTGTGTTGATCTTGAGAATAGTATTTGGCAATCTCAACATGTCGTGTCTGAACATAAGAAGGGATATTATTTTCTGCTGCATCAACAACCCCTTGTTGAAGTGCGGTATAAACTTCGCCAAAAGGAATCGGCGCAGGTGCTCCACCTAACAATTCAATCATTTTGTTCGTTGTCGGTGTTGAGACGACACGTACTTTGAGACCTTTCAGGTCTGCAGGGGTACGAATGGTTTTTTTCGCATAGAAACTACGAGTACCAGCTTCATAAGCGGCCAACAGCACAAATCCTTTTTTCTTTGGAAGTTGTTCAAGTGCATGTCCAATCGGGCCATAAACCACTTTATTGAAGTGGGCTGTATCGCGGAAAAGATAAGGCAAACTAAAAATAGAAAATACAGGATCAAATGGTTCTAATTCACTGGCACTTACTTTTGTCATTGCCAATGCACCTTGTTGTAACATTTCTAGTGTTTGGCGAGGTCCTCCCATCTGGCCGTCTGGGTAGATTCTAATCCGGACTTTACCATGAGTCTGTTCGCTCACTTCTTTTGCCATGTGACGAAGAGTAACTGCGACCACATGATCATTTTGCAGGTTATGGGCCAATTTTAAGGTCACGGCCTGAGATGCAAAACTGGTAAAAGTTAAAGGAGCAGCAAGCAACAAGGTATAGGGCAATGCTTTAATCTTCCAATTCATAGGAGTGATTCCTCTTTTGATGAGAAGTACAGAGCAGAGAAAAGGGTCTGAAATTCATATTATCTTTGCTCTGGGCTTTATCATTCGTTTCCATTGAGACTATCGATGTTCGGGATTAATGATAATTGGTATGATATGTTTTTAAGTTGAATACCATCACATTTTTGTTCAATCTTTCAGATTGAAACACCTTTTCATCTAAATCACGATTTTGATCACGATTTATATTTATCGATTTTGTAGAGATTGTATTAAAGGGATATTTCAATATTTGAAATACTGTTTTATAGTTTTATTTTAAGGGTTAAAGCTGACCTAAATTGATTGATTTGAGGTGAATTTTATTTGAAAAATGCAGTTTATTTTAAGGTTATATTATATGTGGCTTTATTGATGTGATTATATTTATAATTAATAGTTTTATAAGGGAAATAAAATTAAATAATTTATTTTACTAGCTTGGTATTTGAGTGCGATTATTCATTTTTATATGTTTGAGTGATTTTGGAATGAAAAAGGGGATTTTAAAAAAGATGAGGTTCTGCAGATTTGTTTTAATGATTGGTATAATACCCTATAGGAAGGACCAATCGATTATCTATTTTAAATTGTTTTTATAAAAAATAGTAAAGGGTGTCAAAGATGGTTCATTTAGGTTAAACAGCTTGGTTTAAGTGCGTGTCGTTGTTTTGCTATGACTTTCATTGGGGGGCTATGATATCAATTTATCACTATTTATTCAGATTGAGGTAGGGGGCTTTTGTCTAAAAATAGCTATGTCGGGTGTTATGGATAGTCTTTTATATCGGCAGCCTGCTCTTGCAATGAGGGCTAGGGTCCTTCGGATTGCTCAGAAACTTCAATTGCTTCGTTATTTTTCAATAGTACCCATAAAAGGATGGCCCCTAAAATATCAAAAACTGATAGTGTTGCAAATAATGAGGGAAATCTGATGGTGTCACACAATGCCCCAATAATTAATGCAAGCAGCCATACCGGTAAGGCCATTTGCTGTTCCTTCCGGATGTGGTTCGAATACATCCGATGATAAAGTAATTAATGCTCCTGATAGTGATTGATGGGCAAAACCACCGACATATAAAAGTGCGATTGCAATATAAGGGTTTTCGAATAAGCCGATAAGTCCCGGGCCTATCATTAATAGTGCACCTAAAGTTACGATAAGTTTTCTTGAGACGACTAAATTGACATGGAATACTATTTGGAAAAATACAGGTAGATAGCCACCAATCATACAACCCTCATCAGCGAAGACCATTGGTATCCAGGCAAATATGGCAATTTTTTTTAAGATCAAAGCCATATGCTATTAATTATAAATCGTGGGATCCACGCATTAAATTTCCCCAGGCTGGTTCGGCTAAAAACCGGGGTAAGGCGATGCTCCAGAATTTTCGTTGTTTGATCATTTCAAGGAAATTGGCTTTTTCATGTTTGACGGTTTTGGGTTGTCCTGAAGTGATATATTTATACTCTTCTTCGGTAATTCGTTTTTGCGTGGATGGAAATAGGCAAAGACCCATAAAGCAACCCAGGTTAGGCTGGTTGACCAATGTCAAATTTCAAGAAATTTTCCAGGCACGTATTGTTTTTTATGTGATTAGTATCTGATGTTTTCACGCATTTTATGAATTTTTAGTTAAAAACAATAATGTTATTATTTATATGAAATCAATCATAATTTATGAATGGAGGTATTGAAATGCAGAAATTTAAGGGGGTTAAGTAATTTACATATTTATTTTGGTATAACATATTTGTTTTGATTCTGAAATGGTGTTATCTACATCTTCCTGAAGAATGTTGCCCATGAATAGATCTGCCTGCTTTGTTTTTATTTTCATGTCGCTAGATGAAGATATTGAATTGTTCGGTACGATTTTAGGTTTAGCTAATTAAGGTTTGATTCTGTTGTTTACTCTCAAGTACATTAATTAAATTAACTAACCTGACTGGTAAAGGCCGATTTTTGATCCTGAAAAATGGTCCTAATTGGAATTTGTGCCCATTAAATTTTCTGGCGATTGATTTGAGTTTTATAAGAAGAGTTGCCTTGATATGCACAAGGCCGTGTTAGCGATTGACAGTTGATTGCAGCAACAGGTTGTTTGTTCAGGTAATGTGGATTCTGTAGCGTGTATCCCTCGGCTCATATTCAACGATCTGATGCAAAATAATTAAGTAGCAGATACGGCTTTCAGGAGACATTAAAGTGTGTTGGTATTTTTTTGCGGCTTGATGTCCTTAGGTTACTAATCTTCCTTATCTATTTAGCATCCAATACCTGTTTAATTTGAATAAAATGTAATTACTTAAGAATTATGGCTCTTAAACCGGCCTTTGATTTTTATCGATTAAAGTTTATATCTGTGAGCTTGATGGGGAAAATATTGGACTGACATATTCCCTGTGTGATGCCTATTTGATTTTTTATCTATATGGATATAGAAAGCTGCTTCCTATCAAAAAAGTGCAATATTTGACGATGATTCACTCAGATTATGTGATGTGTACAGCAAAAAGTAGCTATCCCTGATAGACACAGAGATGTAGAAATAGAATAATTGGTATAACATATTTAGTTGTCTGGTCGAGAGATATCTGTCGTTATCTGTTGGTACCTCATCGAAGTATTTTCTGGGAGTCGAATATGAGTTCTTTTCTTACCGAAAATTTTTTACTTGATACTGAATTTTCCCGGCGTCTCTTTCATGAGTACGCTAAAGAGCAACCGATCTTCGATTATCATTGTCATCTTCCTCCTGAGCAGATTGCGAGTAATTACCAATTTCAGAATCTTTATGATATCTGGCTCAAGGGAGATCATTATAAATGGCGTGCCATGCGAACCAATGGCGTGAATGAACGTTTTTGTACGGGTGATGCAAGTGATTATGAAAAATATCAGGCGTTTGCTCAAACAGTTCCATTTACAATCGGGAATCCCATTTATCATTGGACCCATCTCGAACTGCGTCGGCCTTTTGGTCTAAGTGATCGTTTATTGTCTCCTGAAACTGAAAAATATATCTGGGATTTCTGCAATGAACGTCTGGCTACCCTTGAGTTTTCTGCCCGGGGAATTTTACAGCAAATGAATGTAAAAATGGTCGGTACAACAGATGATCCGATTGATTCACTTGAATATCACACACAGATTGCAGCCGATGAATTTTCAACAAAAGTTCTTCCAAGTTTTCGCCCTGATAAAGCGTTTAAAATCGATGCCCCCGAATTCCCTGAATATATAGAAAAACTCGGCTCCGTTGCTGATATTTCGATCCAATGTTTTGATGATCTGACTAAAGCATTATCTCTGCGGTTAGATCATTTTGCTGCGCATGGTTGTAAGGTGGCGGATCATGCGCTTGATGTAGTTCCTTTCGCTCAGGCCAGTGAAAGTGAGCTAGATTCAATTTTGACGCTACGCCGGGATGGCAAAGTATTAACGCCTGAACAAGTCGATGCATTTAAAGCGGCTGTATTGATTTTCCTGGGACATGAATATCATCGTCGTGGTTGGGTTCAGCAATATCATATTGGTGCTCTGCGTAACAATAATTCTCTACAGTTGGCCCGATTGGGGCCGGATACCGGGTTCGATTCGATTCATGACCGTCCGTTTGCAGCTGAATTATCACAGCTTTTGGATGCACAGGCTCGCACAGATGAGTTGCCAAAAACGATTCTGTATTGCCTGAACCCTCGTGATAATGAAGTGCTTGGAACTATGACAGGCAATTTCCAGGGAAATGATATACCGGGGAAAATCCAATTTGGATCAGGTTGGTGGTTCAATGATCAAAAAGATGGCATGCAGCGTCAGATGACCCAGCTTGCACAGCTGGGCTTACTCAGTCGTTTTGTCGGTATGTTGACTGATAGCCGTAGCTTCCTTTCTTATACTCGCCATGAATATTTCCGCCGGATCTTGTGCCAGATGTTGGGCCAATGGGTTAAAGATGGTGAAGCACCCTCTGATATCGATTTGTTAGGATCGATGGTTGCAAATATCAGCTTCAATAATGCCCGTGACTACTTTGGGATCGAACTCAATTAATCTATTTATGTAAGCAGCCGTCGGTTCTGGTGGCTGAAGCAGGAGTCATCATGAAACAGCTCAACCGTCAGAATTTCACTGGGCCAAGTTATCCAGATAAAGTCATTCAATTCGGTGAAGGTAACTTTCTTCGTGCATTTATCGACTGGCAGATTGACTGTCTTAATGAACATACATCGTTTAATGCGGGGGTTGTTATTGTTCGTCCTATTGATACGGATTTTCCACCAAGTTTA
The DNA here is from genome assembly GCA_911810475.1 of Candidatus Celerinatantimonas neptuna. Lineage (NCBI taxonomy): Bacteria > Pseudomonadati > Pseudomonadota > Gammaproteobacteria > Celerinatantimonadaceae > Celerinatantimonas > Candidatus Celerinatantimonas neptuna. The sequence goes on from OU461276.1 coordinate 2,401,729, forward strand.
AATACTCAGGATGGACTTTATACAACCCTCATTTGTGGTATTAATGAACAGGGGGACGCCGTTCGTAATCTACGAATTATTCATAGTGTGAATCGGGAGCTAAATTGTTATAAACAATTCAATGACTTTTTGGCATTAGCTCATAATCCGAATATTCGCATTATTGTTTCTAATACGACAGAAGCAGGTATTTGTTATCATGAAGGCGATAAATTCGATGATCAGCCTCCTCAAAGTTTTCCAGCTAAACTAACCCGCTTGTTGTTTGAGCGTTACCAGCATTTCAATGGAGCATCCGATAAAGGCTGGATACTCATGCCTTGTGAATTGATCGATTATAACGGTGAAGAACTTCGTAAATTAGTATTGCGTTATGCTCATGATTGGCAATTACCGAATGCCTTTTTTGAATGGGTTCCTCAGGCTAATACATTTTGTTCGACATTAGTGGACAGAATTGTGACCGGCTTTCCCCGAGATGAACATGATGCACTCCAGAATGAATTTGGTTATCAGGATCAATTTGTTGATACAGCAGAATATTTCTATTTGTTTGTGATTCAGGGCCCTGCATCATTGGTTCAGGAATTATGCCTGGATCAGCTGCTAGCCGATCGATCCATGAATATTCGGATTGTCGACGATATCAGGCCTTATAAAGAGCGTAAAGTGGCTATTTTGAACGGCGCGCATACCTCAATGTTTCCTGTGGCATTTTTAGCAGGTCTTAATACCGTGGGTGAGGCAATGGCCGATGAGCAGCTGGGTGAATTTGTGAAAGAAACTATTTTTAATGAAATTATTCCAACGTTGTCACTTCCTAAAGATGAATTGGAATCGTTCGCTAACGATGTTTTAGACCGTTTCAGAAATCCATTTATCCAACATCAACTTTTGTCCATTTCATTAAATGGTATGACAAAGTACCGAACTCGAATTCTACCGCAACTGTTGCGTTATCAGCATCAACACGATGAGCTTCCTTATCATTTGACCTTCGCTCTGGCTGCATTGATTGCTTTTTATCGGGGTGAACGTGATGGTGAAGCTTATTTATTATCAGATGATCAAAGATGGCTGGATTGTTATCAGAGTCTCTGGTCTAAGGTTCGTTCCGGTAATTTATCAATTGCTGAGTTAGTCGGTGTGGTATTGAGTGATTCAGAACATTGGGGAAGAGATTTAACCACTGTTCCTGGATTAGCTGAACAAGTCAGTGCGGTTTTGATGAGTATAGAAGCTGAAGGTGTTCGGGCAGCATTAAAACTTTGTTGAAGAAGTAATGACATTGTGTTTAAGACAATTGATCGAATTTGACATCTCAACAGTAAGTTAGAAAGGATTGAATGATGCAGTCTGTTATTAAAATTCATCCCGATGACAATGTGCTGGTTACATTGCGGGATCTGGCTGACGGGGAAACGATTATTGCTGATGGCATTGAAATCAAGGTATCTCAGACGATTCCCCGGGGACATAAGATTGCATTGCAGGATCTACCTGAAGATGCACAGGTGATCAAATATGGATTGCCAATTGGTCATACCCGTCAGTCGGTTAGTCTGGGCGAGCATTTGCATGCACATAATATTGCTACAAATTTAAGTGATGTAAATGAATACAGCTATCAGCCCGATTTTGTCAATATTCCCGAGCAGATGGCTGATCGTGATGTTCAACTGTATCGCCGGGCAGATGGAAACGTAGGGATAAGAAATGAACTATGGATTATTCCAACTGTTGGGTGTGTGAATGGTTTGGTCAAACAGATGATTGCTCGTCTTGAAAAAGAGGCGGATCTGTCTGAGATTAACGGTGTTCATTTGTTTAATCATCAATATGGTTGCTCACAACTTGGTGATGATCACATTAATACCCGGACCATTTTACAGAATATGGTCCATCATCCAAATGCCGGTGCTGTGCTTGTAGTTGGATTAGGGTGTGAAAATAATCAGGTGAATGTGTTTGAACAAACGTTAGGTGAACATTCATCTCGTGTTCGCTTTATGATCTGTCAGGACCATCAGGATGAAATAGCGTATGGTGTTGAGCAATTAAAAGAGCTGCTCGATATGATGCGGCACGATAACCGTGAGACAGGAAAACTCAGCGAATTACGCTTTGGCTTAGAATGCGGCGGTTCAGACGGTTTTTCAGGAATTACAGCAAATCCTTTGCTTGGTCGTTTTTCAGATTATCTGATTGCTAATGGGGGGACGACTGTATTAACGGAGGTTCCTGAGATGTTTGGTGCTGAAAGGATCTTAATGTCCCGATGTATCGATCAGCAAGCGTTTGAAAAAACAGTACAAATGGTGAATGATTTTAAACGTTATTTTATCGATCATCGACAGCCTATTTATGAGAATCCATCACCGGGAAATAAAGCAGGTGGTATTTCAACCTTGGAAGACAAATCATTAGGGTGTACCCAGAAGGCTGGAAGCAGCAAAGTCATCGATGTTTTGCATTATGGTGAACGCTTATCCTGTGCCGGATTGAATTTGCTGAGTGCTCCGGGGAATGATGCGGTTGCCACCAGTGCATTGGCTACGGCCGGTTGCCATATGGTATTGTTTACGACTGGTCGGGGAACACCCTATGGCGGGCCAGTTCCGACAGTTAAAATCGCAACTAATAGTGAACTGGCTGAGCGAAAGCCTCACTGGATTGATTTTAATGCAGGACGTCTTGTTGACGGTGTCGATATGACTGACTTGCTAAAACAGTTTATCGACAAAATTGTAGATGTTGTAAATGGTGAATCGTGCTGCAATGAGCGAAACGATTTTCGTGAATTAGCCATATTTAAAAGTGGTGTTACTTTGTAACAAGCTCACTGTACTATGCTCTTTTGGTTGTTTAATTTGAATTTGCATCATGATTAATCCCGGCACTCGTCGGGATTTTTTGTTTGGTGTGAATGTTGATAGGGAATCGAGCAGGTTATACTATCCGTTATTTACGAGCGGACTGCTGTTTATGTTGAATTGGATCACCGATCCAAATGCCTGGCTGGCTCTGGGGTCATTAACGTTACTCGAGATTGTTCTGGGTATCGATAATATTATTTTTTTAACTTTAGTTGTTTCGAAACTGCCCAGACAGCAAAGGAATTCTGCTCGCCGGTTAGGGTTAATTGGAGCCATGTGCCTGCGTTTAGTGTTATTAAGTGTCATTGCCTGGTTGACTCATCTGGTGACACCTCTTTTTCATATCGTTGGGCATGTGATATCGGCCCGGGATCTAATTCTTCTTATCGGTGGAATATTTTTGATCTGGAAGGCAACCGTTGAAATTCATGCGAATATTGAAGGCGAAGAGCAGCAACAACAGAGTCATTATCGGGCCTTTTGGGGCTCCATTTTACAAATCATGTGTCTGGATATCATTTTCAGTCTGGATTCGGTGATTACGGCTGTTGGGTTATCGGACCATCTTTTTATTATGATGGCGGCTGTCGTTTTGGCCGTTGGTGTGATGATGATATCTGCCAGACCAATAGGTGAGTTTGTTGAACATCATCCATCGGTGAAAATGTTAGCATTGGCATTTCTATTATTAGTTGGGTTTACTCTGATATTAGAGAGTTTTGCTGTGGATGTTCCCAAAGGATATATGTATTTTGCCATGTTCTTTTCGATGGGGGTTGAATCACTTAATCTGTTGCGTCAGCGCTCTCAACAGCCAGACAAAAAACACTAATTGTTGGCCCTGAGGCAGCCTTACCGATAAAATCGAGCCCTTAAATCCTTACAAAACTATTCATTCCAGGTCATGGGTAATTGATCCGGATGGGCCTGAGGTTATTCGTTTACCTGGTCTGATTTACTTGAAATTTTGCTTTTTTTATCAATTGGATCCATGTTTTCATCCAGAGCTGTTGTCAGTGCTGTAGGTGCAATTTGTTCTGATTCATTAAGCATTTCTACAATATCTGAGGCTGCTTCTGGGACATTTTCAATAACAGCTGCGGCAATATTGATGGCCTGTTCCGGATGATTTTCGACATAATGAGAAACAAGCTCTGCTGCTGATTCCTGATAAGCTTCCAGATCGGCAGGGCGCATTTCTTCTGAAGTATCGCTCTCTTCAGATTCTTCATCTTCGGGAAACTCTTCTTGTTCTTCCTGATCGGTCGGATATTCTTTGGCAATGGCTAAGACAATATCCTGCAATTTGTCCGGATGGTGATCGCTCATCCAGGCAACCAATTCAGCTGTTTGTTCGGGGGCGCTACTGGCCAGCGCATCTGCTATATCCTGGCTTAAGTCAGGAGCGGCCTGAACAATCGCCGTGTATAGGCGCCCGACTTCGATATCATCAATCTGGGCTAGCCTGGCGCATAATTCAGCTGCTTTTTCTGGCGCCGTCTGAGCAATTTCAATGGCCATTCGTACAGCAGCTGCCGGGCTATTTTCAGCAATGGTTGCTGCAACCTGTGTTTCTAAGTTGTCAGGTGTTTCACTGTCATCAACTGGAATGCGGGGATCTAAGTCAAATAGAGCAGAGCCGACTTCCGTTTGCATGATGAAGCTTTCCTGAGACTCGATAGGCAGTGCTTCGCGGGCACGCATCCGGTAAATAATAAATCCAATTAGAAGTAACTGACTGATGGCTAAAAATGCAAATAGAGTATTGTCTCCGAATTCGGTCATAAAATATGACGCACCCAAAGGTCCTACAATCGAACCTAAGGCATATACAATTAATAACCCTCCCATAGCTGAGGCCATGTCGGTTTTTTGTATCCGGTCAAAGGTTTCGGAGATACTCATAGGATACATACAGCAGAAGATTCCGTTAGTTACGCCGGTCGCAATCATCATGAATACTTCAAAATGCAGATGAGCTGCTATTGGGATGAGTCCTGTAGCAATGATATTGATGATCATTAAATAGAATAAAATCGTGCGCCGATCGAATCGATCAGAGAGCATTCCGATGGGGAATTGCAGAACAAATGCCCCCATGACTGCTGAAGCCATAAACAGCGATAGCATAAGACCACTCATTTGCTGATGAGCTGCAAATAGTGGCAGAAGGTTCATCAAGGCGCTGTAGAGTATCCCGCTGGCAAAACAACTAATGACACCAAGTGGTGATTTACCAAATAGTGTCCATAGTGACATGCTGGTTGTCTCCTGGACGACAGGTCCACTACGACGACTCATCACTAGTGGAATCAGCCCGGCACAAAATAACATGCCGGCGATAATGAATAGGGTGGGTCGATTAATTGGTGCCAGATTGAGCATAAATTGACTGACAAACATGGCGACCATCACGGTAATTTGGCTAAATGCCAGGATGCGGCTTCGGTTACTTTCACTGGCTTCATCACTGAGCCAGCCATCAATGACGGCAAAAGTGCAGGCGCTACAAAAACCTATGATCATCCGCATGAAAGCCCACAGCCATTCGTTATTCGATAGTGTAAATGACAGAACGCTGATAGCTCCCAGAGATGCACAGGCGGCAAACATGCGAATATGGCCGACACGGGTAATGAGCTTTCGGCTGTAGATACCACCAAACATCATTCCGACGGCATACATGGATAGAATCAAACCGATTGTATTTGTATCGAACCCGGCCCAGCTCATTCTCACAGGTAATACAATGCCTATCAGGCCAAATCCCATCATGGTGATGAAACAGCTTATAAATAAAGAGATCAGCGGCAATAAAGTAACAATCACATCTCATCCTTAATTCACGTGGCTCATGATGTATTTAGCATCAGATTGCAGTATTTACTGAGCCATATCGACTACGAAACTGGTAAAAATGGCTGAGTCTGGTATTTCGGTTTTTGTTATAGCTATTCATTGAGGCGACAATGTTGATGATAAATTATTTGCTCAAGGCGCCATGGTTGAATGAAATTTAATCATCCGATATCAATACATTTTAGATTCAGCTTTTATGATGTGATATCTGATTTTTATTTTGAGCCGGAATCATAGAAGCTTCTTTGAATCTCAATGCTACAAAATCATGTTCAAATATCATCAGATCCTAATCTAAGCGATTTTTCCTGCGAGGTAAATTCGTTCATAACATCTTCTTAAAGTCGAAAAAGCGTATTTAACAAAAATTTTAGCTTCACATTTTTACACTCTGCCTCGTCTGATTTTTTATAGAGTAGGGGGTTCGGTTGGATCTTTGGGTTTATCGTAAGCAACAGGCGACTGTTGCGTTATTGAAACATATCTCAGTCGAAGCGTGGGTGATGGCGGGAATGCTGATTGCTGTGACTGTCTTATATCGTCTGCAATTACCGGTTGATGAAACCCGTTATGTATCGGTAGCCTGGGAAATGTGGCAACATCATCAATGGTTGCTCCCTACTCTGAATGGTGCGCCATATGCAGATAAGCCGCCGTTATTAATGTGGCTTATTAACGTGGCCTGGGGATTGTTTGGTGTTCATGACTGGGTTGCCCGTATGGTGATCCCTTTAATTGGATTGATTAATTTCTATCTGGTTCGACAGATTGCCCTTTTTTTCTGGCCTCAGTCTAAGTCTTACCGGGTTGCGCCTCTGATCCTGATTTCGATGTTAGGTTGGGCACTTTATCTGCCCATGACAATGTTTGATATTTTATTGAGTGCCTGTGTTCTTGCGCATCTTCTAAGTTGGTTATATTGGTTGAAGACGCCCCGGTTAAGTTGGGTGATAGCGGCTGGTTTATTTGGTGGATTGGGTATTTTGACGAAAGGTCCTGTAATGTTGTTGGATAGTCTGGTCGTATTTTTATGCTATCCATTGTGGCGAATGCCCGATATGCCTTCAGTTAAACGTTTTTATAAGGCAATATTCGCAGCGGTTCTGATTGCTATTCTTATCGGTTTGGCCTGGGCTGTTCCGGCCGCCTGGATCGGTGGTAAAGGCTATGCTGAAGCGATTTTCGTAAAACAAAGTTTTGATCGTATTCATCATTCATTTGCTCATGCCAGAGCCTGGTATTGGTATCTTTTAATGGCTCCTTTGATCTTTTTCCCATGGTCAATGCAGTGGATCCAACAACTCTGGCGTGCACGTCGGGTTGCATTTAATTTTAAATGGCGGACATTGAATTGGTCGGGTCGACTTCTGTTTTGCTGGATTGTGGGGCACGTGGTCATCTTTAGTTTAATTAGTGGCAAGCAAATTCACTATCTGTTACCTATATTTCCTGCAATTGCTTTGTTTATCAGTGAGTTATTTGCTTCAAAGAACTCTATGGCCAGGCCCTGGTTGGTGAGCCTGTCATTACTGATGTTTGGGGTAAGCTTAATGGTTTTACCTCAATTGAAATTAATACCGGTTCCTGGAAGTGCTCATTTTAATATCATTTGGGCGCTTTTACCGATTGGACTGGCCATTAGTTTGTTAATCACTCAGGCTAATCATTCCCGACTGATAGCATTATGTAGTTCGTCAGCGGTGATGATGATAAGTTTGATGCTCGTCGGGCAACCTGTTTTCAAACACAACTATAACCTAAGGCCCATTGCGGGATATGTAAGGGCGGTTCAGTCTCGTCATCAGCTGGTTGCTTTTTGGGGTAAATATCCTGATCTGTTCCAGTTTTATGGAAGGCTGGACAGCCCGTTGATTTTATTAAGTCATATGCCGCTTCAACAGCGAAAAAACTGGGCGGCTAAGCACCCGGATGCATCTGTAATTGAAGTGGTTCATCACTGTCAGCCATTGGCTGAGCATTGTTGGCCTTACCGCACTGGTTATCTCAATGCACTTAAAGCCAGTGACTGGATCAAACTAAAAAGAGTCGATTAAAACCGACTCTTTATCAAGGCATGTTTTTATTTTGAAATTATAAGCAGGTGGTTAGTATCTGACGACTGATCTGTGGTGTGATGTCTTGTTGCTCACCTAATGCTGTCATACCATGATCCGAGAGCTGTTTAATGATTAAGTCAAAAGCAGATTCGTTAATATCATAATTATGTAAATGTGTTTTAATCTGCATTTGTTCGAAGAATTGCCTTGTCTTGGTAATCGCCAGATCGATTTTTTCGTCATCGCTCCCATCGGTGATTTGCCATACACGTTCAGCATATTGCAGTAGCTTAGCTGCTTTGTTGTTCCTTCGCACCTGTAACAGGCCTGGTAAGATGATGGCAAGTGTCTGAGCATGATCAATTCCATACAGGGCTGTAAGTTCGTGGCCTATCATATGCGTTGCCCAGTCCTGTGGTACACCGGCACCGATTAAACCATTCAGAGCCAGCGTTGCAACCCACATTAAGTTGGCTCGTATTTCATAATCCTGAGGCGTTGCTAAAGCTTTCGGACCAATCTCGATGAGTGTTTGCAAAAGTCCTTCAGCAAAGCGATCCTGCACCATTGCATGTGTTGGGTAAGTCAGATATTGCTCGATAATATGTACGAACGCGTCAACAACCCCATTTGAAATTTGCCGGGGAGGTAACGTAAATGTTTTAGTTGGATCTAATATCGAGAATTTGGGATAGATATGAACACTGATGAAGGCTAGTTTTGCCTGTTTGGCTTTATAGGTAACAACTGAGCCTTGATTCATCTCTGAGCCTGTTGCCGGTAGGGTGAGAATGGTTCCGAAAGGCAGGGCTTTTTCAACATTAGCTCCTCTTTGTTCCATCATTTCCCAGGGGTCCTGAGTTTCATCAAGGCAGGCTGCAGCTGCAACGAATTTTGTGCCATCAATCACCGAGCCACCGCCAACGGCCAGCAGAAAATCGAATTTTTTTTCTCGGACTAACCGCACCGCTTGCATCAGCGTTTCGTATGTCGGATTAGCTTCAATACCACCAAATTCATCGATATGTCGGTTACCGAGTGCTTTTTTGACTTCATCTAATGTGCCTGTTTTCCTTGCACTTTGGCCACCATAGAGAAGAAGTACTTTTGCATCAATAGCAATTAATTCATCTAGTTTTGCGATGGTTTCTTTACCGAATACGATCTGGGTTGGATTGTAGAAATTAAAATTATTCATGTTTCAGACCCTTTAATAGACTGGTCGTCTATATTTTTGTTAAAAAAATCAGCCCGATGGGCTGGTTTCATGTAAATCGATATTTAGCCATGTCCGAGTTGTTTCCAGAGCTGCTTCAAGCGGTTGGTCATTATGCATAATTTTGGCATGTAGGCTGGCACCAAGCCATAATTGATACAATCCTTCAGCGAGTTTTTTGGCTAATAAGGCGGAATTAGATGATGATTGAACTACCTCAGTGCGTTCAATCGTATGCGTGAGTGTTTCGATCGCTGACTGAACGCCCCGTTGCAGAACATGTCTCATATCCTCAGAAAGATCACAGACTTCTGCTGCTAATTTTACGACCAGACATTTATTTTGGATGGTCTGGCAACTTTGGGTTTCATACCATTTGTACCAGTACTGCATTAAAGCATCTTTGGGGTTTATATCTGGTGCATTGAGTAATGATTCCAGTTCCTGAATATATCGTTGAAAATAGTATTCAAGTAATGCCGCTCCGAATGCTTCTTTTGATGAAAAATAGTGATAAAAAGACCCTTTGGGAGTCCCTGCTGCTTTTAAAATTTCATTGAGACCGACAGCTGAAAAGCCTTTATGGCTGATAATAGCTTCAGCGGTATCCAATATATGTTGACGGACATTTTTACTTTGATTCATAAAGTGATAGCACCAAATAGACCAGTCGTCTACAAGACGTAGTATGTTTATTTTCGCTATTCTAAAAGCGTTTTGTATCGAAGGCCAAGTGATTATTGTGTCAGCTGAGATCTTTTGTGGTACGAGGTGTTATATGATGTGTACATAAAACTAATAATATACATTATAGTTCTGTGTCGATTGAACTGAATTTTTTGCGCATATCATAAAACATATAGACCAAATAAGGTTATCTCCTATTTAAACAAATCAAACCATCGCCTAGATTGTTAACTCCTTAAGTCGTTGGGCGTGTTGACGTTTGGGTGTGAAAAAACGAATCATGACCAAACGCCAACACGCCCTAAATTATTCGTATATATTGGTGAATATATGAAATTCAACGTTATCTTTGCAGCGTTAGGTGCGGTTATAGTCAGTCATACCGCTTTGGCCGATCAATTCAATAATTTGGGAATTGAATATGGGATTGGTGGAAATCATCAACAAGGGACGGTTGAATTTAATAAGACGGTTTTACCTCATGTTTATTTAGGGGCAAAAGCGGGTTATAACGATTATCGACAAGGAAGTAATGGTCATGAGGATTCTCTTGGATTTCATGTGGGTGGATTTATGCCTATTGGTGACCAGGGGTTACAAGTGTATGGGGAAACGGGGTATACCTCAGTGACAAATCATGGCCGGGCACAGACATTAAATGGTCGCGATATTAATTTTATTCATACGGAACTTGGGCTGACAGGCCCATTAGATTCAAATATGTTCTATAAAGTTTATGGAAGCGACAATTTTAATATCAGCGATCACAAAAAAGTAGATTATCGAACAGCATTTGGTGGCGAGATTGGTTACAAGGTTATCTCTGATCTTTCTGTTAACCTCGGGTTGAAGCACCAGAATACCGTCTATCAGAGTAATGTATCGTCTGATAATGATGATATGGCCTACCTTAAAGCACAGTATATGTTTTAGTGGGGGATGTTTGGTGGTTTGAGCTTTGGTTCAATCAAATGTATTGGAGCATGGTGCGAATCATTGCTTTGACATCGAAATAAATCGATCGCAGCTTATACGATCAAACGTTAAAAGGCTTCAGAGTTAAGAATTTCATGCTGTTGGACGTGTGATTGCAGGCCATGGTTTGTATGACACAACCATGGCCGAACATCTGATCTCCTGACTTTTATACAGGGAGTTTAGAGCCGGGTCATGAATCTGAGATTTGTGAGTAAGACTGGAATAATGAAAATGATGCCGGTCAGTGCCATTGCTTCCCAGTGATTGCCTTCGATGGCTTTGTTTGCGATAGCTGTTCCTGTTGCCCCACCCAGAAAATAGCACACCATAAATAGTGTATTTCGGCGGTTTCTGGCCTGTGTTGATAATTGATAAATGCAATGTTGATTGGCAAGCAGACCCGCCCGGTTTCCTATATCCAGAAATAGAATGGCTGCTGTTATGATCCATAAGTCGCCTGAAAACTCATAAATGAGTAGGAATGCACAAAGAACTACGCATGCGCCTGCCCATAAAATAATTTGATTGTCTCGCTTATCGAGTGCTCGTCCAATATAAGAAGATGAGATGAATCCCCCGATACCCATAAGTCCGAATAGGCCAATTGTCTGGACATTGAGCTGATATGGTGACTGGGACAGAAGTTCTGACAGTGTTTCCCATAGTGCTGAAAAGGCTCCGAAAAAGCAAAATCCGCTGAAGCAGGCTTGTTGTAGTTTTGGCTCACTTTTCAGAAGTTGCCACAGCGATATGAACAGTTGCAGATAACTTTCCGTTGCGTTTGGATTGCTCTCTGGAATATGTCTTCGGGTTATCATTATTTGTATCAAAGCGAAAAAAGCGGCCAGAAAAAATATGCTCTGCCAGCCAAAAAAACCGGCAATTAATCCGCTCAGTGTCCTGGCTAAAAGTATGCCTGCAGACAATCCACTTAACAGGATCCCAATCGCATGCCCGCGTTGCTTGGCTGGAATCAGAGCGGCGACTATCGGAATAATAATCTGGGCCGAAACAGATGATATCCCTATGGCAAAGCTGGCAATCAATAAGGAGGAAAAGTGTGAGGAGAAAGCGACCCCGAATAAACTGACCATGTTGAACAGAGGTAATATGGTCAGCAGACGGCGGGGGGTCATCCGGTCGCCAAGTGGTACGATCAAAAATAGTCCAATCGCGTAGCCTAACTGTGTCACTGTTGCTATTTGTCCGGCTTGCTTTGGGCTTTTATGAAAGTGATTGCCAATGATGCTGAGCAAAGACGGGTTGTAATAGATATTGGCGACGGCTAGCGCGCATGATATTGCCAATAAAATGAGCTGTATGTAAGGTAATGATGACGTGGCTATTTGACTTGGTTTTGTGGTCATAGGAGTGTCTTATCGGTTTGGGTTGAGTGCATTCTAGGGAGAGACTGGACCAGGAAAAACAGCTTGTTCAGCAAGATTCTTTTGCATATTATGCAAAAATGAATGCAATTAATTATGCCAGTCATCTGGATGTTTTCTTAGATGTTGCAAGGCTTGGAAGCTTTTCTGCTGTGGCTCGTAAAAGACGGGTTGCTGTTTCTTCGATCGTGCGTCGTATTGATACATTAGAGCAGCAGTTAGAAACTCAGTTACTGATTCGCTCAACCCGCTCGATACAACTGACTGCCAGTGGTCAATTATTAGCTGATCGCTCGCCAGACATGGTGAATCAGCTTATTGATCTACGCAGCGAATTATCGGGTATCGACGACCCCTCAGGTGGGCGGCTTCGGGTGAGTTGTTTACCCTCGCTAGGTCGTCATCATATTTTACCGATTATTGCAAAGCTATTGGGTGACTATCCGAAGCTGAATATTGAATTGGAATTAACAGAACACCCATTTAATCCGGTTTATGATCGCTTAGATGCTGCTGTTCGTATCGGGGAACAGCCTGATAGCCGACTGTATGCCACATTCGTTGGGCATCAGCAATGGCGTGTGTGTGCTCAGGCTGACTACATTGTTAAGATGGGAAAACCGAGCCAACTCCGTGAGCTTCGCTCTTTTCGAAAAATAGCGAAAGTTCGTGAATTACCCGAATGGGGATGGCGTCGTTTGGAACACCTTATTCGTTTTGATGATGACGAATTGTGTTTGCGCTGTGATGATTTTGAAGGGCAGCGCATTGCCGTTCAATCTGGTTTGGGGGTTGGTATGTTGCCGAACTGGCTGGTGGATGAAGACATTCGATCGGGTGAATTAATTCATTTATTGGCTGATTTAGACCTTCAAACTGAGCCTATTTATGTTTTGCGCTCATTGCCCCGTGCCTCTGTGAAATTACAGCGTTTTACCCAAGCATTAAAGGTGAGACTAAAAGAGTGTACGCTAGGGTAATCTTAGGGTGTGTTGAGCTTGGGGCTGGCTATTAAAACTGGCTATAAATTAGTTTGGACTCAACTTGTCCATATTCAAATCACGATGCAATCAGAGCTGATAGGCTGCTCTAACTCGCTTCTGCCCCATTTTAATTTATGAAGTCATTTTCAACCCTATACGATTTGCATACTTTGACTTAAAAATAGTTATGCATCATTATTCTTTGAGCATTGTTACATGGAAAGCAAAAGATGTTTGAAGATAATAGAAGCAAAAGATTAGTTTTAGTATCACATTGTTTATTAAATCAAAATTCCATCTCAGATGGAACGGCAGATTACGCAGGAACCTTTACCGATATTATTAATAAATTAGTAGAAAAGAATGTTGGGATCATTCAAATGCCTTGTCCTGAACTGCTTTGTCTTGGTTTAGATCGAGGAGATATTAATGGTTGTAAGCGTAGTGTGTTAGAAGAAAATTCTCGGATTCGACATCAACTTCTTACTGAACGTAGTCAAAAGACAATAAAAAACATAGTGGATAATATTTTCTTTCAGGTTAATGAGTATTTAAAAAATGGATTTACTATTCATGGTATTATAGGTGTAAACCGTTCTCCAAGTTGTGGTATCAATACCACTTCTGTAGATAATGAAGAAGTTAATGGAGAAGGTGTTTTCTTCAGCACCTGTTAGCGAAATTTAAACAAGAAGGCATACACCTTTCTATGGTAGGTGTTAAAACTACGATGCCTGAAAAAGCAATCAAAGCAGTTGAATCGCTATTGAATGAATGATGTTGTGAGACAGGTAAGCATCATTAAATTTTCTCATCTAAACTGACCTGGTTAGGGAACATTCTCTAGCTCATTTCTGTCCAGAAGCAAGTTCCAATGTGTTGCCTGTAGATTGCACGATGAGATCATGCTTCATCATCGACATGGTTAGATTGTGTATGAATTAATACATATAAATTGATATAAACGCGCTTTGTGGCTTATTTCCCCAAAACGCGTTTTATTCTAATCAAACTCAATTGAAGCGCGTGAATACGCTCTAAATATCAATACCTGCATAGTAGCCATGATGAACGGCTGCGGCGACTTTGCCCGGACGAACACAATCACCGATTGGCCAGAAATTCAGAATGGAGCGTCTGAGTGCTTCGCGTTCATCTGCAAGTGAGCGCATGCCTACAGCACAGAAGATTGTATCTGCGTCGAAAACCTGTTGCTTACCTGTAGAGTCGGTGGCGACAACGCCTTCACGGGTAATTGCTTCGACTTTGGTATTCAGATGGAGATCAATGCCATCACGAAGTTCAATATTTAAAGCCATTTTATGAAATATATTTGAATCGATAGCAAAATCATCTCTGGCTTCTATCAGTGTGACCTGTTTGTTCTCGCGTCTGAAATGAATTGCTGTTTCAGCACCGACCAGACCGGCACCAATAATCACAATCCGTTGGCCTATGTTTGGTGTATCTTCTGCTAGCTCTTTACAGTTGATGACGCGTTTGTCGTCGATTCCCGGAATGTTGGGTGTAATTGGCTGAGCACCGATGGCGCAAACAAGCGAATCGGGCTGAATGGATTCGACCAGAGCCGGGTCAACTTTCGTATTTAATCGGACTTCAATATTGTCATGCTGTTCAATCTGATGAATTAACCATGACCGAAAAGCATAGTAATTTTTCTTAAAGTCGACATGCGCTTCACAACGGATTTGTCCGCCTAGTTGATCGGTTGCTTCACAGAGAATTACTTGGTGGTTTCTGTCAGCAGCGGATAAGGCTGCTTGCATGCCACCCGGGCCACCACCGGCAACTAGTACTTTTTTCACTGTTTTGGCGGGTGCTGGTGGAGAGAAATAGAGTTCTTCTTCACCAATGACAGGGTTGATGGCGCAGGCCGTATCACGGGTGACAATGATGGTATCCATACAGTGATGGCAGCGCATGCATTTGCGAATATCTTTATCGCGACCTTCCATTGCCTTATGTGGTAAGAATGGATCTGCTATTAAAGCTCTTGCCATTTCTACAATATCAGCTTTCCCGGAGGCAATGATCTCCTCGGCGATATCCGGTTCAGTGATGGCTCCGACCACGGCGACTGGCTTATCAACATGCTTTTTGATTTCAGCTGCAAGTTCAACATTAACCCCATGTGGTAAAAACATCGATGGATGAGTCCGGACAAATGTTTCCTTGACATCCTGATTTCCGGCACTGATATGGAATATATCGATATATTCTTCAACATGCTGGGCAATGCGAATGGCTTCATCCAGTCCATGGCCTTTATCATATAATTCCAGCGCATTCATCCGAAACTCAATTGGGAAACCAGGGCCGACGGCTTGGCGAATCGCTTTAAGTGCCATAATCGGGAAGCGCATTCGGTTTTCCAGAGCTCCCCCGAATTGATCGTCGCGGCGGTTGGTCGGTGATATAAACTGACTGAGCAGCCAGCCGTGGCCTGCATGGACCATTAACATTTCAAAACCGGCTTGTTTGGCCCGGGCTGCACAATGGCCGAAACTCTCGGCCAGTTCTTCAAGCATGGGTTCAGTTAACTGGAAGACTTCAACACCTTCGGGGGTGAATTCATGCATCGGTCCGTAAGGCTTGTATTTTGGGTGTGGGTTTTCCAGATTAGGGATCCCCGCGTATTTTCCCCCATGTGATAGCTCAATACTTGGAATACAGTTATGGCGGCGAATAGTTCGGGCCGCATGTGTTAGTGACGGTAATATAAGCGGATCATGTAAACGAAGCTCTTTGGTATGAGGGCTACCACCATCAAGGACGATGGATTGTCCGATGGTGACATTGGCTGCACCACCCTTAGCTCTGAGCTCAAAAAAAGCGATGTTTTCCTGGGATAGAAAACATTCAGGCGATAATTCTTGTAATGAAATTGGGGCGGAGAATAATCTATTTTTAAATACAATATCGCCAATTTTAATTGGTTCAAATAAATGAGGATATTTCATTTTCATAATATATTCCTTATAAATAAATGAATTATCATCTAAATGAGATAGTATTATTTTTAAGTGGATCAATAAATTAAAAATAAATATAAGATATTGATTTTTAATTATTTAATTATTAAAAATAATTATTTTTAATTCAAAGTATAAAATATTTATATTAATTGCATTAAACTAATTTATCTATTTATCGAACTGTTTACATATAACTAATAAATAATTTATGAATGGTATTCAATTTGGCTGTTTAAATTATTGTAGAAAGAATTTTCACTGAAGAAACAACATCAAAATAACATTTAGATCAAATAATAATAATTCTTATTTATTTCACTTTAGGTGTATTGTAAAGTAAAATGCAGCATGTTCATGTCGTCTGATGACCGGATGATTTTCTATGTCAGAGGGCGCTGGCGAGCGATACCTGGTTACTTTAGATATACGTGTCTAAAGCTAACTGCTATGAGAAGTGTTTGGCAAAACGATGGATTTGCTTTGTTTAAATAATCTTAATTCGGGATTTTGGGATAAAGAAGCCTTTTTTGATAGGGATTAACGCAGAAATTGACCTTAAGTCCCATATCAGAAAGCAGTTCTGACACTATGAATCAGTCGCTGTTTTATTGTGACTCTTTTGCCTGAACTGAGGTTAAATATTTCTATTGTCAAGTTGAAAGATTGATGACTAAAAGGATTATTACTATGAAAGGTATTCAGGATAAAATCGCTTTAGTGACAGGGGCCGCTAATGGCATTGGGGCTGCAATTGCACACCGTCTTTATGATGAAGGTGCAAAAGTAGCATTGATCGACTGGGATATCGAACAATTGGCTCGTATGGCTGCAGAATTCGATGAATCGCGGGTCATGAGCGCAAAAGTCGATGTTTCAGATCCAGAACAAGTTGAAAGTATCATTGCTAAAGCCGTCAGCCACTTTGGTCAGCTTGATATTCTGGTTAATAATGCGGGCGTTCATGTTCCTGGTACTGTCGTTGAATGTAGCGTCGCCGACTGGAAGAAAATTTCGTCAGTCGATATCGATGGTGTCGTCTATTGTGCCAAATTTGCCATGCCTGAATTAATCAAAACGAAAGGTTGTATTGTTAATACTGCATCTGTTTCTGGTTTAGGTGGTGACTGGGGGGCTGCATTTTATTGTGCGGCTAAAGGTGCTGTTGTGAATCTGACCCGGGCCATGGCACTGGATCATGGATTAGAAGGTGTCCGAATCAATGCGGTTTGTCCTAGCTTGGTGAAAACTAATATGACCAACGGTTGGTCAGAATCTATCCGTGAAAAATTTAATGAACGTATCGCGTTAGGTCGGGCTGCTGAACCTGAAGAGGTTGCTTCTGTTGTGACATTTCTCTGTAGCGATGATGCAAAATTCCTGACTGGTGTGAATTTACCTGTTGATGGCGGTGCAACTGCATCAGACGGTCAACCTAAAATTGTCTGATATTGAATCTGGATGGGGGACTCAGATCAGAAAACGGGTCTTGATATGAATAAACAATGGCTCAATTAGTTTTTCATCCCAGGTTACGCTTATTGCAATTTCCTCAAATGAGTGGCATTGATTTTTAGCCACTCATTTTTTTATTCTTTAAATGTTTCAGCTATCGCTGAAACTGCTGCCTGAATATTTTCTGATGGCCAGATTTCAGGATTGACGACCAACCAGATATCCGTTAATTCATGGCCAAGTGATGAAATATGGACGAGTTCCGGGCAACATTTTTCAACAATCTGACGAGCCATCATACCGATTCCCAGCCCCTGTTTTAGTGCATTGATATAGTTCCATTGAGACTGGGTTTCCAGCACGATATTCGCATTAGTGATTGCCTGGCCACATAACTGCTGCCAGTACTGTGGCAGAGTTTTTTGTGGGTACATGATTAAGTCATGTCCGGCAAGAGCATTTCCTGGGACAGGAAATCCTCGCTCATGGAGGTAGTTTTTACTGGCATATAACCCCAACTCGAATGTAGCTAGTCGTCTGATGACTATATTGGGCTCAGAAGGGCGGACATTACGAATAGCGATATCGGCATGCCTGCGGCGCATGTCAACTGGAAGCGGGGAGGCGTCAAGATGAATATGGATATCTGGCGTATTTGCTTTTAGTTTGCGTATTGCGGGTAAGACAAAGCAATGGGCCACCGATTCAGTAGCCGTGATATGAATTGTTCCTATTACGTTATTGATTCCACGGCTTCTTTGAACCAACCGGGCTGCTGCCGCTTCCATTTGCTCGATGTCAATAACCAGCTGCTTTCCGATATCCGTTAATTGATAGCCTTCAGGTTGGCGGTCGACTAAGTTGACATTCAACTCATTTTCTAGTGTTCGTAACCGTCTTGCAACGGTTGCCTGATCGACATCAAGGCTTGCTGCGGCTTTGCGTAAACTGCCTGTGCGAGCGATTGCCAATACATATCGTGCGTTATCCCAGTTCATACCTATCTGCATTTTTGCTGCACTATAAGATAATCGTGCTGCATTATTTTAACATGCTGTTATTTATACACTACCACACCATGTTATTCCAAAAGGTGTTAGATATGATTTTTAAAGGGATGGTGGGAAAAACAGTTCATTTGCGGGTGATGACTGTTTTATGTAGTGGCATGTTTATGGCTATTTTAGATGTAAACGCAGTGAATATTGCATCGCTCAGTTTGTTCCATGAATTTCATACGTCTATCAGTGAATTAACCTGGGTCGTTGATTCATATAACCTGACATTAGGCGGATTCATGTTAGGGGCCGGTGCTTTTTCGGACAAGTTCGGTGCGAAGCGGGTTTGGATCACAGGGTTACTCATTTTTGTTATGGCTTCTCTTGGGTGTTCGCTCAGCTTTTCTATTTGGCAGTTAATTGGATTCCGGCTGACTCAGGGTGTGGGTGCTGCACTTTTTATCCCTGCTTCATTCTCATTGATTCTTGCCATTTGGCAAGAACGGACCGTGCGTCAGCAGGCTATAGGGATGTTTGGTGGAATGGTGGCCGTTGCGGCGGCGGTAGGCCCTGTACTGGCTGGGATTTTAATCGAACATTTTGGCTGGAGAAGTCTATTTTTAATTAACATACCTGTGGGAGTTTATGGCGCTTGGTATGCCAGACAACTATTACCTGAAACGTCCAAAGTAACGACGGGCCCTCTGGACATCTGCGGATGGGTATTCAGCTTCTTCATGTTAGCTTGTTTAAGTTTTGTTCTGATTGAATGGCCGCTAACATATATTAGTTCAACATGGCTATGGGGTGTTTTGTTATCAGGAGTACTTTGCCTGATTAGTTTTATTGTGGTTGAAAAGCGCCATCATTCACCGATGCTACCTCTGTCCTTATTTCATAGCCTGGCTTTTAATTTGGCTAATCTGACCGGCTTTTTTATAAATGCCTGTTATTTTGGTGGACTCTATGCGTTAAGTTTGATGTTGCAGCAGCACTGGCATGATAGTCCGCAGCAGACCGGACTTATGTTATCGCCCTTAGCCATTTGTCTGATGTTTGGAAATATTCTGGCTGGGCGAACCATGGCCCGATGGGGGGTTAAACGGCAAATGATGTTGGGGTTGCTGCTTAGTAGTATCGGGTATTTGGGAATAGCTCATTTAACCGGCCATTTAGATATCGTGAATTGGGCTTCGTTTGTATTGCTGGCTGGAGGGGTCGCTTTTGTGGTTCCCCCGATGACAGCGGTTGTCTTACATCATTCGCCATTGAGAGAATCGGGACGCGCATCCGCAGTGCATATGACGATTCGCCAAAATGGTTCATTATTGGGTATCGCGTTTGCCAGTCTGATAATGAATATTTCTGGCGTCCCTGTTTCACTCCTTATGGAAATATCTTTTGCCGTTCAGCTTGCGTTGGTGGTTATTTTGGGGGGGTGTCTTCGTGCGGCTTAACTGAAAAATATTTGAAGGATATGAACACTAGCTCAGCTCGTTTGTCATCGTAAATAGAGTGGATTCCTTTATCTTAATCGGGGGGATAGGTACAAAAAATTTTGATTTATCATATGACGCCAGAACAAATCCTTTCTTTATAAGTAAGCCGATTTAAGCTGTTTTATTTGTAAGAAGACCTTAAACCTGTTTCAGGTCGTTATCGTTTTACATCATGGATATGATTTAGGCTATCGATAATATCTGGTTCGAGCTAATTAAGCCCTGGCAGATTGTGTTGGGATTTGACTCAGTTCGCAGATGTGGAAACGAGGGAAATGATGATGACAAAATTGATGCATAAAATGACGGGTAAATGCTTTCGAGTGATCGTGATATGGTTTTTGGGGGGATTGATGGAATGCGCAAACATCCAAGCTCAAGAGCTATTGAAACACAAGTGGGTTGGGGTTCATCAGTTTGTCCTGGAACCTGATGGTCCACGACCATTGAATACGATATTCTGGTATCCGACCCGACAGGCAGCTCCTGTAGTATCGCTGATAACCGGGCTTTTATTGGATTTAGCGCAATTGTAAACGCGCGTCCTGCTATCGGCCCCCATCCTGTTGTTCTTTTGTCACATGGTTATTGTGGCAACTGGCGAAACCAGAGTTGGTTAGCTTATCGGCTGGCTCGGGCTGGTTATTTTGTGGCTGCGGTTAATCATCCGGGAACATCAACCTGGCAGCATTCGGCTCTTGTTGCTCGTCAATGGTGGCAGCGACCTAAAGACTTGTCACGTGTGTTGGATTATTTGTCAAAGTCATCATGCAACATAGCCTGAATCTGTTTGATATAAGCGCGATTGGTCATTTATTAGGTGGATGGACGGTGATGTTTTTGGCTGGTGCTCAGGTTGATTCAGAGGTATTTTCTCACGGGTGTCATTTACATCCGAATCCCAGAATATGTGGGGTTGGTCGCGAAATGAACTTAATGACACCTGTTGCTCCGCGCTTGAATCAGTCATTGCGTGATCCAAGGATTAAACGGGTGGTTTCACTAGATTTAGGTTTAGCACATAGTTTTTCTATGCAAAGCCTTGCAAAGGTACGAATTCCTGTTTTGATTTTAGGGGCCGGAGTGGATATAGGCGATTTGCCTGAGGATAAAGAGTTCGGTTTTTTAGCCCGTCATTTACCGGCCAGATTGACTCAGTATATTGTATTTGAGAATGCTGCTCATTTTAGCTTTTTACAGTTGTGCAAACCAAATGCTTCGGTTTTATTGAATTAGGAACATGCTGGGGATGGCATTATCTGCAAAGATGGTAAAGGTACAAGCCGAGTCAGGCTTCACCAACAATTTTATCAAACGATCATTGGTTTTCTGAAATTATCACATGTAACTCATTGAATTACAGAGCGTCGGTAGGCGCTCGGTGATTGACCACAAATTCGGGAAAATTCACGATTGAAATTTGATTTAGTTTGAAATCCAGAATTAAGAAAGATTTGGGTCACACTGTCATTCGTTTCTTGTAAAAGTTTTTTTGGCTCTTTCGATACAGTATTCATTAATTACTTGTGAGATATTGCGTCCATAATGCTGGTTGATGGTTATGGATAACTGTTTAGATGGAATACCTAAGCGACGTGATATGCGGTTTAAGGTGAGATCCGGGTCCAAAAACAGAGCTCTATCTTGCATTAGTTTCTTAAATTGACCAATGATAGACAAAATGTCGATGTGATCATTAGTATGACGTATGCGCGGGGAAACCAAGTCGGCAGGTACTTCAGAAGTCGTCTGTTCTTGATGGATACTGAAACTGATCATGAGGATTGCTGCGTACAAAAGTGGTAGCAAAACTCCCTGACTGATACTGACAAAAAAGACATCATACATCCCGCCGAACCAAGTGAAATCAATGGCGATCAACGCATCAGTTAAAGCAGATATCCATAAAAGTATCCTCGTGGCCAATTGCATATGTCGAGTCTTTGTTATATCGCTCAGTCGAACTTTGTCCGGCTCGGGCTTACTCATGGATAAACGAATTAGTCCAATCCCATAACCGATATCATTGATCGTCAAAAATGGATCGATTGGGGCATGCCACCAGGGGTAGCTTAAAGACATGATGGCAATACAGGCGGGCACAGGAAATGAAGCTATTGGTACTTTGATGTATAGGAATCTGATTGTGTCAAGCATAGCCAGCCAGCGACGGGAATACAGGCCGAAGCAATGGGTTGCAACATACTGAAAATACGCCAGTCTGTTGTCCAGCGTAATCCAATGATGGCTACTGTGATAGCGCAAATGATCACGAAAATAAATGCAGTCGATTGAGTTTGGCGACCATGTAAAAATAAAACAGCAGCCAGGAGCCGTAGTATAAGACATACGACGAATGGGAGGGGGATGAACAGCATCAAAGTCCTACGAAGGATTCTCCAACTGGTAGGAATAGAGTAATTGCATAACTTTATTCACTCAAGTCATTTGCTCACAAAATATACAACATATTGTCTTTTAAATATTTGTTTTGTATATTGAACTCAATTCATTAAAGTGAATATCGAGATAGGGCTCATGAACAATGCAAATGATGAATGTGATGTCAGAGTACAAATTGCAGCCAGATTAACGTCGATTCGAAAGCAAAAAAATCTGACATTAACCGCAATGGCCGAGCAATCTGGTATTGCCAAAGGAACATTGTCGACGATAGAAAGTGGCCGAGGTAACCCCACGCTTGAGACGATCTGGGCTATTGCTAAAATTCTTCAGGTACCTTTTAGCGAGCTGATTCAAAGTGATTCGGTACAAAATCAGTCTCATACTGTTCATGATTCGGGAGTGGATGTTCAGTTAATTGAACGAAATGATGGTGAACGGGTAACCGAAGCCTACCGAATGCATCTGCAAAGCGGTGTTCGGAGAATGGCAACCGCTCATCCAGCGGGTGTTGTTGAGAAAGTAACCGTATTAAAAGGGCGATTATTAGCGGGCTTGGTAACGGCTCCTGTGTTGCTGACATGTGGTAAAACCGCTTGCTTTGATGCTGATTGTGGACATGTGTATGAAGCGGTGGGTGGGGCTGTCTCTGCGTTAGTTGTGATGACTTATCCTGCTGTCAAACCCATTCAGTCAGAAATGGACATTGAACGAGAGTGGCCTTGCGATGTCCAGTCCCGAAATGATCTATTGAAACAGCTTCAGCGCATTCGTTTTAATATCGGCCAGGGAATAGCTGCAAACCGAATTACGTTAAAACCCCATGATATGGCTGATCGAAAGACTATAACTCGTCTTGTCGGTGATTTTCAACATAAGAGCATAGCGGATGAATCGTCTGTTTCAACCTGGGTTTGCCAACGTGATTTATGTGAAATAATTACTTTACCTGAGCCGTCTTTTCATCCCGTCTATTTTGATTGTGTGACGGATACTGAATTAAAAAACACGCTTTACTGGAGCCATTTGATGGCTCGGGTTGGTATCTCTGTATCTGAGCAACAATTGGCACAGGCAAGGCAACTGCTGAATCAGGAGAATCAAACATTAGCCAGCTTAGCTACTGAAATTTTGATTCAACAAAATAAAGCCGAAGAAAACGATTTATCTGTTATAGCTGACCAAGTTGACCTGTTTGATATCACTCTGGGGAGTTGTGCGATGCAAGTGGTGACGTTAGTCACCTTGTTGAAAAAATATCTGCACCAGCCACCTTATTCGATGGTTCAATTGGGGAGCGAGATGTCTTGGTCCCAAACTTTGTTGAAGCAATGGTTTCCACAAATAAACGTGGTTTCGTTTAAAGAAAACGAACCGGGTAGGGATGTTTTATCAGAAGTTAGCGCAGTTATTTCAATGGGAGTTTTTAGCAAAGAACCTTCTTTATCCGTATTGCAACAGGCTCATTCGAGATTATCTGTTAATGGATTATTGGTGGTTGCTGAAGAACTCGTTGCGCCATTTACCTGTCATCACTCGCGTAAGCGTAATCTGTTGAGGCATCATTTAGCATGCTTATGTGCCATGTTGTTTAGGCTCAGAAGACAAAACAGATTACAGAAGATGGTGGATGAGCCGGTGCTGGATTTAATGGTTCAACAGCTTCCTATCGCGCGTTTTGAAGCGATAACTGGAAATATAGATTCGGCTGCACATATTTGTCGAATGCTGATTAAGGAAATCCAGACACTGACATCGTATCAAAAGGGAAGCGAATCATGTGATCTGTTGATGCTGGCATGTATCAAACGACTTCAGATATTGGTTGATTCTCTGGATCAAAGTCAGATAACAACGACGTATCTGCAACGATTATGGCAACTGGCTGAGTCAGTCGGATTTGAAGTTTTGCAGCATCATCGTCTTTATGCCACAGATGGTTTTAGCAAGAGTGATGCAGGCATTCATGTAATGGCACTAAGGAAGCGAATATGACACGTAGAGCAGATTATGGTTCAGGCGTTGTTGCAAGTTTGCCGATTATATTAGGGTATTTTCCTGTTGCTATGTCATTCGGCTTGATTGCGGTACAGGCAGGGTTGTCGATTCAGGGGGCCGTCCTTATCTCTGCGGTTGTTTATTCAGGTGCCAGTCAGTTTCTGTTAATTGCCATGATATCCTCAGGTGTTCCATTATTATTGGCATTCGGCTTATGCCTGGTTCTGAATATCCGGCATGTGTTTTATGGACCGGTATTATCGTCACATCTACCGCTGAAGCGCTCGGCTTTTTCATGGCTCGTTGCTTTTGGACTAACGGACGAGGTTTTTGCCGTTGCGCATACTCGTCTTAAAGATAAGACTGAATCATCTAAAGTGAGCTGGCTGATGGGGCTGTCCAACGGTGCTTATTTCAGTTGGGTACTTGGAACGGTTGTTGGTGCTGTGGCAAGTGAACGGTTACTTCACAGCTCAACGATTGTGGTTCATGCTTTGCAATTTGCTCTGCCAGCATTGTTCTTTTTGCTGTTATTACCGAATTTTAAACAGCCGATGTTATCAGGAATATTGATGAGCTTTGCGGTTGCAGCCAGCGCTGCCTGGTATGGTCAGGCGGCTCTTGGGATTGTCTTTGCCGCTGTAATGGGAACGTTGACTTATCTGGGAGAAACATGGTGTCGACGCAGTTATTGATGGTTGTACTGGGACTGGGGATTGGAACATACCTGTTTCGGGCTATTCCCCTGTTTTTAAGCCAGTTTCAGCGTAATAAACGATATAACCCCGGTACGCCAGGCCAGGTTTCACTATTAGAAGTGATTGCGCCTATGTTGATTGCGGCGCTACTGGCGGTTTCTATCGTGCCTGAGCAGTCAAAAGCGAATATTCACGACCTCATTCTGGTTATT
Organism: Candidatus Celerinatantimonas neptuna; assembly: GCA_911810475.1. Taxonomy (NCBI): domain Bacteria; kingdom Pseudomonadati; phylum Pseudomonadota; class Gammaproteobacteria; family Celerinatantimonadaceae; genus Celerinatantimonas; species Candidatus Celerinatantimonas neptuna. Next base: position 2,427,026 of record OU461276.1, read on the forward strand.
TTAAGCATGACGGTGACCTGGCTGGCCAATCGTATACTCAAAAACTTTGGTCTTTCCATTTTAATTGGGGTGTTCGGATACGGTGTATTACAGCTAATTTGGCGGTTTTTAGCGTCATGAAAAACAGGTCATTAGAGCATCATATAACAAGGAAAATTGGTGATTGTGTCTACGGTGAATGTTTCCATTAAACGCCATTTAAAATATGGTGATGATCCTTCGCAAATCGGTGATTTTTACTTGCCCCCATCAATGGTAACAGGAACTGTTTGCCATGTTTCATGGCGGGTTCTGGAAAATGCCCTATGATTTACATCAGCTTGATTCGTTGTGTGAATTGTTGGCCTCCAGAGGATTTGTTGTCTGGAATGTCGAATACCGGCGGACTGGTGTGCTATAACGGCAGTGGACGGATCCATTTGAAGATGCAATTTGTGCTGTGAATTATGTAATCGAATTAAAGGCGGATGTACCGCAAATCGATTTGGACAAACTGGTGTTTGCAGGTCATTCGGCGGGTGGGCATCTTGGCACTATGGTTGGCGAGCCGTCCTGATTTTCTGTCACAACCGCTCAGGCTTACACCGATGCATGTCATGGGATTGGCTCCGTGGAAGCGTGTTTTGCTCAATGCACTGGTGGAGATGCTGTAGAAAAGCTATTGCAAGGCTCGCCGAATGAGTTTCCGCAACGTTATGCCAGAACCTCCCCCATGTGCCAGCTTCCATGTCAGGTCCCTTTGACGATTTTTCATGGAGACAAGGATGAAGCGCTTCCTGTTGAAACTACCAGAAAATACGTTCAACAGGCTCGTCGGCATGATCAACAGGCCAGCCTGTGTGAAATTAGAAATGGTCAACATATGGATTTTGCAGATATCCGTAGTCCATCGGTCGCGCATATGTTAGAACGCTTGAATGCTCTGTTTGAAAGATAATATGGTCTAGTTTGATTAACCTTCATTCGGGATAAGTCCCTGTTGAAAAGGTCTTCTTATTCCCGGGTTGAGGGTGATTATTAATTGGATAAAGGATGAAACTTGTTACCCCATCACTGGCGCTAGAAGATGCATTTATCCACTTTTATCGTGATTATAAGTGTCATGATGCCGTCAAAGCGCAAGATTATATCGATTTTGAAAAAGGGTTTGAGCTCTATGTGCAGCGTCTGATTGATGAATCTACAGGACTCAACCTGCGCGAAGGGTATGTTCCCTGCCATCACTTCTGGTTTTTGAACGACAAAGTGCAATTGATGGGTGTTATCCGGGTTCGGCATCGTATTGACACTCCATTCCTCACGCATGAAGGAGGGCATATCGGCTACGATATTGCTCCAGCCTTCCGGGGAAAAGGGTTTGGAAAAATGATGTTAAAGTTTGCTCTGCCTAAGGCTCGGGCACTGGGAATTGAACGGGCTCTGATCACGGCAGATGAAGACAATATTGCATCACGTAAGGTCATTGAGGCCAATGGTGGCCTGTTGGAGCGCATCGCTCCCAGGCATTTTTCCAAAGGAACCATTGCTCGTTATTGGGTTAATTGTTTTTAATAGGGCAGTCGCTTTATCATCTTGTTTTTGAAATTTGTAATTGAGATAGTGGAATAAGATTTATTCAGGAGCTATCTATGAAAATTGCATTGATTGGTGATTTTAACGAACAGGTTCCGGCCCATCAGGCGATCCTTAAAGCCCTCGAACTGGCCGGTTGCCCGGATACTGGTTATCAGTGGATTCATACCCAAGATGCAGATTTGAATACACTGGCTTCGTTTTCGGCTTTTTGGTGTGTGCCCGCATCTCCTTATGCTGATATAGACAATGTTCTTACTGCGATTGGCTATGCCCGAACGCATGATCTTCCTTTTTTAGGCACTTGTGGCGGATACCAACATGCGGTTCTTGAATTTGCCCGTCATGCACTGGGCTATCCGCAGGCCGATAATGCGGAAGTGAATCCGGATACATCGATGCCACTTGTCGCCTCATTGACCTGTAAGCTATACGATGAGCGTCATTTTATCCGGCTTGCATCAGGAAGTCTGGCTCAACAGATTTACGGTTGTGATCGCATCGAAGAAGAATATCATTGCGGATTTGGTGTGAATCCTGATTATTTATCGATTTTTGATGGCCGTGAATTAAGCTTTTCCGGATTTGATGAAGATGGTGATCCAAGGGTTCTGGAGATTAAATCACATTGCTTTTTTATAGGGACGGCTTTTCAACCTGAGCGCTCTGCTTTTTCAGGCAAATCTCACCCGCTGATTTGTCGTTTTGTTGAATCAGCTAAAAAAGTGTCGTCCGGGTTATAACCGATCTGATTGTTCGGGTTCTTGAATTTGATAAAGCCTGGCGTGTTCATCACACGGTGTTTCACAGTCGCAGACTTTCTCTATACCCACGCCCGACAGGCCTCCACAGCTGCCCTGAATCGGTTTCCGATGGGCCAGTACACCCACAGACATCAGTAATATGATGACCAGAAAAATAATAAATGTCAGTAAATAAACCATCAGAAGCTCCCTTTGGCAACTTTTATAGCATATGCCAGATTTGTCAGTCTGTATAGAAAATGCAGGCTGGTAGCATTTGTTGAACCATGTAAAGCATGGCAAATTCTGGTGACTATTCGTGTTTTTGGTGAATTTCTGAATTAACATAGTTATCATTTAATTGAGTTAAAATAATCTGGTATTTATACATTTGTCATATGAAGGTACATGACAGATTGATTGGGAAAGTGCTGATTGAAGATCTTGTGAATGATAATTGAATTGACGATAAAGGCTCAACAATGAAACGAATTTTAGGATTAATTGTTTGCTTGGTCGTACTGGCCGGATGTTCGACCAAACAGCCATCAACGACCCAGCAAACAGGGAATTTGGCGAAAGCAAATGGGCCGGTCGGTGCGCCGCCTCAGGGCGAATTGCCACCGGGACCACCTCCTGGAGGTTTTCCACCAGGACCTCCTCCGGGTGGTGGCCCAGCCGGGCCGGGTAAAGTGATCACCGGTACGGGTGCCTATGTGCTGGCAAATAACCAGATACTCAGCGGCGGGCTTTATACATCTACTAAGAAAGATCAGAATGTTATCCGGGCTCAAGGGCATACCCGGGCGATGCTGCAAGATGTTGCTATACGTAAACTCAGGGGGCATTCGACAAATATCGGTGCATCGAGTTTTTATGGCTTGAATGCCGCCGTTTTGGCTCTGGATCATGCGCTGCTGACAATCAACGGTGGTTCGATTAAGGCCACTGCGGAAGGTGCAACAGGTGTATTTGCCTACAATAAGTCGACAGTGCATATCAACAATACGCATATTGATGTTTCAGGCGGCAATGCAGGCGGCATTGAAGTTGCTGGCGGCGGTACCATCTATGCGAAAGATCTGATTGTTCATGCAACGGTGAAAGCTGCAATTCGTAGTGACCGGGGCGGCGGGAAAATCGTGGTAACCGGAGGAGACTATACGACTCGGGGAAGCTTAGGTGCGCCGGTTATCTACAGTACAGCTGATATTCAGGTTCATCATGCAAAACTGGTATCTCATACCTCTGAAGCGGTTGTCATTGAAGGGTATAATTCAGTGACCGTTACCAACAGCTTTGTCAGTGGTAATATGCATCATGATAAAAAAGGAATGTATGGTCAGAATATTCATAACGTGATGCTCTATCAGAGTATGTCGGGTGATGCCCAGACAGGGAGCAGTCATTTCACGATGCAAGGTGGAACGTTGGTTGCTAACCAAGGGGATATGTTCTATGTCACCAATACTGACAGTGTCATTAACCTGAAGAAAGTTCATTTAAAATTAGCACCGCATAGTAAATTGCTCTTGGTTGCCGGAAACAATGGAGCAAGAGGATGGGGTAAGGTCGGCTCTAATGGTGGTGTGTGCCAGTTTAACCTCACAGAACAGCGTGTTTCAGGGGATATTCAGGTTGATTCAATTTCGAAACTCCATATGAATATAACGGATCAATCTCTGTATAAAGGCGCGATCAATACCGATGGTACCAAAGCACCGGTGACGGTAACAATTGATGGTTCAAGTACCTGGACTTTGACAGGGGATAGTCATATCGCCAAACTCAAAGGGAGCCTGAATCGAATTCACTTTAATGGCCATATATTGTATATCAATGGGGTGGCTGTGAGTCATCACGGCTAATATGAGAACGCAGGTCTTTGAGTTCGCATCATTGACCTGCGATTAAGTGATGTGCTTTCAAAAAACTAAGCTGATCCCAAACCGCGCTGAAATACAATTAAATCTGACTGGATATGAAAGACACCAAAATCTCTGAACCCTATGGGATCTTTTTATTCTAATATGGTCAGTCATGATCCTGGAAAATATACTCAGTGACATAAGCCCTGTTTGCTGTTGTACATTCTTGTTCACACATTTCCCGGATAGCGGTTTTGCCAATGACCAACTCATTCGCAATTAGAAATCGGCAAGTTTTTTAGCATCTCGCAGGTTAAATGCTTCGACCCGTTTTTTAATTAACTGATTAGTTTTTATAACTTTTTTTGAAAAAAGTATTGGAAGGTGCTTTCTGAGTCACCCTCTGTGACGAGACAGCTTAATTAGAGCCCACACCTAAGTGATGATGACCGATGTATGTATGTTGTAGGAGCAATTAAGCCTTCAGGCTAAAAAACGTCGCATATCTAGTTAGATGAATTGAAAAGTTTGAGTTGGCCCCCATTAGCAAAAAATAATGGGGGTACAAGCGTATCTTATATTATTCAATATGTAATATTCATAAACGGTAAGATTAAATGCAATGCCTTAATGGGTTTTTATAAGTGATGCTACCTGCTCGGCAAAATATCCAGCAGGCCCATTTTCATAGCCATTATAAGGATGATATGCGCTTGGAAAGGCATCTGTACATAAACTCCAGCACATTAAACCACCAAATTGGATGGGGTCAATTGCATGTTCTCCATCGCATATTTCGTTAAAGTTAGATTTAATCTGATGAGTAACTGCTGAAAGATCCGGGCTATTCCATAGATTTGATTGACTAGGTGCTCCACCTCCATTTGAAGGGATTCCAATGACTATGAGGCTATCAGAATGAATGTCTCCAGTCTGGTGTAAACTATTGTATGATGCTGCAATAATATCAGCAGAGCTTTCATCGACCAGTTGTGAAGGTGTTCCTGGTTTTGGATATTTAAAGTTTAATCCTGAGTTATAGGCTTGTACTAAAATGGCATCGAAAGGGATATCCTCATAGATAGAGGCAAGACTGGGCCCTCCATTAGGAATTCTAAGTACTGGTTTTTGTGGTGATCCAGCTAAGATTGGTGCAATGGTTAACACATATTCACCATTGAGTGTTTTTTTCAGTGACTGGATGTATTTTTTGAGTTGTGTGATCTCTATTTCGCTTTCTTCAAGATCGAGATCGATACCGTCAAACGAGTGTTCTTGAATCAATTTGTGTAAGTTTGTGATGCTGTTTTCAGTGAGATCCAACTTTCCAGCTGCACCGCCAGTTGATATGAGCTGAATTGGGTTGTGCGACATTTTTTGTCGTAATTTTTGAATGGTGTCCAGTGTGTCGGCTGATAAGGTGCCATCTGTTTTCGTGAAACCGAAGATGATGACATTATAAGATGTTAGTTGTTCTTCTGTAATTGCTGCACAAGCTCCAATTGCTGTTGTATCAACATAACCGACCATCATTTTATCAGGTAAATGACGGTTCGATGTTGGATTTCCTGATTGTGATGTCTTTGTATCGTTTTTAGTCGAGTTATTTTTTTGTGGTTTGACTTCCCCGGTCAATTTTTTCCACGGTTGTCCGTATTCTCCATAATGTTGATCGGGGGAATCGCCTTGAGTCCAGAATGCCGCGATGTAGTTGATGCCTAGATAGCTTATTTTTTCACCTTTGGTATATGCCTTATCGGTTTGCCATTGCGGTGTTGTTGAATCGTTTGAACTTTGTGTCATTTTATTCCCCTTACTGGAATGAATCTTTCAGCTCTTTCGTTTGCCGGAGTCTGAATTACAAGGGGATTAATATAGCGGGACCTAAATGATTAGAATTGGGGGATTAACAGGGATTATCAGGGAAACCAGTTTTTTATTGCAACGCTTACTGAGTGACTTACCCTTTGGATAAAAAGCTTTTTCTGGTCGGGCTTAAGCTCGTTTAACACGGTCTAATCATTTTTATGAATGATTAACCATTTTCCCCGACCATCGTCAATCGTGTCATAATCATCGATTCTGGCTTGTCTGCAGATATCATCAGCCATGGCTAAGTTGAACTTTTCTCCCCGTTTTTTTGATGCATTTTCCCATTGCGGATTTTTCTCACGCATCTGGGCAATAATGCGATCTTTGAGCGTTGTATTTCCGAATCCTCCACCGATAAAAGCGGCTCCGCCGACTTTTAGTACACGCTTGATTTCAGAAAATGCCTGGATGTGATCTTCCCAAAAATAAACAGATCCCCGACTCACAATCAGATCAAAATAATCGTTTTCAAAAGGGATATCTTCAACATTACCTAGGGTGGTTTTAATCTGCTTGTCGGTCTGACTTTCGAAAATATTAGACTCGGCAATATCATTCATCGCTTTTGAGATATCTAGCGTATAAATGTTTAAGTCGGAGCGTTTGGCTATTTCAATGGCAAGGTGGCCCGGGCCGCTGCCGATATCCAGACAGGTGCCCGTCAATATTCTGGAGTCATCCAGAATATTTTTTGCAATGACTGCATAGATGGGTTTAAAGATGGTATTTGCAATCTGATTCATGTTGATTGCCGCTTCTTTGCTATGATTCATGACTGGATTTCTATGCTCTTGGCGCTTATTTTTTCCAGAAATTGTAGTGCCTCGTTCTCACTTGGAACCGAGAGTATATTGTGTTCAATAAATGCTTGGATATCTGGATAATCAGTGTGTTGCATCGCCAGGGCCGCGTGGTTGGTATCATAGTCTGTGTGCATAAAATGAATTCCATTATCGATAAGTAACCAGTCGGCTCCTGCTTTGCCAAAAGGCATTCCAACACTGCCTGAATTAATCCATCGAGTGGTACAGACGGTTCGCTCAAATGGCATATGGGTATGGCCACAAATAATCACGGATGCGGGCGGTTCAACAAGCTGAGCTGCTATTTTTTCATCGCATGTCAGGCGGGTTACGATTTCTGTATCGCTTTTAGGCGTTGCATGGCAAAACAAAAGTGTACCCAAAGGGTCGGTTTGTATAGACCATGTGGTGAGCCATTGACGGATCCATTGCTGATCCGCATCGGATAACTGTGCTGCAACCCAACGGGTAACAAGTTCCGAATGGCTTGATAATTCACCGATAGGTTTCCCTGACAGGTATCTTAAACATTCATTTTCTGCATTTCCCAGAATAAATTGAGCCGGAACGGCTAGTTGTTGCAATTGAGCGAGCGTTTTACCGGGAAGTGGCCCTGCGATGACATCGCCACCGACCACGATAAGATCAACATGATGCGTTTTTATATCCTGAATAACAGCATCAAGTGCAAATGGGTTGGCGTGAATATCATAAATAGAAGCAATACGCATGGTTTGGCCTTGTTTTCAGTGCTAGTTGTTACTCTTAGTGATATTGGTTCATGTCCGATCAATGAGTTGGGTAACAGCATAAAGAATAGAATGGACTTTCGTCAATCTGGTGAATCCTTATTAAAAATACCCGGATAGATACATCATTCTGTGATGGGGAAATAGTGGCAATTCATTTGGTATGGACTAACTTTTAAGAAGTTAAGAAATAGTTTTATAGGGCAGGCTACTATGAAAATTCGGACAAAACTAACGATTGTCTTTTCACTTGCAGCCATTATTCCTGTTGCAATTTTAGCTTTTTTCTCGATAGACAAAGTAACTCAGGTGCAGATTGAGCAGTTTCAGAAAGCGACGAGCCAAGAAATTGTTCAGATCGATAATGGATTTAATATTTTCTTCAACGGGATGAAGAAAAATGTTAACTATCTTGCAACGCTTCCTCACATGCAAGATACCATTGCGGATCCTCCTAAATTTGTTACCCCCAATGATATGAAACGCTTTAAAGGATGGGGGGCTTTGTCCGGAACAAGTAAAACATTATTTGATCAATTTGCCCTTTTTGGCAGAGCTAATAAGGATGTATTTGCCGTTTATACCGGGCGTGCTGATGGTGGCATGATCGAATGGCCAGGGGCCGATTATAAGAAACCTTATGATCCCCGGGTGCGTCCATGGTACAAGTTAGCGATGCAAAACCCAGGTCAAACGGTGATGACCAATGCCTATTATTGGGATGAAGCCGACTCGACATTAATTGCTGTGGCCAAAGCAGTAACCAATGCCCAAAATCAAGTCGTGGGTGTCGTCAGCCTTGATGTATCTATTCAACGTTTAATGAAAATTGTGGAACGAATGACCGTCGGTGAAGCCGGTGTTGTGGTTCTGTTGGAAGATAGTAAAACCATTCTGGTTGACCCGATTGATCCGCAAAATAATTTTAAACATATTTCTGATGTAAATACGCCTTTTTTTAGGATTCTCCATAACAATCCGACTGGTATTTTTGAAGTAGAACGAAATGGTGTGACCTATTTAGGGAAAAGTATTACCTCTAAATATCTTGGATGGCATTTTGTTGCACTGGTTCCTAAAGCTGAAGTGTATCAACATGCAACAGAACAGACGATGATTACTTTTGCAATCGTTATACCTCTGGTCATTATCTTCATTGTCCTGGCATTTTATGTTTCGCGTGCCATTACTTCGAACATTAATCATGTGACCGGGATTCTGAAAGAAATTTCTCAGGGACATGGGGATCTGACGGTTAAATTGAACGTTGATAGCAAAGATGAAATTGGTGAGCTCGCGTATTCGTTTAATTTATTTGTCGATAAGTTGAGTCATTTGATTTCTGAGGTGATTTCGCTCAGTACCCAGCTTAAACAGATGGCTGATGATGCTTATGCAAAAGCAGATATGTGGAAATCAGGTACTCATCAACAATTGGAGAAAGTAACGTTGGTGGCAGAAGCGATTACTGAAATGTCCAAGGCCACAACTGAGATTGCATCCAATTCAGAGCAGGCGGCCAGCGTGGCTGAACAGGGAGCCGACTCTTGTGAAAGCGGGAAAGAGGTGGTTCAGCATACCCAGCAATCGATACAAAACCTGGCAAATGAGGTTCAGACAACCAATAGTATTATTGGTGAACTGAATGAAAATACCCAGCAAATCACGACGATTATTTCGACGATTCAGGGAATCGCTGAACAAACGAATCTGTTAGCTTTGAATGCGGCGATTGAAGCGGCCCGGGCCGGTGAGCATGGTCGCGGATTCGCTGTCGTGGCGGATGAAGTGCGGAGTTTGTCGCAGAAAACAACATCGTCGACTGAAGAAATTCAGCGCATGATCAATGAATTGCAACAGACCACTCAGCGGGCAACCAGCGTGATGGAAAACAGCCGTAGTATGACATCAGATGCTGTCGAACAAGCAAATGTTGCAAGTGAAGCTCTGGTTGGTCTGGCAACGTCCATCGGCGAAATCAAAGGAACGTCAATTCAGATTGCCACTGCAACAGAAGAACAGTCTTGTGTCTGTGATGATATTACTGGGCATACTAAACAGATCAATGATATTGCCGAGCAGTTAACCGATGAGGCTCAGGGACAGCTAGAAAGTGCAGAAGAGTTCAGAGGACTGTCTAAAAAACTCTTTGATCTGGTGGGTAAATTTAAAGTGAAAAAAATCAGTTAATCTGTATGAAAAAGCATTATGACATCGTTTATTGAATTTTGCGATGTTTGGTGCCTGGCAGATGAATACCCAGGCTGATTTATGTTTAAATGTTTCACCTGTTCATCATCAGACGAAAGCTGTTTTAGTGTAATACTGCGATAAAAGTGGTGGTTTTTATAATTAACTAATTGAGTATTATGGCGTTTTTCCTATTTGTGTTTATTGGTTTTACCTGTTTTGTTGAGTGTACTCAAATAATGGTTAATGTTGCGTTGGTCGATAGCCTTTGAAGGTATGTCGCTATTCAATAGCTGGCATAGCCTGAAAAATGATTTTTTACCATTAAAAATTCTGATCAGAATCAATTGAAAATTAAAAAGTTAATTTGGCCCAATTCTTCAGTATTTTTCGTGAGGAGCTACTTTTTCTTGTACTAGACTGAAGTAGAAGCAAAGACTGTGCGAGGGTAATCATGTTCTTTAGGAAAGATGTCGCGGAGCAAAATGAGCGGAATGAGAAAAATTCCCGGGATACTCATATTTTAGATTCGATTCGAAAATGTGTTGCGACCATTGAGTTTGATGTTCATGGAAATATTGTCGATGCTAATGATCTTTTTTTATCCGCTATGGGGTATCGTCTGGATGAGATTAAAGGCCATCATCACCGCATGTTTTGCTCCACAACTGAAGCAAACAGCGCGGAGTATAAACGGCACTGGCAGGATTTATCCCAAGGGATTAAAAAAGAAGGAACCTTTCAGCGTTACAAAAAGGATGGTTCGCTGATTATTATCGAGGCGACATATTTTCCAATATACGAAGATGGCGCTCTTACTGGTGTGATGAAGATAGCGTCAGATGTGACTGAGAAACGGATTGAATCTCAGCGAATAACCGATGTATTTACCGCATTGAATAAGACATATGCAGTCATCGAATTCGATATGGATGGAACGATTATTCATGCTAATGATAATTTCTTACATACATTAGGTTATACCTTACCTGAAGTGCAAGGACAGAATCATCGTATATTTTGCTATGATGAGTTCTATCAGGAGTACCCCGATTTTTGGCAACAACTTGCCAGAGGCCATGCTTTTGCCGGGCGCTATCGGAGAAAACACAGCGGTGGTCAAGAAGTATGGATCCAGGCTGCTTATTGCCCGGTTCTTAATATTGAAGGAAAGGTATATCGTGTGGTTAAATTTGCGACTGATATTACCGAAGATGTCCATCATGAACAGGTTGTCAAAGATGCTGCGCATATCGCTTACTCGACTGCCGTCCAAACAGCTCAGGTCGCAGAGAAAGGGAATGAAGGATTATCGGCTTGCGTTCGCTTATCTGATGACATGAATAATACAGTAGTTTCATCGATTGATAAGCTGAATAAATTGGTTACATTATCGGCTGATGTATCGAATATCGTCAAAACCATTAGTAGTATTGCCGATCAGACGAATCTGCTGGCATTGAATGCTGCAATTGAAGCAGCCCGGGCCGGTGAACATGGGCGTGGGTTCGCTGTGGTTGCTGATGAAGTACGCCAGCTTGCGACAAGAACGACATCATCCACCACTGAAATTACCGATGTCGTTCAGCAAAATATTCATCTTACCAATGATGTGACTGAGACAATGCAGGGCGTTTCTTCCATTGCATCAGATACGAATGAACGAATTACTGGCGTGTCGGCTATTATGGATGAAATCCATAAAGGGGCTGAAGATGTTTCTAATGCGGTAAGCGATTTGCAACTTAAACCATAACAAGGCAGGAGTCTGCCTTGTTATGGTTTCATGATTGTTCGGCTGTCTGTTATAGGATACTTGTTGTCGCACGTGGTCTTTTTTATTCAGCTGATTTTTGTACGAAACAGCCGCTTAAATAAGCCAGCAGATAACCATTGAATACGCTGAGTAGCTTTTTGATCTAAATGTGTTTGGTGAAAATTGCTTAGAATATATATCGTACCGATTAATAATCCGAGCCATCTGGCATAAATCATATTTTTACGAATTCTGAGGATGAGATTTTTCCTTGAGAAATTCTTTCTATATTCGATTAATGTCAGGCTACTGCCGAAAAGTATTACAAATAATATTGAAATTGAATTAAAAAAGATGACGAAGTTAAGCCGGGTGACGGCTGTAATACCAAGGAAAAATAAAATGAGTCTAATTCACTTTTTCATGTGAATATCTCCGGTTATTTTTCTGAATGAGTATACTGATTAAACGTCGTTGAATGCTAATCCTAAAAAGGGTGATTTTTAGGATTATTAGAATATTATCCATTTGTCGTTATTTTATAGATCAGTTCAACCTTATTATTGATATTCGTATTGGTATAGATATTTGAGATATATTTTTTGACCGTATTCTCTGAGATAAACAGAGTGGATGCGATTGCTTTATATTTTAGCTTTTTACTTAGACATTCAATTAATTCTTTTTCTCTGTTCGTCACATGAAATTTTTCAAGTGGGCCCAGGCTGTCTTTATTAGATAACGTATTTTTAGAGATATAGTATTTTTTCAGACAAATATGTAACCGGTATATTGCAGCACATAAATACCAGGAAGCTTATTCCCCAGAATAATTCTTTAGGCGATCGGTAACAGGGAATCAATCAGTTAACGTCATGCCCGCTGAGAAAATAGATCGGTGTAATGTGAGTAAACAATATGATTAGACTGAGAAAAAGAGTGAGAGGTACCATTGATTTTAAAAAAATAAATAACTGTAATGCGACGGTCAAAGTTAAACCAACGAGTGTATAGCCGGTCATCGACTGTATTGTTCTTTTATTATGTTCCCCTATTGTGTTGCGGATTCTTATTTAGAATAGGATAAATTTTCATTGCCGTTCACCTTGTTCAGCAACTGTTGTTCTATTTTATCATCTGTAGAACATGTTCATCAATCGTACGGTTTATTGAGTTCCGGTGAGCATCGGATTGTTGATTAAACGAAAGTGTCATTTTAGTTCGATATAGTATCAGATGTCGTTTCGAGACGGTTTAACGTGGAGCCGTAGCCATTTGGTTTTCGGTAAGCCTTATTGGACCTTTTAAGCGAGATCATCATCTATGATGTTATTTTTGATGTGCATGCTGTTTGCGATGATATTAGGTATTCTTTTTTATCATTGGCTTAAAAAACCGCAATATCAGTCGCCGGGTGGGGATGATCTGGCACTTTATATCTCTCATGCTCACTATGAAAATAAGACCTTCTATAATTTAACACATCATCCATCTCAAGAAGATCGCAGCGAACCATTTACTACATTGCTTCAGTTTTTTTTGCATCGAAATAGTCAGGCAATCCCTTTATTGCCAGTTCCCTCGCATAAAACCAATCTTCATCAGTTAGATCGTTGCCAAAATTTAGTGATATGGATGGGACATTCGACCTGTTTTATTCAATTGGATGGTTTGCGATTTTTAATTGATCCGGTTTTTAGTGATAATGCTTCGCCGGTGCCTAAAACGAATAGAGCTTTTGCGGGGAGTAATATTTACCAGGTTGAAGATATTCCCGTATTGGATTATCTATTAATTACCCATGATCATTGGGATCACCTGGATTATCCAACCGTTAAAGCGCTTCATCCGAAAGTCAGACACGTAGTAACGGCCATGGGAATCGGCTCTTATTTGCGCCAATGGGGGTATAAAAAAGAGCAAATTCATGAGTGTGACTGGTATCAAACGATTCAGACCGGGCAGGGACTGGCTATTATATTTTTACCTTCACATCATTTTTCCGGGCGACTGATTAGAGAAAACCGAACATTATGGGGATCGTTTGCGCTACTTGGTTCTCAAAAAATCTACCTAAGCGGTGATTCAGGGTACAGTTCTCATTTTGATGAGATTGGTCAACAGTATGGCCCCTTTGATATCGCAGTCCTGGAATGTGGACAATATGACCAAAGCTGGCCTGATATTCATATGTTCCCAGAGCAAACCGCACAGGCAGCTGTTGATCTGCAGGCAAAGGTCGTTATCCCTCAGCATAATAGTAAATTTAAACTGGCTAATCATGACTGGAACGAGCCTTTAGATCGCATTGTTGCTGCCAGTGATGGTAAACCTTATTGCCTTTTGACACCGATGATTGGTCAAACCGTGGATACTTGTTTAAAACAGCAATATTTTCACCGGTGGTGGCATGAAGCATCTCCAGTGAATGTTCAGGCGACATGTCCGGGTGAACATAGCCGTTGATGATCTAATCCGGCATAAGAAGTCATCATCAAATTACTCTCCATTTTATAGTGTGTCAGAATCGTTTTCTGAAGAATTGAAGTCTGATGCCATCATAATCATATTTTGATCAATCGGCTGTTTCTCTATTGTGCCCAAACTCGTGATTACTATTTATTGATGGCCCGCACAATGCTTATTTTGTATAAGCGCTATAGTGAATATTTAGTACCGAACAGGCAGGAAAGGATGATGACCGAGTTTGAAAAAATGGTATCAGGTGCACAATTTGATGGAACAGATGCCGGTATAAGTCGAATTCGTGATGAGGCGACCTTACAGCTACTAGAGCTGAATCAGACCTGTAATGAAGCACTGCGTCAGTTGCAACTGCAAAAACTATTGGGGCATTTTGGGGAGTCCAGTATGGTGCGTTCCCCTTTTTTGTGTGAATTCGGCCGTACAATCACTATTGGCCATCATACATTTATCAATATGAATGTGATTATGTTAGATGGTAGCTCAATCACCATTGGTAATCATGTACTCATCGGTCCGAATAGCCAGTTTTATACAGCCGGACATGCTCTTGATTATCGAGAGCGACGTAACTGGACAACCAACTGCAAACCGATTGTGATTGAAGATGATGTCTGGATTGGAGGAAATGTTGTCATTAATCAGGGTGTGACCATCGGGGCGCGTTCAGTTATTGCTGCCAATTCAGTGGTTAATCAGGATGTCTCGCCAGACTCTTTGTATGGTGGGACTCCAGCTAAACTGATCCGTCATTTAGATGTATGAAAAAAAGTGTAATGAACATTTTGGATCTATGTTTGATTGATCAAAGGAGTGACAAATGCGTTGGCGTGGAATTAGTCATGTTGAGCTTTCGGTTCTGGATTATGAGGCATCAGTTGACTTTTATGACCGGATGTTCGGCTGGCTGGGTTACAAAAGCTTCTGGACACTGGATATTGGGTATCACTCAACCTACTACATGGCCCGCTTTCCTTTCCCGCACAGTTATATTGGTATTCAGCCTGCAAAAAGCGGTGAAAAGCTGGATCATAACGTTCGGGCTACAGGCATTCACCATATTGCTCTCTGGGCTAAAAATAGGCGGGAAATCGATGATTTCTATCAGACCTTTCTGATTCCAAATAACATTAGTGTCAGTGATAGACCTACTGAATATCCTGTTTATACACCTGGCTATTACGCTGTTTTCTTTGAAGATCCAGTGAATGGCATTCATTGGGAACTGGCTCACATTCCTCGTTTACCCTCGTTGGGAGCATGGCGGCGTTTTAAGGTAGCCATGAAAACTCAAAAAGCTTTGCATCCTCAATGGGGTGATTCATTTATGAAAGAAGCCATGCGGCGTTTGCCCGGGCGAACACATAAGTGAACTTGTTAAAGTGAAATAGTACGACAAAGTCTTGATGAATATTCTTAATCAATAAAAACAGCTGATACTAAATGATTTTTGTTGATGTAAAGCATAATAATGGGCGTTGTCGATGCTGGACTTCTATACTGTGTGCATTCAGGACTGAAACAGAATAAGGATACGACCATGCGCCAATCGGATGATGTGTTCAATTATGATGATCTGGTTCATCTGTTACTCGGTGCTCATTTTTATGCTTGTGGAGGCGGAGGGGCGCTGGCAAATGGTCAGAGTTTACTGGATGCGATTGTTAAACATTCAGGTTGTCAAGAGAAGGTTCACATTACAGTCACGGGTGTTGATGCGCTGGATGACCATTGTTTACTTCCTGTTCTCGCTGCTATAGGCGCTCCAGCACTCTATCTGGAAAAAGGGTATGGTCAATCACCTCTGAGTGCATTTGATGCATTGCAAAAATTAAAAAATGTTCAGTTTTCCTGTTTGTCTCCCATTGAAACAGGCCCGATTGCAATCGGCATGAGTCTTTTGGTTGCTGCTTATTTTGGTATCCCAGTCCTGAATGGGGATGGCGGTGGACGGGCATTCCCTTGTCTGCAGTTATCTACATTTTCTAACCCGGAACTGGAATACCCTATTGCTGTCAGCCCGGCTGTTATTACATCTGAGAATGAATTACATGATGGGGGGGCATCGGTTTCGATTGAGTGTTCATCTGGTTCGGATATGGATGCCATGATACGAGGTATTATTTCTCATTCGGAAAGCTTTGATCATAGAGCATCACTGGCTGCATTTGTAATGACCGGGCGTCAGGCAAAACAAGACAATGCCGTGGTTTCAGGAACACTTACCCGATCATTACAACTTGGTCGGAGTCTTGCTGAATGTACTGGAGCCGGGAAATCCTGTTTTCAGGCTATCGAGCAACAAAGTGGGGCCCAGTGTGTCATGCGCGGACAGCTAACCAATATTACTTTAACGACTCGGGATGGCTTTGATTGGGTGACGCTTGAATATTGTGATCACAGGTTCCCAGGGACCAAATATACGGTCATTGCACAAAATGAGAACATGTTACTTTGGTCTGATTCGCTTAGTTTTCCACTGGCTATGGCTCCTGATCTGATTTGTTGTCTTTGCTCTGATGCAACTCTAATGAGTAATGATGAGATTTATGCAGCATGGCATGAAAATCCGGATGACGAGCGCTTTAAGAATATGGCTATTTTCACGTTGCCTGGCGCGCCACAAATACAGAAAAGTTGGTTTCATGACCATTTTGCCCGGATATTTAAGCGATTTGGATATTACGGTTGTTATCATCCACTTCATTGCACACGGGAAATTCGAGCATGAAAACGACCATCAAACTTAAGATTATCATTCCGGTTCACACGGATGAATTTACCCGCCAGATTTCAGCTAGCATTGATCGGTTTCGCAATGAACGAGTGTTAATTGATATAGAAGCAATCCCTAAAGGAACACCGTTTATTCAATCTCGCATTGATCTGGCTATTAACGAAATCGAAGTAGTTAAAATGGCTATTCAGGCTGAACTGGATAGTTATGATGGCATTTTTGTGACTGATATGGATATGTGCGGTGTTGAAGCTGCACGTCAGGCCGTTTCTATTCCGATTGTCGGAGGTTTTAGACCCAGCGTCTATACCGCAATGCTTTTAGGACAAAAAGTTTCTATTCTTACGGTGAGAGATGTGATTGGTATGCAAAGTGAGCATATGCGTGCCTTTGCTATTACTGAGCATTTTGCGTCGATTTATCCACTAGATAAATGTGTTAATGAGTTAAAAAATCCAACTTCAGAAAACCGCATGAAGATATTCGATGAGCTGGTGGAATTAGGGGTTAAAGCGATTACTGAATCAGGTGCCGACAGTATTATATTTGGCTGTACCGGATTTACCGACCAGGCCGGACCGCTCAGTGAACGTTTAAGTGAAATATTGAATCACCATATTCCAGTGATTGATCCCAACGGTTGTGCAATAGGATATTTGATTATGTTGGTGGAAAATAACCTGTCACATAGTGGGATGACGTATCCACTTAAAGATTTGGCCGGAAATATTTCCTGATTACGACTTACCGGTTGGTTTGTCTCATGGATCAGTGATTCTGAGCAGATAGAAAGACATTAACTTTCTCCTATCATGGTACTTTTGATGTTGATGCCTGCTAAGAGAAGGTTGATTTATTTGCCAGATGCTGTTGGTGTTTATCCTTTGTCGGTTTTTTCGGGGATGGAACAGCAATGTGACACTTTGTTGGATATATAGTCTTCTTGCCTATCAGAGAAAATGATTTTAGTTCTTTGGGGAACATTGATGTCCAAGTCAATCCCATCATCGTTAACGGTTCAGCTGACAGCATTCGTTTATTCAATCATCCACTCTCTTTTCGAACTTAGGGAGTAATGGTTGAATGAATTCATACTTTCCTGATTAATTCCTTTGCCATGCTCATATGAGTGGACCAATTTATATGGACGGTTTCATATGATTCAGACTGAAGTTTGACGTTCGGGATTTGTTGTAGCGTATGGGGGCCCCTGGGGTCGTATTCTTTGTTATTTCTTTAAATGTTGGATGCCTTTTTAAATTTCTTTTACGGTTGATGACAGACTTAGGTATAAAACGGTGCCATTTTTCTGTTTGAATCAATCTAAGGATGGCTAGATGCTATGACTGATAGAAACAGACAAAACTAATCCTTTTGTACTGTTTGTATTGAATTGGTTTTGCCATGATTGTTTCTGTCAGGTGTGGAGGTTTATCTAAACTAAACTGCGTTTACGAAGGGTACTTTTTATGGTTGGCTATATTCGCTATTACTTTTTAACTATCTATTTATTATAGAAATATTATTCCTGTAGAATTTTATTGGCCTGATAATGATATGCGAGAGAGACAGCGAATAAATGCGGCCAGTATCACTTATGATTTAGTTGTTTTGTGAATAGATTCAAAATCTGGTCAAGGTGAGTGGCAGAGTTGTATCTTGTTCAATCTTTGATCATTCCTATCAGAAGAACCGTTGATGATGTAAATGTAGAACAACCGGTAGAAACACAATTAAATTGTGCCAATAAAAAGGATGAAACGAAAGCTAGTTGATCGGTAACCAGTCTAAACCGGACGTATCTAAATAACTTTAACTTGGGATAAGACCGCTTTTTTTGATAAGGATTAAAGTCGATTCTGGCGTTAAATCCCGCACCAGAAAACCAGACTGGCCCATCATGAATCAATCGTTATTTATGGTGACTTCTTATTCCGAGTTGAGGTTAAATAAACTGTAGATTGATTTAGAATGACTCTAAAATAGTAATTGCCCTTAATAACTCCTTGTTTAGAAAAGTCTTTTTATGTTGGGCTGAGGTTCATGAAAAATTGCTCTATGCTTAGTGCACACCTATTTGAAAGTGTATTCGTTTCGGTGATTTTTGGCCTGATACCGTTTCGTCGTTTTAGATTTTAAGTGTGAATGTGTATGTGCTTTAGGGCTGTTTATTTTGGGTGTTGGTTTTTGTTGGTTTTTGCAGTTTTTGGCAGTTCATTCATGTGGTGTTAGGCCCTGAAATAAAAATTGAGAGTTAGCTGCGAAAATATGCCGTCTAATTTTTCGCATAAATTCAGATCATAAAGCAACAGTGGTTGCGCAGTTGATCAGACTGTCGATGTTTTTGCCACTGCTCCAATTTATTAGAGGAGAACTAACATGGCAAATTTACCCTACGGCATTAATGCATGGATCTTTTTGAACGAGGATGAGCCATCTGGCACACATTACAACAGTGCAAACAGTTGTTATCAGTCGCTTGTTAAATTTGGTGTCTATAAGGATGTCACGTTCCTTGGGATTGCTTTTTTTGAGGTTATATCGACAGCACATGGATATACCATTGAGATTGGTGACTCATCCCACCCCGATGGTCTAAATAATCAGGATTATCTCAAAAGTGTGCTTCATGATGCGCGTCAGATTAATCCGGATATTAAATTTTTGGCGACGATGGGGTATTCGGGGGAACAGACCCTGGCTGAAATTTTTATCGGTGGTGGTGATCCAAAGACCCAGGCTCATGCATTTGCCAACAATTTAGTCAGTTACCTTAAAAGCCACCATATGAATGGGGTGGATATTGATTGGGAACCACCTTTATCGGATCATATGACCAAAGCAAATTTTCAAATATTATTTTCTACTATTCGTCAGGTATTTGATCAGCAGTCTGAGACATTCTATTTGTCGTTTACCCCTGCCTGGCCGACTCAAACGACAGATTATCCGACGGTCAATAGTGCGTTTGATTTTGTTTCACCCCAGTTTTATGACGGAACACCGTTAATACGCTTTCTTAATGCTGGAATTTCTCCGGATAAAATTGGCTATGGTGCGCAGTTTGAACCGGGTAATTCTGTACCGAATGCAAGTGCTCAGCAGGTATGGCATCAGGTTTCAGAAGGTTTTGCCAAAGATGATAAAACTTACAAGTATCAGGATATTTTTGTCTGGCGCTTCAATTCAGGCAATTTTCAGTTTGAGCAGGCTCAGTTTATGATCCTTTATCAACTTGCAAGCCGACCGACTGGACATTCGTTCGACGATGAGCCGGTTGTAGGTGCGGCGGGGTATCCTCAGATGACTCAAATCATGATTCGCTCCGGTGATGTGCTTGATTCGATTCAGACTGAGAATACCGGGATGGGAACGTATAATCAGGGAACACAGAAGACAGGTACAGGGGTATTTACCTTGCTATCTCATGGTGGTAATAGCGGAGATCCGCTGGGCGTTAATATTCCGTTTGATGATCCGATTGTGTCTGTTTGCGGGTTTACCGGACTGTGGTATGACTGGGAGTGTGTTTTGCAGCTTACATTAACGGGGAAAAGTGGTATCACGTATGGTCCATTTGGTACGATGGCCGGGGCTTCGACTCAAAAAGCCTTTACTCAGTCTGCAGGAGAAGGGCAGAGTGTGGTTGCATTCAGAGGAACAACCGTGACTGTTTCATTATCTGATGGTCGCCAGACAGACATCATTGCCAGCCTGGATGCTATCTTTGCCTGATTTATTTTTATATCAGTTGAAAATATGTGACAGGTTGCCGGGGTGACTTTCCGGCAACCTGTTTATCGTTTGCCAGTGTTTACTCTTTTTATTTTGAATTAGGATGTTGCGATTCAAAAATACAACGATTAGAGGTGTTTTTTAAATTTAAATATCACACCTTAAATTGCCGGACTTTTTCTTCCAGACTCTCTGATAGTGTGGTCAGTTCTTTACTGTTCCGGGCAATGGCTGTTACACCATTGAGTGTTTTATCACCGCTTTGAGAGATAGAGACCATGCTACGGTTAATTTCTTCTATTGCGACTTTCTGTTCGTCTGCAGCGGATGCAATTTGTGCATTCATATCATTAATCGATGAGATCGCATCAGCAATTTTAAGCAGTGATTTTCCTGCATCGCGGGTGATTTCAGAGCTTTTTTTGCTGTTACTCCGGCTGGACGACATCACCTGAAATGCATTCAGAGAGTCACTTTGCAAGGCCTCGATCATCTCCTGAATTTCAGCGGTACTGTCTTGCGTTTTCTTCGATAGTGCTCTTACTTCATCGGCAACAACGGCAAATCCTCTTCCGTGTTCTCCGGCCCGGGCTGATTCGATGGCGGCATTAAGAGCAAGCACGTTAGTTTGATCGGCAATTCCTCTGATGACATCCAAAATCGCTACAATATCAGTGACTTTATTTTTCAGATTGTCGATGACATTGGCTGCACCACCTATTTCCTCTGACAGATTTTCTATCGAAGTGATAGCCTTGTTGACGATGCTTTGTACATGTTTGCCCTCGGCATCGGCATCATGTGCGATTTGTGCTGCATTTGATGCATTACCTGCAACTTCCTGTGCTGAAGCTGAAATTTGGTTGATTGCCGTGACTATCATTTCGGTTTCTTTATTTTGGTCGTTTACCGTTGTCCGGCCTTCTGTAGCGATTTGGTTCATATCGACAACTGTATTACTCAGACTAGCTACCGATGTTTTAATATTTTGGACCAATAGATGTATTTTACCTACAAACTGGTTAAACCCACTGGCTAACTCACCCAGCTCATCTTTACGGGTATCGTTTAATCGGCTGGTTAAATCGCCTTCTCCCTGAGCGATGTCAATCAGAGAGTGACTGGTTTCTTTAATTGGCCGCACAATCGATTTGGTGATAAAAAATCCGGCGAAGGCTCCTAATGCAATGATCACGATTGCAGTTGCTGAAGCCATAAACAGAATGAATGAACGAATTTCTGTAATCCGGGAGAGAACTTCATTCATATGAATTTCATTTAAGATGGCCCATTTATGGCCCATGATGTCAAGAGGTGCGAAAGCGGTTAATACCCGTTGCTTGAGGTAATTATTGTTAACGAGTGTACCTGAGAGGCCACTGAGTGCAGTTTTGATAGCATCAGAGTGGATGGGGTAGATGGCAACATCCGTTTTTTTGGCTTTAATTGTATCAATTATTTGTTGCGGGTAATTGAGTTTGGCTGCTAAAGAAAGATATTCTGCCGGGTGTTCGAGTAATAGCCGACTTGTGGATCTTGGCGTTTGATCTGAACTTACAAGATATGTTTCACCGGTTAAGCCAAGTCCGGATTTTTTCCATTGATAGTCATAAGTGACCAGTTTGGTAAGTTTTTCTGACGATAATGCAAAGACCACAACGCCGACTCGTTTGCCTTTCTCAAAAACGGGGGCTGAAATAAAACCGGTTGGCATACCAAGGGCTGCCAGGTAAGGTTTGTAATCGGTAAAAGCATAGTGATTGTCTTTAAGCTGATTGGCTTGTTTGAATGCCCTGGCTAAGCCTGAATCTTTAAATACTCCTTTGGTGACTGATGCAGCAAAATCGATATTCTTCTTAACAGAGTAAACAACATCACCTGTTTTTGAGTTAATAAGCAATATATCCTGCAGGTTAAAACGGGTTAAAAATGCCCGGAAATAAGGATGATATTGTTTATGACCTGATGTGTAAGAAGTTCGGTCTGAAGCCGCGACCATTTTATCTTTATCGTAAATATCATTTTTATTCTTTGCAATGTACTGATCTTGCAAAGCAAGCGTTGCATGACTCATATCACCAATTAACTTATTTACATCAAGTGATTTTCCAGGATTTAACGCATCATATTTTGTTGCAATGGCTGATATGTAATAGTTTTTGAGATTTTGGCGCTGACCATCACGGTCTTTTCGACCGACAAAGAACGGAAATGGTTTATAAGAAGAAGATAAATTTCGAATAGCTTCTCGGACAATTTGTTGTTGTGATGCACTGAGTATTTGATTTTCAAGTGAATTATAATATTGGTTTACGATCTTTTGCGCGACATTTCGCAAAGATATCATCTGGTCTTGCCTGGCTTCGCGGACAACATTTTCTGTTTTATTGAGTGAAACGACTCCGATTACCCCTGCTGTGCTAATGACTGCTAATGTCGCTATGATGACGATACCAAAAATGAATTTAGAACCAATTTTCATAAAGGATATACTCCAGACCGCAAGTAACAACTCATCAGGTAAGTGTCGGCATCCAAACGATACTGTAACTGTGTATTTGGCCCTATTTGCTATACAAATTACGACCTCTATGGTTAGAGCGTAGTCAATGATAAGAATTTTTCTAACTAAAAATCAGATAACGCTAGCCAATTCAAATTAATGTCTTTTCCTTATGATGAATTCCTGCCTTGTGAAAATCGAATCCTCTACCATACTTTGCTTGATTGACGCTTTATTAAAACCAGTCAGAACACTGTTTTTAGTAGATGTGCTTAACCGTTAAAAGTCGCAGCATCATTTAATATCAGAGAGCTTTTTATGAAAAGACTAAAAAGATTAATTATTTCAGTATCATGCCTGGTACTCAGCTGTCATGTGTTTGCGGCTGAAAAACCGGTGATTGGTCTTATAACCAAAACAGATACAAATCCTTTTTTTGTTAAAATGAAAGAAGGGGCCCAGATGAAAGCCGACGAATTGGGGTTGAAATTGCAAACTTATGCAGGCCAGTTCGACGGTGATACAAAATCACAACAGCAGGCAATTGAAAATTTAGTCGCCTCAGATGCGAAAGGCATTTTGATTACGCCCAGTGACCCCGCAGCTATTGCTCCATATGTTGAAATGGCCCGTTCAGCAGGCGTTTTGGTGATTGCGCTGGATACACCGATTACTAAAGCGGATGCAACCTTTGCAACCGATAACTTTAAAGCCGGTGAACTTATTGGTGAATGGGCTAAAGCGCGAATGGGGGCGAAAGCCAGCCAGGCAAAAATTGCATTGCTGGATCTGAATAAAAGTCATATTAGTGTCGACGTAGCTCGTGATCAGGGGTTTTTGAAAGGATTTGGTATTGATGTGAAAAATCCTAAAAAGATTGGTGATGAAAACGACCCGAGAATTGTTGGGAATGAAGTCACACAAGGCTCTGTTGATGGTGGACGTAAAGCGATTGAAACGCTGCTGCAAAAAAATACCGGGATTAACCTTGTATATACCATTAATGAGCCTGCAGCTGAAGGTGCTTATGAAACTTTGGATGCCTTTGGCGCAGACAATGTATTGATTGTCTCTGTCGATGGAGGCTGTGCCGGTGTTGAAAATGTTAAGAAAGGCATTATTGGTGCAACCGCTATGCAATTTCCTTTGAGAATGGCATCGATGGGTGTTGAAGCCATTAATGAGTACATCAAAACAGGGAAAAAACCGCAAAATACCAAAGGGCTGGACTTTTTAAATACCGGAGTGGAACTGATTACCGATAAACCGGTTGCCGGTGTTCCATCCAAATCATCCGCAGAAGGTCTGAAAATGTGCTGGTAATAGGTCCTCTGATGTGAAAACGATTAAAAATAATCAGCGAATATAGATAAAACCCCACCCAGACACCGGCAATACCGGGCTCTGAGTAGGGTTTTATTGTGATAGGTAAACACGTTTTATTCGTTATTCGCTTGCTAAAGGGGCCTGTTAAATCCGTGGTTGTTCATGGTTCTTTAGAGACCCGAGATCGATCTCAACTATATCGGATGCTATGTAGAAAGACATTTTGCTTTTAGTTTTCGAAGTGCTGATCACTGAAATCCGATAGCAGCGATGCAATTTTTTTCTGATGGGCAATCTGCCACTCTTCAAGAGACTGCTCACTCTCTTTTATTGCCTTTGCCTGTGTCTGGCTTAACAGAGCTTGTGCCTCATTGGGTTTAATGACGACAATTCCTTCTTCATCAGCCACGACGATGTCACCGTGATTGACGGTAATACCACCACACTTGATTGCCGTTTTCATTTCACCTAATTTTGATTTTCTACCGGGTTTCGGTACGTTGCCTCGGGCATAGACTGGGAATTTCATGTCCCGAATTTCGGCAATATCCCGAATGACGCCATCGATAATAAAACCTGCGATACCGCGTTTAGCCGCAGTTGCACAGACATTTCCCCCTGCAACGGCAAAGCGGTTATCACCGGCATCAATGACCAGAATCGAACCTGGCGGTGCTTGATAAAGCGCAGCATGTGCCGTCAGATTATCCCCTGGCTCACATTTTACAGTGAATGCCCGACCGACTAATCGGGGGGCTCCTGACCACAGCGATTTTATGCCCATATCCATGAATGCATCATCCGCGATAAAATCAGCGTAGTCACAGGTTGAAAACTTTGAAAAAGCAGTAAGTTCATTCATTATGTGTCATTCCCCCTTATTATGATTTAATCAACACATCTGGCCACTTCATCTGACTGTGACGTTTTTTAATGTACCCATACATGAGCGAATATATCAACCGTGATTGAAGATAAATCAGAACACGTTTCGATGATGGCTAAAGGATGAGACTAGCAGTATATCGGTGACTGTTTATAGGTAGGGCTTAATCTTTTGTAATGTATTAAAAACGAACATTTTTTCTCTTTCGGGGGGGCAATATGATGAAGAACAGAGATTGCAGAATTTAACTCTTCTGCTTTGGCTCTCAGTCATGCACGAAGGTAGGTTGAGACAAGATATTCTGCGGGTGTGGCTATATTGTCCGGGCGAAAAGGGTTAGTTTAATATGATCTGATCCAATAGCTTTGGACACCGAGCTAAGTGAATTACAATCACCTAGCGAGGTAAACATGAGTAACAAGACAAAGCGTGCCGTTCATACGGCAGAATTCAAAACTGAAGCATTAAAGTTAGCAGAACGTGTTGGTGTATCGACCGCTGCAAAACAATTAAATCTCTCACCGTCCCAAATCTATACATGGCGTAGGAAAGTCACCAAGACATCCGATAATGGCGAGCGTGAAGCTGTTTAACTTGTCTTTCTAGTTCCTGGATCCGTTGTTGCTCTGGGGTTAATGCTGCTGGCTTAGGCGTTTGTCCTGATTGCTCTTTCTTATATTGAGTAACCCATCGTTGAATCGAGGACAATCCAACTCCCATCGCTTTTGCAGCGTCTTTATGCTTATAGCCATGAACGAGAACAAGCTCGACACATTCACGTTTAAATTCGGCGGAAACAGGTCTTGGTATTCTTATCTTCCTTACTAGTTGTATTAAATAATACCTCTAACTAGCTCTCCAAGATAAGTCTACCGTTACACCGGGTTCGTTACCTCAATGATGAAGAGGAACAAGCTCTGCTGAATGCACTAAGGCAACGCGACCAAGAATTAAGAGAGAAAAGAGAAAGCGGCAATGAGTTTCGCCGAGTGCGAAGATATGAACTGTTAGATGACTTAAAAGATAAAGGCTTTGCTGATCACATTGAACCTATCGTGCTGATTGCTATGAATACAGGAATGCGCCGAGGTGAGATTTTAAGCCTTGAATGGAAAGACGTTGATTTTAGTTTGCAGCAGATCCTTGTGAGAGGGAGCAAATCTAAATCTGGTCATCGTCGTTATATTCCGCTCAATGCGGTTGCCGTGGAAACACTGAAAGCATGGTATCGCCAACGGCCAAGTAAACAATATGTATTTGTGGGGAAAAATGATAAATCGCTAAGAGAGATCAAGCGCAGTTGGGAAACCGTGGTTGAAATGGCCGGTTTGGTTGATTTTCACTTTCATGATCTGCGCCATCACTTCGCGAGTAAACTGGTGATGAGGGGAGTAGATTTAAATACAGTACGTGAATTGCTCGGGCATGCTGATATGACCATGACGATTCGATATTCACATCTTGCACCAGAGCACAAAGCGGCGGCGGTAAATTTGCTTTAAATATAATCGTATTCGAGATTTCTGAGATGAAATAGTTTAAACTTGAAATATACCCAAGGAGGGTATACTTTGATCTATAAGACAAGAGAATTTGCAAGGCTAACGAAAAAAGAATTGATCAGTGATAAGGCCCTTGTCGACGCTTGTCAGGAGATTGCTGCGGGGTTGGTTGATGCTCATTTGGGCGGCTATCTTTACAAGAAACGAGTCGCATCTCAATCAGGCGGTAAACGGGGCGGATACCGAACATTATTAGGGGCTGTGATTAATAATCGTTATTTCTTTTTATATGCATTTGCGAAGAATGTGAGGGCGAATGTTACAGAAAAAGAAAAGTTGGCTTTGAGAGAATTAGCTGAAGAATTTATTCAATTTGATACGAGTCAGTTAGAGCAATTGATTGAATCGGGTGAGTTGATCAAGATAGGTGAAGTCGATGAGTGATATTTTAAAATCTGTACACAGCACCGCCAAAGGGCTAGAGAAAACCGGTGTTATTGATAAGACGACCATGCGTAAGTTTGATGCATTGTGTTTGACTCCTCTGTATGAATTTACCCCAGAGCAAATCAAAGCACTGAGGACTCAGCATCATTTATCTCAGCCCGTTTTTGCGCGTTACCTGAATGTAAGTGATAAACTAGTAAAAAAATGGGAACGTGGTGAGAGTAAGCCAAGAGGGGCGGCTCTAAAAATGCTAGTGATCGCTGAAAAACGTGGGATTGATGCGATTGCTTGATGTTCTGAGTACAGTAATTAGATATATCAATAGATAGTTTTGGAATAGGAATTGGTCCTAATCGACATCTACAATACTGGGATTGTTCTGAACTCATATACAATAAATCATCAAGCCATATATTTCCTTGGATTCTGAACAATTTCATGGAAATAGTTGTTGGCGTTACTGTCATTTGTGTTGTCGCTTGGCTTGGCATAAAAACATAAAAAGCCAATGAAATTGTCGCGTTAAATAATGAGGTGCACTTTGAAGTTTTTAAACGCTTTCATTGCTGCGCGCTGCGCAATTTATTGGAGTGTTAGATTTCAAGGAGACTACTATGGCATTAACAGGACAGCAAACTAAAATCAGAGACTTCTATCTGGTAGCTGCAGAACTTCCCGATTAGGCCTTATTGTCTCACATTCCTATAGGAGTACCATCGGCGGGATATTTTGGTCAGTGACGGTTTGTGCTCAAGTTCTTTTTCTTTTCAAGTCAAAACTAATGCGAGAATATTCCATTTTTGGCTTGTCGGGGAAAAGCCTTTTCATAATTTTCTCTTTGTTCATTGTTTAAGATTGGGTTCTAAATAGGCGGCTGTTCGATGGATTTCACCAGCTTACATGATGTTTAATCCGCGTATTCGGGCGATTATTCCCATATTTTCTTGTATAGAGAAAGTTATTTTTCCTGAAAAACACAGATATGTTAATTTTGTACGAAATTTTGAGTACACATTTGACTGTACGATATTTTGCGTACATACTTGAGTGAGTCGTTATGGGCTTTAAAGATGTAAAACAAAAGGTCATTGAGTGTATTGAACGTGGTGCATATGATCATGAAGTTCGAGGTAACATTGATGTTAAGAATCTCTTTCAATGTGGTCAATTGACGGATGAGTATGTCGTTGAGTTGATTAAAGCCACAAGAGGGAATGAATATGATGTAAGCCCGCATCATCAGGTTCCTTCGGTTGATGTTCATGTTCTCAAACCGTTTAAAGACGGTAAACGATGGTATGTAAAATTTTATTTTATTGAGCCTGATGTAATGTTTATAAGTGTTCATGAAAGTGAGGTCTAGCATGAAAATCGTAAAAGAAGGCGATAAACGGCAAGTGATTTGTCCTACCTGTGGTTTGTCACATGCGACATACGTTTTACGCGATATAGACTTTAGTGATCACTCGGGTACGGTTAAAAATGTGCTGGCTGGCGTATGTGATACTTGCGGACAAGTTGTTAGTCTCCCTAAACAGTCAACGGCTAAAGTACGAGCTGAGTATAACAAGGTAAAAACTCCTGTTGAGTTAAGAATTCCCGCGCATTTTCTGGATATTCTTACTTTAGCTTCCCATAGAATTGATCCGACTTTAACAGAGAGCTTTAATAAGCCACTTGTGTTGTATTATCTGCATGCGTTAAGTAGCGGGCGCTACCCTGCAACCAATTTGAGTGAGCTGTTACATTCAGATTTAGCAAAAGCGAAATCATCTAAAAGATTGTCGTTTAAACTGAATGACAAGTCGTTGTCTGATATTGAAAGCCTTATGGAAAAACAAGGCTTAAAAAATAATGCAGAGGTTTTTAAATCTTTGATTCTTCGAATCAACGAAGACATCGTTCAGTCAGAAACCCCACCTCATATTCATGAATTGCGAAATTTTGCAGCGGCGTTTGCATAAATCAATCTCATAAACTGCTTATATGATTGATGGCCTAATAAAAATTTCTCATAATGAATTTCTTTGTAGTCTATCAGGGCATATCTAATATTCTCTAAGCAGGAGGCTATTTTGATTGATTACATCAGTGTCAATGATATTGAAAATCATTCAAATCTCACGCAATCTGAATTTTTCCATCATGCGGATTTAAGTTCAGCCGGTTGGGCTTTTTTTAGTAATAATTTAAAAGTTATTATTGGTCGCATTGAAGATGATGGTCTGTTTCGTGGTTTTGCTGTTTATAAGTATCGTGGGTGGATGGGGCTATTTCGGCGTGATGATGCACTTAGAATTATTGATGATGGGGAAGCATTGATTAGTGCTGGGCGTCCTCTTGAACTCGATGGTATTCAAGCGGTCTATTATCCTTACCCGTTTAAAGGAAAGCAGCCCCCGAACAGGTTGATTGGGTACTGGGGTTATAATTATTATATTGAGTCGACTGATCCTGAAGACTGGCTTGCTTATCCTTATTTTAAAGAAGTCGTGCAGGAAGATAGCAGCCGTTCTGATTTGAAAGTGATGAATGAGTTACTGAAAAGCATTTCATCCGGCAAAATCGCCGAGCCTGATTTTTTTGAAACACTATCCAAAAAATATCATACAGAATCTGAATATGAGATTGCTGAGCAGTCTTTTCATGTTAAGTTGCCTCAATTAGGTATTTCCAAAGAGAGTTTGGCTAGCCTTGAACGTGAAATTAAGTCACGGGCTACATCTTCTGAGGGTAAAAAACCGCAGAAAAATATTGATACGGTCATTGAACGGTTGTATCGCTCTTCACCTCATTCACGGTCTGATGTTTTATGGAATCGGCTTCGTAATGATGTTGAAGCTGAAGACAATGAAAAGATATATGACATCGATTTAGTGATTTTGGAAATGGGCGAGCAGGAAATTGTGTGGCAGAACCAACAGGGTGGAACAACGACAATGGCCCGCCAGACCTTTAAAAATCGCTTGTCGAACATGAGAAATAAAAAATAACAAAAAAATTTCAATTCAAACGTACCGATTAGCGTATCGGTACGCTTAGTACGCAGAACCTATGAATCTCGATTAACTAATTGAGATTTATAGCAATGAAATATCCAACTAACTTATCTGATAAACGAGTTTTAACCGAACAAGAAACATCCTATTACATTGGCATGAGCCGTTCGTTTCTCCGGCAAGCACGGATGAGCGGCAATCGCCTTAATCACACCC
Source organism: Candidatus Celerinatantimonas neptuna (assembly GCA_911810475.1). Classification (NCBI taxonomy): domain Bacteria; kingdom Pseudomonadati; phylum Pseudomonadota; class Gammaproteobacteria; family Celerinatantimonadaceae; genus Celerinatantimonas; species Candidatus Celerinatantimonas neptuna. The sequence continues at coordinate 2,457,414 of OU461276.1, forward strand.
CTGCACCTCCTTTTATTAAAATCGGTCGCTCAGTTCGTTATCTGCGTGAAGATTTAGACGGCTGGCTCGACCAGTTCCAACGGCTTGAACATCTTCAGCAGATGAATGAAGGAGGGCAGGCGCATGCTTAAGCTCTCTAATGAACAGTTTCGGATGCTGACTGATTTTGCTAATCATGTTGAAATCTCTTTTTGCATTGAACCGGGTCATGCCTTTGGCAAAGTCGCTATTCGCGGCAAATTGCGTAAACGTTTTGACCGTCGCACCTTTGAAGCCCTCAAAAGTGCCGGACTCGTCACCCGCAAACAGGTAAACTATTTCGGGGTTCGATGGGAAACCTATCTGATGGGTACCCGGGGATGGGAGGTTTTCAATGCCAGCTGTGCATCCTGATGACCGCCTGTTTGTGAAAGGGCAATTACTCGGATTCCCCCGGGAATTTTATCCGGCCATTATGGCCGGGTATGAAAAACAGCCGACCCGATTTGAGGCCAATACCTATCTTCGACATCTGCGCCGGGACATTGCCCGAACGATTGGCGTTCATAATCTGGAACTGAATATGGACTTTTCGGAAGATAGTCTTAAACAGTTGGCCCGCACCGGGGCCTATTTTTGCCGAGCCGCCGGAAAATCAGCGGTTAGCGCCTTATTCCGGTATCAGAAACAGTGCCGGATTGTTCAGGCGCATCGGCTCGATTTTCCGAAAATTCCCGAACATGAGTCCCGAAAATTGCCTCGATTTCAGCGCAGTATTCAGGGAGCCATGGGGCGGATGGAAAGTGAGGCCTGGTGGCTCAGTGGATTGCGCCGCAGACATCGCCGGGATATTGAAACACTGGCGCAGATGTTAGGGATGGTTCACAAACATAAAGCCATTTATTGTTCCGACCTGATTCTGAAAAAACGCCGGATGCAACTCTGGGAGCAATCCCAGATGTTGGAACACACCTCGGTCATGAATCAGGCCGGGCAACGCTACACACTTAAAGCACTTTCAGAGAAGAATGTTGCGAATCCGCAATTGCGTAAAGCGGAATTAATGGTCAGAATGCGCGGCTTTGAAGAACTTTCCGAACAGTTCGGCCATGTCGGGCTGTTTATCACGATGACCTGTCCGAGCCGTTATCATGCCGTGCTGAACCGTTCCGGGGAGAGAAACCCGAAATGGCAGACCTTAACCCCGTTGGATGCTCAGAATTACCTGCGCACGACCTTTGCCCGAATTCGGGCTAAACTCGACCGGGAACAGGTACGCCCTTATGGATTCCGGGTTGCTGAACCGCATCATGACGGCACCCCTCACTGGCATTTATTGCTGTTTGTTCCGGCGTCTCAGAAAGCAGCGCTGATAACTACCTTTCGAACCTACTGCCTACAGGAAGACGGTTCGGAAAAAGGCGCGGAAAACTCCCGATTCAAGGTCGTTGAAATCGACCCGGCCAAAGGCAGTGCTACCGGGTACATTGCTAAATATGTGTCGAAAAATATCAATGGTCAGGAATTAGAGTCCGGGGTTTACGGGGAAGACCCCATTGAAGCGGCAGCCCGTGTTGATGCTTGGGCCTCTTGCTGGGGCATTCGTCAGTTTCAACAAATTGGTGGGGCATCGGTGACCGTCTGGCGGGAGCTTCGCCGCCTGAAAACCCCGGAACGCTTGTCCGAAACCTGCCAGAAAATCCACCAAGCCGCCGATTGTGGCAACTGGCAGGTGTATACCGAACAGATGGGCGGGATGTGGTGCAAACGGGCTGACCGCCCGATCCAGCCGTTCTATCAGCTGGTGTTTGATAAGGTGACAGGGGAGTGTCACCTTAACCAATACCGGGATAGTTTTCTGACCCGGCTGAAAGGCATACTGGCCGAAGGCCGGGAAGTTATCACCCGAATTTGGGAATGGAAACTGGTTCAGACCCATTCCCAGAATGCTTAAATATCAGTCTGACGAATGACACCGGTAATATCACGTTGGATCAGTGATAGAAATAATGAAAGCTGTTCTGCTGAAATTGAAATATGTGGCTCAAAAGCGGCTTGATCCTGCAAGATTGAAGTGACTAATTTGAGTGCGCCTTGTAACTGATACAACGAATCGAGTGCATCGCCGGTAATGGTGTATGAATTAGGCATAAGCGTCTCCATAGACTAAGAAGACCGCAAGGCTAACGTGTGCGGGAACCGGTTTGATTTTAGTAACTGAAATCATAAAGTGCGGTTAGGGGCGGGTCAAGCAGGGCTTTCAGAAATACGAATCACCTCATCAGAAAAACGACCATCTATCTCAATTTTTACTTTAATTTCTTTTGATTTGTTAGCGAGGCAACGCCTCGCCTTGGAGTTCTGTGAATAAGTGTATGAAAATGATATTTAGATAAATAAGTCATGATTCAATCGGCCAGTTCTGATTAAGAAAACTCTGCTCAGTATTAGATGTTAGCGAATAATATTTATGATTATTGCGTATCACCCTAAGCTGGCTAAAGCTTAACCGGTAAGCGGTTCGTTTCCCTAATGGAGAGCAGGGAAATTGCTTGCATTAAGAGTGAGAAAAGTAAACGTCGAAGTACCATGTTGTATCCCCTTATGGGGCGTTTCACTTGGGGATACACATACTCCTAAAGTCTTTGTCTTCAAAGGTTGGTCGGGGGCTTCTGATCAACCTTTTTTTTAGTTACCAATGAACAGTAATTATTTTTGATTGAACGTAGTTCAGCTAATGTTGGTTGTACTAAGGTTATTTCAGTTCAATCACCCAACCAATTATTTGTAATTCCCTGAAAATCAATATTTTTCCATTCTTCTTTCCAAAGTTCAAAGTATGGAATATCGTTTGATGATGGTTCATGTTCTATACACTTATCAATCCTCACCAATGAAGGAATAACTACGGATTCACCAATCAGAAGGGCTTCACCTGCTCCCAAGTTAGGCAATTTGTCTTTAAGTTTCCCTAAAGTATCAGGTAATAACCTTGAAACATAGTCTTGGTCATTGGGGTTGGTTAATCTCATCGCTAAAAAGTTACTGCATTGGGCAAAAATCGTTTCTGAAATTTCAGCAGGTCTTTGGCTTGAGAGTAGAAGTGTTACTCCATACTTCCTACCTTCTTTCGCGATCCTTTCTATAGATGTCTTAGATGCTCTGAACTTTGAAAGATCAGAGCGAGGTACATACTTGTGGGCTTCTTCATAGACTAATAACAAAGGAGCATCGTTGTTGTGAACTTCCCCTTCTCGAAGCACTTTATAATAATATCCATACTCAAATAGTAATCTAGATATAAGTGAAACAGTGATACTTAACACTTCGAAAGGTACACCGCTAAGATCGATAATTGTAATATTTGACTTGTTTTCTCCATAACCAATTAAAGAAGATAAAACATTTTCTAATGTAAGATTTATGCTATTTTCATTGAAAATGAATTTTAATCTTTCTTGTGCGATTTTTGATTCGAATCGACTAAAGAACTTATTTAAAGAACCATCCGAATAGCTTCCTTTTGATATATTGCTTCCTTTTGGTTGATGGAATTCATGTCTCATTGAAAAGTACATTTCTAATCGTTTAGCTTCATCTAACAATAGTCCATCAGTTTCTTTTGTTTTCCCTTCATCTGATAGATGATAACTATCATCTATGATCATATATCGAGAATTATTCTTAAAGTTAATTGTCTCGTTTTTTATGTTGTATATGGCATTGAGAACTTCTTGAATGCTAAATCTCAAAGGACTGTCATAGAAAATTCTTTTTTTATCTGGATTGTGTTTTCTCTTGTTTTCAGTTACCAAGTATCTAAATATTGCTGATTGGTTGTAGTTGTCTCGTTCACCTGTATCTAATAATATTTCTTCTAGTTCATCACTATTCAAAAGCCAATAAGGTAACTGTATATTATTAACATTTAATATGTTGGCTGTTGGAAATGCTGTTCTATATTCTGAATGTATATCGAAAATAACTATATGTGAATTATTTAATTTAAAATTGCCATCTCTACTTTCTATCTTTTTTGAAGGTGAAGATATAGCATTTTGCAAGATTCTACTTATGGTATGAGATTTCCCTGAACCTGTAGAGCCTACAATAGCAATATGTTTATTAAAAAACTTGTTGCCATTTACAGGAACTGTTATGTTCTGATTAGATAATAATTTACTAAAAGAAAAATTAACCTTTTGCTCTATAGAGTCTTCAAAAATTTTTCGTATATCCTCTGTCGTTGCCGGCGCGACTCCTGTAGGAGGAATTGTTAATGCATCCCCACCCCTGATGAATTTTCCATCATTAATAATACCTAAAGGGAATGCTTCAATCAAATACTTTGGTAGTCTAGAATCTTGTGATTCAATAGAAAAATTCTCAATAGCAGCAATTAAAACACAATCCTCATTATCAGTAATTCTAATATAAGATCCTACTTTTATATTTTCCCCATCTGTAAATTTTTCAATATCACTTATAGATATTTTAACTTTGTCTGGGAAAACACCAATAACTTGAGCATTACTTATTTTATTAGCCATTAGTTTATCATCTCCGATATTGAATAAATGCTATTTACTCTAATTGAATTATATTTTGCACTTTCAGGTATTATCTTAGATTGCATCGGTGATTCTTTATAAAAATCATATATTCTAACTATTGATTCACTTTTATCTACTACTTCTTTAATTTCTGTTTCAGTGGGAATAAATCTGATTTTATAATTGTTTTCTTCAGTCTTTTCTTTGAGTAGGTTATCAATTATGAAGTCTGAATTTTTAAAAGGAAATCCATCAGAAAAGTTTATTTTAGCTTTATATAAAGTATGCTTAATTTTTTTAAGTTGTTCTTCATTGACTCCTTTTACTAATGCTAAAGGACAAAACCTATCGTTATTATTAGTGTTTCTATGTTCTATGTTAGAAAATCTTTCACAAATTGATTTCAATAAACTTACTGCATTGCTTAATTTATATTCTCCACTTAAATCTAAAATGAATATTCTAGTTTCTTTTGGTATTCTTGTTATTTTATATGTAAATAGATTTTTTTTAATTGATTTATTATATTTATCCTCATTGAAATAATTAATCAACCATTGATTGAAAATTATTTCTCTGTTGGGTAGTTTTCCTATGAAGTCGCGTTTTGTAATAGTTCTATCAATTTCTTCCTTGTTTTGAGCTAAATCAGTAATAATTGTTAGTGCTCTAGGATAGTATATTGTTTCAATTTCATTTTCACAGCTGCCAAAACCAAGAGTCTTAAGACGACTATATATAGATCTTTGTTGAAAATCATATGATTCAGCGTTGATATTTATATATAAGACCTTAATGAACTCTTCTATGGTATCATCAGAAATTCCTAGTTGTTCATGAATCTTTTCTATGACTCCTTTGGCTTCCTCATCTTTTCCTTTTTTCGGACGTTTTTTAGTCGTTAGAAAATTAGTTTTTACAAATTCAGCATCTATTTGGTGAGGAAGTTTATCCTGACCACTCTTGTAAAAGCCATAGATATGGTAAGTTCTACCCTTTCTGTCGCTATCCAAAAGTTTATGGTAGCCAGTTAGCATTGCTACAATAGCATCTTTGAGCACTGAATGATTATAATTTGTTCCTTCATAGTACTTGCATTGCACATGTTCACTACTGTCTTTGCAATAGATATCTATGTCTTCGGAACCTTCAATTACAAAGGTTTCATCATCCTTTTTTGATTTGAGTATTCTCAATAGGCTGTAGTCAAACTGGTATAGATACCCTTTAATAGTTGCGTTAGCGGCTCTGTTGGTCAAAATCCCAGCTCCTAGTAAAGTCCATTTTTATTCAATCAGTATAATACATTGAAATATTGATTACTTTAGTACTGAAACAGTATAGTTGTTTCGTATCAGATCATAAAAGATGTTTATATAGACTAAGAAAAATGGGGATAATAAATTTGGTCAGAAATTGTACTCTCTGTAATTGTTTAGGTATAGTGTCACTATTCTGTAGTGAAAAGGGCATCTATAGAATGGAAATTGTTACGGATACCACTAATAAGGTGGCTTGAAGATAAATAATGAAGCATATCGACTAGCAAAGGGAGCTAATCTCTAAAAACTGTTAATACCCACCAATAAAACCTTTCATATCTGCTAGATAACTTTTTAAGTTTTTCCCTATCAAAATTTTCGACTTCGATGAGAAATGAGAGCAATTTTCACATTTATGGACGAAAACGCTGCTACATATTTGCTACACAGGATTTTTTTGAGGTCAAAAAGTTAGTGAATACTACGGCTGTATGACTTGGCGGAAGTGGTGGCCCCAACTGGACTTGAACCAGTGACCAATCGATTATGAGTCGACTGCTCTAACCAACTGAGCTATAGGGCCGGTGTGACATTGTTTCTTAAGAAACAGGCTGGATTATATTGAATCCAGCCTGCTGTGTCTATCGGTTGGCGTTCCGTTCGCTTATATATTAAGCAGTTGGACGCTTTTATTCGTCAAGGAAGCTGCGAAGCTGTTCACTGCGGCTTGGATGACGCAGTTTACGCAGGGCTTTTGCTTCGATCTGACGAATACGTTCACGGGTGACATCGAACTGTTTACCGACTTCTTCAAGTGTGTGGTCGGTGTTCATGCCAATTCCAAAACGCATCCGCAGGACTTTTGCTTCACGGGGGGTCAGGCCGGCCAGAACTTCCTGAGTTGCAAATTTCAGGTTATCGTTGGTGGCAGCATCCATCGGTAAGGACAGGGTGGTATCCTCGATGAAATCACCCAGATGCGAATCTTCGTCGTCCCCGATTGGGGTTTCCATGGAGATAGGCTCTTTTGCGATTTTAAGCACTTTACGGATTTTATCTTCCGGCATGAGCATCCGTTCGGCTAGTTCTTCGGGGTTGGGTTCACGGCCCATTTCCTGAAGCATCTGACGGCTGATACGATTGAGTTTGTTGATGGTTTCAATCATGTGAACCGGAATACGGATGGTTCGTGCCTGGTCTGCAATCGAGCGGGTAATGGCCTGACGGATCCACCAGGTTGCATAGGTCGAGAATTTGTAACCACGACGGTATTCAAATTTGTCGACGGCTTTCATCAGACCGATGTTCCCTTCCTGGATCAGGTCAAGAAATTGCAGGCCACGGTTGGTGTATTTTTTGGCAATTGAGATCACTAGTCGCAAGTTGGCTTCGACCATTTCTTTTTTAGCTCGGCGGGCTTTGGCTTCACCAATGCTCATACGGCGGTTGATGTCTTTAATGCCCTGAATGGTCAGGCTGGTGTCGGTTTCAACCTGACGCAGTTTGCCAATGCAGCGGCGAATTTCTTCGTCTATTTCTTTTAAAGCAGGGGCATATGGTTTACTAGATGCAAGTTGCTGGTCAAACCATGCGTTTGAAGATTCTTGGCCTGAAAAAGCACTGACGAAGTTTTTCTTCGGCATTTTGCATTGTTCGACACACAGTTTCATGATGAGTCGTTCCTGAGTGCGAACCCGGTCCATCATGCCGCGCATTTTTGCAACCAGTTTATCGAATACTTTCGGGATCAGACGGAAGGTGTGGAATACTTCACTTAATTCGTTGATAGATGCCCGGGCTTCTTTACTGGTACGACCATGTTTTTCAATAATAGCTAATGAGCGATCGTAAACATCACGCAGTGCTTCGAAACGCTCTTTGACTAGTTCCGGATCGATGCCGACATCTTCTTCTTCGTCATCTTCATCGTCGTCTTTATCGTTATCGTCATTGAGATCCTGTTCTGCCAGTTCCGAGCCGATATGGGTGGCAGTCGGGGCAGCATCTTCGACTTCGCTTTCATCTAAGAATCCGGAAACGATGTCACTAACGCGTAATTCTTCGGCCTGATACTGGTCGTACATGTCCAGTAGAAGGGCAATGGTTTCAGGGTATTCGGCGACTGAACACTGAACCTGATTGATCCCGTCTTCAATGCGTTTGGCAATGTCGATTTCACCTTCTCGGGTAAGTAGTTCGACGGTGCCCATTTCACGCATGTACATCCGGACCGGATCGGTTGTCCGGCCAATTTCAGATTCAACTGATGCCAGTGCCTGTGCGGCGGCTTCAACCGCGTCTTCGTCGGTTGTGTTTTCTGCCAGCATAAGATCGTCGGCATCCGGTGCGTTTTCGTAAACCGTAATGCCCATGTCGTTGATCATTTGAATAATGTCTTCAACCTGATCAGAATCGACAATATCTTCAGGTAAATGATCGTTCACCTCTGCATAGGTGAGATAGCCTTGCTCTTTCCCTTTGGCTAAAAGGAGTTTGAGTTGTGACTGTGGGGTTGGCTCCATAAAGATCATCCGCTAAATTAGGTTAAGCTTCGCTATATAATATCAGACTGTTTCACTAGTGAATCAGTGAAACGAATCATTATAACATAAATGTGGGCAAAATTTGTCAAATCAAGTGAATTTGTTGAAATTTTGTGCACGGCCCGGTCAAGCACGGTCTTCAGCTTGACCGAAGTTCAATCTGTAGTTGTAGCATTTCTTGCTTTTCCTCCCGGCTGAGCGGTTGTGTAAATGATTTTTGCAGCAATTGGTCATAGCGTTGCTGCAGTAGTTCTTCCACAAAACTGGCAAGAATATCATTGAGTTCCTTGGTGTAGCCGCTGATGTCGATGAGCTCGTTACCTTCCAGATTTATACTGGCCATTTTGTTCAGAGCGGCTGCCTGTGGTTGTCCTCGCCAGCGCTCCAGCAATTGCGCTGTGGTGATTTCGGGTTTATTCCGAATTTGCTGGACTAATTCGATTAATAATTCGTTCCCTTTTAACGGCAGTGCCCGAAGAAATTCAAGCTCTGGTGCGTGAAGTGCTGCCTTAGGATATTGTAGCACGATGGCGATGGCCCGACGCATTGGTGTTAATTTTATGCCTTGGGCCTGGTTTTGTACCCGAGCAGGTTTAGGGGCGACAAAAAAACGGTTGAGTCGTTGTTCGTCCCAGCGCAGCCAGCGGGCCAGTGCGCTTTTTAACATGTCCTGATAAAACCCGGCCTGGACCTGGTTGATAAGGCGTCTGGCTTCGTTGGCTAGGTGGCTTTTCCCGGCATCGGTGCGGGTATCAATGGTCTGGGTCAGTTTATCGAACATAAAATCAGAGAGTGACTGTGCCTGTTTTAGCTCCTCTTCGAAGGCATCTTTGCCAATGGCTCTGATGTGGGTATCCGGGTCATCACCATCAGGTAAAAACATAAATTGCATTTCGACGCCATCATGGAGCTGTGGCAGAGCGTTTTCCAGTGCCCGCCAGGCGGCATCCCGTCCGGCTCTGTCGCCATCGTAGCAGCAGATCACCCGGTCGGTCGCTCTGAACAGCATTTGAAGCTGTTCTGAGGTTGTCGAAGTGCCAAGGCTTGCCACGGCGTAGTCGACGTCAAACTGAGCTAGTGACACGACATCCATATATCCTTCAACTACAAGTATCTGTTCGATTTTTTTGTGCTTTTGGCGGACTTCGTAAAAGCCGTAGAGTTCCCGGCCCTTATGAAAGATATCGGTTTCTGGTGAGTTGAGGTATTTTGGGGTTCCATCACCTAAAACCCGGCCCCCAAATCCGATAAAACGGCCCCGACGGTCCCGTATCGGGAACATAACGCGGTCCCGAAACCGGTCATAACGGCGTTTGTTGTCGTTTTCGATCAAAAGACCGCAGCGCAGTAGCTGGTCACTGATTTCCCGGGTTTTGCCAAACTGGCGGCTAACGCTGTCCCATTCATCCGGTGCGAATCCAATGCCAAAGGTTTTGACAATTTCACCGCTGAGTCCCCGGTTTTTGAGATAGTCGATGACGGTGTCTGACTTTTCGTTTTTACGCAGTTGGTACTGGTAAAATCGGTTCACCTGCGCCATTAAGTCGTAAAGATCGCGGCTGATGGGAGCCTGTGGGGCATTTGAGGAACTGCCCGTGCGGGTTTCTTCGCGCTGGACTTCAACCCCTAATCGTGCAGCCAGTTCTTCGACAGCTTCGACAAATTCAAATCGTTCATATTCCATCAGAAAGCCGATGGCGTTGCCATGGGCTCCGCAACCGAAGCAGTGATAGAATTGTTTATCAGGGCTGACGGTAAATGATGGTGATTTTTCGTTGTGGAAAGGGCAGCAAGCCTGGTAGTTTTTACCGGCTTTTTTGAGTCGCACCCGTTCGTCAATCAGGCTGACAATATCGACCCGAGCTAACAGATCATCAATGAATTGCTGTGATATCCGTCCTGCCATAAGTCCTCAACATGACTATTTGCCATCGATTTGCCGATGTCATTATTTTTTGGCAAAGACAAACAAGCCGCCCACTCGGCGGAGTGAGCGGCTTGTCCGCGTATAAGAGAATCGAATCAGCTTAGTTTGCTACGCACAACCTTGCTGATTGCTCCCATATCGGCCCGGCCTTGAACCTGTGGCTTAAGCACACCCATGACCTTGCCCATGTCCCCGAGCTCATTCGCTCCGGTCTGGTTAATGGCCGCTTCGATGAGAGCGTTGACTTCATCGTCACTAAGCGGCAGAGGCAAAAATTCCTGCAATACGGGAATTTCAGCCAGTTCATGATCGGCTAAGTCTTCTCGACCTGCGTCATGATACTGTTTTGCAGCATCCTGGCGCTGTTTTACCATTTTGGTAATGATGGCGATGATGGCATCGTCATCCAGCTCAATGCGATGGTCAACTTCTTGCTGTTTAATTTCAGCCATAACCATACGCAACGTACTTAGACGGGCTTTTTCTTTGGCCCGTAGTGCGTCCTTCTGAGCGTCTTTTAATTGAACTTTCAGGGACATTTTAAAACTCGCTTTTGTCTGATAAATTAGTACAGACGAACGCGACGTGCGTTTTCACGAGCCAATTTTTTCGCGTGGCGTTTTACCGCAGCGGCTTTAGCACGTTTACGAGCAGTGGTTGGTTTTTCATAGAATTCGCGGCGGCGAACTTCTGAAAGGATCCCTGCTTTTTCACAAGAACGTTTAAAGCGACGCAGTGCAACGTCAAATGGTTCGTTTTCACGTACTTTAACTACTGGCATATGCCGATCACCTCGGGGGTTTTGTTAGTGGCTGTTACTCATTGACAGCCAGAGTGTTTAAAAATGGTGCAGAATTTTAATCAAAACCTGGGGGTGTTGTAAAGAGTATTTTGATGACAATCTGGTTTATGTGCGCTAAGGCGGGTAATATATGCACCGTTTTCCCGTTCCCGGAGATTGGATCATGCGTGTTCTCGGTATCGAGACGTCTTGTGACGAAACTGGTATTGCCATTTATGATGATGAACGAGGCTTGTTATCTCATCAACTTTATAGCCAGATTGAGCTTCATGCTGATTATGGTGGCGTTGTTCCTGAGCTGGCTTCTCGTGATCATATTCGTAAAGTTATTCCTTTAATTAAAAAGGCGCTGGATGAGTCGGGCTCAACCCGTGATGATATCGATGCTGTCGCTTATACAGCCGGCCCGGGTCTGGTTGGCGCGCTTTTGGTCGGAGCAACAACCGGACGCTCTTTGGCAATGGCCTGGGGCAAACCAGCAGTTGCTGTTCATCATATGGAAGGGCATTTATTAGCGCCGATGCTTGAAGATCATGCGCCTGAGTTACCGTTTTTAGCGTTACTGGTGTCAGGCGGGCATACCATGATTGTCCGGGTAGATAAAATCGGTGCGTATCAGATTATGGGCGAGTCGATTGATGATGCCGCTGGTGAGGCTTTTGATAAAACAGCCAAACTATTAGGGCTGGATTATCCCGGTGGGCCCCGTCTCTCGAAGTTGGCTGAAAAAGGCACTCCAGGCCGGTTTACGTTCCCCCGGCCAATGACGGATCGTCCCGGGCTTGATATGAGCTTTTCAGGGTTAAAGACGTTTGCTGCCAATACCATTGCCAGCTGTGGTGGTGAGGCTCAGGCACAGGCTGATATTGCGCTGGCGTTTGAGCAGGCTGTGGTTGATACATTGTCGATTAAGTGCCGCCGGGCGTTGGATGAAACCGGCCTGAAGCAGCTGGTTATTGCCGGTGGTGTGAGTGCTAACCGGCGACTTCGTCGTGATTTAGGTCAGATGATGCAGGCTCGCGGTGGCCAGGTTTTTTATCCGCGAACTGAGTTTTGTACCGACAATGGGGCGATGATCGCTTATGCTGGGATGCAGCGTTTTAAGGCCGGACAAATTCAAACTGAGTTGGCTATTTGTGCGACACCTCGCTGGCCATTGGATCAGTTACCATCGATTGAAGTGGCCCGGTGATCCTGTTTGATGAAATCACCCGAGGAACAGCTGGCGCGTGTTATTTACGTCGCCAGCGGAGTATTTTAGATTCAGTTTGATTCCATAACCGGATGATGTTGCTGTGATGCCTAAGAATAATTAGGCACGCCAACATTGAGACGGGTAAGGTGTATTCAGGTTTTATCAGCCAGGTGAAAAATGGTGCAAGCAGCACGGTAATCAATGCAGCTGCAGATGAGTAACCGGTGACCAGCAGAACGATTACCCATGTTGCTATCAGCAGGCATCCCAGAGTCAGGCCAATGGGTAATACGGCACCCAGAGCTGTAGCAACGCCTTTACCCCCTTCAAAATGGAAAAATATCGGGAACATATGGCCAAAGCAGGCGCTGATTCCGACAAATCCTAGAATGACTGGTGGCAGCCCGGCGAAGTACGCACCCCATACCGGAATGACGCCTTTTAAAATATCGAATACGAGTACCAGGGTTGCAGGCAACCGACGCGATCCTAATCGATAGACATTGGTCGCTCCGGGGTTTCCCGAACCATGCTGTCGTGGGTCAGGCAACCCGAACAGTTGACTAACCAGTACTGCATTCGAAACGGAGCCTATCAGGTAGGCACCGACTATAAATAAAAATCCAATTATCCCCATATTAGACGATCCAATCCCATTCACCGTTTCCTAAGCCAGAGGATTTGAGCTATCATCGCCCACTTAACATGATAAGTCATACAGTATCACCGTGAGCAGTAATCATACGTGCTTTATGTGCGCTTCGCTATGGTGAATCGATTCAGGTTTTGGATTACATGGATAAAGTTTTCATCGAGGAATTATGTGTACTGGCGACTATTGGCGTTTATGACTGGGAAAAACGAATAAAGCAGAAATTAGTCCTGAATCTATCGATGGATTGGGATAATCGTCTGGCTGCTGCAAAAGATGATCTCGGTTACGCGTTGAATTATGCCTCTGTAAGTGATTCCATTACGCATTTGGTGGGCAGCCAGCCTTATGGATTGATTGAAACGGTTGCCGAAAGAGTTGCCGATTTTGTGATGGATGAGTTCGGTGTTCATCGTGTTTCGGTCACGGTTCGCAAGCCTGGGGCGATTGTTAATGCATCGAGTGTTGGAGTGTCGATTGAGCGCTCCCGGAGCGATGGATAATGGCTCAGGTTTATATTGGTATCGGCAGTAATCTGCAGCGGGAGTATTCGCTTTGTCGGGGAATCTCTTTGCTGGAGCAGTTATTTGGTCCGTTAAAACGCTCCGCAATTTATCAAAGTGAAGCGGTTGGTTTTAATGGGCCTGATTTTTATAATTTAGTCGCTTATTTTGAAACGTCTTTATCCTTGGTGACGTTAGCCCGGGTTTTACGGGATATCGAATATCAGTGCGGGCGTCCAAGAGCGGCTAAGAAATGTTCGTCACGGATGCTGGACATTGATTTATTACTCTATGATTCGATGGTTTGTGATGCACCGTGTCGTTTGCCGCGTCCAGAAATTGCGATGAATGCATTTGTTCTTCGTCCGTTGGCTGAACTGGCTGGCGAGCGGGTCCACCCTTTAACGTTTTGTCCTCTGATTCAGATGTGGCGTCAGTTGGAGCCAACGGCAATTCCTTTAACCCGTATCGATGATTCATTTTTAAACCATACGAGTAATGATTATGTCCACTATGCATGTGATTATCCTCTCCCTGATTCAGGGACTTACTGAATTCTTACCGATCTCAAGTTCGGCGCATCTTATTCTTCCTTCTCAGTTGCTGGGATGGCAGGATCAGGGCGAGATCTTTGATGTGACCGTTCATCTTGGTACGCTGTTGGCCGTAGTGATCTATTTTAGAAAAGATGTATTGTCCATGCTTAGTGCCTGGAGTGGTTCGCTTGTTGGTCGGGGCGCCAGTGCGCAGAGCCGGTTAGCCTGGATGATTATTGTTGCGACGATTCCGGCCGTGGTTGCTGGCGGACTTTTCGGTCATCTTATTGAAATCTATGCACGTTCGGCCAAAATCATCGCTGTGACAACGATTGTATTTGGTTTGCTGCTGGGATGGATTGACTGGAAGGCTCCACAGGTGCGTGATGAATCACAAATTGGTTTGAAGCATGCGTTGTACATTGGCCTGGCTCAGGTGTTGGCGATGATCCCTGGGACTTCCCGTTCGGGGATTACGATGACCGCAGCACGTCAATTAGGATATGGACGTGAGGCTTCGGCTCGTTTCTCTTTCTTGTTATCGATTCCCGTTATCATGGGCGCTGGGACCTTTTTGGGGATTCAGGCAGCACAATCTCCAATTGATGTGCCATGGCATCAGTTGGGGTTAGGTCTGGTTATCTCTTTTTTCAGTGCGATCGCCTGTATCCATTATTTTCTGCGTTGGGTTTCTCATGCGGGAATGATGCCTTTTGTGGTGTATCGGGTGTTGTTGGGGATTGTTTTAGTGGCGATGGTCTTTTAAATCTGATTGGTTATCGCGGCTTCATTTACGTATGTCTTCACCAGACACAAACCTGATTGCGACCGGTTGCTTTGGCGCGATAAAGCGCCTTATCGGCTCTTCCTAGTGCTTGATCCCATGAACATTGGGTTGATCGGGATAAATAAACCAACCCGATGCTGACCGTAATGGTTATTTGTTGGTTATTTTCAAGATGGATTGTTTGTTGGTTGAGAGAACCGCGGATTCGTTCAGCGATATCTAATGCATTATGGTAGGAAAGGTCAGAAAGTACGATCGCAAATTCTTCACCTCCCATCCGCCCGAATAGATCTTGGGTTCGGATCAATTTGGCGACTATCTGAGTAAAATGGACCAGCAGTTGATCACCGGACTGATGGCCATATTGATCGTTAATTTGTTTGAAATAATCCAGATCAAGCATCATGAGTGTGATCGGATGTTCTATTCGGGGAGAGTTAAAATAACGAGTCCCCTGTTGTTCCAAAGCCTTGCGGGAAAGAATACCGGTTAGGTGATCATGGTTGACACTGTAATCCAGTTTACGGATGAGTTCGTTTCGGGCTTCGTTGATGCTGGCTACAGACAAGGGAGCCAGGCTTAACATGGTGATGCCGATACGAAATGAAACCGTATCGACGGCAAAATGGTTCTGAGTAAAGAAAGGGAGCAGGTGTAATGCTTCCGCGCTGTTAAGAATGATCGCCAGGGTCATCACTAAAATCGCGTTGATGAAAAAATTATAGGATAATGCACACCAGATTAATGGCATCACTGGAAACGCAATCGCTCCGGGACCTGATACGATAAACATCATTGAAATCGAAATGACGAGTGTTATCAGTGGTAGCAGTTGCCGTATATTAAACTTCAGGTGTTTTAAATGGTAATCGCTTAGTTTTGGACTGGTTAACAAAACCGGTAATATTGTCACGCTACTCAGTATTTCACCGGCAAACCAGTAGAAAAAAGTAATAAAGAAATGGTCACCGAATTGGATTTTGAAAGTAACAGCTCCAAGTATAGACCCTGCTAATGCTCCTAATGTCGAAACGAAGAATAAGTGAAGAATGGCTGTTGGGGTTGTCAGTCGGGCATCCAGCGATGGTATCTTAACGTACAAAACATAAATAATGATGGCTTCGAGCATATTGGCGACTGACAGGCTTAAGGCTGTCGATACGACTCTTCCATGGACCAGATCCGCAGTATAAAAGCCAAGGAACGCGGCAGCGAAAACCAGTGATGATGAATACTGGCGGAAACGAAGTAACATGCCGACAAGAATAGCATTTGCTGGCCATATAATTGCTGGAAGTCCCCACTGTCGGGTTAATGTTCCTATGACGGAAGCCATGAAGACAATGATGCCTACACAGAATATAAACAGGCATGTTTTTAATCGATTTGGACAGAGTATATCGTCTTCGGAGCTATTCATTGCATAAATGGATTTTGGTTTCTGTTTTCTACTTTATCGTGTGTTTTATAACATAAACAGTTATTTCTTACTGATTACCCTACGGTTAAACGTAACTGACAAATATTGAAGTATGTTTTTAGCTTGTTTGATAAAAAAATATTTTGTGCTTGTTATGCAGTCATTTCATCTTTATTTATTTGAGTGGGTATTCACTTACTTCCAAAGGTAACGGGCTTGAGTGATTGGCTGGCGTCTATTATTTCTTACTCATTTAATAATGACTATTCTCTGTTTATAAAATATGAAAAACAGATGTCACTGTCTTTATTTACTTTAAAACTGTTAAATTATATCTGATATATATGAATAGTCTGTGATAAGCCCCCAAATTTTAATATGCCTTTGATAAATCGTCTGAAAGGCTACTTTTAGCAGGTCGTCATGCGAACTCAGAAGCACTGATGAAATGATTTATTCTAATTTCACTGCCTATTCAGATAAGAAAAACTAATCCGAATATTCTGCTTTGTTATGAATCATCAAACTATTTTTGATGTTTTTTTTGGATATATATGCTGACTATGTCAGTGAATTTAGATGTATTCATCTGAATTATTCCATAAGGCATGTTTTTTTATAGAGCCCTGATTTTACCCTTTTTATGGAGGGGGGAGTTAAGCATTATCTATATTTGTGAATTTGACGGTTTCGTTTGCCCAGAAGTCATGTTTATAATCAGGCTATTGTTCTTGACAATCCCCCCCTTTTTGGATTGCTGTCATATGTAAGGAATAGCTATGGCTAAACAGACAGTGTTATATGCGCAACACGTGGAGGCTGGCGCAAAGATGGTTGATTTTCATGGTTGGGATATGCCGATTAACTATGGCTCCCAGCTGGAAGAGCATCATTGTGTTCGCCGTGATGCCGGTATGTTTGATGTGTCCCACATGACTATTGTGGATATCGAAGGTACGCAGGCCAAACCATTTCTACAAAAATTATTAGCAAATGATGTGAGTCGCCTGAAAACTCTGGGTAAGGCACTTTATAGTGCTATGTTAACGCCTGATGCCGGTGTGATCGATGACTTGATTACGTATTACCTCGGAGATGAGCATTTCCGGATGGTGGTCAATTCTGCAACCCATGATAAAGACCTTGCTTGGATTATAAAACAAGGTACTGATTTTGATGTTGCTATTGTTGAGCGTCCTGAATTGGCAATGATCGCTGTTCAAGGACCAAAAGCTAAAGAAAAAGCACAATTGGTTTTTAGTGATGAACAGCGTCAGGCCGTTCAGGGTATGAAACCGTTTTTTGGTGTCCAGGCTGGTGATTTGTTCATCGCAACGACAGGCTATACAGGTGAAGTCGGTTATGAGCTGGTCGTTGATAATTCGAAAGCCTCTGATATCTGGCAGAAATTAATTGATGCCGGGGTTGCCCCTTGTGGTTTAGGTGCTCGCGATACTTTACGTCTTGAAGCTGGTATGAATCTGTATGGTCAGGATATGGATGAAACAGTTTCGCCTCTGGCTGCAAATATGGGCTGGACGATTGCCTGGGAACCTGAAGATCGTGATTTTATCGGACGTGCTGCGTTAACTGAACAAAAAGCTAAAGGTACTGATAAGTTAGTCGGTTTAGTGATGCAGGAAAAAGGTGTTTTGCGTACCGGGTTATCGGTATACGCCAGCGAAGGGAGTGATTCGGTTGGCGTTATTACCAGCGGTAGTTTTTCTCCGACTCTTGGCGTAAGTATTGCGTTGGCTCGGGTCCCTTCTGAATTTGCTGATACGGCAGTTGTGCAAATGCGCAAAAAACTGGTTACAGTTAAGGTGGTTAAGCCTCTGTTTGTACGTAATGGCCAACAAGTTTGCTGATATTTTTTTAAAGGAATGACCATGAGTGATATCTCTTCAGATTTAAAATTTACTTCAACCCATGAATGGGTCCGTGCCGAAGGTGACGGTGTTTATACGATTGGCTTGAGTGATCATGCTCAAGAACTACTCGGTGATATGGTCTTTATTGACCTGCCTGATGTCGGTGATGAAGTGACCGGTGGTGAAGATTGCGCAGTCGCTGAATCAGTAAAAGCGGCTTCAGATATCTATTCGCCAATTACTGGTGAAGTTGTTGCAATTAACGAAGAGCTTGAAGATAGCCCTGAATTAGTTAACTCGGATCCTTATGCGTCCGGTTGGCTATTTCAGGTTAAATCGTCTGATTCGAGTGAATATGATGACTTGCTTAGTGCGCAAGAGTATGAAGCTCACCTTGAAGAAGACGAATAGTACTGTTTGATAAAAAACGCCCTTAGAGCTTTTGCCCGGGGCGTTTTTTGTCTTAAGTTGCCCCCCCATTGAAATAATTTCAGGATACTGAGATGTTGCCGTTAAACGAACTTGACCAATCCACAGATTTTATCCGTCGTCATATTGGCCCCGGTGAAGAGCAACGAAGCGAGATGCTTCGGGATATGTCACTTGCTGATATAAATGCTTTGATTGATGAAACAATTCCTGCTGTGATTCGTTTGCCTAATCCTTTAAACATTGGCCCTGCCCAGAGTGAAATACAGGGGCTGGCCCAGTTAAAAGCCATTGCATCACAAAATAAGATTTATCGCTCTTATATCGGTATGGGTTATTACGGAACGCATACACCGAATGTGATATTAAGAAATGTTTTGGAAAATCCGGGCTGGTATACCGCTTATACGCCATATCAACCCGAAATTGCTCAGGGTCGTTTAGAAGCATTATTGAATTTCCAGCAGATGACGATTGATCTGACCGGGTTGGAATTGGCGAATGCGTCATTGCTTGATGAAGCAACAGCAGCAGCTGAAGCAATGGCTCTGGCTAAACGGGTTTCAAAAAATAAAAAATCGAACCTGTTTTTTATCGCAAGCGATGTTCATCCACAAACCATTGATGTGGTTAGTCAGCGTGCAGAGTTCTTTGGTTTTGAGCTGGTAATAGGTTCTACGGACCAGTTGGCTGATCTTGATGTCTTCGGTGCTTTATTACAGTATCCGGGGACAACCGGGGAAGTTTGCGATCTAACGGCGATCATTGAATCTGTTCATGCTCGTAAAGGAATTGTGGCTGTTGCAGCGGATATCATGGCGTTAGTTATGTTGAAATCACCTGGTTCGATGGGGGCTGATGTCGTGCTGGGTTCTTCTCAGCGTTTTGGGGTTCCAATGGGCTATGGTGGACCTCATGCGGCTTTCTTTGCGACCCGTGAATCTTATAAACGATCGATCCCTGGCCGTATCATTGGTATTTCAAAAGATACGCATGGCAAACCAGCGTTGCGTATGGCGTTGCAAACGCGTGAGCAGCATATTCGTCGTGAAAAAGCCAATTCCAATATTTGTACGGCTCAGGTGTTATTAGCGAATATCGCGTCGTTTTATGCGGTATTCCATGGCCCTGAAGGGCTGGCGACGATTGCTCGGCGTATTCACCGTATGGCCGCTATTATTGCTGAAGCGGCAAGACAAAAAGGCATCGCTCTTCGTCATCAACAGTTTTTTGATACGCTGACGTTGGATGGCGTAGATAAAGCGTCCATTTTGCAACGAGCAGAGCAGTCTCAGATGAACCTGCGAAGCGATTTAGACAACGCGGTTGCACTGAGTTTTGATGAAACGACATCCGCTGATGATCTTCACGATCTACTGAATGTGTTGTTCGGGGCGGATCATGGCTTAAGCATTGACGCGCTGGATCAGGCTGTTTGCACCAAAGGTGGCGATCTGCCTGCCGCGTTACTGCGTGATGAAGCAATTTTGACTCATCCTGTTTTCCATCGTTATCGCAGTGAAACCGATGTCCTTCGTTATATTCGTCGTTTAGAAGGGGTGGATCTGGCGTTAAATCATTCAATGATTGCGTTAGGTTCTTGCACGATGAAACTGAATGCGACTGCTGAAATGATTCCGATTAGCTGGCCGGAATTTGCCAACCTTCATCCATTTTGCCCTGCGGATCAGGCTCAAGGATATGCCAGGTTAATTGAATTGCTGGAATCCTGGCTGGTGAACATTACCGGTTATGATGCCATTTGTATGCAACCTAACTCGGGAGCTCAGGGTGAATATACCGGGCTCTTAGCGATTCGTCATTATCAGGCGAGTCAGGGTGAAGGTCAGCGTGATATCTGTCTGATCCCAAGCTCTGCTCATGGTACCAACCCTGCTTCTGCACATATGGCTGGCCTGAAAGTGGTGGTGGTCGCTTGTGATAAAGATGGTAATATCGATGTGGATGACCTGCGTGATAAAGCCATTCAATACAGCCAGACATTGTCCTGTTTAATGGTAACGTATCCTTCAACACATGGTGTATACGAAGAAAGTATTCGTGAGATTTGTGAACTGATTCATGAGCATGGCGGCCAGGTTTATCTGGATGGTGCGAATATGAATGCGCAGGTCGGTTTGACATCTCCGGGGTATATCGGTGCGGATGTCTCTCATTTGAATTTACATAAAACCTTTGCTATTCCTCATGGCGGTGGAGGCCCGGGTATGGGGCCAATTGGTGTGAAAAGTCATTTAGCACCGTTTGTGGCAGGCCATAAAGTGGTGAATACCGGTAGTCAACAGCGTGCTGTATCTGCTGCACCTTATGGCAGTGCATCTATCCTGCCGATTTCCTGGATGTATATTGCGTTACTGGGGAGTGATGGTCTGCGTCAATGTTCCGAAGGGGCTATCTTAAATGCGAACTATATTGCCAGCCGGTTGAGTGCTCATTATAACGTGCTTTATACAGGCCGTAATGGACGTGTTGCCCATGAATGTATTCTGGACTTAAGACCACTTAAAGAATCAAGTGGTATTAGTGAGTTGGATATTGCTAAACGGTTAAATGACTATGGTTTCCATGCGCCGACTATGAGCTTTCCTGTTCCTGGAACATTAATGGTTGAGCCAACTGAAAGTGAATCGAAAGTCGAATTGGATCGGTTTATCAATGCGATGATTGCTATTCGTGATGAGATTACTAAGGTTGAAAGTGGTCAGTGGAGTTTAGATGATAATCCACTGGTTAATGCGCCTCATACTCTGGCTGATGTGACTGCTGATGAATGGAGTCACGTATATAGCCGGGATTTGGCTGTATATCCATCAGCTGAGGTTCGTGCTAATAAATTCTGGCCAGCAGTGAACCGAATTGATGATGTCTATGGGGATCGTCATTTATTCTGTGCTTGTTTACCAATGGATGCTTATAAGGACCACGAATAGTCGTTGAGCCTGACAATGCCGATGATTGGTCAAGCTCGAAAATTTGCAGAGGCGATCCAAATGGGTCGCCTTTTTTGATTGCTCTCATTGCTCTTAACACATCAGTGGCTCAGTATATGAAGAAGATGAGTTACCGTGATGAGGGATTGAGAGAGATATATTCGGTCGTTATTATTACTAATTGAAGTCGTATTTTTCAACAAAAAATTGGACGGCCCATTTCAGAGTTAAATTCGGGATTATTTTAATGATAATTAATTCTTTTATAGAGCCATTAAAAAATATTAATTTAAGTTATTTTCCCATCCATATATACAATATAAATATAAAATGTTTTATATATGAATATTTACGACTTCATAAATATATTGAGTGAGTGATGATGGTTTCTTATCCATTATTAAATGATATTTATTACTAAATAAAAATAATACTTTTTTAGATAAAATAAACGCTCTGTCGAGATAAAAACATTCCAACCCCATTTTATTGGGTGAATAGGTTAAATTCATTTATAAGCCGAATTTTATTCGGTTCAGTTTATAAATATAGTTATTTATATCGCCTGAAAGATACCCCTGTGATTTAGAATATATTGATTATAATCAACAGGTTAATATTATTTGATCTTGTTGTTTAAAAAAACAATAAATGTTTGTTGACAAGAACTGAATAAACGCTTTACACTTTCTGACAAATTAGGAGCGGTGATATCTATATTGATATACGAACAACCCGGTTCGTCATGATATTAATGCGTCATTTTTATTGTATCTCGGTTATTGAATCATTCTCATTTTGATCGTTACCCGATATCTATTCTGAGCCCCTGATTTTTTCTTAATGATTCAGTCCATTCCGGCGGAGGTTTTATTCCGGTTAAACCCCCGGGGCCGGTGTGCCGTTTATTTCATATATAAAGAAGTTATTGGAATATGTTATTTTCAGGGATATTACGTCATTTATGCCGTTCAGGCTGGCTGGCCGGTTGTCTGGTCATGGCCAACGCACATGCAGCGGTCGATGCTCTGCCACATCATTATCAGGACTGGACCTATCAGTGTGCGCCTTCTTCGAATAATCTGGCGGTGCCTTCATGCGAGGTGTCACAGGCGGTTAAAATTGACCGGCAGGGTCACCTGGTAACGATTTTAGAGCTGGCTTTGTCAAAACAGGGCCCCACGCATCATGTGTTGACCATTCTGGCGCCGTTAAATTTATACCTCCCTTCGGGCTTTGAGCTGGCCTGGGGCACCCACCACTCTCACGCGGTCCCATTTCTGAGCTGCTCCCGTCAGGGGTGTCTGGCCCGGATGCGGGTGACCCCGGCGTTACTGGCCGGACTGAAACATCAGTCCCGGGCCACCGGGTTGTTCCGGCTGGCCAATCATAAAGAGGTTCGCCTGCTTTTTTCGCTGAAAGGTTTCTCTGATGCGTTTGCGGTACTGCAACAGAACGGGCCTGGTCCGGTCCGGCATTAATTGCTGAGCCAACCGATGAACAAGAGAACACGCGCCGTGCGGGCGCTGTCGGGGGGGGTGTGTTGTGCGCTGTTGCTGGGGAGCCCCATGGCCCGGGCGACAGTGCCTGAGTCGGCGATTGTGCAGGCGATCCGGTTGCAACAGAAGCGGGCGGCCCTGAAACGTCGTCAGGCGCTTGTGCAACAGCAACACCAGCGCCTGCCGCAGCGTCAGGCGTTACCGTCCCCTTTGGTTACCGGCGTGACAGGCCAGCGGTGTGAGCGGGTCCGGACCATCCGGATCACCGGTAACCATGTCATATCTTCATCGCGCCTGAGCGCACTGGCCCGGCCATATGGAGGGCATTGCCTCGGGCTTGCCCAAATCAATGCGCTGCTGAAACAGATCACGTTTGTTTATATGAAGCGGGGGTATGTAGCCTCCCGGGCCTACTTACCCCAGCAGGACCTGGCCAGCGGGCAGTTGCATATTGTGATTGTCGAGGGAACTTTGACCCGGATCACCTTTCATGAGCCGGTACGGGCGCCTCACCGGCTGGCGGCCATGATTTTCCCCGGGCTGACCGGTCAGCCGGTTAATCTGCGTGCGATTGAACAGGGGCTGGACCAGCTGAACCGGCTGCCGTCCTGGCAAGCCCGGACGGCATTACACCCCGGTGCCAGACCGGGGCAGTCCCGGCTGCTGATTTTAGGCCAACCCGGGAAGGCGTGGCGACTTAGTGCCAGCGCCGATAATCAGGGAAGTCGCTCGACGGGGCACTATGACAGCGGCCTGGGACTGGTGGTCGATAATCCGGCCGGTCTTGGGGATCAGGTGAGTGTGCATTATCAGCACAGTATGGCCGACAGCCCGTTGGCCTGGTCCAAAGACCGCCATCGCAGCGATGATGTGATGCTCAGTTACTCGGTGCCCTATGGCAACTGGCTGGTGCGGATGAATGGCTCCGATTACTGGTACCATTCACGGTTGCAGGGCAATCTCACCCCGATCCAGACCTCCGGCACCAGTCGTTCCTGGACCCTGGGGGCCTCCCGGATGGTGTTCCGGGACCGGGTTTCTAAAACGCATCTGTCGCTGTCTCTGGGGTGGCAATCCAGTCACAACGATGTGGATGGGACCCAGGTGGATGTGACCAGCCATGCCTTGACCACCCTGACCCTGGGCGTCTCACATGTCCGCCGGTGGCTCGGGGGACAACTCAGCGCGTCGCTGGATGATCGCCGGGGATTGCCCTGGTGGGGCGCGGCGCATGATCACCGCACCCGCCCGCAGACACCTAAAAGTGAATTTAACCTGGTGGACGCACAATTCGGTTTTTACCGGCCATTTCAGCTGGGGCAACAGCGCTGCAGCTGGAATGCTCAGCTGAGTGGGCAGTGGAGTCCCGAACGACTGTACTCTTCGCAGCAACTGACGCTGGGCGGGGCCAACAGTGTCCGGGGGCTTTCGTATGCCCTGTTTTCGGGCAATAACGGCGTCTGGCTCAGAAACACCCTGGCCTGGGCTCCCCAGCTTGCTGTTGCTCCCGGGGTGGCTCGCTGGCTGGGGAGCATTGAGCCCTATCTGGGTCTGGACGCCGGTCAGATTTTGAGCCAGCAGCGCCTGGCGATTGACGGGGGACATCTGGTGGGAGGCAGTCTCGGGCTGCGTAGCGTGGGGGGGCGGGTCCATCTGGAGCTGACCTGGAGCCATATTCTGGCCTATACGCGGGTAGCCGGACAAAGTGGTCTTGGCCGGGGCGTTCTGTACGCCAGCCTGGCGATGACCTATTAACACAACCGACTGACAGGGAATGTGCACATGACAATGTTTCATCGGATCCGGCTTTTTGAACTGTGTAACCGGCTGATTGTCGATTTTCTCTGTTTTTTACTGGTGTTTCAGCCCCTGCTGGCCAATGCGGCCCAGCTCAAAGCGGATCCACATGCGTCGGCGGCCAACCGCCCGGTGATCACCCAGGCGGCCAATGGGGTGCCGATGGTCAATATTGCTACCCCCAATGCTAAAGGGCTCTCCCATAACCAGTATCATGATTTTAATGTGGGCCGCCGGGGACTGATCCTCAACAATGCTACCGCTGAAATGGGGCGCTCCAAGCTGGGCGGGATTGTTGAAGGAAATCCAAATCTGAAACACAGTGGCCCGGCGGCGGTTATTCTCAATGAAGTGACCAGCACCAATCCGTCGACCCTCAAGGGCATGCTGGAAGTGTATGGCCATTCGGCGGATGTCATCATTGCCAACCCCAACGGACTGACCTGCAATGGCTGCGGGTTTATCAATACCCCGCGTGCCACGCTGACCACCGGGGTGCCTCAAATTGCCACGGACGGGACACTGAGCGGATTTCGGGTGGGCCAGGGACGCATTGATATCGGGCGTAACGGCGCCGATTTAAAGCAGACGGCCCTCTTTGATCTGGTCTCCCGACAGATCCACCTTGACGGACCGGTCAATGCAAAAAACCGGCTGGGCCTGTTTAGTGGCCGTAACACCTTTGATTATGCCACCCGACAGCTGCATCCGCTTCAGAAAGGCCGTCACAAAGCGGCCCCGGAAGTGGCCATCGATTCGACCGCCTTTGGTGGGATGTATGCCGGTCGCATTCAAATTATCGCAACCGAAGATGGAACTGGGGTGAAGATGCGTGGGGATATGGCGGCTAATGCGCAAGCCATGCACATCACGGCCAGTGGGCAGATTATCCTGAATCATGCCACGGCGAAAACCGGTTTAACCGCAACGTCGACACATCAAGGTATCACCGTGACCGATGCGGCCTATGCCGGAAAAAACCTCAGTCTGAATGGGCATACCCACGTGGCACTGGCGAAACAGGCCGACGTGGCGGCGAAACAGGCCATCACGGTCACCAGTCAGACATTAACGCTGGGCGATCAAAGCCAGATCCTCAATGGGGTGGACTCGAAAGGAAACGCCACGCAGACCCATGATGCGATCCATCTTCACACCAGCGGGAACGCAACGCTCGGACAGGGCCAGGTCAGTTCGTCCGGGGCTTTAGATATCACGGCCAATACCCTTGATGTGAGTCGATCTGCGGCGACGACGAGCAATACGCTGAGTGCACAAAATGGGCTGACGATCGCAGCCCGGCAGATCCTCGCACAGCATGGACGCATTGCGACCAATGGCAATTTAAAACTCAGCGGTGCGCCTGATCTGACACTGGACCATGGGCAATACACCGCACAGGGAACGATCCAGATGTCAGCGACCCGGTTGTCGTCCAGTGCGACGATGACCGCAGGGGGAAACCTCACGGCCACCGCGACAGGACAGCAACTGCAAAACAGTGGGCAGGTGCACAGTAATGCCGGGGTCGTATTGCAATCGGCCGGGGCTCTGACCAACAGAGGCACCGTCAGTGCACAGGCCACCTTACAGAGCAGCGCCGGGAGCACGCTGAGTAATACCGGAACACTGAATGCTAATGGTATGCAATTGGCGGCGTCCACTCTTGTGAATAGCGGCACGTTACTCAACTATCAGCAGGCGTTGCAGCTGATCGCTCATCAGGCCCTGAGTAACAGCGGACGTATCGATTCGCTGGACACCCTGAGTATCCACGATGCGGGGGCACTGACCAATAGCGGAACCCTTGTGGCCCAGCAGCCGTTGACCCTGGAGGCCGGGATACTGACCAATTCAGGGCAGCTGAATGCGGCGCAAATTCATGGCACTCTCAAAGGGATTGACAACCGGGGGGCCATCGAGAGTCTCAGCGGTGATTTAACACTGCAGGATTCCGGTGATCTGGATAACCAGGGGCAACTGGTCTCAGCGGCGCAGAAGACGACTATTCAGGTTCAAGGCGATATCCATAATGAGGGTTTGATCGCTGCAAAGACGGCCTTGAGCCTGACCGTCAACGGCCAGTATCAGAGCCAGGCTCAGGGCACTTTGCAGGCCGACTCGGTGACGGTGCAGGCGCACGGGGTTGATAATGGCGGACAGATCACGGCCAGTCAGGGCGCGCTGATGCTGGCGAGTGCGAAGGATATCACCAACAGTGGAACCCTTCAGACCAAACAGGGGCTGACCCTGAGCCTGCCGGGGGATATGACCAACAGCGGCACGGTGCAAAGCGGGCAGACGCTGAGCGTTACCCCAGCGAAGCAACAGACTATCGGCACCCTGACCAATCAGCAGGGCGGACAAATCAAAGCCGCCAGCCTGAGTCTGCCGGTGGCGAAGCTGATCAATGCCGGCGTGATCCGGGCAACCGGCGCGCTGAACCTTCATGATCGCGGGGCACTTCAGAATGCAGCGCATGGCCGGATCATCGCCGGAACCTTGCAACTGAATGCCCAGTCACTGACCAACCAGGGGACCCTGGGCACGTTGGATGGCGATGCACAGATCACCACCTCGGCTGGGCTGACCAACCGCGGGATCCTGCAAAGTGCCGGTGGATTGCAATTAACAGTTCACCAGGCATTGACCAATGATGCAGCCGGGCAGATCCAGGGAAAAACCCTGTCAGTCACCAGCCAGGGACTGAGCAATGCCGGGGTTCTGGGCGCCCGGGCAGGATTATTCCAGCTGACCGACACCGGGGATGTAACCAACAGTGGTGAGCTGCTTGCCAACGCCAATCAGCAGCTCACCATCACCGGCAGCCTGACCAACAGCGGTGTGATCCAGAGCCTGAAACAAGTCACCATCACCACTCATACCGGTCCGTCGGCCGGGACCTATCAGAGCAGTACCGGCGGTGTACTACAGGGGCAGTCAGTGACCCTTCAGAGCGATGACGTCACCAATGC
This sequence comes from Candidatus Celerinatantimonas neptuna, assembly GCA_911810475.1. Lineage (NCBI taxonomy): Bacteria > Pseudomonadati > Pseudomonadota > Gammaproteobacteria > Celerinatantimonadaceae > Celerinatantimonas > Candidatus Celerinatantimonas neptuna. The sequence continues at coordinate 2,485,095 of OU461276.1, forward strand.
CGGGGCCATGACAGCCAGTGGCGGTATCCTCAAATTGAGGAGTGATCATCAAATCACCAATAGCGGGGCTATCGAAGCAAAAAGCGCTTTGCAACTGATATTACCGGGAACCCTCACTAACAGCGGGATACTGCTCAGTGAACAGGGACTGAGCGTGGCGCAGGCCAGTGGCGCGGCCATTGCCGGGCTGACCAATGACCCGAGTGGACAGATCCAGGCGATGACCGTGAGTCTGCCTGTCGCGAGTCTTCGCAATGCCGGTCACATTCGGGCCGTTAAAACCCTGAGTATCACCGACCACGGGGCCCTGACCAACCAGGGGACGGTGCAGGCGAATGACGATATCACCCTGCATATTCACGGCAATGTCGATAACCAGGGAACGCTGAGTGCCGGCGGCACACTGCAACTGCAGGGACTGGCACAAGGAGCCAGTGGGACCGTGCACAATGAACAACATGGCCAGTGGATTGGCGGGCAGCTGACCCTTCACAGTGCAGCGCTGACCAACCAGGGGACCCTCGGATCCACCCTTGGAGATGTGACCCTGGAGACCCCAGGGACGGTGACCAACACCGGAACCTTCGTCAGCCAGGGCAACCTGAGCCTGCAAACGGACCAGGCCCTGACGAACAGTGGGACGTTACTGGCCCATCAGCAGCTCACGTTGAGTGGGTTGAAAACCACGCAGGCCAATGCCGCGCTGACCAACAGTGGCATTCTGCAGGGCGGCACCGTGCAGCTGCACAGCACCACCGTCAGCAATACCGGGCGGATGGTCGCGACCGGACAAGGTGGGCTGAGCCTGACTACCCCGGATGCGCTGACCAATGCCGGGACACTCGACAGCCTGGGAAGCCTGACCCTGCATCTCGGCCATGGCCTGACCAACCCCGGTCAGATGGAAGCGAAACAGGCGCTGAGTTTGATGTTGAGCGGGGATCTGAGTAACCGTGGCACCCTGCTCAGTGAACAGGCCCTGAGCCTGCAGGGCGTCGCCTCATTCACCAACACCGCCAGCGGTCATATCCAGGCTGCCCGGTTAAATCTGCCGGTGGGCACCTTCAGCAATGCCGGTTACATCGGGGCGGTCAACGACCTGATCATCACCGACCCGGGCACCCTGACGAACAGCGGTTCTCTGCTCAGTGGTGGGGATAGTTCCCTGACCGTTGCGAGCAGCCTGACCAATCAGGGCCAGATCCAGGCCAACGGCACCCTGACCGTGCATGGTACCACCGCCAGACAGGCCAGCGGGGCGTTGACCAATGACGCCAAAGCCACCTTAAGCGCGACCACCTTACAGCTTCATGCGGCCCGCTTCACCAATGACGGCACCCTGAGCAGTGGGGCCGGTGGCACCACATTACACAGTGACGGGCAGCTGACCAACAAAGGGGCGCTGCAAAGTCAGGGCAACCTGCGCCTGGCCATCGGGCAGCAGATGAGCAACAGCGGCACGGTGCAGGCCGTCAAGACCCTGAGCCTGAGCGGCGTGAAGACCGGCAGCGCCAGTGGCCTGCTGACCAATACCGCGACAGGACAACTCAAAGCCGGGGCCATTAGTCTGGCCAGTCAGGGAATACGCAACGCCGGGCTGATAGGGGCCGTGAGCGGGCTGCTGAGCCTACAAGATAGCCAGGATATGACCAACAGCGGGCAGCTGCTGGCTAATGCCGACAGTGCACTGACTATTGGCGGCAAACTGGATAACAGCGGGCTGATCGACACCCGCAAGAGCCTGACGCTGAGTACCGGCAAAGCGCTGAACAACGCAGGTCAGTTGATCAGTTTAGGTACTGCGCATGTGCAGGTGGGGCAAGGCTTTACCAATCAACAGAAAGCCCGGCTCAGTGCGGGCACACTGCAATTGCAGGCGGCCAGCCTGAGCAATGAGGGCACGGTACAGACCGGTCGGGGGGCCTTGCAGCTGACCAGTACGAAGGGGCTGACCAATCAGGGCACAGTGAGCGGGGGTGGCGATGTCACGGTGACCCTGGCCGGGGACCTTCAGAACAGCGGCACGCTGCAAAGTACGAAGATACTGCAGGTGGTGAATGCCCATCAGGGCGCCATTGGTGCGCTGACCAACATGCAAAGCGGGCAGATGAAAGCGGCGCAACTGGATATGAACGTGGCCAGCCTGAGCAATGCCGGGGTGCTGGGCGGGACACGCATGTTGCAGCTACGTGACCGGCAGGACCTGACCAATAGTGGGCAGCTGCTCTCCAGTGGCTCGGCGACCTTGCAAGTGGGCGGAACCGTGACCAACCAGGGGGTCATCCATGCCCGCGATGCATTGCAACTGAGCGGCGCCAACGGGGCGGCCAGTGGGGCATTGAGCAACCAGAGCTCGGCCAGCATGACGGGTGGGTCAGTGCGCGTGAATGCCTCAAGTGTTACCAATGCCGGGCAGTTGGGCTCTGCGACAGGCAATACCACCGTGAGCAGCGCGGCGACTCTGACGAACAGTGGTCAGCTGCTCAGCCAACAGGATTTAACCCTGGCGCTGCCCAAGGGGCTGACCAATACCGGGACGCTGGCCGCGCAAGGCACTTTAACGGTGCATGGGCTGACCGCCAAACAGGCGGGCGGGGCGCTGAGTAATGGTGCTAAAGCCAGCATCAAAGCGGGGCAGATGGATGCGCACGTCAGCAGCCTGAGCAATGCCGGGGTGCTGGGGGCCACTCAGGGGGCACTGACCCTGCGTGTGCAGCATAACCTGAGCAACAGCGGGCAACTGGCCGGCAATGCGGATGTCACTCTGGCGCTGGGCGGCACACTGACCAATAGCGGGACGCTGACCAGCCTGGGGCAACTGGCTTTGGGGGGACTGGGGGCTGGCGGTGGAGCCGGAGGCTTGATTAACCAGCGGGGGGCCAGCCTGAAGGCCCATGCCCTGAGTCTGACCACTCAGACACTGACCAATGCGGGGCTTATCGGCGCCAGCCAGGGCACTCTGGCCCTGACGCTGGGCCAGGATGTGGACAATAGCGGAACGCTGGCGTCGAACGGGGATTTGACCGTGACCAGTGACCATCTGCTGACCAATGCCGGAACCCTGGTCAGTGCGAAGACGCTGACGGTGCGTAATGCCACATCCAAGGGCAAAGGCCAGTTGATTAATGCCAGTGGCGGGCAGTTGCGGGCGGGCGGTCTGAGTGTTGCGGATGCAGCTTTTAGTAACCACGGGGCGATTCAGGTGGGGGGATTGGGTGGCCAGTGGGCGGAGCAGGGTGACTGGGTCAATGATGGCCAGATCACGGCCAGTGGGGCGCTGGTGATTGGGGCCGATGGACAGATAGTCAACCAGGGCAGCGGTGCGGTGCAAAGCGCGGCGCTGTTGCAGCTTCAAGGGGCCAGTGGCTCGAATGCCGGGGCGGTGTCGAACACGGTGAACGGGCTGCTGAGCGGGGCGAGCGGGGTGGCGATTGCGGCGGCTTCACTGACTAATGCGGGGCAGCTGGGGTCGGCCAGCGGGGCGGTAACCACGGCACTGACGGGGAATTTGACCAATACCGGGTTGCTGTATGGCGGGACTAATCTGGCGCTGCGTCTGGATGGGGATGCGGTGAATAATCAGGGGGATATGCTGGCGCAGCAGAGTCTGACGCTGCGCGGGCTGTCGGCGGCTAATGCGGCCAGTCTGGTGAATGAGAACAGCGGGATGATGGAGGCGGTGGCCGGGGATGTGGGGATCGCCAGTACGACACTGAGCAATTCGCTTGGGTCGACGGTGAAGGTGACGACCACCAAAACGACCCGGCATTGGCATTCAGGTGCGAAAAATTATACCACGGTCACGACAACCCAGCATGCGTCCAACATTGGCAATGTTTCGCATCTGTTAGCCGGTGGCAATATGACGCTGACCGGGCAGACCATTCTGAACCGTTATGGAGAAATTGCCGCCAATGGGGATGTAACCATCCATGCAGCAGAGATGACAAATGTATCCCAGTCGCTGATGCAGACTCAAAGGACAACAGGGTATGAAGCATTTTCTCGTTATCATTCAGGCGGAGGGGGTGAGCATAGTAGCGCTTCCAATCATATGGGATATACTGATATATGGACTGTTGGTTTACCAACCAGAACTACAAAAAAAGCCCTGACCCCAGTTTACGGTAGTATCAGCGCCGGTAAAACCCTGACGGTGAATGTCACCGGCACCTTTAATAATGTCGGCACCCGGCAGGGGGCTGCGGCACAAAGCTTATCGGCAGATGCCCAAAAAGTGGCGAAAAAAGCGAGCGTTCAGACCATCGCGGCCGGGGTTAGCCAGAGCAACTCACTCAGTGCGGCCCATCCAACCGTGGCCACATCCGGTGCGGTGCACGTTGTTGCCTCATCGGCTGATAAACAGGATACCCAGGCGCTTCAGGCGGTTCGTTCAACATCGGTGGCGACAACTTCTCAGGCGACGGTCCGTGCCAAGGCCCATCTGGCAACGTCAACAGCCGGGGCGCTGGCCACATCGGCGGTTGCCGCCCAGGGCCTTTCGTCTGCGGGCGTATCCACACTGAAAAAAGCGGCCCTCACTCAAGGGCATATGGCCCTGACCCATACATCAGTGCCCCTTCATCATACCGCGGTTTCCATGGCGAAGGCTCCGTCGGCCATGACCCTGGCACAGAGTCTCAATGCGCACGCCCCGGAAAAAACCATCATGGCCAATGTCAGCGCGCTACAAGGGCATAAAGCGCTGTTTGTTACGCAAAAACAGGCGAAAACGCCATATCTTATCGAAACCCGCTCGAAATTTATCAATCTGTCACAGTATGTGGGCTCGGATTACTACCTGAAACAAATTGGCCGGGATAAACCCAGTACCAAACAGCGTCAACTGGGGGACAGCTATGTGGAAACCCGGCTGATTGAAAATCAGATTTTTGAGCTGACCGGCAAGCATTATCTGGGGCATCAGACCCATGCCAGTGATGAAATCAAAGCGCTGTATAACAATGCGGTGGATGAGCGTAAAGCACTGGACCTTAAAGATGGCGTGGCTTTAAGTGCCGATGAAATCACCCATCTTAAAAAAAATATCGTCTGGCTGGTGAAAGAAAACGTCAATGGTCAGAGCGTGCTGGTGCCGCATCTTTATTTGGCGTCTGTGAATACCCCGGCCAGCGGGGCACAGGTCAGTGGTCAGCAGGTGGCCATCACCGCCAATCAGGTTAATAACAGCGGGGCCATTACCGCCGGGGTTGATTTAACGATCCAGGGGCTCAGTGGGGTGAATAACCAGCATGGGCAGCTGTCCTCCGGCGGGGATTTAACCGTCAAAACCAATGGGACCCTCAATAACGATAATGGCACCCTTAAAGGCCAGAGCATTACCCTGGAAGCCAATAATCTGACCAATGACACTCTGGCCACCCGGGTGAAGACCGCATCCGGCTACACCGATAAGCTGCAATCAAAGTCAAGTATTACGGCATTAAACGACCTGAGTATCACCACCACCGACAACCTGTCATCGGTCGGCAGTCAGATTTCAGCCGGTGGCAATGTGTCACTGGATGCCGGGGGCGATATTACCCTGGGCTCAACAGCGCTTAGCCACCATTCGGCGGTTTATTTCCATCACGGCCATAATATTCGCTCGAGTCTGACCCATGTTCAGTCATCACTGACCGCCGGTGGGGCGTTAAGCATTCAGTCGGGCCACAACCTGACCCTGACCGGTGCTCATCTTAAATCAGGGCTGTCGACCAGCCTGCTGGCTAAAAACAACCTCACGATTCAGGCCGCAGTTGACCAGAGTTACAGCGATTACTTCAAGAAAAAACATCACGGCGGCATGTTCCATCACTCTAAAACGGTGAGTCGAGTCAGCTCCAGTACCACGGCCCATAACACCACCGTTCAAAGTGGCGGCAACCTGACACTGAGCGCCGGCAACAGCGCAACACTGGCAGGTATCACCGGTCTCTCGAAAAAGAATTTAACGCTCAAAGCGGCCCATGATATTCAGATAACATCGTTGCAGAACCATCATACCCTGCACCTGAAACGCAGCAGCAGTGGGACGTTCAGCACCTCGAAAAAAACCGAGGATGAATCATCGACCACCACCCATGCCAGCAGCCTGAGCGCGGGGGATAACCTCAATATCAAGACGCAGGCCGGCTCGCTGACACTGACCGCCGTCAATCTGAAAAGTGGCGCTCAGACAACGTTGTCGACCCCGAAAGGCATTCTGGCGCTGAACGCCAATACCGATGAAGACTATCAGCAGAAGAGCAAACACAGTAATAGCACCGTCTGGCAAGGAACTGAGAATAAAGGCCATATGGTCACCACCGTCAAAGGCGTGACCATGACCGCCGGGGGAGGCATAACCCTCAACGCCGGCAAGGGCGTGGTGGTGCAGTATAAGAAAACCGGTTCACTGGATGCATCCTTGAATGAACTGGCAAAAACACCGGGCATGAGCTGGGTCAGTACCCTGCGGAATAACCCGAAATATGCCAAAAAAGTCGACTGGCAGGGAAAAGTTGAAAAATCGAAGCATTGGGCACAGAAATCTTCAGGATTAACCGGGGTTGGAGCCTCAGTCATTCAGTTGGCCGGTTCGGCAATGGGGTTCCCTCCGGAAGTCTCCAAGGCCGTTGTATCCCTGATTAATAATCACGGGAATATAAAACATACAGTGAAAGACCTGTCTAATAATATGTCACTGAAAGGCATGGTTGCTTCTGCCGCTTCGCAGGCCCTGACTGATTTTGTATCCGCATATTTTGATGTTCCGGATAGTTCGGAAATTGCATCTCAGACCGCTAGCCAAACGTTGTCTGCAGAGTTTCAACAGGCGGCAGAGAGCCATTTAATTAAAGCGGCGAGTTCAACCGCAGCCAACGTCGTCATCGGGGGCAAGAGCTTGAAAGCGACCGCATCCCATGCCCTTCGTAATGCAGCTATCAGCACAGTGACCGGCGTTGTGGCGCATGAACTGAGTCAGTATGCACTGGCCCATCATCAGGCAATTAAAGCGGGTGATAGTCAGCTGAAAAAATTAGGGACGGAGCTTGAACAGTCTGCGGAGCAGAATCTGGTGCATGCGGTGGTGGCAACCGGTGTCAATGCGACCGTGGGGGGTAAGTCGCTGAAATCGGCAGCGACCCAAGCCCTCCGGCAAAGTGTGCTGACCACAGCGGGTCAGGTTCTGTCAGAGCAAATTGGTGATTATGCGCTCACGCATCACATTAAAGAAGGCGATATTCGCAAAGTGCTGGCTCATGCGCTGGCCAGCTGTGCCGTAGCCGCTGCGGGCTCGAAATCCTGTGTAGCCAGTGCGATTGGAGCTGGCGTCAGTGAACTGACGGCCAAAACGGTTGGAGAAAACAAGTCACTTGCGGATCAGCATACGAAGGCCAATGTCCAGGCGCTGATAGCCGGGGTGGCGGATGTGCTGGTGCAGGGCCGCAAAGCGCAGGTGAACGATGCGGCGGGTGCCGCGAAGACGGTGTATCAATATAACTACCTAAAACATAAAGACCTGGTGAAAGCGATTGCGGCTCAACGAGCGTACAACCATTGTACATTGGGGCATGCCCATTGCTCCGTTAAGCAGCTGACAGCGCTTCACAACACATTAAACAGCTACCGCAAGAAATCCCTGCAAAATAGCCAATGGGTGCAGTCAGTCTGTAAAGCCGATAGCGGCAGTGCGGCCTGCCAAAAGGGTATCCAGGACTTAAATAGTTATGCAGCGGATGTGAAGCATTTTGACGCGCAGCCCAAAGGTCCTGCGATGCTAGCGGCATCGCCGTATCGATATAACACCCGACAAGCTCTGGGTTTTGATGATTTGGCGTTACAGAAGGCCTTTAAAACGGGGCTGGCCGCAGGTGATAGTCCGAAACAGATTGTTGAGCATTACCAGTCGCAGTTGGCAGAGCATAATGAACTGGTGAATACAGGTGTTAATGTGGTTTTGGCGGTGGTGGCGCCTGAAGCTTCTGAAGGGGAGGAAGCTGCTGAGAGTGCGGTCACTGAAGAGGCAGGTGTATGGCCTGATGATGTAAACGTTAATCGCAATGCAGGGCTGGAATTAAATCCAAAAACAGGAAAATGGGAGCGCTCAGGGGAAAATGCTGATATAACAGCGGGTGAGGGTTCGATTGATAAAGGACTGACTCAAGAGCTGAGTGAAGATGGTCTTGGGGATGGTGGTGTTGCAAAGAAAGCAGGATTTGGCACCTATAGACCAGACAGTAAATTACCTAGAAACAAATACGGGGTACCTGAGCCAGACTCTGACTTGCCGCATACACAGTTGGGTATTAAGAAAGGACGTAAGGGTGACTATACACAGGCTCGTGAATGGGGATATGATTCGAATGGAAAGCTAGAACCTAAGCAAGATATTGATTTTACTGACCATGGAAGGCCACAAAACCATCCGAATCCGCACCAGCATGATTGGGAACCAAACCAAACAGGTGGAACACCACAACACGGGCCCGCGAAACCTTTGGAGCTACCATGATGAACACATTGAAGTTTCCAGCATTTCGAAGTAGTGGTAAGGCTGTCCAGCTATCAGAGATTTTAGCCGTTATTCCTGAGAACAATTTAGTATGGTCAATAATTGAGTTCAACGGGACTGGTATAGCTCCATTTGATCTTTCTATGGATGAATTCGAGGAACTGGTTAGTAATAAACCCTGTGGATTAACTCTTACTTGGAATGAGCTTAAGAGAATATCTTCAGGCTTTTACCAGACATTTGATTGTTTAATAGTTGGCGCGAAAACCAATAAGGATATATCGGATGCTCTTACGATTGGAGATAACTTTTATGTTTGTGACGTTTTATTAAATGCCTTTGATAGTACAGAATGGTCAGTCTGGGCCCGTGATGTAGAATTGATGAAACAATTTAGAGCTGTCTATTGATTATTTGATGTTACAAAGAGTGGGGATGACTTAGCCAAAAAAAACAATTTAAAAAGCAATCCAAGCAAAAGCAATCCAAGCCACCCACCCAATGAGCCCAGTCATAGCAAGGGCTCATGATTTTTACTTCAGAAAAAAACATTAAACCAAGCAAATAATTTAGGACATCCACCGCATGACCCTATCATGAACTCAAATATTCCTTTTTTGAATGAATGGGAGAATAATTTAAGCCACCCACCGAATGAACCCAGTGTTAGCAAGGGTTTATGGCTTTCTGATGTTGCAAAAATAGATAAACACCTGCTGTCTATTCAATAGAGCTAGCTGTATCTATGAGTGATTGATTCGGATTGATTTATTGATGGAATGCTGTATAAATATAAGGGCTATCCATTTAGAGCAACCAATGTCAATATATAGTGATGAACAAAAAATCTTCTTCACTCAAAGCGGGTATTGATTACCCTAAAAATTGGGGTTAATTTGTTGACTAGTTTCACGATGAACAAGCTTGTCGTGATTATCTACACACGCTTCGTTGGCCTAATGGTTTCATATGCCCCAATTGTTTGGCTCATAATGTGCCTTATACTCTTCCCAAAAATAAACTTAAATGCGTTCAGTGTCGGAAACAAACTTCTGTCACAGCAGGTACTATTTTTGATAAAACAAGAACGCCACTTAAAGATTGGTTTGCTGCAATTTGGTATCTCACCAATCAAAAAAATGGGGTGAGTGCGCTTGGCATACAGCGTTTGCTCGGGCTTGGCAGTTATCAAACGGCTTGGGCGATATTACATAGATTACGTTATGCAATTCAACCCTGAAAGAGATAAATTATCTGGACTTGTTGAGGTAGACGAAACCTTTGTCGTTGGTGGTGTAGTCGATATAAATCAACAAGATAAGAAGAAATTTGTTGTGTTGATTGCAATAGAGTTAATAGAACCAAAAGGGGTTGGTTGCATTAGATTACGACAGGTCGACAAAGCGACAAAAAACAACATTGAGCAATTCATAAAAGATGTTATTGAGCCGAATAGTCAAATTCACACCGACGGATCGGCGGCTTATGGTTCCGTTGATAACATGGGATATTCAAGAAAAAAGACCGTACATCTTGGTTCAAATATACCAGCCCACGAAACCATGCCAGGGGTACACCGAGTGGCTTCTTTACTGAAACGCTGGTTGTTGGGAACCTATCAAGGTGCTGTTCAATCTAGACAGCTCGATTACTATTTGGATGAATATACCTTTAGATTTAATAGAAGAAAATCTCGGTCTAGAGGGCTATTGTTTTATCGATTACTTGAACAATCAGTGACAACAAAACCCCTAACCTATAAGGGCATTAAAACCAGATAAACACTAGATGTAGTGTCTGGTTGCTCTAAATGGATAGCCCTTATAAATATACATATAAATTTATCAGGGAAGGAAATCGCGCATGCCAAGGCCAAGACGTCAGAAAATCAGCCTTAACGAGACACCGTATTATCACTGTGTATCCCGTTGTGTTCGCCGGGCTTTTTTATGCGGTGAAGATACGTTGACTGGGAAAAGTTTTGGACAATAATTTAGGCCACCCACCGCATGACCCCATCATGAACTCAAATATTCCTTTTTTAAATGCTTATTTTACTGGAAGGCCTGTTAATATTGGGCTTATTGAATGGGTGACTTAGCTTATTGTAGCCGGTGCTATCGGGGCCGGAGTCAGTGAACTGACGGCCAAAACGGTTGGAGAAAACAAGTTACTTGCGGATCAGCATACGAAGGCCAATGTCCAGGCGCTGATTGCCGGGGTGGCGGATGTGCTGGTGCAGGGCCGCAAAGCGCAGGTGAACGATGCGGCGGGTGCAGCGAAGACGGGGTTCATGTAGTGGGTGGCCTAAATTATTAACTCGCGGTGCTTCATTTGTGACTGAGCACAACACTAAAACTGGTGGTGTTAGGCAATGGATGGAAAGCTATAACCAAGCTGGTAAAGTCAATAGGGTTCATCCAAAGTCAATTAATGGGCAGACGGTCAATTCTCAACACTATCCACCAACTGCGAGGGAATTAGGGTTATGACGCTTACAGCAAAAGAATTAAGTGATGTATTACAATCAGAGCTTGATAAAGGCTATGACGTTGTAAGAATAGCTCGTGTGGCTTTTCAACTATATCAAGAACAAGGGGTAGAACTGCCCTCTGAACTAGATGAGAAGCTTTTACAGTTGATGGCAATGGAAGAGGGACCAGAGTTTGAATTCTCTGAAGACGAGCTAAAAACTCTTGTTGAGGAACTTTCTGAATAGTTTTGTAACTCACTGATGCAGTAACGTTACAAAGGGAGGACGTGGGCAGCAAGTTGGAAGCATGATAAAGACTGATGGTTCAACCACGGCCAGCACTATAAAAGCAAAAGCGGAATCGGTAGGTTTTAAATCCACCCAAACAGCAAACGGTCCTTTGAAAATGGTTGATGAAAATGGAGTGGCTCGGGTAACGATTAAAGGCGGAAGTCAACGCGCACCGGGTAGTGCTGGCCCTCATGTTGAGCTTAAAACTTCTAGTGGTCAAAGGGTAAATCCTGCTGGTAATCCAGTAACACGTAAGAGCCCTGAAAATCACACGCCAATTGACTTTGATTTATAGGGGGCTGTGTTATGAGTAATTATTATAACTGGGAAGGCTTTGCTGGTATTTATTTTGAAGATAGCTTTGTATTGGGTATTTATGAATCTTCCAATGAAATTTCTTTTATTGTTGAAGCGGTTTTAACAGAAAATCACCCATTGTATACGCCTCCTGAAAGTGATGAGCAATATTGTTATAAGAAAGGGAAGATTGTTTTTCAAGGCTTAAAGTGCGTTAAATGGATAAGTAGAAACGAGACTCCATTTAAAGATGTTTCCGGTGAAGAAGATTATGGCAATATTGATGTTTTTCAATTGTCGAATGATCAGTATATTCTGTCGGGCGATTGGGGTGAGCTAGAAGTTACGTCATCACCTGTAAAGTGGATTTGGATTTAAAGTCAGAGCCATTCAGATCAAATGGGCCGGAGTTGAAAGTAATTTAAGCCACCCACCCAATGGGCCCAGTCATATCAAGGGTTCATGATTTTCTTTTGTTAATTCTTCGAACCACAGCCATTTAGTTTTTATTTCCGGACACAATACGAAAGCCTGCCAGTCGGGGGATAAACAGGCATGTGCGCAGAAGAGTAAAGAGCTGGTTGCGTATGAAAAAAGTGTCGGAAACGACGATGTTGATTCACAGTTTCCGCAATATAGCCTTGGGGGATATAGCCTTTTAGGCATTGATAAAGCACTGGGGAAACAGCTGACGTCGGTATCCAACATTGGAAAAGACGCGACGGGCGTGGTGAAGCATTTTATCCTGAAGCGGAACCGTCGTCAGGGGGCTGTTAAATCAGTACTCGACACAGGTGGTGCGGTTCTAGCTGGGGCCGCTGTTGTGGGGGGATGTGTTGCCACGGGGGTCATTCCTTGTTTGATAGGCGCCACTGCCGGAGGTCTCGGGGCCTTCAATAGTGCCAACTATTTGTATGGGGATGCGCAACAGGCCTGGACGGGTAACATTCAATTCAGACCACCCACCCAATGAACCCAGTAATACCAAGGGTTCATGTAGTGGGTGGCCTAAATTATTTCTGGCTCATGCTGTGGCCAGCTGTGCCGTAGCCGCTGCGGGCTCGAAATCCTGTGTAGCCAGTGCGATTGGAGCTGGCGTCAGTGAACTGACGGCCAAAACGGTTGGAGAAAACAAGTCACTAGCGGATCAGCATACGAAGGCCAATGTCCAGGCGCTGATTGCCGGGGTGGCGGATGTGCTGGTGCAGGGCCGCAAAGCGCAGGTGAACGATGCGGCGGGTGCCGCGAAGACGGTGTATCAATATAACTACCTAAAACATAAAGACCTGGTGAAAGCGATTGCGGCTCAACGAGCGTACAACCATTGTACATTGGGGCATGCCCATTGCTCCGTTAAGCAGCTGACAGCGCTTCACAACATATTAAACAGCTACCGCAAGAAATCCCTGCAAAATAGCCAATGGGTGCAGTCAGTCTGTAAAGCCGATAGCGGCAGTGCGGCCTGCCAAAAGGGTATCCAGGACTTAAATAGTTATGCAGCGGATGTGAAGCATTTTGACGCGCAGCCCAAAGGTCCTGCGATGCTAGCGGCATCGCCGCATCGATATAACACCCGACAAGCGCTGGGTTTTGATGATTTGGCGTTACAGAAGGCCTTTAAAACGGGGCTGGCCGCAGGTGATAGTCCGAAACAGATAGTTGAGCATTACCAGTCCCAGGTCGCGCTGCGTAAAAAAGAAGTGGATACAGGCGTTAATCTCGCTTTCACTGCTACGGATTTATTGGGTGGTGCCGGTGAAGTAGTTTCAGTTTTTTCTAAAGCGGGGAAAATTGCTGAAGAGACTGATAGTGTGCTAACAGAAGGGGCCGTTGCACGGAATGCTCTATCTGAAGATGTAAAAGTCAATCGCGATACCGGGCCGGAACTAAATCCAAAAACAGGAAAAGGGGAGCACTCAGGGGAAAATGCTGATATAACAGCGGGTGAGGGTTCGATTGATAAAGGACTGACTCAAGAGCTGAGTCAGGATGGTCTTGGGGATGCTACAGGTACGGCGTCGTTAGAAGATGATGTTGCAAACAGTACAGGAAAAGGTTTAGGGAACCCTTTTAAAGATAAGACCGCAAAAGAAATTGATGAGATGTTTATTGCTAAGGGGTTTGAGAAGCGAGGACCAGATCCTGCTAATGGTACAGGAGGATATGTTAATCCAAAGACAGGTCGTTCATATCATATAGATCCGAAAGAGTGGGGTAAATATCCCGAACCAAATCACGTCGATGTGAATAGGCTGAAGTCATATGACGGTGCCTTGGACAAGAAAAAGCTTCCATATAAGGAATAAACATGCCAATTCATCAATTAATGCTTAATTTTCAACAGTTCATGGTGGCTTGCTGGCCACAGTTGACCCAGGTCATGCAGAACTTGGATTGGGATAATGATCCATATTTTGTCGATAAGTGGATTCAAGCGAACTGGGAATTGATGGTTGAAGAGCAGCTCGGCAGAAAGGGAATTACCCTGCTTCCATATGGTTACGATAGCAGCCCTAATTCTAGATATACAAGAGTGGGAGCTAGTGCTACCCATAGGGTCATTTGTAAGCTGAAAGATACGGAGAATAGACTTGCCTTCTTGAGTTTTATATCTAAAGCTGGAGGTGAATTAAAGTTAGAACCTCCTTTCGATAATGTTTGCGTGAAAAATTTAGACACGAATGACATCACATCGTTGTTGATAGATGATGTTGAGTTTTTTGTTGATAAGGTAGAGTGATGTTACAAAAAGTGCAGACAATCTTGCCGGCTAAACATAATTTAGTATAATTTAAGCCACCCACCCAATGAGCCCAGCTATATCAAGGGTTCATGATTTTCTTTTGTTAATTCTTCGAACCAAATAGCCATTTAGTTTTTATTTCCAAACACAATACAAAGGCCTGCCAGTCAATAAATAATTTAGGCCATCCACCCAATGAGCCCAGTTATACCAAGGGTTCATTATTTTTACTTCAGAATAATCCATTAAACCAAGCAAACAATTTAGTCCACCAACCGCATGACTCCATCATGAACTCAAATATTCCTTTTTTGAATGCTTGTTTTACGAGAAGGCCTGTTCATATTGGGATTGTTGAATGGGTGGCTTATCTTATTCTCCAGGCGGTGCAAAAAAGCTGCGCTGTCTTCCGTTTCGCCCTTATCTGTCTGCCAGTTACCAGCACGAGTTGGTGTTGGTACCCTGGTAAGCTATCACTGGGGAGATTTCGGGTTCCCCTTACATCACTTAGTTGCAAGAGGCGGCTATGAGGCTGATGCCGCACGGCAACGAGAGCGGCTAAAAAAGGGTGGTCATATATATCACTAAGTGCTATAGTTTGACGGTGAGAACAAGGGCGAAAATGCGGATATTTAAAAACAAGGCGTTCTGCAAGTGGGCGGCAAGGGAAGGTCTGGATGATGACGCCTTGCGGGCTGCGGTTGATGAAATGGAGCGTGACCTGATTGATGCTGATTTGGGTGGCTATGTGGTGAAAAAGCGCGTGGCTGTCGGTGGCCGAGGCAAAAGCGGTGGGGTAAGAACTCTATTGGCGTATAAAGTCTATGATAAGGCGTTCTTTGTTTACGGTTTCGCCAAAAACGCCCGCGCCAATATCAGTGTCAATGAGCTGAAAGCCTTGAAGCACTTGGCGAAAGAGTTATTGGGGTACAGTGATAAAGCATTAACAGAAGCCATCAAGTATGGCGTGTTAGTCGAGGTAGAAAACGATGGATAAATCAATCTTAGACATGGTGCATGAATCAGCCCAAGACCTGCATGCGGCTGGTGTCATGAAAGACACGACGCTGCGTGAGTTCGATGCTATCTGCCTGCCGCCAGTGAAAGAATATACTGCGGTACAGATCAAGCGAATCCGCACCAAGAACCATGCCAGCCAAGGTGTGTTTGCAGCGTATCTGAATACCAGTGTATCCACGGTACAGAAGTGGGAGCAAGGCCAGAAGAAGCCTAACGGCCCTTCGCTGAAACTGCTTAACCTAGTGGCAGAAAAAGGGCTGGAAGTGCTGGCTTAATCAACAGACTACAGCAAAAAATAAAGCCTCAATGTGCTAACGCGCCTGGGGGCTTTTTACTGTTCTGGGCGTAACAAAATGAAAAAGTGCGTTTAAGGCTTAAAGATCGAAGAATCGTGCATTCCTAAGCTGAATGTTCTTTAAAAGCGAAGCGGCATATTCAGGCCAGTGTTCAGGCGCCATATAATTTAATTTAAGCTATAATTTAAGCCACCCACCCAATGAGCCCAGTTATAGCAAGGGTCATGGCTTTCTGATGTTGCAAAAATAGATAAACACCTGCTGTCTATTCGATAGAGCTAGTTGTATCTATGAGTGATTGATTTGGGTTGATTTATTGATAGAATGCTGTATAAATATACAGATAATTTTATCAAAGAAGAAAATTGCGTATGCCTAAGCCCAGACGTCAGCAAATCAGCCTCAGCGATACGCCGTATTATCACTGTGTATCCCGTTGTGTTCGCCGGGCGTTTTTATGCGGTGAAGATACGTTGACTGGGAAAAGTTTCGAGCATCGTCGGGGTTGGATAGAAGCGCGATTATTGTTTTTAGCCAATATCTTTGCCCTTGATATCTGTGCGTATGCGGTGATGAGTAACCATGTGCATGTGGTCTTGCATATCAATGAGGCCAAAGCGCAAAACTGGTCCACATCTGGAATAATTTAAGCCATCCACCCAATGAGCCCAGTTATATCAAGGGTTCATGATTTTCTTTTGTTAATTCTTCGAACCAAACAGCCATTTAGTTTTTATTTCCGAACACAATACGAAGGCCTGCCAGTCGGGGGATAAACAGGCGTGTGCGCAGAAGACAAAAGAGCTGGTTGCGTATGAAAAAGCGGTTGATGAAGAAGATATTGATGAATTATTTAAGCCATATATGGACGCTCCGGTGCTGTCAAGGCCGCACTGAGCTAGTACACTTAAATCGACGTTCACTTGTTAGTGAGGATACCTTCAATGACAATAAATAACGTTGTAGTCACAAACATATTAATAGCCTTATCCTTCATTACTACTCCGATAGCGTGGGCTGATGACTCTTTATTCTTCGTTCTTAATAAATATGATATAGAAGGTAGGCTGATAAGTTATGGTGAATTTGATTTATTCTACACTTACAGCGCCTTAAATTTTTCTACCATATCCTTATCAATTTCCTTGATGAGATTAGGTGACAAGCCCAGATGTTTGGCCTCATGACTAAACGAGCGTGTTGTTTCAAATATTTCCTCAGCCATAACCATGATCGCTTTCTTTGAAGACAACCCCGACTGAGCAGCTAACTGGTCTAGTGCGCTCTTTGGCGTTCGACCATTACCACCAAATGCCGTCATATGCTCTTTGTAAGGGTTGGGGCTATAAACAATGTCGTAGAAAGGCGATAGCGTCCAGTTATCGGTGTCACTGGCAAGGAAACTGAAGTTCTTACTGTGATCATCTTGGTTAACCGTTAGGTAATTAAACATGCAGCGCTTAATGAGCTTCTGAGACTCAGTGACACTACACATGATGCGCGCAGCTTTAACTAAATCCACATAGTCCATAGAAGGCTCTCGAAACGGTGCATCTAACAACCCGCACGCAGAAATCATATGGATTCGACCGCCTTGCTCGGTGCAATCAAATCGTTCCTGCTCTAGCCAAAATCGTCCATTACCCGCATCAATTAAATCAAAGTTAGGAACCTCAATGCCGACATTACGGGCCATCTGCATGTAGCAATATTCGACTAATGATTCAGAGTGCTTCAAGTCAAACTTTTCAGATGTCAGCTTTACGATAAGTTTTGTTCCTAGTGCGTCATCTAATGTTGAATATTGCCCATTCGATAAACGTGTAACGTTCATTTTGGGTCTAGCACCACCCGATCCGCCAGTATTCATCAAGTGCTCAAGCAAAGCAGACTCGGTGCCTTCAAACTCTTCAATCGCAGCTCGGCCAAGGGTAATGATATCAATTGACTCCTTGGACTCATCAAGTAAATCTAATTCAGGCTCATAGCTCAACGCCCCCATACATCTGTCACCTAGGTAAGCCAAACGCTCTAGGGCGGTAACTTCCTTTGGGTTATGATCGTTCTGTCTAAATACACGATCCATGAGATAAAGACCCCAACCATCAGGGAGACTATCTCCAAAAACCCCATGAATGCCGTAATGCGGTTCTCTAGGTGCAACTTGCAGGCTTGTATCAGCTTTTAAATTGAACGGAGCCAGAGAGGTTGAGTGAGCGCCTAAATAAGCCTCATCAAATTGAAAGAAGCTTTGCTTACTATTTTCAACGAGCTTGCCGACAAGTACCCTTTCACCTGTGCTAAGCGTTCGTTTTACGGTTAGGGCTGATTTAAGCATGTCGAAGCACATCCTCTATTGATTTAAATTCAGGCTCAGACGACTTTGTCAGCTCTTTCACTTTTTTCAAGTCACCGACTGTCTCATAAAGCATGAGGAACTGACGCAATGAGATGTTGCCAGATGACTCAAACTTTCGGATCGTCGCGTAAGGCACGCCAGAGAGATCGGCCATCTTCTGAACACTGAGTTTATTTTTTTTCCGAGCGGACTTGATAAACTCTTTGAGATCCATTTGCAAATCATAAGCGGTATAAAGAGATAACATACATGTCTCTCAAGTTGCTACTATGGTATCGATTATAGCACCAATTATGGTTTTATTGCCATTATTGTAGCAAATATAAAGTAATGACAATCATTGCTTCATTAAAATGAATGACATAAAAACCATCACTGTGACGGTATATTATTATTACTATAATAACAAATTAATGAGTTATTTGCCATTATAGTAACAGATTAAAAAATCAAGGCTGACATCCTTCAGCTATACGCGCTAGGAATGTAACCTTGAGTTAAGTTGAAAAACACCGGAAATGCCGCCTTATAAACTATATCTTTTAACTCACTGTTTTCAAATCAATCAGGCCACCCACCCAATGAACCCAGTTATATCAAGGGTTCATGATTATCTTTTTTTAAATTCCGAATGATTAACCGTTCTGTTTTTCTATTTGTATCTGATTTATTTATGGTTGCTGAGTTCTGGTTTTTGTTGAAATAGACTTTCATCCTGTTAGGTGTTACTGGGTAACTAATTGTTTTTATTATGGCTATGGGGTGGATGGCCTGAATTATTTGCCTCTGGAAGATATCACCGTTAAGGAGAAGTGATCGGAAACTGGCGACGTGTGCTCAAATCCTTTGGGCAGACGGCGCCAGTTGAACAAGCCGCAGGCGTGTTAGCATGCGTTGATGGATTTTTTCAAATTATCACCTAACTGCTTTGTGAAAATTTGAAATTTTGTCAATCAGTTGACTCCTGGTGTCTCGAATTTATCTTGTATAATCATGATGTTGCGTCGTAAGGTCACGATGTTTACTTAGCTGGTCAACGGTCTATCAAAGCAGTCATTAATTGGTTTTCTCAGCCCTGGGATTGTTTAACTTACATGGTTGCTGTAAATGGTACTGTTGACGACAAATTACGGGAAGGTCAGTACTTCGTGCGTCGCGGACGCGGCACGAAGTGCGCGCAGGCCGATAAGCACAACCACCACCATAACTAGCCCCGCGGCAATGGGTACGCCGAAGCCTGCCCGCGCGCCATAGACGTCGATGATTCGGCCCGAAATCGCGCTGCCGAGTGCTACACCAATGCTGATGCCTGTCGTCATCCACGTCAGTCCTTCGGTGAGCTTGGCCGGTGGGACAATGATGGTGCCGAGCTTCATGACGACGACCATGGTCGGCGCGAAGGACAGGCTTGCCACAAAGACCATTGCGGTCATGGTATAGACGTCCGGGGAGAGAATGGGCAATATGGCTGTTATTGCCGTGACCAGTATCCCAATAAGGAACTGTTTCTCAAGCGGTAAGGTAATCCTGAACGCGCCGAAGGCCAGGCCAGAGATCACCGAGCCGAGCGCGTAGGCAGCAAGGATAAAACTGGCGGCAGTTGGCCAATGTTGTGCGTTAGCGAAGGCCACGACGGCCACATCAATTGACCCACCAATTACGCCCATCGCCAGAAGCGCTAAAAAGATGATACGAAGGCTGGAGATGCGCAAGATTGAACTACCGCTCTCCGTGCTGCGGTTGACCACCTTCGGCTCAGCCTTTCTTTGCAAAAGAAAGGCTGTCATGCCAATAATCAGCAGCAAGACGGCAGCAAGGGGGCCGGCTTCGGCAAAGACGCTAGTGCTCAGGGCAATGGCCAGTACTGGGCCAACAATATAGGATAGTTCTGTTAAAGCGGTATCGAGGGAAAAGGCCGTGTGTAATTGCGGCTTGCCTCGGAAAAGCTCTGTCCAGCGCGCTCTGATCATGGCCGGCATGTTCGGCATTGTGCCAGCCAGTGCAGCGAGAATAAAAAGGAGTGGGGGTGATACGGTCATATAGGCAGCCATCAGCAGCGCCAGCAGCATGACAATGCTGAATGCGGTAATAACCGGTAGAACCCTGCTCTGACCGTGCCGGTCAACGAATTTTGACACGTGCGGGCCGATAAGCGCGTTTGCTAACGTAAATGTGGCTGCGACTGAGCCCGCCAGCCAATATAGACCACGCTGCTCCGCCAACATAGTAATGATGCCGATGCCGATCATCGCCTGGGGCATGCGGACAATAAAACTCGCGAACACCAATCCCATAACTCCGGGGGTTGTCAGCATTTCGCGGTAGGGATTAGCCATGTTATCTCCAATTTGTATTCGGGCGCTGGGTCGAGTCCTTCTGTACTGTCAAATTTTGCCAGCATTTAGGACGACGCTTAAATTTTTCCTATGGTTTTCTTTTGTAGAGCGATTTGTCACTACAACATTATGTTAATTGTATCCATTTCTGGATACATCCCCTGCTGCTTGCAGCGGGAGATGTTTAAATAGCTATGTTAAATGAGTAATGACAAATTTTGCGCTAGGCCCCCTTATGAGTAAGTGAACTGCGAGCAATGTTCACTCTCAATCACTATTCAGTTGCAACAGTGCGCGATTAAATGTCTCAGCCAGATGCTTACGATGGCCAACGTCAGTCATCATCGTCAGATGTTCACCGGGAATGGAAACAGAATGAATGTTTAAATCCGGTAATGCATCTTTCCACCCGCCGACTATATCAATCCGCGGCAGATTAACGTTCTTGCGATCGGTCGCGTAGAACTGATAGATTGGGATCTGAATCGGCAATCGTAACGGCTTATAACCATCCGCAAGTTGTGCAAAGTGATAAATCGCCCTCCATTTGGCGGTGTCCAGTAAGAGGTCTGCATTTGAATCATAGTCCCCTAGACCCTGTGCTTTTTTTATTAGTTCGTCAAATTCAGTATCATCAATATTCCTAATTAAAATATCTAATTTATGGCGCTCCGCTTCGGAAGTCATTGCTTTCGCATGTGCAGTAAAATCCAGCTTAATACTTTGATTTTTGTACGTTAATTTATGGGGTGCGGGTACATCAATGAAACCTAAAAACTCGACGTAGGCATCTTTACCCATAAGCAAATGGGTGATGGCATAAGCGAGTATCCCGCCGGAAGAATACCCGGCGATTCTATACGGCCCCTGAGGTTGGATTGCCTGGATTAAGGGAAGCATTCTCTCGGCCATAGCTTCCATCGTGGGGGTATAAGGTTCACCAATAGCCGACCATGGCAGCACGTAGATTGGGCAGCTAACGTGGAGATATTGCGCCAAGGAAATAACATATGAATAATCACCTAATCCCGAGGGAACAAAAAAGACAGCAATAATTTAAGCCACCCACGGCATGAACCCAGTGTTAGCAAGAATAATTTAGGCCATCCACCTCCTGAGCCCAGTTATATCAAGGGTTCATGATTTCCTTTTTTTAATCCTTTGAACATAACAGCCATTTAGTCTCGATTTTCGAACACAATACGAAGTCCCTGATGAAGGCCTGCCAGTCGGGCGATAAACAGGCCTGTACCCAGAAGAGTAAAGAGCTGGTTGCGTATGAAAAAAGTGTCGGAGACGACGATGTTGATGCACAGTTTCCGCAATATAGCCTTGGAGGATATGGCCTTTTAGGCATTGATAAATAATTTAGGCCATATATGGCTTAATTTTTGTAATTCCTGCTGTTGGTTATCAGTGTTCATGTTCTGCTCCTTGTGGCCGGTTGATTGATAATCTGGCTGACAATGTCAGACATGGTGTCCCCGAAAATATCCGGCTGCCGGTAGAGCGGGTTATAGGGAGAATGAAGCCGGTTGATATAAGCGGCTTTTAATCCGGCCGTTAGTGCTCCGTGAGTGTCCCAGTCGTGAGTGGACACAAGACGTAGCTGTGATTTAGGTGTTTGTAAAGTGTCGGCAATAAATTGGTAGGCAACCTGAGCTGGTTTAAATACGTTTCCTGCTTCTACCGATACGATGTCGTCAAATTCATTCATCAATCCGGCGTTGCGGATTTGGGCAGTAATCAAGGTGTGCGATGAATTGGAGAATGCTACGGTTTTATACCCCGAATGACGTAGTTCCGTTAGTGCCGCTTTGACGTCGCTATGTGGTTTCAGGCAAGAAAAACAGCCCAGTATGTCGGCTTTTGTTTTGTCTGATAATGGTATTCTCTGGCGGGATGCAAGCGTATTGAGCGTAATATCACCAAGCTCTGCAAAGTTTGTTTTTACACCAGACAGAACACACACAGTGGACGTGTGTAACAGCATTGCAAACCAGATATCGGCCATATTTTCATTGTGGAATGTTTTTTTAAATACCGGCTTTAAGGTATCGAGGCTGAGCACCGTCTCATTAATGTCAAACAGAATGGTTTCCCGGTTCATAAATCCTCACTTTTTTCTCTTTGTTTTTGTCACTGGTTGAATATCTATTGTGAGTCGTTACGATTGATTTAAAAATCAAAATATTTAGTACTAATAGTCCATAAAAATGGAAATATTATGAAGCGTCCTGAGTCCCTCGATATAATAGTTTAGGCCACTTACCTTACGATCCTATTGATAGCTAGGGTTCATGTTTTTCTTTTTTTGAAATCCTGAATGATTAACTGTTCTATTTTTCTATTTGTGGCCGATTTATTTGTTGTTGCCGCGTTCTGGTGTCTGTTGAAATAGGCTTTCATCTCTGCTAAACGATGCTGAGTGCATCCTCGTTCTTAGTGGGTCTATAGGGTGGCTTGATTTGCTGCTCCTTTAGTGGCAGCAAGTGTCACCTTAGCTTTTTAGCTTTAAATTCGGGAGAGTGGTTTCTACGTTTTCTAGTCATAATCTGCTCCAGTATTTCTGGTACTATCAAAACAGATCAATCGCTTAAAGTCATGTCCGAAAATTAGGGACTACTTCTGTGTTGTCAGGTATATCTTTTTTGTTCAAAACGGTGATATATATTGTCGTGTTTATAATCGGGTAACTCAATTAAACACCGGAAAATTATGGTCAATGGGCAGAGGCTGATTTTTGGCACAAGAAAGTCTTATGTTCCTTTTATGCCGATAGATTTTTATACGACGTTCGACTTTCTTATGCATGTTCCGATGGTTTAACAGCTTGGAGGGTATGTGCCTTGATCCGTGACTAAATGGATTCTGTTGAGATCCCGTTGGATTTGTTCCTGAGTTCCGGTTAAAGAGCCGATAATAGACCAGTTACTTTCACCGATTTTTGGGACAATAAATCCCATGTTGGCGGCAATATGATGTGATGATTCAAGCCCGCTGCTTTCAATTCGAAGTAATTTAGCATCTTTGGGCTGACCATATAATATGCCAACGGTTTCGCGGGTATCTTCTGTATTAAAATAGTCCGGATCTAAAACCGGCTTGCCAAAGATGCTGATACTAATGACATCGGTGAAGAAGTCAGCCAGTTCAATACCGAATGAATGGGTGATCATTTCTGTCACATTGGTCCCTCCCGGGCGAGTCATATTGGCATCGATGAGTTTTGCGGTTTCGTTGTCTACCATAAATTCAATATGAAAAAAACCGCGGCTGAAGCCTGATTTTGAGACTAGTGTATTAATGGCTTGTTGGCAGGTGTTATATGCTTTGGGGTGCTTTTTTTGCTGATAGGGAAATTCATGGCCTACTTCTGTATTACCGATTTTAGAGCGTTTGGTTGCACCGATAAAATGTGATTGGTGATTTAGAATATATCCTTCGATACTGATGAGTTCGCCTTTGATAACTTACTGAATAATGTATTGTTCCGGGTTTAGGTGTTGCGGAATTTTTTTATGGATGATTTGATTTTATCGGCAAATTCAGATGCATCTGTAAAGGTGAAAATGCCTATAGCGCTGGCTGTTAAGCATGGTCTTGCTATAAATCGTCCGCTATGAGAGTGCTCTATAAATTGTCTAATGAGTGGGAGATACTCTTCGGGCTGATTTTTAAGGTCGATATGAATGGATTTTGGGGTATATTCGGGGATGAATTGATTGACGTCGTCTTTGCTTTTTAAACGTAAAATGCTGGGGTCTACACCAGGGATATTAAGTGCCATATTGATTTTAGCTATGTTGGCCAGACAACTGTCATTAAAGGTGACAAGTCCGGCAATATTTTGGATGCCAAGTTGTTTGACAATTTCCTGAATTGATTGTGCATTGCTTGTCTTGCAATAAATCGCTCTGTTTTTTTAAAGACCAAGGAGAGAATCGGCTCCCTGTGAAATATAATTTATCAGAAAGATGGGCTGATATCCCATTTTTTCAATAGCTTCTTTTATAAATACGATACCGAGCATCGATGATTCAACAACTACGATATACTTTTTCATTTTTTCCTCTTTTACCTTATAAGGTCGAGCAATCTATTGATTGACTCTGTTATGTTGATTTGAATTGGATATAACCTATAACAGAGATATATTTAAATATGAATGAAAACAGATATCAGAGAATATGATTTGGCTAATGGTCATAAATAATTTTATAATTCACATATATTATTTATAATTAAATCATTTAATACATTGTGATTATGAAACTTTGTTGTCAATTGCAATTGATGATGTTGGCTCTTTGTAATATTTAATAAATTGTTATAGTGGCTTTATCATTTTATAATGATGTGGTTACCAATGTACTGTTGAATAAATAATAAACAAAGATTAACTGTCTCTAGAGAAGAAAAATAAGTACCAAAGTTAGCTCTGGTACTTATTATTGATGAAACATGTCTCTGGTGATTAGGACATATGTATTGACTGATATTCATTGTTTCTCTGGTGATGATGTAGATGCATCGCCATAAAATTGCTGACCGATTTTAATCCGTTGTCGGTTATTGGTTACCCGCCAACGGTTGGTATCGCGCAAAGAATAGATGCATCCGCAATATTCCTGTTGATAAAATCGTTCTCGTTTGGCCAGTTCAACCATTCGGTTGGCGCCACCTTGTTTTCGCCAGTTAAATGTCCAGTATTGTAACCCTTCATATCTGGATGCGGCCCGAATTCCACAATCGTTTATTTGATCCATGTTTTTCCAGCGTGAAATACCCAGGCAACTGGTAAAGGTATCAAATCCATGTTCATGAGCATATAAAGCGGTTCTCTCAAAGCGCATATCAAAACAAGCGGTACAGCGAATGCCTCTTTCCGGCTCCCATTCCATTCCTTTAACCCGTTCAAACCAGTTATCGGCGTCGTAATCTGCATCAATAAACGGAATGTCAAGTTTTTGGGCAAAACGAATGTTTTCATCTTTGCGGATTAGATATTCCTTTTCAGGGTGGATATTCGGGTTATAAAAAAACACGGTGACTCTTATGCCAGCGTCGACAAGGCGTTGCATGATATCTCCGGCGCATGGTGCACAGCAAGAGTGGAGCAACACCTGGTCCGATTCGTTGGGGGCTTCCAGTACAATGGTTTGAGCTTTCGACATAAAGATGAAATTTAACAATGGAAAATAATTATGCTACATAATAGCAACAAAGATGGCTGCAGGGGAAGGTATTCATGAGGGACTGACAGCATCATCTGTCCTTCATTCACCGTACATAATACGCTTTGTTTCGGGGGAGGGGGAATAGCACTGACCGACATGATTTTATGTCAAAGAGATTAAATTTTATTCAGAGACTGATGTCAGGATTAAAACCTGTTAAAATGCGCAGCTCGAAAAAGTTGGCTGGTGCCAATTTTCTATCTGCTTATTATCCAAACTGGGAATTTCTGTGCTAACAACTGCGAATATCAGCATGCAATTTGGCGCCAAGCCATTGTTTGAAGACATTTCAATTAAATTCGGTCATGGTCATCGTTATGGCTTAATTGGCGCAAACGGCTGCGGCAAATCGACATTCATGAAAATATTAAGTGGCGAGCTTGAGCCTTCTTCAGGTTCTGTGGCTTATGACCCTAATGAACGAATTGCCAAGTTAGGCCAGGATCAGTTTGCTTTTGAAAACTACTCCGTGATCGATACGGTCATTATGGGCCATAAAGAGCTCTGGCAGGTCAAAGAAGAACGGGACCAGATTTATGCGCAACCTGAAATGTCTGATGAAGATGGCATGCGGGTGGGAGATTTAGAAACTGAATTTGCTGAGATGGATGGCTATTCGGCTGAAGCCAGGGCCGGAGAGATTTTGCTAGGATTGGGTATCCCTGAAGCACAGCATTTTGGACTCATGAGTGAAATCGCACCGGGTTTGAAGATCCGGGTGCTGCTGGCTCAGGTCTTATTTGCAGAACCGGATGTTATGTTACTTGATGAACCGACCAACAACCTGGATATGCATACGATTGCCTGGTTAGAGCAGGTGCTTCAGGCCCGGGATTGTACGATGATTATTATTTCGCATGACCGTCATTTTCTCAATACCGTGTGTACTCATATGGCTGATTTGGATTACGGTGAATTGCGTCTGTTCCATGGCAATTATGATGAATATATGATTGCGGCTGAGCAGGTTCAGGAGCGATTACAGGCCGACAATGCGAAAAAGAAAGCTCAGATTGCGGAGCTTAAAACGTTTGTCAGTCGTTTCTCGGCCAATGCATCAAAAGCCCGTCAGGCAACGTCTCGTCAGAAATTGTTAGATAAAATTCAGCTCGAAGAGGTGAAGCCATCCAGCCGTCAATCACCATTTATTCGTTTTGATCAGGAAAAAGAGTTATTCCGTAATGCATTGGAAGTGACCGGATTAAAACAAGGCTATGGCGATAATATCTTGTTTAATGATGTAGAGTTGATGGTGGAAGTTGGGGAGCGAATTGCAATTATCGGTCAAAACGGGATCGGTAAATCGACGATGCTGAACACGCTGGCTCAGGTGATGGAACCTATGGCCGGAGAGATTAAGTGGTCAGAAAATAGCAATATCGGCTTTTACGCCCAGGATCATGCGCATGAGTTCAGTGATGATATGAATTTGCTGGATTGGATGAGCCAATGGAAAAACGAAGGCGATGACGAGCAAACCGTTCGTGGTATTTTAGGGCGGATGCTGTTCTCTCAAAATGATATTAAAAAGTCGGTGAAGGTCATTTCTGGTGGTGAGCAGGGGCGGATGCTGTTTGGTAAGCTGATTATGCAGCAACCGAATATTCTACTGATGGATGAGCCAACCAACCATATGGATATGGAATCCATTGAGGCGTTAAACCTGGCGCTTGAGAATTTTAAAGGGACGTTGTTGTTTGTTTCCCATGATCGTCAGTTTGTCTCATCTATTGCGACGCGCATTATTGAAATTAGTGAAGATGGGGTTCATGACTTCCATGGTAGTTATGATGAGTATCTGTCTAAGCAAGGATTAATTGGTTAGCTCTTTGGGAGATAGGCCCGTGCCAGCGGGCTTACTTAAACACAATGACTTTGTTTTTGCCCTGATTCTTGGCACAGTACATTGCTTTATCTGCTCGGCCTAGTACGTTTGTGACGCCAGAATCGGTGAGTAGAAATTGTGAAATACCAAAACTCACGGTGACTCTGATGGCCTCTCTTTCGGGAATTTCACATGTGGACGATGCAATGGACAACCGTAAACGATCTGCCAGACTAAAGGCCTGTTCTAACCCGGTATGAGGGAGAATAATTGCGAATTCTTCCCCCACCTAATCGGCCGAATATATCGCCTTCTCTGAGCTGCTGTGAGCCGATTTGAGTGACATGTTGGATGATTATCCCCGGTTAAATGGCCTAAATCATCGTTGAAACGTTTGAAATTATCGATATCGAGCATGATCACACTGGTATCAAAGTGATAGCGCTTGAATTGGACATGCAGTTCGGCTAAATGGGATAAAAAGTGCCTTCGGCTAAAAATGCCGGTTAGTTCATCATAATCCACTAATTGTTTTATTTCTTCTTCTAATTGTATCCGTTTCGTGATGTCTCTGGCATTCCATAAGATGACTGGTTCTTCAGAATGCTTTAATAATAGAGGAGTGACACGGCCTTCAAACCAGAATGTTGAATCGGATAACTCGTGGCCTTCAATAAAATAAATATCTTTTGGGTTAAGGGTGTAAGTGATGTATTGAGTCGACTGGCTGTTCTGGACTTAATGCTTTGCAATAGTCTTATTCTGATTGCTGTGGTTTGACTGTTCATCTGAAACTTTTTTATCTCATGTGTGAGGCTCGAGTTCATCTGCTTTTGTTGTTCTAATGATTAATCAATGGGTGGATGTTGTAACAGCAGGGCCGTGCTGGCACTGGTTTAATGCGCCTGAAGTGGCCTGTGAATGCTTAAGAGTTTTAAAGCCGGGGGGCACTTTAGTTATCTGTCATTTTGATTGGCTGCTTTTACAAGGAAATGTTGTTGAGCTGACAGAATCATTGATTCTTAAACATAATCCTCAATGGAAAATGGCTGGTGGAACAGGTTTTTATCCCCGTTGGCTTAGTGATGTGGCATCCGTTGGTTTTTTGCATCTGGAAACATTTAGTTTTGATTGTCCGGTATCTTATTCTCATGAACGTTGGTGTGGACGTATCCGTGCCAGTGCGGGTGTTCAGGCCAGTCTTGAATTTGAACAGGTACGGCAGTTTGATTTAGAGCATCGATGGCTGTTGCAACAGCATTTTCCGCAGGACCCGCTGATTATTCCACATCGGGTTTGGGCGTTGGTCGCCCGAAAACCTTAAAATAGTATAAGGAAAGCATATGTTGGAATTATCTCAAGCTCAAAAGGAAAGCGACTGGCAACGTGCATCCGTTATGTTGTCACAAACCGTTGAGTGGCTAAATCATCAAGGGCAGCCGTTATGGACCAGAAAACAGGTTTCTTTGCCTGAGCTTCAGCAATGTTACCCTCAAGGTTCCTTGTATTTTGCAAAACACGATCAACAGGTCGTTGGTGTTTTATTTCTCAGTGAGTCAGATTCGGATTATTGGCCGGAATATCAGCAAAGCGATAGTCTTTTTATTCATAAGCTGACCGTTGCCAGAGATTATGCCGGGCAACATATCGGGGAAGCCATTTTGCAATGTGTTAAACAGTTTGCCAGAAAAAGCGGGAAAACCTGGCTCCGGTTAGATTGCCATGCCAACCGGCCTAAATTAAATGCGTTTTATGAGAAGTCTGGTTTTCAGTTGGTGGACAGGAAAGTCGTTCATTCGCTTGAAGTCTCCCGATATAAGCTTTGTGTCTGAACCTGTTCGTGTGAGATGTCTTAAAAATAGATGGGGTGAATCAAGTGATATGTGATCGTTATTGGAAAATTCGCCTATAAAAAAGTCTTGGAAATGGAACATGGTCCTGACGACTCATATTATCTGGGTCATAATATTTTTCATTCTGCAACAAATACTAGACATAGTGTCTCTTTATTTATAAGAGGACCCGCTATGAAAGAATCTGCTATTGAGTTGGAAGGAGATACTGGTATTACTTATTATCGGTATTCTCAGCATTGCTGAATCCCATGAACAAAGAAAAGATGTTTCTATGAGTGTTGCACGGTATAAGTCTCATTCAGATTTCTTATTATTATCTGGAGTCATTATTGATGAATCGACTATCTGTAAGTGAAGGGCTAATAATTTTTGATTGTGACGGAACTTTAGTAGATAGCGAATATTTGTGTAATTTAGCACTTACTGATAGGCTTCAAGATTATTCTATTGATATAGACCCAAACCAGCTGCTAAAAACTTATAGAGGTTGGAAGTTATCTGAAATTTTCCATTTTATAGAATCTTCATATGACATAAAGCTTTCTGATCGTTTCGTTGATGATTATCGATTTCATGTTTCGACACTATTTGAAAAATATTTGGTTGCGACTCCACATACTTTATCAATCCTACCCAAGATAAATATAAAGAAATGTGTAGCTTCTAGTGGTCCTATATCTAAAATTCGTCATGTGCTATCGCTGTGTAAATTAAGCCCATATTTTGAAAATGCGATTTTTAGTTCTTATGATATTGACAGTTGGAAGCCTGAGCCCAATCTTTTCTTACATGCGGCTAGGTCAATGAATGTATCGCCAAGTAAGTGTGTTGTTGTTGAAGATAGTGAGCTTGGTATAATCGCTGCGAATAAAGCTAGTATGGTATCAGTATTTTATAATCCTTCAAACTTAACCATATCTGCCAAGTGTAATCATGAAATAAAGTCAATGGAAGAGTTGCCTTTATTATTGAATAATTATTTGTAATATTACAGTTCGCTTTTATGTATTATATTTTTCGTATAAACAGGAAGGTTTATGAAATCTAATTCCTTAATTATCTTCCTACTCGATAAACTAGTCTATAATAAGTTTAAGTTCCAAGATCCTCGGATGCCTAACTATATAAAGCAATACAACTTGTTAGAAAAAAGAATGGACTCTCCAGTATATAGATGTGCTCTTGAATCGATTTGCAAAAATACGACAGTTACCAGCTTTCTAGAGATTGTAACCATCCCCGAAAAACTGGTTGCTGGTCATTAGATTTTTCTTGTTTTGACCTGCCCCCAAGATCTAATCTAAAACTTCTTTAGCAATGTTCGTTATTGACACGACCGCCGCCCCTGGAGCCAGGATAGTTGTTCAGATCTTAAATCGCCCAATAATCCTGCAATGGAGGGCTAACGAAGGACACTATGCCGAGATATTCCAAAGAGAGAAAAGCCGCTATCTTAAAGAAACTACTGCCACCGCATAACAAAACCATCCCGGAAGTTGCTGCGCAAGAACACATCAGCGAAGCAACATTGTACAATTGGCGCAGTAAACTCCGTTCCGAAGGTAAACCTGTGCCAGGTAGTCAAAAAAACTCTGAACAGTGGTCAGCTGAAGCCAAGTTCTCCACCGTCATCGTGTATTGGCTGAATTTTTCTGGGCAACAACGTGTAATTCAAATTCCATATATTTCAGGGTGTCGGAAACTAATGTCGCAAACTGGCCTTGTAATATTTTAAGTTGGGTTAAATGGGCATGATGGGTCAGTGTCAGGCTCTTCATTGATTTTAATTGTTGTTCAAAATTCTGGAATAGTGCTTTATTTGGAATATAAGCCCGGGATCGTTTGGCGGCCCGGATCAGTTGTTTTTGCTGGGAGATTAGTTTGGATAAAAGCTCTTTATCCGGAGATAAGAGAAACTTTTTTTCCATTTGACGCATTTTGGTTAACTGATGTAAGGCACTTCGTGTTCGACCGATTGGATTTGTTGATCGGAGTGGCTATTCTGGAGCTGGATTATTTGCAATTGTAACTGTCTTATCTGATCCTTCCCATGGTCAACCTGAAACACAAAATGTGAGGATCGCTGTACATTTTCCAGACCTTTCCAGGCTATAGTCGCTAGAACAAGAACACCAACTGATGTTGCGATAACGATTAGCACGAGTTTGAAGGTAAAGGTAGGTTGTATATCTTTTATACGTATTATCTGTGACGATTACGCTAGCCAGCAAGTTAACTTCATGAAGAGTTCCTCTTTAGGTGAAGGCTTGACTAAATAGTCGTTCATTCCTGAGTCCAATAAGCGTTGTATTGCGGATGGTGTATTGTCTCCTGTGTGTCCGATAATAGGAATTTGATGATAATTTTTCCCGGATGTTCGTATCTTACGGGTTGTTTCAATGCCATTTTTTATGGGCATTTCAATATCCATCAAAATGAGATCAACAGGATATTGTTCTATTATTTCAAGTGCTTGTTGACCGTTATGAGCTTGGAAAACAGTGTATCCATGATGTTCAAGTAGTAATGTCGTTAATTTTAGAATGGCGTGATTATCATCAACGAGGAGAATTCGTTGATGGCCTTGATGAGGTGTTTTGTACTGTTGCGAATTTCGTATTTGTTGCGTTAAAAGGAGTTCGGTAATGATGGCATTACCCTGAGTGAGAAGCTGCTGTGTATTAAGGCATGGATTTTGTTGAACTTGCCTGTTGAATGGCTTATTCGTAGCTGAAGGTGTGATGTACGCAATGTGAGTTTGAGTATAATCGTGTATTTGAAGCAGCTGATTGATATGTGGTGTCTGGTTATCTGATTCGATTAGGAGTAGATCGTAGTCGGGACGTTGACCGGTATTTTTAAGCGTTTCTTGTAAAGTCGCCACTTTAAGTGAAAATTGATGCTGTATTGATAATGCTTTCATCTGTTTGATTAACAGGGGGGTTTGGCCGATATACAAAATGGATTTTGTTGAAATAATCTGCTTTTTCAGAGAGTTGGAAATAGAGCTTTGAAGGCTTGGGAATATGAGTGCAAATTGAGTTCCTTCACCTAATTTTGAGCGACATTGAATTTGACCGTTAAAAGCGTGCATAACGCGCAGGCAAAATGGTAATCCTATCCCGTAATGACCTGTTTTTCCTGTAGTGTAAAAATCACTGAAAATATGTTTCAGATTTTCATGGGAAATGCCAAGGCCATTATCTTGAATGATTAACTGGTTGTAATCGTGATGCTTTTCAAGATGAAGATGAATCGAAAAATTTTCATCCTTTTGATAATTAAATGCATTTTTTAATAAGTTGAAAATAACGTATTTGAGTAATGTGTTATGTCCTAAATAATCAAAGTTGGGACCTTGTTTAAAATAAACAGAAGAGCGCTCTGCGTCATTTCTATAATTGAATGAATTTAATGCATTTTCAATGACTGATTGAATAGAATATTTTTTAAATGAATGAGCAGGAATACGATTGTGATTAATAGATGTGAGTAATAAATCAATAGTTTCATGGGCGTTGTGAATAATGTCATTAGCTTCGTCTAATACACTATTGATGATATTTATATCGTCTGAGTTAAGTTGCCGGTTGTTATTTTCTTTTCGGGGTAAAATTGATTTTAATATGTCGATGGAGTATCTCAGAGCACCGAGAGGGTTTCTCATTTCATGGGCAATCCCGGCGCCGAATGAGCGGGCTGTTGAGACTTTAATTTCATGTGCGTTGAAATTGCAGCTATAGAAAATACTACCAAAAATATAAATAAATAAGAATATCGGGACATAGTGCCAGTTAATGATATCACTTGGATGATACCCGACTAATCCATAGACGGTACCATATGCGAGAACAAATGCGATAGCCGCTTGAGCGAGCATTAGTCTGGTATTGCAGATTAATAATCGGTGCAGAAAAATCGCTGACATCAGTGACATGACCCAGATATCAGACCAGTTATTCATCAGTAGCATGTAGCAAAAAAAGAAAGGGAGTCCGATTCCGATCGTTATAAAGTAGTGAAAGGGAAGATAGTACTGAACTTTTTCGGGTAAATATTTTCGGACAGCCATGACTAAGAACAGGAATGAACAAATAAGCCTTAACCATAATGTTTCGTAAGGCTGTGGGAATATTTTAGTCCAGATATAATAGTAAAGTGGGTAGCCAACTGCCCCCATCCAACTCATAAGCGTCAGATTAGGTTCCGCATATGAATATATTTTTTTGAGAATATCCATGAATTCCTGTACGTATGGATACTTGCCGCACAAATGGTTGCATTTGAGCTGGCACCCATAAATAGAATAATGTGGTATATGTTTGTTTTGCTGCTGATTAACTAAGTTTATTAAAGTAATAAAGGCATTAAAACCAGATGTGTTTTATTCAGAGAAAATCTTATAACCTGAAAAAATTCGGCTTTTAGCTGAAATTATATTATGCATCACATGTCATGTATAACGCAATAATGTTTAAGTTTTTTGTTATAAATACTATCTATTGTCATTATTTTTCAAATAAGTCTTATTTGTGATACTTTGCTTGTTAATTTAATGAATGGGAATGGAATAATGTCAGGACAGCGAGTTTCCAGGAAGAAACTTTCGTTATGGAAGCAAATCCTCATCGGGATGGTTTTAGGGATTATTGTCGGTGTATTTCTAGGGAAAGATGCCGAATATGTGAAGCCTATCGGGACACTTTTTATTAACGCAATCAAGATGTTGATTGTCCCTTTAGTCTTTTGTTCGTTAGTCGTCGGGGTGACCTCGATGAAAGACGTCAGTAAAATGGGCCGGGTTGGCCTTAAATCACTTGTGCTGTATTTGTTGACGACGGCTATTGCGATATCAATCGGTCTGATCCTTGCCAATGTGATTGATCCAGGGAAAGGGATCCATATGCTGGCTAAACATACTTTGGGAACTCAAAAGACACCTCCTACATTGATCCAGACACTTCTGGATTTAATTCCCAGAAACCCAATTCACGCATTAGCGACCGGTAATATCTTACAAGTCATTGTCTTTGCGATTGGATTGGGCGTTTCTTTAAACCTTTGTGGTGAAAAGGCTCAGCCGGCTGTACGGGTTTTTGAGAGTCTTGCTGAGGCGATGTATAAATTTACGGCCATTGTTATGAAATTGGCTCCTTACGGGATTTTCGGTTTAATGGCATGGGTTTCAGGTAAGTATGGGATTGGAATTTTATGGCCGTTGATCAAAGTGGTTGGTGGTCTTTATCTGGGGTGCTTGTTACATATTTTATTAGTTTATAGTGGTTTTCTTGCACTGTTGGGGCGTATAAGTCCGGTTCCTTATTTAAAACGTTTGGTGGGGCCTGGTATGGTGGCCTTTACAACAAGTAGTAGTTCTGCAACGTTACCTGTCAGTATTAAAACAGCCAATGAAAATTTAGGCGTATCGAAAAGTATATCCAGTTTTGTTTTGCCATTAGGTGCAACTATCAACATGGATGGAACGGCGCTTTATCAGGGAATTTGTGCGGTTTTTGTTGCTCAGGCTTTTGGGGTTCCTCTGCATTTTTCTGATTATGCCATGATTATTTCAACTGCGACGTTGGCATCGATTGGTACTGCCGGAGTTCCCGGCGCTGGTCTGATTATGTTGTCACTGGTTCTGTCATCTGTTGGGTTGCCGATGGAAGGGTTAGCGATTGTCGCAGGTATTGATCGGGTACTGGATATGGCTCGGACCGGGTTAAACGTCTGTGGCGATTTGATGGTGAGCATTTTAATTGCCAAAAGTGAATCTGATCTGGATTTGTCGGTTTATAGACAGCAATCGGGTGATTCAGGTTCAACTAAGCGTGTTTAAAAGGATAATCTGAACCGGCTTAACCGCTCATCTTCCCTTTCGCTGTTGCGATGATGAGCGGTTTGTTCATCGATAGGTTCTGATTTGTGGATATGACTACACGGCACAGAACCTGCTTGCCTAAATAAACAGCAAAAAGCTGCAAAAACTATCGTCAAACGTCAACATGCCCTAATGACTATCTAAAATCAGTTTCGCGCCGGCTTTATGTGTTTGAAGCCGGGTGGTGCTGTTGAGCAGGAAGACCCGATTCGCTGCAATATGCGACTGGTCGACCAGGTAGACTTTAATCGCATTTGCCCGTTTTTGTGCTAATTGTGCCAATGCTTCGTGGCTGACTGGATAGTCTTTTAATAGTTCGTTATACATACCAATATGCAGTACTGTTGTAACCTGTGCCGATGTGACTTCGCCGGTTTTTGCCTTTGCTTCCAGTTGTTTTCGAATATTAGCGCGCTCTTGTACCAGATTCGCTTTGGTCCGTTGCAGGAACTGTGTCTCAAGGGCCTGTGCGAGAGGTCCATTCATTGGAAACCGGCTGGCGGATAGTTCGGCTGGTAATTGTTTCAGGCCACTTCCTTTAAGCAGTGCCTGTTGCAGTCGGCGTTCACTTAATGCCAGGGCATCAGTTGTGGCATTAACACTTCCACGAATGCTGAGTTTCAGTTTGGGACGCTGGTCTAAAGCCTTGGCCAGAGTATTCAGTTTATTCTGTTCATTTGATGTCAGAAAAGCCCCACCGGGAGGAAAAGCAATATGATCGAGTTTTTGATGACTGCCGACTAAGTTGGCTAAAAATGAAAATGGTGCAGTCACTGCTTTGGTGATTATATTTTTAAAGGCTGTCCAGATAATTCCGCCAAAGCTGAAATTAGGGTCATTTAAATCGCCTGTCACTGGAATGCCTAAATCGATAACACCATGACGATTTTGTAATAAGGCAATGGCGAGTTTGACAGGCAGGCTGATGGCTTGTTTTGAATCACTGGGTTTACCCAGTTTTAACTGATGAATGACAATGTGGTTGTTTCCTTTGAGTTGATTATTTTTAAGCGAATAATTCAGGTTTAATGATAGTTGCCCTTTATCGATATAATAACCCGCATAGGTACCGGAATAAGGGTTTACAGAGACCAGTTCAACGTTGTCAAAGTTAAGATTAAGATTCAGATAAGGTTTGTGAATAAAGGGATTGAGTTCACCTTTTAAGGTAACCGGTGAATATTGGTTGATTGCTCCTTTGAGGTTAATGAATGCTTTACTCTCAGGCGATGAGCTAAGGTGGCGAATCGCACCATTTAATGATTCAATTCCAGCAGAGAAACGTGGGGTAATTGAATGATCGGCAAAATAAGCCGAACCGTCTTTGATCCCGATTTGATCAATTTGTATCGCCAGAGGTTGTTCTGTTTTTTGATGATGATTATTGCGTGTTTTTAACGGGCTTTTGGTTGGCATGTCTGATTGTTTTGTCGAATCTGGTTTTGTTTGAACCTCAATCTGGCCGATATTGGTATAATGGTTTTTATAGATGATGATTTTTGTATAAGGTTTCTCCAGAAGAATATGATGAATATTCAGACTGTTTTTTTGTTGGTCCCAATGAATAGAATCAACAAACATTCTTTGCCATTTTAGAAGTGGTTGATGATTGGCTTTATCGGTAATTAACAGTTTATTTAATGAAATCTGTCCCTGATAGCTGGCTTTATGGTGCGAGTTCACCGAAATATTGCCATGACTGGATAACAGGCCGTTTTCTAACTGGATATTCAGATATGGTTTCAGGTAAGGCTGAAACTGATTTAAGTTGAGATCTGTGAGCTTGATGTTTGAATGAATTGTTCCCGATTTTATATCGATGAGGCCATCGCTCTGAAATTCGTTACCTGCGGGTATTGCCTGTTGATGACTGTCTACCTGAACTTTAAAACCAAGATGATAATGAACAGGCTGTTTAAACTGGCTGGATAATGAGTTAACAGAAAGCGTCAGGGGATAAAATTGCCAATGAACATTTTTACCGATCAGTTGATCATTGATCCGGATATCTGAGTTCTTAAACTGAATATGCCCAAGTTTTAATATCCAGGGCGATTGGCTTGATGTCTTTGTGGGGGAAATGGGTTCGTTGTCGGTTATTGATTGCGTTAAATGCTGACTTGAATGGTTGTTTAGTTTAGGCGTAAAGAGTGTTTGAAGCTGTAATCCTTTTTTTGACAGGGTACTTTCAAGCCACAAATTATGAGTGCTCAGAGACTGAATCTCTGCTGTTCTGGTTTTGCTATTGACGCTGATATTGTTAAGACGAAGTGAGTCTAATTTTACTTTGGGTTGTGTCTGATCATTGAATATGAGTTGATCTAAGGATATTCCACCTTGTTGCGTTGTGACATTAAATTGCCCATTTTCCTGATGAAGTGCAAACTTTGTTTTGAGATTGAGCCTGCCATCGGTCAGACGAGCCTTAAAGTAGTGGGCTGCAAATGGCCATAATGGGGTTAATGCCAGTTGATTGATATTTAACTGGCCATTGGTAATGACTGGGTTTAACTGAAACGTCCCGGTTAGTTTGAGCTGCCCGTTTTGAGGCCCGGTGAATTTGAGCGTATAATGATTGATCGTTTTTTGTTTTGAGTTGGGGGTATGTATTGGCAGCAGAGCTTGGGTATCCAGGTGTGCTAAATGAAGATCTATGTTTCGATAAATGAGTTTTGCACCATTTAGTTGATCGTTAAAACTGATTTGTCCCTGAGTGATTTTTGTCTGAGTGATCTTGATGGATGGGATGTTGACTGACGATGACTGGTTTGCTGATTTAGAGGGATTAGTATCTGTAATTCTTTGAATAATATCGCTAAAATTAAACTGGTCTGTTTTGTTTTTGGCGGTTAAACGTTCAATATTGATATGTGGCTGGTTTAGATAAACGTGAGCAAGTGACGGTGTTAGTGTAAATACACTGCGCCACATATCAAATTCAATATCGAGTTTTTGGAAACTGATTAAATCGGGGCGTTGATGACTTCCTTTGATGGAAAAATTGTCAATTTTAGCCTGGAGTATGAATGGATTAATGTGGATCTGGCCGATATAAACGGGTCGTCCTAGTCGTTCGCTAAGTTTTTTAGGAATCTGAGACTGCAAAATAAGTGGTGTAATAAGACCAAATAAGCCGGCATAACAACCGTAGGCAATCATAAGATATACCAGGGTGCGAACGAATCTGGGTAAATGTTGAAAACGTGTCTTTATCAAGGTTAAGAATAAGGGCATAGAGTTTGATGGCTAATGGTCTGTTGGTTCTATTTTAGCGAATTTTTATGATCAATAAATCTATCAATTAATAATGAGTAAGAAAATAGTTGCCAGATATGTTGAGGGGAGGTGGCATGGATGATTTGTATGACTATATTGCGGTAATTCAGGGGGAAT
Source organism: Candidatus Celerinatantimonas neptuna (assembly GCA_911810475.1). NCBI lineage: Bacteria > Pseudomonadati > Pseudomonadota > Gammaproteobacteria > Celerinatantimonadaceae > Celerinatantimonas > Candidatus Celerinatantimonas neptuna. The sequence goes on from OU461276.1 coordinate 2,523,602, forward strand.
CATCAGCCTTGGCTCTTTTGCATCGTGAATCGAGCCATCATAGCTATGAAGATCAGGGAATAGTGATCGATTGTCAGCAATCAGTTTTTCAATTTGAGAATGGTGTTTGTATTAAGTACAGCTGTGAATCAGATGAAGTGACCAGTCATGAGCAAATTTGCCCCGAATGTTGGATTTCTTACCAGGTTATAGAAGAGCCTGCCGGCATATCAGTTCGTCCGAAACAGAAGAACTTTATCAATCATTGTCAGCAGGCTTTTTGGCTTAAGCTGAAACAGCAGTCACAATAGAGATACACAGCGTCTGACAGTCTGGCTGTTACTCTTATATCTTATAGAAACGTACTTGGTGGTTTGTTGATTTAAATGGACAAAATTGATTTTAAAAACATTAAAGATGAAGTGGCCGAAGTGATTAAACGAGAAATCATTGCTGGCCGGATTACGAATGAACATCCCATTACCCAGAGTTATCTTGCTAAACAATTTGGCCTCTCAAGAATGCCTATTCGTGAAGCATTTAATACATTAATTCAAGAAGGATTATTGATTAAGCAAAATAACCGGAAATTAAAAGTGATTACAATTAATGAGCATACGATCAGTCGTTATAATGAGATATTATCATCGACTGAGTTCTTGCTATTAACAAATCCATTATTATCAAAGGCTAAATATCAGTTTGTTTTAACACAATCAGCCGGTAAAGATAATGATAAAGAAACGCTAATAGCAGTTATCCATTCGATTGCTCATTTAGCAAGTGATCATTATATCAAAAATTTGTTCCTCAATATGTTAAATGTTTTTTGGACGCATAGTCTGCTTTATTGTCATCCGGACTGTCGAACTGCCTTGAAAAAAGTTGAAGTGGCTTTAACTGAATTATGTCAAAAGGACGTTGATTTGACTAAAGTGAAATCAAATCTCTTGTCAGCTAATCAGATTATCTTAAGTGGCATTTTATTATGAATTTTAAACCAATTAGTCTTTTGCCAGCCAGAGAACGGGTTGCGGCTGAATTAAGGAAAGCCATATTGTCATCTCAATATAAAGAAGGTGATATTTTGACATTGGATGGGTTGTCTAAATTATTGGGTGTGTCGATTACGCCCGTTAGAGAAGCATTTCAATTACTCAGCGCAGAAGGGTTAATCAAGTTACGGCCAAATAAAGGAGCAATGGTTTTAGGGGTAAATGAAAAGTTTATTCGTGATCATTTTGAACTGAGGGTGATTCTTGAAAGTGAGATGGTAAAAAAAGTATGCGAAAATTTGAAGCTGGATATTTCCGGTATTTGTGCTGTTCATGAGAGTGCAAAACAAGAGATAGAAAATGGTTATTTCGAAAATTATTCAAATTATAATCAGGCTTTTCATATGGCAATTTGGAAGGCTGCTGATAATGCTCGTATTCTGGCTATTTTGGGGGGGTTATGGAATGGTTTATCGATGGAGCAGCATACGACAGAAAAAGATTATGCAATTAAATCATTTCATGAACATCATGAGATGGTTATAGCGATTAAAGCTCGTGATGCTCATTTAGCTTATAATTTGATGCGATCACATATTATTCGAAGCCAGCATGATATGTTAACTCATGTTTTATAATTTGGGTTTTAATGAATCTTGGTGCGGTTATTTTTCAGTTTTTGCTTGTTTATAATGGTGTTTATTGAATGAATAAAGATATCTCATTTTAAGATATCTTTATTGGAAGAGTTACTTAATGAATCTGACATGTTGGCAAATTTCATTATAAACTTTTTCTTTTCGTTCGTTATAAATAACTTTCTTTTCCTCAAATAAGTTTCGGCCATGAGTGTCAATTGACACAATTAATGGCCCAAATTCTTTGACTTTACACACCCACAATGTTTCTGGCATTCCCAGATCTTTCCATTGTGCATCAACAATGGACTCAACCTGGGTGGCTGCTTGAACTGCACAACCTGCCGGGTAGACTACATGAAGTGCTTTATGCTGCTGGCAACCGGTTTGTGTGCCTACTCCCATTCCTCCTTTCCCTATGATGAGTTTAACGCCGGTCTTTGCGATAAATTCTTCTTCGAATTTTTCCATTCGCATGCTGGTGGTGGGTCCAACGGATACCATCTCGTATCGATTGTTGCCGTTATCCCGGATAATTGGCCCGGCGTGAAAAATAGCAAGGCCTTTTAAATTGACAGGAAGTTCGCGTTTTTCTTCAATCAGTCGGCGATGGGCGACATCCCGGCAGGTGACGAGATATCCACTCAGATAAATCATGTCTCCAACATGGATATCCGTTAAATCTTCATCTTTGATCGGTGTCTGGAGTATTTTTTTATCACTCATAGCTGGCTCCCCGAATGAGAAGTGACTTCATAGTTGAGGTTGCGGTCAAAGATGATATGCCCCCGTCGGTGCGACCAACAGCCTGTGTTGACGGCAACGCCAATGGTTGATGGATGACGCGCTGTGTTTTCGATGTGAACACCCATCACTGATTTATTCCCTGACATGCCCTGAGGGCCAAGGCCAATCGCGTTAATTCCATCTTCGAGTAGTTGTTCCATCTTTGCTGCTCTATGGTTTGAGTTATGGCTACCTATAGGGCGCATCAGGGCCTTTTTAGAAAGCAGTGCTGCAGTTTCAACTGATGTGGCAACACCGACTCCCACTAATAATGGTGGGCAGGCGTTGAGTCCGTAGCTGGTCATGATATCAAGGACAAATCTTGTAATGCCTTCATAACCTGCTCCGGGCATTAATACAGCTGCTTTTCCCGGAAGAGTGCATCCACCACCTGCCATATATACGTCGATTTCTACATTATCTTTATCTTCGGTGATTTCCCAGAAGACGGATGGCGTGCCTTTTCCGATATTTTTACCGGTATTATATTCATCAAATGTTTCGACGCTGTTATGTCGTAGTGGCGCGTTTTGAGTGGCATTTAATACAGCCGTTTCAAGAATTTTTTCTAATTTACCTATATAGGGGAAGTGTTCTCCACATTTGATAAAAAATTGGATTACACCGGTATCCTGACAACTTGGTCGGTTCAATTCTCTGGCAAGATTTTGATTGTTGAACATGGTGGAATAGATGGCATTCGCTAATCTGGAATCTTCTTGAGAGCGAAGCTCTGTCAGTTTATTCATTACATCATCGGGGAGGATTTTACCGATCATTGCAATGAATTTACCCATTGTTTCGGTCATTTTCTGGAGTTTATCTGGTTCACTCACATTGTTTCTCCTGTGAAAAGAGAGGACTGAGGCATGTATGTTGATGGTTAAGATTTGCAGGATTGCAACGTATGTTGACGTTGTTGAGTGCAGTTCTTGGCAGCCTCTTTTAAGGTTATTATATTTAATAATGGATCCATTACAAGATGAATAAGATACAAATCTGGTGGATGAAGGTTGGCAAATCATCAGGCAGGTTATAAGCTCAGAGCGTATTGCAATAAAGGAGTGCATGAGAGTCGATGAATTCGGAGCATTATTTGATCCATGGTTTGGCTGACTTAATTATGTCAATTGGTCAGGATGCTTTTATTGATAAATTGGTTTATTTGTTACGTAGTAATGCCAGTTTTGATGATTATGTGGTGTTGATTTACCATCCTGATTACAAACCTGTCGTGTTGAGTTCATCTTTTGCCAATGATGAGTGGGCGCTTTGGGAACGTTATCTCAATGGCGCGTATTTACTGAGTCCATTTTATGACTTTTGCACGAAAGGTGGTGAAGGGTTTGTTAGCCTAGCAGATATCGCGCCTGATGATTTCTATAGTAGTGCTTATTTTAAAGAGTATTTTGAATCATCCCATTTAGTCGATGAGGTGGGGTTGGTGGTGCAGGCTAATGATCATGCCAGTTACCTGTTGTCTTTGGGGCGGACTAAAGCATTGTCGACGTTTAACACACGGGTCAGTCAAAAACTACAGGCTTTGTTTCCCGTGTTAAATTCGTTAGTTAAAATGCATGATAATTATCATGAGTTACCGAAGCGAGCTTCTCACCGAAACATTAAGGATTATGTTTTAAATTTTGGTGAAGGGATTTTGACGCCGCGCGAAAAAGAGGTCATGCAATTTTTGATTCGGGGGTACTCTAGTAAAGAATCTGCCAGAAGCTTACAAATTTCCTATGAGACTGAACGGGTCCATCGTAAGAACATTTATGCAAAATTAGCGGTTAATTCACAAAAAGAGCTATTAGGTAAGATTTTTGATGATATCGTAAATATTCCTCATTCTTAGCTCTTCTTTCTTATTGTTTTTCCATTCTTTTTTCCTGAAAAGTCCGTCTATACCTCATCTGAGTAATACTTTTTTTTAGATGGGATGTTTAGACTGAATTCTATTGATATGCGATTGTTAAAATTGTATCTATTTCGTTAGCTACTGCTATGGTGTGTTAACTGTCTACCTGCCATAAGTGGCGAACCTGGCGACTTTTTAGGCGCAATATTTGCACTGTGTGGTTCGTGTTGAGATGTATTTGCTTACTCGGATAGAAGGAATCGATAGATGAAACTGGAACTATTTCGAACGCTCTGGGGGATCCCTGAAGTGGTTCAGCGTCCGGCTGATGCAATGAAGTCGGTTGGATATGTAGGCGTTGAAGCCCGGGTTCCGACGACATCACTGGGCTGTCAGGCATTGGCCAAGTGGCTAGATGGTGAAGGCCTTGAATATATTGGGATTGTGTTTACGGGTGGCGATGTCGTCCCTGATCAGAGCGCCAGTATTGAGGACCATATATCTTATTTAGCTAGACAGCTGGATTTGGCTGAGCAATTACCGATTCGATTTATCAATGTATTGGCGGGTAATGATCGCTGGCCACTTGCCAGACAGGTCGATTTTTTTAGTCAGGCCATGCAGCTTGCTGATGAACGAGCGATGCAATTGAGTTTTGAGACGCATCGAGCAACATCGCTGTACAGTCCTTGGGTAACGTTAGAGTTAATTGAGCAGCTTCCTGATTTACGGTTTACTTCGGATGTTAGTCATTGGGTATTGGTTAGCGAGCGATTGTTAAGTGATCCGCTTGATGATTTTTCTGAATTTATCAAGCGAGTCCATCATGTTCAGGCCAGAGTCGGCTATCCGCAAGGACCTCAGGTACCTCATCCGGGTGCTCCAGAATATCAAGAGGCTTTGTTATTTCATCAGCAATTCTGGAAATCAATCTGGCAGGTTCAGTTTCGGGCTGGTTATTCATTGTCAACGATGACAACTGAATTTGGACCAGATGGTTATTTGCATCATTTGCCTTTTACTAATGCCCCTGTTGCTGATTTATCGGAACTCAACGACTGGATGGCGATCGAAGAGCAACGACATTTTGAACAAGTGAGCCAACTTTTTACCTCTTAAATTGATCGTGGAGATGATGAATATGACGAAGAATGAGAGGACGTTTCAGGAAATACCGGTGGTCCATGTTGCGGATCTATCGAGCCCAGATGCCAGCTTGCGTCAGAAAGTCGCAGATGAACTGGGAAAGGCGGCCCGGGATGTGGGGTTTTTATATGTCAGTGGTCATGGGATCAGCGCTCAAAAAATTGATGCGCTACGTCAGGCTACACAATCCTTTTTTGCTGAAGCTTTTGAGACGAAGATGAATTACTACATTGGTTCATCGAAGAGTCATAAGGGATTCGTTCCTGAGGGTGAAGAGATTTATGGGATGGGTAAGCCTGATCATAAAGAGGCATTTGATGTAGGGTTTCAGGCTGATGACAATCATCCGTTGGTTCAGGCTAAAACCCCGTTAATTGGCGGCAATGAATGGCCAGAACTGCCTTTATTTAAAGAATCGGTATTAGCCTACTACGATGAGGTGTTTGATCTGGGGCGACGTCTGTTTGCCGGTTTCGCGTTGGCTTTAGGACTACCTGAAAATTTTTTTGAATCGATGATTAGCTGCCCGCCTTCAAAGCTAAGGTTGATTCATTATCCATTTGACGCAGAGGCTGAGGACCGTCAAGGCATCGGTGCGCATACCGATTATGAATGTTTCACGATGCTCTTGTCTGATCAGCCGGGTTTAGAAGTGATGAATGATCTGGGCGAGTGGATTGATGCACCGCCTGTTCGGGTCCAGGGAGAAGAAGCGTTGGTGATTAACATCGGCGATATGTTAGAAGTTTTAACAGCCGGACAATTTGTTGCGACGGCTCACCGGGTGCGCAGTGTCCAACAGGAACGCTATTCTTTTCCGTTATTTTTTGCCTGTGATTATCACACCACGATCTCCCCTCTGCCGCAGTTTTCGGAAACAAGCGACAATTATGAAACCCTGACGATTGGGGATCATATGTATAGTCAGGCTCTGCAAACTTATCGTTATCTGAGGGAGAAGGTGTCTTCTGGTGAATTATCGTTACCTGAGCATGCCCGGCAAGTGGCGAGCTTTGGGCATCTAAAAAACATGCATCGCTGATGGTGTACTTTCAATTTTTTAAAGGATTATCTTGATGAAAATAAAGTCATTTAAACATGCCGGTATCTTGTTTGCCTTATGCGGAATATTCCAGGTTGCTCATGCTGAATCAGCGCTATTAAAACCAGGTTATTTTACGGTTGGGATGGAAGTCAGTTATCCGCCATTTGAATCTTATAAAAACAATAAAGTTGTGGGGATTGATCCGACACTGGCTAAATTACTGGCGGCTAAAATGGGATTAAAAGCTCGTTTCTCTGATCATAAATTTTCCAGTCTGATTTTGGGGTTAAAAGCAAATCGATTCGATGCGGTGATTTCGGGGATGTATCTCTTGCCTGATCGGTTAAAACAAGCCGATGCGATTGCTTATACCCGGACTGGGGCCTTGATTATGGTGACAAAAGGCAGCCAGTATCAACCTAAAACAAAGAACGATCTGTGTGGGCTGAAAGTCGGACTGGAGCAGGGAACAACTTGGGTTAAAGCACTCTCAACATTATCGAAATCGTATTGTCAGGCCAATGGTAAAGCTCCTATTCAGGTTTTAGAGTTCCCTTCGGCACCCGAAACTGCGCAAGCACTTATGTCTCATAATGTGCAGGCTCAGCTGGAAATTGCTGGGGCAGCCCGGATGTTTGTTAAACGGACTCGGGGACGCATTACGATTAGTTCTCCTGATCTGGTTTATCCTCAAACGTTAGGGATCTACTTCAAAAAAGGTAACCGTCGCTTACAAACCATGCTTGAAAAAGCCATGGCAGAGATTAAGCAGGATGGCTCATATGCCAAATTGCTAAAACAATATAATTTGTCGGCTCCGACTCATTAAGTCGACCAGGAGACCATTGCGATTATGAATTTTGATTGGGGATACTTTTTTTCGTTATTTTCAATGCATGCTTTCTGGCGGGCCTGCGTGATTGTGGTCTGTATCAGTAGTTTGTCCTGGGGATTAGGGTTGGTGCTTGGATTTGTGATGGCCTGTGCCAAAATGTCTAAGAACCGTGTTGTCGCAATGGCTGCAAAAACGTATGTGTGGTTTTTCCGTAGTGTGCCTTTGCTGGTTCTATTGGTTTTTGTGTATAACTTGCCTCAGCTTTTCCCATTTACCAGCTCGTTTTTGAGTATTCCTTTCGTATCGGGGTTGGTGAGTATGGTCTTAACTGAAGCCGCTTATATGGCTGAAATCCATCGAGGCGGTTTACTCTCTGTGTCGAAAGGTCAGCGAGAAGCTGGTTATGCTTTGAATATCGGCTTTTTAGGAATACAGCGTCTGATCATTATTCCCCAAGCGATTCGGATCGCAATGCCGGCCATGATTAATGAATATGTCACGATCATTAAATTGAGTTCGTTGGTTTCTGTCATTTCGTTGCCGGAGTTGTTATTAACTGGCCAGCGGTTATACGCGGAAAACTTTTTGGTTCTGGAAACGTTGTTGGCGGTGGCGGTTTACTATGTGGTGATTGTGACCATTCTCGGGGCGTTTTTGCAGTGGCTTGAACACCGAATGGATATTTCGATCCGACGTCCTGAAACATTGGATCCGAGTGCCTGTGAAACGCTTCGTCGGCAAGCTGTAGCTCCAAAAATACAACGTATTGATAAGACCCCTGGTGTACCGCCAGCTTTGCAGCTACAGCAATTACGAAAATCGTATGGTGGGCATACGGTATTAAAAAATGTGGATCTCAATGTGGGGGTCGGTGAAGTGGTCAGTATTATTGGTCCATCAGGCTCCGGGAAGACGACATTAATTCGAACGATTAATACGTTAGAACGGCTCGATCAGGGAGAGATTATTCTGTTTGGTGAGAGCTTTATTCAGGGTGACAGCCAACATGAACATCGTCGTATTCGACAAGGGATGCAGCGAATAGGGATGGTTTTTCAGAGCTTTAATTTGTTTCCACATAAAAATGCACTCGAAAATGTCATGATGGCCGCGCTCTATCACTGTAAACCTGCGGATAACACGTTGAATCAGCAGCAGGCTCTGTATCTATTGGATCAGGTCGGGTTGTTAGAGCATGCCTATAAATACCCACATCAACTCTCGGGTGGGCAACAGCAACGGGTGGCGATTGCCCGAACGCTGGCTTTATCACCGGATATTATTTTATTTGATGAGCCGACTTCTGCGTTGGATCCCGAAATGGTCGGTGAAGTTTTAAAGGTTATTCAGGATTTAGCCAGAGAAGGCATGACGCTAGTGATTGTGACGCATGAAATGGATTTTGCATTGTCTGTTTCTGATCGGGTGGTGATGATGGAACATGGGGTTATTCAGGTGGATGCATCACCTCATGTCATTCGTCAGGGACCTTCAGAGCAGATGGGTTTGTCGAGAATTCGTGATTTTATGGGGGTTGAACTTGCATGACACAAGAACAAATGATCCAACTTAGGCAAGATCTGGCTGCGGCTTATCGGTTGGCGGCAATGCTCGGTTGGGAAGATACGCTTTATACGCATTTTTCTGTGCGTCTACCGACGAAAGAACCTCGTTTTTTGATTAATCCGTTTGGCCTGATGTTTGATGAGGTGTGTGCTAGTGATTTGATCATTGTCGATATGCAGGGGCATGTCGTGGAAGGACATAGCGAATATAATCTGGCTGGTTTCACCATTCATAGTGCGGTGCATATGGCTCGCAGTGATACGCATTGTGTGATGCATACGCATACGATAGCCGGAATGGCCGTGGCCGCTTGTGATGATGGTTTATGCATGCTGAATCAAACCAGTGCCGAGTTTTTCGAACGGGTTGGATATCACAGTTATGAAGGCATCGCTTGGGATTTGGATGAACGTCAGCGAATTCAACAGTCGTTAGGCAATCATATTGCGTTGGTACTCAAACATCACGGCTTGTTGAGTGTCGGAGCAACGGTTGCGGATGCATTTCAGATTATGTATTACCTGAATAAAGCTTGTGAAATTCAGTTAGCTGCGGGGCAGATGGCGTCTTTATCAACGATTTCACCCATGTCATCTAAACTAGCTGCTCATGCCTGTGAGCAGTTTAAAAAAGCTGAGCATGAACGTCAGTTGGTCTGGCAGGCATGGCGACGCAAATTGGATCGGTTCGATCCATCGTATAAGAATTAATCTCATGTTTGTTTCGCCAGTGGAACACCATTGGCGTGCAAGCACTTTTTTGAGTGATTTCTTTTCTATTTATTTTCATTTGAATGGCACGCTTTTGTGGGGTGTTAAACCTGGTCTGCTGGGGATACCTCATGCGGGTAATATCAGCTACGGCGATTGATCGTTACAGTAGTTCAATGGAATTGAGTTGGAGAAATTGTATTGTTATCAATCAATATTGAACGATTGTCCGGGTTCTTGGCGTCGATGGCTGAGATTGGCGCTTCTGCGAATGGAGGATGCAATCGACAGGCCCTGACTAAGCTTGATCAACAAGGACGCGCACTCTTTATTCAATGGTGTCGCGCAATCGGTGGTCGCCCCCGGTTAGATGAGGTCGGTAATTTATTTGTTCGCTGGACGGGTCGTGATGATACGTTAGCTCCTGTAGTGATGGGATCTCATCTGGATACACAATCCACTGGGGGGCGTTTTGATGGTGTGTATGGTGTTTTAGCTGCATTGGAAGTGATGTATTGTTTGCATGAAAACCAGCAGCAGTTAGAACGCCCAATTGAAATTGTTGTTTGGATGAATGAAGAAGGGGCCCGTTTTCGTCCTGCCATGATGGGATCGGGGGTTTTTGCCGCTGCGTTCGATCAACAAACTATTTATGAAACGACCGATTCTGATGGCGTGAGTGTCTATCAGGCTTTATGTGAGGCTGGCCAGTTAGGTGATGAGCCTTGTGTACCTTTTGATATCCATGCTGCACTGGAACTTCATATTGAACAGGGACCTATTTTAGAACGATCTTGTATTCCGGTTGGAGTTGTTGAGGGTGTCCAGGGGATGAATTGGTTTACTGTGACGCTGAAAGGCCAGTCTGTTCATGCCGGGCCAACTCCGATGGATATGCGGTGTGATCCTGTTCAGGCATTACCAGAACTGCTTCAACAATGTTATGCCCTTGCTGATGATGATCCGGCAACGCGGGTAACGATCGGAGCGCTCTCTGCTTTGCCTGGAGCAACCAATACAGTGCCTGAGTCTGTTCAGTTTAGTGTGGATTTACGTCATCCCCATCAAGAGATTCTGGATGAGCTATCGCATCAGCTATCCATACTCTGTGATTCGGATATGGGGAATATCTCATGTGAACTGAAGATGATTTGGCGTTCTCCTGCAGTCCATTTTGATTCCCATTGTATCCAAACCGTGCGTCAAAGCTGCACTTATCTGGGGATCCCCTCAATGCCGATTATTTCCGGGGCTGGTCATGATTCTGTGTATCTTTCTCGTGTTGCGCCAACCAGTATGATTTTTATCCCATGTAAGGATGGGATTTCCCATAACGAAAATGAATATGCCACACCAGATGATCTTGAAACTGGGGCAAATGTGTTGTTGCACAGTGTATTAGCACTTGCGAGTGAAAAGGAAAATATTTTATGAGTATTGTCAATCGACGCCGAAGTGTAACGGGTTCAACCGAAAGGCTTAATTTGTGGGGAATGTCAGCTGAAACCGATCCATTAACCGATATTTTACTCGGGCCCATTGATTATTATAGCTGGCGTGATGGAAACTCGACATCTCGTCGACATATCCGGGCTGGGCGGACTTACGATGCAGCTCTGGCTAAGCGCCAATATGATGAAATGGTGGATGTGTATCGGCAAAATGATGTCGCAATCCATACCTTATCAGCGAAGGCTGAACAGCCTTATGGTATTTTTGCCCGAGATTCTTCCGTTATGACTCCTTGGGGCCCCATTATTTGTCAGATGTTTAGCCCCTGGAGACGGAGCGAGTGGTTGACGGTGTGTGAATTTTATGAACAAGCTCAGATCCCTATTTATGATGTGGTCACCGCAGGCTGTTTCGAAGGTGGTGATTTTATGCTGATTGAGCCGGGTGTTGTGTTGTGTGGTTATTCAGGCGAGCGGACCAGCGAGGCCGGTATCAACCAGGTGAAAGGGTGGTTTGAGGCTGAAGGATGGGAGTTTAAGGCCGTTCCTTTTGATTCTCATTTTTTACATATGGATGTTCAATGTGTCATGGTGGCTGAAAAGCTGGCTGCAGTTTGTTCTGCTGTTGTACCTGATGGACTACTCGATTGGTTGAAGCAGCATCAGATTGAATGGATTGATGTGCCTTACAAAGAGGCTATGGAGTTGGGTTGTAATATTGTATCTTTGGGTCGGGAACGGGTGTTATTACCTTCTGAAAGTCGAACGCTTAAACAGGCTTGTAAAGCGCATGGATTGGAAGTTTTTGATCCAGATATTTCGATGATCACCAAAGGGGGGGGAGGTGTTCATTGTATTTGTCAGCCGCTAAGACGGCTGAGTAAAGGTGAATATTAAATTGTCGATAAGGTCTTTGTTGTCGTAAAAAGAGAACAAAAACCACCGAGCAATCGGTGGTTTTTTAGTGAGCATTTTATGGCAATGGTTGTGCATTGGGTACCATTTCGTATTCGACGCTATGTTCGTCTTTTTCATCGGGAATAACCGGTACTTTAAAACTGGTGGCGACCCCCCAGTAGTAGGTGACAAGTGATACAACCACGATGGCAATAATATCCATCGGTGAGCTGAGTACACCAATACCGCCAAATGACCCCAGATAGGAAACAACGCCAAGTGCAATGTAATAGCCTAGCATCCACCAGGCACTTTTAAGTTCTTGTGCTGCGTTATCCCCTTTTTTACCGAAGAAGGCATAGCCTAACCAGGCAATAATAAATACTGGTAGAAGGATCTGGTTGACTCCCCAGCTGCTCCAGTAAATCAGAAGGGTACTGGCAATAAAGGCAAGTGGACTGATAATGGCAAAAGCTGGTAACAGGAATGGACGTTTCAGATTCGGGCAACGAAGCCGGAAAGTGGCTGCACTGACGGGCCCTGGCATGTAGGTAAATACGGTCGCTGAAGTTACGGCTGCAATCAAACCTCCCCAAACCTGAAATTCAGAAGGAAGTGTCCAGCCAATAGCCAGAACTAATGATAACCATAATGCACCCCGTGGAATTCCGCTTTTCTCATCAACTTGTCCGAATACTTTGAATAGATGGCCATTTTTCGCCCAGGCAAATAAGACCCGACTAGCCCCGGCCAGATAGATATTTCCGGTACCGGCAGGTGAGATGACCGCATCAATTAAGATGAGGTTAATCAGCCAGGCTAGTCCTAATGAACGGGCTAAATCTGCATATGGGGAGTTAAATACACTGATTAAGCCATACCAGCCATGCGCTTTGAGCAAATCAGAGGGGACGGCTCCCATAAAGGCAAATTGTAAAAGAATATAAATAATAAAGCTGGCAATTAAGGCTAAGAAGATGGCGATGGGGACATTGCGCTGCGGGTTTTTCGCCTCACTGGCAAAGTCAACGGCTTGTCTGAATCCAAGATAAGCAAATACGATTCCAGCGCCCGTCAATGAAGAAAATACGCCATGGATCCCGCCGGGGTGGGTTGCCGGAACATGAAGGTTCGAGGCTTTGTAAAAACTCAAGAAGGTGATAATTGCAATAATCGGTACGATGAATTTGATTCCAGTGATGAGCGTGTTGACCCGACCGAAGAAATTGACACTCCAGTAGTTTAATAGGAAGAAAAACACTAGAAGCAGAATTTGAAGTAAAAATCCTAAATCAGTCGGGCTACCATCTTTATGGCCTAAGGCTGGCCACCAATACATGGCATACTGCCGTACAGCTTCGACTTCAACGCCAGCAGTACTGGTATAAGCCAGTAATGCGCTGATTCCTATTACAAATCCGACGATGTTGCCATGGGTAAAATTAGGATAACGTACAAATCCACCAGCTCTTGGGATACTGGCCGATAATTCTGCAAATACTAAGGCTATGAGCAAAACCATAAAAGCCCCCAAAGCCCATGCATAACCTGTCTTGGAGCCTGCGAATCCTGCTGCATTAATGGCTGCATATAACCAGCCTGAGCCGATCATTGAGCCAATTCCAAGGAGAGTTAAATCGAGTAATCCCAGTTTTTGCTTTAATACTCCATCCGACATAGTGATACCTCAATATATTTAAGTTGAACCAAGTATCAGTAATGGGGGAGTGATTAGATTGAATTGGTTTTTTGAGACAATATTCATATGGATCCGATTCGTTAAATTCTCCACACTTCTGTATTGCAAAATGTGGTATCAATGAAGAGTCTGGATGCCGCTGACCGATTCATTTTCAGGCAATTAATGAGAAAACAGGTACTGTGACTAATTCAGGCCTATTTTACGAAAAGTGTTAACTCGCTTGTTGCCGCTTGTCTCATGACATCAAAACACTCTAAAATCACTACTGATCATAGGGTTAGTTTGTTAAAGGCCTGATCTTTGATCTGATGTATATCAGTTCTTAATCCAAGAGATGATTGCATTATTTTATGCGCATACTCAGATGGTTTAATTCGCTAATTTATTGGGCATAGATATATATCCTTACATATCTGCCTTATTTGGCAGTGCTCAATAATGCGAAAAAACAAAGCCTTTTGTGTCGTTATTCTTAAACCTCTATACCGGAGTTTTTTCTGTCCCTGATGCTTCGCTAAAAGAATCATGAATGATCAACACATATTATTGTTATTAGCAGGAACCATTCCAATTGTTCTATTTTGCTTAATTTGTTTATAAAACAATCAAAAAAAATTCTTACTGTGGTTAATATAATCTATTCAAAATAGTTTGTTAAATTTTTGTTGTTTTTTTGTGGCTTATCGAGACGTGCATCCAGAGGATTTGATGGTCTGATTTTTCCTAAAATACAGCAGACGATCAGTTATGGTGCAAATGTGGCGATATGATACGTTCTATATATATGTTTTTGACCATGTAAGTGCTTCCGGGCAATGAGTGTGCAGGAAATGGGGTATAAATGTCTTTTAATGATATGAACTTTGTATGATTTATTGGTTTTGAAGGTTAAGTTGCACTGTCCGTGCTTAAATTTGGTTGAATTAAATTGTTAAATATCAACACGCCTGGGCGTGTTGATCTAGCGGGATAAATCTGGTTATTGAGAGCACACTGTTAATTGGAATTTTTGCCTTCAGTTCAGATTATTCTACGATAACAGTTCCGAATAATTTAGAACTGTTATTTCAGATTTTCCGGGAAGTTAGCTGGTAACTCACTGGCTACACAATTGATGATGCTATCATCGTTTTCACCGCAATCACGAATGAAAGTGATAGTTGCAAATTCATCGATGACTTCTGTTGGATAAGCAGGACCTTCGGTGCGGTATGCGACCATTTCATCAATATGTTCGTTTTGGAAGCAAACTGTTTTTTCCGGATTGTTGATAACCCAGCGAGGGAAGAAGATTGTGCCGTGGAAAACTCTATCGGCTATGTTGGCAATCAGGCTGACATCTGTACCTGTTGGTTCGGTCCAGGATATTTTATAGACACTATCTGCTACGCGAACTAAAAAAACTTCCTGATCTTTAACCCAGCGATTGCCTACGATACCACTGTGGATACGATAGTCCATTGTGGTGGCATTTTTGACATAGATTTCATAATTCCAGCCGTTATCGTAGGTATATACTAAATGTTTGCCCAGGATCCCGCTGAGATCATTTTTATCAAACATATCATCTCCTTTTTTATACAACTAAATTGGTGAGAGGTTACTTTATATCTTTTATTTTTTGATTAAAACCGGTAAATTTGAATAAAAACCATCCAAATTTTTTATATGTTTTTAAGTACACTTGAACAATGGGCGCTTTTACGTGCTGTCGTTGCTGAAGGAAGTATTGCCAAAGCGGCCAAGCGTTATCATCGAAGTCAGCCTTCTGTCAGTTATCAGCTAAACCAGCTTCAACAACGTTTAGGAATTGAGCTATTGGAGCTTAAAGGGCGTCAGCTAGTGTTAACTGAATCAGGGAGGGATTTATTAGAGCAGGTGCAGTTGTTACTTGATGATTGGCAGAACATGGAGCACCGGGCCGCTTCGATTAAGGCTGGAACCCGATCTGTTGTGAGTCTTGTCGTTGATGCTCTGTTTCCTAAATCCCGGCTCTTTTCCGCATTGAAACGTTTTAATGAGCGTTATTCACATACTCAGGTTCATTTTAAAGAGGTCGTCCGTGATGAAGGGGTCGCTGAAGTGGAATGCGGTACCGGAGATCTTTATTTGGTGAGTGTTCCTGAACAGATGAATTGGAAACAGCAATTTGTGATGGATATGCGAATGATTCTAGTCGCTCGCAGTGACCACCCGGTTTTTTCTGTTGGTGAAGCATTTCGCTTTCAACAGCTTAGTAATTATCCGCTAATTCAGATTGTGGATAAGGTAAATCAGCGGGCAAATCAATATCATCCCAGTTATCGGGAATCTTGGTACTTCACATCGGTTGAATCGGCTATTCAGGCGGTTTTGCATCAATTAGGATATGGCTGGCTTCCTGAGTACAATATCAAGCCTTATCTGGATGACGGGCGTTTACGTCAGTTTAATGATAGCCGTTTCTCGGATCATGTCACGTCTCTTTATTTAGTGAAAAGTGACTCGGCCAGACACGATCAGACTGTTGACGATTTAGCCTCAGAACTATTAAGAACTTAGCTTTTAGGCATTAAGTGGTCTTATTGCCTGCATCTGAGTTAGAGGAGCTGTTTGATTCATGTTCTAATAACCACTTTTTCCGGGCCAGGCCCCCTGCATATCCGGTTAGCGAACCATTACTGCCAATGACCCGGTGGCAGGGTATAATAATGGCAATTCGATTCATTCCATTGGCGTTGGCAACTGCCCGGACAGATTGTGGGCGCCCGATATGTTGTGCCTGCTGTTTATAACTTCGGGTCTGACCGTAAGGAATTTGCTGTAACTCCTGCCAGACCATATTCTGAAAGTCACTTCCCGGCGTATGTAATGGCAGATCAAATTGTTGAAGTGTCCCAGAGAAATAGTCTCCGATTTGTTGCTTCGCTTGTTCTATCAGAGGCGGCTGCCCTGCAATGATGGTGGTTTTAAGGCGTTTTTGCAGATCGGTAAATTCACGTTCTAACATTCTTCTGTCAGTAAATTCCAATAGGCAGATCCCCTGTTCTGTTGCACAGATAAACATGGGACCCAGAGGGGTTGTGAAACGATCGATATAAATCATGTTGTTGGAGTTACTGGTCATTGGAGATTTTCCGGTTAGTTTTTTAAAGGTGTAGCTAAACCCACTTAGCGATTCATAGCCATTATTGAGTGCTGCATGTGTTGCACTTTCACCCTGTTTGAGTTCGTTCATCGCCTGATTAATTCTGAGCATGCGTTGATAAGCCTGAAATGTCATTTTGTAATGCTGTTTGAACCAGCGGCGAATTGCTTCTGGGGATAGATGATGATGACGTAAATCTGCATCACTGAGGCGTTTTTCATCAGATCCTTGCAATAGTTTGAGGGCCTGTTTTACCAGTTCAGGGGCTGAGTGACCATGCTCTGTTGGCCGACCGATTTTGCAAGGGCGAAATCCGGCTTTAATTGCATCTTGAAGATTCGAATAGAACTGTACATTTTGCGGTTTGGGTTTTCGGGCCCGACAGGTCGATAGACAAACGATCCCTGTGCTGGTGATCCCGGCATAAAACACCCCAAGGTATTGAGGATCGCGCTCTAAAAGAGCCTGATAATAACGTTTGGTCAGTTGGGTATCGGTAATTTTCATGGTGTAGCTTTTATCATCGTTTTGCATTTATATTTGATGAAGACGACGTAAGGTGCAACCGAAAATTGAACAACTATTTTTTACAAAGATAAAGAATAGATTTTTGGTATTATGAGCTGGCTGGTTTTTGAAAAAGGAATCAATATGGTAGAGCTGCGTCGTTATATTGATTCCTTACATTTATTCTGAGGTTAGTTGTAGGTTACTTTTAACGGAATATTCTGGGCCTGATCAGGGTCTAGTAGGGCAACTGTCTGAGTTCCCATCCTCTGGAAGTTCAGTTCGACATAACTATCTGCAACCTGTAGTTGCTTAATTGTCAATTCGTTAATGCTGTCGGGCAGCATCGGCTGATCGATATTCAAACGGTGGTTTAATCCATCGATTTCGATTCCCAAACAGGCCTGAAGCATCATAAATGCTGCGCCAGATGCCCATGATTGCGGCTGACAGGCAACGGGGTAGGATACGGGGGCTTCATCAATGCATCGTGTAAATCCACAGAATAGTTCTGGCAAACGCATTTCGAAAAACAGGGCCGCTTCGAACATTTCCTGAACTAATTTACGAACGCCTTCTTGTTCCCCATAATGGGACATACCTGCACAGCATAGTGCTACATCATGAGGCCAAATTGAACCATTGTGATAAGACATCGGATTAAAACGAGCGGCCGTGCTTGATAAGGTACGGATGCCCCATCCTGAGTGCATCTCAGGGGACATAAGTTTGTCGATGACGTCCCTTGCTCGTTCTGCACTGGGAAGGCCAACATAAAGCAAATGCCCAACATTTGAACTATCGATCTGGCAGGGTTGTCCTTGACCATCGATTGCTGTTGCATAAAACTTCCTCTGATCAAGCCAAAATCGCGATTCGACGTTCTGGCGCATTTGCTCAGAGAGAACCTTCCAGTTTTGTGCCTGGTTAGCTTCTCCTGCGATGGTTTCCAGTTCAGCAAGGTCTGCAAAAGCCTGATAACAGTACCCTTGAACTTCAACCAGTGCAATCGGCGCTTGTGCCAATTGTCCGTCTGCGTGAGATACCGAATCGTGGCTGTCTTTCCATCCTTGATTGGTTAAGCCGGTTTTCTCTCCCTGTTGGTAACAAAGCAGTCCGAGCTGATTTTTTTGGATTTGTTGTTTTATCCACTTTCCGGCTGCTTTTAGCTGTTTCCAGATAGAGCGGATAAATTCTTGATCAGCGGTTCGTCGATAGTAGGCGCCAGCCAACATAATAAATAGCGGCGTAGTATCGACACCGCCGTAATAACGACTAAAGGGAAGTTCCTTTGTTGCGACCATTTCTCCCCGGCGCGTCTCATGTAATATTTTTCCCGGTTGTGAATCGTAAAAGTCAGATGTTTCCTGGGCCTGGTGTACAGCCAGATAATTCAGAACGCCGCGGCTTAATGCGGGATCAATCCAAATAGTTTGTAATGCGGTAATAATGGCATCACGACCAAATGGTGTTGAGAACCAGGGGATGCCAGCATAAGGGTAGAAACCTGTCGGTAATTCACTGGTCAGAAGTGATAAATCGGCTTTGGCTTTATCTAACCACGCCTGAAATAGCCGGCCACTGCAACTGATTTGACTGCCCCGCTGGATTTTCAGTTTCATGCTTTGCCGGGCGCTTTCACTCATGAGCTGGAAATAAACATCATTAGCAATATGGCGTTCCTGACTGACTTCGCATAATAACTTCCAATTCTCTCTTGATGGAATCGATAGTTCGAATTGGGCCTGTTTTTCTGTAATCTTTTGGGGAAGTTTGGAAAATGAGACTGATGTCGTGCGGTGAACATGATCGAGTCCCTGATAATTTAATGTGACACTTTGTTTATCCACTTTGCTTTCAAGGTGTGTTCCCCGCTGTGGTCGTTTTTCACCTCTGATTTCAAAAAGATCCTTAAAATCAGCATCGAACCGGATTTCAAAAGGAATAGTTAGATCTTTCCGGCTGAAATTATCGATGGTGATCTGAATGAGTAATCGGTTATCCCAAAGTAAGTGTCGTCTTTCGAGGTAAATGCTTCCTTGAGGTATCTCTTGCTGACTTTGTGGAATGTTCCAGCTTTGATTGGTCATATGACTGGTTAAGAATATATTGTCCCGGTCAACAGCTGATGAGAGTAGTTTTGGTTTACTCTTACAGCAAAATAGCTCAAAGACCGATAGCATACGTGTATCGTTGATGAATAAACCATCATTGTTTCCACAAAGATCGCCCATTCGGTTGGTCACAAGAAAGGCATCATGGTCTTTTAAAACATGAAATTCGGACATTGGTGCTTTAGTTATTGTGTTGTCCTGATTTTCGACTGAAATATCTGTCATATAGTTACCCTGCGAATTTGACTGTGACGGCATTGTCTGAGTGTTGGATCAGTTTTTGATAGACGGTCATATAATTTTGCGCCATCGTTGCTGAAGAAAATCGTTGGATGAATTGATCACGAATCGTTGGCCGGTCTAGTTGGTGTAGTTTTTCGCAAGCCAAAACAGCTTGTTCAATATTATCGACGATATAGCCGCTGATTCCATCGTCAATGATTTCGGGAACTGAACCACAGCGCCAGGCGACGACGGGGGTGCCACATGCCATTGCTTCAATCATGACTAATCCGAATGGCTCGGGCCAGTCGATGGGAAATAGTAGCCCTAATGCATTACCTAAAAAGGCTGATTTTTGTTGATCATTAATTTCACCGACAAATTCAATGAGCGGGTCATCAAAAAGTGGTTCGATTTGTTGCTTGAAGTAAGGTTGGTCTTGTTCGCTGACTTTCGCTGCAATTTTCAGGGGGATTCCGACTCGTTTGGCGATTTCTATGGCTCTGTCCGGGCGTTTTTCCGGAGATATACGTCCAAGAAACGCTAGATAATGACCATCTGCATCTTCATGAAATTGGTAACAATCTGGATTGAGACCATGGTAGATAGTCCCGGCCCAATTGGCAAAAGGCAATGGGCGACGCTGAGAATCAGAGATGGATGCCAGTGGATATTGACGCCAGTAGCGATAAACATCGGGAAGATCAGCGAGATCTAACCGACCATGTAGAGTGGTTAATGTTTTAGATGCGACGTCTTCAAACATTGGGAAATGAAGATACTCAGTATGAAAATGAATCATGTCGAATTCATGTCGTCTTGCGTAGAGTTTTTCTAATAAATTGAAGTGACTGGCAATATCTGATTTGAGTGGATTGGGATCCAGGCGAAGTGCTTGTGAACGGGCTTTGACCTGTTCGCAGTGGGTTACCTGGCTATCTGCTGAAGCAAATAAAGTGACATCATGTCCCTGTTCGGCTAGTGCTTCACAAAGATGGGCAACCAGTCTCTCTGTACCACCATAGAGTTTTGGTGGTACAGCTTCATAAAGGGGGGCTATTTGTGCAATTTTCATGACATGACTCCATGAGACAAGAACAATGAAATCAGCCGTTTTCCCTATAATTCAACCTGTGGCTGAATAAGTGTTGAACGATGTGTTCCCGATATATGATCATTCAAGGAATTATGTTCCGGCTGTCGAAATATTCACCTCAACAAAAGTAAAAAGACATGCGTTTTTATCGGATATAAACTTTTTCTGAGGTTATATTGCTGGTCGGCGTAGCACGACGGGAAGAAACGTCACCAGTATGTCACTTCTTCAGCTCGGGATAAGAATCACCCATTTAATGAGTCTGATCATCAAGGAAATGGCGGGTGAAAATTTTCTGATGAAGGGTGGATTCCGAATTTCGGTTAGCCAGAATCGTAACCACTATTATCGCATGGCTGAATATAAAAATCAGTCTCGATGATCATCTGAAAAGATTTCCTTATCCTGAGCTGAAGCAATTTCCCAGTTATATTTATGGCTGGATATTGAGTGAGAACCCGTTCATGAGTAACCCGGATGATCGAGCTATAAAAATAACCTATCTGTTAATACTAGTTCAGGATAAGTTGCCCTGCCTGAATTTCTGCAATCGTTAGTCCACTAATAAAGCCAGTGTCTATCCAGTATTGGTTTGCGAGTCGTATTGGGGTTTTAGTTGGTGTGTGACCGTGAATGATAAGATCGATATCTATAACAGCCGGGGCCCGTTTGTTTTGTAGACAGCTGCGCCCCCAAAGTAGTTTTTCGATATGCTCAAAGGAGTTGATTTGGGCTTGCTCTGCGATTGGCTGCCATAGCGAGTGATCAAATTCGCCATGGCACAGGCCAATTGTATGTGCCTGATGATGTACAGTCATGAGAATTGGTAATGTTGATGCGGTTTTCTGGAGTATTGTATTCAGTTTTTCCGAATTGACTGAATGATGCCAGCTGCCACCATTGAACACCCAGTTTTTGAGCCAAAAAGATGAATGTTCTAGGCGTGCCCGAATGGCCATATCTTCATGGTTTCCTAAAACGGAGTAGATGTTAGGGCTGTTGAGGCACCATTCTAAGCATTCTAGTGATTGAGGGCCCCGGTCGATTAGATCGCCGCAACATAATAAAATATCATGTTGATTAAATTGAATTTGAGCGAGTTTTTTTTGTAATGGTTGAAAATTTGCATGGATGTCACCCACGACAAATAATCGTGTTGATTGGCTGACTGAAAGGACCTGATGCCAGCGACGAATAGATAACTTTTCTTTTCTGATCATTAGGTTAATAACTTAAGTGTATGGACAATCACAAAAAATCACTTTATAGATCATATGAGTATAATATTTTATATTTACTGCTAGGATTAAATTTAACCAGTTTGATTTCGTCAGGTGAGGGCCAATAGTGAGCAAAGAACAGCAACAGCGCCATTTGAAGCGATTGAATCAAAGTATTTTATCGGTGCTATTGGTTTTAATTGTTGGAATATGCGCATCTGTATTATTGGCAAAGAGCGCATTGGTTTGGTGGTACTCGGCATTTATCGGTGTCGCTGTTATTGGATTGATCTGGGTGTTGATGGATCGATTGCGCCGGCAGATCAGTCAATGGTTGCTAGAGGGGGAGCGTCAGAAGGTTGAATTAGGCCAGGCTGTTGAGCAGATGAAACAAACTGAGAAGCTACTGGACGTTTTGCAAGAGATGGCTCCCATGTGGCAGGCCGTCTTAGCCAGTAGTCGCCAGGATATGGATTCGTCGGTTACTAATGTGACCCGGCAGTTTGAAGCTATTATTCAGGATGTTGAAGAAATGACAGCTGCTGCCGGAGAAGGTCAGCTTGATAAACGTTCGGCGCTGACTAAGAAAATAAGTGACATGGCACGTGATGCATTTAGTTCCCAGAAACAGTCATTAGAAGAATCTGATAGCTGGGATATGAAAACTGTGGCAGCTATCGAGAAATTAAACCAACAAATGGGGTCTATTGAAGATACATCATTAGATGTTCAAAAAATTGCTGAGCAGATTAATTTATTGGCGCTTAATGCAGCGATTGAAGCAGCCCGGGCCGGTGAGCAGGGGCGGGGATTTGCTGTTGTTGCGGATGAAGTCCGGACTTTAGCTATTCGCTCGGCAGAGACGGGTGACAAAATCAATCGGGCAATTGACTTATTTAGTCAGGAGATGTCTCAGCTGGCCAGCTCTGTTCGTAGCTCTTTTGAAAATATACATAAAGAGCGTCAGCAATATGAATCGGCAATCTCAGGGGCTTTAGGGCAACTGGATGAACATATGGAAACGCTGACTCATGAGGCTTTAGAGCTGATTCATCAACGCAGTGATATTGCCCACCGAATTTCAGAAGTGATTGTTCGTATTCAGTTTCAGGATAGATTGTGTCAGGTGATAGAACATGTTGAGCAGCATTTGGACGAATTGAACGAAGTGATTGATTATCGTCTGAAGGGCCATGATGAGTATGCTCAGCGCGTCGGGCATTTATTTGAACATATGAAGAATCGGGCTACAACTGATGTTGAGAGGGAAATTTATTTACAGAATGTCCCTCATCTGAAGACGAAAGAAACATCACGAGACGTAAACGAAAGTAGTGAAGATGATTTGACATTTTTTTAGGGAGGAGTAGTAGATGTCAAAAAGTATATTGGTGGTTGATGATTCCGCTTCCGTTCGCCAAGTAGTGGGCATGGCACTTCGAGGTGTAGGCCATGAAGTTGTCGAAGCAGTTGATGGTAAAGATGCCTTGAGCAAGTTAAACGGGCGTAAATTCCATCTGATTGTTTGTGATGTCAATATGCCAAATATGGATGGCATTAGTTTTCTCAAAGAGGTGAAAAAGTTACCTGCATATAAATTTACGCCAATTTTGATGTTAACAACAGAGTCTGGTGCCGATAAGAAACAGGAGGGAAAAGCAGCAGGTGCTAAGGCATGGTTAGTGAAACCATTTAAACCTGAAGTACTGTTAAATGCCGTAACGAAGCTAACTTAATAGGAAGCTGCTTATGAGTGAGCCAATGGAACAATGGCGGGCTCCGAGTGCATTAACCATTTACGAGGCTCAGGAACTGGGCCAGCTTTGGGGTGATGAGCTCAAGTGGGCTTGTTCTTGGGAACTTGATCTTTCGGATACCGAAGAGATCGATTCCTGTGGTATTCAATTATTATTGTATCTGCATGACCGGTTAGAAGAACATGACCGGCAGCTGCAGATTAGTCATGTATCCGGTGATGTGTTTGAGATCTTCCGACTTGTTGGAATAGATCGGACATTATCTATAAAGGGAGTGGCATCGGATGAATGAAGCGGTTGAGATATTTCGCGAGGAGGCATTAGAACACCTCGATACGCTTGAGTCAGCATTGCTGGAGATAGAAGAGCACCCTGACGATGAACAGATTAACTTGGCTTTTCGGGCAATGCATACGATTAAAGGCGCTGCCGGGATGGTCGGTTTTGATCATCTTTCTCACTTTACACATCATTTAGAGTCATTTTTTGATCGGGCTCGTAACGGCGAGTTTTTACTTTCAGCGCCGATGATTAGTTTAATTCTTGAGTGCCGGGACCATATTCAACAGCTGTTAGATACAAATCCTCCCGATACCGGACAGATTTCTGTGAGTGATGTTCTGGTAGCGCGTTTGCATGCTTTTGTGCCTTTGAAAGATGAAAGTATTGCGCCATCGGAAGTTTTGAGTGAATCGCCTGAGGTGTCATTTGATGGAGAGGACCTTAAATGGTGGAGGATTGAAATTACACCGGCTTTATTGGCTTTTCAGGATGGTTTCGATCTAAAGCCTCTCTTGCGTGAATTAAAATCGATGGGGACGATGGCGTCATTTATCCGAATGGGTGAGTTTGAAACTGATGCTTTTGACCCGCAAAATTGCTATCTCAATGTATTAGTGTTGTTGCAAAGCAGTGCATCATATTCTGATTTGGAAGATGTGTTTATTTTTGTCGCGGATGATTGGCAGGTCGTGATTGAGCCGCTTGGTGTGGATTCAAATCTTGAAGAACTAACCTCTGTCGTGAGCGAACATGGATGGTTAAGTATTCAGGAATTACAATCACATTTGGGACAATCACCGGGTCAAAGTTCTTCAGCAATAGCGGTAAAAGAATCGTCATCTGCATCAATTCATGATGATTCGCCATCTTCTTCACCGTCAATAGCTGAAAAAGCAGCACCATCTAAGACATCCTCTGCAGGCTCTAAAAAAATATCATCAGAACAAGTCGTTAAAGTTCCTTCTGGTAAGTTGGATATATTGATGAACCTGATTGGTGAGCTGGTCATTGTGCAGGCCCGTCTGAATGAAGTTTCTCGTTCACAACATAATGAACAGTTGGATAGCTTGGTGGAAGAGTTATCTTTATTGGGAACAGAGCTTCGGGATACGGCTTTTGATATCCGGATGTTACCGATTGGTTCGACATTTGCGCGATTTCGTCGTTTGGTCAGAGACCTGGGACGGGAACTTAATAAAAATGTTCAATTGAAGACCGAAGGTGCAGAAACCGAGCTGGATAAAATGGTCCTTGATCGATTGGGTGATCCATTGATTCATTTATTGCGTAACAGTATGGATCATGGGATTGAACATCCGGATGAGCGTATTGCGGCCGGAAAACCTGAGAAAGGAACTATTTTATTGAGTGCTGCCCATCAGGATGGTCAGATTGTTGTAACGATTGCCGATGATGGGGCAGGTCTTGATTGTGAAAAAATTCTAAATAAAGCCCGACAAAGTGGGTTGGTTGCTGCGAATCAGGAGCTTTCTCCCCGAAAGATTTTTTCACTGATATTTGAGCCGGGATTTTCGACAGCTGAACAAGTTTCGGATGTATCGGGACGGGGTGTCGGAATGGATGTGGTTCGGGCATCGATTGAAGCCATGCAGGGGAGGGTAGAAATCGACAGTCGGGCTGGGAAAGGCACAACCATTACGATTTATTTGCCAATGACTCTGGCCATCATTGAAGGTTTGATGGTTAAAGTGGCTAACGAGCGTTATATCATTCCATTGTCGGTTGTTGAAGAATGTATCGAAACGTCGGCTGCGGAAGAAAGTCGAAAAGATGGGGCCAGACTGGTTAAGAATCGTGATGAACTAATTCCTTGTGTCAGATTGCGGGAACTTTTTTCGGTGTATGGGAAGTCTCCAGATATTGAACAGACCGTGATTACTTTTACGGGTAAAGAACGTATTGGTGTCACGGTAGATGAAGTGATTGGTCAATATCAGACTGTCATTAAAAGTTTAAGTCGGCTTTATCAACACATTCCAGGGTTGATGGGGGCGACAATTTTGGGCAATGGTGATGTGGCGATGATTTTGGATATCAACAAGTTGATTGACGAAGCGCAGCCTGTGATGGAACTGATGCTAGATATGAGTAAGTAGGGACAACAACAATGTTAAAACGAATTACTTTAAAAACGTTGGTTATAAGTGGATTTGTTATACTGATCCTGTTATTGGCTTTAACAAGTTTGCAAGGTATCCGAAATCTTCAGCAAGCCAATCAGGAAATGAATTTTATTGTGAGTGGGCCTGCGGATGTGATACGTATTACTGCCCGTATGCGTCAGGACCTTTTAGAGTTGGCGATGGAAGCTGCTGAATATATTTTGGCGACTGATGAAAAAGGACAACAGAAATTTGAAGGGTTAATGGGTAAAACTTATGCGCATCTTCAGACTCGTCAGGATCGTATTGGGAAGCTGTTACCTGCTAAATATAAACCTCAATTGGAAAATTTTGATGCTGGGTTAGAAGGATACTGGAAGGTTCTTACCCGGGTGATTTCATTATCTAAACAAAATACAAATCAAAAAGCGATAAAACTGAGCGAAACGAAAGCTCTTCAACTTTATGAAAATTTAATGGCAAGAATCCGCAATCTTGGCCAGCAGATAGGGATGAAAGTGACGAATAATGATGATGCTGAATCATTGCGTTTACTGGCTCTGGAAAATCATCATTTGGCACAGCTTAATTACAATTTAGGCGAGATCCAGCGAATCGAGAAAGTACTTTTACTCAATGACAATGAAAGTACGATGCGTCAGCTTGAAGCTAAAATGGGCCTTTATGTGAAAAAAGTGTATGCCATTGAAAAATTGCTTGAGGCTCAGTCACCAACAGAGCAGCGGACTGAAGTCCAGGCTATTTTGAGTGACTTTTCCGATTATCTATCAGTACAAAAAGAGGTTTTATCTCTAGATCGTGAGAATACCAATGGTCTTGCTGCCAAACTGCTTGAAAGCGATGGTGAAGCCGCGATGAATAAAGCCAGTAGTTATCTGACTGAACTGCTGAATATTTCGAATAACGAGATGTCTAAAACAGTGGATGAGGCGAATGTAGGCTATCAGAAAACAACGCAAATGCTGTTGATTTTGCTCGGTATCTCTATTTTGATTGCCTTATTGATTGCTAGCATTGTTATTTTGCGGATTAACGAAGTGGGTAAAATTGCAACTTTTATTGGCGAAGGGGATTTGAATCAGAAATTAAATCCGAATGTCAGCGAAAAAGATATCTATGGCGTTCTGAGGTTAATGAATGGGCGGTTGCGTGATATCGTCGGTGAAATTAAAGAGGCCTCAGGTAATGTTGCTGCGGGTAGTGTTCAATTGTCCGGGACGGGGCAGCAAATTGCTCAGGGTGCAACAGAACAAGCTTCTTCACTTGAAGAAATTTCTTCTGCAGTTGAACAGATGTCGGCGAATATTGCGCATAGTGCCGATAATGCAAAACAAACAGAACAAATTGCCAGCCAGGCTGCAACAGATGCTGATGCGTCAGGAAAATCAGTACGAGAATCTGTGAGGGCGATGAAGGATATTACCGAGCGCATCAATATTATCGAAGAGATCGCCAGACAAACGAACTTATTGGCGCTTAACGCTGCCA
This sequence comes from Candidatus Celerinatantimonas neptuna, assembly GCA_911810475.1. Lineage (NCBI taxonomy): Bacteria > Pseudomonadati > Pseudomonadota > Gammaproteobacteria > Celerinatantimonadaceae > Celerinatantimonas > Candidatus Celerinatantimonas neptuna. The sequence goes on from OU461276.1 coordinate 2,551,167, forward strand.
TTGAAGCAGCCAGAGCTGGAGAACATGGTAAAGGATTTACAGTTGTTGCAGCTGAAGTTCGTAAGCTGGCTGAACGCAGTCAGCGGGCTGCCGGTGAAATTGTCGACTTGTCACGTAATAGTTTGAATATTTCTGAACAGGCCGGAACGATGTTGGAAAAACTGGTCCCTAATATTCAACGTACCGCTGATCTTGTTCATGAAATCAGTGCTTCTGCACTGGAACAAAATAAAGGTGCAGCTGAAATTAATACAGCTATCCAGCAGCTCGATCAGGTCGTTCAGCAATCTGCTGCTGCCGCTGAAGAAATGGCTTCGACTTCTCAGGAATTATCAGCTCAGGCTGAACAGATGAATAGTTCGATGAATTTCTTTAAAGTCGATGCCGTTCACCATAGTAATGCGGTTAAACATACTCCACCTTCAGGTAATTCGGGATCTAAAGATAAGGACCTCTCTTCTTCGCAGGCATCAGGTGCTGAAAAAAAGGGAATAGATTTGGATCTTGACGGTGATGACGATTTTGTTCGCTACTGAGGTGACTGATGAGTGATGACAACCATAAGGATGAATTGACTGAACGGTTACAAATTTTATCGTTTGTTTTAGATGATGAAAGTTTTGGCGCTCAGATCGGTTGTATTCAGGAAGTACTCGAATATCGGAAGGTGACATCAGTTCCCAGAACACCTGAATTTATGTTGGGCGTGATTAACCTTCGCGGTCAGGTCGTCCCGGTGGTGGATTTGCGCCAGGTGTTCGATATGGAGGTGATTGAACCAACGATTGATAGCTGCATTATTATTGTCAAAATCCCGATTGAGGGGGAAGAGACTTCATTGGGGATTCTGGCTGATCGGGTGAAAGAAGTCGTTGAGCTCAATACTGGTGAAATAAAACCTCCTCCACGGATTGGAAATCGATTGGATAGCCACTTTATACAAGGCATGGTTCAACATGAAGATGAGTTGATTATTCTGTTGCATCTGACCAAAGTATTTTCGTCAGAGCAGCTTCAAAAGGTGTTGGATCCTTCAGCGGATGTCGACGACTCTGATGAAAAGGAAACATCTGATTCAGCGGATATGCCATTGGATTGATAGGAGAGCTTATGGATCTTAAGTTGTATGAAGCTCGCCTGAGTGAAAGAGATCATGTCCGTTTGGCCCGGTTTGTTGAACAAGTGGCCGGGATCCAACTCCCTCCACATAAACGTTCATTAATTGAATCGCGTTTGCGTAAACGATTACGGTTGACGGGCAAGCTGGATTTTAAAGAATATTTGGATTGGACTTTATCTGCAAATACTGCCGAACAGGTGATGTTAATCGATGCCCTGACAACCAATAAGACTGATTTTTTCAGAGAGGCTGATCATTTTCGGTTTCTGACTCAGTATCTGACGCAACAGTTATCAAAGGAGCATTATCGCCCGGAATACCGGTTCTGGAGTGCGGGGTGTTCAACAGGGGAAGAACCTTATACGTTAGCGATGGTTCTTGAGCATCTAAAAGAGACATTTCCTCATTTTAATTATGCCATTGAAGCGACTGATATTTCTCAGTCGGTACTTAATACGGCTCGTCGGGGGGTCTATGCTCATCAGCTGGTGGAGCCGGTTCCTCTTGGATACCGAAAACGTTACCTCTTAAGAAAAAAGAGTGCAGAGGTGGATTTGGTTAAAATTATACCTAAATTGCGCCGGAATATTCGCTTCAGAGATTTTAATCTGGTGATTGGTGATTTTAAGCGAATGGGGCATTTTGACGGTATTTTTTGCCGTAATGTGATGATCTATTTCAGTCAGGTCCAGCGGAAATTGATTTTGTCTAATTTTTCAAATGCGCTGAATCATCAGGGATTATTTTTTATAGGTCATTCTGAAGGACTGTCAGGAGAGCGATTTGGCTTTAACCCAATGGTTCCGACGGTTTATCAGAAATTAGTGGGGGAGTCAGTACACCATGATTGAGGTGATGGTTGTTGATGATTCGGCAGTGGTTCGTCAGGTTTTAACAAAAGTTATTGATGAGCAGCCCGATATGGAAGTACAGGCTGTGGCTGGGGATCCCTACATCGCGGCTGATAAATTACGTAAGCGATTACCTGATGTTATGATTCTCGACGTTGAGATGCCCAGAATGGATGGTTTGACGTTTCTTCGTAAGTTAATGTCGCAACATCCTATGCCTGTTGTCGTGTGTTCGTCTTTGGTTGGCGATCAAAGTGATACCCATATGAAAGCACTGGAATTTGGTGCTGTCGATATTATTGCCAAGCCGAGTTTAAATACCCGGGATTTTTTCCGTGAATCATCTGTGTTGATTACAGATGCAATTCGGGCTGCGGCCAATGCCAAGGTTTCGAAGTTGGTATTCCATAAAGTGCCTTCTCAGAAATTGTCAGCTGATGCCATCTTAAGTAAAGGTATGCCGACCGCAATGAGTGAGACAACAGAAAAAGTGATCGTCATTGGTGCATCGACAGGTGGAACGGAAGCTATTCGTCAGATTTTGGTGTCCATGCCGGGGGATTGTCCTCCGATTGCTGTTGTACAGCATATGCCTGAGGGGTTTACCCGTTCTTTTTCAAAACGATTAGATAGTATCTGTCGTATCAATGTCAAAGAAGCCAGTAATGGCGATACATTATTACCCGGGCACGCATTGATTGCTCCCGGGAATCATCATATGTTGGTGAAAAGAAGTGGTGCCAGGTACTACGTTGAAATCAAAGATGGGCCTTTAGTTTCAAGGCACCGACCTTCAGTTGATGTTCTGTTTCGAAGTGCTGCCCGGTATGTTGGTCCAAATGCTGTAGCGACTATTTTGACCGGGATGGGTGATGATGGTGCGAATGGAATGAAAGAGTTGCGTGATGCAGGCGGGTGGACGTGTGGTCAGGATGAAGCGAGCTGTATTGTGTATGGGATGCCTAAAGAGGCGTATTTAAGAGGCGGCATATGTCAGCAACTGCCGTTGCAGCATATCGCAGCCGCATTATTGAAATATGCGAAATGATTATTCGTAGTTATCGTTCAATGGATGGGGTAGCAGAACAATCGGGCAATCGGGTCGTTCATTTACATGCCGGTGAGATGTTGTTCGGCAGGGGATCCCGTGAGATTCGGACACTTTTAGGTTCGTGTATTTCGATCGTCTTGTGGCATCCGAAACTCAGACATTGCGGTATTTGTCATTTTGCGTTGCCTGAGCATCCTAATGGTGTGACCGGGAAGCTTGACGCACGATATGGTGATCATTGTATTGAGCTTTTTCGCCATTTTGCCAATGGACGCCATACTGAATTATCAGAATACCAGGCGAAAATTTTTGGCGGTGGAAATTTATTAAGTCAGTTTAAACCGCCATTCGACTGGTCAGAGTCGGATGCTCAGTTGGAGCGTATTTCTGTCGGAGAGAAAAATGCTGCAGCGGCTTTTTCATTATTAATGTCGAATCATGTCCGGATCCTGGTGGCTGATGTTGGGGAACAGTGTTACCGACGATTGGTACTGGATACGCGTAGTGGTGATGTATGGGTTCAGCATCATTATGTCGGCGGAAAAGTTTCTTAATCTGTTGATTTTCGGTGATAGTTTTTGTAGTCAATGCATATTGATAAAGCCATTTAAACGAAGTCTTTTTTGAGAACGCGCGTTTAGTCATTTTATGATAAAAGGTGCTACGGCTTAATGAAGCGTACTCTTGTTGTAACAACTTATTATCTAAGACTCAGGTTATATATATATTGTCATCAAAATATTATGTTCAGTTTGGTAGGCTAGCCACTTTTTGAAATAGGTTGAATGAATGCGATTAGTTCCGTCAGAGCTTGATCAGCTGAGAAGTGTGATTCGTCAGGTCGCTCAGTCTCAAGTCCAAAGTCACTATCGCCATCTTGAGAATAGTGATGTGGCGACAAAGCGATCGCCGATTGATTTAGTGACGGTTGTTGATAAGAATATTGAACAACAGTTAACAAGTGAGTTTAAGCGGCTTTATCCACAGTCGGTTGTTATCGGTGAAGAGTCTGTGGCGGCTGCACCCTATATTCTTGAGCAACTGGGTGATGCCAAATTGGCGTTCGTAATTGATCCGATTGATGGAACATGGAACTTTGCTAATGAGGTAAGCGTGTTTGGTGTGATGGTTGCGGTGATTAGCCATGGCCAGACACAGCACGGATTATTGTATGATCCGTTGCAAGATGATTGGGTTATGGCAACTTTAGGTGAGAGGGCGTGGCGGGTTGATTCAAATGACCATTCTCAACCATTGCAGGCCAGTGAACGGCAAGCCCTGGCGCAATCGATGGGATTTGTTTCGTTGTTTACTTTTAATGCTGCCATGCAATTGCATTTAGCGCCTCAGTTAGCCGGATTTGCCCGGGTCATGTCGTTTGGCTGTTCATGTTTTGAATATCGTTTGTTATCTGCGGGGCGGGCTGACTTTTTAGTGGCCCCTGATCCAAATGTCTGGGATCATGCGGCTGGTCAGTTGATTTTCCGTGAAGCAGGAGGCTTTAGCGCTTTCTCTGATGGTGAAATGTATGTTCCGACTCGTCATCGTGGAATATTGGTGTGTGCTAGTAGTGAAGCTTTATGGCATCAATTGTTGACTCATTTTCAATTGATTTGATGATGAAGGTTTGTCGTCGGTGATTGAATTTGTGTTGAATAGCTTCTGTATATGTTTTATAAGGCATCCCTGCCAGAATTGTGGGTTCAGCTCATGAAGCCCTATAAAAAATAATAGAGCTTAATTCTGTCCGAAACGATTTTTTATTCGGGGTGATTTAGCATGTTCTGGCGACTTCAAAGCCATCCCAAATAGCATACATAATGTTTTGGACCTGACGGGCATCGCCAATAAGATATAGATCGGCGATATCTGTTCTGAGTTGCTGATAGAGCTGATTGTCTGATTGGTATCCAATTGCTGAGATAATTGAATCAGCCTGAATTTCTTCAATCTGGTCAGTTGCAATATTTCGACAACAAATGATGCTATTATCAGCGCTGACCAGTTGATGCTCCGTTTGTATATTGACCTGTTGAGCGTTGAGTAGATCTAGTAACATATCATGGTTTGCATCGCATAATGGGCCATTTGTTTTTAGACAGGTGTTTTCTTGTTCAATTAAACTGACCTGCTGCTCATTTTGAGCCAGCCAAAGCGCCAATTCGCACCCGACTAACCCGCCACCGACAATTGCGACACGGGGGCCGGTTTTTTCTAACCCTAATAAGACGTCAGTTGCTGCGAGTATTGGCATATTTCCTTTGGTTGAAAATGGCTTAGCCTGTGATCCGGTTGCGATAATAACGACATCTGCCTGGTGATTTATAATGGTTTCGTAAGTGGCTTTGGTTTCCATTTTTAAGGTTACAGGGAGTTGTTCCAGCTGGCGCTGATACCATTTGATCAGCTGGTGATCATCTTCTTTAAAGTCAGGTACTCCGCCTGCAATGACCATTCCTCCAAGCTGTTTTGTTGCTTCAAAAAGTGTGACATGGTGCCCTCTGATAGCTGCAACGCGTGCAGCTTCCATGCCTGCCATGCCGCCTCCAACAATGACGATTTTTTTAGGGTGGCAGGTTGGGGTGAGTAAATATTCCTGTTCTCTGCAGGCTTGGGGGTTAACTGAACAACCTAATTGCATATAGTGCTCAAGCCGACCCATGCATCCTTCCTGGCATGATATACAGGGACGTATTTGATCCATTTGCTGATGCATTATTTTTTTGGGTAGTTCGGCGTCGGCCAGTAGTGGTCTTGCAAGTCCGATAATGTCGGTTTTACCTTCCCGGATGGCTATTGCCGCCCGTTCGGGATTGTCCATCCTTCCGGCACAGATAATCGGAACATGGAGGTGTTCTTTGAGAATGCCTGCATAAGGCAGGTAGAGCTCTTTGGACTGATACATCGGTGGGTGACTCCAATACCAAGAGTCGTAGGAGCCTACATCGACATTAAACGCATCATAACCTGCTGTTTCAAGTAATTTAGCAGCTTGTATCCCTTCTTTAATATCACGTCCCTGTTCGGTGAATGATTCGCCGGGCAGACCGCCTTCACACCAGTTTTTAATAAAGCTTTTTAAGCTATAACGTAATGAGACCGGAAAATCGTTGCCACATTGATGCTTAATGGCCTGAACAATTTCAATTGCAAAGCGTAATCGATTATTAAGAGAGCCACCATATTGGTCATTGCGGTGATTAAAGAAGCTAATTGCAAATTGATCGAGCAGGTAACCTTCGTGTACTGCATGGATTTCAACGCCATCAAACCCTGCTTTTTGGGCTATGGAAGCTGATTGTGCAAATTTTTGGACATAGGTATGAATTTCGTCAATGGTCAAGGCCCGGCAGGTTAATCCTTTGACCCAGCGATGGGGAATTGCCGATGGGGCAACCGGTAATGATTTGACAATATGGGGCAGACCGACCCGCCCAAAACCAGCTGATAGCTGTAAGAAGCATCGTGCGTTATATGCATGAATCCGCTCGTTCATCGGACGTGTTGACTGAATGAAATGAGATGGGTTGAGTGTCGGGCAAGGCATCGAAGGCAAATGACATTGTTCAATATCATTTTCTACTTTGGTGACGCCAGGCATGATGAGTCCTGTACCGCCCTGAGCTCTGGTGACATAGAATTCGACGCCGCGCTGATTGAATCCTCCTTCCTGGTCACATAACCCTGCTGGTCCCATAGGAGCAAGCATAAATCGGTTTTTTATCTCGACCCCTCCAATATGGATCGGTTCAAATAATTCAGGATAAATTAAGCGCATTATATTCCTTGTGTGAAAAGTGGTTTATGAGAATGAGTGATCACACCTTTTGGGCTACGTCTATCCTTACCCAAGCGTCTCCCATTCCGATGTAGGATAGGTTGCTACAAGGTTTGGGTTTAGATAGAGGGATGGGCGTAGCCCAAAAGATGGATCACCAGAATAATGATGTGTCTTAATCTATGTTGTGCAGTTAAACATGCATGTTTCTCTGAAAACATTATATTAATTATATTAATTATAGTTGGGATTTAGGGCGATGATCCGTCTCAAATTGTTTTTATTTAACTTTCTCATGGGCCGTTTTTATCTTTAATCATTTTTGCTCATTGAATTTTGTGCAAATGAAATTTTTAAGAGAGATTGATGAAAAATAAAAACGGAATGACTGGAGTTACTCCTCCTTTTCAGCAAGACAAAAAAGGAGGAAATGAAGTTACTTGTTTCGGTGAGTAAGCTTTAGCGGGGTTTGCAACAGTAAACCCGGAATTTACGGTTGTCTGCAATGATCTGGCAGTTTGGAAATTGCTCTTCAAGTAAGGATTGATAGGGTAAAAAGCTGTTGGTGACCAGCCATAGCTGTCCCTGAGATGTTAATTTTTGTCTGGCTGTTGCGATAAATTGTCGTGTTGTTTCATATTGTGTGTTCACCCCGAGATGAAAAGGCGGATTGCTGACGATGAAATCAAAGGTATCACTGATCGCGGATAATCCATCGCTGCAGATAACATCACCATCTAACTGATTGGCCGCAAAGGTTTGACTGGTGCAATGTGTTGCCAGTGCACTGACATCAACGGCTGTCATATGAGCTTTTTTCTGTAAGGATAGTGCTGCTGCGATGATTCCGGCGCCACAGCCAAAATCCAGCCCTTTTCCTTCTAAAGGTGGAAGATGTTTCAGCAGAAAATCGGTTCCCTGATCCAGTTTTCCATGGTTAAAAACACCAGGCATCGAGCAGATGTTGAGCTCCCCTTGAACTAATGTGACCTGGAAATTTTTTATCCATTGGCTTTCATCAAATAAAATGTCATGGTTTCCCCGTTCGGCATAAATTAAAGAGCAGCGTCTGGCTGCGTCAATTTTGTGGCCTGTGAGATGATATTTGGCAAGTAATTTGACTGCGGCATTAATCCCTCCCCGGTTTTCTCCAACGATTACTATCTCCCCGTTTTTATCGATGTGCGGGAGTAACAGGTTTATCCAGTAATCTGCTTCTTGTTTTGCTTTGGGAATATAAAGCAGAGCTATATCAAAATGTCCGTTAAGTTCGGGAATAGCATTTAATATGACTGATGGACTGTTCTTTGGTTGGATTTGTTTTTGATAGTGCTCGGACAGACCTGCGTGTGTGATACAAATGGTTGTTGTTTTGGCACTTTTTGCCAGATCTAACGGGTAATAATCCAATAGCTGCCCGGCAATTAATAATCGCTTGCCGGTGACTAAGTCTGGATGACGTTTTAACAATTCGCTGGTAGGTTGCAGATCCATATTTATGGTTCAGAAAGAAATAAATGGCTGCTAGTCTAGTGAATATTGCAGTGATTAGCGAATTTTATCGTAAACCTTGAAATAAAATGGCCCAGAGCTATTGACATTTGTATGGCTACTGAGAAACTAGCATTATTCATGATTAATTTTTAGAGATGTCTTTTGGTTATCAAATTTACGGGTTCTTTCCCGGGCTTGGTGAAGAAGATTCAGGCCAAGGTAATGATCAAGAAGATGATTGCCTTTATTTTGCGTTGACCAGGAGCATTTCGAATTGAGCCCGGTTAGCGATTCATAAGCAGCCGGGTTTTTTTATGACCGAAATGATGGAGTTGGCATGTTCAGAGGATCAATTGTTGCGTTGATCACCCCATTTTGCCAGGGGGAAGTTGATTACACCGCATTAAGAAACTTAGTGGAATGGCATATTGAGCGGGGGACTGATGCAATAATCCCTGTCGGTACAACTGGCGAAAGTCCGACATTAACCCCCGAGGAACATATATCCATTATTCGTACTGTTGTTGAACAGTCTGCCGGCCGGGTTCCTGTTATCGCCGGGGCTGGTTCAAATAATGTGGCTGAAGCAATTGAGTATACTCAACACGCTGAGAAAGTCGGTGCTGATGCAACGCTACATGTGGCTGGATACTATAACAGGCCAAATCAACGCGGTTTATATGCGCATTTTAAAGCGGTTAATGATGCGGCAGCAAAACCTGTTATTCTTTATAATATTCCTTCCAGAGCCATTGTGAATATTGAACCTGAAACCATGTCGGAACTGGCAAAACTCCCCCGGATTATGGGTGTGAAAGATGCGACGGGTGATTTGGTCCGGCCGTGGATAGAGCGCCAGTTGATTAAAAAAGATGGTTTTTGTTGGCTCAGTGGTGAAGATGCAACAGCGGTTGCTTATAATGTCAGCGGTGGAAATGGTTGCATTTCTGTGACAGCGAATATTGCGCCAGAATTATGTTCACAGATGCAACATGCTTGCTTAAATGGTGATTGGGCTCAGGCGGTTGCTATACAGGATCGATTGATTCCTCTGCATCAGGCCATGTTCGCAGAGCCAAGTCCGGCAGGGGTTAAATATGCGTCTTCGCTGTTGAATATGTGTAGTGCGGAATGTCGCTTGCCTATTGTTGAGTTGACTGATGCAACTAAACAACGTATTGAACAAGTGATGCAGAAATTAGAGTTAATTTAAAAATACTGGAACCTGTTGATCTTTTATTATCGGGATTGTGTCAGTTAAAATGGTGCATGATGTTTTAGAAGATCAATACATTTTGTCGTCAGTCATTTTACTGAAGGTCAATGGAAGGTGTGACGTGTCAAAGCCATCATCACCCGGTGAATGGATTGATAAGCAACTGACCGGGCAGTTGCAACATACATCATTGTGGTATTGGGATGCGAACAGTGATGACGTTTGGTATAACTATGCCGACGATGCGGATTATTATCATCACTGTTCATTTTCAAAGTGGCTTGGAACATTGGATGTTAGTTGTCGACTGGCTGTCCGGGAAACGGTTGAACGGGTCTATCGGGAGCATATTTCTCAATTCTGCCATTTCGGACATGAAGATTACTGGTATCGAATGCGGGTACATGTCCACGATGTTGATGGGTTCATGTTGATTGGCGGAGAGGTAAGACCCTTTTCTCAGCATGCAAATGCCAGAGAAGAGATTTTGCCTTTAAGTGAATCGGGGGTACTGAGTTGCCCTATGTTTAGGACATTGTTGATTCAGGCTGTCCGGACTAACTCGAATCATGGCGAACCCCTTGTTTTAATGACGGTTTGTCTAAAAAACCTTACTAATGTTACGCGTGATGATTTGGCTCAGCATTTACAGTTGCAATTACGCCGTACAGATTTGATGGGATTGTTCCGTGAAAATGAATTGCTGATCTTGCTGAATAATACAGCTGATGATGCAGCTGCGCGAATTGCTGAAAAGTTACTAAAATGCGCAGCGCCTTTGGGCCATGGACCTGTTTCAGACTGGCTTAAGATCGGTTGGGTTTATTATCCTCAGCAAGGTGAAAATGTCGATACACTTTTGAAAAAACGCTTTGCTCAGGTTTTGGTCTTGTGACCTGATGTTTTTGTAAAGCCGATGAAGAGCTCTAAGCTTTGCGTGCATTGATGTGTTTTTAATTTGTCGATTGTGTTTAGACTGGTTTATGCTCTGGCCTGGAGGATTTGTCCCCGGGTTCCCATTTCCTGCATGATGTCATAGTACTCCAGAACACGCTTTGCACTGTTATCCACAGTCCTGTCCATGGCTTCACGAATTTGTTTTTTGTTGGCCACTTTTGCATTGTGCTCTTCGCGTAACTGGTTGGCTGTTTGGCCATTAGGAACGTCATCGGATGTGAAAATTTTTGTTCCGGGGCGTTGTTGTTGACGTGCGACGGTATATTCGGTTAAATTTTGGACTGGGGCATTGGCATTGACGCGTTGCCAGGCATGGTACATTGATTCAAAGCTAGCGGCTCCCAAATTATAACCATAATCATTTTGCATGTATGTCTCCGCTTCTTAGCGTAATCACTTTGGGTAACAAATCAATCGGATACCATGATTAGTTAGCGGCACTCATTGTCATTAGTTTAGTCATTTTACCTGTCTAACCGATAAAAACTTATTGAATCATCCCATTTTTCCCAGGCCCGTATATGCTCTGATGACAGCGGTAACTGACTGAACCAGCATAAATCAAGCAATCGTGAGGCTAGACGATATTGTTCCAGCCTGTGTTCTGATAAACCATACAATTGTCTGAGATCGAGTAATTGTTCTGGATGAAATTCAAATGATTCGGCCAGAACGGCACAATCCCAGCCCTGGTCGCTGAATGCAGCATATTCCCAGTCTAAAATGACTAGTTGTCGATTTGGGGTGATGAGCAGGTTAGCGCTTGTCAGGTCATGATGATTCAATGACAGGGCCGATGGCCGAGGAAAATCGATTAACCATTCATGGGCTTTTGCCAGAGCCTCTTGTGGTGCAAACCTGGCAAGAGTCAGATAATGGTAGAGGTAATCGCGCATGACGCGCTTGTAACGTGGTTTATACAGGTATTGCCGGGATTGCAGTTGTGTGACGATATGGCATAACTGCTGCCAGTTGTGCCTGTTTTGATAGAACTGCTTTTGACCGACTGACTGGCCTTCTACATAAGGATAAATCAGCCATGGTTCATCGGGTGTGAAAAACATCCCACTGATTGCCCAATGATAAGGGATCAGATCTTGTAATATGATTTGCTCGCGTTGATAATCGATGCCGTAGATCGCCTGTTTATTAGGTTGGCGTAGTACGTATTGTCCGGATGGGCTTTTGCACCACCAAATGTTGTGATGGCCTCCTGGAATTGGCTGGTATTTTTCGATCGAACCAAGTTGCTGTTTCAGCCAGTACCTGCATTCAGAACTCATTTGAGACATGAACTCAGGGGTCGTTGCCACAATCATTTCGATGGATCACTTTTTAGGTTAAATGAATCATAATGGAAGTTTAAAATGAAACGAATAGCTTGGCTATGTTGCTCTTTAGCAACACTGTTTATTTCGGGAATTGTTTGGGCAACGCCTACATTGACGATTTATACGTATGCCTCTTTTAATTCAAGTTGGGGGCCAGGTCCTAAACTGACCAAGTTATTTGAATCAAACTGCCATTGCCATATTAAGTGGGTTGGATTAGATGATGGTGTGACTTTGCTGAACCGGCTTCGTCTGGAGAGACAAAATACGAAAGCTGACTTAATCGTCGGACTTGATACTAACCTGATGCCTGAAGCTGAAAAGTTAAGGTTGGTTCAGCCTCATCAGGTCAACACATCAATGGTTCGTTTACCTGCTCATTGGCATAATTCTGATTTTGTTCCGTTTGACCGGGGCCAGTTTGCGTTTATTTATAATCGCAATAAGCTGAAAAATCCTCCGACTTCTTTGCATCAGCTTGTTAATTCATTTAAAGGCACGATTATTTACGAAGATCCACGAACCAGTACGCCAGGATTAGGCTTATTGTTATGGGTTAAATCCGTGTATGGAGACAAAGCGGCAGATGCCTGGGCAAAACTTAAATCTAAAACAGTTACGGTCACTAAAAGCTGGGGAGATGCCTATGGTATGTTTTTAAAGGGTGAGGCAGATATGGTTTTGAGCTATACCACGTCGCCTGCTTATCATGAAATTGTTGAGCATAAACAGCAATACCGTGCTGCATTTTTCAAAGAAGGTCATTATCAACAGGTTGAAGTTGCGGGGATTAGTGCTTATGCAAAACATCCTGAGTTGGCTCGGGCATTTCTCAATTTCTTATTAACACCTAAGGTGCAATATATTATTGCGATGAATAACTGGATGTCACCTGTTATCGATGGCGTCAAGCTTCCGGGTGCTTTTCAGCAGATTATTCATCCTAAAGTCCTCTCTATTTCGCCTTCAGTTGTGGCTAGACACCGCCAGGCATGGATCCGTGAGTGGCGAAGCGCAGTCAGTCACTAATTTGGGTGAGTCTCGCCACATTAGTCAGTGGCGGGATAATAACCGTAACGGTCGTACTTGCAGGTCTTGGATTATGGCAGGCAGGGCATAGTGGGGATTGGTCCCAGCTAGCGGACCCTTATTTGTGGCATGTGGTTTGGTTTAGCTTTTACGAAGCGTTATTATCGGCTGGTTTATCGTTGATTATCGGTGTTGGGCTCGGGCGATGTCTGTTTTATCTTAAACCCGTTGGCGAGCCTTACTGGTTGTCTCTTGCCAGTGTGTGCTTTGTTGCCCCTGTCATTTTGGTTGTTTTAGGCGTTGTCGGCGCTTTTGGTCATACCGGGATATGGGCAACGATTTTTGGGCTCCATAGTTATATTTACGGGCTGGCCGGCATTTTGATTGCCCATTTGTTTTTAAATATTCCGCTGTTTATGCGCCATAGTTATCTGCTTTGGCTCTCTATTGCACCATCTCAATGGCAACAAGCTGAACAAATGGGATTATCCCCTTGGCAACGATGGCGTTATCTTGAATGGCCTTTATTACAAAGTGGTTTGCTAAGTTCTTTTCTGCTGGTTTTTTTACTGTGTTTTGGCAGTTTTACTATTGTGCTTGCTTTAGGGGGGGGGCCTGCAAATACAACACTTGAAGTTGCGATTTATCAGGCTCTGCGATATGACTTTGATCCGGGATTCGCACTGCTTTGTGCCCTTGGGCAATTAACGATTGCAGTAGCTTTATCGATGATTCTTAAACGGGTCGAAAATGCAGCTCCAGCAACGTTTGGTCACCGCTATCAGCCTGTCTCTCAGGTATGGGAACGCGTGTTGATGCGGGCCGGGTTATTGATCGCAGCCGTTTTTTTTGGTTCGGTCGTTATCGGAATGGCTGCGCCTTTATGGCCACTTAGTACAGCTTATTTTGCCTGGGATAAGTTGTTTGAGGCGACAGTGACAAGTCTTATTATTGCGGCCGTAAGCTGGTTGCTCTGTGCTCTGCTGTTACTCGGATTAGTCATTTTATTAATCTATAGCTGGCATCGTTCTGGCTGGCGGTGGCTGGCCGCCTGGGTTGAATTATGGAGTTCATCGATGCTGTATTTGCCCGCTATGGTTATATCGACGGGGGTCTTTTTCTGGCTCTGGCAAAAAGGCTGGCAGGTGAATTCAATGGGTCTTATTGCACTGATTAATGCCATGATGGCCTTGCCGTTTACCATGCGTATTTTAAGACCGGCGTTGTGGCGACTGGAGCATCATTATCACCATTTATTACAAGAGATAGATCTGGACAAAGCAACATTGATTAAAACAGTCTATATTCCGGTTCTGGCGAAGCCGTTGGCTCTGGCCAGTGCTTTCGCTCTGGTCTTGTCGCTTGGCGATATGGGGGTTATTGCGATGTTGGGGCAGGTCGGTCTTGTGACTTTACCATTGTTGGTTTATCAGCAACTGGGACATTATCAGTATGCTGCTGCCAGTGCCACCGGATTATGGCTACTTGTTTTTTGTCTGGGTATTTTTATGGTCACAGGCTGGCTTGTTAAAAAGGTTGAACATGTTAGAAGTTAAGCAGTTGAAAACCCGTCGCCAGGATCTTTCATTTTGTTATGACTTATATTGCCATCCGGGGGAGATTGTTGCATTACTTGGGGCCAGTGGTTGTGGTAAGTCGACATTACTGGCCATGATTGGCGGGTTTATTCCGGCAACGGGGATTTTAGAATGGCAGGGGGAGTCGTTATTAGATAAATCGGTTGCTCAAAGGCCATTAAGCAGCTTGTTTCAACACTATAATTTATTTGCGCATTTGACGATTTGGCAAAATCTTGCGCTTGGCATGAAAGGTTCATTAAAATTGAATGCTGATGAGCAGCAACGCTTGATTCAGGTCGCTAAACGGCTATCGATACAGGATTATTTGCAGCAGCGCCCTGAATCGCTTTCTGGTGGGCAAAATCAACGGGCTGCGTTAGCTCGGGCTTTGCTTCGTGAGCGACCGGTACTATTGCTGGATGAGCCTTTTAGTGCATTGGATCCGATTTTGCGTGATGAATGTCTGCATTTAGTCAGAGAGCTTTGTGATGAACATCAGCTGGCTGTTCTACTGGTGACTCACCAGTTTAGTGATGTGCGTGCAATCGCTGATGAAGTTGCATTTATTGAACATGGACGGGTTATTCAGCAGTGTTCACCGCTCGAGCTACAGAGCCATCCGGCCAGTGATGCTGTTTCGCGATATCTGTCTGTGAGTTGATTGACCTCCGCTCTGGACGGAGGCCATGTTGGATTACATTAACCTTAACGGCTTCTTAGTGCGCGCGTTGAGGTGTATGATTTAAATGCTCTGACTATTGACGAATGAATGCATTTTTACCAGCAAATACAGCCGCCTGGCCTAATTGCTGTTCAATTCGCATCAATTGGTTATATTTTTCAACCCGTTCGCCGCGACATGGGGCTCCTGTTTTTAGATGGCCTGCTCTGAGTGCAACTGTCATATCTGCGATAAAACTATCTGCAGTTTCGCCACTACGGTGGGAGATAAAAGCGCCCCAGTTATGTTGATGACACAGGTTTACTGCATTGAAAGTCTCACTCAGAGAACCGATCTGGTTGAGTTTGATCAATGCTGCGTTAGCCAGATCTTCATCAATACCGCGTTGGATATATTTGACATTGGTGACAAAAAGATCATCTCCGACCAGTTCAATACGACCAGCTAATTTTTGGTGAAGTATTTTCCAACCTTCCCAGTCATCTTCAGCAAGTCCGTCTTCAATCAAGACAATTGGAAATTCATCAACGAGTTTACTGTAGTAGTCGCTAAGTTGTTCGGCGTTCAGTTGTGAATCTTCGGTACGGAGCTGATAAAGCCCGTCTTTATAGAATTCACTGGAGGCCGGGTCCATACAGATGGCTATGTCATCACCGGGTTTAAATCCTGCTTTTTCGATGGCTTTGACAATGAGTTCAAGTGGCTGGCGGTTTGATGAAACATGGGGTGCAAATCCACCTTCATCACCAACACCGGTAGATAGCCCTTGGTCAAGCAAAACCTGTCGAAGAGCCTGATACACTTCACTTCCCCAGCGGATTGATTCACTGATACTATCGGCTCCCCATGGAGCGATCATAAACTCTTGAAAATCAGCACCTTGCCAACGAGCATGTACGCCACCATTGATAATGTTCATACATGGAACCGGCAGCAGATTTGCCCGGATGCCGCCAAGATATCGGTAGAGGGGTTGATGAGATTGCTGTGCTGCCAGCCTAGCACAAGCCAGTGACACGCCCAGAATGGCATTCGCGCCTAACCGGGATTTATTTTCCGTACCGTCTAAATCAATCATGATTTTGTCAATACTGGCTTGATCCTGGACGTCTAAGCCGATGAGCGCTCCTTGAATTTCATCATTAATGCTTTGTACTGCCTGGAGAACCCCTTTTCCGCCGAATCGGGTTTTATCACCATCGCGTCGTTCAATAGCTTCGCGTGAACCGGTACTTGCTCCGGATGGAACTGAAGCACGAGCCATGCGGCCCACATGGTCGTATACATCGACTTCGATGGTCGGATTACCCCGTGAATCAAGAATTTCCCGAGCAGAAATGGATTGGATCTGAGTATTCATAAATCCTCCTTAGAGGTTAGAGTCATTAGGGATGTGTTGGACCAGCACATCAATCGTTAGATGGTTTATAAATTCAAACGAGTAAGAGGACATGACACCAAATAACCTGTTTTTGTGGCCGACGATGACCAGATCGATGTCACGCTCTTCAATTAAATTTTCGATATCTTTGAATCGGGCAATGGAAACAATTTCCTTTATGGATACGGGAAAATCTATCGACTTGGCTAATTCACTTAAAAGTTGCTTGGCCTGAATCACATGCTTTGATTGCTCGGTCAAAATGGTATTGTCATTGACATATTGAAGCTCTCTGTAATCAGAACTGATATGGCCCACAGTAATCTGTGTGCCCAGTGTATGAGCCATCTTGCAACCATGGTTGAGTAAAATTTTTCCGTCAACTTCATCGTGAGCTAAAACCAGCGCATGTTTGTAATAGGTCATGAGAACCTCCAGATGGTGTCGTCGATACTAAGAGTATGGTGCGGTAAAGAATATAAATTGCGAGTACGGTCAAAAATTAAAAGGAACAGTGTATTGCTAACTAACTGTGAATAAGACCATTGGTTGAGGAACATCCCGATACAACTCCTTCAATAATAAGAGGACATATCAGGTGCCATCATCCGGGAGAACCGGCGGTTGAATCGGTGGAACACCATCACCGTTCATAAAAAACTACTCTCATTTAGAAAGCAGTGCAAGTATATATTATCCCCTAAGTTAGTTCTTATCAGTGTAATCAGAAATATGTCTTTGATATGACCAAAAAGGGGAAAATATATTTTTACTGGTGAGTCAGTGTGAACTGGCATACGCCGGTGTTACTGCTTGCAAAGCCTGCTTCAGAGTATGCCAGGTAAAAATTCCAGAGTCTGAAAAATTGAGAATTGAAACCGAGTGTTTGAGAGTGTTTCTGTCGGTATTGTTGTAGGCGGTGATACCATGCCCGAAGTGTCCAGATATAATGTTCGCGCATATCAAGATAGTCGGTGATTTGCAGATTGTATTTGGTAAAGAGTGTTTTTAATACGGATTCACAAGGGAGAAATCCTCCGGGGAATACCAACTGCTGAATAAAATCGGTATTTTTTCGATAGCTTTGATAACGTTTGTCGGCAATAGTTATCGACTGGAGAAGCATCATTCCTCCGGGTTTGAGACGTTTACTACATTGGCGGATAAAAAGTGGCAGATATGTTTCACCAACTGCTTCGATCATTTCAATAGACACCAATTTATCATAATATCCGTGTAGATCACGGTAATCCCGGTTTAATACTTGGATTTTGTTTTCTAACCCAAGTTGGTGGATTTGTTCACAGCAATACTGATATTGCTGATCTGATATAGTGGTTGTTGTAACCTGGCACCCGTAATGCTGAGCCGCATAAATAGCTAATCCTCCCCAACCTGTGCCGATTTCGAGCAGGTGATCGTCGCTGGTGAGTTGAAGCTGCTTGCTGATACGTTTTATTTTTTGTTGCTGGGCCTGTTCTAAGCCGTTTTCTGGGTGCTGTGGGTTAATGCTTGATTCGTCAAATAATGCACATGAATATTGCATCTGTTTATCCAGAAACGTGCTGTAAAAATAATTGCCCAGATCATAGTGAGATAGAATGTTTCGTTTGGCTTGCGATTTGCGGTTTTTGTGTTGTTTGTAGCGCAGTTTGGCTGTCCACTGCGCTAATTTTGAGATCCCTGATTCGAGTTTATCCAGTCTGGCCTGATTGAATGCTGCTATTTTTAAAAGCGCATGAAGATCGCTGGTTTTCCATAAACCTTCAATATATGTTTCAGCCGCTTCAATGCTTCCACCACTAATGATTCTTTCGTATACACATGGATCGTGAATGATAATATCGATAATTTGGTCTGATTGTGGATCGCCCAATAGTTCTGTTGAATGATGCGACTGTAATCGGATCTTAGCTCCTACCAGATTAGCAAGAAAACGGGTGAATAGAGTTTTGGCTATTTTCCTTTTAGGATTAAACCAGTTTAAAGGAAGTCGTCGGGTTTTTAACATATGGGGATTTTAACCTCTCTTTATTGTGCTGTTGGGTCAAGGATGTGGGTAGACAGGGGTCCGTTTAAGCCATAGCCGGAATGCCTGGTAATAGATCCCTGCCATAATTTTTAAAGTTTGTGCCGGATAACGATGAACCATATCTATAAGAGAATTGTGATCAAGAGGCTGACGGGTCAGTTTGATCCCTGCTGAAAATTCACATTGTTGGCGGTAGCAGTCAATTCTGATTTTTATGGTTTTATGGAGTTCGATGTGCCAGCGATATTGCATCTGAACCGGGTTAAATGGTGAGACGTGAAATGCTTTTTGAACGGGTTCCAGATGGTGCAGATTAAGGCAGTAATAGTGCTTTTCTAACCAGGGCGTATTCGTTACTTCTGCAATTAAATAATCGAATTTTTCAAAGTCGCCGTAAAGAATAAAATTAACCGGGCTGAAATAGATGCCGCACCAGCGTATTTGTGCCATTAACACAATTCTTTGAGGCTGATAATCGGGAACAAATTCAGCAAGTCTGGCTCGGGCTTTTTCATGGAGAGAATCGGAGGTTTTGCCCAGATAATCGCGTGTGTTTAAACGCGGCCACATCCAGAAAATATCTTTAAGCATTGCTTGAATTTCATTGATTTCATCGAGATCGAGCCATAAGTAGCTCATTTTATAGCAAAATTGATGGTGGATCGGATGTCGGCGGACATGATAGGTTAATCCTGTTGCGATAGCTGAATTAAGACTCATAAAATATCGCCTCCTAGTGCTTTTGACAGATCATGGGCACTCCTTACACCATCTTCGTGAAAGCCGTTATACCAATATGCGCCACAAAACCAGCTGTGATTTTTGCCATTTATTTCGTGCCGGCGCAGCTGGAATGTCGGAGTTTGATTGTTGAACTGAGGATGTTCGTAATTCAATTTTTCCAAAATTGTTTGGGGATTAATGGGCGAAGAAGGGTTTAATGTGACAATAAAAGGGATTGAGCTATTAAGCCCTTGTAATCGGTTCATATCATAGCTCACGGTGGCTGGAAGGTCTTTTTGTGTCTGGTTTGGCGATAATCGATAGTTCCAGCTGGCTTTGACATGTTCAAGAGTGGGGAGCTGACTGACATCTTGATGAAGAAGCACGTCGTTGGATTGATAGCGTAACCCTTTAAGGATTTCTTGTTCCTGATGAGTTGCCTGGTGGCCAAGAATGTCCAAAGCCTGTTCACTATGACAGGCAAAGATGACTTCATCTCCTTGCCATTGCCAATGATCCTGACTAGTTAATGTCACTCCTTCATCCGAACGTTCGATGGATATGATGCGGGTGTTCAGTCTTATTTTATCCGCACACTCGGCTAATAATGGTGCGATATATTGTTTTGACCCTCCGGGAATAACATACCACTGTGGACGATTCATGATATCCAGTAATCCGTGGTGATTAAAAAAACGGGCAAAAAAACGCATTGAAAACTGTTGAATGTCATTTAATGAAGCTGACCAGATAGCAGCCCCCATGGGAAGTAGGTAATTGCTGGCAAATAAGTCAGAAAAGTGATGCTGTTCTAAAAACTGACCAACGGATATACCTGCCGGGATATCTGTTGCACGTTTTGCCTGTTTATTGAAACGGATGACTTCATAAATGAAATGGTAAAACCAGGGTCGGAGCAGGTTGCGTCTTTGGCCGAACAATGTATTGAGGTTATGACCATTGTATTGAAGATCCAAAGTTGGGTTGACCACACTGAAACTCATTTCTGTTTCTTTTCGTCCAATATGAATCCGATTGAGTAACCGGTTAAATAATGGATATGTCCGATTATTGAATACGATGAATCCGGTATCAATTTCAAATCGTTGCCCTTGAATATGAATGGTTTTGGTCGCTGTATGACCACCAGGTTCTGGATTTTGCTCCAGTAAGAGAATCTCATGGTGGCGACTTAGCAGATGGGCACAGGTCATACCTGAAATTCCGGAGCCGATAATTGCTATTTTCATCGTTTTTCCTGTTTAGCCAGATAACGACAGATTGCGTTTTGCCAGCTAACTGGCAGTATCGATAAAGTTTTCAGTATCCAGTAAAGTGGCCAGGGGAACGCGATATGCCATGATTTTCCAGTCAGTCTGCGACGGATAATTTTGGATGCTTTTTCACAAGAGAGTAACCATGGCATTTGGAATGGGTTTTGCCTTGTTAGTGGTGTGTCGACAAAACCTGGCTCGATGTAGTAGATATTGATTTGCCGGGGAGGGAGGTCGGTTCGAAGGACCTTAGCTAATTGGTAAAGTCCAGCTTTACTTGCGCCATATCCGGCTGAACGGGTAAAAGGAAGATATCTGGCCAAACTTCCCATGAGAGCCAGTTTGCTTGGTGTGTCAAATTTAAGCCACAAGGCTTCAAGACAATAACCGATGCTCTGTAAATTAACCGCGATGACATTGGCATAGGCTTGTCCATCAAATTGTTGGTAATCATGATAATTACAGATCCCAGCCCCCAGGATGACCAGCTGCAGCGGTGGAAGCTTGGCAAAGCTTAACTGCACTTGCTGAGCGTCAGTCAGCTCGACTTCAATGGTATGAATTTGATGAACGGCTAAATTGGCTAATGCCTGCGTATTGCGCCCACAGGCCCAGACCTGATGTCCTTCTTTTTTATAATCAAGGGCGAGTTGGTATCCGATTCCTGAAGTGGCCCCGGTGATTAGAATATTCACTAGCCAGCCCTCAGCTTTATGAATCGGGATAGTTTCCCAACCAGAGGAATATGATCATGGAGCATGGTGGAAACATCGAAATAGTCGCAGTGTTGTGTGATGCGTCTTGAAAAATGCAGTAATGAGCAACCGTGGACATCAATTGGTGAACCTTTAGCTAAACGAGGGTGTGTGAAGGTCATTGTCCATGAGAGGCAGGCCCGTTCATGTTGTTCTATTGTGTCGTGGAACCGGAATTCGCAGTGTCGGGTATTTTGTAGCAAATATTCAAAGTATTGTTGTAATTTTGATTTGCCTTGTAATCGATGTAGCGGATCACAAAACAAAATATTTTCATCGTAGAGCTCTAAAAGAGACGTAATGTTTTGTTTTGATAAATGTTGATAACGTTGCTTAAGTTGTTCGATTAAGTTTCCCATGACTCTATCCATGTCATTACACTGGTCTAAAAATCTGCGCGGGATGATTAACCATTAGATTTACATCAATAACCGGGCTTTGAGATCACTTCATCGTAAAGATGTAAGAGAAGACATGCGTCGTCGTTTCCTGATATAAAACGTTCGTTAGCTCGATAATCCGATTATTTAGCCTTGTTGATTCATCCTGTGATTCATTAATCTGCTAGGACGCGTTGACGTTTGGAGATGGTTTTTGCCGATTTTTGCTGTTCATTTAGACAAGGCCGGTTCTGTGCCGTGTAGTCATCTCCACAAATCAGAACCTAACGATGAATAAACAGACAGCAAACGCGTTTCATTTGAACAAAATTCAACCGCCAAACGTCAACACACCCTAAGGCAGTTCAGTTACCTTAAATTCAGAACTGAAGTTTATTTAATCTGTTATTAAGTTTATGCATTATTATTTGAAAGTGCGAATAAACAGACATATTGAGGGAAAAATTAAAAAAGAGATGTGTGGTAGAAGGATCTTAATGCCTGCCACGTGATATGGGGCAAACATTAAGATTTGATTAAGCTTCGTTGACTAACTGAATACTGCGAAATGCCCCTTCGTTTGCGACTCCCAATTGTTTCGTCAGCCATGGCAGAGCACTTTCTAAGTCTTGTTTAAGCTTCCAGGGCGGATTGATGACAATCATACCGCTGGCTGTCATTCCCGACTGATTATTATCTCGGCGCTGAGATAATTCAAATAACTGTATATTGGGAATTCCACTTTCCTTGAGCCGTTTTTCGAGTCGATTAATCCGGTAGCGCTCAACAACCGGATACCAAAGTGCAATACAGCCTGTGGCAAAGCGTTTATGGGCTTGTGTAATCACTTTGACGACTCTGTCGTAGTCTTCTTTCAGCTCATAAGGTGGATCGATGAACAATAAACCGCGTCGGGATGGGGGGGGTAATAAACCGATCGCGCCCTGAAAACCATCACTCTGTATGACTCTGATGCGTCTGTCTCGTTTCATCAGATTAGAGAGTGATTTAAAATCGGCTGGATGAAGTTCATGGAGAAATAATTTGTCCTGATTTCGCAAACAATGGGCTGCAATCCAGGGTGAGCCGGGATAATTTTCCAGTGCATTCGGTGAAGTATTGAATTGTTCAATGATCTTGAAAAACTCATTCAGAACCGAAGGACAATTAGCCTGTTTCCACACTAATTCAATGCCCTGATGATATTCACCTGTTTTATTGGCTTGTTCGCTGGATAATCGATAGCCACCGGCGCCAGCATGGGTGTCGATATAACAGATAGCTTTATCTTTCTGAGTCAGATAGCTTAAGATCTGTGTTAACGTCAGATGTTTGATAATGTCAGCAAAATTTCCTGCGTGAAAGGAATGGCGGTAACTGAGCACTAGGAATTCTCCTGTTTATTTTTATCTTGGTTAAGAAGAATTCCGTTGGAACTAATTTGGATGAGGTGTTGACGATACAGATGACCTATGGCTTTTTTGTATTGTCCTTTACTGACACCGAAAACGGCTGCAATTAATTTAGGATCACTTTTATCGCTGAGTGCAATATATCCACCATCTTGTTTCAACTGATCCATAATTTGTTGCTGCAATGCATCAAGACGATAGTCTCCAGGTTTATTGAGACGAAGATCAAGGCGTCCATCTTCACGGTTTTTCTGAACATAAGCGGAGATCGTTTGCCCAATCGTTAAACGGCTAAATACCTCATTATGATAAAGCATTCCCAGATAGCGGTTGTCGATGACCACCTGGTAGCCTAACTGTGAACGTGCGCTAATGAGTCCTTCAACCTTGTCACCATAATGATAGTCTGAATATTCTTTTAGCTGTTCTTCCAGTCTTGGGGTTGCGGCGAGCCGGCCCAGATTATCTAGATAGATATAAACAGCATAGCTGTGTCCGACTTGCATCGGCTCAAATTGTTCTCGCTCAGCAACAAAAATATCTTTTGGGATACCCAAGTCGAGAAACGCGCCAATATGATGAACCGCCACGACCTTGAGCCAGGCAACTTCACCCAGTTGTGCTTTAGGCTCACAAGTGGTGGCTGCCAGCCTGTCTTCACTATCTAAATAGACAAACGCGTCAATTCTATCACCTTCATTACATTCGTCAGGGAGTTCGTCAATAGGTAATGGTGCCTGGTGCTGGTCATCACCGGCCAACATGGCGTAATGAGGCTTAATTTTGACCACTTGAAGTGATTGGACGCGGCCGATTTGTAACATGTTTTTCTCCATAGATGCTTGCTAGCCAGGGCGGTGATACGGCCTAAGGATACGCGAGTTCAGCTGTATTGTCGCATTTTTTACAAGGTGGCCAAAGCCACCTTATACATAGGAAGGTTAGTTCGTTTGGGGGTCAGATTTAGGTAAAGGCAAAATGAGATTTAGGAGAATCGCAACCAGGCCACACAGCCCGACGCCTTTAAGGGTAAATCCACCAAAACCAATGGCCATGCCACCGATTCCGAATACTAGTGTAACGGACACTATCACCATATTCCGGGGGATCGACAGATCAACCTGTTTATGAATTAATGTATTCAGGCCAATGGTAGCAATTGCTCCGAATAATAAGCACATAATGCCTCCCATCACCGGAATAGGAATGGAAAGTAGGAAGGCTCCTGTTTTTCCGATGAACGCGAGAATAATGGCAAAAACAGCAGCCCAGGTCATAATCACCGGATTATAGGTTTTCAGCAGGCTGACGGCACCTGTGACTTCCCCGTAACTGACTACCGGAGGTCCACCAAAGCAGGCTGCACAGATTGTTCCTAATCCATCACCGAGTAGTGAACGATGGATCCCTGGCTTTTCAACGAAGTTTTTTCCAACGACATTACTGATGGCTAAAATATCCCCGAAGTGCTCAATGGTCACGATCAAACCGATTGGCGCAATAAATAGAATGGCCTGCCAGTTAAATGTGGGCGTTGTAAATGTCGGAATAGCAAACCAATCGGCCTGCAGAACAGGGGTGAAATTGACCAGTCCGAGGCACAGGCTGAGTACATAACCAACAATCACACCGGTGACAATGGGCATGAGTCGGATAAGTCCTCGGCCAAAAATAGAGATAATGATGGTGGTTACCAGTGATGCGCCTGAGACACAAAGTGCTGCCGTTGCCGGAACTAACTGTGTGCCGTTCCCCGCTTTCCCTAATGCCATATTGACAGCTGTTGGGGCCAGAGCCAGACCAATTACCATGATGACAGGGCCAACAACGACAGGGGGAAGAAAACGTTCAATGACCTGGACTCCACGTAATTTGACCAGAGCACTAACGATGATAAAAACGACACCGGCGGCAATGAGTCCCGATAAGGTAGCGGATAAACCGAATTGTTTGGTTCCTAATATAATAGGTGCGATAAACGCGAATGAACTGCCGAGGAAAATAGGGATTTGGCGTTTTGTACAAACCTGGAAAATTAAGGTGCCTATCCCTGCACCGAGCAGTGCCAGCCGCGGATCGATTCCTGTTAATAAAGGAACCAATGTCGTGGCACCAAATGCAACGAGTAGCATTTGTGCACCGAGTAATGGAGTTTTCATATGGCCTCTATATGATGGATTTGACGTATGATAGTGAAACTTGTTTAGTATGGCTACGATTTATACTGATTTTAGTTTTTTGTTGAGGATTTTTTTATGGCAAAGCATTCGGGTTCAGGTGACTCGGCCAGGACACAAGAACAGGCTACCGCTTTAGCGAAGGCCAACCAACGACCCGGGCAGACAAAAGCCCAAACTAAATTAATTGAAGAAGGGATACGCAGGGGAATTTCTCAATATAAAAAACAACAAAAAGCGTTGGCTCGTGAGCGCGATAAGCAGCGTAAAAAGCAAACAAAAAGCGAAGATATTGTTGGGCAGATACAAGAGCAATCTGAACAACCGGTTTCTTCCAGATGGACTATGTATTTGCCCTGGGGATTGTTCGTTTTATCATGGATTGGATTTATTGTTTATTTGAATCGATGATGCGTCATCATCAACAGATAGAGAAAATATTGGGTTGCTTATTCAGAGATATTTCCGAGTTGTGATCATCAAGACATGGTCTGAATACGCTTAGGATAAACTGTTTGATATTGTTCCATAAAAATAAAATATGAAACGGGTGAAAGAATGAATCAATCAGAAGTTTTTCATTTAGAGATTGGTCGGGCTGATTTAGATGGGGCGATGCTGGCTATTATACCGGGTGATCCGGCCCGGGTTTCGAGGATTGCTTCACTATTAGATGATCCACAGTTATTAGCGCAGACACGTGAGTTTACCTCAATGAGGGCTTATATCGATAAAACGCCTGTCATCATCTGTTCGACCGGAATTGGTGGGCCATCGACTTCAATTGCAGTTGAAGAGTTGGCACAACTGGGGATCCGGACGTTTTTGAGGGTTGGAACAACCGGTGCGATTCAGCCAGATATTGCGGTGGGTGATTTGATTATTACAACAGCGTCTGTTCGCTTAGATGGGGCCAGTGATCATTTTGCGCCGCAAAGTTTTCCGGCGGTTGCCGACTTTTATGCAACGCAAGCTTTAGTGGAAAGTGCCAATCAGGCCGGTTATACAACACACGTAGGTGTCACCGCTTCTTCGGCTACTTTCTATCCCGGGCAAGAACGTTACGATACATTTACCCGGCATGTGACCTCTGTTTTTCGTGGTTCCAGGGCAGAATGGCAGGCATTGGGTGTGCTTAATTATGAGATGGAATCGGCTACTTTGTTAACCATGTGTGCGACTAGTGGATTACGGGCTGCGATGATCGCCGGTGTGATTGTTAGTCGTGAACAACAGGAAGAACCTGATAAGCAATTGATGGCTCAGTCTGAGCAAAGAGCTATCGATGTTGTGGTAAGTGCAGCTAAGCAACTTATCTAGGTGTGTTGATGTTTGGCGGTTGAATTTTGTTTAGATTCGATGCGTTTTGGGCGCGGCGGGGGATGGTGTCGCTTAGTATTCTAAGGAAACCGGCCACAACAAAGCTCAAGACGCGTTTCAATTAACTCAAAGGGCAGCGTTTGTTGTTCATGTATTCATCGTTATGTCCTGATTTGTGGATATTACTACATGGTATAGAACCTGCCCTGCTTAAATAAACAGCAAAAACCATCACTAGATGCCAATACGTCCTAGCGTAATTCTTTCAGCAGAAAATCACGAAATATCTGATTTGCACGGGATAAATAACGCTGATTGTGCCAAGCTAGATGTAAATGAATGGACTCAGGCGGGACGAATGAGCGGATTGCTATTTCGTCTTCAGGTTGAATGACCAGTTTTAAAAGAATGCTGATAGCAAACCCTTGGCGAACGACGGTTTTAATGAGAGGCATTAAATTGGTGGTCATTATCTTGTGAGGAGCTATTTTACTCTGACGACTGAATTGTTCGATAAAGCGTTGATGGAAAAAACCGGCATGAAATCCGATTTGTTCATACTGTAAAAATTGTTCCGGATGAATGTGTGTGAATTGGGTAAGAGGATGGTCTGTCGCCATACAACAGACCATTTCTTCATTTAAAATGGGTTGAGATGTCAGTTCCGTGCAGGATTCTTCTTCAGCAATAATTCCTAAATCAAGTTCTCCCCGACTAAGCATTTGACGGATTGTGACTGAACCTTCATCGACGATTTCCAAAGCAAGGCCTGGGTATCGGTTATGAAAGGCCATAAGTAACGGTGGGAAAAAATAAGAACCGAGCATGGTGGGAATGCCAATTCGAACTTTGCCCTGTTGTAATTGTTGAATAGATGCAACGGCAGATTTAGCATCATCGGCCTGTGCAAGTAATTGACGGGCATGTATCAATAATTGTTCGCCGCTTTCTGTCAGAATAATCCCTCTTTCATGGCGGATCATAAGAGAGCAGTTCAGCTCGGTTTCTAACTTCTTCACGCTTCGGCTGAGTGCCGGTTGAGCGATATTTAACTCGTTGGCAGCCTGGGTAATCGAGCCAATATGTGCAATGGTGGCAAAGTAGCGAAGCTGTTTTAGTTCCACATTTAAGTCCTTTATCTTTTCGATAGATATAACTATTTAGCATGGCTGGAATAAAAACAAGATCTTTTATTGATGTCCATCGGGTGGGATATGCTGACCTTACTTTTCTTGTGTCAGGAATTTTTCCCATGAAATCACATCATCGGTTACTTACACTGATGGTTTGTGTCAGCTCCAGTGCTGCGTTTGCTAATCTTTATCTTTTTCAACCCCTCTTACCGATATTGGCACGGCATTACCATGTAGGAGAATTGGGCGTAAATATGGTGATGGCCTGTGCGATGGCTGGGATGGGCATTGGCCTGATTGTTTTTGCGGGGTTGGCTGATGCGTTGGGCCGTCGACAGATTTATTTATGGAGTATTTTTGCCGGTGTTGTTTTGACACTTTTTATGCCGTGGGTCAGCTCTTTTTCCATGTTACTTGGTCTTCGGTTTTTTCAGGGGGTTTTATTGGCAGGATGTCCGGCTGTAGCGATTGCTTTTTTATCGGATGAATTGCCACTTTGCCGGTTACCGATGTCTGTCGGATGGTTTGTTGCTGCAAATTCCATAGGGGGATTGAGTGGCCGTGTCTTTTCTGCTGTTTTAGCCCAACTGGATGGACATTGGCAAATTGCCTGTTGGGGGATTGGCACTCTGACGCTTCTTATTATGCTGGCTACGGTAAAATGGTTGCCTCAGGCCAGGAGATTTACGGCACATCCCTTCTCAGTCAGGCAAACATCCCGACAGTTCTGGCATCATTTGCATAATCGCCGGTTGTTAGCCATCTATTTAATCGGCGGAATTCTGTTTGGTGTCTTTGTGAATCAGTTTAGCTTTTTGCTCTTTTTACTCTCTAGCCCACCTTATTCGTTTCCGACGGCTTTAAGTGGAATGATTTTTCTGTGCTATCTCTCAGGAACATTCAGTGCGGCTCGATCGTCTTTGTTCAGTCAGCGTTTTGGCTTGGTGAATGGTATTTTAGTGGGTCTGTTGATCATGCTGGTGGCTTGTTTGTTACTGGTAAGTCAATCGCTTGTCATGATGATTGGCGGATTATTGGTTTTAGCTGCAGGGTTCTTTTTTTGCCACTCTCAGGCCAGCGCCCTGATTAGCCGACAGGTCGATCAGGCGAAAGCCAGTGCCCAGGCTTTATATACCTTATTTTATTATTTTGGGGCGAGTTTCGGGGCATTTTATTTGCAGCCATTTTATCACCTCTGGAAATGGCACGGTGTTGTGTTTGGTGTCGCTTTAGCCATTATCGGTTGTATTGTTCTGGCATGCAGACTCAGATCCTGGCGCTTAAAAGGAATGGTTAAAGACGTTGAGCTTATTCATTTTAAAAAAGAAAAGCCGCGCCTCAATTGAGGGCGGCTGTCTAAATGTACAGACAATCATGGAGCAAGTGCTTTCCACTGCATTGAATCGCGAACATTGCAGTGTCAAGGGAGTGTTGCCGTAGCCCATTAATCAGGGGACTTAGCAGCTGATTTAAGTGTGCCGCTTAAATCATTCTTGCTGTACGGCGCTAAGTTATGATTAGTTTACAATGTTATTTTAAAATTGCAAATGATAATTATTATCATTTTATTGTCGAATACATGTTTAATTTATAAAAGATTAAATTGGTCTGATTTTTAATGTATTCAGAGTCTCTGTTGTTCTTGTGTTATTTGTTTTGGCAGCGAAATGCCGGTTGATATTGTTTATCGATGATAAAGGGCACAAAGCTTAGAGGCGTGTACGACTTAATGTGAAGAGTGCCGGGGAAGGTAACATCCGGCGGTACATCTGCCTGATGATTCAGACTGTGAACATGATTTGTTGATATTCGATTTTTTCGGCCAGTCAGTGGGTGGTTGTTTGCTTTGGATCCTCAATAATCATGTGTCGGGATGCTTTTATCGTTTATCACTATAAAGTTGTTCGACTGATTCAATGACTTCAACTTCCTGATATGCTTCAGCAAGCCAGATTTTCATCGCTTCGCAGTGGCGAAGGTGGCGGCAAAAACTAGCCAGTGGTTCTTCTATCTCAATGCCATATGTTTTTAGTCTTAAAATTGCAGGTGCAAACATACAATCGGCAATGGAAAATGATCCTAATAACCAGGGGCCTCCACTGGCATCAAGTGCTTGTTGCCAGATTTCTTCGACGCGTACGATTTCACTGGCTAATGCAGAAGGCATGTCTGGAATTGCAATGCGTGCGCGGCAGTTTAAAGGCATTAATTTACGTATCATCGGAAATCCAGAGTGAATTTCAGCACTAATTGAGCGGCCTATGGCTCTCAGATTTGAGCGGTTTGGCCACGCTTGCCCGTCTAAACAATTTTCATTGATCCATTCGCAAATGGCTAATGAATCCCAGATGACCAGATCGTCGGTTAAAAGAACGGGAACTTTACCGGTTGGTGACAGATGCTCTATTTGCTGTTTGAAATCCGGTGCGGCCAGATTAATCTGTTGTTCGATAAACGGAATTGAAAAATGATGCAGTAGTAACCAGGGGCGTAACGACCAGGACGAATAATTTTTGTTACCGATTATTAATCGTAGGTTCGATTTCATAATGCACTCCACTGGCTAGATTGATATCAACTTATAACGAGTATAGCGTAAACTTAGATCAATTAACTTCGGCTTTTGATCATGGCGTCCTTTTTGACTGAGATTAAGCCTGATTTCGGCATTAGAGATTCATTTGCCATAAAATGATGGTAACTGTACAGATTTGTATTGAATTGCGCTTCAGTTTCAGGTCAAAGAGTGGTTTTGACCTATGTGGATAACATAGCGATAAAAGTGTGATGTTTTATCCTGTGTTGAGGTTAATTAGCAGAGACAGATACAGCCTTTTGTTACCTGTATCTGTACTCTGACTGGGAAGCCGTTATAATTCTCTCTTCATCGATTATTAAGGTAGACGAACTTGCAATTTAGCGAATTAGGCCTCGATCCAAGGATACTCCGTGCAATCGAGCATTTGGGATTTAATTCAGTAACTGAGATCCAGGAGAAAGCAATACCTGTTGCCATGACGGGTAAAGATTTAATTGCTTCTTCGAAGACCGGTTCAGGAAAAACGTTGGCCTATTTACTGCCGTTAATGCAACGTCTTTTAAGGGTGAAGGCACTTAGTCGCCGGGATCCCAGAGCCATTATTTTAGCACCAACCCGAGAGTTAGCTAAACAGGTTTACTCAGAACTTCGTCTTTTGCTCAGTGTAACTCAGGGGCGCGGACTGCTTTTGACCGGCGGTGAGAACTTTAACGATCAGGCTAAACAGTTACGCCGTAATCCTCAGGTGATTGTGGCGACCCCTGGGCGCCTGGCCGATCATTTGTTGCAACGGCATCTTTTTTTGGAAGGTTCTGAGCTGCTTATTTTTGATGAAGCAGACCGAATGCTAGATTTGGGGTTTGCCGCCCAGTTAAAAATTATTGACCAGGCTGCTAAACATCGAAAACGTCAGACACTATTGTTTTCTGCCACATTAGATAATATCGAAATGAATCAGATTGCGATGGAGCTCATGCATGAGCCAGAACGTATCGCTGTGGGTGAAGGCTTTAAGGCCAATGCTGACATCAGACAAACATTTTACTTAGTGGATGATCTAAACCATAAAGAAAAGCTTCTGCATGCATTATTGAGCACTGACGATTTTGGGCAAGCGATTGTGTTTACGGCAACCCGTGAAGATACATCCCGGCTTGCTGAACAGATTCGGGAGTGGGGGCTGACAAGTGAAGCGTTAAGTGGGGAGCTGATTCAGTCTAAGCGAAACCAGATTATGGATCGTTTCGCCAGAGGCCATCAGCAGGTTTTGGTGACAACTGATCTTGCATCACGCGGGCTTGATATCGTTCAGGTTGGTTTGGTGATTAATTTTGATCTTCCTAAACATGCTGAAGAATATATTCACCGTATCGGGCGTACTGGTCGAGCTGGAAGAAAAGGGTTGTCCTGTTCTTTGATTGGCCCCAAAGACTGGAAGCAATGGTTAGTTTTGCAACAGTATTTAAGTACATCCATTGAATATTCAGTCATTGATGGTTTGGAAGGGCACTTTAAAGGGCTTAAAGCACCATCGAATCGTTGCTGGGGCAATCGACAGGAAAATCGTCCTCAGCCTGCCAGCCCTAAAAAACCTAAAGCGCATAAGCCTGTGAAGCGTAACCGGACTTTTCATAGTGGGGTTGATATTGGTGATCAACCATTGAAGAAAAAAGCTCCAGGACAATCATCGTTGCCAATTGACGATGATGAAGAATAACCTTTGTCATTGAGCACTGCGTCCATGAGAGAATCATGGACGCTTTGAAAATCTACTCTCGTTATATTGTCTGTAGTGTTTGAGATACACCCTTTAGAATAAGTTTGCTTAGCCATTTTGCATGGCGGATGTGATGTTGCTTAAGGTAACTGACAAGTATTGTCGATGCACTGCTAGATGATGTCGTTTTTGTCATCAGAAAACCGATGAGTCGTTGTTGATGGAGCCATTCCAGTTTTTTCTGATGTCCATTAAGTATGGTTGCCATTTGTCCTGAGATAGTCCCATTAATTAACCATCGGGTTTTCATGAGCCGAAACTTTGTGATTGTTCGTTCATATTTGTTAATTCTCTGCTGTAGCAAAGGTAAATCAGGGCATAATTGATAGCTCTGGCAAAGTGCAATTAACAATAGAAGATGAATATTGACATGGTATTGTTCACGGAACTGAATTCCTCGTTGAGCTAATTTCTGATTTTTTTTGAGGAGGCAATAAAGTATCCATAATCGATCCCTGATCTGTTTTTTCCTATCCATGTAAACCTCAAATAGAATAACTGACTACATTAATGGCGAATTGCTATTACAATTTATTTCCACAATATTTGCAGTATTTAGCATCTATATCATGCCCTTCGGCACTGCAGTTTGGGCATACTTGTGTTGAAATGCGCTCATTGCGACGCTGAGCATGAGAAAGTTCTACAGTTACAATGCCTGTTGGCACTGCAATGATTCCATATCCAATGATCATAATCATCGAGGCGATCATTTTACCAAGCACTGTCATGGGGGCTATATCACCGTATCCAACCGTTGTGAGTGTTACAATGGCCCAATAAATGGATTGAGGAATGTTATTAAATCCATGTTCAGGGCCTTCTACTATATACATAATGCTACCAAGAATAATAACAAGGGAAAATACAGCTAGTAGAAATACGCTAATTTTCCGGCTACTGGCTTTGAGTGCCTGACGTAGGGTTTGAGCTTCGCTCAGGTACTGGGCTAATTTAAGGACCCTGAATATTCTGAGTAATCTGAGAATACGAACACTGAGCAGATAATAAGAACCAGGAATAAACAGACTGATATAGGTTGGAAGGATCGATAACAAATCAACAATGCCAAAAAAACTTCGGGCATATAACCAGGGTTTTTTAACACAGATTAGCCGGAGTAGATATTCAATGGTAAATAAAATAGTGAATATCCATTCAAGCGTGTTTAATAGTGAACGATAGTTTGAATGAATACTTTCTACACTATCAATCATGATAACGATTACACTCGTTACAATACTAATAATCAGCCCTATATCGAAGAATTTTCCAGCTGGTGTATCGGCTTCATAGATTATTTCGTGTAATCGTTTTTGCCATTTTTTAAATGAAGAAAGATGAGTCATGGTTTATCCTTAACCAACATTTTGAGATTTCATCTATAATTTTTAACTCTGATTTTGATATAAATACGGGATTGAGCTCACTGTAGAAATAAATTTTCCCAAAAAAATAGAGTTTTGGGTATCAACATATTTGTTGTGAATTTATATCTGTTCTGTTGAGAACCAAGCATGATTGGTAACCTTTCACTGCTGTTGTAACGCTTTGACTACATTCATGAAGAATACAGTCCTTTTTGATCTAAAAGATACAAAAATAGAAGCTACTGAATTAAGCATTATAATGAGCATAGCAAAAGAAATATTTTTTTGCAGAATTAAGTGAATTATTAATTGAGGATTATCTATATTCTTGGGCTATCAAAAAGAGTGGGATATTCATTTATTCATTAGATTTCGATTGTTGATTGTAAAATACAATTATCAAAATTTTAACTTATACGATATTAATTATATCTGAAATGCGTTTTTAATGTGTAACACATTCATGCTTTGGTATGAACGATTTTTGAAATATTTTGTTTAGGTATCGAGCGATAATCTGGAATATTTTATTCGAATATTTTTTTCAAATTTGAGTAACCCAGATTTGGTGATTTAAATCAATGTGTATTTTCTTTTGTCATTTCAGAATGGTTTTTAATGATTTTATTATCATAAAGCTATTTGGGAACAATAGAGGTTGTTCAATATGCGAAATAATAATCTTAATGTCGCCGTCATTGGGCATAGTGGTATGGGAGGTGCAGTTTTAGTTGACGAGTTGATTACGCGTGGCCATCAAGTTACAGGAATTTCTATTGATGCAGATAAACTGGAAGAAAAAGATGGGGTGATCAATGTTAAATTAGACATTCTGAATACAACTCACCTTGCTGAGGTTTTATATGGGCATGATGTCGTTATTTCAACTTTTTCAGGTGGGCATGCGATTGATTTGAGTGTTTACTATCTTCAGATTGAAGGGACCCGCTCTATGATCAACGCAATTCGGGAAGCGCAGGTTCCTTATTTTATCTATGTGGGAGGCGCAGCGAGTCTGTATGTTAAACCAGGCTTGCAGTTATTTGATGATCCTCGTTTCCCAAAATGGTACTTCGGCGTGTTACCGCCTGCGCATCTGCGATGGCTTGGTGATATTACCTGTCAGCCTTTTTTTTATGAAGCAGCTGATAGAAAAGAGCAGGGAATTGTAAAACCCGGAGAAAGCGATCCCTATCTGGAAGAGCGTGTCAAAAACTGGAGTCGGGTTCCGCTTTTAGAAGGGGGTCGGGTTGCATTAGAACTTTTTGAAGATAAGACTAGTTTTCGCTGGAGTTTCCTTTCTCCTCCCTGGATGTATCGCCCGGGTCAGGGAACCGGTTCTTATGAACTCGGCGTAGATTATATGATTTATAAGCAAGGGCTTCCTGCCGGTATCAATTTACCTGATTTAGCGTTAGCTGTGGCTGATGAGGCTGAAAGCCAGCGACTTATTTACAAGCACTGGACTGTGGCGTCAGAGCAACCCGATTTCTTATAGAATTGCTTTTCTCCATTATTCATTTTCAGGCTCGTATGGTTCAATCGTTTATTGGTTCATGTCTGGCTTGAGGTCATACTATTTCGCTGAGCGCCTTCACTTTTGAGCGCTATGGTGCGTATAGAGTTTACTTGTATCTTAATGCGTTAGATGGTTAGATAGCTTTAACTTGGGATGAGGAAGTTTTTTCGACAAAATCTTAAGGTCGTTTGGCGTTAAATTCGCTTGCTATAGAATGGCTATGGCGGCCCATATTTGCCTTGAGAGGGGCCTGAGCTCCCTATCAGAAAACAGGATTGACCCATCATGAATTCATTGTGATTTGGTATCCCGAGCGAGGTTATCTAAGGCCGGGAGTCTTTTCGAGATGAGTTATGGCGCTGGGACTTAAAGACCATTGTTAATACTAATCTGAGATGGCTCATTCTTGCCGGTCTGAATTTTCAAACGATTTGCACCAATGAAAGAACCGATGATGTTTAGTTTGTGATTCATCTGAACATGAATTTGTGAATATGAAGTTGAATAGGAATCATTATGAAACGACCTGGCTCTTTGCAATGGACATGCTGTTGATTTTCTCCTCTGGATTCATAGGCTACTGCTTTTCATGATTGATTATATTCCTGATTTGACGGGGATATTTTTCTTTAGAGAGCAATAGTCAACGGACTATTTTGTCGGGCCGGTCCATCTGGGGAAAGTGAATGCGTGGATTACATCTTTATCCTCAGTAGGGCGTGTTGACGTTTAATTGCCGGCGATATGATCGCAGTTCTTGGGCGGTTATTTTTTTGAATCGATAAACTGGTATGGAATTTCATGAATCATAAGACTTCCCGTGATCTTTCTCTTTGGCAGTACCGTTCATTTATGTGGTTTTGGTATGCCCGAATTGCCTCTGGATTCGGGTTTCAGATGTTGTCAGTTGCCGTGGGCTGGCAGATTTATGCCATGACTGGGCGGGCATTTGATTTAGGCTTGATTGGACTGGCTCAGTTTTTACCGTCTTTATTGCTGGCATTGCCTGCTGGCCATGTTGCGGATCAATTTCAGCGGCGACAGATTATTATTGTGACTCGTTCTTTTGAGTTGCTGGCTATTCTTGCATTGGCGGTTGGCAGCTGGTTTCATCTGTTGAACGAAATGCTGATTCTTGGATTGATTATGTGGGTCGGTATCTTCAAAGCGTTTGAATTTCCGGCTATGGCATCGATTGTCCCGGGATTAGTTCCGGAAAAAGTGTTGCCAAGGGCATTAGCCATGAATAATTCTGCCTCAGAACTAGCTTCGATTATTGGTCCGGCCATTGGTGGTTTTTTATATCTGGCAGGTCCCGGAGCCGTTTATACCACCACAGCCGTTCTTTATTTGATTGCGGTGGTTTTGATGACTAGGATTCATCTGGCTAAACCTAAGGCGAAACGTGAGCCCGCGACACTTAAAACATTATTTGCCGGTATTCATTTTATTCGTGTCCGCCCGGTGATTCTGGGAATTATTTCTCTGGATTTATTTGCTGTACTACTTGGCGGTGCAACGGCTCTTCTTCCTATATTTGCCCGGGATATTCTGCATACCGGCCCATGGGGATTAGGCTTGCTACGTGCAGCCCCTGCCGTGGGTGCTTTACTGATGTCATTCTGGCTGGCCCGTCATGTGATTCAAAGGCATGTGGGGATGATTATGTTTGCGTCCGTTGCCGGATTTGGCATTGCGACGATTATTTTCGCATTTTCTAATTTGTTATGGTTATCTTTATTCGCTTTAGCTTTTTTAGGTGCGTTTGATATGGTGAGTATGGTTATTCGCAGTGCTTTGATTCAGCTTGAAACCCCTGATGACATGCGCGGGCGCGTAAGTGCGGTGAACTCCATTTTTATTAATACCTCCAATCAACTGGGCGAGTTTGAATCTGGGGTGTTAGCCAGCCTGTTTGGCGCGGTCAGTGCTGCGGCTATCGGTGGGATAGGAACTTTAGTTGTTGTGGCTTTGTGGATGGGGTTATTTCCACAATTACGCCAGAGACAGCGGCTGGATAAAAATTAACAGGTTGAAATTGTCTTTTGTCGTTACTACCAATCTGCCAAGGATAGGCATTGAGTTAAAAGATATCGAGTCTGTCAGATAATTGCAGGCAATCATTTAATGAATAAGATGTAGATAATGACCGACACCGTCAGGGTGTCGGTGTGCTTTAAGAGTTAGTTGCATAGACCGTTACTTTAAAATCAGACCCATCGGTTCCTCTGGGAGTAGCGATATACAACGCTCTGAATTTCTTAACTTCTGTGATACTGGTATTTTGTAATCGTTCAAACTCAACTGAGTCTATTCCTCCAGAACGATCCATCATCACGTCGAATTGAACGCTATTGGGCGCTTTGATATCGGATACTTGCCAGTATAACCGGTTATATCCCCCCGGAATGCCTTCTGTACTGAAGTTCCCGCTTGAACGATTGTGCTGTCCTTGTTGGGGTCTGCCCTCTGAACGAATCGATGCAATTTCAATTTTCGCGGCCATTTTATTCTCCTTTTGAATAAAAATATTTTTATTAGTATAGGTGATTATCAACTTTATAAATTTAATGGAGAGAATCAATGATCTGCATGAGATCAGAAGAATTTATGAGAAGACTCATTCTCTGATTTAGTCTACTCACCCTATGCCCCCTGATTTAGGCTATCCCCTGATTTAGGCCACCCACCCTATATTCTCAGTTATATCAAAGGTTCATGACTTTCTGGTGTTGCAAAAATAGATAAACACCTGCTGTCTATTTAATAGAGCCGGTTGTATCTATGAGTGATTGATTCGGGTTGATTTATTGATGGAATACTGTGTAAATATAAAGATAATTTTATCAAGGAAGAAAATTGCTTATGCCTAAGCCAAGACGTCAGCAAATCAGCCTCAGCGATACGCCGTATTATCACTGTGTGTCCCGTTGTGTTCGCCGGGCGTTTTTATGCGGTGAAGATGCATTAACTGGGAAAAGTTATGAGCATCGTCGGGGCTGGATAGAAGCGCGATTATTGTTTTTAGCCAATATCTTTGCCCTTGATATCTGTGCGTATGCGGTGATGGGTAATCATGTGCATGTGGTCTTGCATATCAATGAGGCCAAAGCACAAAACTGGTCAACCCTGGAAGTTCTTCACCGATGGTATCAGCTGCATCAAGGCACTCGGTTTACGCAGCAATTCGAGCAGGGTGAACCACTGACACCATTTGCCCTGAAGTTAGTGGAAGCTTCCGTACAAACCTATCGGGACAGGCTCATGGATATCAGCTGGTTTATGCGTGAGCTGAATGAACCGATTGCCCGGCAAGCCAATGCGGAAGATAACTGCACCGGTCGGTTCTGGGAAGGTCGTTTTAAATCACAGGTTTTATTGGATGAAACTGCCCTAGCAGCCTGTATGGCCTATGTTGACTTAAACCCGGTGAGAGCTGCGATAAGTCAAACTCCAGAAACATCCGACTTTACCAGTGTGAAAAAACGGGTTGAAACGGCAAAACAACAGAAAAGCCAACCGAAACAACTCTATCCATTTGTTGGCAATCCCGTCAGGCTATGCCCGAAGGATTGCCATTTAAACTGACGGACTACCTGGAGCTGGTCGAACTGACTGGACGGATGGTTCGGGATGATAAACGCGGTGCCATTAACCTCTCTTTATTGCCCATCCTACAACGACTCAATCTGACATCAGAAGACTGGCTTGATATGGCGGGTGGCTATTGCAAAAAAAACAGTTCGATGAGTGTCGGTCATTCAAATCAGGATAATCGCCATATGCGCCAGCGCTGCTGAGCATCATCGAATCATGCCTTTTTGTTAACGCAATTTGCCTTTGAGTCAGATGGCTGCGCGTAAACATCCCTGTTTCCTTTTTTTAGAACAAAATCCTCATTGTGATGTCGTTTTCTCAGGCTTCAGAGCCGCCATAATTGAAATTAGACGTTGATTACGAGCAGAATAGGCTGAATTTTTTCATTTTTTGAAGGCCTGTTTTATGGAATGGCCCGTTGTTACTGGGGTTGTTGGGTGGATGTCTTAGAATAATTTTGTTGCTTTATGCCCCTGATTTTCTTTTTGCTTTTATCGTCAGGGTAAATAATGGTTGAAAAGAGTCTTTTTCTGTTTGAGCCCTGCTTTATTTTGAGATGATATGATGACGAACACCGATAATGCCAGCTTATGCGTTGGTTTCAGATTTTCCGTCGTTCCCATGCTCGATTGGTTGTACTAACTATAGATACGAAGACTTTTGGGATGAGAGGGGATCTTATAGGGGATCTGATAGATTAAATAATTATTTAAATTACAAGCCTATTGAATAAATACTAGTGACAAGGGAATTTATTGCACAAATCTTTTAATTGTGTTTGTGTCGCTTTTCTTGGTAGATTATTTCGTACATTACTGCGTTTCTGGGCTTGTGCTATTCTGTCCTCAAAGTAAGTTTTAAATAATTCATAATCTGGCTTGCTTTCCGGTTCTGCTGCAAAATATTGAATTTTTCCATATATAGCACATAGCCAGTCGGCACATTGAATTGTTTGGTATAGCTTACTATCTACTTGAACAGGTGCTTCTAGTAGTTGGTACTTATCTTGTTGATGCATTTCATAAATAGCATTTTTTACTATTTGGGTTCTGCTTTCATGATCATCCATGAAAATGAGAAATTGAGCGTGTTGTCCTTTAAATTCATCGTCAAGACGCTTAATAACTTCTCTTAAGCTTGATTTGTATGCGCCCTCTGGGTTGTGTGCTTCTGTACCTTGCCTTTTGGCTTCTCCGACGTAGAATAAAAAACCGTTATCTTTAGTTATTCTGTTGATAATTCGTCCAGTGGTTCGTACTAGTTGATCCTTATATCTTTTCAAATTTACTACGGAATACTGTTTAGAGCCTTTTTTTTCCCAAGTCGAAAGTTGGAAGTGTTTTCCTTGCTTTTCTGCTTTTTTCCTAGCTTCAGGGATATCATATTTATCGAATAAATTTTTTTTAAGGTTAAAGAAGAATGATGAAAAAGAACGTACTTTAGGTGCTGGGAGAACAAAACCGCCAAGACCAAAAACAGGATGAGTATTATGTTGTGGGTGTGTTGCTGAAATATAAGGACCGATGTGTCCAAATTCATCAAGATAAACTATGTACAGGTTTGGTGGATATGATGAAGCCATTATTTTTATAAACCCTAAAAACACGGAAGCCCGACATAAAGTCGAGCCCCGGAATCAGCGGCAAACATTGCAATTACTGCCTGCCTCTGTGGATAAAATTAAGCTAACTTAACTCCAGTGTCAACTAAATTTGTATATTTTTATACAAAATATTTGCACAAGCCAAGAAAATAAGCTTTGCCAAATAATATACATTTAATTGCATTCATTGCAAGTTTAGATGTAATTCTTCTATGTCTATACATAACGATATAAGAAGAAACATTTAATTGGTTGTTGCCTTCCTGAAAATATGTATTAACTTTTGTATTGTTCTAATTTTGTTAATCGAGTATCCATTTTTTCCATCATTAGTCTCATCCACTTCATATCTGTTTTTAGCGTCACCCCTACCCCAAGGCCGCCGCAGTATAATCAGGCCACCCACCCAATGAACCCAGTGATAGCAAGGGTTCAGTTTTTAATTTTCAGAGTTCGACTTTCTCTGTGTATAATGCGCGGATTCTTTTGAATGACTATTGTTACTTGAAGTTTACTGTTGCTTTATGCCCCTGATTTTCTTTTTGCTTTTATTCGTCAGGGTAAATAATGGTTGAAAAGAGTTTTTTTCTGTTTGAGCCCTGCTTTATTTTGAGATGATATGATGACGAATACCGATAATGCCAGCTTATGCGTTGGTTCCAGATTTTCCGTCGCCCCCATGCTTGACTGGACGGATCGTCATTGCCGTTATTTTCATCGGTTGATTAGTCCTCATGTTGAGCTTTATACCGAGATGGTGACCACTGGGGCGATTTTACAGGGGCGTGGCGATTATTTGCAGTTCAACGAAGCTGAGCATCCGGTTGTTTTGCAGTTGGGGGGCAGTGACCCTCAGGCACTGGCTCAATGCGCGCTGATTGCCCAGCAGCGGGGGTATGATGCAATTAATCTGAATGTGGGGTGTCCCTCTGACAGGGTTCAGAATGGTCGCTTTGGTGCGTGCTTAATGGCTGAGCCACAGCTGGTTTCTGACTGTGTTAAAGCAATGCAGGATCAGGTGTCGATCCC
Organism: Candidatus Celerinatantimonas neptuna; assembly: GCA_911810475.1. Taxonomy (NCBI): domain Bacteria; kingdom Pseudomonadati; phylum Pseudomonadota; class Gammaproteobacteria; family Celerinatantimonadaceae; genus Celerinatantimonas; species Candidatus Celerinatantimonas neptuna. The sequence goes on from OU461276.1 coordinate 2,592,277, forward strand.
GGTCACGGTGAAAACCCGTATCGGGATTGATGAGCAGGAAAGTTATGGTTTTCTGACGACCTTTATTGAAACGGTTGCAGCAACTGGTTGCGTTGATTTTATTGTCCATGCCAGAAAAGCCTGGCTTCAGGGGCTCAGTCCTAAGCAAAATCGGGATATCCCTGAATTGAATTATCCCCGGGTTTATCAGCTTAAATGTGACTATCCGCACTTAAATATCGCCATTAATGGGGGAATTCAGAGTGTTGATGAAGCGTTAACCCATTTAGAGCATGTAGATGGGGTGATGGTCGGTCGGTCGGCTTACCATAATCCTTATCTGCTGGCGCAGGCCGAGAGGCGAATTTTTGCCGCACCGACGGTTCGTTCGAGGGAGCAGGTTGTCGTGGATATGATCCCTTATATTGAATACCATTTGGCTGATGGGGGACGTTTGCAGCAGATCTCCCGCCATATGCTTGGGTTATTTCAGGGGTTACCCGGGGCCCGGCAATGGCGCCGGTATTTAAGTGAAAATGCCCACCGGTCAGGAGCCGGGGTTGAGGTTCTGATGGCGGCGCTTGAGAAAGTTTCGGTATCATCTGAATTTTAAGGTCCCTTATTTTTGAGTTTGGCTAGTTATTGTGATATGTGATTGGCACTCCCTTTGCATATAACCACGGAACGTTGGTTTTTTGGCAGAAATGGAGTGTTCAACCATGCAATGGTTAAGACAGATATTTGCCCGTTTTAATGTGTTGGAAATACTGGTGGCCTGGGTTGGTTTCGGTTCGGGATTGTTGCTTTTGATTCCTCGTTCCTATTTGCCTCAGACCGTCGATTTATCCCCGTATTTTTTTGCTCTGTGGTGTGTGATGCTTGCTTGCGTCGCATATTTCTTAGGGCGTTTATTTATTGACAGCTGGAACGTTGTTGAAGGGCGTTGGCAGCAACGTTTGGCCAGACGCAATGTGGCGTCACTGGTTCAGTGTCTGAATCATACTGAAAAGGCAATTTTACGAGAATTTGTCATTAGCCGGCGAACTGTTTTAAAGCTGCCGGTTGATGAGCCGTCTGTTGTTAACTTATTGCATAATGGTGTGCTGGAAATGGTAGAGCATCAGCAATTGTATGATCAGCAAAATCGGATCGATTGCATGATTTCTCTTGCGGCTCGTCCTTTATTGAGTTACCGGGTGCTGTCGTTACCTGTCGGAAAATTGACAGAAGAACAATTGGATCGTCTGAAAAAAATGCGTCCCGCATTTTTACAGCCAGATTATCAGGTGAACCGGACGTATTCAGGGAAAGTTTTTCGGATTCGAGCCGTTCCCACTTCGGAGCATCCGGTGAATGCATCGTCGGCTCTGTCCCATGGGCATCATCATATGGCATCTTAGTTGTGAATCACTTCACTGGATGACATTTGGTCATACAAGTTATCAAATATAAGGCCGCCTTCTGACGGCCTGTTTTTTGTCTGGTTTGGTATTAATTAGTTCTTTCGTATAAATAACCACTGTAGTCAGGAATTTCGGTGGTAAATTCACCGTCGAAGTAGGGGCTGATAATCAGAAAATCGGCTGTTGCCTGATTGGTTGCAACCGGAATATTCCAGACGGTTGCTAAACGAAGCAGGGCTTTAACATCCGGATCGTGAGGAACCGCATCGAGAGGGTCCCAGAAAAAGATGAGTATATCGATTCGGCCTTCAGCAATCATGGCCCCGAGTTGTTGATCACCGCCCATAGGGCCACTTAACAGGCAACTGATTTCGAGCCCGAGTTTACCTAACAGGGAACCGGTTGTTCCTGTGCCAAACAAAATATGCTGCGATAGTGCCTGCTGATTGGTCTGACACCATTTCATCAATGCCGGTTTTTCGTTATCGTGAGCGACCAGAGCGATACGTTTTTTGTTCTGTAGTGTTCGTTCTATGGTTTTCATTCGCGTTTTTATCCATACCTTTTGTAGCAATTAGTCGTCATCTTACGCTGCATATTCTTGAGTTGTCAGCTTTTGGATGAGTTGCTCTCATGAATTTGCAATGCAATTGGCATTTTGATTTGTTTAATGAATTTTTGTTAAATTGATATTGATGTTTCCGATAGTTTACTGAATTTGTATGACAAATTATATGAGGTAGTTTTTGCTTGGGATAAATAACTTTTCCATTGTGATTGGTTATTCCAACGTGAGACTAATTAGAGGGAAATTAGATGCAAGCGCTCAGAGAAGAACGCTTGCAGAGGATATTGTCTAGTTGTCTTTATGGTTGTAGTAGTCGATGTAGCGTTTTCGCTTATTGTCTTTGAGCATTGATGTATCGACTAAAACAAGGCCATCAACGCATTGTTTAAAGTTGGGGTCAATATTGAAGTCGATAAATTGTACGCCACCGGGTATGCATAATTCAGTGTATTGTTTATAAAGCGTTGGAATCGCGCAGCCCATATTGGTCAGAGCCCCTTTGAGCAGTGCAAAATCTTGCTGGTAATCATTTCCCTTAAAGGTGAGGCTCAGATTATGACTGATCTGTTGCTCTAACAGGTAAGGGGTTCGGGAGCGGGCCAGTGTAAAGGTTGCCGGAAAGTAAGTCTGATAAAAGTAGACTAGTAAATCCCTTGCCTGTTGTGGCATCGAAGCGCTAATGCTGACCGGGCCAAATAAATAACGATAATGAGGGCGTGACGCCAGAAAAGCACCGATCCCCAGCCATAAGTAATCTAAGCTCCGGCGTCCCCAATAACGGGGTTGAATAAAGCTTCGGCCCAGTTCTAATCCCTGTTTAAGAAATTCACAGTCATTATGCTGATATTCGAAAAGACTATGACTATAAAGCCCTTTTAAGCCTTGCTCCTGAATAATTTTGTAGCTGTCTGCCAGCCGATAGGCGCCGACAATCTGTTGATCCTGTGGGTGCCACAAAATGAGATGCATGTATTGGGCATCATACTGATCGGTATCACTGCGAGAACCCGTACCTTCACCCACGGCTCTGAATGATTGTTCGCGCAATCTTCCTAATTCAGCCAGAATACTTTCAGGGTGTGGTTCACAAGATAAGTAGATTTGTTGGCCATCGGGGGTTTCTCCAAGTTTTTCACAGCCGGTAACAGCTTTTTTTAGTGCCTGGCGTGATTGGGGGTGTGCAATGGCCGATTCGGTCTGAAATAAACCTGGTTTACCTGCTCCGATGCGGTAGGTGTGTTTTCGCAGTAGTTGTGCCCGGGTGGACAAATCCAGATTAACGTGGCGATAACTTTGATGTGGAATTGGCTGACCAATCATCAGATCAATGGTTTGTCCACGGTGCCAGAATAGTTCACGTACCAGTAAGATAGTAGATAGCGATTCATTTAGCATCGAGCATAGGTAAAATAATGAGCTATTTCTGGCTTTAACACAGATAGGGAGAATCGGCGCTTTGCTTTTATCGGCAATTCGTACTACACCGCGTTGCCAACGACAATCTTGCCTTTTGAGATGTTTGAGTCGGGAGACCTCACCGGCAGGGAAGATAATCAAAGCACCTTGTTGATCGAGATGTTGGTGGAGTGCTTCGAGCTGTTGCCTGTGGCTTTTCCGGTTCATATTGTCAACGGGGAGCAATAATGATTGTAGCGGTTTAATTGCCGATAGCATTTGGTTTGCGACGATTTTAACGTCACTACGGATCTGACCAACCAGATGTAACAACGCAAGTCCATCCAAAGAGCCTATCGGATGATTGGCGACGATAATGACCGGGCCGTCGCTGGGGATCCTTTCTCGGTGGCTGCTGGAGACTTGATAACTGAATTCTAGCTCGCTGAAGGCTTGTTCAATGAAAGCCATGCCGCGTAATTGCGGGTGGTGTTGTTCAAAGCTCTGAAATGTTTCTTCGAACAGTAATTTCTTTAATACACGCCGAAGTAGTGAATATCGACGCGGCTTGTCTTGCAGCGTCGGAAAGTGTTCCTGCACAATTTTATCAACAGAAAACATAGCCATCCTCCTGATTTAGCAGCTTCAGGCTACGAAGAATTGATGACATTCATGTAACATAATTATGTCAATTTGGTGACAATGTTGATGTTTTTACGATGGATTAATTTTTAAAAGTTTTTTGAGGGTCAAAATATGTTTCGGCAATGATTTTTTATGTGTGCCAGGGGCTGGCGATAAAACATAGGCTCAATCTTTGTACATTCGTATATTAAAAAACAGGGAAGCTAATTGCTTCCCTGTTGAAATTATCTGTTTGTGTTCGAATTATAAAACGTGAACAGAAGCCGTATTGGTTGTACCCGATGGAACCAATGCACCAGAAACCATAACGACAATATCACCTTTTTGAGCAAGCTCTGTTTCTAAGGCAATTTCTTTACCGATATGGTAGAAGTTGTCGGTGCTTTCAATTGCGTTGACAACATAAGGGAAAACTCCCTTAGAAAGTGATAGCTGTTTAGCAATTTTCTGGTTAGTTGTAATAGCTAAAATGGTTGCCTGAGGGAAATATTTACGAACAGATTTGGCTGATTTACCACCTTGTGTTGCTACAACGATCAGTGGCGCACTCAGTTTTTCTGATGTTTCTACGGCACCTTTACAAACTGCTTCTGTGATCCGCAGACGACTGTTGTCGTTAGCCGGATCAAGACGTGATGGCATGACAGCATCTGTTCTGTCGCAGATAGTCGACATGATGGTGACCGCTTCAACCGGATATTTCCCTTTCGCTGATTCACCTGAAAGCATTACTGCGTCAGTCCCATCGAGGATGGCATTAGCAACATCACCTGCTTCTGCACGGGTTGGACGCGGGTTTTTGATCATTGAATCCAGCATTTGGGTCGCTGTGATGACAACTTTGCGAACCTTATTACATTTTTCAATCATCATTTTTTGCGCGAAGATGACTTCTTCAACAGGGATTTCAACCCCTAAGTCACCGCGAGCGACCATGATACCGTCTGAAGCGGCCAAAATTTCGTCGAAGTTATCGACACCTTCCTGGCTTTCAATTTTCGAGATGATCTGAATATCTTCACCGCCATTGTTTTTCAACAATTCGCGAATTTCCAGTACGTCTTCTTTTTTACGGATGAATGAGGCGGCAATGAAATCGACACCTTGTTGGCAGCCAAAGGTTAAGTCACGTTTATCTTTTTCAGCTAAAGCCGGTAGCGAGACTTTAACACTTGGAAGGTTAACCCCTTTGTTTTCACCTAAGTCACCATTGTTGATGACTTTACAGGTTACCGTTTCTTCACTGACAGCTGTGACTTGCATTTCTAACAGGCCATCATCGACTAAAACGGTGTTACCAACACTTAAATCATGAGCAAATCCAGGATAAGTGACCGCGACTCGTTCATTATTACCGATAATGCTTTGGTCGGTTGTGAACGTGAATTCCTGTCCCGCAACGAGTGAGACGTCTTTTCCGCCTTCCAGTTTTATCGTTCTGATTTCAGGACCTTTGGTGTCTAATAAAATTGCGACGTTTTTGCCGGTTTCAGACATTACTTCACGGATATTTTTGATTCTGGCGCCGTGTTCTTCATAGTCACCATGAGAGAAATTCAGCCGCATGACATTCATGCCAGCATTGACCAGCTGGGTCAACTTCTCTTTTGATTCGGACTTAGGGCCGATTGTACAAACGATCTTAGTTTTTTTCATGAAAAAGTCTCTCCGGATGAGAATTACAGTCAAAAGTTTTAAACTATTATACAGGATAGTACCGGATTCGTGATGTAGAAAAATTACAACAAAGTATTACTTTGATCAAAAATATTGTAATTGGATCATCATAAGTTGAGAAAACATCTCATCTACATCATATATACTATTAATGATGCTTGTGTAACATTCGTGAAATAAAAACCCGCAGGGGAGCGGGTTTGATGGTGGTTATTCTTGTTCAAGTTCGCCGCAAAAACGGTATCCTTCACCGTGGATGGTGGCGATAATTTCCGGTGTTTCAGGAATTGACTCAAAATGTTTACGAATTCGACGAATCGTGACATCAACGGTTCGATCATGAGGTTTGAGCTCCCGTCCTGTCATTTTTTTGAGTAAATCGGCGCGGGTTTGTATCTGTCCCGGATTTTCAACAAAATGGAGCATCGCGCGAAATTCACTTCGGGGCAATTTATAGCTATCACCATTTGGGCTAATCAGCGAGCGGCTATTAATATCCAGAACCCAACCGTTAAAATGATAGGCTTCGACAGGGTGATTCTCATCGCTACCGGAATGAGAATTGATGGTTCGGTTTAATAAATTCCGGGCCCGAATGGTTAATTCACGAGGATTGAACGGTTTTGTAATATAATCGTCAGCACCAATTTCTAGTCCTAAAATTTTATCGACTTCATTATCCCGTCCGGTCAGGAACATCAATGCAATATGCTCTTTATCACGCAATTCCCTGGCCAGTAACAGACCGTTCTTCCCAGGTAAATTGATATCCATGATGATTAAATGAACCGTGTTGTTTTCCAACAGACCGTTCATTTCTTCTCCGTCGTTTGCTTCCAGTACATTATACCCTTCTGCTTCAAATATGCTTTTTAGGGTATTTCGTGTGACCAGTTCATCCTCGACGATCAAAATATTTGGTGTCATGGTCTTCCTCAATAAAAATTAAATATAAAAATAAGTGCAGCGTTGACTGGTTTTTCTGATGCGCCAGTGATTGAATTAGTCGTCGGATCTTCATTGTTGTTGATTTTGTGTTAAATGCCTCAAATCACTTCTTATCAGCGATATTGATACTAAGCAGATTGTTATTTCTCTTCAACTAATTATACGCTTTTTAATATGGATGTATTCTAATTACTTAACAGAGATATAACAACTTGGGACGCTTATTGGATGCAGTTTTTTAACCTGTTCTTGATACAAGTCAATCCTAATTATGAAAAAAAATTACAGAGATGAATCAAACCGGCTTATTTCTTCTCTATCTGAGTTATGGCCGCAGTATCAGTGCATTGAATTGGTTGCCTGTACAACCTTAAAGATTGATCCGGGAGTTATTTTAACTGCTTATAATCCTTTTGGTGTAAATGTTTCCCGTCGGGTTAATCAAAGGCGTTCTTTGTTATTACAATATCAAATTCGACGGTTAGGTATTGATTTTCAGGTTGTTTGGGGAAGCTCGATTGACGGTTGTCATGCCGAATTTAGTTTTGTGCTGGGTTGCTCTCTATCTGAAGGATTGCGTTTAGCAAAACAATGGCGTCAATTAGCTGTTTATGCCATATGCTCGAACCAGTTATTTTTATACGATACTCAAAAGGAGCAATTACCTATTATGGTCGGTCATCTTCATCGTCTCTGGACTGTGAAACCTCTATATTTTAAAGCGCTGTGTCAACGGTTTTGAATCCCGGTTGGGATAAGAGGGATATGATTTACTCTTAAAAATGGTATTGAACACCAATATTAATTTGTTGATCGTTAGTTTTGTCATGCAGATTTTGACCAACGGCATAGGATGCCTGAAGGTTGATTTGTTGGGTAAATCGGTAAGCCCCTTTAAGTTGCATTGCTACAGAATTTAATTCGAAAGATGCATCGTTATCATTTATTTGATGTTGTTGAAGAATCTGGCCAGATAGTTTTAATCCGTAAAGAGGATAATATCTGATGCCGGTTGAAAGGTTGATTCCGTTCCGTGATGCAATATCACTGATTTGTTGTTGGCCCAGTTGTTCAACTCCTGCTTCAACAAACCAATGAATTTTGGCTGGGAGTAATCCTTCATAGCCGCTGGTTACTGATGCTAAAGGAAGTGGGGCTAAACTGGCACTAAAGCCTGGTTCAATATACCAATGTTGAGTTTGTGTGTTGCTCTTGAAGGGAAAAGGCTGATCAATATCCGCCGCGTTTGCATTAATTGCAAACAGGCTAATTTGAATAAGCAATAATCCTTTGATGAACCAATTCATGATTTCCTTCTCCCATAACTCATATAGTATGGACCTTTTGCCAAACTCTTTTTGTTTTTATGACGGATTATTTGAGGGTAACTTCGTGATGTATCACAAAGCAAAATTGATGCCGTTTCTCTGTTTTATTAAGTAGTCTTTGAAAAGAAACCCGTGTTTTAGAGTGTTATGGTTAGTACCTTTTTTATCATTAATGGTGGAGGAGTGAATAAAATAAAATCTTTTTAAGAGTTGAAAGTCAGATTTTCAATATTAAGGATTGGTTACATTTTGTTTTTGGAAATTCATTATGCGCAGCTCGTTTTGCCTGATTCTTTTGAGGCATTAAATTCATCATCTGTTTTGTATCTAAAATATAGATAAACTGGGGTCAACTATAGTACCCAGCTTAATTTTACATCAGAAAATAATCTTGATACCTCCTTGAACTATCGTGATTTCAGGGTGACTTCTTATCCTGAATTGAGGTTAGTTAGAACGAGTCCTGGGCATGGCAGGTTATGATTGCGTCATACCGGTTAAGACTTTTTCTGAATCAACAATAATTTGATGGGGAAGTAATCATTAAGGATAAATAGTACCAGCAGTTTTTTGAATTATTAATCTAAAATTCCCCTAAAAATAATTTAGACAGAAATAGCGGGGGATTCTTCTGATAATTAGTTATTTTTGATTTAATACATCTATATGTAATGATATGAAAAGTATTTTATATGGAGAATTCCCGCTTATATCAATTGAATTGAGTGCTGTTAATGTCTGTGTCACTTTGGGAATGATGATTACTCCTTGACAATAGTTATTAACTGTTTAATGGTATTGGCAGATTTACGAGGATTTATATGATTATTACGATGACCCAGACCACAATTACAACCATTATTTGCACCATTAATGGGAGCAAGGCGGGCGGGTAATAACCGATGAATTTACGAAAAGCCCGTCTAACCAGACGGGCTTTTTTTTGGACTATATTTTAGGAGAAGCGAATAATGAGGGTGTTAAAGTTCGGCGGTTCATCGCTGGCGGATGCCGATCGATTCAATCGGGTTGCTGATATTATCTTGAATACCTATCATCAAACACCGATCGCAGTTGTTTTGTCTGCACCCGCGGGCGTTACGAATCAATTGGTTTTGTTGATTGATCGTGTCAGGGAAGGTGGTGATACTTCTGAACCGCTAGCAACCATTACAGCTATTTTTCAAAATATTTTATCTGGATTGACTGATCGTTATCCTGATTACCCTCAAGAGCAGTTAACCGAACAAATCAAAGAGAAAATTCAGCAAATCAATCAATATTGTCAGGGCATGCTTATGTTGCGTAATTGCCCGGATAAAACCCAGGCTGAAATTCTTTCATCTGGAGAACTTCTGTCGGTTGCCTGTATGAAAGCTCTGTTGATAACCCGCCAGCAGCCAGCCGAAATTTTCGAACCTCGTCAATTACTTGTCGGTGAGGGCGAAGTGCTGCAAGCGAGTGTGGATATCTCTGCCAGCCGTCAGTGCTTTGCCAATCAGCAATTATCGTCTGAGAACGTTTATTTAATGCCTGGTTTTACTGCTGGTGATGAACATCAGGAAACTATGGTTTTAGGACGAAATGGTTCCGATTATAGTGCTGCCGTATTAGCTGCCTGTCTTAATGCCGATTGTTGTGAAATCTGGACGGATGTCGATGGTGTTTATAACTGCGATCCTCGTCTTGTTTCAGATGCGAAGCTGCTGGCTCATTTGAGTTATGCTGAAGCTATGGAACTGTCTTATTTCGGCGCAAAAGTACTGCATCCTCGGACAATTTCCCCAATAGCCCAATATCAAATTCCATGTTTAATTAAAAATACTTTTAAACCTCAGCTTGAAGGGACTCTGATTGATGCTCATGAGATGAGCCGTTCGCCTCAGGCCGTTAAAGCTCTTTCTAGTTTGAGTCAATTGACGATGCTAACGGTTTCCGGACCGGGAATGAAAGGCATGGTCGGTATGAGTGGACGTGTTTTTGATTGTATGGCTCGTGAGCAGATTTCAGTTGTCTTAATTACTCAGTCATCATCAGAATATAGTATTAGTTTTTGTATTTATAGCGTAGATTCAAAACGGGCTTTGCAATGCCTGCGTGATGAGTTTGAGCTTGAGTTACAAAACCAACTGTTAGAACCGGTTGAGCGGATCGATAATTTGGCGATTATTTCATTAATTGGTGACCAGATGCGCTCCAGTAAAGGGGTGGCTGCCCGTTTCTTTACTGCATTGGCTCAGGTTTCAATCAATATTGTTGCTATAGCTCAGGGGTCTTCTGAGCGCTCTATTTCCGTTGTTATTGCCGATAATAAGTGTGAAAAAGCGATACAGGCATGCCATCAGAATTTATTTAACAGTCGTCATTATATTGATTTGTTCGTGATTGGTTGTGGTGGAGTAGGAAGTGCTTTACTTGAGCAAATTCATGCTCAGCAAAGTCATCTGCTTACACAACAGATTGGTTTAAGGGTTTGCGGAATAGCCAATAGCAAAGTCATGATTAGCAATCCTGATGGGCTGGATCTGAGTGACTGGACCCGGCAAATGGCAGAGCTTAAACCCAATGGCGGTTTTGATTTGGGATTTGTTTCTGAGATGGTGCGTAGCAATCATTTGATTAATCCGGTGATTGTTGATTGTACGACCAGTGATTCAGTGGCTCTGCTTTATAGTGAACTGCTCGGGCATGGTTTCCATGTCGTGACTGCGAATAAAAAAGCCAATACAGGTGAGTTGAGTTACTATCGTGAACTACGTCAGCGTGCATTGGAAAATGGCCGGAAATTCCTTTATGACACCAATGTCGGGGCTGGATTACCTGTGATTGAAAATTTACAGAATCTACTGAAAGCCGGGGATCAACTGCTGCGTTTTAATGGTATTTTATCGGGGTCATTATCTTATATCTTTGGTAAGTTAGATGAAGGGATGCGTTTTTCTGATGCAACCCGTCTGGCTTGTGAGAATGGATTTACAGAACCTGATCCGCGTGATGATCTAGCCGGAACGGATGTTGCTCGTAAACTATTGATTCTTGCCCGGGAATCAGGGTTGATGTTAGATCTGGATGATATTGAAGTTGAGCCTGCGTTGCCGCCTGATTTTGATAGTTCCGGGACTCGTGATGAATTTTTAACTCGTTTAGATGACGCTGATGCTTATTTTTCCGAATTAGTTAATAAAGCAAAAGCTGAAGATAAAGTATTACGTTATATCGGGAAAATTGAAGACGGCCAGTGCCGGGTCAAGGTTCAGATGGTTGCTGCAAGTGATCCTTTGCATCGTGTTAAAGATGGTGAAAATGCGTTGGCGTTTTATAGCCGTTATTATCAACCACTTCCGTTAGTGCTTCGCGGTTATGGCGCAGGTTCTGCGGTTACAGCTGCCGGGGTCTTTGCTGATATATTACGAACTTTAAACTGGAAGCAGGAGATTTAAAATGTCATCAATTGTAACCTATGCTCCCGCTTCTATTGGAAATGTTAGCGTTGGATTCGATGTCTTAGGGGCTGCTCTTTCTCCGGTTGACGGGACGCGTCTTGGTGATCGCGTGCTGGCTTATGCCAGTGAACAGTTTTCTATTGAAGTTCGTGGTCGGTTTGCCCATAAACTACCGGCCGATCCCCGGCAAAATATTCTGTTTGATTGTCATGAATTTTTTAATCAACAGCTACAGGACAAAGGTGTTAAGGTTCAACCTTTGGCTTTAATTCTTGAGAAGAATTTGCCAATTGGAAGTGGGTTGGGATCAAGTGCCTGTTCTGTGGTTGCCGCTTTTGAAGCGTTGAATCAATATTATCAGAGTCCATTTGATAAGATGCAAATGCTGGAGATGATGGGGCGTTTAGAAGGCCAGATTAGCGGCAGTGTTCATTATGATAATGTTGCTCCATGCTATTTAGGTGGGATCCAACTGATGTTGGAGAGCCAGGGATTGATTAGTGAAAAAATTCCAACATTTAAAGATTGGATCTGGGTTTTGGCTTATCCTGGAATCAGTATATCGACTGCCCAGGCCCGTTCTATTTTGCCTGCTCAATATCGCCGTCAGGATGTGCTTACTTATGGGCGCCAATTGGCGGGCTTTATTCATGCTAGCCATACCAACCAACCTGAATTAGCTGCCAGTTTTTTAACCGATGTGATTGCTGAACCGTACCGGAGAAAATTAATCCCCGGATTTGATGATGTCCGCCATTATTCTGAACAGCTTGGCGCTCTGGCTTGTGGAATTTCCGGTTCTGGTCCAACCGTTTTTACGGTCGTGACTGACATGGCGAAAGCTGAACGTATGAAAGAATGGCTTTTGTCTCACTTTATTCAGAATCAAGATGGATTTTGCCATATCTGCCAAATCGATGAGCAGGGTACTCAAGTTACAGGAAATCAATTATGAAGTTATATAATATTAAATGTCCGGATCAGCAGGTGAATTTCGAAGAGGCTGTTCAGGTTGGGTTGGGCCGTGAGCAAGGGCTGTTTTTCCCTTCAGATTTGACACCCATGGATAATGTTGGCGAGCTCCTAGAACTTGATTTTGTCAATCGAAGTGCCGCTATTTTACACCATTTGATCGGGGATGAACTGTCGCTTGAAGAATTGACTGAAATGGTCAGAGCTGCATTTGATTTTCCTGCGCCAATTCATGCTATCGATGATCGGGTGCATGCGCTTGAGTTATTTCATGGTCCGACATTAGCGTTTAAAGATTTTGGTGGTCGTTTTATGGCGCAATGCCTGAAACGTTTTTCTAAGAATCGTCAGGTGACAATCCTGACTGCAACATCCGGCGATACGGGTGCTGCTGTGGCCCATGCTTTCTATGGTATTGAAAATATTAAAGTGGTTGTGCTTTATCCTCAGGGAAAAATCAGTCCTCTGCAGGAAAAACTTTTTTGTACTTTAGGGGGGAATATCACAACGGTTGCTGTTTCCAGTGATTTTGATGCATGTCAGTCATTGGTTAAACAAGCATTTGATGATGAGCAATTGCGTCAACATATAGGATTAAACTCTGCTAACTCTATCAATATTAGCCGGTTACTAGCACAGATCTGTTATTACTTTGAAGCTGTCGCGCAGTTACCGTCTGAACAACGTGATCAGGTGGTTTTCTCTGTTCCCAGCGGTAATTTCGGTAATTTGACTGCCGGCCTTTTAGCTCAAGCATTGGGCTTGCCGGTAAAACGGTTTATTGCTGCAACAAATGTGAATGATACGGTTCCTCGTTATTTACGTAGTGGTCAATGGCAACCTAAGCCGACTCAGGCAACACTTTCTAATGCGATGGATGTTAGTCAACCGAATAACTGGCCCCGAATCGAAGAGTTATTCCACGTTCAGAAGCGATCATTGAGTGAGCTATCTGAAGGCGTCATGACTGATCAACAGACCAAAGAAGCGATGATTGAACTTCATCAAAAAGGGTATGTATGTGAACCTCATGGTTCGATTGCCTGGAAACAACTGAATGAACAATTAGCTGCAGGTGAGTATGGAGTATTTTTGTGTACAGCCCATCCGGCGAAGTTTAAATCGTCAGTTGAGGATATTTTGAAAATTAATTTAGATTTACCTAAAGCGTTAGCTGATCGAGCAGAATTACCTTTGCTTTCCAATCAGTTAGAGGCTAATTTCGAGCTTTTAAGTCGTCTTTTGAATGATGTTGCAGGTTAATCGATAGATGATTGCCTATTGATCTTCCCCCGAAGTTTGCGCATCCTTGTCGTCTCGTAAAATCATAACCGACAAAACGATGAGTAAAGTTCTCAAGGATTTGCTCGATCTACTCAGTCTGGAGCGGATCGAGCAGGGTTTATTTCGGGGAAATAGCCAGAATATTGGATTAAGAGCTGTTTTTGGTGGGCAACTCATGGGACAAGCGCTTTCTGCTGCGAAAGAAACTGTTCCGAACGGACGACGGGCCCACTCCCTTCATTCTTATTTTCTGCGTCCCGGTGATACGGGCCATCCTATTGTTTATGAAGTTGAAAATCTTCGAGATGGCAAAACGATCTCAACTCGCCGGATTACTGCAATTCAGTTTGGCCGTCAAATCTTTCATATGACTGCGTCATTTCAAAATGAAGAGAAAGGTTTTGAGCATCAGGAGCCAATGCCCGATGTGCCGTTGCCTGAAAAATTACAATCGGAACAGGAATATTCATTTGCTATCAGGGATAAGTTGCCAGAAAATTTGTGCAATCAGTTTATTTGCGATAAACCGATAGATATTCGTCCTGTCCGTTTTATTAATCCGCTAGAGCCACAGGTGTGCGAACCAAAACGCTATGCCTGGATTAAGGCAAATGGTGTGATGCCCGATGATATTCGTGTGCATCGTTATCTTCTGACTTATGCATCTGATTTTAATTTCTTGCCGACGGCATTGCAGCCACACGGACGTTCTTTTTTTGATGAAGAACTTCAGGTCGCAACGATTGATCACAGTATGTGGTTTCATCGATCTTTTCGTTTAGATGACTGGTTGCTATATGCTGTTGATAGCCCCTCTGCTTCTTCCGGACATGCTTTAGTGCGCGGAGAGATATTCACCCGGGATGGTGTATTGGTTGCCTCAACGGCACAAGAAGGCGTCATTCGTCAACGGGCTAAATCAGCCCATTAATAATTCCTTCAATTTAACGAAATAGCTCTTTGGTTCGCCATTATCTGTGGTGTTCCGAGGGGTTATTGTGATAATTGACAATGCCTAGAGTTCTTCAGACAATACCACTGTTATTATTTTATAGTATGGACAAAGGGGAAGTATGGACGACTCAATATTTAAGACAAGAACATTTTGGTATAAAAGCCTTTGGGTTCTTGTTTTTGCTTTAGCTGTACATGCAGTCAATATGTCCAGCTCAGATATGCGTGGCGATGCGATCGTTTATGCGTCAATCGCTAAAAATATTATCACAATGCATTCGCCTTTAATTTTGCATTTTGATGGCAACGTTTATCTCAATAAACCCCCTTTATTCTTCTGGTTGATTGCTCTTAGCCTGTCCGTTTTTGGGTATACCGTATTTGCGGCTAAGTTAGTTGCTGTTCTAGCGGCTGTAGCACTGAACTTGTCCGTCTTTTACCTGATTGTCAGATTGTTTCGTAGTTATAATTTGGGATATCTCTGTATTTTCTGTCTGAATACGACGTATGTTATCTATAAAAATACGCATTCCGTCCGGATGGAGGGATTGACAGCTTTTCTCATTCTAATGGCTATTATATTTTTGTGGCATTACATGAAGTCGTCAGAGTTCAGATACCTCGCATTATTTGGCCTGATGAGCGGTCTTGCAGTAATGAGTAAAGGGTTTTTGGGATTTCTTCCCTGGGCGACTCTACTGATTTACCTTATGCTTCCGGGGAGTGCCGCCTGGCGTAATCGTAAAGTACTGGTTCATACACTGATCGCTTTGCTGATTTGCATGGTGACGTTTGGCTGGTGGTATGTCTATATATCGTTACATACAAACTTCTTTCATCATTTCTTTTATGGTGAAGTAGCGGCAAGATTATTGAATGGATCTCTTCAGACAAAAGATCATGTAAATTATCATACGAAGCCTATATATCAGTATGTTGTTTATATGTTTCGTGATTATTTTATGTATCTTCCGTTTTTAATTTATGGTGGATATCGTGTCTATAAAGAGCAACATCGGTTTGACCGGGAAGGGTTAGTTCTGGTCACGATTTATACGGTGTTTAGCTGGGTTGTCATCCACGCTATATCGACACGTTCAGAACGGTATATGTATGAGTTTTATACAACAGCTGCTCTTTTTACTGCTTATGGGATTGCTTCAATTCCCAAGCTTAAAAATATTCGGTTTGTGAATTGGCTTAAAGTTTTTGGGATCACTTATATGATATTTATTCTGGTGACACCAATGAAATTATCCTGGAATAGTTATACGTCATTACGGGAACTCGAAGATATAAGCCATAACACTCATATTCCTATCTATATTAATATGAAGTGGCTACCGAGTTATGTTGACAGGGCTGGTGTTCGATTTTTCTTAGAGAGTTCTGTGCTTGATCAAAATAAACCTAGTGGAAGTTATTTCACAGTGTTACCGAAGTATTATCAGGGTAATCTGTCTTACCGTTTAATCAAAAAAACGAGACGAGTCTTAATTGTGTTAGTGCCTAAATCTGATTTGGATTTGAGTTAACAGATAAAATAAAGCCGCATAAGATGCGGCTCTTCTTTTTTAGGTCTACAGATTTTCTGTAAACGTACGAGTGATGACATCTCGTTGTTGTTCTGGAGTAAGTGAGTTGAAACGTACAGCATAACCAGAAACACGGATAGTGAGTTGCGGATATTTTTCAGGATGTTTAACCGCATCTTCAAGAGTTTCTCTGCGCATAACGTTGACATTGAGGTGTTGTCCACCTTCAACGCGTGGTGCAGCGGTTAGCGGAATTTCACGATATTCAATTTGACCAAGCTCTGCCAGAGGTACGACTTGATCCTGAGTATATAGCTCTTCTTTTACGCATAGGCACCGGGCTTCTCTGTTGCTTTCGTCCAGAAGCCAGAAAGAGTTCAATAATGCATCGTTGCTGGCTTTTGTAATTTGAATACCTTTAGTCATGGTATGTGCTCCTATTGCAATCTAACCGTATAAAGATGTAACAATACGTTTTCTTTGAACGACAGTTGTTCTGAGAGAACGCATAACCACCTTTTAAAAGGATACTTTTTAAAAATGACCCACATCAAAAAGCGATCATTTGTTACATGCCACTATGTTGACCTGAGTCAATATTCGTTATATTAACATGGTTTAAAGGCCATTTGAATTGTATGGTCAAATGTACTTTAAATACATCTTTAAAGGGCCGCTTTGATCTGGATAAAATTTTGGTTCATCTATTTCTGGTTATGTTGATTTACAATGGATGATTGTCATCGGTTGTGTTGTGACTTTATATAAATGAGTTTTTTGCAAGCAGATTCATATTTTATTGATGCGCTGCTTGTGTTTTAAGCCACTCTATTTCCTGAGGCCAGAGTGTATTGTCAATGGTTTCCAGAATCAGAGGAATGTGATCAAAGCGATCATCTTGCATGAGTAAGCTAAAGCAATCGAGCCCTATTTCTCCCTGTCCGAGGCTGTGATGGCGGTCAATTCTAGAGTTTAATTTGCCTTTGCTATCGTTAAGATGCATTCCTTTAAGATATGGAAAACCGACTATTTTTTGGAATTCATCAAATGTTTTTTGATATCCGTCAGGCGTATTTAAAGGATAACCAGCCGCAAAGGCGTGACACGTATCTATACAGACACCTACCCGGGTTTTGTCATCAACCCGCTCGATAATTTTAGCGAGATGTTCGAAGTGCCATCCTAAATTGCTCCCTTGTCCGGCTGTATTTTCAATGACAGCGATAACATTGGGAACGCTATGGTGTGCTAAATTGATAGAGTCACTTATCTTGGCTAGTGTGTCTTGCTCGCTTTGTTTGCGCAAATGAGAACCTGGATGAAAATTGAGTAGCTTCAGCCCCAAATCATAACAGCGTTGCATTTCATCTATAAATGCATTGCGCGATTTTTCGAGTGCCTCAGACTCAGGATGACCTAAATTGATAAGATACGAGTCGTGAGGCAATATTTGGTCGGCTTTAAAGCTTAAGCGTTGGCAATTATCCCTGAATTGAAGGAGTGTTTGTTCTTTTAAGGGGGGGGCATTCCAGCGCCTTTGGTTTTTGGTGAAAAGAGCAAAAGCGGTTGCACCAATTTTAGCTGCATTGAGTGGGGCATTGAATACGCCTCCAGACGCACTGACGTGAGCACCTATATATTTCATGGTTTACCTTGTTTGTAGTCAAAACTGTATTGTCGTTACTGTTTTTTGCTCCATTAAGATAAAACTTTGGATCTTACCATTCAATTGAGATGTTGATTTTTATTATTCATATGTAAGTGGCGTAGGTTTTGCTTTTACAAAATGGAAGATTCCATGAACATCCTGCTTTGGGAGCTATTGATCGTGAAAAATTGAGGTGCAGAATGTGAAGATTATTTCTGTATGATTATGCAAGTTGCGTTTTAACGAGGCGTATGGAGCTGAACTCCTATTTAAAGTAAAAAATAGAGCAAATTTGAATTAAAACAACATGAATTAATCATGTTAACTTGTTCTTGGTGTAGCGTCTTCGTATTCTGTCAGGTAAATTATTAATAATGAGACTATCATTTATGACTCAAACATCTTGGACATCCATCCTGGGCGAAGAAAAGCAGCAGCCTTATTTTCGTCAGGCCATGGATTTTGTTGCTTCTGAGCGCGCGGCAGGTAAAGCAATTTATCCACCGGTGGATGATGTATTTAACGCATTTAAGCTAACCTCTCTTGATGAGGTTAAGGTGGTGATTTTAGGCCAGGATCCCTATCACCAGTTCGGTCAGGCTCATGGACTCTGTTTTTCTGTTCGGCCAGGGGTTAGGGTACCACCATCATTAGTCAATATTTACAAAGAGTTGGCAAATGATATTTCAGGATTCCGAATCCCACCTCACGGGTATCTGGAGTCATGGGCGAAGCAGGGGGTTTTGATGTTAAATACGGTCTTAACGGTGGAACATGGTAAAGCGCACTCACATGCCCGTTGTGGTTGGGAACAGTTTACTGACGCAGTTATTGCTAAACTGAATATGCACTGTCAGGGACTTGTGTTTATGTTATGGGGAGCGCATGCCCAAAAGAAAGGCGCTGTTATTGATGCTCAGCGTCATTGTGTTTTAAAGGCTGCTCACCCATCTCCATTATCTGCGCATCGCGGTTTTTTGGGGTGTCATCATTTTTCGAAAGCGAATCAGTATTTAATGGAGATAGGAAAACCCCCAGTTGATTGGCAACTGCCAATGCTGATTGATTAATTAATGTACAAATGGTGAAATAGGAATAAACTTCAAGGAAAGATATATTCAAGAAGGAGCTGTCATGCACTTGTGTATTACCAGCATTCGTATCGTGATTTTATCTTTTGAGGTTAGGGAGCCGAGAAATGTTAGATAATTTAATGCATGACCATGTCAACATTGCTGCACTGTTGAAGGTTCTTGAACATAAGTTGGATCTGATTCGAAGTGAAAAATCAGTAAAGTATAAACTTATTGCGGATATAATCACTTATTTAGGTGATTATGCAGATAAGTATCATCATCCAAGAGAAGACGCGATTTATGATTATTTTTGTAAGTATCGGGCTGATGGTCTGGATATTTCAGATAAGCTTGCTCGTGAACATCAGAAATTGCATGAACTGACTGAGGAGTTAGATGAAGTTGTTCAATTGATACTTTTGGATGCAGTTATTCCCTTGGATCAATTTAGTCAGAAATTGGAACATTTTATCAGTGCCCAGTGGGATCATCTGAATTTTGAAGAAAGGGAAATATTTCCTTTGTTGAAAGAAAAGCTAACAGAGGATGACTGGCGAATTATCGAACAAAACTGGGAACATTCAGATTACAATGATCCTCTGTTTGGGAGTAAAGTGGAACAGCATTACTCCGCATTGGCTGAGCGCATTCGAATTTCTGAGAGTTAAAATAACTTTACTTTACATGTAGTCTGAATATCTTAAACTGAGCCAATTTCGTTGAATGGTGAAGTATCTATGTTTCGCTTGATTGCTCTTGATATTGATGGCACTACGCTTAATTCCAATCATCAAATTTCTAAACGTAATATTGCCGTAATTCGGGCAGCGCGTGAAGCGGGAGTTATCGTTGTACTCGCTTCAGGCAGGCCTTTGGATGGTATCTTAATGCATTTAGATACACTGGGTCTAAATCAGGATGATCAATTTGTCATAAGTTATAATGGTGCGTTAGTTCAGAGAATTGGCGATGGACAGGTGTTGAAAAGCCAACTACTGATGGGAAAAGATGCAAAACGGTTAGGTCAAATTGCTCATCGAATGGGGGTTCATACCCATGTATTTTCTTTATCTCGCGGTCTTGTAACACCACAGCTCAGCCGTTATACACAACATGAAGCATTTATGAATGATATTCCATGGACAATCATGGAATATGATCAGTTGAAAAACGATGAACCATTAATGAAAGTCATGATGGTTGATGAACCGGATATATTGCAGATGGCTATCGACCAGATTCCTGATGAACTCTATCAGGATTACAGTGTGCTCAGAAGTGCACCTTTTTTTCTTGAGTTCATGCACCCTCAGGCGAATAAAGGGAATGGGGTTGCTGCCCTGGCTGATTATCTGCATATTTCATCGGATCAGGTGATTTGTATTGGTGATGCGGGAAATGATCATCATATGTTGCAGTGGGCTGGCCTTGGTATTGCAATGGGTAACGCGGATGAACAGACGAAAGCACTTGCGGATTATGTAACCGGAACTAATGATGAAGATGGCGTTGCTTTGGCGATTGAAAAGTTTGTTTTGAGATGATGGAAACGATGCTCTGATTTGACCGTTATCATGGCTTTTATTTTTTTTCTAATAGGATTTAATGCTATTTGGTTGACTTAGCGTTATATATGTGGGTATATAATGAATGACTCATCTATGACAACATTGTTGCCGTTGCAATTGCAAGTAAGTGGGCATCCGCTATTTACTGAACAGCGGATTTCTTTACTTGAAGCAATTGATAAAACGGGTTCGTTGAATGCGGCAGCAAAGTCGATGCCAATGTCGTATAAAGCGGCATGGGATGCTCTTGATTTGATGAATAACCTGGCTCAGGAACCTTTAGTTATTCGCCAAAGTGGTGGGCGTCATGGTGGCGGAACTCAATTGACTGCAGCAGGTCGTCAATTGATTCAGCTATATCGTGCCTTACAGCTTGAATATCAACAATCACTCGAGAAATTGCAGGTGGTTGCTCAAGAGCAACCTGATTTGGATTTGTTGCAATTACGACGGTTGTTACGACAGATGCATTTTCGCAGTAGTGCCCGTAACCAATTTAACGGGACAGTCGTATCTATTCGCAAAAAAGGTGTGAAATCTCGTGTTGTGATCCGTATCGGCGAGAGCTGCGCTTTTGATATTGAGGCGGCTGTAACCAGTGAAGCCGTTTATGAACTGGCTTTAGAACCGGGAGTTGAAGTATTGGCTTTAATTAAGGCGCCTCAGTTGAAAGTGTCGTTGCCAGAGCAAGGCTCAAGACGTTCGGCAAACCATTATCAGGGAACGGTGACCCGGTTGTCATATGATGAGCAATATTGTCAGGTTGTCATTGCGATTGACTCACATAAGCATTTAGCGGTATTGATGAGTCGGCTTCGGGCTGAACGGATGGCTCTGACAGAAGGTCAAGTGGTTCATGTTGGATTTTCGCCATCATCGGTTGTTTTGTGCCGGTATGACGAATAAATAAAGAGATTTTAATATGGAAAAGTTAAGCTCAATTCTCTCATTATGTGGTTTGTTGGTTGCGGTCTCCGCTCATGCAGATGAAGTTAAAGTTGCAGTGGCTGCCAATTTTTATAAACCATTACAAGTTTTAGCTCAGGATTATCAAAGTCATCATAAAGATAAAATTACCCTGAGTGTTGGTTCAACAGGGAAGCTATATGCGCAAATCGTTAATGGTGCTCCTTTTGATCTTTTCCTGGCAGCTGATCAGCGCCGTCCTGAGAAATTGGTTCAGGGTCATCTAGCACAGGCTTCCAGCGAATTTACTTATGCCAAAGGGCGTTTGATTTTCTGGTCGAAACAACCTGGGTTAATCGGTAATTCAGCCAACTATCTGAAAACAGCTAGTTTTAATAAGTTAGCACTGGCTAACCCAAAAGCAGCACCTTATGGAGCAGCGACAGTAACAACACTCAAACATTTAGGTATTTATAATAAACTTAAATCAAAACTGGTTTATGGACAAAATATTGGCCAAACATTTTCGTATGTGAGTTATGGGAATGTAAAACAAGGTTTTGTGGCTTTATCTCAGGTTTATCGTAATGGTAAATTGTCATCAGGTTCTGGTTGGATTATTCCTTCTTCATTATATAATCCAATTCGCCAAGATGCTGTATTATTGACTCATGCAAAAAACAGTCGGGCTGCAAAAGAGTTTTTAGCGTATTTGAAAAGCTCCGAAGCTAAAAAAACTATTCAATCATTCGGTTACGATACCCATACAAGCCATTAAAACCAGGAATAGGTTAATAAGATATGCTGGGATCCAATCTGGCTGTCATGCTTTTGACATTAAAGTTAGCTGTCATTGTGACAGCTATTTTGTTGGCACTGACTACGCCTCTGGCCTGGTGGCTATCTCAAACTCAGAGTCGCCTGAAATCTGCGGTTAGTGCCGTTGTTTCTTTGCCTTTGGTTTTGCCACCGACAGTTCTTGGATTTTATCTCTTATTATTAATGGGGCCTCATGGTCCGGTCGGTGTTTTGATGCACCGACTGGGAATGTCTCAGCTCCCTTTCACATTTGCCGGGATTGTCGTCGGTTGTGTTATTCATACACTACCGTTTGTTCTGCAACCATTACAAAATTCGTTTGAAGCAATCGGTAAAAGGCCCTTGGAAGTTGCTGCAACATTGCGTACTCCACCTTTTCAGGCATTTTATAAGGTTGCTTTGCCGTTGGCCCGTCCGGGTTTCTTTTCGGCTGGGATCTTGGGTTTTTGCCATAGTATTGGTGAGTTTGGAGTGGTTTTGATGATCGGGGGGAATATACCAGGTCAAACACGTGTTATGTCAGTTGAAATTTATAATCATGTCGAAGCATTGGAATATGGTCAGGCTAATGAACTGGCTGCTGCCTTAGTCGCTTTTTCCTTTATGGCTTTACTGTTGATTTATTTGGTGAATGGCCGCTTACTTAAGAGAAAAATGGTGTTATGAGTGGTCTTAATATCTGTTTTCAGCGACAGCTTGAATCTTTTTCTTTAGACGTTAATGAGTCTTTACCCGGAAATGGAATTTCAGTGTTATTTGGTGCTTCCGGATGTGGTAAGACTACAATTTTAAGAGCTTTGGCCGGACTGGAACGATTACCCGATAGTTATTGCCGGTTGGGAGATTCTCTCTGGCAAGATGAAAAACAAAAACTGTTTGTCCCAACATATCGACGATCGATTGGCTATGTTTTTCAAGAAGCCAGTCTGTTTCCTCATTTGAGCGTTCGTCAAAATTTAGAATTTGGATGGCAACATATTTCTAAATCACAACGAAAAGTTCAGTTTGACGAAATTTGTCAGTTACTGGGGATTGCTGATAAGTTATCGCGCCGGCCAGGTTCTTTATCGGGAGGAGAGCGGCAGCGAGTCGCAATAGCCAGAGCACTTTTAACGTCTCCTGAATTGTTATTGATGGATGAGCCATTATCGGCCCTGGATCTGGCTCGTAAGCAGGAATTTTTGCCTTATCTCGAACGGCTTCATCGTGAACTGGATATCCCGATTGTCTATGTCAGCCATGCTCCTGATGAAGTTATTCGCCTCGCTGATCATCTTGTTTTGCTAGAGTCTGGCCATGTGGTACTTAGTGGAGAGTTGCAGGCAACCTTGTTGGACCCTTCCAGTGCGCGTTTATTTGCAGACGGTGCAAGCTCCGTGATTGAAGCTGTTGTGACCCGTCATCAAAATGGACTGACAGAGTTAGCTGTTGGTCATTTGACGTTTTATTTGTCTAAAAGAAACGTGACGGTTGGAACTCGTTTACGCTGTCGTATTTTTGCCAGTGATGTGAGTATTAGTCTTGAAGAGCAACGGGATAGTACCATTTTGAACCGGTTACCGGTGACGATTGATGCTATTAACGAATTGCCTCATCGTCCACAGGAAAGACTTATCCGATTGACAACAGCCGATGGTGTATCGTTATTAGCTCAAATATCACGTTATTCTTGTGAACGTTTGGCGTTGCGCACTGGTCGTCCTGTGTGGGCACAGATTAAATCAGTGGCTATTTTATCCTGAAGATCCAATCCTCTGGTAATTTCTAATATTTTATAGATAATACGTTTCAATTTTAAAGTGTCGGTCTGGAATTGTGTGTTGACTGATTTTTGATTGAAAGAGTGATGCCTATTTTTACGCCATATTTTGAACATTCCGATTTTCTTGTTTTGGATAAACCTGCTGGATTAAATTTTCATCATCAGGATGGGGAAGCGGGTTTAGCGCAACTTGCAAAGACTCAATTTGGCGATCTTTGGCCTGTGCACCGCCTTGATAAACTGACTTCAGGGCTCATCATTTTTGCTAAAAGTAAAGAAGCGGCTGCCCGCTTTCAAATTTTATTTAGCGAGCACCGGATTGCTAAATATTACCTGGCACTTTCTCATGGAAAACCTAAGAAGAAACAAGGTGAGATAAAAGGCGATATGCAAAAGGGTCGCGGGGGATGTTGGTTATTGAAACGTTCTCAAAATAATCCTGCCCAAACTCGTTTTTTCAGTCAGGTTTTGCATGAAGGATTACGCGCCTATTTATTAAAGCCTTACACCGGTAAGACTCATCAGCTGCGGGTAGCTATGAAAAGCTTAGGCGTGCCTATTTTAGGAGATAGCCGCTATGGCGGGCAGATCTCTGACCGCGGATACTTAGATGCTTTTGCATTGTGCTTCGAGTGGCAGGGGGAACATATTGAAATGTCTCGGTTCCCTCATCAGGGGGCAAACTACCAATCGCTTTGCTCTAAGGTCTGGTGTGATTGGGAAACCCCTTGGGCGCTATTCCCTGAGCGGAGGCATTCGATAATCAGAATGGATGAGGTTAAATAACCTGAGCTGCGCATAAGAAAAATGAAAATTTGAGGAACTAAACGTCTTTGCCGTGATCAGATCTTCTGACCAAAGAAAAGGTGAACACAAAGGATAAGGGCATGGATAGTTTAGAGTCAATTTATGGAGATGATTTTTACACCCAGTTTGAATCCGCATGAAAGCCCATTGACTTGAGAGTTGAGAAAGAAAGCAATTTAAGCCTCTTGTCGACTTTTATCGAGTGTAGTCATGACTATTGCCATTACCTTTCATCAATCGGGTTTTCGTGATTTTAAACGTTTCTACATCAACAAACGGGTGTATATATACTGACGCGATGCGTTTCCTGATTGGGTCAGTTATACGGGAATGCTCACATTGATGCAGACAGTCCTGGTACCTGACCCAATGAAAAATGAAACCAACAGTCATGGCCTATGTTGATGTTACGGCTCACAAAGTCTGTCATAACTTACGTATTCCAAGGCATAAAGTGTTTGCAGATATAGTGGCGCGAGGAAAAGGATCCATGGGGTGGTTTTATGGCTTTAAACTCCATTTGATCATGAATGATGAAAGGGATCCTGGTTGCCAAAGTGATGCTTAGGAATACAGATAGAGTACCAGTTCCTGAAATGGTCGATGGGCTTTTTGGTCGGCGACAAAGGATATATCAAAGTCGTTAGAAACAGAGCTAAACGAACGTGAGCTCAAATTCGTCACGGGTCAACGCAAAAATATGCCCTTCAGGAGTTAAAAACTCTGGGATAAGCTCATCATGTTAAGACCCCGATTTATCATAGAAACCGTCTTTGCTCAGTTGAAAAACATAGCTCAGATCGAACATTCACGACATCGTAGCTGTGTAACCTTTATGGTAGATCTAATCGCGGGTCTGATTGCTTATACATTCCAGGATAAAAAGCCGGGCATCAAAATCACATGGTTTGAAAAAGAGCAGCTTATGCAGAACTGAGGTTAAATAGCAAATATCAGTGGCTGAATTACGTTCGAAATTGGTTGGACAACGATGCAGTTTTATCTGTTGCAGAAGTTATGGTTATACAATTGACTATTGGTGCTGCAAAATTCTCATCTGCAATTAAGTAGGATTATCAAGGCTGTTATTGATGGCCAAATTTTTGCTGCCACTTAATAAGTACTTGATAAGCGATTGGAAACAAAAATCCCTCATAAAATGAAGGATTTTGGCCATGTCATGTGATTGACTATTTGCTGCGCTGATTTAAACCAGGTGCGACAGGCTGTTTAGGTATTTGATCTTGAGGCTGGTACAGTAGATTATTGATACTTTGTAAATCGGTTAATTTTAATGTACCTGCGAATTCCTTCAGGGTCAGCATGTTAACGATGTAATCGTAACGGGCACCTGCCAGCTGTTCTTTAGACTGATAATAATTACTGGTGGAATCCTGAACATCGACAATTGTTCGGGTACCGACATCAAACCCGGCCTCGGTTGCTTTCAAAGCACTTAAAGATGATGCAACGGTTTGCTTATAAGCTTTAATCGAACTTAAGTTAGCTCGTACATCATTGTAAGTTTGATAAAGGTTTACCTGAACTGTTCGGAAGGTCTGTACTAATGCCTGACTGGCCTGTACGTAGTTATAACGAGCCTGTAGAACCTGCGAATTAACCGAGCCCCCCTGATACAGCGGCATACTAAATTGCAAACCGATTGTTCCCTGATTGGTATGACCGGATTGATAGTTTGAAAGATCAGATTTGTCAAAGCTCATATACCCGGTTGTTCCATCGGCAACAAGCGATAAAGTGGGGAGATGACCACTTTTGGCCAGATCAATTTGCTGTTCTGATATTTGTTTTGAAATCCGTTCGGCATTGAGTTGCAGGTTTTTGTCAATAGCCTGGTTCATCCAGAATTTTTTAGCTTGTTGCAATGGTGCCGGGGCAAACAATTTTGTATTGAGGAGTTTTAAATTCTGTGGGCGAATGCCAATAATATCCCTCAGTGCTTCATAACTGTTAGCCAGCGTGTTTTCTGATTGAATTTCCTGGGCTACCGTACGGTCATATTCTGCCTGAGATTCATTCACGTCGGTTATAGGGGTTAGTCCGACTTTATAACGCTGTTTAGTTTGCTCTAGCTGGCGTGCGACTGAAGCTTTGTTTGCTCTGACATATGAGAGATTATCAATGGCCCGAAGCACATTAAAATAGGCTGTAGCAACGCGGACAATCAGATGTTGTTGTTGATACTTGTAAAGGGCATCCTGTTGTGTTGCTGTTTTCTCTGCAATACCCAGATTGAGCCAGTTTGCTTTAGAAAAAATGGATTGGCTTAGTGATAATCCAGCAGTGGATTGATGGTATTTGTACAGGTCAGAATATGACTCTGAGTCGGTTGAATTATGCCCTGTCGATGCAGTATAGCCTGCTGTTAAGTTGATCTGGGGTAGTAATGCGGCTTGGGATTGACTGATCTTCTCGAAAGATGCATCACGTTTTGCTTTAGCTTGCAAAAGAACTGGATCTTTTTGTTGAGCGAGTTGATAAATTTGTAATAGATCGTCAGCATAGCTATTAACAGTAAACGAGCCTACACAGGCTGCCACCAAAATAGATGTAATTTTCAGCTTCATTCTGATTCCTTTTTGCCCGAATTGGGATACCCAAGAAAACAAGGTATGTGGATTTTGCAAAAGTATCCAGTTTATTGTGATATCTCATTCTACGAAATTATTATTGCCTGGGCAATTATAAACTTAACTTACTTATTTAATTTTATCTCGTAATTTATACTATTTTGTGTGTCTTTGTTACGATTGCAGTGCGACAACCAATCGTATCGAAATTCATGATATTGGGCATTTTTCGCTTTTTATCAAAAATAAAGTCCCTTCACACTGGGCGATGCCAGATACAAAACGACATCGGATAAAGTGGTTATGCAGCCTTGCAAATGCTGTGGTATTCGGTCAGCGTTTCGCCCAATCCAGGACCATATTACTATGAAAGTCAACACGAAAGGTTGGGTGTCGAAAACCTGTAAACGGTGCGATACCACTCGGTTCATTTCGGTGCAATTGTCCCTTCATTTATCCCCAAACAAGTCTACTATGCTGGAATAACGGTATGTATGAACGAGACGAAATAATTTATTTGAGTCTATTCATATAGTTATTTCAGATTAGTGGCGTGTGATGAGACTGGAATAATTGTTGCTAAATATAATTTATATGAAATAAACGTATTAATGCGTATTTTAATCAAAGACATATTCACAATCAGGAAAAGAAATGAAGGAGCTTTGATGGAAATAGCCTCTCACGTATTATAGTTTATCATTATGCTTACAGGTCCGATGGCTTTCGCCAAAAAACAGGATAAAAAAAGATGTTCAATCAGATAGACAAAACTTTTTTACGTCAAACATTTACCTTGGCATAATCTGCTAAGGAATACGGTATTCACCCTTTTGCAGTAATTTTGGTCAATGACGACAATAACGTGTTGATGTCTCAGATTAATAGTTATCGCTGGATCTTGATATGACCGGCCATGTAGGTCGTCAATTGATGACCCGGGCAAGCCAAACATGTCGGATTTTTTTGCCCGATGCACCTGTATGTTTCTGCCGAACTGTGTGCGATGTGTGCTGGCGCAGCTTATCGGGCCGGCATTGGACGAGTGGTTTACGGGCTTAGTGAAGCTCGTTTAAAATTGATCGCCAGTAATAATCTGGAAAATCCGACTATGGACCTGCCGTATTGGGTGGTTTTTGCCGCCAACCAGAGGGAGGTTGAAATTATCGGACCATATTTAGAAGAAGCTTTGGCACTTCATGAAGGGGTCTGGTAGCGTGTTCAAAGCTGCGAAGATGCGTTATCTGTATCTCGTCCCTATTTTAAAACCTACCTTTATTGTAACAATGTGTCTGTTTGTTAAATCGATAGTCTGCTTTGATTGAACGGCAAGTTACTTTAAATTGGCTCTTTTTTCCGTTATACAATATTTGCTTCAGCCGTTAACTGGTTTGATTCCGATATACATCTGACTGGATAAATGCGTTGGAACCGACTGTGTTCATGATAGGTATAAATTTTGCACTTTGGTGATTAAGTTTAATTTTTCGATTTGTCTTTCAAATATTTCTAATCTGAATGGAGCTTAGATTAGCTGTTTCTGGCCTGGAATGATATTGACGATTTTAATGTTGTGCGGATATCTTGTATTCTATTATCTATCCTACAAGGAGCTGTTATGAGTAAATTTGTGCAGGAATCTCAGTTTGACCGGGATGATGTGGAAGTGGGAGAAGTCAGCGAACTATATCGTGGTTTTTTCAAGCTTTACGGTTATCAAATCCGACATCGCTTGTTTGAGGGGGGATGGAGTCAATGGTTTTCCCGGGAAGTGCTCGATCGGGGCCATGCTGCGGCTGTTTTGTTATATGATCCAAAAGAAGATCAGGTTGTTATGGTTGAGCAGTTTAGGGTTGGTGCTTATCCAAGTGCGTCAACGCCTTGGCAATTAGAGCTTGTCGCCGGTATGTTAGATAAAGATGGCGAGGATCCTCAGGATGTTATCTGTCGTGAAGCCTCTGAAGAAGCCGGAGTACAAGTTGGGCGGATAGAGAAACTTTATAGCTACTATCCGAGTGCCGGGGGAATGACTGAACAGATTCATCTTTATGTCGCTGAAGTTGACTCACAAAAAGCAAGAGGGATCCATGGCTTAGCTCAGGAAAATGAAGATATCCTGGTTCATGTGCTGACAAGGCAACAAGCATTAGATTTGATTGAAACAGGGCGTATTAATAATGCTGCGGCGATGATTGCATTACAATGGTTGGCAATGAATGTCGATCATCTACGTGATCGTTGGGGTTATCGTAGTTTAGACAAATAAAAAGGTATGTGTGTGGTAAAGAAGTATAGGGTTGATTTGAATAAACTAATGCAGATTTATGCAGCAAATTACCTGCTATTTTGTCGAATGTTTCCGACAGATCTCGAAGTGGGTGAGTTGCTTATTCTCAGATTATCTTATCACTTTGAAGAGTCTTGTTCCGGACTATTAGAATTGAAATGTCGTGAACAAACGCCATATACTTCTGTTTTTTCAATTCATCAAAAGTTCAGTAAAACTCTGTCTGGGTTATCAGAACCTGAAATGGTGATTCGGTTGTACCATGACGCGGCATTGGCTGAAGTGTGTTCTAGTCAGCAGATTTCTCGGTTGAAGCCACGCTATGATTATCCGAACAATCACATGTATCAGCAAGATGAAAAACAACAGGTTAACCAATTTTTATATGACTGGTTACAATATTGTTTAGCACATCGGGTAGCCGTGGATGTTTCGGCGCAGTAAAATAACGTATTTGTTAATTTTTATATCAATAATATAGAAAGCGATTGTGGCATTTGAAAAAATTTTTACAGGCGCAGATAAAAATGGCAATTTGCGGTTGTTACAACTAACAGATACACACCTGTTTGCAAACCGTGGAACAGGGCTGTTGGGTATAAATACACTGGACTCATTCAGGGCTGTGTTATCGCAGGTTAGTGCTGATCAGATCGGATTTGACTGGGTCATGGCAACAGGTGACATATCTCAGGATCACAGTGAACGTTCTTATGAGCGTTTTATGGAGGAGATATGTATTCTGAATCGGCCGGTGCTCTGGTTACCTGGTAACCATGATATGCAGCCTGTGATGAATACTTCGTTGCATGCCGGTGGGTTTAGTTCAGCAAAACATCTTATTAGTGATTACTGGCAATTGATTTTGCTTGATACTCAGGTTCCACAATATCCTCATGGCTATTTATGTCGTGAGCAGTTAGACTTTTTAGCGGATGCATTATCCTGTTACCCGGAAAAATACACACTTATTTTGATGCATCATCAGAGTTGTCCTATTGGATGCCGTTGGCTTGATCAGCATAATCTTAAAAATACTGAAGACTTTCATAAAATTATTGCGGGTAGGCATCATGTAAAAGCTGTATTATTTGGGCATATTCACCAGAATTTTGAATACCAGCAAAATGGAGTAGCCTATATTGCTTCGCCGAGTACTTGTATTCAATTCTTACCACTTTCGAATGATTTTGCGTTAGATTATCAGCAACCTGGATATCGGTATTTGACATTAGCTGCAGATGGTAAAATTGTAACTCGTGTTAAAAGGCTTACAGGAAATCAGTTTTTGCCGGATAACCAGTCTCAAGGGTACTAGCTTATCAGAGAGGAGTTTACCTTGGCCGGGCGATATTTATTGTTCATTCATGGTTATGAAGGAACATTTCAGTCTTATAAAGGTCGTTGTTTGCGTGATTACCTTGCAAAGTATTATTCTGATGTATCTCTTATTATTCCACAATTGGCTTGTTATCCTCGTCCTGCTTGGCAGCAAATTGAAGAGATTATTGAGAATTATCAGGATAAGCTAGCTGGTATTATCGGGGCCTCAATGGGTGGGTTCATGGCCGCCAAAGCTTCCGTAATATCCTCGTTACCTGCGGTTTTAGTGAATCCTCTAGCGGATTTAGATCAAGTAAGAATGTTATTGGGAGAACATATACATCCGCATACTAAAGAGCAGTACTGTTTAACAGAAAAACACTTTTATCAGCTGAAACAGCTTCAGGTTTCTCCTGAACAGATGAGTTCGAGGCAATGGCTTCTGTTGCAAACCGGCGATGAAATCCTTGATTTTCGGAAGGCTCTGCAAGCTTATCCCAATACTCGCCAGAGTGTAGAATGTGGTGGTAATCATGGATTTGTTGGTTTTCACCGATATGTTCCTGCTATTATTCGTTTTTTATTAGAAGATTAAATAACTATGACCAATCAATATACCTCGGATGCAATTGAGGTCCTGAGTGGGCTTGATCCGGTAAGACGTCGACCGGGCATGTATACCGAAACCGATCGACCGAATCATCTGGCCCAGGAGGTCATAGATAATAGTGTTGATGAAGCATTAGCAGGGTATGCACAGAATATTTGTGTCACTTTGTATCAGGACCAATCTTTATCAGTCAGTGATGATGGACGTGGGATGCCTGTTGATATTCATCCTAAACTTGGGGTGAGTGGTGTCGAGCTGATTTTTACCCGGTTACATGCCGGTGGTAAGTTTTCTAATAAAAACTATCAGTTTTCTGGTGGATTGCATGGCGTTGGAATTTCAGTTGTTAATGCTTTGTCAAAGCGTGTTGAGGTTGAAATAAAACGTGATGCTCAAATCCATCGAATGGCTTTTGAAAACGGTAATAAAGCTGAAGAATTATCGGTGACAGGGACTGTTGGTAAGCGAAATACAGGTACTCATGTACATTTTTGGCCGGATGTCGGGTATTTTGATTCACCTAAGTTTTCGTCGCCCAAGCTAACTCATTTACTTCGGGCTAAAGCGGTTTTATGTCCGGGTCTGACGATTAAGTTTATTGATGAAGTCAAACAAGAAACACAGCAATGGTGCTTTGATGATGGTCTGAATGATTACCTGATTCAATCTGTTGAGAAATGGGAAAGTCTTCCTCAGTATCCTTTTTCAGGTAATGGTGGGAATGAGCTTGAGAAAGTTGAATGGGCTGTTACCTGGTTACCTGAAGGCGGGGAAAGTGTTACTGAAAGTTATGTTAACCTGATTCCGACACCGCTTGGTGGCACGCATGTCAATGGTTTCCGTCAAGGATTATTGGACGCGATGCGTGAATTTTGTGAGTTTCGAAATTTGTTGCCCCGAAATATTAAATTAACACCTGATGATGTGTGGGACAGGTGTTGTTATATTTTATCCGTCAAAATGCAAGATCCACAGTTTGCTGGGCAAACAAAAGAGAGGCTATCTTCCCGACAGTGTGCAGGATTTGTTTCTGGGGTCGTAAAAGACGCTTTTAGTCTTTGGTTAAATGCGAATACAGCCGAAGCTGAACAATTGGCTGATGTGTTTATTAGCAATGCGCAGCGGCGTTTACGGGCTGGGAAAAAAGTAGCCCGTAAAAAAGTGACAAGTGGGCCAGCACTTCCAGGTAAATTAACAGACTGTTCGACTCAGGAGCCATTGCGTGGAGAGCTGTTTTTGGTGGAAGGTGATTCGGCTGGAGGAAGTGCTAAACAAGCAAGGGATCGCGAGTTTCAGGCAATTATGCCGTTAAGAGGGAAAATTTTAAACACTTGGGAAATTGATGGTGTTGATGTTCTGGCATCGCAGGAAATTCATGATATCTCTGTTGCAATTGGAATTGATCCGGATAGTGATAATTTAGATAAATTACGTTATGGTAAGATTTGTATCTTAGCTGATGCTGATTCGGATGGTTTGCATATTGCAACTTTGTTATGTGCGTTGTTTGTTCGTCATTTTCGGGCTTTAGTTGAAGAAGGCCACATATTTGTCGCTATGCCACCACTTTATCGTATTGATGTTGGTAAAGAAGTGTTTTATGCGCTGGATGAATCAGAAAAAGAAATGGTATTAGCACGGATTGCGTCTGATAAAAAGCGGGGTAAAGTGAATGTACAACGCTTTAAAGGATTAGGTGAAATGAATCCGTTGCAGCTAAGAGAAACAACGATGGCTCCCAATACGAGGCGTTTGGTTCAGTTAACGATCGATGATTATCAAAATACGATTGAAATGATGGATAGATTGTTGGCGAAAAAACGTTCAGCAGACCGGCGTGGGTGGTTGGAAGACAAAGGGAATATGGCTGTGGATCTTGTTTAGATGGAGTCAAAAGTGGTTAAAAATGTCTATTTAGGCGTTTTAAGCAAGACTTTGTTTCTGTTATTTGGATTACTTTTGTTGATTTTTTCAGGGCTTATAGCCCTGAATTATTACAATATTCGTAGCTTTTTTGAAGTCGAGCAAACCACAGTTGTTAAGCAGCAACAAACTTTTTTCAATCAATATTATGCCGATGTACATCAGCGTTTACAGGCGATGACAAGGGGCATCTTTGCATTCCATCGAACGGGAATTATTTCAAAAGATAAGCTAAAAATATGGCAGCAAATTCGTCGTGACATTGATTTGCCCGTTCGGAATATGACCATTTTGGATCAACAGAATCATCTTTTGGCCCATGAGGGGCGCTTCCCAACGAATCAACATATTTTAGACTGGTTTGCTCAACATCCTAATCATTCAAAACCTTTGTGGTTACTTGACTGCTCACATGTCTGTCAGATTTATTTCAGGACAACATTTACTAATGTAAACCATCGGTTTAGCGCAATTTATGGATTGGATTCGCTCAAACTATTTGATGCGTATCCTGGAGATAAGAAACATCGGCATATGTTAATTGGGATACAGACTGGAGGGGAAATCGCGCTACTGTATACCAGTATCGTGATTAACCCATCATTGGGTAAGCTGATTCATCAGATGACCGCTCAGAAGTTGCGAGATGGTTTACAGGATTTTGTGACATCGGATGGTGTTTCTGAGCTGGTTAGCTTTCAGATTAAAAATACCACATCTGCGATGCCTGTTTTTTACGTCCAGTTTCGTCATATAGACGGAATGATACAGCATTTTAGAAATTTCAATCGAAATAACGTGTTGTATGGCATTGGTTCGATGCTGTTGTCGATGTTGTTTTTAGGACTTCTTTTGCGGGGACCACTGCTGCGTATCCGTAGATTAACGAATTGCCTGCCGATGCTGGCAAGTTCGAATCACCGTCAGTTTCGACAGGTTGTAGCTCAAAACCGTAATTCATGTTTTATTGATGAGACTGATAATCTGGGAGCGGTTGCTACTCAATTATCGCATCAGTTGGAACGACTGGAACGACAGTTAAAAAGCAGAGCTTGTGAACTGGAATGGATTGCAGGTCATGATCATTTGACTCAGTTGCCGAATCGACAGGAATTCGAACGTTGTGTGAAATTGAGATTTGATGAGATCCAGCAAGGTTGTCTAATGGTTCTTGATTTGGACAATTTTAAATATGTGAATGATATCAGCGGTCAGGAGAGTGGCGATCAAATGCTGCGTCAGGTTGCACGGTCATTACGTCGACTGTTACCTTCAAGTACTGTGATTTCCCGCGTTAGCGGCGATCAATTTGGGCTATTCATCGATGATTTGGATAGTGCTCTGGTAGAGACGACTGCTCAGCGTATTAACGAGCGAATTGGGCAAATTAGTGTTCCCGGGCTTCATACCATTCATACAGCTTCAGTAAGTATTGGTATTGCGCTCTATCCAGAGCATGACGAGAGTTTTATAGGGTTGATGAGTAAAGCCGATATTTGTTTATTCCAGGCAAAGAATCAGGGGAAACATTGTGCGGTTATTTATCACCCTGATGGGAAAGGTGGTGATTTGGTGCAGCGGCACTATTGGTTAGATTTGGCGCAGCATGCGATTAGCCGTAATCAAATGTTACTGTATTATCAACCGATCCGGGATAATCGTTCAGGTGAAATTCGCCATTATGAGGTCTTACTGCGTGTAAAAGAAGAAGATGGCCAGCTGATCTCCCCATACGAGCTCATTTTAGCAGCTGAAAAGAATGGGTATATCAGTGAAATTGATCTATGGGTTATGCAGGCTGCATTTGATCAACTCGAAGATAATTTGAAATATAATCATCCGGATCGATTGGCGATTAACCTGTCAGCCAGATCGTTTGCCAGTCAGTCTATTATTAATCAGATTGCTTATGAGTTCGAGACCCGTAATATTCCTGGTGAATTGATTATTTTTGAAATTACAGAAACAGCGGCTTTACCCAATATTGAGCTTGCCAGGCATCATATTCAAATATTGAAAAATTTAGGTTGCGCTATCGCGCTGGATGACTTTGGTGTCGGATATTCCTCTTTTCACTCTCTACGAGAGTTACCATTGGATTATATTAAAATTGATGGTTCGTTTATTCAGGATATTTTAGAGAATACCAAAAATCGATATTTTGTTCGGGCATTATGTGGTATTGCTCATGATCTCGGTCATTTAACCATTGCTGAATTCGTTGAAAATAAAGCATTAAATGATGAGATTTTAACCTTGGGTGTTGATTATTCACAAGGTTATTATGTTGGTAAACCAGTGCCGGCAGAACAGATTTGGTCCACCCAGCGAACCGCGCAAGTGTTATCATTGCGAGTTAATTAGAATGTTTACCATGTGTTGGTAACGAGTTTTATATAGTGGAAGGTATTTCATGAGTGATATGGCTGATCTCAGTCTCGAAGGCGTTGAACGACAGCCGTTACGGGTTTTTACCGAGCAGGCCTATCTGAATTATTCAATGTACGTCATTATGGATCGTGCATTGCCGCATATTAGTGATGGCTTAAAACCAGTACAGCGACGCATTATTTATGCGATGTCAGAATTAGGTTTATCTTCAGTTGCTAAGTACAAAAAATCGGCCCGTACGGTTGGTGATGTATTAGGTAAGTATCATCCGCATGGCGATTCTGCTTGCTATGAAGCGATGGTTCTGATGGCCCAGCCATTTTCTTATCGTTATCCTCTTGTTGATGGTCAGGGAAACTGGGGGGCACCAGATGATCCGAAATCTTTTGCTGCAATGCGTTATACCGAAGCGCGTCTGTCTAAATTTTCGGAAGTACTGTTAAGTGAATTAGGTCAGGGTACTGTGGAATGGGGCCCTAATTTTGATGGTACATTGCAGGAGCCTGTGACCTTACCTGCCAGATTACCGCATATTCTGTTAAATGGCGTGACTGGAATTGCTGTTGGGATGGCAACCGATATTCCTCCTCATAATGCCCGGGAGGTGGCGAATGCTTGTGTTTATCTTCTCGATCATCCTAAAGCTGAGCTATCGGAGATTCTTGAATTTGTAAAAGGTCCTGATTATCCGACTTCGGCTGAAATCATTACACCAATCCTGGATATTAAGAAAATTTATCAGACTGGGCGGGGAAGCCTGAAAATGCGTGCTGTCTATCATGAAGAAGACGGCGATATTGTGATTACAGCTTTACCGCATCAGGTCTCCGGGGCAAAAATTCTTGAGCAGATTGCAAGCCAGATGCAGGCGAAAAAGCTCCCTATGGTTGTCGATCTGCGTGATGAAGGTGATCATGAAAATCCGACCCGAATTGTTATTGTGCCGCGTTCTAATCGGGTTGATATTTCCATGCTGATGGGGCATTTATTTGCTTCAACTGATCTTGAGAAGAATTATCGGGTTAATCTCAATATGTTGGGATTGGATCGTCGCCCTCAAGTGAAAAGTCTGCTTCAGATACTGTCTGAATGGCTGATTTATAGGCGTGATGTTGTTCGCCGTCGTTTACAATTTCGGCTGGATAAGGTTTTAGCGAGATTACATATCTTAGAAGGGTTATTGGTTGCTTTTCTCAATATTGATGAAGTGATTGAGATTATTCGTAGCGAAGATGATCCTAAAGCCGCATTAATGGCTCGTTTTGAATTATCCAAGAAACAAGCGGACGCTATTTTAGAGATCAAGTTACGTCAATTGGCAAAACTTGAAGAAATCAAAATTAGAGCCGAACAGAAAGAATTAGCTGATGAGCGAGATAAACTGCAGTTATTACTGGGATCTGAGCGTCGTCTTAACACATTGATTAAGAAAGAGCTTTTAGCTGATGCTCAAACTTATGGTGATGACCGGCTGTCACCATTGGTTGAACGTCAGGAGTCTAAAGCACTAAAAGAGAAAGATTTGGTCCCTGCTGAAGCTGTGACCGTTGTGTTATCGCAAATGGGGTGGGCCCGCAGTGCTAAAGGTCATGAGATCAATGCTGCCGAACTTAATTATAAATCAGGTGATCAGTATTTAGATAGTGC
This sequence comes from Candidatus Celerinatantimonas neptuna, assembly GCA_911810475.1. NCBI lineage: Bacteria > Pseudomonadati > Pseudomonadota > Gammaproteobacteria > Celerinatantimonadaceae > Celerinatantimonas > Candidatus Celerinatantimonas neptuna. The sequence goes on from OU461276.1 coordinate 2,629,766, forward strand.
CCGGGGAAAAAGTAACCAACCTGCGATTTTCCTTGATAGTTCAGGGCGAAGTTTTTCGCTTGAAGCTCATTCACTGCCTTCTGCCCGAAGCCAGGGAGAGCCTCTGACAGGGCGGTTTGATTTAGCAGCCGGTGAAAACTTTAGTCATGTTGTGATGGGCGATGACGACCAGCTTTTCCTGTTAGGAAGCGATGCCGGTTATGGGTTTATTTGTAAATTTACAGATATGGTGAGTAAAAAGCGCAATGGGAAGGCATTACTGACTGTTCCGTCAGGATCTAAGGTGATGTCTCCTCAAGCCATTGGAGATTTACAAGAGGATCTGTGTTTGTCCATCTCGAATGAAGGCCGTATGCTTTTATTCCCATTGACCAGCTTGCCTGAGTTATCAAAAGGGAAAGGGAATAAGATGATTGGTATTCCTGCTAACCGAGTTAAAAACAGAGAAGAGTTTGTTAAAGTGTTGACTGTTTTACCTGCTGATTTGCCAGTGACTTTGTGGGCCGGAAAACGTAAATTGACGCTAAAACCTTCTGATTTGGAACACTATCGAGGGGAACGTGGGCGGCGTGGAAATAAGCTTCCCAGAGGATTACAACGTGTTGATCGGGTTGAGATTGAACAGATGAACAACGCGGACGGAAAAGAGAGTTAACCCCCCTGTTGTTGGGGCATTTTTTCTGATAGAGATTAAGATGGGTCGGATTTTTTAGATATGAAAATCCTTTTTAAGGAAACTCTTCTTGTTCATAATTAAGCCAGCGAGTATACTCGCAACCCTCATTTGTATAGGTGTACTTTGATGCTGGCTTTTATTCGAATGTTAGCGATGTTGGTTTGCTTGAGTTTGGTTTTCCTTGCCGCTTGCGTCTATTGCCTCATACGGCCTTGTCACCGTAATTCAGTTTATTATTTCGGTCGCTTATTTGCTTGGTTTGGCTATCTTGTCGGTATTAAGGTCGAAGTTCGCTATACCGATAAGTCCTCTCTTCCCCGACAGGGCGTCTATATTGCTAATCATCAGAGTAGCTATGATATGTTGACGCTGCCTTTTGCTTTAAGACCCGGTACCGTGACTATTGGTAAAAAGAGTTTGGTTTGGCTCCCTTTATTTGGCCAGATTTATTGGTTAACCGGAAATATTCTGATTAATCGGGATAAAAGTAGCCGGGCTTCGTTAACACTGGATCAATCTGCAAAGAAAATTCGCAAAAGAAGCATTTCTGTCTGGATGTTCCCTGAGGGAACGCGTAGTCATGGGCGTGGTCTCTTGCCTTTTAAAGCGGGGGCATTCCATCTGGCTCGCCGGGCAAATGAACCAATTGTTCCTGTATGCTGTTCTTCAACACACCAACAGATTAAATTAAATCGTTGGAATAATGGTCGGGTTATTATTGAGGTTGGTAAACCGATTGATTGTAGCCAATGGCCTAAAAATGAACTTCGTCATGAAATCCAGTCGTTACATTTGCGCATGCAGCAGCGTATTTATCAATTAACAATAGAGGCTCGTGGTGATGCAGCTGATTATCAAGGGTGTCCCGCTTCTAAACTTAAAGGGGGATCAATAAGTGGAATCTAAAGAAATCCTCCAATGGCAAGAGGAAACTGATGCGATTATTCAGGAGCTCTTAGATGATGGAAGTGATCCGGACGCGGTTTATACTATTGAACATCATTTTACGAGTACCGATTGGAATGCATTAGAAAAAACAGCTGTTAACTGCTTTAAAGCTGGTTATGAAGTAACCGATGCTGAAGAAGTTGAATTGGATGATGGTGCTAAAGTGATGAGCTTTGATGTTGTCGTTGAAATGGAGTTAAAAAGCAATGCGATTAAATCTGATATTACAAAGCTGGCTGGTTTAGTTGCTAGTCCAAATGTTTTTTATGATGGATGGGGGACCTATTTCGAAGGTGATGAAGAATATGATGATGAGGCCGAATAATATTAAGTGATTGCACCTGACACAGGTTCAGGTGCTTTTATACTTTTATGTCGATTGTATGGGTCATGATGCTTGTTTCTTTTGCGTCGAATATTGTGTTACCAGCTGAGCAATCCATTGGTCAAGTTGGTTCATTAGTTGCTCTGTAATCAAAGCGACCGATTCTTCATCATCGACTGTGAAATATCGACACTTTGCTGTAAATTCCGGATAGTATTTTTCTATTAATTGCTGATGCTCTTGTTTGTCCATTGCAAATAAGTAATCAGCTTGGTTTAGTTCTTCATAGTTGACTGCAGGGGCTGCCTTGTGAAGCTCGTCACCTGGGGTGGTCAGGTGATCAAAGAGATATTTCATTTGATGAGTAATTGAGCCTCTGTGTTTGTTCTTATTCAAATCGCTCGGTAGGGCTTTTGAACTGGCGTGGTAAGGCAAGTTCAAAGTTTCACTCCAATGATTAAAATATTCTTCGGCTAAGTGACTTCGATAGTAATCATCATTTGTACATAAAAACAGGACTTGTTTCATGGCTAATAGCCTCTAGTGTTAATGATACAAGGGCAATATATGCGTATATTATTTGCTCTAATTGTCACAATGTTGACGGCTACATGGCGGACAGACCCTATAAGTAAGCAGTAAAGGCTGCAATCAGTCAGTACCCAATATCCGAGCCCCAGAATCAATCTAGCAAATAAATATGACGTTAATATGTATTAACTCACTTAATTGATGTTATTTCAATACACCATTATGCAAATATGTATAATAGATGATATAGACAAATTGCGTCACTTTTTTAAAGAAGAGTGGTTTTAGGCTGATGAAATGGATTCGGATTTTAATCAGAATGTATAGGGTTAATCTTTTCTAACTGATTCGATTTGGGATATGAGTGCTTTGTTTGATAAGAGGTAAGCGTGATTTTAGCGTTGAAGAGGTTTCATATCTGAAAATAGTTTTGATACAACATGAATGACAGTTAATGAACTAACGATAAAAATAGATTTTGAATGATAGTGAAAATGGAACAAAGCGTGATAACAAGAGATTTTGTTGAAAAGTTGCCAAAAGTTGAATTACATCTTCATATTGAAGGAACTCTCGAACCTGAATTGATGTTTGAGTTGGCTCATCGTAATCAGCTCCCGATTGTCTATAAAAGCCCTGAAGATGTGAAACAAGCTTATCAATTTAATAATTTGCAATCATTTTTAGATATTTACTATCAAGGTGCAGATGTTTTGCGCTATGAGCAGGATTTTTATGATCTAACATGGGCTTATTTGAAAAGATGCCAGGCTGATCACGTGATTCATACGGAGATCTTTTTTGATCCACAAACACATACGCATCGTGGAATTTCATTTGATACGGTTGTAAATGGTATTAATCGGGCCTTGAAAGATGGTCAACAGGAACTTGGAATAAGTAGCCAATTGATCATGTGTTTTTTGAGACACCTGGATGAAGAGAATGCATTTTTAACATTGGAGCAAGCTTTACCTTATCGGGATAAGATTGTAGGAGTCGGGCTTGATTCTTCTGAGGTAGGCCATCCACCTGAAAAATTTGCCAAAGTATTTGCAAAAGCTTTAGAGCTAGGGTTTAAAACGGTTGCTCATGCGGGGGAAGAAGGGTCTGCAAACAATATAAAAACGTCAATTGAGACCTTGGGTGTTTCTCGTATTGATCACGGTGTTCGGTGTGTTGATGATCCTGAGTTGGTTGAAGAACTTGCTAAAAATCAGATGCCACTGACTGTTTGTCCTTTATCGAATCTTAAATTGAAGGTTTTCGATAAAATGAGTGACCATAATATTGTAACGCTTCTTGATAAAGGTCTGTGCGTGACGATTAACTCGGATGATCCAGCTTATTTTGGCGGGTACATGACTGAAAATTTTTGGGCTGTGATTTGTGCCCACTCACTTAGTAAAAAACAGGTCGCTCAGTTTACAGTCAATGCGATCAATGCAAGTTTTATCAGTTCTGAGCAGAAAGCTGTGTTTCAAAAGCAATTGAAAGATTATGTTATATCTTCAGGTGAAATATCATCGATGTTATAAAGTCCATCGGGATTGCTTAGAGCCTGTTTATTTTTGTTGCTTTTGCTGTTTATTTAGACGTGTTTAATTTGAATAGATTTCAATCACCGAAGCTTAACAGCACTTGAATATAACTTTATATTCATAACCTTGATCCTTTCTTATCGCTCGCCTACGGTTATGAGGAGCATTGTCTTCAATATCAGGCGGGCACTCCTGTGAAAAAAAATAATTATTCATCTTCTCGTCGTAAACTGATCAAAATGGCGCTGGGTGCTGGTGTTTTATCGGCTATACCGTTGCCTTTATTACTTTTGGCAGCACCTATTAAGACGAAAGGGCATATTGTTATTATCGGTGATGGGGCCGCAGGTTTAGCAATGGCCAATCGTCTTCGCTATCGATTCACGGGGAATAAAATCACACTGATTGGTGCCCGGATGCATCATTATTACCAGCCGGGATATACCATGATTGCTTCTGGATTATGGAAAAAAGAAAGTGTAATTAGTCAGACTGCAGACTGGTTACCACAAGGCATTGACTGGATTGCTAAAAATGCGAAGTTCGTTAGTGGGGCGACAAAAACGGTGACTCTCGCTGATGGTCAGTCAATAAAATATGATGCATTAGTGGTTGCAACTGGTTGCCAGCTTAATTTTCATCAAATTGAAGGACTAGAATATAATCAATTAGGCACTCAGGGGATTGGAAGTGTATATGTAAGCCCTCAAATTGCTTTACAGACCAGCCAACAGATTGATTTTTGGCTCGCAAAAAGGAAGGGGCGGGGAATTTTTACCTTACCCGATACTTCGCTAAAATGTGCTGGTGCCCCTTTGAAGATGACATTTACGACATTGTCCCGGATTGAGCGTCTCAGTCATTCTGATCATTTGGAGGTCGATTTTTTCACACCTTATAAGGATCGGATCTTTTCAGTTCCGTTGTATAACCGTTTCGTCACAGAACGTTGGCAACAGCAAGGTGTTCATGTCCATTATCAAAATGTCTTAAAAGGAATAGATGCTTTTGCTAAAAAAGCTTATTTCAGGAAACCAGACGGAGCACTTAAATCTGAACACTATGATTTTATTCACATTGTTCCGCCTATGTCGGCACCCGATGCGATTTTGCAGTCGGATTTAGTTTGGCAGGAGGGACCTTATGCAAAAGACTGGCTGGAAGTAGATCCGTTTACGTTGCAACATCGGCGTTTCCCTGAAGTTTTCGGTATTGGCGATGTTGCTGGTATTCCGTTGGGTAAAACGGCTGCTAGTGTGAAGTTACAAGCTCCTGTCGTTGAGGCTAATTTAATCTCATATCTAACCGGGCGGACAATGACGGCCCGATATAACGGTTATACCTCTTGTCCTCTGATTACTGCGATTGGTAAAGCAATTCTGGCTGAATTTGGTTATGGCAATGTATTACTTCCCTCTTTTAGTTTTATCGATCCGACAAAGGAATCGTGGGCTGTTTGGGTCATGGAAGAGCAGATGCTGCATCCTGCTTATAACGCAATGTTATTAGGGAAAGTCTAGGAGGCTAATCTATGGGTATCGACAGTATTTTAATCATTGTCTGGTTTACGCTTAAACCTTATTTATGGGTATTACTTCTACTCGTTGCCGTACTCTTGGCCAGCTGGTTTTTGGGACGTCATCGGCATGGAAAATCCAGTTTCTGGCTTTGGCTGATGAGCTTCGTCATTGCATTGTTGGCTATACGGCTTGCTCCATATTTAACACATTCCAGTATCGACTATGTTCGTACACCGTTTGATTACGTTGTACTGGTGCTTATTGGTATTGGGTCTTTCATTTATACATGGCTGGTCTTGAGAAAATGGTTGATTCGATAATATGTTTTATATCGAATATTAAGACGAGTAGGTTAATCAAATTTTTTGTGTAAGAGATTGCTGTTTCATCACGACGAATAAGAAAAGGAGTTCAGTACCGATCTTAACGATGGGTCTAAACGAATACTGATTTGCCTGAACTGGTCATAATGGCGAGGGAAAAAGGCTTTCTATGCAACTGAATCAACAATTAAATTTGGATAATGGCGTATCTGAAATGTTTCCTCTCAATACGGGCGTGAGTTTAAAGCCGTGTTATTATGAAACATTATTGCAAAAGCGTCCTCCTGTTGGTTTTTTGGAGCTCCATGCAGAAAATTATTTGAGTGATGGTGGTCCCAGAAGGTATTTTTTAGAACAGATTCGGGAATATTATCCGATTACTGTGCATGGTGTTGGGTTATCGATTGGTGGTGACCAGCCTTTAGATATAGCGCATCTTGAGCGAGTCGCAAAGCTGGTGGAATGGAGCCGTCCTCTCCTATTTTCTGAGCATCTGTCTTGGTCAAGTCATGGCCGAAACTATTTTAATGATTTGTTGCCTGTAATCTATGACCAGACTACATTGATTCGGGTTTGCGAGCATGTCGATCAGGTACAACAGCGCTTAGGGCAATCTATATTAATTGAAAATCCTTCTAGCTATTTAGCTTTTAGTGCAAGTGAACGAAGTGAGTGTGAATTTTTACATGGGCTTGTTGAGCGAACAGGTTGCGGTTTGTTGCTTGATATTAATAACATCGTTGTATCTTGTCATAATTTGCAAAAAAGTTGTCTGGATTATTTGGCGGATTATCCAGTCAATGCGGTCCGGCAGTTTCATCTGGCTGGTCATAGTCATGATTTTTCCTCCCAAAGCCAGTTAAAAATCGATAGTCACGATCAGAATATTGCTCCTGATGTATGGACTCTTTTTGAGAAGGCTCTGTCATTGACAGGAGATCACCTGACATTAATCGAACGAGATGCCAATCTTCCCCCATTTATTGAGTTGCTTGAAGAAGCGCAAATGGCCGACAAAATCAGGCAATCTTATCAGCAATTGGAGTGGTCGTTGTGATGAATCGATGGTTTAGTGAGCAATTGTTAGCGGCTGATATTGATCCGGCTTTATTGAAGCAGAAACTGCAAATGGGCCATGCTCAGGAGCATCAGCAACGTTTTTCCGTTTATCGCAATAATGTTTATTCTTCTTTAATCGAGGCGTTGGGAGAGATTTTCCCTGTAACGCGGCAAATTGTCGGAGATGAATTTTTTCAGGCAATGGCTCATGCATATATACAGCGTTATCCGCCTACATCACCAGTATTGACGGAATATGGAGAGAATTTTAGTGAATTTATCAGTTCACGGGAGCCGCTTGCAACACTTCCATTTCTTGGTGAACTGGCTGCGCTAGAGCGGGCTATGTTGACTTTGACACATGGGCTGGATTACGGCGTTTTAGATCCAAAATCAGCATCTGAGTTACTCACTCAATGTGACGGCGAAAAAGCAGTTTATTTGACGTTATCTCCAACTATTATGCTATTTCGATCCGATTTTGCTATTGGGTCAATCTGGTTGATTCATCAGCAGAATATGCTTGAGAAGTTAAAGGCTTTAGTCGTTGAGCAACGTGAGTGTCTGATGCTTTATAAACCCGTATTAACTGCTGAACTGGCTATTATCAGTGAGCCTCAGGGGCAATTTATTAAATCCTTGTTATCAGGGTGCGATGTTCAAACCGCAATGAAGAGTACCGGAGAATCATTTGATTTGTCCAATACCCTGGCCATGCTAATGAATTGTCCGGTGATTACATCTGTTAAGGAGCAATAGTATGTTGATGAATCAATGGTTAGCCCGCTGGTTTAAGCATATCCCTGAGTCGTTGATTTTGGTGATAGGGCGATTTTCTATCTCTGCTGTCTTTTGGCTATCAGGGCAGACAAAAGTAAGCGGTTTATCGATTGATATTATCTCAGGAACATTTCAGCTTGGCTGGCCTCATATTACTCCTCAAACTATTTTTTTGTTTCAGCATGAATATGCACTTCCTTTATTACCACCATTTTTAGCGGCTGTGTTAGCAGTTATTGCTGAACATGTTTGTGCCATTTTATTATTGATTGGATGGCAAACCCGGCTGGCGGCTTTTATTTTAGCTGGCATGACACTTGTGATTGAGATTTTTGTATATCCATTAGCTTATCCTACGCATGGGGTCTGGTTAACTGTTCTTCTATTATTGATGGTCAAAGGGGGCGGTTATTTGTCGGTGGATGAACGATTAAAACGATCGACAGTGTAAAGATGGCCAGTTCCTTCTGGCGAATTTAGGTCAATCAGGGAAATATTTAATGGTGAATCATGAATGGTGTTTTTTAGGAATGATAATGTCAATTTCATGTTTGTGATGAATGATTTTCATTGCATTTTTATCGACAGGTTGATTTAGGCTGTAGTCTTGTGAAAATTCACTTGAAAACTGAGAGTTTGACATGAACTTATGGCCCTTATCCGACGTACTTTGTTGAACGGTGCCTGAGATGTGCAAAATATGATTTGAAATTTTTGTATTAATTTGAATATTCTGTCCTTTAGCAAAATGTACAATAAATTGATATTGATGAGCATTATTCTTGAATATAATACTGGGTGAATTTGTTGAGAAACTGAACTGAGATATCCCCTGTGACATATTACCGGGGGCCATTTGATGGATCATTTGATTCATCCATCTGTTGATACCTGAAAATGATTTTGGCATCTGTGCCAATTGATTCATCATTGTATTCCACTGAGTGTTATGGCCTGATGACGGAATAGAGCTGGTATTAAAGAAATGACTATTACTTGCTTCAAGCTGGTTTACTTTATGATTTAATGACCATGATGTATAGCCTAATCCTGCTACAACGGCTAAACACAGAATGATTCCACCGATGAGAAATTTTTGTTTGTTATCTTGGGACATCGATTACCTCTAAGGATTCGGATTTATCAAAATAAATAGACGTTAGAGTTTAAAAGTTATGCGTATTATCCACATAATTATCAATTCTATATCTATAGACATAATCATATTGGAATAGTTCAGTGGTTTAAAGGATAGGGATAACCTTGAGAGATACGATTTGTAGAATTGTCCCGAAATGATTAAATTAGACACGTATAGATATCTATAACATATTATTTTTAATATAGATATTACGAATATGAAATTACTTGCAGAGGACATGTTGTACATACGCTACTATATAGCGTTATTTTTAATATAAAGAACGTAATTAATGAGTATTAATGCTTGGATTCAAAGTCTAAACTTTTTCTATCTCCGTCGGCATATGAAAGTAAGCGTATTTCCATAATCAGACTAAAATATTCGAGTCGTACAATCGGATCGTGGTGTAATTTTCGTTGCATATTTAGCTTTTCAAATAAAACTGTAAGAAAATCTCTGACTGACTGGTCAGCTTCAGCTAAATAAGTGGATAAATCATTATTATTCATATTTCACCTAATATAAAATGATATTGAATGTATTATGATTAAAAAGAGTAAGTAAATAAAAATTCAGATTTCTAGTATTATATCTAGCGAGACAATAATAAAGAAGCCATTATAAGTACACATCTTTCTAACAGGGGATATATTCGATTTTATTCTTAATTATGTCAACATAAAATAATGTGTATTTATGGTATCTAATGTTCATTTTTGATAGAAGTAAAATCAGTTCAATATATGTTCGATAGTGAGGTGAGAATTTCAGCAATTCTAGGTTTACAATATGGTGGAATTAGTTTAAATAACTCCATAATCAGTATGTTTCGAGTATTTTGAACACATCTTAATTTGTGAAATTCAGGGAATAATTGCATCTCACTGGTAAAGCCGGCATGACTTTCCATTTTAAAGCCAAGTTTTATTCTTGCTCCAATGGATGCAGGAAAAGGAACTGATTTATCCGTATCTTCTAGTATTTGATATTGATATTGAGACAGCCCTACCACACGGGAGATAGTTTCGATAGAAATGTTATTGTTTTCCCGAAATTTTTTGGCTGTAACGGCCACAGAATAGTAATAATCAACAGCAAATTTTTGAATATCTAAAGGGGATGGGGGAAATGAATACGGGTCTTGGTGAGTTGAATCGTATTGAATATCCAATTTTTCTTTCAAATAGAGGAAATTCTTCTGAGATGACTCATTGAGTAAGTTATACAGAATCTCAAGGACAGCATTAAACTGATTTGATGGCAACTTTCCGACACACATTAATACTTTCAGCAGGCTACTGTCCATATTGGGATAAAGAATTTTATAGTAAAAGCTGGTGATAGGAACCATGGTGACCCAGGAATAGGCGGCTAAAAAATGAAGCGGGCGCATGGAAGGGTAGCTTGGTTGCATATAGCGCTTCATCGTATTAACGTTAATCCCACTGAATCGTTTCTGTAATTGGCTAAAGGTTAATCCCTGGGTTCGTTTAACATAGGCCATGGAGACGGCTAAATCTGCATCGATATTTTTCATTAAGTGATCGAGATAGCGAATATCTTGTTCTGGGACTTCGACAGGCTCTTTGATTCCACTGTTCTGCATTGAACTGAACCTTTGAGTTGGTTGGTTTTTAGATGCCGCATCTATGATACGTAGGCTCTGTGGATTTTGAAAGGTTAGTTCTATTTATAGTCTGGTTTATTGGGTTGGATTTGCCCTTAAGAAACAATGAATCCACCCGTAATTCGAAATAAACAAGTTTACTAGGCGTTTTTTACGATAGAATTTTTTATATTTATCGATGAACTCATTCCGTATGGATTATTGGTTTTTCTCTGTATGAACTCCTCATGGCAACCCCCTTATCTTCTGATATAATCCCGCTATTATTTTTTATCAGAGGGGATAAATGCGTGAAGGATTAGAACGAAAAAAGCACATTCATGCGTTTACCCTAACTTCATTTATTGTTATTTGGCCTTGGGTAGATTTGTTTTTGAGTACGCCTACGTGTACATAAACAAGGTTTGTTTGTATTTATGAGTGAAAATAGTCAAGAAATTCAAAAGCGTAGAACATTTGCAATTATTTCCCATCCTGATGCCGGTAAAACCACCATTACTGAGAAAGTGTTACTTTTCGGACATGCGATTCAAACAGCAGGGACAGTGAAAGGGCGTGGTAGTAGCCACCATGCTAAATCAGACTGGATGCAGATGGAACAAGAGCGTGGTATCTCGGTTACGACTTCGGTCATGCAGTTTCCATATAACGATTGTATCGTTAATTTGTTGGATACTCCCGGACATGAAGACTTTTCAGAAGATACGTATCGGACATTAACGGCTGTTGACTCCTGCTTGATGGTGATTGATGCCGCCAAAGGGGTGGAAGATCGAACCCGTAAACTGATGGAAGTCACGCGACTTCGTGATACGCCGATTCTCACGTTTATGAATAAATTGGATCGGGATACACGTGATCCGATGGAGTTGCTGGACGAAGTTGAGAGCGAATTGAATATTGCCTGTGCCCCTATCACCTGGCCGATTGGCTGTGGGAAAGAGTTCAAAGGCATTTACCATATTCAGCGTGATGAAATCATTTTATATCAGAGTGGCTTGGGCCATATGATACAAGAACAGCGGATTATTAAAGGATTAGATAATCCGGCTGTTGATGCAGCCATTGGCGATGGTTTAGCGGGTGTACTCAGGGATGAATTAGAATTGGTGCTTGGGGCTTCGAATGAGTTTGATGAAGAGCTGTTTTTATCCGGTGAACTGACTCCGGTCTTTTTTGGGACCGCATTGGGGAATTTCGGTGTTGATCATATGCTCGATGGGTTAACTGCATGGGCCCCGGCTCCGATGCCAAGACAAACTGATGTTCGCAAAGTTGCAGCAACTGATCAGGCATTTAGTGGTTTCGTTTTCAAAATTCAGGCGAATATGGATTTGAAACACCGGGACCGGGTTGCATTTATGCGTATTGTCTCTGGGGAATATACGAAAGGGATGAAAATGCGTCATGTTCGTATCGGTAAAGATGTGAGTATTTCTGATGCGGTTACGTTTATGGCAGGTGATCGCAGTGCAGCAGAGAGGGCTATTGCCGGGGATATTATCGGATTACATAATCATGGCACAATTCAGATCGGTGATACCTTCACTCAGGGCGAAGCATTGAAATTCACCGGTATTCCTAACTTTGCGCCTGAAATGTTTCGGCGAATCCGCCTTAAAGATCCACTTAAACAAAAACAATTGCAAAAAGGGCTGATTCAATTATCTGAAGAAGGTGCTGTTCAGGTTTTTCGCCCTATGCGAAATAATGATCTGATTGTTGGTGCTGTGGGGGTCTTGCAGTTTGATGTTGTTGTGCATCGCTTAAAAACTGAATATAAAGTTGAAGCTTTGTATGAAGCGATTAATGTCACATCGGCTCGCTGGTGTGACAGTAATGATGAGCGCAAATTAGATGAATTCACCCGTAAAGCCCATGATCATTTGGCGTTGGATGGTGGAGATAATTTGACTTATCTGGCCCCAACAATGGTGAACCTTAATTTAGCAATTGAACGTCATCCGGATATTAAGTTCTTCAAAACACGCGAACACTAAAGTGTGTTGATATCATCGGGTAAGACTTCAAAAAACCGGTTCATAGCCGGTTTTTTTTGTGAACAGTTCGACTAAATCATGATGCATTGATTGTTCTTCAGCGATGAATTATTCATGATAAATTAGTTTTTGTTTTGGATAAAAGACATTCTCTTATAACGAGGGATACAGGTTGTTTCAGGATTATTCTCTGATGTGGGGTTTAATTTGAAAATTGGGTTTAATCCTTTGTCAGACAACTCCCTTCTTCAAAATCGAGGTTGATTGCTTATGAGGAGGCTATAATGATTTGTCGCTTATATCAGCCATTACGACGAATGATCGCTTGTTATGACCGTTGGCTGAAAAACATGGGAATTGAACAGACAGCCTGTCAGTGTGTCAATATGTATCATCAGGAGAAGAAGTAAACATTGCTAATCGATACACACTGCCATTTGGATTTTCCCTGCTTTACGCCTTTATCAGAAAAGATTAAGGTTTGGCAGGCTCAGGGCGTTGGTGGATTTGTGGTTCCTTCTGTCGGGCCACAAAACTGGCAATCGGTTTTAGAGTTAAATCGTTATCCTAATATTGCGGTTGGTTTGGGTATTCATCCCTGTTTTAAGAATGGTTTTACAGCCGTTGATAATTTTGCGCTTCAGCTTGAAAAATATTGTGATCAGTTAGCTGCTATTGGTGAGTGTGGTTTAGATGGGCGCTTTAAAGATACATACTCTCAACAGAGGGTTATCTTTATCAGGCAACTGCAGTTGGCAGCGAGTTTCAACTTACCTGTCATTATTCATAGTGTTCGGGCCAATGATGATGTTTATTCATTACTTCGTCATTACCCTGTTCCTAAAGGTGGTGTCATTCATGCGTTTCAGGGATCATTTGTGCAAGCCCAGCGGTTTGTTGATTTGGGATTTAAGTTAGGGATTGGTGGTGCATTTGTGTGGCCAAGAAGTGAAAAACTTAGAAAAATTGTTACCAAATTACCTATTGAGTCGATTGTCTTCGAAACTGATGCGCCAGATATGCCTTTACCGGGTATGTCTAAAGGAGAAAATACCCCATTGTCTATACTTCAGGTGGTTAAGATGGCAGGTCAGGTTTTGCAAATGGATGAAGATTTATTATCCGAATTTACATATAAAAATAGTGTTAAACTCTTTAATTTGATGTCTGTATAGTTTTTTTTAGGTTATCTACTTTAAATTGTATGGGTTTGCCCAAACGATACCAATTAGGGTATTTGCATCATTTGTCGATTCAGGCAAAATATCCTCCCAACGAGCGCATCCATTCGTTGGATGTTCTCGCCAAAACAACTCCCTCGCAATATAAAATAATTGACTATCGGAACTTCAAGATGCATGTATGGATGAGTCTGGTGGGTATGGCATTCCTATTGGGGATAGCTTATCTACTGTCGGAAAATCGTAAGGCTATTCGGTTACGTACGGTTGGGTTGGCTTTTGCTATCCAATTTGGAATTGGCGTATTGGTGCTGTTTAGTGACGCAGGTAAAACGATACTGGGTGATATGGCTCAAGGTGTTGAAGTCGTAATCAACGCTGCTCAGGATGGTATGATCTTCTTATTTGGTGGATTGGCAGGTCCTGCTGCTTTTAAAAGTGGTTTAGGATTTATTTTTGCTTTCCGTGTACTACCTTTGATTATTTTCTTTTCTTCACTGATTACCGTTTTATATTATCTTGGCATCATGCAATGGGTAATTCGAATTATTGGTGGTTTTCTACAGAAATGTTTGGGGACCAGCCGTACAGAGTCATTATCTGCTACAGCCAATATTTTTATGGGGCAAACCGAGGCGCCTCTGGTTGTTCGTCCCTTTATTGCAAAAATGACACGTTCAGAACTTTTTGCTGTTATGGTAGGCGGCCTGGCTTCTGTTGCCGGATCAACCCTTGCAGGTTATGCAGGCTTGGGGGTTAAACTGGAATACCTGATTGCGGCATCGTTTATGGCGGCTCCGGGCGGTTTGTTAATGGCCAAAATGATTGTGCCTGAAACTCAAAAGCATAATGATGATATTGAAGGTACATTAGCTCAGGAAGAGAAACATGTGAATGTGATCGATGCGGCTGCATCGGGGGCTTCCTCCGGGTTGTCCTTGGCATTGAATGTAGGTGCCATGTTGTTGGCATTTATTGGCTTAGTTGCTTTGCTCAACATGATTGTCGGTGGCGTCGGCGGTTGGTTTGGAATTACTCATCTGACGATTCAGGAAATCTTAGGCTGGATTTTCTCTCCTGTTGCTTATTTAATCGGTGTCCCATGGCATGAGGCAGTTGTAGCTGGTTCTTTCATCGGTGAGAAGATTGTTCTGAATGAATTTGTGGCTTATATTGATTTAGTGCCTTATATCCATGGCGATAAATTAATCGGTGCGACTAAAATGATCATGAGTGAGCATACTCAGGCGATTATTACTTTCGCATTATGTGGTTTTGCAAATATCAGTTCCGTTGCAATTTTGTTGGGTGGTTTAGGTGGAATGGCTCCAAGTCGCCGTCATGAAATGGCTGAATTAGGTGTGAAAGCAATTATTGCTGGGACCTTATCGAACCTGATGAGTGCCACGATTGCTGGATTATTCATTCATTAGTTGACATCATCACTGAATAGGTTGCTTCTAAGTAGTTCTGCAATTAGAGGCATCGATAAATAAAAGGAGACTGGAAGGTCTCCTTTTTAGTTGTTTTAGCGGGATGATTTTTGCAAAGAAGAGCGATAGTCGTCATAAGCTGCTTTTAAAAATGATTCTGGTGTTTGATATATTGGCATGCCTAATTTTGATGCTGGGGCTTCAGTGTTATTCTGTATCAGAAAATTATATTGGCAGCGCTGCAATGTCAGCCATGCGTTTAGCGGAGCCAGACTTTTTAAATAACCGGGTATTTTTTTCTTCATTTCCTGAAAGTAAATTTGGTTACTTGCAATATTGTTCATCTGGAAAGGAAATCGATAGCTTCGTCGCTCGGTAATTGGGCAATATCCTCCAAAGGTGGTGTTGAACCAGCGATCTTTCCACCATCCAACGGGACGACCATCTGCTAGAAAGGCTGTTTGTTGATCAGGATGGGCGAAGAGATAAAAGATATCGGCTTGTTGTTTCCTGATTTGCTGAATAGCGCCCATGATCGCGGCTCCGCGAATACAACTTTCTTGTTCTAAGTAATGATGTTGATGAACCTGGGGAGCAATTAATGATTGAAGCATCTGAAAGTGAGCATAGGCAATTAATCTGGGTTTGACCAGATGGTAGCGATTCCATTGATTAGATGGCCCATATTGTAGATCTTCAAAATGATAGCGGGTTAAGAGTTGTTGATAGCGTTTTTTTAATGCTTGAGTCAAGGGGAATTCAGGATATGAATTCAATCTGTTATCCCCCTGTTCAGTGTAATAGGCCTGATTTAACGATAATTGTGCTAGGTTATGACTTTCCATGAGCTGATAACCACTGGTCGCCTCAGCACTACTGAGTAACCATAACCGTAACCCCCCAGCTAGTTCTAAGACGGTACTTTCGCTTTGTAGAGCTAAGAATTGTTTAGGTAAGTACTGATATTCTAATTTACGGGTATATTGGCCAAGTAATAGTGCACACCATCTTAATAATTGATAATACAGTTTGCTGCTGATCTTCAACTGTTTTATTGCATCAGTTGCACGCGATTGTTGATGAAGTACATTATAAAAACTGAGTAATACGTTGATTTTTGGTGGTTGAGCCGGCGTATAGACTTTCCCACAATTTCGACAGCGTAAACGTTGGTGCCCTGCGCTTGTCGTTCCATATCTCTGAGGCGGATGTGTAAACCGCTTAAATGACGGCAGGCAATTAGGGCAATCGATCGGAGTACGGGGTAACTGAGTGGGTAATTTCTCATGAATGAGCTTCTCAATTATTTGCGAATCAATTAACGGTGGGAAACTGCCGCAAAGTTTACAATGTAATGCGGGATACCCTAAGTGGTGGCTTAATGGTTGGTAATGCTCGCTATGAGGCAGTCCAAAATTTTCGCATCTCCAACTTTTACAGCAGTTCAATTCTAAAGACATGATTATGATATGTTCTATAATTCATTCTTCATCATCTCTATTTACGGCAAATGGATCAACAGATATGGGAAATAAAATTTCAAAAAAGGGTAATTGAGTCATTTTTTGTGATTTTTCTCATTCTTCTGGGGTTGTATTTCGTTAAAATGCTCACGTGTGTTGCTGGTTATGCCAGCCAGTCTTTATTAAGACATGACCACATTCAGTTCGACCAATCAGGTAAATTCCTTGCTGCTTATCTGGTTGGCTTGGTTGCCGGTATGCTTTAGTGTATGCGTGGACCAATGGGGGGGACACTATTCCGTTAGGGATATGTCGGTGACTGAACTGAATGTGGCACCTTTCACTTTTCTTCTATATTCTTCTTAGGCTTTTGTCACATAGTTTTAATTTGGTTCAATTTATCGGATGACTATCTTCTATAATGAAAGCTATTCTTTGATTGATCCTGGTAGATCGATAGCTTTTATCAACCAATTCATCTTTTGTTAAAAAATTACCTTATTTGTTAATTTTGGAGGTTGATCATTAGAAAAGGATTCTATCTAATGGGATCATCGATTATGCTCAGTGAAAATAATTTTTGAATTGATTCTCATTGATTGCTCTGAAAGGTTTAAAACCTGAGTTAGTATTCAAACTTTGGCTTTTTCGGAACAAAATTTCAAGAAGTTAAAATAAGGCAAGAGGTTATTATTCATGGCGACTTTATTAAGTCAGTTAAAGCAGTTTACCACCGTTGTTGCTGATACAGGGGATATTGATGCAATTGAAAAGTATCAGCCCCAAGATGCGACCACGAACCCTTCGCTGGTTTTGAAGGCATTGAAAACTCCTGAGGGTGATGAGTTGATCAGCCAGGCTGCAGTATGGGCGGCAAAGTGTCATGAGAATGCTGAAGAGCAGGTTGTTGAAGCAGGGGACTGGTTGGCTGTCCATATTGGTAGCCAGATTTTGGAGTTAGTTCCCGGACGTGTATCAACAGAAGTTGATGCAAGATTATCTTATGATACTCAGGCAAGTGTTGCTAAAGCGCGTAAACTTATCAAAATGTATGCTGATAAAGGAATTTCTAAAGAGCGTGTATTTATCAAATTAGCATCGACCTGGCAGGGAATTAAAGCAGCAGAACTTCTTGAAAAAGAAGGGATTAATTGTAATTTGACCTTATTGTTTTCATTTGCTCAAGCCCGGGCTTGTGCCGAAGCCGGTGTATTTTTGATTTCTCCGTTTGTTGGCCGTATTTTAGATTGGTATAAAGCAAAGGCTGATGAAGAGTATACGGTCCAAAATGATCCGGGCGTTAAATCTGTAACACAGATTTATAACTATTATAAAAAACATGGTTATAAAACAGTCGTTATGGGAGCAAGTTTCCGTAATATTGGTGAAATTCTTGCCTTGTCTGGTTGTGACCGTTTGACGATTAGTCCTGCTTTGCTTGATGAACTAAATAGTAGTGAGGATCATCTGGAACGTCATTTGGCAGATAATTTCAGAATTGATACCGCTCCTGAAAAAATGACCGAAGAAGAGTTTCATTGGGAACATAATCAGGATCCGATGGCTGTTGATAAATTGGCTGAGGGGATTCGAAATTTCGCCGCTGATCAGTTACGTATGGAAGAAATGATTCGGGCAAAACTGTAAGGTATCGTGTACGAAATCAATGTTTTCAGAAAACGGTCGCTAAGCGGCCGTTTTTGTTTATTTTCACCGGTGAGATCAACAGCTCACGAGAAGATCTCTCTGGTTTATTCATTGTACTTAGAAAATTGTGATATAAATCACATTGACTAAGGTGTTGCCAATATAAAAATGAAACAGAGTCATGTCGATTAACTTTTGATCACTGAATTGTCGTGCAAATTGATGGCATATGTTGTTGTGATTAGATGTTGGTGCTTTGAAGAAGGAATAGTTGTTTGTTTGATCGATCATTACCCGTTGTTGATTTACATCGCCACCTAGACGGCAATGTCCGAGTTGAAACGATTTTAGATTTAGGTGAACAGTTTGGGATTGATTTACCGGCTAAAACGGTTGACCAGCTACGCCCTTATGTACAGATCCAGGGCAAAGAAAATGATTTATTGGGGTTTTTGCAAAAACTGGATTGGATGGTCAAAGTTTTAGCTGATTTAGACGCTGTCCGACGTGTTGCATTTGAGAATGTTGTGGATGCTGCTCATTCAGGGCTGGATTATGCCGAGCTGAGATTTAGCCCTTATTATATGGCGATGACGCATAAGTTACCGCTGAAGGGAGTTGTTGAGGCTGTTATTGATGGTGTTCGTTCAGCTAGTCAGGAATATCAGGTTCAGGTTAATTTAATTGGTATCTTGTCCCGAACTTTTGGACAAAAGGCCTGCAAAGATGAATTGCTGGCTATCTTGAGTCGGGCCGGTGATTTTGTTGCTGTTGATTTGGCTGGTGATGAAAAAGGTTATCCGGGCGAATTGTTTACCGAGCATTTTAAATTAGCTCGGGATCGTGATCTTGCGATTACAGTTCATGCGGGAGAAGCGGCCGGGGCAGGTAGTATTTGGCAGGCTGTTCTGGAGTTAGGGGCCTGTCGAATTGGTCACGGAGTGCGAGCCATTGAAGATCCGAAATTAATAGATTATCTCAGAGATAACCGAATTGGGATTGAATCGTGCCCAACGAGTAATCTTCAAACGTCGACTGTTGCTGCGTACTCAGAGCACCCTCTACCACAGTTTATTGATGCCGGATTACTGGTGAGCTTAAACACAGATGATCCAGGGGTGAGTCATATTGATTTGGCCCATGAGTACCGGATTGCCCATGAACAGCTTGGATTATCACTTGAACAACTCAGAATGTTGCAGCTTGGTGGATTGGAGATGGCATTTATTGATGACATCACACGACAGAGACTGTTAGAGATGGCTGCTTTGCGTTCTTGTTAATCATTTTTTGCGGAGTGATTATGTTTTTACCTCAAGAGCTCATTCGACGTAAACGTGATGGTCAGGCGCTTAGCCATGAAGAAATTAGTTTTCTGGTTGACGGTATTGCGACTGGAAAATTGAGTGATAGTCAGGTCGGGGCATTGGCTATGGCTATATTTTTTCAGGATATGAGCATTGATGAATGTGTTTCATTAACGTGTGCAATGAGAGATTCGGGCGATATTCTGAACTGGACGGATTATGAGCTCGAAGGACCTGTCGTTGACAAACATTCGACGGGTGGTGTTGGCGATGTAGTGTCTCTGATGTTAGGACCTATTATCGCGGCTTGTGGTGGCTATGTGCCGATGATCTCAGGGCGGGGTTTGGGGCATACCGGGGGGACGCTCGATAAGTTAGAAGCGATTACCGGATATGACCCTTATGTTCCGAAGGAGCGTTTTCAATCGATTGTCCGCGATAACGGAGTGGCTATTGTGGGGGCCAGTCAGAATATTGCACCTGCTGATAAGCGCTTGTATGCCATCCGGGATATCACGGCAACCGTTGATTCAATTGCTTTAATTAGCTCATCGGTTTTGAGTAAAAAGCTATCAGAAGGCCTGGATTCATTAGTGATGGATATTAAGGTCGGTAGCGGTGCATTTATGAAGACTCCAGCGTTGTCAGAGGCATTGGCACAGCGAATGGTGAAAGTCACCAATCGGGCCGGATGCCAGATGAGTGCTTTATTGACTGATATGAGTCAACCTTTAGCTTCAAGTTGTGGTAATGCACTTGAAGTCATTGAAGCGATGGATTACCTGACCGGAGCCTATCGTAATATTCGATTACATAAAGTAACGATGGCTCTTTCTGAAAATATGTTATTAAGTGCCCGATTAGTGAGTAATAAAGATGAAGCAAGAGCAAAAATTGAATGGGCTCTTAATAGCGGTGAAGCGGCTGAGCGCTTTAATAAAATGGTCTTTTTATTGGGTGGACCATCTGATCTATTGGCCAGAGGTAAGAGTTTCTTTGCTCAGGCCCCTGTGATAGCTCCTGTTCTGGCTGAGCAGGATGGTTATTTAGCAGCGATTGATACCCGTGCAATAGGCATGAGTATTATTGCTCTTGGTGGTGGCCGTATGCGGCAGGCACAAAAAATTGATCATCGTGTCGGATTAAGTCACTGGCGGCAACTTGGGGGGTTGATTGAAAAAGGTGATCCCTTAGTCATGATTCATGCTGCTGATCAGAATAGCTGGCAAAGAGCGGCTCAGCGTATTCGGGACGCGATTACTTTAACTGCTGAGTGTCCTTCTATTCCTGATGTAATTCGTCAGCAAGTCACGCTGTAAAGTGTGTTTGTGTGTTCGGTGATGATCTTCAAATCAAACGTATTTTGAATGCGGTGAAGGCCATCAAGTTGAATATTTCTAAGTGAATGGGCCTTTCATGGTAGGAGTAGTGATGAAAAGAGCAATTTTACTCGTGTTAGATTCTTTTGGTGTTGGTGGCGGTGAAGATGCTGCAAATTTTGGTGATGATGGCTCTGATACCCTTGGACATATTGCTGAATATTGTCAGTCAGGAAAAGCCAATCAGGGCAGGAAGGGATCATTGCATGTACCAAACCTGAATTCACTGGGACTCGGTCGGCTTGCACAGGCTAGTCGTGGTGAGCCTGTTTCAGGTTTACCGGATGTGGAGCCTGTTGGGGCTTACGGATATGCCCAGGAGTTATCCAGTGGTAAAGATACACCAAGTGGACACTGGGAAATCGCAGGTGTACCAGTGTTATTCGATTGGGGATATTTCCCGGATAAAGAAAATAGTTTTCCGCAGGTGTTGCTTGATGAATTAGTTAAACGAGCTGATTTACCCGGATATCTGGGGAACTGCCATGCTTCAGGAACTACAATTCTTGAACAGCTCGGTGAAGAACATATGCGTACTGGTAAGCCAATTTTTTACACTTCGGCAGATAGTGTCTTTCAGATTGCTTGCCATGAGCAAACGTTTGGCTTAGAGCGATTATATCAATTGTGTAAAATTGCTCGTGAGCTTCTTAACGATTACAACATCGGACGGGTGATTGCCCGGCCATTTGTGGGAGATTGTTCAGAGCGATTTACCCGTACAGGGAATCGCCATGACTATGCGGTTAAGCCACCTCAGGCAACTGTACTGGAAAAGTTGGTCGATGCAGGGGGGAGTGTAACCAGTATTGGTAAAATTGCCGATATATACGCCCATCAGGGGATAACCCGAAAAGTCAAAGCTACCGGGTTGGAAGAACTTTTTGATGCGACGCTTTTAGAACTTGAAGTTGCCGGTGATCACAGTATTGTTTTTACCAATTTTGTTGATTTTGATTCATCGTATGGTCATCGCCGGAATGTGTCAGGTTATGCTGGAGCATTAGAGTATTTTGATAAGCGGCTTCCAGAGCTGATAAAGCAGCTTCAGGATGGCGATATATTGATGATTACAGCAGATCACGGTTGTGATCCGACCTGGCCGGGAACTGAGCATACCCGCGAGCATATTCCTGTTTTAGTTTATGGTAAAGCTGTCCGGTCTGTTGCTTTAGGGCGTCGTCAAACATTTGCTGATATAGGCCAGTCAGTGGCTGATTATTTTGATTTGCCAGCGATGGATTATGGTGAAAGTTTTATGAAAGCGATTATTCGTTAAACGCTTTTTACCATAGTGTTAGCTCATTATGAACAAGATGAATGGGCCAGGAAAATCAATGGTTAGTTTGTCTTTTGTTATTATTTTGTCGAGATAGTTCAATCGATTTCTGTATGAAGGATTTTATATATGCCAACACCTCATATTAATGCTCATCCTGGTGATTTTGCTCCAACTGTTCTGCTTCCGGGGGATCCGCTTCGTGCTCGTTATATTGCAGAGACATTTTTAGAAGATGTGCGTCAGGTGACTGATGTTCGCAATATGTTGGGATTTACTGGTCATTATCAGGGTAAAGATGTCTCTGTGATGGGGTCAGGGATGGGGATACCCAGTTGTTCAATCTATTCGAAAGAATTATTCAGCGAATATGGTGTTGAAAATATTATTCGTGTCGGTAGTGCGGGTGCCATTAGTGAGTCAGTGAAAGTTCGGGATGTGATTGTTGCGATGGGCGCTTGCACAGATTCAAATGTGAATCGAAGCCGGTTTAAAGGCCATGACTTTGCAGCGATTGCAGATTACCAGTTATTACGTAAAGCCGTAGATGCAGCTGAAGTCCGTAATTTACCGGTTCGGGTTGGTAATGTTTTTTCAGCGGATCTTTTTTACACGCCAGATCCTGATATGTTTGATGTGATGGAACATCATGGTGTGCTGGCGGTTGAAATGGAAGCCGCCGGCCTTTATGGCGTTGCGGCCGAATGCGGAAAATCAGCGCTTTGTATCGTGACTATCTCCGATCATATTCGCACCGGAGAAGCAACGAGCTCTGATGAGCGTCAAAAAACATTTAACGATATGATTGAGCTTACTTTATCTTCTTTGCTCTAATCGTTGCCTGATTTTCATTGCCCGCCTGCGGTGGGCAATGCGAATAAGTCTGCGACGTTTGCGTGATAGTTGTCTGGCACTAATGAATCCAACCCAAAGAGACATCAATAGCATAATCTGCAAAGCAAACTCTGCACTATGAATATAGCGTGTTGCGGTGCTTAAAAGTGATGTCTCCTCTAGCGTGATTCTTAAATACCCTAATGTTTCTCCATCATGATTGTAAATCGGAGCGACATAAGGACGACGACCCATCCCTTGTACCGGGGTGACCGGGTTGCCCGACATAGGCAATAATTGCCGTAATGGCAATGCATTATAGCTTTCAGCTAATGGAATGCCCTGATGATTATAAATGGTGGCATCAAAGATAAAGTTCTCTTTAACAAGCGCATTGACCAGTTGTTTCAGCTTGTCATTTTGGTGTGCTTCAATATAGTTTGCTGCGTTAAATGCCGCTAATGAGGTTAACGAGCGGGCCAGTTTTTCTGTTTGGCTTTCAAGTAAAACCTGACCTTTTGAAGACAAGCCGATATAAAGTGTTAAAGCAACTGCAATTGCTATAACTGCACTCATAATTTCTATACGAGTAAACCAGTGAAAATATCTTTTGCGATACCTGACCACATGAATCCTTTTCTTTCATAAACTGAATTCAATTGTAGGCTTGCCAAACTAAATTGCAATACGCTAAGGTGATGCGCTCAGATCGACAATCAAGGGAATCGTCTGGTGTTATCGAACTCAATTATTTCTCTTTTAACACAAGATACATTATGGCCTGATCAATCCATTATGCTCACCGGTAGTGGCGAATTGTTACATGCTAATTCATCTGTACCTGACTATTACATCATCGGTTGGTCTGGTAAACCTGAAGCGGCAGAACAACTATGGCAGGCTCTTTATCGTTCAGGTGAGTTACTTTACATTTATCCATCTTTACAGTTGCTTGGTCAACGGATATGGATGTTCGGTTCTTCATTATCTCATGATGAGTTAAGCCAACGTTTAACTCAGGTGCGTCAGCAATTTGATGTTGTTGTAACTGATCATATCCCAAACCTTAATCAACCGGGTATGCTGGTGATGGATATGGATTCGACAACCATTCAGGTCGAATGTATCGATGAAATAGCTAAACTAGCCGGTGTAGGTGAGCAGGTGAGTCATGTGACACTCAGAGCGATGCGTGGTGAGTTAGATTTTAAACAGAGCCTGAGACATCGGGTCGCTTTGCTCAAAGATGCGCCTGAGTCGATTTTAGCTGATGTGGCAGGTTCTTTACCATTAATGCCTGGATTAACGATATTACTGAGTCATTTACAGCTTAATGGATGGAAAGTTGTATTAGCATCAGGTGGTTTTACCTATTTTGCTCATACACTTCAACGATTACTGGGATTTGATGCCGTGTTTGCGAATCAGCTTGAGTTAAAAGAGGGTTATTTAACAGGGCAGGTTGAAGGCAAAATTGTCGATGCAACATATAAGGTGAATGTCCTGAAAACATTACGAGATCAATGGAATATTCCCCAAAACCAGACGATTGCTATTGGTGATGGTGCAAATGATCTACCAATGTTGGCTGAGTCGTCTCTTGGCGTTGCCTTACATGCGAAACCGATTGTTCAGGAAAAAGCAAAAATAGCGATTACGCATAGTGATTTGGAAGGATTATTTTTTGTTTTGAGTGCCGCGTTATCTGCAAGACGTTAATGTGTCGAGAGTGAGTGATAAGGTATACGATCTTATCACTTATGAATCTTAATCAATGTCCATTATAATTGCAGTGCCAGCCATTCATTCGTTATATCATTGATTTCGACAACGCTAAAAATATGCCATAACTCATCTTCTAATTCTTTGGCTCTATGGATGGCATAATGTGTTACATAGTCCATTTCATTTTGAATATAGTCGGTATCGGGCCGGTTGACGCGATATGCTTTTAGTTCCAGATAGCGAAAGCTACCATTTTCTAATGCTTGTTGAACGAATAATGCGACTTCATCCCGTGATGTAAAATCACATTCCCTTCGTACTGCAATAACTTGTTTATTTTTACGATGAAGTGCCAGTAGCAACCGAAATGACAATGCTCCTTCTTGAGGCAGTGCTTTAAGTGGCTTAAATAACCAGTCATGCCATTGCTCCTGACGCATTAACGATGTCAGATCAGCTGAATGTTGTTCTCTGGATAAACAGAGAATTTCATCCAGAGGCGATTGAGCTTCCCCGTAGGCCAGAGCTCTGAGTTTTAAGCGACTACCTTCTTTGTTGATATATAGTACATGTTTGCATAATTCATGGCAGTAAAGGTTTCGAAGTGCTTCGGACAAGCCTTCCATTGCATGGATTTCAGGTGTTTGATCCAATTTATCCATATTATTGGCAATGAGCTGAGTGAAAAATCTGCGACCTTCATGTTGCTCTGTCAGGGCTTGTAAGTGAACTGTTTGTCTACTGTTTTGTAGATTGACAATTCGGTAGGGTAGCTTGTCAAGCCGATAGGTTTTTACCAGTTTTTGAAATTGAGGAAGAGAGATTAATATCTCATCTCCAGTCTGAACCGGAAGCGGGTTGTCCAGCTCAATTTTCATCCCGCCTGGTGAAAAGTTAGTGATCCAGCCGATTTCACTTTTTATGCCTTTGCTTACTTCCGCTAAAGATCGGTATTGATAACGTGTTTCTTTTCTTAATTGCAAATATTTATGGGCAACAATATTGATATCCGGTATGGGATACCTATACTGCCCGAAAGGGGCAAGTTCATTAGGATTGAGATCGGATTGAAATCGTTGATGATAATAGGCGCTGTGATGTTCATTGGTTATGTCTGTCAGTAATCCCATAAATGACAGACAGCTGAGTTGCTCTTTAATTATTTTTTCATCAAATGATTGAGGCTGATTTGGAATAATCTGTGGTGGAAATGCATGGGATAAATTAATGCGTTGCCATTGGAATTCAAATATACGCCAACTTATTTTCCCTGAACCAAAATGGAAAAAAAGCTCTCGCAGTGCTGGATATTCCATTAATTCGTCATGTGTTGCCGAATAGAAATAAAGCTGACGGTTATAGCTGTGAATAAAACTATAGATGAGTGTTTTACCAGAATCATGTAAGGATATTCGGGTCATGCGGGGTTTGTGAAAGAGTTGCCCTAATAAATTTTGGTGGTGTTCATTACGCCAGTAAGCAAGCGTTGTCTGATTATTGTCATTGCGAAGGACATAATGTAACACCGGTGGCGCTTCTCCTTTAAAATACAATGGTAATGAAGCACTACGGGGTAAAAAGAACTGTTGGTAGCTTTTTGTTATAATAGCGTCTAGTAAGTGGATAACATCAACGCGGTAACGTCCTTTATAGGCGTTAAGAAATTTTTTGAAGAACTGGTTGAATTCGTCATCCAGTTTAATTAATTTCAGCCTGATCCAGAGTCCTTTATCATTCGACTGATAATCAAGAACTCGATATTTTGTTCCCCTGCTCAGGACTTCATTAGCAAATAATTTTTCTAATCCAGTGAAATAAATAGTGAGGCTTTCACCGATATTGGGTGCTTCATCATGATCGAAACGAATTTTAATGCCTGATAATGACATATTGGATGACATTCCAGGGCAACGGGCTCCATCACTGTTTTCTATTTCAATTGGCAGGCTAATGTAAACCCTTTCTTCCACCCGGTCATGATAGTAGCCGAATTGTAATGCTTTGATTTGTGTCCTGACTTGTGGAAGCTGTGGGGGATGAGGATTATTACGCAGTTCCCGAAGATTGTTTTGAGTGTGTTGCATTGCTTCAAAAACCCCCAGAGCATAATGACCATACTGTTCAAGCAGGTTTTTGAAAGTGCGGATCCCGATATCATCCAGATAGTGGATGATTTCTTCGTGAGGATATTCACGGCATTTCCCGTCGACTTTGCCACGCAAGTCGATGACTCGTTGGGTTGGTGCTGTTAATCGATTTAATTCCATTTTGAGCAGAAACTGATCGTTTTTGCTTTCATCCTGAGTCATTCTGAGGAAAATCTGAGGAAAATCAGGCTCCTGATGTAACGGGATCAGTTGTGATAGCAGTTGGGTTTTGCGTTCATCATCCATATGATTCGATTACTGTGCCGCCAGTTTAGATTGCGATGTCAATTTGCTTGCTTTTTGTCGAAACTGCATAATATATGAAAGTTATTTTATCTCAAAATCAGTATGAATGCCGGAATAAGGTGAGTCTTAAATTATGGCCAAAGCTAAAAAAGCTTATGTGTGTAGTGAGTGTGGAGCAGATTATCCGCGTTGGCAAGGACAGTGTAGTGAATGTAAAGCGTGGAACACAATTAGTGAGATCCGTTTAGCTTCTGGCCCTGATTATAGAACTGAGCGGTTTGGCGGATATGCGGGGGCAGTTCAAAGCCAGGTTCAGACGCTGGATCATATCAACCTTGAGGATCTTCCCCGGTTTAGCTCCGGATTTGTTGAGTTAGATAGGGTTCTTGGGGGCGGAATTGTTCCGGGGAGTGCTATTTTAATCGGTGGGCATCCCGGAGCCGGGAAAAGTACACTCTTGCTGCAAGTGATGTGTCGATTGGCACAGCAAATGTCTGCACTATATGTAACCGGTGAGGAATCGTTACAGCAGGTAGCCTTGCGTGCCAGTCGGTTGGGTCTCCCCCGGGAAAATCTTAAGATGTTGGCTGAAACGAGTGTTGAATCGATTGGTCATCTGGCTTTGCAGGAAAAGCCTAAAATTATGGTCATTGATTCGATTCAGGTGATGCATATGGCCGATATCCAATCGGCGCCTGGTGGTGTTTCTCAGGTACGGGAGAGTGCGGCCTGGTTGACTCGTTTTGCAAAGCAGAATCATATCGCTATTTTTATGGTTGGTCATGTTACCAAAGATGGTACATTAGCCGGACCTAAAGTCCTTGAGCATTGCATTGATTGTTCCATTTTGCTTGAAGGGAGCTCTGATAGCCGTTTTAGAACACTGCGGGGGCAAAAGAACCGCTTTGGAGCTGTGAATGAGCTGGGGGTTTTCGCGATGACGGATCAAGGCATGCGTGAGGTTAATAATCCATCAGCGATTTTTTTATCCCGGGCCCAGGAGCCCTCTCCTGGTTCTGTCGTGATGGTTGTCTGGGAAGGTTCCCGTCCTCTGTTAGTTGAGATTCAGGCTTTGGTTGATTACAGCCAGCTGGCAAATCCAAGACGGGTTGCGGTAGGGTTGGAACAGAATAGATTATCGATGTTGCTGGCTGTATTACATCGTCATGCCGGTGTGCAAATGTCTGATCAGGATGTGTTTACTAATGTTGTCGGTGGGGTCAGAGTTACAGAAACTGGTGCTGATTTAGCTTTATTGGCCGCTATGATTTCGAGCTTTAGGGATCAAACACTACCACAGGATTTGGTCGTTTTCGGTGAAGTTGGATTATCAGGGGAGATCCGTCCTGTTGCCAATGGGCAGGAACGCCTCCATGAAGCCCAGAAGCACGGTTTTAAACGGGCTATCGTTCCAGCAGGAAATGCACCGTCAAAAGCACTGGATGGAATGGATGTTATCGCAGTTAAAAAACTAGATGAAGCGCTTGAAGCGCTTTAACTCTGGCATTACACGCTTAATGCTAATAAACAACTTTGGGCGTAGTTATGATGAAAAGTTAACAGATTCAATGAGTTGACTAAATTGCCGATGGAGTAGTTGTTCATCTCCAAGGTTGAGTTCAAGAACCCGTCTTAGTTTGGATGCACTTTCTAAGTCCATAAGCCTGAATTCCAGGCCGAGACGATCAGCTTGCTTATGGCGAATCGCTGCATTTATTGTTATAGGTTGATCACTTTCGTTGAGATGGATATGAAGTACTACTTCATCATCAATATGACTTTTCGGGAGTGAACAGACAACCAATGCCCCATGCATGGAAAGATCCAATAACTTGGCTGGACTGCAATGCTGTTGAAACTGTATTTCAGCCGGGTGCTCAAAAAGTATTCGGGTAAAGCGTCTATGTTCCGTCATATTGAATTAACCATGGGGTTGAGAAGTAATTATAATTTATCATATCAGTAAATAGCCGCAAAAAAATACTACGAAATCTCTACGTGTCCCAGAGCTTGCTGAATTTGCTGCTCTACATCTTTGCATAGCTCTTGAGCTGTGCGCTTGGCTACTTCATCTGCCTCAATGATCGGTAGTACTTCAATGGACATATCTGCATGGCCTAGTTTTAATGTCTTTTTCGGGAGAGCTTGTGATGTCCCCCGGATCACAACAGGAATGATTCCAACATCATAATGTTTTGCCATAGCAAAGGCCCCTGTTTTAAAGGGGCGCATGTTCCCATCTTCAGAGCGACTCCCCTCAGGGAACATATATACAGAACTACCATTGGTGAGATGCTCTTTGACTTCAGCTGACATTTTGGCAACGCTGCGGCGACTTCCTCGTTTGAGGGCGACATAGCGATTGAGATACATATTCCATCCAATAAATGGGATTCGGAATACTTCAATCTTTGAGAGCCATTTGAATGGCTTAACCAGACAGAAAGCGACAAGGATATCGATGCCGGACTGGTGATTAGAGACGATAATATAGGGCTTGTCTGTAGGAATTCGTTCCCGATGGAGAACTTTGCAGTGCCAGCAAGGGCTTGATCGAAGTAAAGTCTTTGCCCAAAAAGTTGTAAAGTAATGTAGGCAAATGAGCCGCTTGTCCCAGACAATGGTTATCAACCAAATGAGGCAAGCAATCAGGAAAAAAAATGGTGCAGTTACAGATGTAAAACATAGCACGAAGATGGAGTAAAATCGGTGCAACACAGGTAATCAACTCTCTTATGGTTCGATATTTGCATATATGCTAGCCGAGGAAAGAGGACCAACACAATAAATCGCTATGAATCCTATCATGGCTTGAGGGATATGCGCTAGTTGGTTGATTATCTCAGTGGCAAAAGCCGGTGGATTTTTGCCGCATTAGCGTGCCGTTTAATGAATAACGTCAGGTGTTGGCTATATCAAAGGATAAAATATGCAGACAGTAAATAATAATTCATCGGTGATGGCAAATGTGTCCAAATGGGTATCTGATAAAGTCTCTCCCAGCCAGCAAAGCAGTGATTTCGCAAGTCAGCTTGCCAAAGCTCAGGGGACAACCCAGAGTCGTTTACTGGGGGGGTTGTCTGCTCAATCAGGTACTCAGAGTGCAATGCGTTCTGAGTTTACAGCTATTGGTACCGGCATCGGTTTAGGGTTGTTAGCTTCTTTTGCTGGTAGTGATGGAAATGCCCCGCAATTTGGAACGACAGGGGATGATAAATCTGGCGATAATGGCGCAGGTGTACCTTTAGGAGAAGCTGCACCCGAGAAATTAGAATTTGGAGTTAAACCTGATAAGAGTGAGAATGCACAGGCCTCTGCATCAAGTACTCAAAATACGGCTGAAAACAATACTGAAGCAGCGGCTAATACGAATAATGGTGCCACACAAAATACAGCGGCGAATAGCGATACAACAACTGAAAATGCCAGTCAGAATACAGCTTCGAATCAGGTTGCACAGGCAACCACTGCCGGTGCTCAAAATGCTCCAAAAGCACCAGTTCCTGAGTATGGGATAGGCCAGTTCTTTGATAAGCTATTTGGTAATGGGACATCGGCAACGCCAGAGACAGCTTTGACAAATACCGGTAATAACTCAAATAATAACAACGTATAGTTGTTATTATTTGATATGTAGTTAGCACAACCTGCAAAGGTATTGTGTTTGATTTTTCTTTTGATGAAATCAATTTGTAAAGTAACAGTCTGATATTTTATACCTTCTTCATGTTTAAACGCTTTTACTTAAATAACCTTAACTCGGGATAATAAAGCCTTTTTTGATAGGGATTAAAGTCGATTTCGGCATTAAATTCGCTTGTCATAGAACGGCTATGGCGGTTCAGATTTGCCTTGAACTCGATCTTCAATTCCACATCAGAAAACAAGACTGACATATCATGAATCACTTGTTATTCATTATGACTTCTTATCCCGAGTTGAGGTTAAATATGTTTACTGTCTTTTAGTTCAGATAAACTATTTTTAGTATCTGATACGAAATCCAGAAAACCTCTGGGATATTTAAATTTCAAGATGGGGCCTTCAATTTGAAAAGGCAAAGGCCTGTATATCAGCTTTTGCTTGAATAAACAGCAAACGGTTGCCTTTGGAATTCATTGAAACGCCTCTTGCGCTTTGATCTTTGTTTAAAAAGTAAACGGAATAACAACAAGGTATAATTGATTTCGCTAAAAAACAACCAAACCTAGAGTTGCTATGCCTCGGTCAATGTTAACAGATAAAAGCTGGGAAAAGCTTAAAAAATTGATGCTCAATAGGGGGCGGGTTTACAACAAAATTGACCTCAGAATGACCTTAGAAGGTATCTTGTATCGAATGTGCACAGGTATTCAAACAATTTAATCTTTGGTCCAAAAAAGGAGTTTTAGATAATATTTTCAAATGGTTATCAAAAATATCAGATACCGAATGGTTGTTTATTGATAGCCGTATTGTCAAAGTATATCAGCATGCCAGCAGTACAGGGGGATTAATCGGGAAAAGTCGAGATGGACATTCAACGAAGAGCTATTTAGCTGTAACAGTCATGGTTTGCCCGTTAATTTCGAGCTAACTGGGGCCACAGAAACGACATAACCATGGCTCCCCC
This sequence comes from Candidatus Celerinatantimonas neptuna, assembly GCA_911810475.1. Lineage (NCBI taxonomy): Bacteria > Pseudomonadati > Pseudomonadota > Gammaproteobacteria > Celerinatantimonadaceae > Celerinatantimonas > Candidatus Celerinatantimonas neptuna. The sequence continues at coordinate 2,661,493 of OU461276.1, forward strand.
CGATTGCGAAATGGCGATTGCTGATAAGGGCTACGACAGCTAGACATTTCGAGATAATGTGAGTGAAATTAAAGAAGCAAAAGCAGTCATACCTCGTAGAAAGGACAACACGAAGAAAAATGCTGATATGGATTGGGCCATGTATAGACACAGCCATTTAGTTGAAAACGCGTTTGCTAGAATTAAACATTTTAGAGCTGTTTCAACGAAATAAGATAAATTAGAGAGCAATGACTCAGCAATGTTGGTCCTTTCATTTATCATGATTTGGCTTCCAATGCATTGCTGAGTAAATTATGTACAAAGGTCAACCGATCCTAGTAATTGGTCGCTGGAATATTGTCACTACTAAGCTGTGTATTGGCGATTAAAATATCACGGATTTGGATATTAGCCATGTCTGAGAAACGTTTAGGCTGTAGTATCGCTCGCTCTGGCTGTACGGCTACAACTTTAAATTCAGGTGATTCTTTTTGATTGAACAGTGGGCTGCTGGATGAGCCATCTTGAGACATGAGGTAGCGTATTCGCATTAATTTAAATGTGTCACCGACCTGAACACCATTATCAGATCCTAAGTTGATGACCAGGTTAGTTCCATCAATACTAACAACATCCGATAAGGTTTGTTTGCAATATAAGCTGACCTGGATATCTTGAATGGCATTTTTGAGAATATATGAGATCGCTTTTCCATATTTTGAGGTCCAGAAAATATCGCTTTGTGGATTGACTTTCATGGTGAAATCAAAAGACCATACTTTATTAGTGCTGTAAGTCTTATGAAATACGATTTGACCTTTAATACCATCAACAACATACATGGACAGCTTAAAACTTCTATGTTTTTTTATCTCGGTTGAGCCAGTTAGTTTGGATGTGGATGTGGTGTTATAACTGGATAGATCATCAATGGTGCCAAACATGATGTATTGGACATCATATTGTGACGATAGCGCCCGTGCAACTCTTAGCATCTGGCTGCGTTGATCGCCATAAGAGAGAGAGGCAATAGGGGATGTCATCAACTGTCTGGCGTCGATTCGACGATTGTTTGATTGAAGTCGTTGGTAGAGCTGATCGGAGAGTGTGACGCCCAGCTCGTATATTCCACCCAATTGAGCCTGAGAGCGTTGATGTATCACAATAGGGCCGACTAGCATGGTTTTGGAATAGTTGTCCTGGTTACATGTTCGCATAGGGAAAATATCGGCCCGGATCATGACAGTAATACGATCTTTGGTGAGCGTTTCTTTCATAACCTGTAGATCATGAACTTCACCATTTGTTTTTACCGTTAATTTATCGCTTTCCAGAACCCCTGATTTTACAACCTGTACTGAATGGATGCTCGCTCCACCTTTGTACATCAGGCCAAGAAGGGCATTTTGGACAGCCTGATGACGTGCTTTGTCGACATTGCCGTTTTTTATTTCGGCACTCCCTGAACCTTTAAACCAGACCGCATGGGCAAGCAGAGGCATACAGAACAGGAGTGCTAATAATCGATATGTTAACTTTTTCATAGTTAAAATGGCCATAAACTTCCGTTGAACAAGCGAGATAACCAGCCTTGGGTTTGTGTATTGGCCTGATCCCCTGTACCACTAAATTCAATGCGTGCATCAGCAATTTGTGATGATTTGACGGTGTTACCTTGTGTGACATCTTTCGGACGAATAATACCAGTCAGGCGGATATATTCTTTGCCGTTATTGATCACTAACCATTTTTCACCACGGACAACCAGGTTGCCATTATTAAGAACATCGACGACAGAAACTGTGATAGAACCGGTCAGTGTATGACTTTGAGCTGAGTCAGCTTTCCCATCAAAGTTCTGCGATTGTTTCATGCCTAATTGTACCGTTTTCCCGTTGACGGTGAGTTTTCCTCCAGGAACTGTAATCGGATCAAGATTGTAGTCGTTATTGTGGGACATGTCCGTTGTTGCCGATTTTTTGGCAGATGCTGTTTCCGAGAGCAGTACGGTTACCGTATCTCCGACCGAATAGGCTGGCATATAACTATATAAACTGGTTGATGTTTTAGGATTGAAAGCAGATCCGGTCGGTATCACTTGTTTAGGTTTTTCCGATGGATCAATAGGTGCGTAGTATGGATCATTGGGAACTGGCGCATGATTATCGGTTGAAACAGTGACCTGTCTTTGTTTATTGTCTATTTTTTTCTGTGCTGTATTGGTTATCTTGTCGTTAGTCTGCTGAACCGTTGCACACCCGGTTAGCATCAATATGACCCATAGACAGAAAAGCTGTTTACCCATGCCAGATTCCTTTACATCAAATATTCTGAATTTTATGTCGAGCATTACTCTTGAAATGACAAAAATCCGTCGTTGATGCAACGGATGCAGAATTTGTTCCAGATTATCTTTTGTAATTGGAATTGACGATTGGCTTTCCAGTATAGGCGGTATCCATGTGGATACCGCCTTTGAAAGACTTATTCTACAGGTGTCAGAGAATAAGGCAGATGGGCTAATGTTAATTGACTATCGGGTTGATTCTGGAGCCGATATTTGCAATCGGCTGAACTATCAGCCCGAACGACGGCCAGAACTTCGGTGTAGCCGTTTTCCTGACGGAAACTTTGTAACAAGGTACCACAGCGTCGCCAGTTGTCACCCAGTTGCATTTCAATATCCTGACCACTTTCGATAGGCTGAGTTGACTGCCCTACAAACCGGAGGGTTGCCCGCTTATTGATCCCTCGATATTTTGCCCGGGCGACGACTTCTTGGCCGGTATAGCATCCTTTGGTAAAACTAATTGCATCTAACAATTGAAGATTCAATGCCTGAGGAATAAATTGACCGGATGTCTTAGCTGTTAAGCTTGGCAGACCGGCAATGATATTTAATTCATTCCATAGTGCATCGATATCCTGGCAGTCTGGATCTCGCTGAGATAATGAATTGGCTGTTTGGGTTGGGAGAATGAATAGGTAACGCATCGGTTGCTGGGGATATGCAATGCAAAAACCGTTATTAAGTAAGCCGCCTTGTGTGGCAATGGATTGCCCCCATTGCTGTTCAACAAATGTTTTCGCGTGTTTACCGATAATTGCAATTGGCTGATAATCGTCTACCGGACTTATCGTGATCTTTGAAAAAACACTGTATTTTGTCAGCTCGGGTAATTCTTTTTCGGCCGCGGAATTTGTTTGTAGTATCCAGAGGTGCTTTCCGGTGTTGATGACTCTTAATACAGACCAGACTTTACCCGCCGGATCACAGTGGCCAGATAACGTGTGTTGGCCTGCGGCTAATCCTTGAATTTCTGCGGTTAACTGTCCCTGAAGATAGGTTTGTCTATCTTCCCCGGTGAGACGAGTGAGTGACCATTGTTCTAGTTTCCCAATAACAAGTTCGGGAAATGTATATAATTTGTCCAGTTCCACCTTAATTGCTCCAGATTAAACGGTTTCGTTTTGGTAGCTGATAGAGTGATGGTATCTTGCTAATAACGATTTGTCAGCTTTTGACAGCCGTTCATGCACAATTGTGCATTTATGTCATGAATCGGTAGAAGGATCCGAAAAGACTATGCAATCAAAATCACGATTACTCTGGGCTTGTCGTCGGGGGATGCTCGAGTTAGATGTCCTCCTTCAACCATTTGTTGAACGTCATTATGACCAGCTCAGTGAAGATGACCAATTATTATTTGAGAGATTACTGGAATGTGATGACCCAGATTTATTTGCCTGGTTTATGGGGCATCGTGAATGCCCAGATGCTGATTTATCGCGGATGATCCGTGTTATCCTTAGCCACAACAGCACGCACGCTTAATTGCCGTATCAGCCGCCATGCCATATCAGGGGTTTTTCTGATGAGTGGTTTTTTAGGATTATCGATGTGGTTTGGTCAATATAGTGGCGCAGATTGGGCTGCATGGCTTTTTGTGACGGGGTATTGTTTATGGTGGTTACTGAGGTTTCGACCAACATTTTCTATTCAGGGATATTATCTGTTTCAAAAAGAACATAAGTATCAAATTGTGCCAGGCTCAAAAGTGGGATGTTACTGTTGTCTGCTAAAATTAACAGACGGCGAAACGACACGTCGTCTGTTAATTTTTGCGGATATGCTAGACCCGCCGGGTTACCGGCATTTGTGTTTACTTGTCCGGTGTTGCTGATCAACAAGGTTGAAAGTCGGATAAATCATGTTCGTCTTTCAATGGCGCTGGTGTCAGGATGGTCGGCTCTGGGATCTCGCCTTGTTTATCCGGGTAGTCAAGGGTGTAATGTAGTCCCCGGCTTTCTTTTCGTTGCATAGCGCTTAGTACAATTAATTCAGCAACTTGCAGTAGATTACGAAGTTCCAACAAGTTATTACAGACTTTAAAATTGGAATAATAATCATGTATTTCCTGTTTGAGCATATGGATCCTGCGAAGAGCCCGCTCTAATCGTTTATCGGTGCGGACAATACCGACATAGTCCCACATGAATAAACGAAGTTCATGCCAGTTATGGGTAATAATGACTTCTTCATCTGAGCTGATGACCTGGCTTTCATCCCATTCTTTAATAGGTAAAACAGGTTTCCTTTCTCTGAGTTTGGTTTTGATATCTTCAGCCGCTGCCTGACCAAAAACAAGGCATTCGAGTAATGAATTACTGGCCATTCGGTTTGCACCATGTAATCCCGTATAAGCCACTTCTCCAATTGCATAAAGATGGCGTATATCTGTACGGGCATGGTGATCGGTGACGACGCCACCGCAAGTATAATGGGCTGCCGGAACAATCGGAATAGGCTCTTTACGGATATCAATACCTAAAGCCAGCAATTTTTCGAAGATGGTTGGAAAGTGGTGTTCAATAAATTCAGGTGTCCGGTGACTGATATCCAGATACATGCAGTCGGCACCTAAGCGTTTCATTTCAAAGTCGATGGCCCGTGCGACAACATCTCGTGGCGCCAGTTCAGCCCGTTCATCGAACTCAGGCATAAAGCGGCTACCATCAGGGCGTTTGAGTAATGCGCCTTCACCGCGAAGCGCTTCTGTTAACAGAAAATTCCGGGCTTGCGGATGATAAAGACAGGTTGGGTGGAATTGATTGAATTCCATATTGCCGACTCGGCAGCCTGCACGCCAGGCCATTGCAATACCATCACCACTGGCAATATCCGGATTGCTGGTATACTGGTATACTTTACTGCTGCCTCCTGTTGCCAGTGCAACAAATTTTGCGGCAAACGTTTCGACTTTTTGGTGATGGCGGTTCCAGACATAAGCTCCTGAAACCTGTTTTTGGCCATCTGTGCCGGTTTCAATGACCAGATCGACGGCATTAAGATGTTCATGCAAAATAATATTGGGATGTTTGAGAACCTGGCTGACCAATGTATTTTCGACTGCTTTACCGGTGGCATCGGCTGCGTGGAGAATGCGTCGTCGACTATGGCCGCCTTCTCTGGTCATGTGATAACGTGGTTCGCCAGAGGAATTTGTTTCCTGGTCAAAAGGAACACCGGATTGAATTAACCAGTCAATACATGCTTTACTATGTTCTGATACGAACCGAACCGTGGGTTCGTCGCATAATCCGTCTCCTGCGATTAGCGTGTCCTGGACATGGCTGTCAATCGTATCGTTTTGACTGAAAACTGCGGCAATACCGCCTTGGGCATAGTAAGTAGAGCCTTCTTTTAAAGGGCCTTTGCTCAGTACGTGGACTTTGGCATAATCGGCCAAGTGTAACGCAAGGGTTAAGCCTGCGGCTCCACTTCCGATGATAAGAACGTCACAAGAATAATTCATGATTGTGATCAGTGGAGTAAAAATAAATGGTTCAATTAGTGTACTCGAATCGTTTTAATATGACACTGCTTTAAAATATAAATCCAATGGAAGAGAACTTTTTTGAACAATAGTAGTCTTACCCAATGTAGGCGCGTATGTCTTTTCGGTAATGGAGTCCCGGAGGCTGGTCGCGCAGGATGAAACAGCAACAGTGGACTGATAAGGCCTTGGTGATCCGAGTTCAGCAAGGTGATAAACAGGCTTTCAACCTGCTCGTCGGCAAATACCAGCACAAAGTGGCTGGTTTGATTGCGAAGTATGTTAATAACCCGGGGGATGTGGCTGATATTACTCAGGAAGCATTTATTAAAGCGTATCGGGCCTTACCTAATTTTCGTGGTGATAGTGCTTTTTATACGTGGCTTTACCGAATTGCTGTGAATACGGCTAAAAACCATATTGTGGCTCAGGGACGAAGACCGCCTGCAAATGATGTCGATGCGCAGGAGGCTGAGTTTTATGATGGGGGAGAAGTGATGCATGAGAGTTCAACTCCTGAGGCATTACTTTTAACCGATGAAATTCGCAACATGGTTTTTGCAACCATCGACGAGTTGCCCGAAGAGTTGCGCATGGCAATTACTTTGCGCGAAATAGAAGGGTTAAGCTATGATGAAATTGCTGACGTTATGGCTTGCCCGGTAGGTACAGTTCGTTCTCGTATCTTTCGGGCCCGTGAGGCAATTGATAAACGGATCCAGCCTTTGCTGGAACGATCATGAAGGGAAAATGTATGGTCAAAGATGAGCAAATATCAGCATTAATGGATAGCGAGCTACAGGATGAGAAAGTACTCGAATCATTCATTGCTGATGACATGACTCATAACCGGTGGCAGCGTTATCACCTAATCGGTGATGTGATGCGTGGCGATGCCCCTCAAATGCTCAATTTAGATCTATCTGCAGGTATTGCACAAGCTTTAGAAAATGAACCTGCTCATGAGATGTCTGGTGATAATGATATATCGCGGATGAGAAAAGCTAACCGGCCGGTACCTCAATGGCTCAAACCGCTGGGTCAATATGCTATTGCTGCATCAGTTGCCGTGATTGCTATTTTGGGAGTACAGCATTATCAGGGCGTGGGGTCATCAGGCAAAGATCAACCATTACCTGTTTTTAATACGGTTCCAATCGGTGGAACCATATCGCCCGTTAGCCTACAGGCGAATTTTATTCATCCGAAACAACAACTGACAGAGCAGCAATGGTTGGAGCAGCGTCGTGAAATTGCTGCTTATTTGCAGGATCACCAGTTGCAGCAGCGTCATCAAGATTAGAGAGTTTATGCGTAATTTGGCTGTTGTTGGCATGTTGCTCTTAGGTCTGGGAGCTCAGCCGGTATTTGCAAATCAACAAGTTGTTGAGCCGACTCATCAATTGTCGGTGTCGAAGGTTTCACCGCGTCAACTCATAGAAAAGCTACAGAATGCTTTTCACCGGTTAGATTACGAATTGTCTTACATTCGGGTCCGTCAGGGTTCTATTGAACCGATTCGTCTCTTTCATGGTGTGGTTGGAAAACATGAGGTGGTGCATCGGATTTTTCTGAATGGTCCGGTACGAGAAGCGGTTCGCAGGGATCAAACGGTTGCTTATTATGAGTTTGGTAAATCGCCATTCGCGATACATGCGAAGCGATTACCGGGTATGTTGGCTACATTAGCTGATATTCCCCTTGATGTTCTTAGTGCTAATTATGATTTGTTGGTTTCAGGAAGAGGTCGGGTAGCTGGCCGGCCCGCTCAGATCATGAGGATTATTCCTAAACATGAGAGTCTGTATGGACTTTATGTGTGGCAGGATATTTCAACTGGTTTACCATTGCGTGTTGATATTGTTGATCGGCAGGGAAACCTAGTTGAACAATTGATGGTGATTGGTTTATCTGAATTTAAAAAACCAACACTTTGGATGAATAAACTGGCTGCTCTTAAACTTCCTGTGGTTATTGAGCCACCTAAATCTCAGCAGATGTCTGCTGATTGGCAGGTTCGCTGGAAACCTGGTGGGATGAAAGTTGTTGCTGAAAATCAGCATAAATTACCGATTACTGATCAGTCGGTTGATTATCTGAAACTCAGTGATGGTTTATTTGATGTTTCGATTTATGCCAGCTCATCTAAAGCCAGTCAGTCATTGCAGGGTGAATTGGTTCGTCAGGGAGCTATTTCTTTGCATTCGATTATTCGTCATGGTGTCGTGATTACGGTTGTCGGAGAAGTTCCGCCACAAACAGCAACACTTATTGCTGAATCTGTTAAACTAGTCCCAGTAGAGAATAAACCGGAAGAAACGATTCATGATTGATCAATCTCAGATGGTTACAGAGACAGCGCTTGTGTTGGATGTTGACGGTGATTTTGCCTGGGTAGAGTGTGTTAGTCGCAGTGCTTGTGGACATTGCCATGCGGCTGATAGCTGCGGTAATTCTACAATTGCAAAAGCCTTTGCTCCACGATCCCACCGTTTTCAGGTCAAGCTAAAACATCCGGTGTTGCCCGGACAACGTATCGATATTGGTTTACCAGCTCAGAGTTTGGTGCGTAGTGCGCTTCTTGTCTATATTATGCCTCTTATTTTGATGATAGCAGGTGTTTTAATTGCGGTTAATGTATTTGGTAATACAGATAATATTGCATTAGCTGGCTGCGTTGTTGGGGCCTTAATTGGTTTTATCGGTGCCAGATGGTGGGCAAAACGGTTAAACAATAATTGCGCCTATCAACCTGTCATGTTATCTGTTCATTCCTAATTCGATTATCTGAATGGCCTTAGCTGGTTAAATCGAGTAAAATTCTCACCTTTGAACATTTCGTTAACGTTGAGTAAAGTCCTTATTTCATGAAGCACATTCGTAACTTTTCAATTATTGCCCACATCGATCACGGTAAATCAACATTATCTGATCGGTTGATTCAGCATTGCGGCGGATTAACTGACCGGGAGATGGCCGAACAAGTGCTTGATTCGATGGACCTTGAGCGTGAACGGGGAATTACCATTAAAGCCCAAAGTGTCACGCTTAATTATACAGCTAAAAATGGCGAGGTTTATCAGCTAAATTTTATCGATACACCAGGACATGTGGATTTTTCTTATGAAGTATCGCGTTCGTTAGCTGCTTGTGAGGGGGCGCTACTGGTTGTTGATGCTGCACAGGGCGTTGAGGCGCAAACGCTTGCTAACTGCTATACAGCAATCGATATGGATTTAGAAGTTATCCCTGTACTCAATAAAATCGATTTGCCTCAGGCTGATCCACTTCGTGTTGCTCAGGAAATTGAAGATATTGTAGGGATTGATGCTCTGGATGCAACGCATTGCTCTGCAAAAACAGGCGTTGGTATTGAAGATGTATTAGAATCGATTGTGACTCAGATCCCAGGGCCTGAAGGGGATCCTGATGGGCCATTACAGGCTTTGATTGTGGATTCCTGGTTTGATAATTATCAGGGGGTTGTATCACTGGTTCGTGTCAAAAATGGTGTTGTTCGGGCGGGCGACAAAATGAAAGTTCTGTCGACTGGACAGACTCATATTATTGATAAGGTTGGTATTTTTACACCTAAATCAAAAGATACTGGCGTTTTGTATGCAGGTGAGGTGGGATTTGTTATCGCCGGGATTAAAGAAATCCATGGTGCGCCAGTCGGGGATACGCTGACGCTTGCTAAAAATCCGACCAATGAACCGCTTCCCGGGTTTAAAAAAGTGAAACCTCAGGTTTATGCAGGGCTTTTCCCAGTTAGTTCAGATGACTATGAAGCATTTCGGGATGCACTTGGTAAATTAAGTCTTAACGACTCATCTTTATTCTACGAACCTGAGACATCTACTGCATTGGGATTTGGTTTCCGGTGTGGTTTTTTGGGTATGCTTCATATGGAGATTATTCAGGAGCGTCTGGAACGGGAATATAATCTGGATTTGATTACGACTGCGCCGACTGTAATTTACGAAATCTTAAATACAGACGGTCAGACTCAGTATGTTGACAGCCCTTCGAAATTGCCTCCGGTGAATAATATTGAACAGATCCGTGAACCCATTGCAGAAGTAAATATTCTGGTTCCTAAAGAGTATCTGGGAAATGTAATTACTCTGTGCGTTGAAAAACGGGGGGGACAGACCAATATGGCTTATCACGGTAATCAGGTTGCACTGACTTATGAAATACCCATGGCTGAGGTTGTTCTGGACTTCTTTGACCGACTCAAATCAACCAGTCGTGGATATGCATCACTCGATTATAATTTTAAACGCTTTGAAGCCTCTGATATGGTTCGGGTTGATATCATGATTAATGGTGACAGGGTTGATGCTTTGGCTTTGATTACGCATCGCGATAATGCTGCTTATCGGGGACGGGAAGTCGTTGATAAAATGAAAGAACTTATTCCAAGGCAAATGTTTGATATTGCTATTCAAGCGGCTATCGGAAATCACATTATTGCACGGAGTACGGTTAAGCAGTTACGTAAAAACGTTCTGGCGAAATGTTACGGTGGGGATGTTAGTCGTAAGAAAAAATTATTAGCGAAACAGAAAGAAGGTAAAAAACGAATGAAACAGGTAGGCAATGTTGAGGTTCCTCAGGAAGCTTTCCTTGCCGTTCTTCACATTGGTAAGGACTAATTCATGGCTGCTTATTTTTCAGTTATCTTAGTTGTAGTAACAGTTGTAACAGGAATTATCTGGGCATTGGATCGCTGGGTTTGGTCGAAAAGTCGTCAGGCTAATTTAGCGCGTGCTCAAATTGCTGCAGAAGGGAAGCTGCCAGAACAAGCTCAGGAAAAATTACTTAAAGAAGCTGGTTGGATTGAAAATTCCAAATCGGTTTTCCCCGTATTACTTGTCGTTTTAATTTTACGTTCATTTGTTTATGAACCATTTCAAATTCCATCCGGATCAATGAAGCCTACATTATTGGTGGGCGATTTTATTTTGGTTGAGAAGTTTGCTTATGGCCTTAAAGATCCGATTTTTAACGATACCCTTATTCCAACAGGTAAACCGAAAAGAGGAGATATTATTGTTTTTAAATATCCGCCTAATCCTAAAGTCGATTACATTAAACGGGTGGTCGGATTACCTGGAGACCGTATCATTTATCGAAATAAAAGACTGTTTATTCAACCCAAATGTGAGCAGAATAAATGCCCGTCAGTGAAAGAGATCCCAGAAAAATATCTGGCATCCGGGCAATTTAAAATGGGTCCATATCCTCTTGAAACATATCAGGAAAAACTGGGCCATGTGACACATGATATTTTAATTAATCCGGCGTTGACAGATAGGGTTAACTATTATTATCAGCAACCGGGAACAGCATCAGATGAATTTATTGTTCCTAATGGCGAATATTTCGTGATGGGAGATAATCGTGACAATAGTGCTGATAGTCGCTACTGGGGATTCGTCCCTGAACATAATCTGATTGGTCGTGCAGTTGCCATTTGGATTAGTTTTACATTTAATCATTCAGCGAATTCCTGGTTACCAAGGTGGGTTCCTACAGGTGTTCGTTTTAATCGGATTGGAGCCATTCATTAATGGTTGATGATACAGACCGTTTACAGCGGTCATTAGGCTATACATTTAAAGATAAGCGGTTGTTGAATCAGGCTTTGACTCATCGCAGTGCAAGTGCTCAGCATAATGAGCGCCTTGAGTTTTTAGGCGATGCGATTTTAAGTTGGGTTATTGCAGATGCTTTGTACCGGCAGTTTCCAGAGTCACCTGAAGGTGACTTATCGAGAATGCGTGCAACGTTAGTCAGAGGGAAAACTCTGGCTGAATTTGGTCGTGAGTTTGAACTTGGCGATTACCTCCATTTAGGGCCGGGTGAGCTGAAAAGTGGCGGATTTCGAAGGGAGTCGATTCTTGCTGATACTATTGAAGCACTGATTGGCGCAATCTATCTTGATAGTGGTACCGATGTGATTCAGCCGTTGCTGTTACGTTGGTATGAAAGCCGGCTGGCAGCGATTAAGCCGGGTAATGATCAAAAAGATCCGAAAACCAGACTGCAAGAGTTTCTCCAGGGGCAGCGTAAAGCACTGCCAGAATATGAAGTAATTGATATCCATGGAGAAGCTCATAATCAGCTCTTTACTGTGAGTTGCAAAGTTGAACTGATGGAACATCCGGTAAACGGTCATGGAACAAGCCGGCGTAAGGCTGAGCAAGATGCTGCAAGGCGTATTCTTGAGGAGTTTAAAGTATGACCGATGACACGCCTTCTTATGGGACTCATTGTGGTTTTGTGGCGATTGTTGGCCGTCCTAATGTTGGAAAGTCGACGCTGTTAAATCGTTTACTTGGTCAAAAAGTAAGTATTACCTCTAAAAAGCCACAAACGACACGGCATCGAATTTTAGGGATTCATACAGAAGGCGATTATCAGACCATTTATGTTGATACTCCCGGGCTGCACATTGAAGAGCAACGTGCGATAAACCGATTAATGAATCGGGCAGCAAGTAGTTCTCTGGCTGATGTGTCGATGGTTGTCATGGTGGTTGATGGTACACATTGGACTGATGATGATGAAATGGTGCTTAGCAAATTACGTTATGTAAATGCACCTGTTATTCTAGCTTTGAATAAAGTCGACAATATTGCTGATAAAGATCAGATTTTACTGCCTTATCTGCAAGAGATTGCTAAAAAACGTGAGTTTTTTCAAATTTTGCCTATTAGTGCTAAACATGGAACGAATGTCGACAACATTATTCGGTGGTCACAACAGGTTTTGCCGGATAATGTGTTTTTCTTCCCCGAAGACTATATTACTGATCGCTCTTCCCGGTTTATGGCATCTGAGATTATTCGTGAAAAGTTGATGCGTTTTACAGGACAGGAATTACCTTATTCAACGACGGTTGAAATAGAACAGTTTCGACTTCAGGAGAATGGCGTCTATCAGATTAATGCACTGATTCTGGTTGAGCGTAAAGGCCAGAAAAAAATGATTATTGGTAATAAAGGTGAAAAACTTAAAACGATAGGACGCGAGGCTCGTATGGATATGGAGCGGTTATTCGATAATAAAGTCTTTTTAGAAATATGGGTGAAAGTGAAATCCGGATGGGCTGATGATGAAAGAGCCTTGAGAAGTCTGGGTTATGGAGATGATCCGTTGTAGGTCGGCTTATGGAGTTGACTCCTGCTTTTGTTTTACATAGACGGCCATATCGGGAAAACAGCGCTTTAATTCAGCTGTTTAGTTGGCGATACGGTAGATTGAGTGCTGTTGCACGGTTATCAAAAGGGCGGGTTGGATTATTACAACCGTTTACGCCATTACAACTTGGACTAACTGGGCGCTCAGCCTTGAAAACGATTGCTCGTTTAGAGTCACAATCGCTTTCAATTCCTTTATTTGGTGATGCTTTATACAGTGGTTTTTATATGAACGAACTACTGTATTATTTATTGCCTGAGTCAGATGTTTATCCTTTACTTTACCAGACGTATCAACAAGCGCTTATTGAGCTGGCTGATACTGAGGTTTCTTTAGCTGCAACCTTGCGTCAATTTGAATTGACGTTATTATCCCAGCTAGGTTATGGCTTACCAACATCGACAGATATTCATCCCGATCTTCGATATATATTTGTTCCCGGGCAAGGATTTGTCGTTACAGATGTTCAGGGGCAAGGGTATGTAGGAGCTATGTTACAGTCACTAAGTCATTTTGACCGGTGTGATACAAAGCAGCTGAAATGTGCTAAAAAATTATGTCGGGAACAATTGGATGAGTTACTTGCCGGGCGAGTTTTGCATAGTCGTGAATTGCTGGTTCGCCATCGGGCTATTCAACGAGAGGATTAAATCGTGGACGATATTTTTTTAGGCGTAAATATTGATCATATTGCAACACTACGTCAAGCGCGTGGGACCCGTTATCCTGATCCTGTTTATGCTGCTGCGTTAGCCGAATCTGCAGGAGCGGATGGAATTACAATTCATTTGAGAGAAGACCGACGTCATATTCAGGATCGTGATTTAACACTGATTAGCCAGACAGTTCAGACACGATTGAATCTGGAAATGGCTGTGACAGATGAAATGGTGGAAATTGCCTGTCAGCGTCATCCAGATTTTGTTTGCCTTGTTCCTGAAAATCGTCAGGAACTGACAACTGAAGGTGGTTTAGATGTCATCGGTGCTCAGTCAAAAATTACAGCAGCAGTTGAACGACTGCAAGATACTGGTATTAAAGTGTCTTTATTTATTGATGCTGACCGTGAACAGATTGAAGCATCTCATGCTTGTGGTGCCCGATTTGTGGAACTGCATACCGGTCATTATGCTGATGCGGAAGATGATTCTTCTCAACAATCTGAATTGAAGAAAATTTCTGCAGGGGCAAGTTTAGCAAGTGATTTGGGGCTTAAGGTTAATGCAGGGCATGGTTTGCATTATCATAATGTAAAAGCTATTGCGGCACTTCCTGAGATTTATGAACTGAATATTGGTCATGCCATTATCGCAAGGGCTGTCATGGTCGGATTATCTCAGGCTGTTCGTGATATGAAATCTCTGATGTTGCAGGCGCGGAGTTAGACGAATGCCTATACTGGGTATAGGAACTGATATTGTGCAAATTGACCGTTTGGCATTGAAGCAAACCGAGCGCTTGGCTCGTCGGATTCTTTGTCAGCAAGAGTGGGCACAATGGAATGAGTCGAATCAGCCAGTTCGATTTTTAGCAAAGCGTTTTGCAGCCAAAGAAGCTGCAGCAAAGGCATTGGGGACAGGTATTGCTCAGGGTGTCACTTTTCAGGATTTTAAAATTGATCATGATGATCTGGGTAAACCTAAGTTAATTTTGACAGGTAAAGCGCTTGAAATTGCAGGTCGATTGGGGGCGAATCATTGGCTTGTTTCTCTCAGTGATGAACGGGATTATGCGCTTGCGATGGTCGTTTGTGAGAAAACAACGTGTTAAATATTCAGTAATGCGGAGAATTTTGTGATATCTCAATATAGGGTTCAGTTAAACCTTATCAGCTTAGTTAGATTAATGGCTTTGATTGGCTTTGGCATTGGTGTCATCGTCGGCGTGGCTACTATTATATGGGCCCTTTTAGGAGGCTCAATTGGAATGGCTCAAGCCGTTTTATCTGCTGTAATTTCTCCGTTTTCGAATGCGGTGATTATGGCGCTTTTCGGTGTTGTCGGTTATCCATTTTATAACTGGTTTTGTATACGGAACAGAGGTCAGGTGTTACAAGGGAAGTTTTTAGAAGAAAAAAATGATAATCCGTAATATGATTTCTGCTGATTTCTGCTCTTTTATCGGGGGTCAGGCCTTTTCCCATGGGGGAGTGAGCTCTGTTTCCAGTAATTGCTTTGTTTCATCGAGTAATTCAAGAAGTTCTGGTTCTATTTCAGTTATGGCAATGCCCTGAGTCAGAGACTGTTCAATCAGGTGGGCGAGCTGTTGTAAGTGTTCGGCACCCGTATAACTACACCCCCCGTGGAATTTATGGATAGATGCCCGTAATTCTTCTTCATTAAGATGTGCATCTAATGCCTGATTGATCTGATTTTGCAATTCAGGGACAGATTGTTTGAGCATAGTGAACATCTCTTGTGCGAGAGGTTGGCGATTACCAGCTCTTTGTAATGCAAGTGCCCAGTTATATAGTGTATTTTTTGGCTCTTCGGTAACTGGCAGAGATTGCTGATATCTGCCTTTGGAACAGTTTTCCCGATCAGTCGTTTGGGCATTCGGACAAAATTTATGAATGACCCGAATTAAGGCTTCTTCTGCAATCGGCTTAGATAGATAATCATCTAAACCTTCTTCTAAAAGTCTTTCTTTATCTGCTGTACTGGCGTGGGCTGTAACAGCAACAATAGGGGCTTTGACTTCTGGGTATTGATGCCTGATTTTTGAGCTGGTTGTTATGCCATCCATCCCTGGCATCTGGATGTCCATAAAAATGATATCATATTCATTTTGCTTGAGGTTATTGAGTGCTTCTTGACCACTGGCACAAACATCCACTCCGGTAACTAAGTCACTTAAAATAGTCTTGATCAATTTCAGGTTGGCCGGGTTATCGTCGACGGCTAAAACATTGAGACGATGGCAATCGGGTTGGTTATTATCTGGTGTGATATGGGGATTATCCTGCTGCGTGTGATCGGCTAATTGATCCGCTAATTTCCGGTGTTGGATAGGTTTGCTAATGTAATGGGTTGCTCCAGACTGTAACAGTGATGATATCTGTTGCTGATCTTGCTCAAACATAGCGGCAATAAGGTTATCAGTGTATGCAGATAACTCGCTAATTCGCTGTTTGAAATGTTTAAAAGGTTGTTCGATTGATTTCCCAAGTAAAATACTAAACTCGCCATCTGGATTTTCTTTCAAAGAGTCTTGTAGTGCGTTATAGGAATCAAAGCTAATGAGTTTTATAGGCCAGCGTCGGCAAATGTTCTCAAGACTTTGTCGGGTTTTTGCCATTGGCTCATAAAGATATAGTTTTGTATGACTCAGTGGCTCGAATGGCAGAGGATCACCTAATGCAATATCAGCAATATCACATGTGATTGTAAATGCAAATTTAGCGCCTTCATCGGGTGATGATTCCAGTGAGATATCACCTCCCATTTGTTGAATCAGTTTACGGGTAATGACCAGCCCTAAGCCTGTCCCTCCATATTGTCGACTGATACTGGCATCGGCCTGACGAAATGCTTGGAACAGTAATTGTTGCTGTTCTTTCGGAATACCTATTCCTGTATCGGTAATACTGACAAAAAGAATTAACTGACCGGGTTTTGAGTTAGGTTCACGTTTTAATTGGATATGTACAGATCCGTAATTGGTGAATTTTAGAGCATTTCCAATTAGGTTAGTCAGTACTTGCTGATAGCGCAGTGGGTCACCATAAATGCCTTCAGGCAAGGTAGGATCAAGATCTAACACGAGTTCTAAGTGTTTATCGCGAGCGGTATGAGCTAATAGTGAGATAACTTCTTCTGTTGTGTCTAACAGGTGGAAAGCAAGCCTTTCTAAGCGAAGCTGGCCTGCTTCTAATTTCGAGAAATCAAGAATATCATTGATAATTGACAGGAGGTTGGTTGCGGAGTTTTCAATGGTTTGTAAGAAATCTCGTTGTTCTTTATTCAGTGGCGTTTTTTGCAATTGTCTGGCAAAACCGAGGACACCGTTTAATGGCGTACGTAATTCATGGCTCATATTTGCCAGAAATTCAGATTTGACCCGGGCCGCTTGCTGTGCTTCACGTTTAGCTAAATCTAACTCGATATTTTGAATCTCAATCTGTTCAAGCGTTTCTCTGAGATCACTGGTAGCTTGATCGATGCTTTGATGCATTTCTTCATGGTAATCAGCTAATGATTTAGCCATTGCATTAATCCCGTTTTTGAGCATTTCAAGCTCACCGGGAAATTCTTCTGATGTGACTCGGGTATCGAGTCGTCCCTGACGGATTCGGTCAACAACTCTCACCATTTTGCCGACAGGGACTGTGACATTTCGAACCAGTTGGTAGGAAAATAAAACGCTTAATAGTAGCCCAAAGAGAACAATAAAAACGGCGATGGTTGTATCTCTGAATTGCAAAAGAATGGCGTGTTCTTTATCAAGCCGGAGTGCAATATAACCCAGTAATTTGGGACGTCCCGTTGTATAGTTGGCGAAACTATCTTCACCATCATCCCAAATCGGGGCTCGAATAATTAAATAATGGGTGTGGTTAATGACTTCTGTTTGTGTCGGAAGCCCTTTATTTTTAGGTACTTGTAAGTGTTCCAGCGTACTATGATAATTATTCGTAACAAATAGTTGATTGTTCTCATCAAATACCGCAATGCTATGAATTTGGGGTGAATGTTTGTGGTGACTTAAGGTGATGACTGCCTTGACCCGTTCCCGGCTATGCCGGGAAAGTCCGAATTCACTGGCAATGGCAAGAGGTTCAATAACATCAACGCCCTGTTGGATGGCAAATTGTTCCAACTGATGATTACGATTCATCGTAAAATAACTAGCCAGTAATATGCCAATTAATAGTGTCGGTAGAATCGTTAAAGTGTATACGCGTGCGCGTAATCCGTATTTGGTCATAGTCTAGTCTTGTGGGGAAATGCTCGAATCGTTTACCGGGTTATGATGACACAACCGCCCGGGAATTGGTATTGACTGCTGAATGTACATGTTGATGTTTGATGGTGTTTTTCAATTGATAGTTGTTTCATAGAAAACATAACGCGCTTTATTGTGGCTGACTGAGTTAGAATAGAATGCTAAAACGTTTAATAGAATTACAAATAATCAGTTACAACAAAGATTAACAGATCCCAGAGAAAATATGGTTCAGTTTTATAAGGCAAAACCGGTTTCAAAGAATTCGCTACCTTCGATGGAAGGTTCTGTAGAAGGTGTTGATCATCAACTCAATGGCATTATCCGTCATCACCAACGAACATTTTTTGTGGCAGATACATTGCCTGAAGAGCGGGTTATCTTCAAGCCTCAATCAGGCTATCATGGAAAGTTGGTTAAGCGACTTTCATCCCATCCGCTGAGAATAGCTCCAGCTTGCCGTTATTATAAACAGTGTGGCGGATGTCAGGCTCAAATTTTAGATGCATCGGATCAATTGGCATTAAAAACACCTCAGATTGCTCAGTTGATCACTCAATTAAGTGGATTTGTGGATTTACCTGAACCCCTGTTAATACAAGGACAGCCCTGGCGTTATCGCCGGATCACCCGGTTATCGACATGGTTTGATAAAAAGATGGGGTGGAAGCTGGGATTCCGTGCAGCTCAGGGAAAACAAGTCGTTTCTATCAATCATTGTCTTGTACTGACTGAATCACTGGATTTTTTGTTACAGCCACTGCAACAACTTATTCAATCTTTTCCAAAAAATGCGGGGGTTGGGCATATTGAATTAATTGATTGCCTGCCTCGTCCTGTGGTTAATTTACGACTAACAAAAAACCTCAGTCCGAAGTTGGAGCAATTGTGTTGTGATTTTGCTGAAACCTATCATGTGCATTTTGCAGTGACAGGGATGGATGTCCAATGGCTCTGTGGCTTGGGTTGTTATTATGAAATAGATGGATTAACTTTATATTTTTCGCCTGGTGACTTTATTCAGGTTAATTCATTGATGAATCAGCAATTGGTTGATTTGGCCATTAAGTGGCTAGATTTGTCGGAGCAAGATTTGGTTGCCGATCTGTTTTGCGGCGTTGGAAATTTTACATTGCCGATTGCCAAACAATGCCAGAGTGTTGTTGCAGTTGAAGGGGTCTTGAGAATGGTTGAGCAGTTAAGAGCCAATGCTAAGACTAATCATCTGACAAATATTGAAGCATTCAGTGGTGATTTGAGTGATCCAGAAACTCTTGCAGGAAGGCTTAATGGTATTGATAAAGTTTTATTGGATCCTGCCCGGGCCGGTGCAAAAATAGCAATAGAACTAATTGCGAAACTTCAGGTGAAGCGCGTAGTCTATATTGCATGTGATCCTGCGACGATGGCACGGGATATCGCAGTTCTAAAAGAAGCGGGCTATCGATTGAAATGTTGGGCTCTCATCGATATGTTTAGTCAAACGAGTCATATCGAAACAGCAGTCTTACTGACATCCGAATCACAACATTAAAGGGTAAGGCATGGTTTCTATTCGTGAAACGCATCTGAATAAACAGCTTTTGACCAATGAAAGAGAGTGGACTGCTGCTCTGAATATAAGTGAAAGTGATCAAGGTGCTTTATTAGAAGATTGCGAATTATTACGTCGTCTTGAATCCGATAAAGATGCGATTCAGCGTTGCCTGAATAAAGGCAAAGAGATGGTGGAGATCCTCATCACGCTGAATATGGATAGAACGACATTAGAAGCGGCTTTGTTATTCCCTTTTGCTCAGTCCCAACTGTTATTGCAGGACGATTTGAGCGGGTTGTTTCGTGATGAAGTTATAGAACTGCAAAATAAAGTTGCGCAGATGGACGCGATTCATGATCTGCATAGTAGTGATGACGATATATCTCCCTCTCAGGTGGATAACATCCGGCGCATGTTGTTGGCCATGGTGGGAGATGTTCGGGCTATTGTTATTAAAATTGCCGAGAGAATTTGTAATCTCCGGAGTGTTAAGAATGAGCCCGAAGATGTTCGCGTTGTTGCGGCCAGAGAAAGCCAGGATATTTATGCGCCTTTAGCAAATCGTCTGGGAATCGGCCAACTGAAGTGGGAACTTGAAGACTTAATGTTCCGTTATCAGCATCCCCAAACCTATAAGCAGATAGCCAGGCAACTTGATGAAAAGCGTCTAGATCGTGAAAAATACATTGCTGATTTTGTCGAGACGTTATCTAAGGAAATGCAAAAGTCAGATATTCGTGCAGAGGTTTATGGACGGCCTAAGCATATTTACAGTATCTGGCGCAAAATGCAGAAGAAAAATCTCGCCTTTGATGAATTATTTGATGTGCGGGCCGTGCGAATCATCGCCGAGCGATTACAGGACTGTTATGGTGCGTTAGGGGTGGTCCATACGCTTTGGCATCACCTGCCTAGTGAATTTGATGACTATGTTGCCAATCCCAAACCTAACGGATATCAATCGATTCATACGGTTGTGATTGGCCCTGTCGGAAAGACAGTCGAAATACAGATCAGAACGAAGCAAATGCACCAGGATGCAGAATTAGGAGTTGCTGCGCACTGGAAATACAAAGAAGGGAACAATTCTGGCAGCAGTAAAGGCCATTATGAAGATAAAATTGCCTGGTTGCGCAAATTGCTGAAATGGCAGGAAGATATGGCAGAGAATGGAGCACTTTTGGATGAGCTTCGTTCTCAGGTGTTTGATGACCGGGTTTACGTATTTACGCCTAAAGGAGAAGTAGTTGATTTACCCTCAGGCTCAACGCCGCTTGATTTCGCTTACTACGTTCATAGTCTGGTCGGCCACCGCTGTATCGGGGCGAAGATTGGTGGTCGTATCGTGCCGTTTACCTATCAACTGCAAACTGGTGAACAAGTTGAGATTATTACTCAAAAAGAGCCCAATCCGAGTCGGGACTGGCTTAATCCTAATTTAGGCTATGTCCGTTCATCAAGAGCCCGTAATAAAATTTCAACCTGGTTTAAGAAACAGGATCGGGAGAAGAATATCTTTGCCGGCAAGGAAATCCTTGATACTGAATTGATTCGGCATGGATTTAAAATGTCTGATACTGACCAGTGTCTCGAACGTTTTAACGTGCAAACGCAAGATGATCTGATGGCAGCTGTCGGGGCTGGCGATATTCGTATCAATCAGTTGCTGAACTATTTACAGAATAAATTAAACCAGCCGTCTGCTGAAGAAGAAGACCGTCAGGCGCTGGAGCAATTGGAAAAAAGTAGTGCTCATGCTGCAAAATCCCATAAGAAAGGTCAGGCTAAAGATCATATCGTCGTTGAAGGTGTTGGTAATTTAATGACGCATATTGCACGTTGTTGTCAGCCTATCCCTGGTGATTCTATTAAAGGCTTTATTACTCAGGGACGAGGTATTAGTATTCATCGCTCTGACTGTGTTCAACTTGTTGAGTTACAAAGTCGCTCCCCTGAAAGAGTCATTGATGCAGTTTGGGGAGAGAACTACTCTGGTGGATATTCACTAACCATTCGTGTGATAGCCAATGATCGAAGTGGTTTATTACGCGATATCACCACCGTACTTGCGAATGATAGAGTGAATGTTCTGGGTATGAATACCCGCTCTGATGTAAAAGAACAGACTGCAACGATGGATATTGAAGTCGAAGTTTATAATATTGCGACGGTTTCTCGTATCTTGTCGAAGATCGGTCAGCTACCTGGCATTATCAACGCTCATCGTCAGAAATGATATTAATGATGGTTTATTGGAGTTTTCTGGATAAATCGTAAAAAGAGCGGGTTGCTCTTTTTACGATTTAACCTCAACTCGGGATAAGAAAACAAGACAAGACTGACCCATCATGAATCAATCGTTATTCATTGTAACTTCTTATCTCGAGTTGAGGTTATTCAGCTTTTTTCAATGAATTAAATAATCTTGATGACATCTTCAAAAGCTAAACGTGATTTGGGTGTCTTTGTATTTCGATCATCTTCATGATGGTAGCTAATGGCCAGAGCAACACGGCATTCATATCCATCTAATTCTTGATTGAATTGTTGTTTAATCAGCTCTGAATCGATTCCTTCCATTGTTGTTGAGTCGATATTTTGTCGTGCCAGAGTATGTAATACATTACTTAGAGCAATATAGATTTGTGCTCTGGTCCACTCTTTATGTTCTCCATTTGCGTTCCCATTCATTTTTAAAAAATTAAATGCTGCAAAAGCATTCGATTTTTTTCAGCAGATAAATGTTGATCTGCAATGCTTTTTTCAATGACTGCCTCGTAGTCCTGTTCGGTATATATAATTTTATTGGCAAATAAGATGATGTGAGATGCTGTTTTTGCATGAACTTGATTAAACAAAAAGTGATCTTCAAATGAGTTAAAGAAGCGTTGTTTTGATTCATCGGACTCCAAAACAATAAATTTCCAGGGTTGCGAATTTATAGAAGAGGTCAATAACCGGAGCGCCTCAAGAAAAACGGCAAGTGCTTGAGGGCTGATGGCCTTTGTACTGTCATATTTTTTTGTCATATATCGGTGCTTCAGGTCAGCAATAATCTCATGTGTCATAAATGCCTCTAATAATCAGGATTGAGTGTTAATTTGAAATTTTGAGATTATTTTTTGTATTTTTAAGTGACCAAAGTCAACTAGTGTACTTTTAGTAACCTTGAATGTAGCGTGAACATATGGAAACAGAATCTATCGATAAACATGTAGAAACCAATAGTTGTATATCGCCTTGTGCTATTGAAAGAGATATGAGAATCCTGGGGAGTAAGTGGAAAGGTACCATTTTATGGCACCTTAAAGATGGCCCTGTCCGATTCAACGAACTGGCCCGTATGATAAGTGGTGCCAGTAAAAAATGATTGACCAAAGACTCAAAGAATTGGAACAGCAAAAGTTAGTCAAGAGAACTGTCTTAAACACCCGGCCTATTGCTGTTTGTTATGAAATTACACCATTTGGTTGTACTGCTCTGGAGTTTTTAGAAGAATTAAAAAACTGGGTTGAGAAACATGATTTGTAAATTATATCAATTTGTTTGAGCGTGTTGAGCGCATATGGTTTGGGTACATACAGAATTACTGGTTGACCAGCCAATTCATATCATGAATAGGCTGGTGGATTTTGTGCTGTTAGATATGAGCCATAGATGCAACGCGACCTTTCGGAATGACTTTCATATTCCTCATGGTTATTTCACCAGAAACATTGATGATATTGCTATATTCGGTATTTTCGAAGTGACTATCTTTGAAATGAATTTGATCAAGAATAGCGTCATCAAAGGCTACGATAAACATCACTCGGGGGCTGTTATCACATTGGATTCCGCTGATATTGATATTGCGGATGATGGGCATAAACTTGCCATTTGGTCCCTCTGCGTAAAGTAAGTCAATGGTTAAAAATGCTTCTTGCGCATGTAGACATTTTCAATATGTCCTCCCCGGACCGCATTATCTTTAAAGTGTAAGGCGCGTTGCAGTTTTGGGCTGCTCATTTCACAGTTTTTTACAAATACGTTGTAGATATGTCCGGAGCATTCACTGCCCATGACGACACCGCCATGTCCATCGAGTATATGGCATTTGCGAATGATAATATTTTGTGAAGGGATATGAACTCTGCGGCTATCTTTGTTTTTACCTGATTTAATTGCAATGCAATCATCTCCTGTATTGAATTTACAATCTTCAATAAGTACATCAGTACAGCATTCAGGGTTACAGCCATCATTATTTGGACCATGTGACTGAATAGTCACATTACGTACAGTGACGTTTTTACAGAGAGTCGGATGGACTTCCCACATGGGTGAGTTTTTAATAGTAATCCCTTCAACAAGGACATTTTCACAACAATGGGGTTCAATAAAGCATGGACGTAGGAAATGACCGTCCCCAAAGACACGTTCTTTGACAGGCATGTCATTGTTGCTCATTTCAATCAGTTTTTTACTATCAGCCGATTGTTTATATGGTTTGGGTTTCGATTTGTCTTTCCAGGCCCACCAATTTGATAAAGCGGCTTGCCCGTCTACTGTTCCTTGACCCGTGACAGCCCCATTTTTTTGACCATGTGCATAGATGAGGGGTGAATAGTTCATACACTCAGTGCCTTCAAAACGAGTGAGTACTGAAGGGTAGCCTCTCGGGTTGGTTGAGAACTTCAGAATAGCGTTTTTTTCTATGTGGAGATCGATGTTACTTTTGAGATGAATGGCTGAACAATAAAATGTTCCTGCTGGGATAATAACATGTCCACCACCAGCCTTATGACACTGATGCATTGCTTCATGAATTGCCTTAGTACAGTCATGGCCTGCTTGTGCGCCAAAATTAAGGATTTTAAAGTGACGATTTGGAAATACAGGGGCATTAATGCGGCTAAGAATATCTTTATACAACTTTTCATCCCAGTGACTATGTTCACCAGTTTGGTTTGGGAGGTCTGTTCGTTTGGGATCGTTTGGGTGATGAGGTTTTTCTGAAGAATGAGATTTAGTCAATGCAGATTGACCAGGAATCATACTGGTCAACGCGACGGTTGATAGGCCAAATAAAGTGGATTTAAGCATGGATCTTTTACTGGGATCTGCACAAGAAGAATTTATTGGCGTTTTATCTGATTTAGGTGAGAGTTGTTTACGACTCATGATTATTTCTTAATGTGTTGAAAAATAATGGAATACTATTGATGATAGTAAAACTAATGTAATTATATTGATAATATAATTATTTTTATATAAAAATAAGGAAATCTTTTTTAATAAAAATAGAATCTAATTTCATTGGTGATGGGGTTCACGATAAAACAGTCTTGAATCCTTTTTTGTTGACGAACTCGAAGTTGAGGTAAGATATCTATCTACAAGGCTCGGTGATTTAGACGGTTGTTTAATCGAGTAGTCTCCTTTTATCACTTTATGATTGAAGTGGCAGATAAATTAAGGAACAGGAGTTCGGTATGTCTGAGATAGAACCTCCTTATACAATAGAAACGTTATTGACCATTATGAAGCAGTTGCGGGACCCCAAAACGGGTTGCCCATGGGATCGCAAACAGAATTTTGAATCAGTTGTACCTTGTGCTATAGAGGAAGTTTATGAAGTTGCTGAAGCGATTCGAATTCAGGATTATGATGATCTTCGATTGGAGTTAGGTGATTTACTTTTTCAGGTTGTCTTTTATGCCCAATTAGGTCAGGAACAGCAATTATTTGATTTTCCAGGTATTGTCAGTGGGATTTGCGAAAAGTTAATTCGTCGTCATCCGCATGTGTTTGGTCAGCAACATTTTGATAATGAATCACAGGTAAATGCCAACTGGGAAGCGACTAAAGCGAAAGAGCGTGCCAGTAAAGCTGCTGAGAGTGTGTTAGACGATGTGCCACTGGCTTTGCCTGCATTAAGTCGTGCCCAGAAATTACAAAAACGTTGTGCGAATGTTGGGTTTGACTGGAATGATCCTGAACCTGCGTTAGCAAAAGTTGCTGAGGAATTAGAAGAAGTTCGTGAAGAGGTACTTCAGGATAACCGTGAAGCTTTGGCTGAAGAGATTGGTGATCTGATGTTTGCCTGTGTTAATTTCGCGCGTAAGAATAAATTTGATAGTGAAGCATTATTGCGTCAGGCGAATGAAAAATTTGAGCGGCGTTTCCGGCAGGTAGAAGGGCAGGCAAAATCAGCTGGTAAGCTATTGAAAGATCATACATTAGAAGAATTAGAAGTGTTATGGCAGAACGTTAAAGAGCAAGAAAAAAGTAAAAAATTGGGATAAAACGTTTTTTGATAGAGATTAAATCTGATTTTGGCATCTAATTTACGTACGATGACGGCTTAAGGTGAGAAGTCGAATATCAGAAAAGAATTTTGATGATGTTATTGTAAATTGAAGTTAACGCCATTTTATTCAGTTCTGAGATGATAAAAAAAACCGCCAGTGAACTGGCGGTGTCAATACATGTTACTATCTATGAACCCGTTATTTTTTTACTTCGACTAATGCCCCATCAATAATGGTGTCAATGATTTGTTCATCCAACAGCGTGGTTATATCCCCCAGATTTGATGCATCTCCCTGGGCTATTTTACGTAAAATTCGCCTCATTATTTTACCACTGCGGGTTTTTGGTAACCCAGGAACGATCTGGATCAGGTCGGGTTTGGCGATTGGACCAATGCGTTTAGTTAATCCTTGTTTTATGCTGAGTTTTACGCCTTCTTCACCACCGGTAGAGGTTTCAGGACAAACCACAAATGCATAAATACCTTGTCCTTTGATGAGGTGAGGGTATCCAACTACCGCGGATTCGTTGATCAGAGGATGTTCGTTTATCGCATTCTCTATTTCGGCTGTACCTAATCGGTGGCCCGATACATTAATGACATCATCAACCCGACCAAGAATCCGGTAATAACCATCTTCATCGCGTCTGGCTCCATCACCAGAAAAGTAGTAATTGCTGAAACTACTAAAATAGACTTGCTTGAAGCGTTCGTGATCTTTCCATATGGTTCGGGCTATGCCGGGCCAAGGGAATCGAATACAGAGGTTTCCTTCAACTGAGTTTCCCCCTAGTTCATGACCTTCGTTGTCAACGATTGCTGGCTGTATTCCCGGTAATGGAAGAGTTGCAAACGATGGTTTTGTAGGTGTGATACCGGCAAGTGGTGCAATCATCATTCCCCCGGTTTCTGTCTGCCACCAGGTGTCAACTACCGGGCACCGGTTCTGGCCTACATGATCATGGACCCAATGCCAGGCATCTTCGTTGATGGGTTCGCCAACGGTGCCAATTACTTTCAGCGAATTTAAATTTTTATTTTCCAGATATTCATTACCCATTGACAACAATGAGCGAATGGCCGTTGGGGCAGTATAAAACTGGCTGACCTGATATTTATCGATGATATCCCACATACGACCGGCATCCGGCCAGTTAGGAACCCCTTCAAACATGACAATTTTAGCGCCATTTAATAAAGGACCGTAGATCAGATATGAGTGCCCGGTAATCCACCCGACATCCGCAGTACAAAAATAGACATCTCCAGAATTGTATTGAAATACATTTTTAAAAGTATAGGCACTGTAAACCATATAGCCGCCACTGGAGTGAACAATCCCCTTAGGTTGGCCAGTAGAACCTGATGTATAAATAATAAATAATGGATCCTCACTGTCGATAATTTCAGCCGGGCAATCATAATTGTGATTATTGATGCATTCATTCCACCAGATATCGCGTTCTGGAACCATCTCAACGGGTTGATTTAACCGTGGATAGACAATCACTTTTTCAATGCATTCTGTCTGCGATAAGGCTTCGTCGACAATGTTTTTTAATGAAATTGTTTTGTTAGCGCGATAGCTACCATCTGCTGTCAGTAATATTTTTGATTGCGCGTCATTGATGCGATCTGCTAATGACTGAGCAGAGAATCCGGCAAAAACAACCGAGTGAATCGCTCCAATTCGGGCACAAGCTAAGACGCCAATGATTAGTTCGGGAACCATTGGCATATAGAGCGTGACGGTATCTCCTTTATTAACACCGAGTTGTTTCAGGCTGTTGGCAAATTGATTTACTTTTTCAAAAAGTTCCTGATAAGTAAGGACCCGATTGGGTTCATTGGGGTCATTGGGCTCCCAAAAAATGGCTTCTTGTGAGCCATGTGTGTAGAGGTTTTTCTCAAATATATTTTCAGTAATGTTTAATTTTGCATCTTCAAACCAACGGATATATGGCACTTTAAAGTTCCATGTAACCGTATTCTTCCAGCGTTGACGCCAAAAGAACATTTCTGCCTGTTGTGTCCAAAAGTTTTCAGGATCAGAGATACTTTTTTGGTATTCATGGAAATATCCACCTAGTGTATTGATTTTACTGATCATTATTCTTATTCACCAGATAGTTAAAAAATATTGTTTAACTGTAGTGGGTATTTTTGTAACAATCAAATAACATAATTTATAACAACATTTTGTATTTTTTGTTCTAATTGGTTGATATACATGTAATTTATTTATGTTGTTTTGTAGAACATATTCATTTTTGCATGACTGATTGGGTATTTTTTTTGTAAAATGTGATGAATATCTATAAAATTGAATCGTTTTCATCACAACAAAATGAAAGAGTTGCAGCGAAATTTGAAAGAAAATTACAAAAATTGATTTATAACAAGATGAGAATAGGATTGCTTTGTTAGATTGATCCCATGTAGTGAAGTCGGTGTTCTTTTCTATACTGATACGCGTTAGAGACGAAATTTCAGTGGATGAGACAGTTTGAATTGTGGAGAGGTAAGGTGGCTGTTATACTATTAACCCATCTTTTGAAATTCATTAATTCACCGTTTTATCCTTTTATTCAGGTTCGGCATGACTACTAAATATATATTTGTTACCGGGGGCGTTGTGTCCTCGCTTGGGAAAGGTATTGCTGCTGCATCATTGGCTGCGATTCTTGAAGCCCGTGGTTTAAAAGTCACTATCATGAAACTGGATCCTTATATCAATGTGGATCCTGGAACGATGAGCCCGATTCAACATGGTGAGGTTTTTGTCACAGAAGATGGGGCAGAGACTGATTTGGATCTGGGGCACTACGAGCGTTTTATTCGGACCAAAATGTCTCGTCGGAATAATTTTACGACGGGCCGGATTTATGCTGATGTATTAAGAAAAGAACGCCGTGGCGATTATCTTGGCGCAACGATTCAGGTGATTCCTCATATCACCAATGCCATCAAAGAGCGCGTTATTGCTGGTGGTGAAGGTGTTGATGTCGCGTTAGTTGAAATTGGCGGCACGGTTGGTGATATAGAGTCTCAACCTTTTCTTGAAGCGATTCGTCAATTGGCTACTGAGCTTGGTCGTGAAAATACGATGTTTATGCATTTGACTTTAGTCCCTTACCTAGCCGCTTCAGGTGAGGTTAAAACGAAGCCGACTCAGCATTCAGTAAAAGAGTTACGTTCGATTGGAATTCAGCCGGATATTCTGATTTGCCGGAGTGAGCATGCAATACCTGCGAATGAGCGCAGTAAAATTGCGTTATTTACCAATGTGGTTGAGCGGGCTGTTATCACATTACGTGATGTCGATAGTATTTATAAAATTCCGGCGTTGTTGAAGTCTCAGGGGCTTGATGAGTTGGTAACTAAACGCTTTGGATTGAATTGCCCTGAAGCTGATTTAAGCGAATGGGAACAGGTAATTTATGAAGAAGCGAATCCGACAAAAGAAATTGTTATCGGGATGGTCGGAAAATATGTCGAACTTCCTGATGCATACAAATCAGTTAATGAAGCGCTTAAACATGGTGGATTGAAAAACCGGTTAAGCGTGAAAATTAAGTACATCGATTCACAAGATGTCGAGATTAAAGGCAGTGAAATTCTGGCTGATTTGGACGCGATTTTGGTTCCTGGTGGCTTTGGAAGCCGGGGGATCGAAGGAAAAATCGCTGCGGCTCGTTATGCCCGTGAGAATAAAATTCCATATTTAGGGATTTGTCTAGGGATGCAGGTTGCATTGATTGAATTTGCACGTAATGTTGCAGGGCTTGAAGAAGCACATTCGACGGAGTTTGATCCAAAAACCCCATATCCGGTTGTGGGGTTAATTACCGAATGGATTGATGAATCGGGTGATGTTGAAGTCCGTGATGAAGGTTCTGATTTAGGCGGAACCATGCGTTTGGGCGCTCAGCTGTGCCATCTTAGTGAAGGAAGTAAAGTTCGTGAATTGTATGGCAGTGCGACAATCTATGAGCGTCATCGTCACCGTTATGAGGTGAACAATAATATTCTACCTAAAATTGAAGCTGCTGGTTTGAAAGTAACCGGAATGTCGGCTGATAAAAAATTAGTTGAAGTGATTGAGAATCCAGATCACCCGTGGTTTATCGCCTCTCAGTTTCATCCTGAGTTTACGTCGACTCCACGAGATGGTCATCCATTATTTGAGGGCTTTGTTGCAGCCGCCGGGGAATACAATAAACAACGTCATTCCTAAAGTGCACATTAAATTTTAAACTCGTTATATATTAACTAGAGGAAAGTACAAGATGGCTAACATCGTTAAAGTCGTTGCTCGTGAAATTATTGATTCACGTGGTAATCCAACTGTTGAAGCAGATGTTCATTTAGAAGGTGGTTTTGTCGGACGTGCTGCTGCTCCGTCTGGTGCTTCTACCGGTTCACGTGAAGCATTGGAATTACGTGATGGTGATAAATCACGTTTCATGGGTAAAGGTGTCTTAAAAGCTGTTGGCGCGATAAATGGTCCGATCGCTGAAGCTTTGATTGGTAAAAATGCTGAAGATCAAAAAGCAATCGACCAGTTGATGATCGACTTAGATGGTACTGAGAACAAATCTAACTTTGGTGCGAATGCCATCCTTGCAGTTTCTTTGGCAAATGCTAAAGCTGCTGCTGCTGCAAAAGGGATCCCTCTGTACGAACATATCTCTATTCTGAACGGTACTCACGGTCAGTATTCAATGCCACTACCTATGATGAACATTTTGAATGGTGGTGAACATGCTGATAACAACGTTGATATCCAAGAATTCATGATTCAGCCTGTTGGTGCTAAAACTGTTCGCGAAGCTCTGCGTATCGGTTCAGAAGTATTCCACAACCTGGCTAAGGTATTGAAAGCTCGTGGCCTCAATACTGCTGTAGGTGACGAAGGTGGTTTTGCTCCTAACCTATCTTCTAATGCTGAAGCATTGGCTGTTATCAAAGAAGCCATTTCTGCTGCAGGTTATGAACTGGGTAAAGACGTTACTTTGGCTATGGACTGTGCTGCTTCTGAATTCTATAACAAAGAAACTGGTAAATATGAACTTAAAGGTGAAGGTAAATCTTTTACTTCTGAAGAGTTCTCTCATTATCTGGAAGACTTGGTTAAAGAATATCCTGCAATCGTTTCTATTGAAGATGGCCTGGATGAATCAGACTGGGATGGTTTTGCATATCAGACTAAAGTTTTGGGTGACAAAATCCAGTTGGTTGGTGATGACTTGTTCGTAACTAACACCAAAATCTTCAAAAGAGGTATTGAAAACGGTATCGTTAACTCAATCCTGATTAAATTTAACCAGATTGGTTCATTAACTGAAACTCTGTCTGCTATCAATATGGCAAAAGACGCAGGTTATACTACTGTTATTTCTCATCGTAGTGGTGAAACAGAAGATTCAACTATTGCTGATTTGGCTGTTGGTATCGCTGCAGGTCAGATTAAAACTGGTTCTATGAGCCGTAGTGACCGTGTTGCTAAATACAACCAGTTGATCCGTATCGAAGAAGAACTTGGCTCTAAAGCACCTTTCAATGGCTTAAAAGAAGTTAAAGGTCGGTAATTAAATGATCGCTTAGGCGGTTATTGCTGATTTTTATTGATTACCCCTCGATTTATCATTGATAAGTCGGGGGTTTTTTATTGAGGGCTGTTGATTTTATGTTGAGTTGGAAGTCGTTTGATACTGATTCTATCTGAGTTCAAGCTGCTGTTATGGCTTTGAGTCGCAGTAGCTAATGACTGAACTCGAGATGAATAGTGATTAGAAAAGATTTTTTATCTAAAACTGAGATAAATGATGAGGAGTGGCGAATTGCAGGCGAATATGGGATGATCGAGAAAGAAGTAAGGAGGGGGCATGCGATTGTTAACCTTGGTATTAGCTGCATTAATGATACTAATGCAATATGATTTGTGGTTTGGGAAAAATTCATTGACGGATTATTTTCAGGTGCAACAAGAAGTCGCTCAGCAGCAACTGCAAAATCAAAAACTAGTTCAACGTAACCGGATTCTTAAGGCAGAGATTAGTGATCTGCGTGATGGTAATGCTGCCATTGAAGAACATGCCCGAAATGAATTAGGAATGATCCGTAAGGGAGAAACTTTTTATCGTTTTATCCCAGATAAACAAACATATGAGGAATAATTTGAATTTTTCTGCAATCATCCCCGCGGCTGGTATAGGTCAAAGAATGGGCGCTGGTTGTCCTAAGCAGTATCTTTCATTATTGGGTCAGGCAATGCTCTGCCACAGTATCCAACCTTTCTTAGACGAATCGCTCATTCATCAGGTTGTAATAGCCCTCCATCCGGACGATCACTGGTTCACGCAGTTGCCGATCGCTAGCCATCCCAAAGTAGTTACTGTTCTTGGGGGAAAAGAGAGGGTTGATTCAGTTTTAGCTGCGTTGACTCAAGTTCCAGAACAAGATTGGGTGTTAGTGCATGATGCTGCCCGGCCTTGTTTAACCCGGTGTGATCTAACATCTTTATTAAAGATGGCTGAGTCGGGCCATGGTGCTATTTTGGCAAGTCCAGTCCGTGATACCATGAAACGCAGTGACTTATCAGGACATATTTTAAAAACGGTAGATAGGGAGCAACTTTGGCACGCACAAACACCTCAGTGTTTCCCTTCATTTGATTTGCGGCAAAATTTAATAGCGGCATTAGAATCTGGCCTTCATGTGACTGATGAAGCGTCTGCTATGGAATGGGCAGGTTATCCGGTTCAGATTATTCAGTGTGGTTGCCATAATTTAAAAGTGACACATCTTGAAGATTTGTCTGTAGCTGAATTTTTTATAACAAAAAACAGAGGTGAGCAATGATTCGAATCGGTCATGGTTATGACGTTCATCGTTTCGGCGGAGAGGGTCCTTTGACAATAGCTGGAATTAAGATCCCTTATGAGCAAGGATTCATTGCGCATTCGGATGGCGATGTTGCTCTGCATGCTTTGTGCGATGCTTTATTAGGTGCTCTTGCTTTGGGGGATATTGGGCATCATTTCCCTGATGATGATCCAGCTTATGCCGGGATCGATAGTCGTGAACTTTTAAAACAAGTTTATTCGGGTATTCAGAAAAATGGATACCGGCTGGTGAATCTAGATTTAACGATTATTGCTCAGGCGCCTAAAATGGCCCCCTATATTAGTCAGATGCGTGAACAGATTGAGACATGCCTGAACTGCGGGTTAGACGCCGTAAATGTCAAAGCAACAACAACTGAGCAACTTGGATTTACAGGTCGAAAAGAAGGTATTGCCAGTCATTGTGTTGTTCTTATTGAGGCACTTGATGAGTGATTTAGCCTATTTATATGGTGAGCCAGATGTGACTTGTTTTTTCAAGCAGTTCTTTGCTGATTTTCAAGTGACGGAAATATTGCCTTTTACTCCTTGTGGTGAGGGGGAGCATCTGTGGATTGAGTTAGAGAAAACAGGTGAGAATACCATGTGGGCTGCGGAGCAGTTAGCTCGTTGTCTGAAGGTCTCTCCTCGTCAAGTAAGTTTTGCAGGCCTTAAAGATCGCCAGGGCATAACCCGGCAATGGTTTAGTATTCAATATCCGATTTCATCTCAGCCAGATTTAACCCGGTTACCTGAAACATTAAAAGTGCTTCAGTGTCATCGAAATCTTCGTAAGCTTCGCCGGGGAGCGTTATCAGGAAATCATTTTACAATGAAATTGCGTCATGTGAACAATATTGAATCATTGACGCATCGGATTGATTCTATTAAAAAAGGTGTTCCGAATTATTTCGGCCCTCAACGATTTGGCCATGATGGCAGTAATTTGCAAAAAGCTGAACAGATGTTTGCAGGGAAAAGAATCAAAAATCGGGATAAACGAAGTTTATATATTTCGGCTGCAAGAAGCTTCGTTTTCAATCAGCTTGTCAGTGCCCGAATTCGCTCTGGTCTGGCTCATCAGATATTATCAGGAGATTGCATGATCTTATCTGGTAGTCATTCTTATTTTATTGCACATGAAGTGGATGATGAATTGAGACAGCGATTGGCTCAGCGGGATATCCGGTTGTCTGGCCCGTTAGTGGGGGCGGGTAAGTTACCAAGTGAGGATGAGGCTTATCAGTTTGAAATGAAACAATTAGAAGAAAATAGCCACTGGTTAATCGGGCTTGAGCGTGTTGGACTTAAGCAGGAACGCCGTCCTCTTTTAGTTGTCCCAGAAGAATTATCCTGGCAAATTGAAGGTGATTCAGTGAATTTGTCATTTTATTTACCTGCTGGAAGTTATGCGACTAGTGTGATTCGAGAGTTAGCTTGTTTTTCATCAGTCTATCAAGGGGATGCATGAAGATATTAGTCAGCAATGATGATGGTGTACATGCACCGGGGATCAGAGCATTGAGTCAGGAATTGTCGCAGGTGGCACACGTCACGACGATTGCTCCGGACCGAAACTGTAGTGGTGCAAGCAATTCATTGACGCTTGAGCAGCCATTGCGAGTTCAGAAATTAGAGAATGGTTATCTTTCAGTCAATGGAACCCCGACAGATTGTGTCCATTTGGCCGTGAATGCATTGTTGAGTGAGCAACCAGAGCTGGTTGTTAGCGGTATTAATCGGGGTGCAAATCTGGGCGATGATGTACTTTATTCGGGAACTGTTGCTGCGGCGACGGAAGGACGGATGATGGGAATTCCGGCGATTGCTGTTTCATTGGTTGGACAATTTCCGAATCATTATCAAACTGCTGCTAAAGTAGCCTTGCATTTAGTGAATCATAGTATGGTACGGCGTCTGGCAAATGGAACAATCCTGAATGTTAATGTTCCTGATTGTCCATATGAAGATATCCGTGGAATTCGGGTGACTCGGTTGGGAAACCGGCATCATGCCGAGCCTGTAATTATCGATGAGGACCCGAGAGGGCAGGCTATTTATTGGATTGGTCCTCCTGGAGAGTTGGCTGATGCAGGTCCCGGAACTGATTTTTCGGCGATTGAGCAGGGATATGTATCTGTTACACCATTGAGTGTTGATATGACCGCACACCAGCAGTTGGAGCCGGTGGCAGATTGGGTTAAACAGTTGGAGATTTAATTGTTATGCAGTTGGGGACAACCCCGCAGAGCCTTCATCTTTGTCAGCAGCTGCGGGAACAGGGAATTATGGATGAACGCGTATTGGCCGCGATAGCCAATTTACCTCGCCATTATTTTGTGGATGAGGCTTTAGCCCATCAGGCCTGGGATAATTCATCACTGCCAATAGGGCAAGGGCAGACATTATCTCAGCCCTATATTGTGGCAAAAATGACCGAATGTTTGTTACGTCAGCCGGTTCATAAGGTTCTTGAGATCGG
Source organism: Candidatus Celerinatantimonas neptuna (assembly GCA_911810475.1). Lineage (NCBI taxonomy): Bacteria > Pseudomonadati > Pseudomonadota > Gammaproteobacteria > Celerinatantimonadaceae > Celerinatantimonas > Candidatus Celerinatantimonas neptuna. The sequence goes on from OU461276.1 coordinate 2,696,669, forward strand.
GACGGGGTCAGGCTATCAGACGGCTGTTTTAGCACAGTTAGTTGATGAAGTGTATTCGGTTGAACGTATCAAAGGGTTGCAATTTCAGGCAAAACGGAGACTGAAAAATTTAGATCTTCATAATATATCAACGAAGCATGGCGATGGCTGGTTGGGATGGTCAGCTAAAGCACCTTTTGATGCTATTATTGTGACAGCGGCTGCCGTTCAGCTTCCTGAGAATCTGATCGAGCAGCTAAATGATGGTGGTGTCATGTTGATTCCATTGGGGGATCAGCAGCAATCACTTTATCGTATAGAGCGACAAGGTGCAGAAATTGTTCAGACTTTACTTGAACCGGTTCGTTTTGTTCCTTTAATCAGTGGTGAGCTTGCGTGAAAATTTTTACAGCACTATATGATTGGGCATTGCGCTGGTCACAAAAGAAAAATGCACCGATTTATTTATCACTGATGAGTTTTGTCGAGTCGATCTTCTGGCCTATACCTGTTGATGTCATGCTGGCACCCATGGCATTATCCCGTCCCAACAGAGCCTGGCGTTTTGCGTTATTAGCTACTTTCTTTTCTGTTTTTGGTGCTGTGTTTGGTTATTACTTGGGACGGTATTTTTATGATCTATTAGAGCCTGCTATTCATTTGGTTGGATATGATCATGAAATGCAGCTGGTCGAAAGGTGGTTTTCTGATTGGGGAATTTGGGTGATTTTTATTGCTGGTTTTTCTCCTATTCCTTATAAAGTTTTTACAATTAGTGCCGGACTTTTGCAAATGGTCTTCTGGCCATTTATTCTTGCTTCTTTAGTTGGACGTGGTATGCGTTTTTTCCTCGTGGCAGGTTTGATGAAATGGGGAGGAAAACGAATGGAAGAAAAACTACGTCATTATATTGATATCTTAGGCTGGGTCGTTGTTGGAATTGTGGTGATTGCCGTATTGATTTTCAGATAAGAAAAGGTAATGAAATAGTTTGATGATGAGGATGAAGTGGATTATTGTCGCTGTCGTATTAACTTTGTTGTTAAGCGCTTGCAGCAGTGATCCCCGTCCAGTGCCGGTTGTGGCTGCTGGCTCCTATAATCAGTATAATCAAGGCATTATCAAAGGCACCTTCTATAGGGTGAAACGTGGCGATACACTTTATTCTATTGCTTGGCGAACCGGGGTTGAAGTTAAAACTTTAGCCCGAATTAATCACATTAGATCTCCTTATCTTATTTATGCTGGGCAAAAGCTCCGATTGCGATGGCATTCTAGTACGAGGTCTGTTAAACGAAATACTTCTCATCATCATTCATCTAAACGGGTTAGAATAAAAAAACGTGATTCAGATAGAAAAAAACATGAATCGCACCTTGTAAGTCGTAAAACAAAAGATTATGTTGTTAATTCGCCGAGCAGAAAAAAGCTGGTGAGAAATACTTCAAATCGAATCAGACGTTGGGTTTGGCCAACGAAAGGTCGGTTAATAAGTGGTTTTTCCAGTGAAGTAACAGGCAACAAAGGCATTGATATTGCCGGTCATCGTAATCAACCAGTCTATGCAGCAGCTGCTGGTCGGGTTGTCTACGCAGGGAATGCACTGCGTGGCTACGGTAACCTCATAATTATTAAGCATAATGATGATTATTTGAGCGCGTATGCACATAATAGTCGTATTTTGGTGAAAGAACATCAAACAGTCAAAGCGGGACAGCATATTGCCGATATGGGTGAGACAGGGACGATAAGTGTCCGTCTTCACTTTGAGATTCGGTACAAAGGTAAGTCGGTAGATCCACTTAAGTTTCTGCCGAAACGTTAAACTTGGCTGCCCTCGGCGTATTGGCAGCCGGGCTATCAGGGAGGTTACCTATGAGCCAAGCTAAAAGTACTGTTGATGTGAAAGTTGCTTGTTTTAGTGATTATAGTCATGTAGCAAAGGATTCTGCCGTTGATGGCACTATTGTTGAGTTTGATCCCCATGAAGAACTGATGTCGATGGATCAGGCTAAAAGCCTTGATGCCACCCAAATGTATTTGGGCGAAATCGGTTATTCTCCACTACTTTCTGCTGAAGAAGAAGTACTATTCGCACGTAGAGCCCTGCGTGGTGATGAAGCATCCCGTCAGCGGATGATTGAAAGTAACCTCCGATTAGTCGTTAAAATTGCCAGACGTTATAACAACCGTGGTTTGGCTTTGCTTGACCTGATCGAAGAGGGTAATCTTGGGTTGATTCGGGCTGTTGAAAAGTTTGATCCCGAAAGAGGCTTCCGTTTTTCAACGTATGCGACCTGGTGGATTCGACAAACCATCGAACGGGCCATTATGAATCAGACCCGTACCATTCGATTACCTATTCATATCGTTAAAGAATTAAATGTTTATCTAAGAACAGCTCGAGAGTTGGCTCAGGAATTAGATCATGAACCGACGGCTGAAGAGATTGCACTGCGTTTGGATAAGCCGGTTGATGATGTGAGTAAAATGCTTCGTCTTAATGAGCGTATTGGTTCTATTGATATGCCAATCGGCGGCGAAAATGATAAAGCCTTGTTGGATATTATTGCCGATGAGAATACCTTTGGACCAGAAGATAGTACTCAGGATGATGATATGAAGTCCAGCATCGTCCGGTGGCTTGAAGAGCTTAATGGGAAGCAAAGAGAAGTTCTTGCCAGACGTTTTGGATTACTCGGATATGAAGCCTCTACGTTAGAAGATGTTGGGCATGAAATTGGCCTGACCCGTGAACGGGTTCGTCAAATTCAGGTCGAGGCGTTGCGACGTTTACGTGATATTTTGAGTGCGCAAGGTCTTTCTCTTGAGTCATTGTTTAAGGTGTAGTAGTGGATTTTTAAATAGAACAGCGCAAAATGCGCTGTTCTGTTGGGGTTTCGTCGCTTTTAGATGGTCAGATGAGCTTGGCTTTTTGACTCAAGGTATAGATAAGCTCCAAAGCTGCTTTGGGTGTCAGTTCATCTGGATCAGTTTGTTTAAGTTGATCCATTAATGCCTGCATCGGTTCGTCCAGAGCCAGAGGTCGTTGCTGTGGCTCTATTGCTTCCTGACTGGCAACAGTGTGTGGTGAAGGTTGGTTTTCCAGGCGGTTCAACTTCTCTTTAGCCATTGTGATGACATCTTTAGGTATCCCCGCTAATGCGGCTACCTGCAGACCATAGCTTTTGCTGGCAGAGCCCGGTTGTACTTGGTGCATGAATGCAATGGTATCCTGATGTTCTATGGCATCCAGATGAATGTTATCCCCATATTTTAATTGTTCGGCCAACTCAGTCAGTTCAAAATAGTGAGTTGCAAATAGTGTCAGAGCGCTTATTTCAGCTAGCTTTTCTGCACAAGCCCATGCCAGTGAGAGCCCGTCATATGTGCTGGTTCCCCGGCCAATTTCATCCATTAATACAAGGCTGTGTTGGGTGGCATTATGAAGAATATTTGCAGTTTCTGTCATTTCCACCATAAATGTTGACCGGCCACTTGCCAAATCATCTGATGCACCGATTCGGGTAAAAATACGATCGATTTTTCCAATAGTAGCCTGTGATGCAGGAATAAAACTTCCGATATGAGCAAGCAGGACAATAAGTGCCGTCTGTCTCATAAATGTTGATTTCCCACCCATATTTGGCCCGGTGATAATTAGCAGACGGCGGTTGTCTGTCAGCTGTGTCGGATTTGCAATGAAAGGGTCCTTGCTGACCTGTTCTATCACTGGATGCCGCCCTTCTTTGATGATGATTTGCTCGCTATCATCGAGCGTCGGGCAGCAATAGTTGAGTGTTTGAGCTCGTTCAGCCAGGTTGGTTAAAACATCCAGTTCTGCCAGTGCATCGCTGGTTTTTTGTAATTTTCCGATGCTTGGTAGTAATTCATCAAGTAGTTCATCATAAAGCCGTTTTTCGATAGCCAGTGCTTTTCCTTGACTGGAGAGAACTTTATCTTCGTATTCCTTGAGTTCAGGAATGATGTACCGCTCCATATTTTTTAGTGTTTGTCGGCGGGTATAGTAACTTGGAACTTGATGTGACTGAGCCCGGCTGACTTCGATATAGTAACCATGGACTTTATTGAAACCCAGTTTCAGCGTATTGATGCCAGTCAGATCGCGCTCTCTCTGTTCAATTTGAGTAAGATAATCACTCGCACCACTGCTTAAAGCTCGCCATTCGTCTAATTCTTCATTATATCCGGGGGCAATGACACCGCCATCACGAATTAAAACAGGTGGGTTTTCAATGATAGCCCGTTCTAATAAATTCAATAAGTCAGGAAATTCACTGATTTCTTTGGCCAGAGTTTGCAGTTTAGGAGCGTCTGCCTGCAGCAAGACTGGCTGGATCAGAGGAAGTTGTGAAAAAGCATTTCGTAGTCGCACTAAATCACGAGGTCTGGCGCTTTTGAGCGCTAGCCTGGCAATGACACGTTCAATATCGCCGATGTTTCGTAATATGGGTTGAAGGGCATCACAGAGTTCATCATCAAGTAATTGTTGAATTGCCTGCTGGCGTTTATTTAAAATTATACGATCGGTGATAGGTTGATGAAGCCAGCGTTTGAGCAATCGACTGCCCATGGCTGTTACACACCGGTCAACAATAGAACTTAATGTGTGTTCGACTCCTCCCGATAGATTTTGAGTCAGCTCTAGATTTTTGCGTGTTGCCGCATCAAGCTGTACATATTGTTGGGATTGTTCTGCTGTGATGGTTCTAATATGGGGAAGTTTTGTCCGTTGAGTGTCTTTAACATAATTGAGCAGGCAACCAGCTGCAGCGATAGCAACGGGATATTGACTGATACCAAATCCATCCAGATGCTGTGTTCCAAATTGCTGGTTGAGCAGTTTGATCGCTGTGTCAATATCAAATTCCCATTCCCCGCGCCGGCGTAACCCTTGCCGTTGCTCTATTAAATATTCATATGTAAATGTTTCTGGATATAGAAGTTCTGCGGGATTAAGGCGTTGAAGTTCCGTGGTCAGTTGGGCTTCGTTGGTAAATTGTTGGATAACAAACCGCCCACTGCTGATATCAAACCAGGCAAGCCCGAACTGGTGTTGTTGATAACAGATGCTGACTAACAGATTATCCTGTCTTTCATCCAGCAGAGCTTCATCACTGACCGTCCCCGGAGTAACGATGCGGATGACTTTTCTTTCAACAGGTCCTTTTGCTGTCGCTGGATCGCCAATTTGTTCACAAATGGCAACTGATTCTCCCTTATTGACCAGTCGTGCTAAATAATTTTCGACAGCATGGTACGGGACCCCTGCCATAGGAATAGGTTGACCTGCTGACTGGCCTCGTTTGGTTAATGAAATATCCAGTAATTCAGCTGCTCTTTTGGCATCATCAAAAAACAATTCATAGAAATCGCCCATACGGTAGAAAAGCAGGATTTCCGGATGTTCCGATTTGATGGTGAGATATTGGCGCATCATCGGTGTATGAGAAGCGAATTTTTCATTGGAATTCATAAGATTATTCGGTTTACCTTCATCAATATAAATCAGCTTAAAATCTGTTTATTTAGGTGGTTGGATATTTGTTTAAATTAAATGCGTTATGAGTGCAGCGCTGAGTGTGAAGCTTAGCATTCTAAGTGAATAGGTCGCAACAAAGCTCATTTCCAGAAAATTGCTGGTTTGGATAAGAGAACCTTTCTGACAGGGATGAAGCCCGGTTTTAATTGGGTTTTATATCTTTTGCTATTGGTTCTTAAAAATTTGTTGAATATGGGTTGATAAAATAAGGGGAGTTTGAACCGAAATTCGTTATGTGATGATTGATTAAAAAATGACGAATTGTGTTTAGGGTGTGTTGACGTTTTACGATGGTTTTTGCAACAAACGCTGCTTCTTGGGTTCATTAAAAGTGTATTGAACTTTGTTGCGGCCTGTTTCCTTAGGAGACTAAGTTTCACAGTCCGCGTCGTGCTCAAAATGCGTTTTATTTAAACAAAATTCAACTGCTAAACGTCAACACGCCCTAAGTTTATCCGAGATATTCAATTGCGATGGCTGTAGCTTCGCCTCCGCCAATGCATAAAGATGCGATACCTCGTTTTAATCCCCGGGTTCGCAGAGCATTAATTAATGTGACAACTATTCGTGCACCTGATGCTCCGATTGGATGTCCTAAAGAGCATGCTCCGCCATTTACATTGAGTTTGTCCATTGGAATATCAAGGTCGTGCATCGATGAAAGAGGCACTACGGCCAGAGCTTCGTTAATTTCAAATAGATCAACTGATGAGATTGTCCATCCTGTTTTGTCGAGTAATTTTTGAATAGCACCAGTGGGGGCAGTTGTAAACCATTCTGGTTCTTGTGAGAATGTTGAATGGCCGATAATCCGGGCAATTGGCTTGGCTCCGGTGTTTTCCAGAGTTTCTTTAGACATCAGCATTAAAGCGGCCGCTCCGTCACTAAAACCTGATGCGCTGGCTGCTGTAATGGTTCCATCGGGTTTAAATGATGGTGGCAGTTGAGGAATTTTTGTAATGTCAGCTCGCTGTGGTAATTCATCAGTATCAATGCTAATGGTCTGATGATGTTGTTCTACACTGACTGCTGTTATTTCACCACTATATGTCCCTGTTTCCTGTGCATGTCGGGAACGGCGTACAGATTCAATGGCATATTCGTCTTGTTGCGCCCGGGTGAATCCATATTTAGTGGCACAATCTTCAGAAAACAGGCCTAAAGAGCGGCCATCGGCATTATCGATTCCATCTCGGGTCAGATGATCATAGGTGGTGGCATTACCTAGGCGAATGCCGCTTCTCGCTTTTAATAAGTGAGGCGCATTACTCATTGATTCCATACCTCCAGCAGTAACAATTTCTGCAGAGCCGGCTACAATGGTGTCATGAGCTAAGATCAGAGCTTTCATTCCTGAGCCACAGACTTTATTGACGGTTGTCGCCCCGGTAGACAGAGGAATGTCTGCCTGCATCATAGCCTGGCGGGCAGGAGCCTGACCAACCCCTGCGGTGAGTACGCATCCCATGATGACTTCGTCGATTTTTTTGACATCAACACCACTTTCATTGATAGCTGCTTTGATGGCTGTGGCTCCTAAGGTAGGCGCTGGAATATCGCGAAATTGACCTAGCAAAGATCCAATTGGAGTTCTTTTTGCTGCAACTATATACACTTCATTTGATGACATAGTGATCTCCTTATTAACCGTTAACGCGTCGGCGCCAACGCAGTTCTGGATTATGAGTGACATCGTCAAATACCATGGGATCAGATGAAAGCGTTAAAAGCATATCATTTTCACTGAATTCGACGTGACGGAGCTGGGCTGAGTTGACCCAGTTTGGGATTAAACAAAAATCAAGATGATGAGTGACCGTTTGTTCTGCTTCATTGGTGACATATTCTCCTGCATAGGCAAAATAGCTGGTAGATGCCTTTGCCAGTTGCTCGGTTGTGCCACCGGTGATATCGGCATTATTGAATTGTTCACGTTCTGCGCTCATGATCTGAACTGAAACCCAGCCATCAGGGCTGTAGCTGATATAGCCGGTAGCACCTTCGCCCATTGTATGGACAACTTCGTTGCCATCGCGTACATCGATAAAACGTTCCAGTGTCCAGACACCACATAATTTTTCGCGTAATGAACCTTCTGACATATTTCTCTCCGTTAAAAATGAGTTATTTGACGATGGCTACTGCTCTGGTCCAGCCGGCTGAAGCCGCATGAATTTTCACAGGGAAGCAGGCCACCATAAATCCACTGGAAGGTAGTGATTCCAGGTTATGAAGTTTTTCCATATGGCAATAACCGATATCCATCCCGACTCTGTGTCCTTGCCAGATAACGCTGGCATCACCTTCTTTTTGATATTGTTCTGCCATATATTTGAATGGGACGTCCCAGCTCCAGCTATCGATGCCTGTAATCCGTACACCTCTTTCGAGCAGATATAAAGTAGCTTCTCGGCCCATTCCACATCCTTTAGATACAAACGATTCGCTTCCGTAAGCTGCGCCTGCGCAGGTGTTTACTAGAACAATGTCTAACGGTTGAAGCGTGTGGTTAATTCGCTTTAATTCTTGCTCTACTTCATCCGATGTGACGACATGCCCATCAGGGAAATGCCGAAAATCGAGTTTCACTCCCGGGCGAAAACACCAATCCAGAGGAATTTGATCAATTGTTGCGGCCGGTTCGCCATGATTCATTGTTGAGGCATAGTGATAAGGGGCATCCATATGGGTACCGGCATGGGTGGTTAGTGATATTTCCTCTACAGCCCATCCTTCTGAATTTGGAAAATCATCAGGAGTAATGCCCGGGAAGATACTGGCCATCTGCGAAGCCATGGTCTGATGATCCAGATAATTAATTTTTGGTCCTAAACCTGGGGGATCGGCCATGACATCATTCTCAATGCTGACGGATAGATCGATAAATTTAGTCATCACTTATTCTCCTGAATTGTCGCAGTAGAATTACCTTAACAAAAAATAGGTCGGTCGACCAACCTATTTTTTAATCAATTTAGTGATAAGAATAAAATTTGTGATTTTGATCCAGAATGATTGTTTGGTTTTAAAAGCTTGGCGTTATCAATATATAATTGTTTTTTATGGAGAGTCGGCTTGCAGGATTTGCTATTGATGTTTTATGCTGATTCGATTTTATAGGATGTGGATAGGATTGATTTCCAAAGGATCGCTTGGGTTATGGGGAAAAGCACACGTGAAAAGATTATCGATTCTGCGGAATTACAGTTTGCTGAATATGGCTATGATGCAGTTTCTGTAAGGAATATTACCGATTTGGCTCAAGTCAGATTAGGGTTACTTGCATATCATTTTGGAACGAAGGAAGCGTTGTTTGAGGCGGTGATAGTCAGAAGGGTCGATGAGCTTAACCGGCGTCGTCTGGATGCATTGCATGCTGTTTGCGAACAACCGTCTTACACGGTTGAACAGGTGATTGAAGCATTTCTACATCCTTATTTAGAGCTCGCCTGTCGAGATGATCCGGGCTGGCAGGCTTATACCAAACTGATTGCGCAAATTTCACATAATGAACACCACTTGCCTGTTCTAAAAAAATATCTGGATCCGGTCGGACATGAATTTATCGATGCGATGAAAGCGTGTTTTCCAAAATCGAGCCGTCAGCAGGTCTCTTATGGTTTTATTTTTACTGCTGCAGTGATGGTTGGGATCTTTTCCCGTCCATCACGGATTCATAGTCTCTCGAAAGGCGTTATTGCTAATAATGATTTATTGCAACTATATCCTGAGTTGCTTGCTTATACTGTGGCTGGTGTCAAGGCAACATGCCAAAGTAGCAGTGACTAATGATAGGATTTAACATGAATCCTGATTTAGAAAATTAATCAGTATTTTTATGATTAAAAGATCATAATGAAAGAGTTTTTAAGACGTGAAATGAAATAGTTTTTAGAATGCGACTTGATACTGTATGGATAAACAGTATACTATTCAGGTAAGCCATAATTAGTTCGGATGAGGGTTTGAATGGACCAGAATAAACAAAAGGCACTGGCGGCTGCGTTAGGCCAGATTGAAAAACAATTTGGTAAAGGTTCTATCATGCGGTTGGGGGATGGAGCAGCAGCAATGATGGATATTGAATCAGTCTCGACTGGTTCACTTGGGCTTGATGTTGCGCTTGGCATTGGTGGTTTGCCGTTCGGACGGGTTGTTGAAATTTATGGTCCAGAATCATCAGGTAAAACAACGCTGACCCTTTCTGTGATTGCCGAGGCGCAAAAACAAGGTAAAACGTGTGCTTTTATCGATGCTGAACATGCACTTGACCCGGTTTATGCCCGTAAATTAGGTGTCAATGTTGATGATTTGCTGGTTTCTCAACCGGATACTGGTGAACAGGCATTAGAAATTTGTGACATGTTAGTTCGCTCAGGAGCTATTAATGTTGTGATTATTGATTCTGTTGCAGCTTTGACACCTAAAGCTGAAATTGAAGGTGATATGGGCGATAGCCATGTTGGGTTACAAGCCCGGTTAATGTCTCAGGCATTGCGTAAGCTGACTGGTAACATTAAACAATCAAATTGTCTGGTCATCTTTATTAACCAAATTCGAATGAAAATTGGTGTGATGTTCGGAAATCCTGAAACGACTACCGGTGGTAATGCCCTGAAATTTTACTCGTCAGTACGGTTGGATATCCGACGCATTGGCGCTGTGAAAGATGGCGATGAAGTGGTTGGTAACGAAACCAGGGTTAAAGTGGTTAAGAACAAAGTTTCTCCACCATTTCGTCAGGCTGAGTTTCAAATTATGTATGGTACAGGTATTAACCGGCTGGGTGAACTGATTGATTTGGGTGTCAAAGAAAAATTAATTGAAAAAGCAGGGGCTTGGTTTAGTTACAACGGTACAAAAATTGGTCAGGGTAAGGCGAATGCGTGTAAATACCTTGCTGAGCATCCTCAAGATATGCAAACCATTGAAACCAAGCTTCGTGATTTGTTATTAGGGCAGCCCGGTGTAGAGCCTGAACCATTAAAAAAATCGGAATCTTTAGATGATATTGAAAAATAGTTTAGGTGTTATCTGTTGCTTAAAATGAAATCTAGCTCTCAGTTTTAAAGAGGTTAGATTGATTGATAATTTTTATCAAATAAGTTTGGTAAGACGCGTTTTGGTCTCGATATATTATATTTTATTAAGGTATAACGTACAAAGCGCGTTTAGAAATAGTTTGGGTTATAGGCGTTCTTTATGTGTGTATATGCGTTTTGAGTTTTTCCAAGGTTGATTGATTTACTTAGGCTACGATGTTTCATCATCTGCGCCTTGCTCAAAACGAGTTTGATTTGCACACCCCCGATCATCAAAGATCAATTGCCTCTAATGTAACTGTTGAAAATAATCTTTTTGAAACAGACTTTGATTCGTTGAATTACAGTGCCGATAGGTTATCTTGTCATTATTAAACAAAATGCGAAAAACTAAATTGACAGCTCAGGGAGCTGCGGTTGAATTACTGTCCAGACAAGGATATAGCCGAATTAGATTAGCCCGAAAGCTTCGTGATAAAGAATATGCTGAGGATGAAATTGAGGCTGCTTTAAACTATGTTGAAGAGTACGGTTGGCTGAATGATTATGAGTATGCGTTAAATCTGATTCAGAGTCGGCTCAATCGTGGATATGGCGCGGCTTATATCCGTCAATATTTAAGAAGTAAAGAGATTGCGCGTAATGTTATAGAGGCTGTTTTTGTTGAAAATGAGTGGGATTGGTTTGTTGCAATTAAAAAAGCATTTTGTAAAAAATTTCAATGCGAAACCTATGAGGATCGGCTGCGTCAAAAATATTCTGCTTATTTATATCGACGGGGATTCGACTCAGAATTAATTCGATCTTTTTTGGCTCAGACTAAAGAAAATTATTCATAACTGCATTATCCATTCAAAACGACTTCGATCTTTTTGAAATTCACCTTGACAGTGTTGGCCTTTGCTTTCTAAGCGTCTTTGCCCATGTTATATTGTGCTCAACCCAAAGCCGCGATGAAGTAGGCTTTCAGTTTATACTAAAAAGTAGGGTAGCGCTTAGTTTGCGAGAGGACTTGCTGTATCCATAAATGTTCCTGACTGGAATATGTTAAGTTATATCCGACAATCATCTGGAGATGCACTCTGCGACTCTTTTATCAGTTGATATGGTCGATGTGATTTACACCGAATAAAAGATACCGATTTACCGAAGCGATAAACGCTCAATTCTACTGGATGGAATCACAAGAATCAGGATTAATTAGATGAAGATGACTTCTGCTGAGATTAGGACAGCGTTTCTGGAGTACTTTCATAGCAAAGGGCACCAGATTGTTCCAAGCAGCTCACTGGTTCCTCATAATGACCCGACTTTGTTATTTACTAATGCCGGGATGAATCAGTTTAAAGATACGTTTTTAGGGTTGGAAAAGCGCAGTTATCACCGAGCGACGACAGCACAGCGTTGTGTGAGGGCGGGTGGTAAGCATAATGATTTAGAGAATGTGGGGTATACAGCCCGACATCATACATTTTTTGAAATGATGGGAAACTTTAGTTTCGGTGATTATTTCAAACATGATGCGATTGCATTTGCCTGGGGTTTTTTAACCGAAATTCTTAAGTTGTCCCAAGAAAGATTATTAGTCACTGTCTACGCAGAAGATGACGAAGCTTATGATATTTGGGCTTCAGAAATAGGCATACCAGCTGATCGAATTATTCGTATTGGTGATAATAAAGGTGCGCGTTATGCCTCAGATAACTTCTGGCAGATGGGCGATACCGGACCTTGCGGACCAAGCAGTGAAATTTTTTATGACCATGGTGCGCATATCTGGGGAGGCCCTCCTGGATCACCTGAAGAAGATGGTGACCGGTTTATCGAAATTTGGAACCTGGTCTTTATGCAGTTTAACCGCCAGGCTGACGGAACTTTGAATCCACTGCCGAAACCATCTGTTGATACCGGAATGGGATTGGAGCGAATGGCTGCTATTTTGCAAGGTGTCCATTCGAACTATGAGATCGATATTTTCCAGGATTTAATCCATTGTGCAGCAAAAATCATTGGTACAGATGATTTAGATAGTAAATCGCTGCGCGTGATTGCTGACCATATTCGATCGTGTAGTTTCTTGATTGCTGATGGTGTGATGCCTTCGAATGAAGGCCGGGGATATGTTCTACGACGCATTATTCGCAGGGCTGTTCGTCATGGTAATAAACTGGGCTGTCAGGAAATATTCTTCTATAAATTGGTTGATGAACTGGCTCGCCTGATGGGGGATGCGTACCCCGAACTTAATGCGCAGCAGCAGATGATTGAAAAAGTGTTGCGTCTAGAAGAAGAACAGTTTGCGAAAACTTTAGAGCGTGGGCTGCAAATTTTAGATGAAGCGCTGTCTTCATTAGATAGTCGTGAGATCCCCGGTGAACTGGTTTTCAAATTGTATGATACCTATGGTTTCCCTGCTGATTTAACCGCTGATGTTGCTCGTGAACGCGATTTTACGATTGATGAGGCGGGTTTTGATCAGGCGATGAATGCACAGCGCCAACGGGCTAAGCAGGCCAGTCAATTTGATGTTGACTATGGTGTCAATATTAAAGTTGATCATAAAACTGAATTTTTAGGGTATCAGCAGCTTGATGCTGATGCACTTGTTGTTGGTTTATACCAGAATGGCCAGTCTGTTGAATTGGTTCGCTCCGGTGATGTCCAGATTGTCTTGGATAAAACGCCTTTTTATGCTGAATCCGGTGGTCAAGTCGGTGATCGCGGTGCCTTAAGTTTTAACGGTGGCAGCGCGAAGGTAACGGATACAACCAAAACCGGAGATGCATTTATTCATCATGCGCAGATCAACGGTGGCGTTTTGTCATTGAACGATGCGGTTAAAACGAGTGTTGATTCTCGTAAACGCCAGGCAACTGCGTTGAATCATTCGGTGACGCATCTGTTACATGCTGCATTACGACAAGTTCTCGGAACGCATGTGAGTCAAAAAGGGTCACTGGTTGAAGCATCCAGATTACGGTTTGACTTCTCTCATTTGGAAGCAATTGACCCTGAAACGTTGGCAACAATTGAGCACTTGGTTAATGAACAGATCCGTTTAGATTTACCAGTAACGACTGAAGTGATGGCTATTGAAGACGCTAAAAAAGCGGGGGCAATGGCTTTGTTCGGTGAAAAATATAGTGATGAAGTTCGTGTCGTTAAAATGGGCAACTTTTCAACGGAGCTGTGCGGTGGAACCCACGTCAAACGAAGTGGTGAAATCGGTTTATTTAAAATTATCCACGAAACAGGTATTGCGGCTGGGATTCGTAGAATCGAAGCGGTTACAGGCCAATTTGCTGTGCAATATATTCAGAAAATGGAACATCAGTTACAGGCTGCAGCTTCTGAACTGAAAGGAGATTTGTTTACTGTTGCCGAGCGGATTGAGCATCAACAGGAACGAACCCGGAGTCTTGAAAAAGAACTTGCGCAATTGAAAGCTAAATTGGCTGCACAGGCCGGATCAAATCTTTTGGATCAAGTCCAGACAATGGGGGATGTGAAAGTTCTAGTTGCTGATCTGGAAGGTGTTGAAGCTAAATCACTCCGGACAACTTTGGATGATCTGAAAGTTAAACTTAACAGCGGTATTGTTGTGTTAGGTACAGCAAATGGCGATAAGGTCAATCTGATTGCTGGTGTGACGAAGGATTTAACCTCTAAAGTAAAAGCTGGTGAGCTGGTGAATATTGCTGCTGAGCAGGTTGGAGGCCGCGGTGGTGGGCGTCCTGATATGGCTCAGGCTGGTGGTTCGAACCCTGCTGCGTTGCCAGAGGCATTAAATGCAGCGCGTCTTTGGTTACAGAATCAACTCTAGCTCAATTATTTCACTAAAAGGATCATAAGTGGCTTTATTGGTGCAAAAATATGGCGGGACTTCGGTTGGCTCTCTGGAGAGGATCGAATCCGTTGCCAAACGGGTTTCGCGGTTTCGTAGTCAAGGGGATGATGTTGTCGTGGTTGTCTCTGCTATGTCTGGTGAAACGAATCGATTACTGGAAATGGCAGACGCTCTGGATATGCAAGCCTGCGCACGAGAAAAAGATGTTCTTGTGTCGACAGGAGAGCAGGTCACGATTGCATTACTTACTATTGCTCTACAGAAAATAGGTTGTGATGCTGTTTCTATGACTGGTGACCAACTTCGGATGCATACCGATGGTGCTCATGGTAAGGCTCGTATTACGCAGGTTGATGATGCTCCTTTGCAGCATCATCTTAAACAAGGGCGTGTTGTTGTGGTCGCCGGTTTTCAGGGAAGGGCTCCGGATAATAGTATTACCACATTAGGGCGCGGTGGTAGTGATACGACGGCGGTTGCAATTGCAGCGGCTATCAAAGCTAATGAGTGTCAAATTTATACTGATGTTGATGGTGTTTATACGACGGATCCAAGGGTTGAACCAAGAGCCAGACGGTTAAGCTCGATTACCTTTGAAGAGATGTTGGAAATGGCAAGTTTGGGAGCGAAAGTTCTACAGATCCGTTCAGTTGAATTCGCTGGGAAATACAATGTTCCGCTAAGAGTGTTGTCTTCATTTGAAGAAAATAGTCAGGGCACGTTAATCACATATGAGAGGAAGGAAATGGAATCACCGGTCATTTCAGGGATAGCGTTTATGCGGGATACAGCCAGCTTGACCGTATTGGGGATATTTGATAAGCCGGCTGTTGCTGCGTCTATTCTGGATCCTATAGGCGATGCTCATATTGATGTCGATATGATTGTTCAAAATAGTATGGGAGATGGAACTGCTGATTTTACTTTTACGGTAAACCGCAGGGATTATCAAAAAGCCAAGTCCCTTCTGGAAAAATCTGCACAAAATATGGGAGCAGGGACAGTTCATGGGAACGATCGTATTGCAAAATTGTCTATTGTTGGTGTTGGTATGATGAATCACCCCGGAGTGGCTAAGAAAATGTTTGATACATTAGGCCAAGAAGGGATTAATATGGAACTTATTTCTACGTCAGAAATTAAAGTTTCCGTTATTATAGATGAAAAATATTTGGAGTTGGGTGTTCGAGCACTACATCGGGCGTTTGAATTAGAAAATATTGCTGTAGACGAAAATGTTTAGTTATGGTGGTATTGGATAATCCATATAGTTTATCAAATGGGATTGGCCTTATTATAGATATATTGATTGAGGGCAAATTTCTCAGGATTTTAAGGAGCAACGAATGCTTATTTTAACTCGTAGAGTTGGGGAAACACTGATGATCGGTGATGAAGTCACCGTGACTGTTCTTGGTGTTAAGGGGAATCAAGTTCGCATTGGTGTTAATGCTCCCAAAGAAGTGTCTGTTCATCGTGAAGAGATTTATATGCGGATTCAAGCCGAAAAAAATGCAACCCAAGCTGCTAATGGCTAGTTGTCTAGTTTATTCTTGAATCTGTTTTTCTAAAAAGGAAGCATAAAGCTTCCTTTTTTATTGATGACAACATAAATTATCATCAATAAAGCATCTTTTATAGAGGCTGGGACTGTTAATCAAAGTGATGTCTGCTGCCCGATTATGATTTTGCGGTGATTTTGACAACCGTTATATTGATAGCAAATTTACATTAAAGTGACTTGATAGAATCTGACTTACTATGGTTTTTGATGTGTTCTGTGGCCATTTAGTTGATTTTATATTCGTTATAAAAGCTGATAGGATCTGCTTTGGTCGTTTGCTGAGCAAACAGTAATGAATTCAAAAAAAATGTTTGACTAAATTTTTTTAGGCAGTAATATCTGCACCCAATCCCGGTGAGGTGGCCGAGCGGCTGAAGGCGCTCCCCTGCTAAGGGAGTATAGGGTTTATAGCCCTATCGAGGGTTCGAATCCCTCCCTCACCGCCATTTAAGATGCGTGTGTAGCTCAGCTGGATAGAGTACCTGGCTACGAACCAGGCGGTCGGAGGTTCGAATCCTTCCACACGCACCATTAGATCGGATTAAGTTATTACTGCTTTATATGCGTGTGTAGCTCAGCTGGATAGAGTACCTGGCTACGAACCAGGCGGTCGGAGGTTCGAATCCTTCCACACGCACCATTTCCCAGTATTAACAAGATGTTTTTGTATTATGACATGCGTGTGTAGCTCAGCTGGATAGAGTACCTGGCTACGAACCAGGCGGTCGGAGGTTCGAATCCTTCCACACGCACCATCCTTTTTTCTTGCCATTCCTGAGTTTATCCTTTAAGGGTTATCGTTTAATTTTGTTTATGTCATCCTTTATGAGTTATATCATTCTGTTAATTTTAAATAATTAACAGAATAAGATGGTCATGTTAACCAAGGATATTATATCCGGTTAGTATCATCATAATGATTAAAAAGCCAATAATGGCTAGCCCCAGACCTCCAATCCCATAAAATCCTTTTATAATGGTTTCCACCGGAAGTTTGAAGATTATCCCGAGTACGATCCAACCGAATGCTAAGATCAAAGGTATTAAAAAAAGTCGGGCCATATTGAGGTCTCATTAATAAACTCTTATTCAATATTAGTTGATTAACGGAAAATCATGAACCGTTTTAGTGTTTCGTGACGGTTATAATAGTCAGTTGTGTCTAATTACGGTTAAGATAGCTTTATCTTGGAGATAAGTATGTTTTTGAGCGTGATTCAACCTGAGCTTTATTACCGATTAGAAAATTATCGTCATTAACGTGCATAAGTGATTAGAGTCTGCATTTTTTATCCCGAGCTGGCATCTGTATTATTGTGGTAATCATTTTGATGATAAAGCAATTATCAGGTGATTGATTTTTATATAAATATCTTTGTTTTGAGGTTTTATGTATTCTCGTTATCAAGCCCTTATTTTTGATATGGATGGCACAATTATTAATTCATTGCCGACTCACCAAAAGGCATGGGAACAAATCCTTTGTAAGTATAAAATTCCATATACACCAAAACAAATGATTTACTTAAATGGTTGGCCATCATATCAAACTGTTGAATATCTGTGTCAGCAGGCAAATATTACAGAGATGGATATTGCACAGGTTAGTCAGGAGAAGGAACAGTTATATAATCGATTAGCGCCTGATTCAGTCACAACAACGCCGGTGGTAGATATTGTTAAAGAGTATGCTTCTCAAAAGCTCTTAGCACTTGGTACCGGAGCTAGTACTAAAGAGGCAGTTAGACTCCTTACGATTCTTGGGATTAAAAATTATTTTCAGGCTATTGTTGGTGCTGATCAGGTTATTGATCATAAACCGGCGCCAGATACATTTTTGCAATGTGCCAGTTTATTAGCTGTTAAACCAGAAGATTGCATTGTTTTTGAAGATGCAGAAGCCGGATTTAGCGCAGCGAAGAGTGCCGGTATGGACTTCGTAGATGCCAGAACAATCTGGCAGGGGAATTATTTTATAAACGCGTAGCAATAACTTGATTATTGATCGATAGAATTTCCCTCACCGAGTAATTTGTTAGGGTGATTGGATCTTTAATGCTATAACCTATATGCTAAATCAATATTTTATTTGTTTATGAGATTTAGCTTGAATCAGGATTATTCTGACCGTTTAAATAAGCTGCTTGAACATAAACCGGTCAATTTAGGACGGCGGATCGGCAGAGGAATCGAGCGGGAAGCGCTACGTATTCAACCTAACGGTTATTTGGCCAAAACGCCTCACCCCCGACAAAAATTGGGGAGTAATCTGACTCACCCATTAATTACTACAGACTATTCTGAAAGTCTGCTGGAGTTTATTACTCCTGTGAGCCGAAATCATCAGCAATTGATGGTTTCACTACGAGATATTCATAGTTTTGCGCTTAAGTCTTTAGGCAATGAAGCGCTATGGCCAATGAGTATGCCTTGTTTTGTTCAGGATGAGGCTGAGATCCCGTTAGCCCGGTACGGAACATCAAATATCGGTGTTATGAAGTATCTTTATCGGCAGGGGTTAAAAAATCGTTATGGTAGCCCCATGCAGATCATCGCGGGGCTCCATTACAATTTTTCATTACCCGATGAGTTTTGGCCTAAGTGGCAGCAATTATTAGGTGATGAAAGTCCTTTGCAGACATTTATTTCTGAACAATATATGGGACTCATTCGTAATTTTTATCGATATGGATGGGTTATTCCATACTGGTTTGGTGCCTCACCAGCCCTTTGTCGCAGTTTTTTACAAGGCAAGACTGACGGATTCGATTTTCAAACTATTGGTCAAGGAAGCTTATATCTGCCATATGCGACTTCCTTGCGAATGAGTGATCTTGGATATACCAGTAATGCCCAATCCAGTCTTCATATTAGTTATAACTCTTTAGATGAATATGTGCAGAGTGTACGTAGAGCAACTCAGACTTTTTCGGATGAATTTGCAAATATTGGTGTGAAAGTTGATGGCGAATACCGCCAATTGAACGCGAATATTTTGCAGATTGAAAATGAGCTTTATGCGCCTATTCGGGCAAAACGTACCGCAAGTTCAGGTCAGTCACCATCGCGAGCTTTACATGAGCAAGGTGTTGAATATATTGAGGTTAGATCGCTGGATCTTAACCCATTTGTACCTGAAGGAGTGGCATCGAATCAGCTACAGTTTATTGATGCGTTGTTATTGTGGTGTCTGGTTATGCCTTCACCTTCGTTTGGAGAAGATGAATTACAACAATGCCGTTCTAACCTGAGCTTAATTGCGACGCAGGGGCGAAACCCATCCCTCAAGCTGTCCATTGAAGGGCAAGATAAATTAGTAACAACCTGGCTTGAGGAGATCATGAACGGCATGAAAGGGATATCTCACTTATTGTTAGGTGACGAGTTTGTCGAAGCGATTCATAGTGTTCAACAGCATTTGCCACTTTCAGAGCAATTATTATCTCAATTACTTGAGCACAATGAAGATAACGGACGATTAGCGCTTAAGTTGTCTCAAACTCATAGGAAGAGTATTCTGGATAACAGTTTATCTTTCTGGGATGAGAGTACTTTACAAGAGATGGTTCAAAAAAGTATAGATGATCAGCGGGCTATAGAGGCGGCTGATTCACTATCGCTGGATGATTTTTTGAACGATTATTTTCAGCGAGCGTCAGCTCCGTTAAATTAATATGTGGCCTGTTCATCGATATTTGTTTGTTGCTGTTGCAATAATTTTTTTGGCGGGGTGTGCAACCCCGCCACCCAGAAATCCGAATAATCTTTGTGATATCTTTCGCCAATATCATAGTTGGTATGAAGCTGCAAAAGATATGAATGAGCGATGGGGAACCCCGATTCAGGTGCCCATGGCGATTATCTATCAGGAGTCGCGTTTTCGTTCTGATGCTGAGCAGCCGATGAAGTATTTTTTAGGATTTATACCGATTGGTCGTGTATCTTCTGCGTATGGCTATAGTCAGGCTCAAGATGGTACATGGCGTGATTATCAACACGAAACCGGACGTTATGGGGCTGAGCGCGATGACTTTGCAGATGCGATTGATTTTATCGGTTGGTATACTTATAAAACTTATCAAATCAATAAAGTTTCAAAGTGGAATGCCAGAGACCAATACCTTAATTACCACGAAGGGTGGGGAGGTTACAGGCAGGGAACATATAAGCATAAACGCTGGTTGATCCGGGTTGCCGGTAAAGTTGGGCGAAGAGCAAGCCGTTATGGTGCGCAGTTCCATGAATGTAAAGATGAGCTGAACCACGGTTGGTTATACCGACTGTTCTTTGGATAAATTGAGTTGATGTCTGACCAAAAGGTCCAACAGAGGGACATATTATGCCGTTATTAGATAGTTTCAGAGTCGATCATACTCGTATGAATGCACCTGCAGTGCGTGTTGCTAAAACGATGACTACTCCAGGTAAAGATACAATTACCGTGTTTGATTTACGTTATTGTGTGCCGAATCAGGAAATTTTACCTGAGAAAGGGATCCACACGTTAGAACATTTGTTTGCCGGATTTATGCGTAACCATCTAAATTCAGATCATGTGGAAATTATTGATATTTCACCTATGGGGTGTCGAACCGGATTTTACATGAGTCTGATAGGTGAGCCTGGAGAGCAAAAAGTTGCTGACGCATGGCTTGCTTCAATGAAAGACGTATTGGGTGTCAAGTCTCAAAAAGAGATCCCAGAGCTGAATGAATATCAGTGTGGAACATATCATATGCATTCACTGGATGAGGCTAAACAGATTGCTCAGAATATTTTGGATCGCGGTGTAAGTGTAAACCATAATGACGAGCTGAAGTTAAGTGAAGAGCAGTTGGCTGCCCTTTAGACTGACTTGACTGATGAGCCTGTCGGGCTGAATTAAAAATCCGGCTAAAAAGCCGGATTTTTAATTCTATAGATATAAAGTTTTGCTTAAAAACGAAATATTAATAATTGTCATCTTGTCTTAAGAAGTATTCAGGTAAGATGCGTGCCTGTCGAATCGCGTTATTATCTATTTCTAAGACTTCGATAGGATAGCCCGCTATTCTCATGCTTACCGGGGACTTAGGAATATCTTCCAGATACTCAACAATTAGTCCATTAAGTGTTCTTGGCCCGTCGGTTGGCAGCTCCCAGCCTAGCTCTTTGTTCAAATCACGGATATTGACAGCCCCATCTATGATATAGCTGCCGTCAGGTTGAGGGTGAATTTCTTCACTAGTCGTGGGGGTAATGGTTGTTGTAAAGTCACCAACTATTTCTTCCAGAATATCTTCCAGAGTAACCAGCCCCTGAATGTCACCATATTCATCGACAATGAGTCCAATTCGTTCTTTTCGACGTTGGAATTTTCCAAGTTGGACGTTGAGGGGGGTATTTTCAGGAATAAAGTAGATCTCTTTAACAGCCCTTAACAAGGTCGTTTTATCAAATTGATCCTTGACCAGTAAACGTAATGCATCCCGAGCGTGAACAAACCCTACTGCATCGTCTACGTTGTCCCGATAAAGTAATAATCGGGTATGCGATGTATAGGTAAGCTGTTTTAATATAGATTCCCAGTCATCGTTGATATCAATGCCTGAAATATCATTACGAGGCACCATGATGTCATCGACAGTCACATGCTCAAGATCGAGAATACTTAATAGCATATCCTGATGTCGTCTTGGAATTAATGTGCCTGCTTCATGAACGACAGTACGCAGTTCCTCTGGGTTGAGAGCGGAGTTAGTGATTTTTTTAGGGTTCATTCTGAATAGAATCAGCAACGCATTTGAAATGCCATTGATCAGCCAAATGACTGGGAAAAGCAGTTTCATCAATGGCCCTAAAAGCCAGGATGAAGTGAAAGCAAACCGTTCAGGGTAGAGCGCAGCCATCGTCTTCGGAGTCACTTCAGAAAAAATCAGAATAACGAACGTTAACCCAAAGGTGGCGATAACTAATCCATAGTCACCGAACAAGCGTAACCCTAAAACAGTCGCGATTGCAGATGCAAGGATATTGACAAGGTTATTCCCGATGAGGATAAGACTTAGCAAACGATCGGTTCGTTTGAGTAACGCATCGGTTCTTTTGGCACTTCGATGGTTATTTTTAACCAAATGCTTCAATCGATAACGATTGAGTGACATCATCCCTGTTTCTGAACTGGAAAAAAATGCCGAGATAATAATCATCAAAACGAGTGTTATCAGCAAAATACTCGTTGATATATCTTCCAAGAATATAACTCCTATTGAACTTCAGAGCTCATTAAAAGTGTTGAGTCAGGTGCTGTCAAGCTCTGAAATCGATGTTGTTGTTAATAAAAGCTAGAAAAGATACGACTACCAAAATAAGAAAGTATCAATAATACTGCGCCTATTAACGTTAGTATGCCAATGGTCCTTCCACGCCAGCCCCATCGGTGGTGGCCTAATAGTAAGATGAGATAAACGATCCAGGCAAGTACGGCAAGCAACGCTTTATGAGCACGACCATGCTCAAATATATGATTTAAAAAGATAAAACCTGTAACCAGTGAAATAGTCAATAAAACGACACCTATACGAATAAGTGCAATTAACTGGTTTTCAATTTTAGTCAGTGGTGCCATTGAAAGCTGGAGTGCATGAGGTCTGTGCCGCTTTAGCATATAGTCCAGGTAGCCTAATTGAAGTGCGAAAAGCGCGGCGATCATCATGATCGTGAAGGCTACTAAGGCAAATCCGATATGTACCATTACCTGCGGATAAATCCCCAAGTGTAAGATATATGGTTTGGTAATAAATGCTGACAAAAGGAGTGTAATTATACTGGCCGTATAAACAACCGGTAACATGATCCAGAGTTGAAAATGGGAACATCCCATTGTAACTGACAAACTAAGTAACAAACAAAGTAGTACGGCAACATTGATAATGCTTAAATCTTGCCCATTGCTGAGCAACATATGCTGGCTGACCCACACGGCGTGAAAAATCAAAGCGACACTACTAAAAATCCATACCCAGCGACGATACCGCCGGCTCTGGGCCAGCATGGATTTTCCGCAAGCATATGAGGCAAGAATATAAAAAGCGATTGCTGGTAGCAGCATTAATTCCATGATATTGATAATGAACTTTGACCGTTAACCCATTGTGACAGTATACCGTTGTGATGTGGTCACTGCTAGCTAAAGTCATTCAGGCTGAATATAAGAAAGACTATTCAATGAATTATTTGATAAAAATGAAAGGAAAAGACCCTTATATGTATTTACCCTGGTAAAGATCGTTACGATCTTGTTCCAAATTGGATATAAATTTCCTGTCATTTTCTATGCGAAAGGAAGAGAGAGTGTTGGATAATGAGATGATTTTGCGTGATACAGATGACGATGCGAAGAGCTGCCTGGTTCTGCCTCGTCAGCCACAACATCGTAATTTAACATAAAAATACCCTGGAGATGGAGTCAAAGAGATTGTTCTTTATGATGCATTGTCTGATGTCTATGTTGTATGCGAGAAAATCAGGTACAATGTCGTCCTTAAATTTAAGTCAAGCATCACCGGTCATTTTTAAGGATTACTATGTTTGAAAATCTATCAGAGCGCCTGTCGAAAACGCTGAAAAATATCAGTGGTCGGGGCCGGCTGACCGAAGAGAATATTAAAGATACATTGCGCGAAGTGCGGATGGCTTTATTGGAAGCCGATGTTGCATTGCCTGTTGTACGAGAATTTGTTAAACGAGTTAAAGAGCGTGCTGTTGGTCAGGAAGTTTCTAAAAGTCTGACCCCCGGGCAAGCTTTTATTAAGATTGTTCAGTCTGAACTGGAACAATCGATGGGTGAGATCAACGAAGCTCTAAACCTGGCGACTCAACCCCCTGCAGTTATTCTTATGGCCGGTTTACAAGGGGCCGGTAAAACTACCAGCGTTGCTAAGTTAGCCAAATTTTTAAAAGAACGCGAGAAAAAGAAAGTTTTAGTGGTCAGTGCTGACGTTTATCGCCCAGCGGCGATTAAACAGCTTGAAACATTGGCCAGTGAAGTTGACGTTGAATTTTTTCCCAGTAGCACCGAGCAAAAACCTGTAGCCATTGCTGAGGCTGCAGTTGATCATGCTAAACGTCATATGTTTGATGTCTTATTGGTGGATACCGCAGGGCGTTTACATGTTGATGCCGACATGATGGATGAAATTCAGCAACTGCATCAGACTATCGATCCGATTGAAACATTATTTGTTGTGGATTCAATGACCGGTCAGGATGCCGCCAATACGGCGAAAGCATTTCATGAAGCATTACCATTGACCGGGGTGATTTTAACCAAAGCAGATGGTGATGCCCGGGGCGGTGCTGCATTATCGATTCGTCAAATTACTGGTAAACCGATTAAATTTATCGGGATGGGTGAAAAAACGGATGCGTTAGAACCATTCTATCCAGATCGTATTGCTTCGCGAATTCTGGGAATGGGCGATGTTTTGTCGCTTATTGAAGAAGTTGAACGAAATGTTGATCGCGATAAAGCTGAAAAATTAGCCCAGAAAGTTAAAAAGGGCAAAGGCTTCGATCTGGAAGATTTCCGCGAACAATTGCAGCAGATGAAAAAAATGGGTGGCATGGTGGGGCTGTTAGATAAGCTTCCTGGAATGGGTCAGTTACCCGATGGCGTTAAAGACCAAATGGATGATAAATTAACAGTACGAATGGAAGCTATCATTAATTCAATGACGTCCGCCGAACGTGCTCGTCCAGACATGATTAAAGGGTCTCGTAAACGTCGGATTGCAGCCGGTTCCGGGACTCAGATCCAGGATGTGAACCGCTTGCTGAAGCAATTTACCCAGATGCAGAAAATGATGAAGAAAATGTCTGGTAAAGGCGGTATGCGTAAGATGATGAGCCAGATGAAAGGTATGATGCCCCCAGGAATGGGCGGTGGTCGACGCGGACCATTTTAATTTGCAGTTAGCCCATATAAATAAAGCGCCATTTGGCGCTTTATTTTTTCTTTGCTTTGCCCTGAACGGCTTTAAAGCGGGGATTGCTTTTACAAATGACATATAAGCGGCTTTGGCGCTTGACGATCTGACAATCTTGATGGCGGTTTTTCGCGCTTTTTAGTGAGCTGAGTACTTTCATGATGCGCCTTAAGATCGTTTAGTTCCTATTTGACCAAACCGGCGGGTGAAGTTTGCTACGCGTCCTTCTTTATTGGCGATACGCTGTTTTCCGGTGTAGAACGGATGCGATTTGGAAGAGACTTCAATTGTGAGATATGGATAGGTTTGGCCGTCTTTCCATTCAATCGTGCGATCGGTTTCAAGTGTAGAGCCAATCAAAAAATATTCATCGACGCTGGTGTCGTGAAAGATAACGGTTCGATATGTTGGGTGGATCCCTTCTTTCATTTGATGTTCTCCTTTTTTGTCTGAATTAGACTTTTTAACAGGGGAATTCA
The DNA here is from genome assembly GCA_911810475.1 of Candidatus Celerinatantimonas neptuna. Taxonomy (NCBI): domain Bacteria; kingdom Pseudomonadati; phylum Pseudomonadota; class Gammaproteobacteria; family Celerinatantimonadaceae; genus Celerinatantimonas; species Candidatus Celerinatantimonas neptuna. The sequence goes on from OU461276.1 coordinate 2,722,109, forward strand.
AAATAGATAACACAAATAAGAATTATTATCGTTTAAAATGTTATAACATAACATTGTTGGATAAATCAACCCCAGTAAAATCAAAGGCAGCATGTCTAGGAAATCAGTGACGATTCACAAGTCTTATGGATATATTAACTATTGTACTGACTTTTATTTGGGCAATCTGATTGATTGCGAGGTATTTTTTACTTTACTTGGATTGCTAACTAAAGAACCAAAGAATGGAATAGCTAAAAAGCTTGCTGCCCCGAGAATCCCGCAACAAAGCCAAAGTAGGTTTCCATTGTTGAACTTGTATAAAAAAATTCCAACAGGGGCACCAAGAAAAGAGCCTGTCGCAAAGAGAGTTTGGTGCCAGCCCACAATTTTACCTCTATTTGTTGTTGAGTTTTTTATAAATTCATTGAGAATAATTGGGAAAAATATCATTTCACCACAAGTCCAAATAAGCACGGATAAGAATGGAGTTATCTGACTTTTATATAATGCGACTAATGAATATCCTATACAAAGTGCAGCGCTTCCAATGAGCATTACTTTAATCTGATTTAACTTAGATGTCAGCGAAATTATCGGTACTTCAAATAATACAACAATAAGAGTATTCAGTATAAATAAATAAGATATGGTCTTTGCACTAAATAGAAAGCTTTCTTTTAGATATAAAACAAAAGTGGTTTTAAACTGAGAAAACACAATAACATTAGCTAAAAGCAAGCCGGAAAGAATCAATATAGGCTTTGCATTTTCAAAAATTTTATTTTTATCTTGGCTTGAATATTTATTGTTAGATATTTGTTTTTGTGGATGTATGTTGCGGCAAATTTCTTCTCGTACAAGAATAAGAAATATCAATGTAATTATATTAAATAGAGCATCAAACAAGAAAATAAACTTCATGTTATAGCCGAATATAAGACCACCTATTGCCGCAGATAAACCAATACTGATATTCATAACTGTACTTCTAATGCCTAAAATAAAAGTGCGTTTATCACTACTGGAATTATTAACGAGCATGATAGTAAAAGCAGGCCTAAAAGAGTGATCGGAGAAACCGAAGATCAACAATAAGACCAGTAAACTGATTATGCCATTTGAAATGTAAATCCCTAACAAAACAACAATTGATACCAACAGGCTGCTAGTTATTATCAAATAAGGAGAAATTTTATCTGAAAGGAGACCGCCAGTAAATCCTCCAATGAAGCCACCCAGACCGTATGCTGTTAATGTGTATCCAATAACGGCTAAGCTCTGGCCATCTTTATGTAGATAAAGTGACAGGAACATTGGCACCACAAAGCCTATATAGTTTGTGAATGTCGCAAATAGTAACGCGTAGATAGCTTTGCTTAGTTGTATCATGACTTATTTTTTATTGCCTCTATTAACCTAACGGATTGTACTTAGGTATCGATTTGACAAAACCAAGGAATTCTTGGTCTAATCGTAAATGATTTATTGCATCTGTTTGCAATGGAATTGTCATTGGAATGACAACTTCACAATATACTAAATCATGAAGAGTACCTTCAGTAAAATAGTAAACATCATTATTTTTCAGAATATCCTCAGTTATACTGATAGGGTTAGATGATAGGGCACAGTTTATTTTTGCCTGCAATTCATCTGTGCCGGCTCCAGAGAGATAGAATAATGAACTGCAATTAATGTTTTTGTCAAATGCAAGGTAAGCCTCCAATGTTTGCAAACATTCAGTATAGGCTCTCAAGCAAGGTTCTTCCCTTTTCCCATAGGATAATCCAATTACTATTCCTTCAGAGGCAAATCGAGAATCTCGGATATTCGTCATTACACAAAGTGTGCAGGAAACATAGTCAGTAATAGTGAAAAAGTCTATTTTCCACCCTAGTTCGGTAGTATATTTGATGACTTCACACGAAAAATCATAGGTAAATAAGTTTTTTTCAAAAAGCCAAAAGATATTGTATAAATGACGCTCGAGAAGCTCATCTTTAGCTGATTTTATGGCTTCTCTTTTGGTCTCATGCACAGCTGAACCATTTGAGGTATGAACAAAATATGATGCGTAATTTCTGACGTTTACAGGCCTGTGAATGTAAATTTCATGGCCATCAACCTCTGATTGATATTTCTTCCACTCAACTACTCTGTTGTCTAACAGAGAACCTAAAGGCAATAATTGTTTTAACGGAGAAAGCATTTCATGTTTCTGATTATGCGGAAAATAGGACGATATTAGGTCAGCTTGTTGGCTCCAAAGACTGTAGCGTTCAATAATTTCAGCAAAAGCGGTGATGATTCTAGTGTCGTTATCTCCACCTCTACCCATTGAAACATACTGATTAACTTTCTCGTGAATCGTGACAATGTTCGGTAGTTTGCTACAAAAAACATTGTCTTTTTCTGAAATTGTGTAATCGATATTATCTATCATATAAATTTGTTAATAATCAAAGGTGAAAACTCTTATATAAGAGGACTTAATAATTATGATGGGTTTTTCACCTGAATAATTAATTCAGGTGAAAATATTTAATGTTTTATGACATAAGTCTGTATTAGACTATTTAGCTGACACAGAACATCTATCAGATATTTTACAACATTTATCTGCCATAGATATCGAAGAAATAAGGGTTCTGGTTTTACTTTCATTTACTTTGATTTTATTTTATTTAATAAAGATATTATCAACTCCATTTTCAATATATTTGTATTAATAAAATAATCCCGGTAAATAAATATATGCTATTGATTAAAAATAAAATTAATATAGATCAAATATTTTATGATGATAAACATCATAGTAATTCATTATTAATATGATTTATTTTCACTTTGTCATTGTCAGATTATTGTAACTGAGAGCTATATTAAAGTTATGTTAATAACTTTAATTCGGTGGTAAAAATGCGTTAACTTAATTAAATGCTAATGATATATCATTAGTATTTAATGTTTGAGTAGCAATGTATGACAGAGTATTTGTATGAATGGTTAAAATTTATTCATTGACGTAAACCTTGCAAAAAAACTTGCTCCAAGAGGACTTGTGCCATCATGTAGCGTCAGCACATTGGTCTTGATTGATCGTATTGAAGTCTGAATTCAGATAATAAGTACAACTCTGACGTTTCAGGATACACTTGCCGCTATTAAAGCGATTATTTCTAGTGGCAGCAGGAATAATCGGGTTGATTGTGATGGATTATTTCTGAACTGTGGTTATACCAAAGTTTAATGCGATCTGTTCTGGGTCTATTACCCTCAAAGTCTTAGATTAATAGCCTGAATATGTGATATCGAAGCTCGAGCATATATGATGATGGTTTAAACGCATTTATGCTTTATGCCTGTGATGAACTTGGTGAAAGAGCGCGGCTTGTACGCTCTCATTCAGCTTAATTAAATCATCAATCACTTAGTCACGGTTTTGGGGGCCTCTTGGGCCATAATCGAAATTGGCACAGGCCGCGCCGAATTGATGTAGTTCAGTTGGCGCATCGTATGGGTCCAGTATTAATTCAATGACCGTTGCCTGTTTTGATGAGATCTGTTGCAGACAGGTATCTAATTGTCCATGTGTTTCGATTTTATGATAATCGAGCGGGATTTGAGGGGCTAATGCATGGACCAGTTTTTGAAAATCCCATTGGGCTATGTCGTTGTATTTTGCTTTCATGCCCAGAATGTAGCGTTCGATGGTATATCCCCGGTTATTTAAAATCACGATAATGGGGTTCAAATGACGGTTCAAAATGGTAGATAGTTCCTGAATGGTCATTTGCAGTGACCCATCGCCGATAAACAGCCAATGTCTTTTATCCGGTGCGGCCAGCATACTGCCCAGCAATGCAGGGAGAGTAAAACCGATGGAGCCCCAAATGGATTGCGCTATGTAATGGCATCCGCTTGGCAGCGGCAATGTCGATAGTACAATATTGGCACAGCCATTTTCAGCCAGAATGATGTCGTCAGAGCGAAAATAGCTGTGGATCTGCGGCCACATATTATCTTGTTTCAAAGCCGCTTGCGGTTGATAGTCGATGACTTTAGATGCCGGGCGTTGAGGGCGCTTGACGCTTGTGTTGACGTCAGGGAGATCCTCTAGAAGTGTTTCAAGCAGTTTGCGGGCATTGATGCCTTCATACGTGGTCTGACCGATTGAGATATCAAATCCTCGAAGATAGATGGTTTTATCTTCTGGCAGGCCTTGTGTTGCGACCATGGAGCTCCCTTCCTGGTAGCAGGGGGCTGTCGCTAAAATAAAATCGGCTTGATGGACCCATTGGGTCTGCTCTGTATCACCTTGCATCGGATAGCTGCCAAGCCACAGCTCTGAGCTTTCATCTAATATGGCTTTACCGGTGCGAAAGCTCGCATAGGGAATATTTAATTGTTCGGCGATTTGTTGCAGCGGTTTGGCCAGCATGGAGCGATCGGCGTCCATATCAATCAGGATGAGTGGCCGAACGGCATTGTGTAACCGGGTTTTTATTTCCTGGCACGCAGTTTTTAACTGATATGGGTCATACGCTGCTGTTTGTCTGTTAAGTGGTGTGTCTGGAATATGAATATCCAGATAACTGATATTGGATGGAATTTGCAGATACACCGGGCAGCGTTCCTGCCAGCAGGTCATGAGTGCACGGTCTATCTCCAATGGGGCGTTAGAAGGCGTGATCCGGCTGTCGGTGAGTGTGAACTCTTTGACACAATTCATAATATTGTCGAAATTACCTTCGGCCATTGAGTGATGAACGCGTAGTCTGTTTTGAATGACATAAAGCGGTGGAACACCACTTATCATGACGACGGGGACATGTTCGGCAAAGCTTCCAGCGATACCGCAGAGTGCACTCAGATCGCCAACGCCATAAGTGGTCAGCAGGGCGGCCATGCCATTTTGCCGGGCATGCCCGTCTGCTGCGTATGCAGCATTGAGTTCGTTACAGTCTCCGACAAATTCGATCCCTTCAACATCATTGAGTTGTTCCAGTAATTGCAAATTAAAATCACCAGGGACACCAAAAACGTAGCGTACGCCCATTTGTTTCAGGCGTCGCCAGAGAAAGGTACCGATAGTTGTACGCATGTTTTTATCTCCGTATAAAACCAGCTATCTGATTGGATCTTAAGATAGCTGGTTTAAAGGGCTTTAATGAAAAAGACCGCAAGAGCGGTCTTTGAGAGAAATTTATTGCACGGCAGCAAATGCCTGGGCCACTTGTTCAACGTTTGAATGATTCAGGCCAGAAATACAAATCCGGCCATTGCCAACTAAGTAAATTGCATGTTTTTCACGTAATTCATCCACTTGCTGCGCACTAAAACCGGTATAGCTGAACATACCATTTTGTGTCAGGAAGTGTTGGGCGTCCACATCAGGGAGTGTGGCTTTCATTGTGTTGACTAACGTCTGGCGCATCTCCCGGATTCGATGGCGCATCTGTTCGACTTCGCTGTGCCAGATACTCACAAGCTCTGGCGTATTTAAGACTCTGTCAACTATTTGAGCCCCGAAGATAGCCGGGCTTGAGTAATTGCGTCGAACCGCAGCTTTTAACTGGCCCAGGACTTTGAGCATATTTGTTTCATTTTCACAGACAACGGATAATCCGCCGGTTCGGTGTCCATAAAGTGAGAAGATTTTTGAAAATGAGTTTGAGACCAGGCAAGGGACCCCCGCAGATACCATTTGACGGATGACAAAAGCATCATCGTCAAGGCTACTGGATAGTCCCTGATAGGCAATGTCCATAAAAGGGATTAATTCACGGTGTTTGGCGACTTCAATAATCTGTAGCCATTGCTGTTGGTTTAGATCCGCACCTGTTGGGTTATGACAGCAAGGATGAAGAAGCACAATGCTTTGAGCCGGTAGCTGGTTGAAACAGGCAAGCATTGCTTCGAAATCAACGCCTTTGGTTTGGGGGTCGAAATAAGGATATCGGTTTACTTTAAATCCGCTGCCGGCAAAGATGGCTTCGTGGTTATCCCAGGTTGGGTTGCTAATCCAGACTTGTGAGTCGGGGAAATAGCGACTTAAAAAGTCAGCGCCTATTTTTAATGCGCCAGAGCCACCTAATGTCTGAATGGTTGCTATTTGCTGATTTTGTACAGCTGGATGATCCTGACCAAAAAGTAAACGCTGAATAGACTGGCGATAAGGTGCTAATCCTTCCATGGGTAAATAGGTGGCTGCCTTCTCTAAATCAATGGCCTGAATGGCTTGTTTGACTGATTCTAATTGGGGGACATTACCGTTTTCATCGTAATAAAGTCCGATGCTTAAATTGACTTTATGGGGTCTTGTGTCCTGTTTGAAATCTTCGACCAATGATAAAATCGGGTCGCCGGCATAGGCGTCGACGTGTGAAAACATGTATCTCTCCTTGTTTAGGCCAAATATCGGTTAGGCCTGTGATTTATCGCTATAATCAGATTGATCACAATAGCGCCAAGAATGGATGCAAGCAATATGGGTAGTGCAACGATAAAAAGCGAAGCGAGAACAATGCAGCAATCGACACCCATCTGAAACTTTCCAGCCCGAATTGAAAAGTGTTCCTGAAGGAACAATGCCAGAATATTGACGCCACCTAAACTAGCTTTGTGTCTGAATAAAATGACAAAACCGGTGCCCATTAATAAGTTACCGAACAAAATTGCATAAAGTGGTGTAATTTTTTCAAATTGTATGAAATCCAGGTGTAACTCTGAAAAAACAGAAACCATTGCAACGGCTGCAAAAGTCTTTATGGTGAATTCCCAGCCCATCCGTTTTATCGCTAAGAAGTAAAATGGCAGATTGATGATAAAAAAGAGATATCCGAAGGATATATGGGTGACATAATGCAGCAGAAATGCCATCCCTGCTGTTCCGCCGGTAAGTCCTCCAACCTGTTTAAGCATGACAACGCCAAAAGAAACCAGCAGGCAACCGATTAAAATCGATAAAATATCTTCAAACCAGCGATGAGGGATGATCTCAAACTCATCATTTAGGGAATTGGTACGGTCTGTCATTGCATGGAAATCGTTAAAGTTTTCTCAAATGTACATTGTTTTAATCTTTTTGTGCATATTTTTTTAAAAAATTCATATTTAAACTAATTTTTGAATATTATTGCACATTTTGATTTATGGTTTTTTACGGATTTATTCTCAGTGAGATTCGTCGAGATGATTGAACCCATTCCAGGCAGGTGAAAAAATGAGTTCAATCGGTTATTGCTAAGATCAGTCTGTTGATGTGTTTTGCCGGACAATCTGGTTTTCTTTTAAACGTTCGAGAATAACCGAGGTTTTGAGCTGTCGGACAATGGTATAACCTGATAATTCTGTAATTAGCTGATTGAGTCCATCAAGGTTACGGGCGGCCACTTTGAGCTGATAATCATGCTCTCCAGTGATTTTGAATGCATCTAAAATGGCTGGGTTTGCTGCAATCTGTTCATGAAATTGCTCAACGTGTATTGGATTATGAACATTCAGGCTGACTTCAACTAGGCTTTGTACCTGTAGTTTCTGAGCTTTGGGGGCTAATCTGGCCTGATAACCTTCGATATATCCATTTTGTTCAAGGGCAATGCGTCGACGCGAACATTGTGATGTTGAGAGTCCAATCAATTGGCTGAGTTCCTGATTGGTTAATCTTCCATTTCGTTGTAGATGATTCAGAATCAGCCAGTCGTAATCGTCGAGTGAAGTCATATATTGGGTTCCATGTTTTATAAGCGGCCTGGCCGCTTATAACTATCAATTTTGAAACAGGTAGGTCATTAATGCTTTGAATTCCGTGAAATTCAGTGACTGTTTAGGGGCCACTTTCGCATGGACCGGATCCGGGTGAATATTGAGCATGATGCCATCGACACCCAGCTGGCGGGCTGCAATCGCCAGAGGTGCGATATCTTCAGATTGAGTCACTCCATCGCATGGGTTGAGTAAAATAGGCAGATGGGTTCTTTTGCGCAGCAGTGCTATTGCGCTGAGGTCAATAATCGAACGGGTCTGATGATCCGCGGTGCGAATACCTCTTTCGCAGAGAATAACCTGTTGATTCCCCTGTGCCAGTAAATAATCAGCAGCCTGGAGCCATTCATCCAGCGAGGCAACACTTCCCCGTTCCAGAACAATGGGTCGCGTAGAATTACCCGCAGCTTTAAGCAGAGGATAGTTTTGCATATTTGCAGCACCAATTTGCAGAACATCTACATGGCCACATATATCTCTGAGTTTATCGATATGTGTAACTTCGGTCATGATGGGTAATTCTGATTGTCTGGAGGCTTCGCTTAGCCAGTCCAAGCCAGATAATCCGGGACCTGAATAATCATAAGGGTTGCTGGATGATTTGAAGCAAGCTCCATGAAGAACGGCTGCTCCACTGTCGCTGATGATTTCGACACATTGATTGAGTTGGTTTGGATCTTCTAATGTATCAGGTCCTGCCATTACCAAAAAATGACCATTTCCAAGCGTGTGTTTACCAATGGTGATTGAGGTGGGTTCAGGTTTATGCTGTCGGCTTGAAAGTGGGGCATCCTGATGCCGGCCGATGACTGTTGGCCTGTCCTGAATTGCAGCCATGGGCTGTGCTGCCAGAACCGATGCTGGTATTGTGGGGGCCTTGATGTCTGCACATGGGTAACATCCGAGTACTTTTATAAAGCGGGTAGTTCGGGTTAAATCGGCAAGGGCTTGTTGCATTGATTCCGATTCGACATGCTCTGTGACATCCACATAAAAGATCTCCTGCCAGGGATTGCCCTGTACCGGGCGGGATTCCAGATGTGTCATATTGATATGACGGGCTGCTAATACTTGCAGAGCATCGGCAAGTGCTCCCGGGTGTTGCCCTGTTGCCATGATAAATGTTGTTTTCGCCTGAATTTGTTGCGGAACATCAATTGGATTTCTGGCAACGGCGATAAAGCGCGTGTAATTTTCCTGTTGATTGGCAATGTGACTTTGAATACTACTGAGCTGGTACATTCTTCCGCCGGTTTCACTACCCAGCGCGGCAATTGTATGATCGTGACTTTCTGCTACCAGCTGCATAGCTTTTGATGAGCTGTCGACGACTTCAAATTTTATATGGGGATATTGGGATAAAAACTGATTGCACTGTGAGAATGGTTGTGGATGACCATAAAGTGTCTGTATTTGGCTGATATCACATGTTTTTTTGACCAATATGCCATGATCGACCGGAATGGTTAACTCTCCGATAATCGACAAACTGGTTTGTTGGAGCAGATCATATACTTCATTAATACTCCCGGAACTGGTGTTTTCTATCGGTAACAGAGCATAATCGGCGTGACGCTGCTCTACACTATTTACAATATCCCGAAAGTTGTGACAACCGACTTCGATGACTGGAGTGGTTGTATTTTCGAAATAGCAATTAACTGCAATATTGCTATATGAGCCTTTATTCCCCAGGAAAGCGACTTTGAGCGAGTCGGGAGATGTTTGTTGCGGTTGTTGGTGTTCTTGTAATAAGCGTTGTTGTTCACGAACCGAGTTTTCAATGATGATTGCAAAGACTTGGGTGACGAATTTGGGGCTTAGTTCAAGTGTTTTGGCTTTGTCGACTAATTTTGTTAGGAGTTGCTTTTCGCGTTTTATATCCCGGATGGGTTTTTGATGGATCAATTTATATTGTGCGACCTGGCCTGCGAGCTTCTTGCGCTGGGCCAGAAGTGTGAGTAGTTGTTCATCGACCTCAGTGATCGATGTGCGTATGGTCGTTAGATCGGTCATGTTGCGTTGCTCTTTTATCATCATTTAATCATAAAAAAGCCTCCCTTTTGGGAGGCCTTCTGGATTGTGTTTGGTTTCTCTACTTACACACGTTTCCGCCTCCCGTTATTGGGGGGTAAAAAAGAAGAAGCCAAGAAAGAAAAAATGCATTACGTATTTCATGTGATCAGACTAAAAAGCCATGGATAGAAAGTCAAGCATTGATCGTGTTTATTACTGTACCTAAATATAAGTGTCCAAAACAATCAATGCTGACTTCTTGTATATTAGATACCTGATGTGCTGGATTGTTGGACATTTAAGCTGTCATCAACCCGTTCACTAATGGGTTTTGTATGATAGCGGCGTAATTGGCGTTCCAGTTTCTGCCCCAAGTTATTAATCGCCAGATATAAATCTTCGTTTACATCCGATGCAAATAATTGGCCATTAGGGATCCCGACTTTAGCCTCAACTTTGTAGGATAATTTTTCTTTTGTAATGATGAATTGGGGTTTGATTAGAGGAATTTGTGTTTTTTCGAGTTTGGCAAAACGAGTTTCAATACGTTCGCGAATGGTAGGTGTGATATCGATAGATTTACTGGTGATATCAATTAACATATAGGCCCCCTTATTCGATGGGTTAGTCGTGAACTTGTTTTAGAATATAAAATCTGTCCAGACAATGAGTGAGTTAAATCACATCTCTATTTTAGTTAAGCAATTTTTGTCAGGAACTTCCACAGGTTTAACGAATTTTATAAATTTTTTATCAAAGTACTTGTTATTAATACACAAGTCAGGCACTTTGGAAAAAATAAGGTCGATGATAGCTATTTCATTCACTGTGTTTTTATGGGCGGATCGAAGATAGAGGCTCGATGTCAGAAAGTCGTTTATTAGTCAAATCAGTTGATTTTTCGAGTCAGGAGCACATTGATGGTGCTCAAACTCAATTGGCGTTGAGTTTATCCAAACAGGTCGATGACGGTTTTTTTGCTGATCTTTGTCAGCAGCTTATTGAATTATTTTCAGCACAGACTGCGTTCATATTTCAGGTTGATGAAGGTTCATCGAAATATCCTAAGCTGCAATATCTGGCGCAACCTTATTCCATGACAGCTTCTCCTGATTGTCTTTTAACATTAGAAGAAACGCCTTTTTGTAAATTTCAGGCGCATCAACGTGTTTTGATTGATGATCATGTCATGGCTGAATTTCCCCATTTTGCCTCACTATTTGGGCATTCGTTCCAGTCAATGTGGTCTATGGCTTTTAGATGTGAATCACATCGTTCAGTGAGTTATTTAACCTGCCTGTTTTCGTCACATCCATCATATATAGGCTCTCTTGAAACTGTGATAGAGCCTTATTGTGGCCGTATTCAGGCGGAATTTCAGCGCAATGTTGATGATCTCAGAGAACGTAAGTTTGCTGAGCAGAGGATTTATGATCTGGCTTATTATGATGAGTTGACCGGGTTAGTAAATCGTCGCAAGTTACTGGCTGAAATTAAGTCTGCTTTTCGTCATGCAAGCCGACAAAAGTGCATTGGTGCATTACTGTTCATCGATTTGGATCATTTTAAGAATATTAATGATTCATTAGGGCATTCAGTGGGCGATTGGATTTTAGAACAGGTTGCAAAGCGATTGGGACAGATTGTTCGCCAGGGCGATTTATTAGGGCGGCTTGGTGGTGATGAGTTTGTCCTGCTATTGACTGATTTGGGTGCAAATCCCTATCAGGCTGAATTACAGGCTAATACTTTAGCTGAACGGCTAATTAAGAGTGTTTCAGAGCCTTATCAGTTTAAGCATCAGATGCTGCATTTAGGTGCGAGTGTCGGTGTGAGTTTGTTCCCCGGGAAAGGGCAGAGTGCTGATGATCTGCTTCGCCAGGCAGATACGGCTATGTATAAGGCTAAATCGGCTGGCCGACGTACTGTTATGTTTTTCGAACAAGGGATGCAGCGTGAAGCGGAACGGCGATTGAGTATCCATAACCAATTGCGCGAAGCGTTGGGCCGGCAAGAATTGCAGGTTCATTATCAACCGCAACATATGGTGTCAACCGGAGAACTCATCGGTACGGAGGCCTTGGTTCGCTGGCATCCTCCTGGTCGTATGCCTGTTTTGCCGGGTGAGTTTATTCCGGTTGCTGAAGAAACGGATTTAATCATTGATATTGGTCGCTGGGTTTTTAAAGAGAGTTGCGAAACATTTGTCAGATGGCAGAAACAAGGGTATCCGATGGCAGAGTTGTCTGTGAATGTGAGTGCCCGACAATTTCATGATCCTAATTTTATCGGTTATATCGAGTCTGTTTTAGTATCAACCGGGATCGATCCAGCCCGTCTTAATTTAGAGGTAACTGAATCGGTTGTTCTGGGGGATGTGGAAGAAACGATTCGAAAAATGAACGTACTTAAGCAAAAAGGCATTAGTTTTTCGATTGATGATTTTGGTAGTGGGTATTCATCACTAAGTTATTTGAAGCGATTGCCTATTGATGAGTTGAAAATCGATCGATCTTTTATATGTGATATTCCTCATGATCGTCGGAATATGGCTATTGTAGAGGCGATTTTAGCATTGGCTGAGCATTTGGGATTTAATGTGACGGCTGAAGGAGTAGAAACCCGTCAACAGCTTGATTTTTTGCGGTTAAGAGGGTGTCGTTTCTATCAGGGTTTTTTGTCAAGTAAAGCGTTGTCAGAAAAAGCGATGTTGAATTATCTGGTTCGGCATTCAGGTAAGACCATGGGTTGAATATTTGACCATACTGGGTAAGACTATTGAATAGTCAGATGCATGCATCAAAGCTCAGGGGGGATCGCTTGAGGTTATGGCAGCGGGTTGTTCTATTTGTCGTTTTCTTATTGCTCAGTTCTGGCAGCTTTAGCCAGTCTTTAAGTGAGCAGCGCGATCTCTATGCTAAGGCGCGCCAGGCTCAGTCGAGTGGATACTGGACAACGGCTACCCGTTTGATGCGCCAGTTGAAGGCTTACCCTTTGTATAGTTATCTGCGATATTATCAGTTAAGAGCTCATTTGGATGCTGCTCATTATCAGCAGATTGTTGCTTTTCGTCAGCAATACCGAAATACACCTTTGGCCGATGCACTAGAACGTGCTTTTCTTTATAAATTAGCGAAACAGCGTCAGTGGTCTTTGTTTCTTAAGTTTTATCCTAACGAGCCTGGTAGTCCGTCTCTTCGATGTAGTTATTATTATGCGCATTACCATCAGAAAAATTATCAGGTTGCCTGGCAGGGGGCTAAACGATTGTGGCTCAGTGGCCGTTCTCGGCCGAAAAGTTGCGATCGATTGTTTGCAGCGTTTAAACGCTCTGGCCAATTAACTCAGAAACTGATCTGGAAGCGCCTTTTATTGTCTTATGGGTCTTATCAGAGTGGTCTGCAAGATTATTTGGAAAGACAACTTCATGGTCGATATTTAATGTCGGCGAAACAGCTTAAGCGTGATGATGCAACGCCTGAAAAGTTGTTACGCCATTCGGTAATTCTGACCTCTTTGCATCGGCAGACCCTGCGATTGGTATTGATGCGACTTACCTGGCAAGAACCATCGCTTGCCATTAAAATTTTTAAACAATACCAAAAACAGTTAACTTTTCGTGGACTGGTTGACTCTCAGTTACTTATTCAGTTGATTCGTTCAGTGATTCGCTACCCGACACCAGATTTGCTGAAATGGGCGGATAAAGCGTTGCTCGAACATCCTGAGGCGGTGACGCTTGAACGTCGTTTAAGGTTGGCGTTGACCCAACAAAACTGGTCAGATGTACAACGATTTCTGGGCCAGTTAAGCACAGCACAGAAGGAAAGTACGCGCTGGCGCTATTGGCAGGCACGATTGGATGAGCAATTAGGGCAGGATCAAAAAGCGATCAAGATATGGAGAGAGCTGGCGGATCAGCGAAATTACTATGGATTCCTTTCGGCGCAGCGATTGGGAACTGATTATCGTTTTTATTCGGCAATGTTACCCTCGATTATTCCTGCTTCGCAGTTGCAAAATATGGGGTGGCGACAGGTTCGAGAGCTTTTTGCCCAGAACAATTATCGTCAGGCCTATGTTCGCTGGCAATATTTATTACGCCCTTTTTCTGATCACGACAAATTGCGTTGGGGCATGATGGCTTTGTATGATGATCGGCCTGCGTTAAGTGTTTATAGTACGATTCGGGCTAAAGCATGGAATTTATTGCCGATGCGCTTTCCAATTGCGTATTCCCAATACTTTGTAAAGCAGGCAAGAAATTATCAGGTTGATCCTTTGCTTTTGTTATCGGTTGCCCGACAAGAAAGTGGTTTTTATCGTTATGCTCAAAGTCATGCTGGAGCTCGGGGAATTATGCAAGTGACGCCATCGACAGCCCGTCATTTATTATCTCAGCAGGGAAAACGGTTAAGAACGACGAGTCAATTGTATGATTTAGAATTTAATATCTCTTTGGGAACTCGGTATTTATCAATGCTGTTAGATCGTTTCCATGGGAATCGGTTTGTGGCAATTGCGGCATATAATGCCGGGCCATCTCGGGTGGATCGATGGTTCGAGCGTCTTGGGGCTTTACCTGCCGATATCTGGATTGAATCAATACCGTTTAATGAGACCAGACGGTATGTGAAAAATATTCTCGCATTTGAATTAATTTATGCGCATCGCTTAGGTCAAACACGAGAACTGTTAAGGCCTGAAGAGTTGATGGTGAATCTTAAATCCATCGGTGAATCTAAGGACTCAGCCGGCTGACATGCCAGTCGCTCTCTGGTGTTTCTCGGTGATAGATAAAACGGTCATGGAGTCGATCCGCTTTTCCCTGCCAGAACTCGATTGTTTCCGGAATCACCCGATAGCCACCCCAGAATTCTGGACAGGGAACGTCTTTGTTGTGGAATTTTTTTTCAAAATGTTTAACTTGTTGCTCAAGTTGGGTTCGGTTTTCGATCGGTCGGCTTTGGTGACTTGCCCAAGCTCCAATGCGACTTCCCCGTCCACGGGATTGAAAGTAGGCATTAGACTGTTCATGACTTACCCGTTCAATTTTACCTTCGATGCGAACCTGGCGTTGCAATATATTCCAGTGGAATGTGAGACTGGAAAACGGGTTAGTATCTAATTCTGATGCTTTGCGGCTGCCATAGTTGGTGTAAAAGATGAAACCCTGTTCATCGAATTCTTTCAGGAGAACAACCCGTGCCGAGGGGCGCCCCTCAGGCGTACTGGTTGCGACTAACATCGATTCGGGTAAAACAATTCCGCATTGTTTGGCCGCATTGAACCATTGTTCAAATAGTTCAAAAGGTGCTTCATTACCGGTCGGTTCAGGGAGCGTTACAAAAACTCCCTGGCCTAGAGTAAAAGCACAACGTAATTTGCTAAATAATGACATAAAACCTTCTTGTGTGAGTTGTCCAGGTGCTCAATAAGCATTTGAACATTCGCTAGTTATATCCAATAAGTTGGAATTTGTCGATAGCCATGACGATATATGAATCATGCAGAAAATACATCATCAGGGATTACTTTGGAGACGATTTTAGTGATAATGAGACTGACTTTCATAAGGAGGCATCATGCCGCAGCAAATTAAGCAAATTGCGATAGTCGGTTGTGGCTGGCTGGGAACACCCTTGGCTTACCATTTATTGGGATTAGGTTATGGTGTCCGGGGAACTCGTCAGCATACCAGTTCACGAATTGAATTAGCTCAGGCAGGGGTTATTGAGGGGGCTTTGTCTGTGACCCCTGAACTTCACTGTGATGTGTCTGAAAAGATATTTGGTGGATGTGATTTATTGATTATCAATATCCCCCCTAACCGTAAAGCACATGATCGTCATTATCATGTTACTCAAATTCAGTCACTGGCTCAGGCGGCTGTGAATTATCAAATCCCTAAAGTGTTGTTTATTGGTTCTACATCGGTTTATGGTCCGATGCAGGGGGAAGTGACAGAGAGCTCACCTGCTCAGCCAAGTACTCAATCGGGACAAACGTTACTTGAGATTGAACAGTGGCTCCACCAGCAGCCATCGTTTGTAACAACAACGCTCCGGTTCGGTGGAATGATTGGTCCCGGTCGCCATCCCGGACGATTTTTGAGTGGTCGACAAGTCGATGGGGCTGATACGCCGGTGAATTTGATCCATCAGGCGGACTGTATTGCTCTGATTGATGCTTTGATACAACGTAATATCTGGGGAGAAGTCTTCAATGCATGTGCTGATGAGCATCCTTCGCGTTGTGATTTTTATTCAGCCGCAGCAAAGCAACTCGATGTTGAAATGCCGCAGTTTAATCATTCTCAAAATAGTTCCAAATTTATTAGTAATCAGGCGATCAAAGATGCGCTTCGTTACTCCTTTATTTATCCAGATCCAATCGCTTGGCTTAAAGTACAGGAGAAAATATGATTGATTTTCGCAGTGATACTGTAACGTGTCCTACAGATGAGATGCGACAGGCAATGGCTGATGCGCTTGTCGGTGATGATGTATACGGTGAAGATCCAACTGTATGTCGTTTGCAAGATAGCGCAGCTGAGCGTTTCGGGGTTGAGTCTGCATTGTTTTGTAGTTCGGGAACGCAGGCTAATTTACTGGCTTTGATGACGCATTGTCAGCGTGGCGATGAATATATTTGCGGACAGCAGGCCCATAATTACCGTTATGAACAGGGGGGTGCAGCTGTATTGGGAAGTATTCAACCTCAGCCGGTCGAAAATCAAATTGATGGAACGCTTGCCATTGATGATGTGGAGTGTGTGATAAAACCGGATGATGTTCATTTTGCCAGAACACGTTTGGTGTCTGTTGAGAATACTATCGGCGGGAAGGTTTTGCCGGTTTCCTATTTAGAGCAATTAAGAATGTTATGCGATGCTTACCATTTAAAATTGCATATCGATGGGGCACGGTTAATGAATGCGGTAGTGAAGCTGAATGTTGATGTCAGTGATATCACCCGGCATGTCGATACGTTTACGGTTTGTTTATCTAAAGGATTGGCTGCGCCTGTCGGTTCGTTATTATTTGGCTCTGCTGATTTTATTGAACAGGCTGTTCGTCTTCGCAAAATTTTGGGGGGCGGTTGGCGTCAGGCTGGTATCTTAGCAGCAGCAGGGCAGATTGCTCTGGATAAAATGGTTGGGCGATTAGAACAGGATCATGAGCTGGCTGCATATCTGGCCAGACGGCTTAACGAAATTGAGCAGATTGATGTCGATTTTGATTCACCTCAGACCAATATTTTGTATGCTCGTTGCTGCCAGAGACGAAGTCAAGAACTGGCTGAATATCTCAAAGAACGAGGGATTTTGATTTTTTCGGGAGAACCAATGCGGTTAGTGACCCATCTTGATGTCGATAAGTACAGTGTTGATCAATTAATTGAAGCAATGAAAGATTTTTATAAGGAGCCGATATGAGCGACTCAGAAAGAGTGCCCGATGGGCAAATGTTACTGCGTACATTAGCCATGCCTGCCGATACGAATGCCAATGGTGATATTTTTGGTGGGTGGATTATGTCCCAGATGGATATCGCTGGTGGTATTATGGCTAAAGAAATTGCTCTTGGCCGAACCTGTACAGTTGCCATAAACGGAATGACTTTTTTGGCTCCGGTTCAAGTCGGCGATGTGGTTTGTTGTTATGGTCAGTGCCTGAAAATAGGTAATTCATCGTTGACAATCAAGCTGGAAGTCTGGGTTAAACCTATTTTACGCCAGAGTAGCCTTGAATATCGATATTGTGTGACTGAAGCGACTTTTACCTATGTCGCTATTGATGATAAAGGGCAACCCCGTAAAATTCCAGAAGCTAATCGGGCTATTTTCCTTGATGAGATGGGTGATATTAAAAAACCTTGATTGACTTATCAGTTACGGAAGACCTTAATAATACGTTTTTCAATGTGGGTGTATGCCAGTGATTATTGAAATGTTAAGCACAGGAGACGAAGTTCTTCAGGGGGATATTGTCGATTCTAATGCGGCATGGGTCGGGCGGCAGTTAAGCGAAAAAGGGTTGAAATTCGCGCGTCGACAGACTGTTGCCGATGATTTGGAAACGTTAGTTTCGAGCATTGATGAAATATGTCAACGTGCCGACTGGCTGCTGGTGAATGGTGGTTTAGGTCCGACCAGTGATGATCTAAGCGCTCCTGCAGCAGCACAGATGTTAGGTGTTCCGTTGGAGTTAAACAAACAATGGCTTACCAGAATGCAAAACTGGTATGACTTGTTGGGACGTTCGATGCCATCAAGTAACATGAAGCAGGCAATGTTGCCTCAAGGTGCTCAGATGATTGATAACCCGGTCGGAACGGCCTGTGGTTTTTTGATTCGACATTATCAATGTCAGGTTTTATTCACCCCTGGGGTTCCAGGTGAATTTAAACGCATGGTTTTAGATCAATGGTTTCCACGGTTGCCGGCTGGGAATAATGGCTTGGTTAAGCGTTTTTTTACGTTTGGTTTATCAGAATCGGGCGTTGGTGAGCAATTGAGTCAGCTTGATCTACCTGAAGGGGCAAGGTTAGGGTATCGCTCTTCGCGCCCTAGTATTGAAATTAAAGTATTTTATGAGCAGGACCAGCAAGCTCAGATGCCGGCATTTTATCAACAAATCCGGCAGAAACTGGGCGCTCAGATTTTTAGTGAAGATGATGGTCATTGGCAGGCCTATATTCAGTCAATGATGCTGGAAAAAGGTTTGAAACTGACTGTTGCTGAGTCTTGTACTGGTGGTATGTTAGCCAGTCAATTGGTGAGTGAAGCGGGAAGTTCCGGATATTTTGAACGTGGATTTGTCACTTACAGTAATGAAGCCAAACAGCAGTGTCTTGGTGTCAGTAAAGACTTGTTGGAGCAATATGGGGCGGTGTCCAATGAAGTCGCACAGGCGATGGCAAAAGGCGCGTTGGAACATAGTGAAGCCGATCTGGCGTTAAGTACGACCGGGATCGCCGGTCCGGATGGCGGAACTGATAATAAGCCGGTGGGAACAGTTTGCTTTGCTTTAGCCAGTCGGGATAATTGTTGGGTACAACGTTTGCTACTCCCTAGTCGGGGAAGACTTTCCGTTCGGGAAATGGCCGCTGCCACTGCTTTGGATATGTTGCGTCGGTATTTAATGGATTTACCGGTTTTAGGGGATTATGACCTGATTCGCCGGATAGATGAAGATAAGTGACCTGATGGATTTTTCAGAGATTAAAACCCGCCAAAAGCGCTCATTTACAGAGCAAAAACAGTTGATTAAGAAGGCCTTGGCTGGAAAAATAGTTTTATGTCCTCAGTGTCATCAGCGTATTGGCATTCAGCAACTTCCTGGAATATTAAAGCTTCAGTGCCAAAAAGGATGTACAGATCTGGAATTAACAGTCGATATTTAGAGGTTGTTGCTCTTTGGGGGATTGTATTTTGCTCAAACCAGATGTGCTTTGGGCATTGTGCCAATGATGAAATCTGGTCATTTGAGTGAATTGGCCCTGGCAAAGAATATCCATGTTTAAGTGAATCATCAGCGCGTGTTTGCTGTTTATTTATTCGGCGTTCATTTTGTTTGTGTAGATGACTATACGTACAGGAGCTGCTTTGACTGAATAGACAGCTTCCAGGGCATGCTTCCATAAGTTTCTGAATCAGTCATTCGCTTTTTTAATCTGGTTAGTTTAATTAGTCTTGCCGGATGAATTGTTGTTCTGCTTTATTGACTTTGTAGAGATACTGGCGTGACTGCCGACTTGGGTGACGGGTCGTAAGTTGGTGATAAACCTGCGTTGGTGACAACTCATTGATGCGTCGAATGGCCCATCTCCGGTTGCGACTAAAAGTTTTTAAAACGTTTCCTGTTCCCCCATTATAGGCTGATATGATGCTATATCGACGTGACAGGGGATTACGTATATCAGCTAGATAGACACTCTTTAGAATATGCAGATAAGCCGTACCGACATCTAAGTTAAAAGCCGGGTTGAGTAATTGTTTCGGGGTTGGCCGTCCGCGTCGTTTCATGATTCGCCTGAAAACGTCAGCCCCTGCTGTTGAAGGAACAACCTGCATTAGCCCGTAAGCATGGGCATTACTGACTGCATAAGGGTTAAAGCTACTTTCTGTATCAACAACCGCGTAGATTAAACTTTCGTTGATGTGGTAGCGCCTGGCATACTTGCGAATAAGACTTGCGTAGCGATATTCCCTGATTTTTAAACTGTTTCTGCTTAGAGGAAATTCGACAGACCAGACTTTTTTATAACTGATATGACGGATCCTCAACCGGTGGTGGATAAGATAATCGGCATAACGATTTGCTCGCCAGCTCCATTCAATTGGTTTGCCATCTTGATCTAGTACCTGCTTGTACAGAAATGGCTTGCCGCTTCCCAGAATAAAAGCCCGGTCTGTAAATAAATCAACTTTAGTGGGATCATCAGGTGTCAGAAGCGTAGCAACAATGGCTTCTTGTAGTTCTTCTTTCGGGCGGACTGTTACGACCGTTTCGACTTTAACATAACCGTTTTTAAAGTTAATCGTCGCACGGGTTTTATAATGGTTGGTATATTTTACGAATGTTCGGCGATTGGCCATTAAGTTGTCATGTTTGCCCCAGACATGATGTACATTGCGTGATAACCGGGCAATCAGACGATTAAATCCGGCCACGTCTTTTTTAATCGCTTTAGGGTGTTTCGCATAGTAGACCCCCCGGTCACGAATCAGTTGGGTGACTGCATATCGGGGATTTCTGGCGTTAACTACCTGAACAATTTCTGTTGGACTGATCCCGCTGCAACCTACAAGCAGCATCAGGATTACAGCCATGATAACTGACTGTAATCTCAAGAGTTGTCGGAGTGACTGATGCAATTTATTCAGACGGTGGAGTATAACCATCAATGGCAACATCACCCTGATTAAATAGAAAATCGACCATGGCTTCTTCGAGTACTTTTCGATCTTCAACATTCATCAGGTTAAGCTTTTTTTCGTTAATGAGCATGGTTTGTTTGGCTTGCCATTGCTCCCATGCTTCCTGGCTAATATGATCAAAGATCCGTTTACCCAAATCGCCTGGGATCATTTGAAAATCCAGACCAGGTGCCTCTTTTTGGAGTCTCTGACAGAAAACCATCCGCGCCATAGTGTCCTCTTTTGTTTATCAATAGGGGGTAAAGTTCTCAATTTATTAAAGCAATAGCCGGGAACTTTATTTATTCAGAGAGTTATATCAAAACTAGCCTTATAGTACCAGTTAAGCGAACTATCTGGAAAAGATCCATTTAATTTAATAAGTATGAGAACGAATGGATTGGTTAATGGAATAAAAAGTTCCTTTAAACATTAATTCGTCCTAGTTTGCGATTTTTTGGTAAAGCTATTTCTCGGTAGTGGAAAATAGTAATTGCTTCAGTCCTAACTCGAGCCCTCGGATCTCTGCTAGCCCTTTTAAGCGACCAATACATGAATATCCTGGATTGATTTGTTTGGTTAAATCATCAAGCATTTGATGACCGTGATCGGGGCGCATTGGGATTAATCGATGATCCTGATGAGACTGACGTCGTTGTTCTTCTTTTAAAATTTCCTGGACGACAGAGACCATATCTACGTCACCTTGCAGGTGTGAGGCTTCGTGGAAGCTACCGGTGTTTCCTTCTTGTTGGGTTGAGCGAAGGTGAACAAAGAAGATGCGATCGGCAAAGGATTGGATCATTTTTACCAGATCATTATCAAGCCTGACACCATAAGAGCCAGTACACATGGTAAATCCGTTCATTGGGCTTGGAACGGCTTCGCTGAGCCAGCACATATCATCAATTGTGGACACGATTCGGGGTAAACCAAGAATTGGTCTTGGTGGATCATCCGGATGAACAGCTAGTTTGAGGCCTAAAGACTCACAAACAGGCATTAGCTCGGATAAAAACAGCCGCATATGTTCTCTGAGTTTGTTTTTGTCGATATGCGAATAACAGTCGAGTTGTTGCTGAAATTCTTCGAGCGTATAACCTTCTTCTGCTCCTGGTAAACCTGCAATAATATTTCGCGTGAGCTTTTCAATTTCATCTTTGCTCATGTTTTCGAAATATATTCTGGCTTGATCCTGTTCTGTTTGAGTGTAGATATCTTGTGCGCCCGGACGCTTGAGGATATACAGCTCAAAAGCTGCAAACGCAATATGATCAAATCGCAGAGCCCTGGAACCATCTGGGAGTTCATAGCTTAGGTCGGTACGAGTCCAGTCGAGAACCGGCATAAAATTATAACACGCGGTATCAATGCCGCATTGAGCCAGGTTTGTTAGTGTCTGTTTATAGTTTTCAATCCATTTTGAATAGTCTCCGGTTCGGGTTTTGATTTCTTCATGAACCGGGATGCTTTCAACGACTGACCAGATAAGCTCATATGATTCGATCATGGCTTTACGGCTGTTTATTTCATCTATACTCCAGATCTCACCATTAGGGATATGATGAAGTGCAGTGACAATTCCTGTTGCGCCTGCTTGGCGGATATCTTGTAGGGATACGGGGTCGTTGGGCCCATACCATCGCCATGTTTGTTCCATAATATGTCTCACTTAAAATTGGGTCGTTTTATATAAAAATTAAAGTTTAGTTTTCTGATGTAAGCGGAATCGAGTTAAATAAATAACCATCAAACTCCGGATCATTGATATCGGATAAGTCGAAGAGGCGCTGTTTTATATTTTCCCGGTGCTGCTTTATAGACAGCTTGGCTTCTTTCGCCATAAATTGGAGTGCTTTATTAATCGGATGTTGCCGGCTCAGGTTATGGCTGAGTTTTAATGTGAGAGCATTAGCTGAAAAACTACTACAACCCAAAACAGTTACTGCGACCAGAGAACATATTAACTTTTTTGAAAACATGATGATGTCCTATCGTTAACAGATTAAGAGAAGATTTTCATGAGTAACATGGCTGATATCAGGGGTGTAAAATGGTTGCTCAATCAGGCTAATCTTACTATATACATGAGTTTGATTGCATAAAATCTAAATTGGTAAACCACTTCATGCTATAAGGTGTGATTTTTAGCCGTTTTTTGGCTTACTTGGTTATTTAATTTAGAATGTGGTGATCAGTATTACGGTCAGGTTGTGTGGTTCTAATTCATAATGTTTATGTTCATCATTTTACAAAAGGTGATGTAACAACATTATGGATAATGTAATTAAAATAATAAATAAAATACTGGCTTTTTTATTGTCATTATATGTTCTTTATTAGTGGGATGTGTCGTATGGCAGGTTATTGCGCGATATATTCTAGGATCACCAAGTACAACAACTGATGAATTATCTAGATTTTTATTTTTTTTGGGCGTGTTAATTAGTGCAGTTTATGCATCTGGACAAAAAGTTTATTTATTATTTATAAAAATGAGTGGAATTCGAAAAATTAATCGAAATCATAAGTTATATTGCGATTGCGCTTTTTCTACGATTGTAATGATTTATGGCGGAACAGGATTTGTAGAACGAAGTCTTCATTTAGGTCAAATCTCTCCGGTATTGGGTATTCAGATGGGATATGTGTATTTAGCTATTTCTATAAGTGGTTTTGCAAAAGCTTTTTACAATATTATTTTTCTAATTAAAAATATCAAATCTATCTGTTTGAATTACTAAACTCAGGACTTATTTATGGACATTCAGGTCATATTAACATTATTTGGCAGCGTTGCATTTATGTCGGTAATTGGTATCCCTGTTTCTTTTGCAATTGGGTCATCTTCATTATTAACGATTATGTTGTCTCTTCCTTTTTATCCTTTTATTATTGTTATTACACAGAAGTTAGCCACTGGGCTGGATAGTTTTTTCCTGTTAGCTATTCTATTTTTTATATTAGCCGGAAATATTATTAACCGGGGGAAATTGCTCTTCGTTTAATTAATTTCCCCAAAATATTGGATGGACGATTACCTGGTTTATTAGCTCATTGTAATGTTTTGGTGAATATTCTGTTTGGGTTGATTTCAGGCTGGATGCGGTATGTCGGAGGAATTGACGAAAAAGGTTTGCTCATTGATGTTGTTGATCCGATGGCATCTGAACTTCGGCCTATTTGTGACGAGTGTGATCATAGCTCAGAGGTGGTGTCTGAATTACTTAAAATTGATGCCATTTTCCCAGATGATTTAGCTAGCAATTCTTTATTTGTAGAAAGTGTCACGGCAGTGTATCAAAAACTCATGGAGTTACGGGCAAGGTGTGCTGTTGTTGAATTTATTAAAAATAAAAGCTGATATTTAAGTTAATTGTACAGCTTGATCCTTATCATAATAACCTGTTGAGATGCGCGTAGACTCCTTCTTAGTTCAGTCATAATTTATCAGTCAATATGATTCAAAGGAGTGATTATGCATCCAACTATTTATACATCACCTGCCAGATATATGCAGGGGTTCGGAGTGCTTTCTGAGCTGGGAGAACAGCTAAAACCGATGGGAGAGCATGCTTTACTCATCGCTGATTCAATTGTGTGGGATATTGTTCAGTCGACTTGTGAAAAATCATTGGATCACTCTGGAGTAACATTTTTCTATGAATGTTTTTATGGTGAGGCTTCAGATCAGGAAATTGGCCGAATTGCAGAAGTAGCCCGCCGTGAACAGACGCAACTTATTGTAGGTATCGGTGGGGGTAAAACTCTGGACACGGCTAAAGCCATTGCTGATGATTTGAAGCAACCAGTTGCAATCGTCCCGACTGTTGCGTCAACCGATGCCCCCTGTAGTGCACTATCGGTGATTTATACCGAACAAGGTGTGTTTGATAGTTACCGGTTTTATCATAAAAATCCGGATCTTGTTTTAGTTGATACGCAGGTGTGTGTTAAAGCTCCACTGAGGTTATTTGCTTCTGGGATTGCTGATGGTCTGGCAACTTATATTGAAGCTGCAGCAGTTGTTCGAACTCATGGTGATTCGATGGTCGGCGCAAGGCCTTCGATCGCTGCCATGGCTATTGCTAAAGCGTGCGAAGAGACTTTACTGACTCATGGTCAAAGTGCTTGTCAGGCCGTGTCTAAACAGTTGGTGACACCGGCGGTGGAAGCTGTGATTGAAGCCAATACACTTTTGTCTGGGTTAGGTTTTGAAAATGCAGGGCTTGCTGGGGCTCATGCAATACATAATGGCTTTACAGCAATTCATGGCGATATTCATAAGTTAACTCATGGAGAGAAAGTGGCTTATGGTACGTTGGTTCAGTTGGTTCTGGAAAATCGCAGCGATGATGAATTAAGTCGTTATTTGCGTTTTTATTGGCAAATTGGTATGCCAACAACACTTGAACAGATGCATCTTGAACATGAATCATATGCAAATCTTCTTAAAGTCGGCGAGCTTGCAAGTGCTCCAGGGGATACGTTAAGTAACCTGAATGCTAAATTAACAGCTGATGATATTGCTCAGGCTGTTTTGATGGTTGATAAATTAAGTAAAGCGTTTAAGAAACTATGACTAGGGCGTGTTGACGTTTGGCGATAGTTTTTGCAGCTTCTTGCTGTTTATTTAGACAAGGCAGGTTCTGTGCCGTGTAGTCATCTCCACAAATCAGGACTTAACGTAGAATAAATGAACATTAAACGCTGCCTTTGGGTTCATTGAAACTCGTATTGAACTTTGTTGCTGCCTGTTCGCTTAGAATCCTAAGACTTCACAGTCTGCGTCGCGCTAAAACGCGTTTCATTTGAACAAAATTCAACCGCTAAACGTCAACACGCCCTTTAAGATAAGCTCTTTTTTGAAAAGAGACTAAGTCAGAATGAATGATAGTCATGATCGTGGAGGTATTTATTTTTTAACGAACATTCGTACTGGTTAGATAGTACGAATGTTCTGTTTTATTGATTAGAAACTATAAGACATTGCTAAGGTTGCTGCATATTGATTTGCATTTTGTACAACTTGACTATCGGCTACTTTGTCTGCTAATCGGGTATAGCTGATTCCGACACTGGAAGCGAGCTGTTCAGACAGGAAGTGAGTCCACTGTAGATTGATCTGACTACCGTATAATCCACCTGCGGTGTTATAACGCGCAAAACCGCTGTTGGTACTTTGTGACTGATTTACACCATAATAGAGCTGTGTATAGTGTTCAGTTGCCATCATTAACCGGACACTGGACGACAACATATTTTGCTTGTCAATGGGTAATCTTGCTGCCAGAGTTGGCGAATAGGTGATGCCCTGATTATGATTCAGTGCAATAGTTGCGGTGATTTCACTCCATAGCCAGGGGGTAATTTGATAACCTATTGTTGCTGAAGTGGTTAATGCCGCAGGAATTTTCCCCATTCCTCTAAGATGATTACTGCCGGTTCCCCATTTACTATTTGAGTCATTACGTTTGAACCGGTAACCAAGACTCTGTTCCCAATACAGTCCGTTATCTAAAGCCAGATCGTATCCAATTCCCTTTGTTGTATCGATGAAAAAATGATGAAGCCGGGCTTGTATGATTGGTATCGTACTCCACTTATAATCGTTTGATCCTGAATATTTCGGAGCATTGCGGGCTGCAACGCCTAATACAAACGAATTATGTTGTAATTGCTGCGTTGAAATAGGTGTTGCATTTGCTGTGAATGCACTGAATGAAATTAGTATCCCAAGCAGGTTTAAACTAATCTTTCTTTTTGTCGTGGGGGTTTCCGTGTCCACATTTTTTCCTTTTCACTGAGGTAAACGACTCTTGGATGATAACGGTTACTGGTTGAAAAATCGACGTTTTAGAACAATTTTATTGTTAAATATGTTAATTGTTTTAATGTTTACATGTTAATGTAATGATGGAAAATGTAAGTTAAAAATTTTGATACTTACTTTTTTGTATGTACTTACATTTTTATATCATCCTGCTAAGGTAGTATCCTAATTTAAGGTGGTAAATTCAGTTATGGGGGAAATTATGAAAATTGCAGTAACAGGAGCAACGGGCCTGCTAGGGCAGCTCGTTATTGAAAATTTATTGGATCTTCAATCAGATATCTCTATTGTTGCGCTTGTTCGCAATACTGAAAAGGCTGCTTTTTTAGCTGAAAAAGGGGTTGAAGTCCGGTATGCCGATTATGGTCAGCCTGATTCATTACATCAGTCATTGGTTGGAATTGATCGTCTGTTACTGATTTCTTCAAGTGAGGTTGGACAACGAATTCCTCAGCATCAGGCTGTGATCGATGCAGCCAAAGCCACAGGAGTTAAGTTTATCGTTTATACCAGTTTGTTACATGCAGACCACTCACCTTTAGGGTTAGCTCAGGAACATATTCAAACAGAAGCGGCAATTAAAGAGAGTGGTATCTTTTATGCCTTATTACGTAATGGTTGGTATAGTGAAAATTATGCGGCAGCGGTTCCTGGTGCTTTAGAGCAGGGGGCTATAGCTGGTGCTGCTCAGAGTGGGAAAATTTCGTCTGCTCCACGTTCAGACTATGCACAGGCTGCTGCTAAGGTCATTGCGGATTTGTCAGTTGAGAGTGGCACTATTTATGAGCTGGCAGGGGATGAGGCATATACTTTATCTGAATTGGCAAACATGGTTAGTGGGCAAAGTGGTAAAGCAGTTCAATATCATGATATGCCTCAGACTGATTATGCTGCTTTATTAGTTAAAGTCGGCTTACCTGAACCATTGGCCCAGATGTTAGCTGATTCAGATGCGGGTGCGGCTCAAGGTGGGCTTTTTGATGATAGTCGTACATTGAGCCAATTATTGGGTCATCCAACGACTCCGATGTCTGAAACGATTAAGTTGTTTCTAGCTTAATGCGAGATATTGATGATTGACGGTGCCGATGTTTCGTCAGTCATCAAAAAAAACTATCAGATCCAGCGTCTCACTTTATCTTTATAGAGCATAAAATCGTCTCCAAACCGTTTGGCTAAAATATATTCTTCAGGCTTAATTTGGAATTGGGTTAGATACCCGATGAAAAATAGAATTGGGAATAATGTCAGCCAGTTGCCCAGAAATATACCGAAACTAAAGAGTAATAAGAGTAACGATAAATACATGGGGTTTCGGGTATACCGGTAAATGCCGTCGGTGACTAATGCACAAACCCGGTCAAGATGATGGGGATGAATGGTCGTTTTATGGTGCCTGAATCGGGTGATTGCTAAAATGGCAATCACGATGGCTAATATACTAATACCCAGGCTGACAGACAGATATAACCATTTTGGATGAGATGGAAAACCGGCAATTTTTAACATGGCAAGAGCTGATAAGATCCAAATAATGGGTGGGGGAATCTTTAAATCCAACATCTTTTGCTCCTCTGTAAAAACCATCGCCAATGCTCGTTACTTTTACGGGTGATATTTCACCATACCTTACAATTTGATACCAATGATTAATATCGAATGATTAGAGGTAGCGTAGGGTGGAAATCTTCAGTCTTTTTTTGGGTTTGTTGATCAAAAATCAGCTCAAGATAGTGGGTTTGATTTTTACAAATATCAAAAGAAGGCAAATTTTGAGCAAATTGTGCTGCTTGAGATTGCTCAGATAGTGCTGGCATAAATAAGTTGATATGCGTTAACCGGTTAACACCACATGGATGTGCCAATGGTTGTTGATGGGGGATTGGCGTTTGTTCTGGTGGTATTGCAAATGACAGGTAAAACCACATGGGTTCATTTAGACGTACAGGCGCAACGGCAATCGTTAAATCAGATGGCAGATACTGAGGTTGATAATTCCATGTTGGGAAAGGAGCCTGGTCGGGAATTTCATCTTTTGATGGCCGAAAGCAGATACCAAACGGAGATGCGGATGCCATGCTATCTGTGAGTCGCTCAAACAGTTTTATTTGCGTATATGGTGTGTTTTGACACTCATCCATATCGTCAATAAATATGAGTTCCAGACAAAAATTATGAAAAAAGAATCGTCTGTTAGCTGTTCCCTGGCCACAATGGCGGTTTGATGATCCTTCAATGAAACCGATATGCTTGAAGAGTTCTGCTTCAGGCGCATTATGGCTGACTCTTAAAAAAATATGATCAACTTCCATGTGGATTCTCCAGGTACGATTGTTTTGGGGGATGTTTATCTGTGATGATTAAATTTTCTCAAATTAAGCGTGCTTTAGTTATCTAAATCAATTGATTCGGGCAGAGCTCAAAAACACGGTTAAATGAACACATAGTGGAGCACTTTGTATTCATTTTCCGTTATGTTATTCGATCCTGATTGTGCAAATGATTACACAATCAGATGCCATCTGGCTTAAATAAATCGCTTTTAATGATGTAGGCTCCAATCCTTTGTGATTTGATTTAATGTCGTTTCCCATAGCGATGACAATGATTGTGTCATTGCCAGATAGCCATCGTGTCGGAGTGGCTGCTTGAGATTAAAATCGCCCTGAATGAGCAGATGGCCATCATTCTGGTAAAGTTGCCAATTTCCATTGATGTGTACGAGCCCTTGCGTATCAGCAACAAACTGATTGATATGAATGTTGAGTTGTACTGTTTTTACTCTATCATCAAGATGATACCAATTAATCGTTGGCAAACGCATTGATAAATAATTGCGTGTGATTTGTTGTAATTGTTGGGGCAGTGGTTCAGCCCACAGGTGGTTTTGAGCTCTGAAAAGTTGCCCGTCGGGGCTAATCTGTACCATTTCAATCCCGTCCAGATAACCTGCAAGATCGATTGGCATCAATGTTATGTTTTTGGGAAGCAGTGACGGGTGGGCGAGTGCATGAATCTTAACAGGAATGGTTAGAAGATATTCATGCGTTTTTCTCGGTGTACTGCTACAGCCACTTATCAGGAGTAGTGCAATGAGGCAACTATATTTTAATAATCTCATCTAATGATTCTTCCCATGATTAGAGTAAGCTCCAGGTTGTCGGTCTGCGCTGGTTTTTTTATCGAAAATTAAAGAATTAGGCTGTTTTCTGAGTTGCTGAAGTAATGGTTGTAATTCGCTTAAGCTGCGCTGCAATAATTGCAAACTATGATGCAGTTCATGACCAATGGGGCCTTGCTGCTGGTAAGTCTGCAACGTTGTGTTGAGTTGCTCTAGTGCATTGACCAATTTCGCAGGCAGTTGTTGTGATGATGGTTTTTTCAATAGTTGAGTAATTGTGTGACTAGTTTGTTTTAGGTTTTCTAATGTTTGGTCTGTGGTTTTTAAAGTGTGTTGCAAGCCAGTCAGTGTTTTCTGAATAGGGGCATCAGCCAAATGACCTAAAATAACCTGGAATTTTGATTTCATCTGATCCAGTTTACTCGGCACTGTGGGGAAAATCGGGTATTGTTGGATTCGTCTGAGCCGAATAGGTTTGGGATGATTGACGACATCAATATTAATGACTTTGGCGCCAGTTAGGTAATTGCTTGTTGATAGTGAGGCCCTCATGCCTTGTTTGATCATATTATGCAGTAGGTTTTTCCAGTCCTGAAGTGATCGGTTTTTTTGATGAAGGTTTTGATCGATACGCTGTGGTTCAATACGTGCTAATACGGGAATTGAAGGTTGATGAGGGGTATTCCAGTGGCGAATCGAGGCATTATAAAGTGGTACCTGAGTGACTGTTCCTATTCTTATTCCTCTGAATTCGACAGGCGCTCCCACCTCTAATCCACTAATGTTAGAATTAAATAGAAAAACATAATCGATAAATTGAGTGTAGCTATGATCCCTTGCTTGTTCTTTCGAGGCATAAAGTGGAAAGTGAGTGAGATCGGCAACCGGGTGACCTGTGATTCCTTTTTCCGTCGTGCCAAAACTTATTCCGCCAGAAAGTAATGTTTCGAGTGAATCCATTCGAAGTGAAATCCCCCGGGCTGAACTTTTAATTGAAAAACCAGGGGTAATCCAAAATTGTACCGAGCTATTGACTAATGAGTCGTATGGTGCATGAATGAAAATTCGATAGATGATATTACCTGTTTTGATGTCAAATCCAACTTTCTCGATGTAGCCGACCTCGTAACCCCGAAAATGGACTGGAGTTCCGACATCCATTTTGGAAATATCATGACTGGACAGATTAAGACGGATTCCTTTATCCTCAGATGTGGAAAGTGGCGGTTGAGGTAATATTTTAAATTTGTTGGTAAACTTACCTTTGTTCCCAGGTTCAACTTCAATATATGCTCCCGATAACAAGGTGCCTAATCCACTGATGCCTTCACGGCCAATACGTGGTTTTATGACCCAGAATTTAGTGTTAGTGCGAAGCATCTGTTTGGTACCACTACGCATTTGTATTTTAATGACCGCATGTGAGTAATCAGAGCTTAGCCGAATAGCGCTGACTTCCCCAATATCAACGTTGCGTGCTTCAACTTTTGTTTTGCCAACTTCCAGTCCTTCTGCATTCGGAGCAATGAGTTCAATGACAGGCCCCTGACTGGCCCATTGTTGATAGACCATCCAACCGGCCACAATCAAAGCAACTAATGGGACGAGCCAAATAGAATTGAAACGAAGAACCCGGCGCCGCGATTCAATCTTTGGTTGTAACTCACTCAATGCTTTTCTCCTGTAGTTTTTCAGAACTATCCCATAATAGTCTCGGGTCAAAGGCCATGGCTGCCAGCATCGTTAGAATGACCACGCTGGCAAACGATATAGCCGCGCTGCCAGGGATAATGGACATTAAATTTCCTAACTGAACCAGTGTTGATAATACGGCAACGACGAACACATCGATCATGGACCAACGACCAATAAATTCGGTGATATGGTAGAGAATCGTTTTTTGATGGGCTGCCCGGTTGCCTGGATGATAGCATTGCCAACAGAGCCAGCTTAAAGAAAGTATCTTTGCGATAGGAACCACGATACTGGCAATGAAGATGATAATTGCAACAGGATATGACCCCATTCCCCAAAGTAATATGACACCACCGAGAATTGTTGATGGCATCGATTGCCCTAAAAACTCGGTATTCATAATGGGGAACAGATTCGCAGGAATATACATGAAGATCGCTGCAATCAGTAATGCAATTGTTCGTTTTAAACTATCTGGGCGACGTTTGTGCAGATGATGGTGACAGCGGGGGCAATAGGTCGAGTTGCTATTAACGGCGGTTCCACAAAAATTGCAACTGGACATATCTTGATGGATGTCTTGCGAAGGTGTTGAGTGGGATGCGACCCTGAACCAGAGCATTCGCCGGTCAACCAGCGACATCACTTTTATGAATAAAATGACAAAAGCGCAATAAGCCCAGAAGGAAAGCCCGGTTTCGATTTGCGCTAAACTATGTAATTTGACAAGAGCAACGAGTATCCCAACCAGAAAAACGTCTACCATTAACCAGGGTTGTACTGCGACAAGCCATCGAGCAGCCATTGATTGAAGAGGAAATGGTCGTTTCATCGTCCAGGCTAATGCAATGTAACTGGTTGAGATTAGGAAACCAATTGGAAGGACCAATAAAAATAAGGTGATAAGTATCCCTAAAAAAATGAAATGATGGCTTAGTAGAGTTATGACCGTATCAGGCAGTGTGATCCATTGACCTGTGCCTTTTGCTGAAAATCCTAAGAATGGAAAAATAAGAGCCATTGTTAACATTAATAATGCTGAGCCAGATAGAGTTAATAATCGTTCTGGTAGTTTAGGGGTAATCGTAAGTAATGCGTGATGGCAACGGGCGCAGCGGACTCTTTGCCCCTGGCGCAGTGGTGGAATTTGATTTACCCAATCACAAACGTCACAAACGATGATTGAATCATGCTGAACAAGTGGCTGTTCGGGAGCTTGTTTCATTATGGTAACTCTAAATTCATAACAATCGAAGACCTATCATCAGAAATTGCGACAAGAGGATAATTAATATTAAGAAATTATACCCAGATCATTGAAGTTAGATAGTATCTATTATTGAAGCGAGTGACTTCCCCTGAATGGGGGGTTGATCTATTTTTAATATTGTGTGCAATTTGATTACGAATTATTAAAATACATTTTATATGGGGATGTATGTAAAATATAACGGTTTGAGTATAGGGAAAATCAGATTCTGCTTTAACCTATACACACTTCATAAGAGTAGTCATACTAAATTGTATCGCCACCAATTTTCCAGACACCTTTTAGGTTTTAACCATGGTACAAAGCATTAATGCGGGTACACAGCCGTATCGGAAGACATATCATTTTCTCTGTCAGATGGGTTGGATGGGGTTCAGAGGGTGATTTGATTCTTAGTGCTGCGTGTTTGGCGATGTTTGCATACAGTCTTATATAATAATTGAGAAATGTTGCCCAGCTTCTGATCTATTGGAATTCTATTAACCATCATGGTCAGACATCATTATTTGTCTGAAAAGCGAGGCAACTATTTAAAGAACTATACACGGTTGTAAAGTTTTGTTCCTAATTATTCTATGGCAAACGGGGTTAATGGAGAAATGAGGTTTAGTCCCTTGCTGAAAAGATTCTCTATTCCTGATTGAAGTTAATATTTTACAATTAAATATACGGTTATATAGGATAGTATTTGATACTGTGCCTTTAACTCTATTTTTATAGATATCATCGTGGCTGGATCAGAGTAAATTGTCAGAGAAAAAATGCTTATAAAAAAGAGTACGAAAGAATCGTACTCTTTATTCATAGGGGCATGCTCTAATTACTACCACTACAACCGTCAGTTGTTGAAGCGGATGCAGAAGCGGAAGAGCTTCCTGATGTAGACGTACATGATAACTGAACAGATGCTGAAGCTGAATCAGTTGAGCTTAGATTGAAGCTATTTGTTTTATCGGCAGTGATTGTGAATTTAGTAGTCGTTGAATCACCATTGATTACAATCGTTTGAGTGGCATTACAAGTCTCGCCAGAAAATACGTCCATTTCAACACTTAGAGAGCCATTAGAACACATTGTACTGACACTACCTGCAAACGCAAATTGAGACGCGAAGAGTGCAGGGACTAAGGTTAAAAGCCATTTTTTATTATTTGCCATGTTACTTTCCTTTAGGTGGTTTATCCAATAAGACTGTTTTTGATTTATATACCAATACCTATTTAATTGCTTATCCAGACCAGTGATTTATGAGTCACTAATGTTGATGTTATCTTAGTTAATATGAATTTCCAACAAGTAATATGGTGCTGTCAGAAAATATTCATGTAAGCCGATAAATTGTATTTCATATCTCAACATCAGAGTGGATATGCTATTAATATATTACACTTTTATAATTTTATGTAAATCAATTCTTTAAAATATTTATTCTAAGCTTATTTTATAAATTGTATATATATTTCATTAGGTTAGCTAACTAGTTGAAGTATTACATGATATTAAAATTACGTACTATTTTGTGGGAAAGAAAATAATAGAAATGCTTCTGACAGGTCGATTTATATGTTTTTATTAGACAATCAGAATTACCTTCTGAGCATTAACGTGATGGTATCTATTTTGTTATTTTAAGAAAGATCTTTTGATGATTGGCAGGTTGATGCGATTATATGGAGCGACTCACAATAACCAAATCACATAAGCCAGATATAGATCACGATAATTTTATTAAGTATATTCATAAAATGGATAAGGGGATCTCAGTGCCATTTTAAATATAGAAAGCAGATTATGAAAATTTCTATGAATGTATTCCAATTTACATGTGCTATTGCTTTAGATGCTTTATTATCTGTTTATGATACAGCTGTTATTTCAGGGGAACTTAAGATTTAAAACTTATGTTAGCAAAATTGGATTTGCGGTATCATTGGCCTTCATTGGGTATTCCATAATTCGATTATGACTGGTTTTTTGAGTAGGTATAATGGGGTTGATTGACTCTAACCAGGTCGATCACCAAACAGGCGGGATACAGATCAATTTCCAGATAGTCTTGAAGAGAATATTTTAGTAATGGATGAATTACTGAAATCATGAGGGTTGACAACTGGGGCTATACTTTGATGCGAAAATCAGGCATTCCTTGATTGATTTTGGATATTTTTTCTACGACCATCCTCATGTACCTTTAACCGATTATGCGTTGTTGAAACATCTCTATCTACAACCGGTTTCGGGTTGTCAGGAGTATTTGGTGAATCAGTTTACCTATAAATAACAAAACGGGATGTATAGATGACCTTATTTTTAGTTTAGCGAGTTGTGGGGGAGCGGTTTGCTGATTTTAGTTAATTTTGAATGGCCTTTTTTACCTGTTAAAAGAGGAAGTTAAGTCCCCGTAGTGATTGGAGGTATTCCCCAGGCCAGGTATACGTATCTTTGAGAATTTTGTGCTTAGTCCCAGACAGATTTTTGCCGCCATGGATGAGTAACGAGTCAATATTTTTCGAATGATGTCCTGACTGTCGGTTGCATTTTTTGTGATCGATTTAAATGTTTTGATGTATTGACGGGGAAAATCGATGGCATCGGGCGAATATCCTAGAATGGCTATTTCAGGATGGTATTGTTCCAGTTGATCCAGTACGGATAACCATTTCTGACGCATTGCGGGTGTTTTATCATCAGCAACTCAGACATGCGCATGATTAAATACCGTATCAGAAGCAATGATGGTTCGAATGGATGGAATCCACAATGCAGATTGACTGGAGGAGTCCCCCAAAAATGG
Organism: Candidatus Celerinatantimonas neptuna; assembly: GCA_911810475.1. NCBI lineage: Bacteria > Pseudomonadati > Pseudomonadota > Gammaproteobacteria > Celerinatantimonadaceae > Celerinatantimonas > Candidatus Celerinatantimonas neptuna. Next base: position 2,757,510 of record OU461276.1, read on the forward strand.
GCCGAGTATTTCTATACGTTGCCCTTCAAGCATTAAAAATGATTGGTCAAGTTGTCCAATGGGAATTCGTTTTTTGAACCATTCATGCCAAGGACTTTTGTTCTCCAGTAACGGATCTTAAAATCATAAGCGTCACTGACTATTTGTCCACAGTCTCGTAACGATGTAGTGCATGCATTCTTGAATGCATCTGAAATCACAGATATTCCGAGAAAATGAATGAGATAGATGGTTTGTAGCTGGCATCTGGTTTCTAAAATTTCGGTGACGAGTCGGTGGGTATTGGCCAGTATAAATTAGGTGTCGATGACGAGCGCATCTTTTTTACCATACATAATGGTTGAGTTGACACTACTCCCATGATGTTTATCACTACCATTGAATATTTTTATATTGAGATGGGTACCAGAAACAGTGTGACTTGAAGATATTAGAATATCCTTATAATTTTAATAGATCATTAGTGTCAGCTCTGAATAAGGATGTTTTATCTGATGTATCATAGATGGATTTAGAGTATATGTGGTTTCTTATCCTGAGCTGAGGTTAAGTTAGAATGAAGCTGGATAAATGAACCGAAAGTACCTTATGGGTTTATTTAAGCTCGTTTAATGTGAACAAAAATTCAATGGTCAAAGATTGATAGCGTCAGAAGATAGTTAAAGAATGAAATCAAGTCGGCTTTATGATATGAAATGCGGGCGTTACTGCTTCAGATGGCGGAGAGAGAGGGATTCGAACCCTCGGTGAGATCTCTCCCACAACGGTTTTCGAGACCGTCCCATTCGGCCACTCTGGCACCTCTCCAACGCGTCAATATTCTAGTCTTATTATTGTATAACGCAATGATATTTAATGTGGTTTTATAAATTTTGGGTAATTTGAACGATTTTTCCTATGATCCGGCAGTTGCCATGATCTCCAGAGGGCTTAAATGTTGAATTAAATAGTGTTTGGGTCTAATTCCATACCAGTTTTTTGATGGTTGCTTCAGATGTCCTATCCAAAATAGCAACGACGATTTTTTCATAGAGATCTTTAATTATTCCGATATGAGGTTCGACGATAACAATTTAGCCTTCTGGAATTGTTGATGGGCAAGATGGGGTTGTCATAGATTCACCATGAAAGTTAAGGCGAATGCATTATCAGATACATGTGCTGATTCTGGCACCATCCCATAATATCATTGAGTTGTATATGTTTCTGTCCATAAGCTGGCCTGAACGTACGATAAAATTGGAACGGTCTTGGTATGTTGCCGGTAAGGTTGAACAAAAGTGTTATCATCTGGAGCATCTGCTTAGCCTATAAGGTGATTTGAAGAAGAGGAACCTTAAAAGGACTGGCGTTAAGGTATTGTGTTCGCAATGAAACATTAGAACTTGCTGTGATCAAATATATAATAACAAATAGCTCAATTGCGTAAAGTAGCCTCTAAGCGGTGGGTTAGCCGTGCCTCATTGTGCTGTCATTTGGGCAAATTAACGGATAAAGAACGAGATGCTTTGATTCAGAAATATCAGGATTGTGATGATCTCGATGAGATCCCGCTCTGGTCATAAATTTGTGAATATGAATTTTTCTGAATGAATTGGGATAAAAATAAAGAGGAATAGAGATGTTTTGTAATCCCATTTTGGCCTGGCACGATAAATTTTGTTAGATTCGTTTTCATTCAGGTGAGGGGCGTGGCTCGATTACTTGGGATGTTATGCAAGGTGAACTTTTAAAAATCAGAAAAATAATCCAGACATTACCTGTAAAGCTGCTGGATATTGGAATGGTGATGTTTGCGTAGATGATATGAAAGGAAAGCATTTGGGACGAGTGGAATATTTGGTCTATTGTGAACTGATTAAACAAAAACCGAAAAGAGTGAATAGTTTGTTACAAGTGCGCCGATTACCTTATTTAGTTGAAGCGCTTATTTTTCAGATGCCAACGGGAGTTGAGTGATCCTGATTTTAAAGTGGCTGATGCTGATATGGCTAACTAACTGTTCCTAAATGGAGATTACTAGAGAATCAAAAAGAAGGGAACTCGGTCACATTTGTGTGATCTGATAAGTCGCCAAACACACCAAAACCACAAAGCAATACCAGTGCCATGAGTCTAACATGACCTGGCGGCGCAGAGCGATGCCGTATTATCAAAAACATGCACAAAACAAAGGATAAAGATCATTATCACCGTTTGAATGCCATATTACATTTAGCTGACGGAAAAATAGTTACAAAGGTTTCTCTGCTACTTGCCGCCACCCGCTCATCGGTGAATCGTTGGGTTCACTGGTATACCGAATATGCATCTGTGGCAGGATGCAAATATTCCCTTTTATTCAGATAGCCGCTGTCCTGAAGGTCCATGCAGAACAGTTTAATGCAGATTGAATTGTGATTTTTCTTATTTCTTTTCAAAAAACAGGCAGCTTTAAAGCTGCCTGCATTTCAAAGATCTTATCTCAGCGTGTTTAGAAAGGTGCGTCGATATCGACGATGTCGATTAATTTGTGATTGACGAACTCTTTTAAACCCAAATCCAATAACTCACGTCCATAACCTGAACGGCGAACCCCACCAAAAGGTAGATCCGCTTTTACCATGGTTGGATGATTGACATAAACCATCCCGGTTGAAATTTTACTTGCGACTTCATAACCCCGTTTCGTATCTTGGGTAAAGACCGAACCACCGAGTCCAAATGGTGAATCGTTGGCGATTGCAATTGCGTCAGCGTCATCTTTAGCTTTAAGGATCATTGATACCGGACCGAAAAACTCCCAATAGTAAGCCGGGTTGTCTGGGGTCACATTTGTCAGAATAGTAGGCTGGACAAAAGCACCTTGTTCTGGAACTTTCGGGCCAACTTCTGTTGCCGTTGCGCCCAATTCAACCGCTTTTTGGATCTGTTCTTTCACTTCATCTGCAGCGCCCTGAGATGATAACGGGGCTAATGTTGTGGTTTCATCCATCGGATCGCCAGTTTTGAGTCCGGCAACTCCTTCTTGATATAGTTTTAAGAATTCATCATAAACGTCTTCAACAATAATCATTCGTTTTGATGAGACGCACACCTGCCCGCCATTCCAGTGACGACCAAATACTGCCCATTTGACTGTTTTTTCCATCTCTGCATCGGCCAGTACTACAAAGGCATCAGCACCACCGAGTTCCATTGTTGATTTTTTCAGTGCATTCGCAGCGGTTGATGCAACTTTTGCTCCTGCGGCTTCAGAGCCGGTTAATGCGACACCGTGAACGCGTGGATCGTTGAGAATAGTTTCGATGTGTTGACGGGATGCAAACAGATTGGTGAAACATCCTTTAGGTAATCCGGCGTCTAACATAAGTTGTTCGAAAGCTGATGCGCATTGAGGAACATTGGAGGCGTGTTTAAGCAAAATCACGTTGCCAGCTGATAATTGAGGCGCAAGAATCCGGGCAATCTGATAGAACGGGAAGTTCCAGGGTTCAATAGCCAGAATAATCCCCAGAGGTTCATGAACTAAAACCGCTTCACCTTCAGATGGGTCTTCGACAGGAAGTTTTTGTGGTTCCAGTAATTTTTCAGCATGTTTGACATAGTACTCGAGAATTTTTGCAGATAGCTCAACTTCAGCCTTGGCCTCTGTGAACAATTTCCCCATTTCCAGAGTCAATAATTTAGCGTATTTTTCTGGTTCCTGGCGTAATAAATCGGCTGCTTTTTGTAAAATGGTTCTGCGTTGTGCAAAGCTTGTTTCTTTCCAGCTTAAGAATGCGGCATGACTTTCATCCAAAGCAGCTTCAATTTGTGCATCGGTAGCATTTGGAAATGTCTGAATGAGCTCACCCGTATAAGGATTGGTTGTTGCGTAAGGCATAGGGTTCTCCTCTCTGAAACTAGATACATCACTTACTTCTCGTCAGTGACATATTGGCAGCAAAATATTCATATCCTGATGAGATATGAATGGCTTTATTTTCATTTGAGACACCTGTTTTATTGATTAACAAGTTAACAGATATCGATTTTTTATAAACCGTTGTTATGATATCTGAATTAAAATGACAAACGAATTTTAACTCAAATACCAATAATGTTAATGAGGTAGTTATAACATCATGCCATTAAATCATGATGTTATCAATTTGTAAGTTATTATTAACCTGAATTATAATAAGGTCTTTGAACTGTCTCCCGATTTTGAGGATGAAAGGCAGCTGAGTGTCATTTTTTGAATGGAGTTCAAATAAACCTTGTTGAATTCAGGCTTATCGAATTCATCTTTAAGAAGATCAGCGTTTACTTTGTGGTTGTTGAGGGGTGAGAAAAGCCTGTTTAAAGTAACCACGAATGGCCTGCATGGCAGATGTAAAAGGACGTTCTTTGCGCCAGGCTAATCCAACATTCATTGGATCAACTTCATCATCAAGCGTTAACGTTTCAATACGTCTTCCTTCCAGAGACCAGGGGCGGTAAACCAAATCAGAGAGCAGTGATATTCCCAGTCCGTTTGCAACCATACTGCGAACCGATTCAACCGACGATGTATATAAAATAACATTTGGCTGATGGCCACTTTTTTCCCAATAACGCATAGCACTTTGAGCTGCTTCATCGACGGTCAGCATAATAAAAGGTTCGCTGGCAATATCAGCTAATTTAACGCTTGGTCGCTCAAGAAGTGGATGGTGACTGGGTAGCCAGAGTCGCCTTTGTGAGCTAAATAACGGTTCTGCAATGATTTCTGGATGGGTTAGATTGTCAGTTAACACAATGCCCATATCCAGGCGGTTTTCTAACAGGCTGGTTTCAATGTCAGCTCGCTCTTGTTCCAGAAGATCAATATGAATATTGGGATACCAGTTTGAAAGGCGCTGTAAGTGGTAGGGTAAAAAATAGCCCTGAACGGTGTAGCTGGCTGTCAGGCTGAGGCTGCCATGGGCCTGCTCATGAGTATGAGGAAGCTTTAACGCATCATCAACGCTACGGGTGATTGAATAGGCGTGATTGAGAAAATGACGTCCACTATCTGTGAGTGTCATTCCTTGAGAAGAGCGTTCAAATAGCTCCGCTCCCAATAAATTTTCTAATTCTTTGATTGCAGCGGTTACCGCAGACTGCGAAATGTTCAGATGAATTGCGGCTTGTGAGATCCGACCGATCTCTGCTGTTGCAATAAAATATCGTATTTGTCGTAATGTTAAGGACATTATTCTATAACCTGGGGGGTATCTGTTTTTTTTATATTAGACTATCAAAAAATAACGCTTCTGGAATGTTTCATTTTCTTTTTATATTGAATAAATGTTAATCAGAAAAAGCGAGTTTTATGCAATCAGTCGATTTTAATTCAGATATGGGGGAAGGATTTGGTCCCTGGACCATTGGTGATGATGTGGATGCCCAGCTGATGCCATTACTGAGTTCGGCAAATATAGCCACCGGATTCCATGCCGGGGATCCATCAACGATGGCCCGGACCCTGGAATTAGCCAAAGCGCATGATGTGGCTGTTGGTGCGCATCCTGGCTTTCGAGACTTGGTTGGATTTGGTCGTCGCCATATGAACGCATCTCATCAGGAAATTATTAATGATGTGATTTATCAGATTGGCGCAATGCGCGAGTTGGCTTGCCAGTATGGATTGCCTTTGCAACATGTTAAACCCCACGGGGCCTTATATATGTATCTGTCCAAAGAGCCCCAACTGGCCCGGTCGTTGGTTGAAACAATCCATCAGGTGGATTCAGCGTTAGCTGTTTACTGTTTGTATGGTAGTGAAGTTTATAAAGCAGCTGTTGAGTTTGACCAGCCTGTTGTATGTGAATTTTATGCTGACCGTGAGTATGACCAGAGTGGTTCTATTGTCTTTATCAGACGAACTGAGCCATTGGAGCCGCTTCAGGTAGCAAGGCGTGTATTAAAAGCTTGTCAGTCTAATCAGGTGACCACATTTGATGGTAAGGAAATTACGATTTCTTTTGATTCAATCTGTTTACATAGTGATACACCTGGTGCATTGCCACTGGCCCGGGCAATTGTTGAGCAACTTAATGCGGCTGATATCCCGATAGAAACGGCATCAGTCAGTTATCTATAACTGTAATCCATTAAAAATTATATAAAAAATAAGCAAACACAATATCAAGTAAGAGGACTCTAAAATGGCCCACCATGAAATATTATCGCCTTTACCCGGTATTTTTTACCGTTGCCCGTCGCCTGATTCTCCGCCATTTGTTGAAGAAGGTGCTGCTGTTGAGGCTGGCACAACGATCGGTTTAATTGAGGTTATGAAGCAGTTTAGCGAATTGAAAACTGAGGTTGCAGGCGTGGTCGGTGAATTTGAGATTGGTAATGCAGATAGCATTGCCCCGGGACAGTTGATTGTTTGTGTCGATATGGGAGATTAGGTAACACGGATGTCTCAGACTGAACATAAATTATTCATTGCAAATCGCGGTGAAATTGCAATGCGGATTCTCCGGGCGGCTAAATCGCTGGGTATTTCAACAGTTGCCGCATGTAGTGAAGCAGATAAAGATTCAATGGCTGCCCGTGAAGCTGATGAAGTTCAAATAATCGGCCCGGCCCGGGCTGACCAGAGCTATCTGAATATTGAGTCGTTAATCCAGGCTGCAAAAGCGTGTGGGGCAACGGCAATTCATCCCGGATATGGTTTTTTGGCAGAAAATTCTGATTTTGCTGAGCAGGTGGTTCAGGCGGGATTTAAATTTGTGGGTCCGACAGCGAAGAGCATTCGGTTGATGGGGGATAAATCTTCAGCCAGACAAGCGGCTGCAAAAGCAGGGGTTTCTGTAGTTCCTGGATCAGACGGAGAGGTTCAGACGTTAGCGGATGCATTACGTGCGGCTGAAATCGTTGGTTTTCCATTACTGATAAAAGCAAGTGCCGGTGGTGGTGGCCGCGGGATACGGATCGCTCACCATACCGGCGATCTGGAACGAGAGTTCCCGATCGCCCAGGGGGAAGCTAAAGCTGCTTTTGGCAGCGGAGCACTTTATCTGGAGCGTTTTGTGTCGAATGCCCGTCATGTTGAAGTTCAGATTTTAGGGGATGGTCAGCGTGTCGTACATTTATACGAACGTGAGTGTTCACTGCAACGACGCCGTCAGAAAGTATTTGAAGAAGCCCCATGCGCTGTCTTATCCGATGAACAGCGCATTGCTTTATGCCAGAGTGCGGTCAATCTTGCCCAGTCGATTGGTTATCAGGGGGCTGGAACACTGGAATATCTGTTCGATGAATCAACCGGTGAATTTTTCTTTATCGAGATGAATACTCGCATTCAGGTCGAGCATCCGATTTCGGAAATGGTCACCGGCGTTGATTTAGTCCAGTGGATGATTCGTATTGCTTTAGGTGAACCGCTCTCGTTGACTCAAGAGCAGATTGAGCTCAAAGGTGCAGCTCTGGAAATGCGAATTAATGCGGAAGATCCCAAGCTTAATTTTTTCCCATCGCCTGGAACCATCAGTGAATTATGCTGGCCACAAGGTGAAGGAATCCGGATTGAAAGCCACATTTATGCAGGATATACCATTCCTCCTTACTATGATTCATTACTCGCCAAATTGATTGTTCATGGTGAAAACCGATCTCAGGCGTTTGAACGTGCGGACGAGGCGTTGCAACAGCTTTGTTTGTCTGGCGTTGCGACTACGATTCCTCTTCACCAGATGTTACTTCATGATCCACTGATCCAATCGGCCAATTTTAATACGAATACGCTAGAGCATTGGTTGAGTGAACACTTAGATGAACTGAAAAAGGAGCCAGAACATGAGTCATCATGAGATTCGATACAGCTTTGGTGGTGATGAACACTTGTTTGCTGAGGTGAGCGAATCGATGTCATTAGATGCTTTTTTCCATGGGTATGGCATCACTCAGGCCATCGAGTCGGCCAATATTCCAGGGATCTTGGATGTGTGTCTGGCCAACGCGTCGTTTCAGGTCCGTTTTAATCCCGACGTGATTACACCGGATGAACTGTTAAAGCGGGTCAAATCACTATCTGGAGCAAATGGTGCCAATACGCGATTACAAACCCGGATTATTGAAATTCCCGTTCTGTATAACGACCCCTGGACACATGAAACACTGATGCGCTTTCGGGACCGCCATCAGAGCCCGGAACAAACCGATTTAGAGTATGCAGCAAAGATTAATGGGCTCTCTGATATCGATGCGTTTATTCAGGCTCACAGCGCTACCCCCTGGTTTGTTTCTATGGTTGGTTTTGTGGCCGGTCTTCCTTTTATGTATCAGATGGTGGACCGGGAGCACCAGCTTGAGGTCCCCAAATACTTAAGCCCCAGGACGGATACCCCCAAACAGACTCTGGGTCACGGCGGATGCTTCGGATGTATTTACTCTGTTCGTGGTGCCGGGGGATATCAGATGTTCGGGATTACCCCAGCTCCTATCTATGATCCTCAGCAGGAGATGTCTTATCTGCACGATTCTATGGTGTTTTTCCGGGCTGGCGATATTGTGCAGTTTAAAGCCATTGATCGGGTAACTTATGATGCGATGCTTATTGATGTGGAATCAGGGCAGTTTGAATTAAACATCAGGCCCGTCGAGTTTGATCTGGATGCTTTTAAGAGCGACCCAAACCGTTATAAAGACCAGTTAAAGGAGACACTTTATGTCGATTGAAGTGAAAAAAGCGGGGTTGTCGACATCGGTTCAAGATGGTGGGCGTGAAGGTTTTTATCATCTGGGGATACCGCCTTCAGGTGCCTTGGATCAGTATTCCATGCAGACTGCGAATCTGCTGGTCGGTAACGATGAAAATGCGCCAGTGATCGAATGTACTCTGATGGGCCCTGAGTTAGTTTTTCATCAGCCAACGGCGATTGCAATTTGTGGCGCAAAGATGAGCCCGGCTCTGGATGGGCAGGCCATTGCGGTGAATACCTGCGTTCGTGTCAAAACAGGTCAGACATTAAGTTTTGGGTTTGCCAGTGCCGGTGCGCGTTGTTATATCGCTGTGGCCAAGGGGCTTCATCTTCCCCCAATGCTCGGAAGTTGCTCGACATACGGCATCGGTCGCTTAGGCGGTGTGGATGGTCGGTTGTTGGCCGCTGGTGATCAATTACCTATTTCAGCGGTTGAGTATGTGAGTACATTGGAGAAAAGCATACCAGAGTCACTGTTGCCTAATCTGGATAAACACGCCGATATTCGTGTTGTCACCGGACTGTATGCACACCGGTTAACAGCAAAATCACTGGATGGTTTTTTTGCGGATACCTGGACAGTGGGTACTGAAGCTGACCGGATGGGTTACCGTTTTAAAGGGGGGCGGGCACTGGAATTTAAGCCGCGAACTCAGCCATTTGGGGCCGGTTCAGATCCATCAAACATTGTTGATGCATGCTATCCGATAGGATCGATACAAGTTCCGGCCGGCAAAGAGCCGATAGTTCTTCATCGGGATGCCGTATCAGGTGGTGGATACGCCATGATTGGTACGGTGATTAGTTCAGATTTGGATCGCATCGCCCAGCTTCAACCTAATCATCAGGTTCGTTTTGTCCGGGTCACGCTTGAGCAGGCACTTGCTGCCCGTAGTGACAGAACACAGCGATTAGCTCTGTTGAGGCGTTACTTAAATAACCTCAACTCGTGATAAGAAGTCACCATTAATCGCAATTGATTCATGATGGATCTGAAGTGTTTTCTGATGTGGGATTTCAGGTTGAGTTTAAGGCAAATCCAGGCCGTCATAGCCATTCTATGGCAAGTGGATTTAACGCCGAAATCGAGCTGAATCCCTTGTCGAAAAGGCTTCTTTATCCCGAGTTTAGATGAAGTCGTAAGTTACAACGATAAAGGCAGGCGATGATCTGCTATTCAAATATACAGGAGATATAACAATGGCAAATTTATCACAGGATGTGTCGGGTCAGCAGGACCTTTCGACGATGCCTGTTCCCGAGCATGCTAAAATGGGAAAGTTATCACTGACCATGGCATGGTGGTCAGTCTGTAGTGCTGTATTTTATATTGTTGTCGGTGCTTCATTAGCCATGAGCTATGGTGCAAAGAATGCCATTATCGGGATGGTGTTATCCGTTGTTAGCTATGGTGTCATCAATGCAATCATCAGCCGTTATGTCATCAGCAACGGTTTGTCGGTTGCGCTTTTTTCCCGTCGGTTGTTTGGTAAAGCTGGCGCTTCCCTTGCAACATTGATTTTTTTTCTAACCGCTATTTATTATGCCGTATTTGAAGGCTCGGTTATCGCGGTTGCTTTTAACCATCTGTTGCCGAGTTTAGCGTATAAATGGGCGGCTCTGGTGGTGGTTTTATATAGTGTTCCGTTGATCTTTGGGAGTGTTCAGCATTGGCTCGATAAATTTAATGGCGTATTGCTGCCTTTTTATCTGATAGGTCTGGCTATTACGATTGGCGTTGCTGTTCATGAATATGGTTATCAACCCGGATGGATTGATGCCGGCCCGGCAAAACCTGTTGCTTATGGCTGGTGGCATTGCTTTACCTATTATATGGGCGTTTGGGTATTGATGTTATATACCTTTGACTTTGCCCGTTTTGGCCGTAAACAGGATAGTCATTATCATGCCCGCTTCAATTTTGGGATGCCGTTTTATCTGGTGACTTTTTTACTCAATGGCATAGTTGGTATTTATCTGGTTTCCAGTATTCCTCAACAGGGAAGCTTAAGTGAACTGAGTGTCGTGATGGCGATTTTAAAATTGCTTGGATTTTTAGGGTTGGTCTTCGTCTGGATTACGCAAACCCGGATTAATACGGCCAATTACTATCTTGCAACGATTAATATGCAGGCCTTTTTTGAGCAATTAAAGGTATTGAAGTTATCCCGGTTACTGTGGGCCGTTATTGTCGGGGCATTGGTGTATGCAATGATGTTAGCCGATGTGTTTACCTATTTGTTGCAGGCGTTAGCCTATCAGGGGGTCTTCGTTGTGGCTTGGGTGGGAGCAGCACTTGCGCACATTGCTTTGAATAAAGGGGGCGAAATGCCTCTTGAACAAGTTCCAATGTTTTATCGTCCCGGATTGATTGCCTGGTTTGCCAGTACGATTGCCGGTATGGTCATTATGCATCTGAGTGCACCATTTAGCTCATTTGCGGCCCCTATCACATTTGTGCTCTCGTTACTGCTTTACTGGGGACTGACCCGGGCTGACAGACCTATGGAGCCTGTGAGTGCCTGATTTTTGTAAGCTTTGATTGAGTGACTTTATTTACCCGGGGGCATCGCTTTAAATGATGTCCCCGGCTTTATGTGTTCGATGCCAGCCAATGAAGAGTGCGAAATCCTGACGTAAAGTTTATGCGTTACAGGGGAGTAGCCCATATACTAATTTAACTAAAGTTTATATTTTTTGTTTATAAATCATATTATTACAATAATTTCTACAGCCATTATTTTAGCTCTGTTTCCCATCAGTTATCGGCCATATTCCACTTGCTTTACACTTTATAGCCCTGTTCTTTACGCAAACTTTACGCCGATGCATCAAGTCTTTATAGATATTTGACGCCTGTCTTGCTTACCCTGTGCCCATCTTGGTCAATCAAAGGAAAGAACGATGCAGTGGCTTGAACTGGCAGTTGCCATCGGTTTGTTGATTTATCTGGTCTTTTATTTAGTGAATCCGGGGAAAGGCGCATGATGATGTGGCAGACATGGGTTTATCCGGCAGCCTTTATGCTGTTGGTATTACTTCCTGCTCCGTGGCTGGGGCGTTATATCCATTCCCTGATGCAGCGACCGACGTTGCCGGGGGAATCCGTATTACTCAAAATCTGTGGGACTCGTTCAGATAATGAGCAGAATTGGAAGCAATATTTAGGGGCGGTTTTATTCTTTAATGCGGTTGGCTTTGTCGTTTTACTGGCATTACTGCTATGTCAGGGAGTGTTACCGCTTAATCCGGCACATGTTCGTGGAATGTCACTTCCAATGGCGATTAATACAGCAGTGAGTTTTGTCACGAATACCAATTGGCAGTCCTATCATGGCGCGGCTCAGCTTTCCTATCTGAGTCAAATGTTAGGTGTGGCTGTTGCCAACTTCGTTTCTGCGGCAACCGGTATAGCGGTTGCTGTTGCATTGTTTCGGGCATTGAGTCGCCATGGGGGTGAAACACTCGGGAACTTTACACAGGATCTGCTGCGTATCTGCCTGGGTATATTACTACCGATGGCCCTGATTGTTGCAGTAATCTTAATGAGTCAGGGCGTACCACAAACATTTCATGGCCCAGTGTTAACCCATCCGTTGGATGCTGCTTCTCAGATTATTGCCATGGGGCCTGTGGCATCACAAGAGGCGATTAAACAGATTGGAACCAATGGTGGCGGATTCTTTGCTGCGAATTCAGCCTACCCATTTGAGAACCCAACAGCATTGTCAAATTGGGTTGAGATGATTGCCATTTTACTGTTACCGGCAGCTATGGTCTGTGCGTTTGGTGAATTTATTCATAATCGCAAACACAGCTATACCATTTTGGCGACGATGGCGATTCTGTTTGTGATTGGTTTAGCCATTGCGCTGCAGCAACAATTGGGGGCTGACCCGGTACTCGCTCATTTAACAACGGTTAAAGGGCATTGGCAGGGAATTGAAAGCCGCTTTGGTGTGGTACTTTCGACGATTTGGGCCAATGCAACCAGTGCTGCGTCTAATGGTTCTGTCAATGCGACATTGGATAGTTTTTCACCAATTGCTTCGATGGTTGCCATGGTCAACATTCTGACCGGGGAAGTGATCTTTGGCGGTGTCGGATGTGGTATTTACGGCATGTTGTTATTTGTCATGCTGACTGTTTTCTTATGTGGCCTGATGGTGGGGCATACTCCGACTTATCTGGGCAAACCTTTGAATATTAATATTATAAAATGGGTGGTATTAACCATGTTGGTGATGCCGGTTGGTGTCCTGGTTCTCGGTGGTTGTAGCCTGTTATTGCCACATATTCGCTCGGTTATCGGGGTCGCCGGTCCTCATGGGCTATCCCGGCTTTTATATGCGTTTGCATCGGCCACTGGGAATAACGGTTCGGCTTTGAGTGGTTTTAATGCTGCGAATTCTGTTCAGGAGATTATTTTAGCGGTTGCTATTTTATTGGGACGTTATGGAATCATGATCCCGGTGATGGCCATTGCCGGTGAATTTGTTAAAGCAAAACGAATTGAGACCGGACATGGTTCGCTGCCTATTCACGGGATGTTGTTTGCAGTATTGCTGATTTTTAGCATCTTTGTGATTGGTGCATTGGCGTTCTTGCCGACACTGGCTCTGGGGCCGATTGCCGATTCTCTGAGAATGGGAGGCTAACATGCGAGAATCAATGATAGGCCAGGCTATTCTGGCTGCTTTTAAACGCTTTAATCCGGTCATGTTAGTTCGTTCTCCGATTCTGATGTGTATCTGGGTTGCCGCGGCATTATGTACACTCGAATCAATATTCGGCGGGACTGCTCAGGGAGTGAGCCATTCTTTGGCCTGGCAGCTGACGGGTTGGTTATGGTTGACTCTGTGGTTTGCCAATGTGGCCGAAACACTGGCTGAAGGCCGGGGTAAGGCCCGGGCTGATAGTCTCAAGGCCAATCAGGGGCAATTATCAGCACTTCGGGTCAGTAGTCTGGATACCCGTGAAGGTGAACAAGTTGGAAGTCATCTACTTAAAAAAGGTGATTTAGTGCTGGTTTGTGCCGGGGAAACAATTCCGGCAGATGGTGAAGTGGTGAAAGGCATTGCTTCGGTGAATGAAGCGGCAATTACAGGTGAGTCTGCACCGGTAATTCGTGAATCAGGTACCGATCGCAGTGGTGTGACCGGTGGAACTGAAGTGGTGTCTGATTCAATCTATGTGAAAATCAGTCAGGATCCCGGGGCAGGAACGTTGGACCGGATGATTGCACTGGTTGAAGGGGCGAGCCGGCAGAAAACACCAAATGAAATGGCTCTGAGCACATTGCTGATTGGACTGACCCTTATCTTTTTATTGGTGGTCATCACGCTGCCATTATTCTTGGGCTATACCCATGCCAAAGTGCCGACAATCTATCTGATTGCACTGTTTATTACCCTGATACCGACCACAATTGGTGGATTATTATCAGCTATCGGGATCGCCGGGATGGATCGCCTGGTTCGTCTAAATGTGATTGCTAAATCAGGCCGTGCGGTTGAAGCAGCCGGCGATATTCAGACATTATTGTTGGATAAAACGGGAACGATTACTTACGGAAACCGTTTGGCTGAGCGATTGATCAATGCGCCAGGTGTGACCCGTCAGAGTCTGAATAATGCGGCGGTTCTGGCTTCTCTTGGGGATAATACTCCCGAGGGAAAATCACTGCTGAAACTGGCCAAGCAACAGGGCGCCGATGCGCAGTTGCAAGATAATGATGAAATTATCGAATTCAGTGCCGAAACCCGGCAAAGTGGTTTAAACCGCTGCGGTGTGGCTTATCGTAAAGGCGCGGTCGATGCGATGCTTGAATCACTGGGGCTAAATCGTCAGAATGCTCCGGCTCCATTAATGCATGCGGTTGATGAGATTGCTCAGGGAGGAGGAACGCCACTTTTGATCAGCGAAGATGGCAAGTTACTGGGTGCTGTTGAGCTAAAAGATGTGATTAAAGAAGGGATCCGCGAACGGTTTATTCAGATGCGTGAACTAGGGATCCGGACTGTGATGGTGACGGGTGATAACCCACTGACAGCGGCTGCGATTGCTGCTGAAGCCGGGGTCGATGACTTTGTCGCTCAGGCAACACCAGAGAAGAAATTACAGTATATTCGTGAAGAGCAGGCTCAGGGGCGATTGGTTGCTATGTGCGGTGATGGAGCCAATGATGCTCCGGCACTGGCCCAGGCAGATGTCGGTTTGGCCATGAATGAAGGGACTCAGGCGGCTAAAGAAGCCGGAAACCTGGTGGATCTTGATTCGAATCCGACCAAATTGCTGGATGTTGTGAAGGTGGGTAAACAATTGTTGATGACGCGTGGTGCATTGACAACGTTTTCTATTGCCAATGATGTGGCTAAATACTTTGCTATTTTACCTGCGCTATTTGTTGCCGCGTACCCTGCTTTGGGCGTTTTGAATATTATGCATTTGCATAGTCCTCAAAGTGCGATTCTTTCGGCCATTATTTTTAATGCATTGATTATTATCGCGTTAGTGCCACTGGCTTTGAAAGGGGTCGATGTGGACCATAGCATTGCACAGCTGCTTCGGCGTAATTTGCTGATTTATGGTGTCGGCGGACTGTGTGTCCCATTTATTGGCATTAAATTAATCGATATGTTGATCCATGCTTTAGGCTGGGTATAGGGAGTTGTGATGCGTGTTGCTATTCGAACATTCATATTGTTAAGTGCTCTATTGGGTGTGGGATATCCGTTACTGGTTAGCGCCATTGGTCATACATTTTGGTCGTATCAGGTTGATGGAAGTTTAGTGCGTAGTGGTGGTAAAGTGATTGGTTCGTTATTGATTGGTCAGCCTTTCCATTCGCCGCAATATATCCATGCCCGTCCATCAGCAAACGGTTATCATGCCGATGGTTTGGCAAAAGACCATCGCCCGGTAACGTTTGCGGGGTTAAGAGCGTTTGCGCAAAGTCAGCACAGCGCCCAACCGGCTATGATGACGTATTCCAGCTCTGGCGTGGACCCTGATTTGCCGGTTGCTGCTGTCCGTTCGCAGTTCCCCAGAGTGGAAAAATACTGTCATGCCAGCGCGGTTCAATTGCAGGAATTGCTGGCAAGCCATATTGAATCTGGTATCCTCGGCCCACAAGTTGTGAATATTTTAAAATTCAATTTGGCATTGAAACCTATCTGTCATGCGTGATGAAAGCAGGGCCGATGCACTGTTAGAAGAGCTGAATCAGCAAGAAGACAGCGAGCGCGGCAAACTCAAAATATTTTTAGGGGCTGCCGCCGGCGTTGGTAAAACCTACGCGATGCTTCAAGAAGCGAAACAGCTGTATGAACAGGGTATTGACCTGCTCATTGGTGTGGTTGAAACACATGGTCGTATTCAAACTCATACGTTGACTGTCGATTTACCGATTCAGCCTTGTCAGCGGGTGAATTATCGTGGGCAGACGTATGCTGAATTGGATTTAGACGGTATTTTAAAACGTCATCCTCAATTAGTTTTAGTCGATGAATTCGCCCATACAAATATTCCTGGTAGCCGCCATGAAAAGCGGTATCAGGATGTCGAAGAACTGCTTAGCGCTGGTATTGATGTTTATACCACGCTGAATGTTCAGCATCTTGAAAGTCTCAATGATCTGATTTATCAACTGACCCAGGTACGTGTGAACGAGATTGTACCGGATCAGGTTGTTTTAGATGCTCAAACTATCCTTTTGGTTGATTTACCGCCCCAACAGCTGATCGAACGGCTAAAACAAGGTCTGGTTTATGTTCCTGAGCAGGCTCAGACTGCTTTGCAGGCTTTTTTCTCAGTTGGAAATCTGACGGCTCTGAGGGAGCTTGCGATTCAGTCTGTTGCCAGTCATGTTCAGGGGAATATGAATTTGCACTGGCGAACGCAAGGGAAGCCAGAAGTTGTCTTGCAGGAACGCCTGATGCTTTGCTTAGGCGATAAGTCGGATGCAAAACGACTGATTCGAAGTGCGCAAAGAATGGCACTGCGCCGTCAGATCCCCTGGTTTGTATTGCATGTGAGTGCAGTCCAGTCACTTAGCTTGGATATGGAAGAAAATCTGACATTTGCAGCCAAGCTTGGGGCTCATATCATTACGGTGAATGATCCAAATATTGGTGAAGCGATCTTAAGTGTTGCCCGTACTCAGTCAATTTCTCAATTATTACTTGGTCAGTCACACCCCAAATGGCCATGGCAAAAGTCACTTCTTAATTATTTGCTGCGAAACCTTGGAACGCTCGAATTAACTGTTATTGAAGAGAAACATGCTGATCGAGAGAAGATTTCAAAAAAATGGCGTGGCTTTAATCGTCGTTCGTTTGGTTTTCAGTTTTTAACTTCAATCGGTTGTGTTGTCGGTGCGACGATTTTGGGATTATTGCTTTCGCCGTGGATCCCTGCAAGTGCAATGCCGCTTTTATTCATTCTGGCTGTGCTTTTAAGCGCGATGAATACCAGTGCGATTGCAGCAACGATGATGGCATTATTGTCCTTTGTGGTCTGTAATTTCTTTTTTGTGCAGCCGTTCTATACCTTTCATGTCACTAATGATAGTGATTTTTTAAGTCTGTTAGTGTTATTAGGTGTGGGGTTGCCGGTAGGAAGACTGGCGGCACATCAGCATCAGCAGCTTCGGGCACTACGTAAGTCGCAGCATTTGACACAAATGTTACTTGGGCTCAGTCAGGCCCTTAGTAGTGCAAATAATCTAAAAGATGTAGCGCGTCATTGCGAGCGGGTGATAGGGCAATCGCTTCAATGTGGTTGTTCAGTGATTGATATTAACCAGCAACGGGTTGCTGGAGGAATGACCGTATTAGGATTAACCGATCAGGCGGCGCTGCAGTGGTGTCTTTCACATCAGCAAATGGCCGGTCATTTTACCAGTACGCTTAATGGTGCAACCATGCAGTTTCATCCGTTGGGTAAAGACATGGCGATTGGACTGGAATTAAGTGAGGTATTACCTCTGGCCGTTGATTATCAACTCCAGACGATGTTGACTGATGTCCGGGCCACGATCGAGCGGATTATTCTGACTGATCAGTTGCAGGTAAGTCGTTTTGAATCGGAAACGAACCGGGTAAGAGCCGCATTACTGTCGTCTGTATCACATGATCTGAAAACCCCGCTGGCGAGTATTATAGGTTCTACATCGACGTTGTTAGATTATCAGGATCGGTTGGCCGATGCGGATCGTCAGGCATTATTAAATTCTGTTTTGCAAGAAGCTGATCGTTTAACGAGTTATATTCAGAATTTGTTAGATATGATTCGATTGGGTCAACCTGATTTTCAGTTAAAACGTGAATCGTTTGAAATAAGAGATTTATGCGAACAGGTGATCGATCGCTTTAAGGATGTTTTAGGTGGGCGTGAAGTTATTCTCAAACTTGATAGTAAAGTGAACCGGCTGTATGTTCACCGGGCGCTGATGGAGCAGGTGTTGGGGAATTTGCTGGATAATGCCATTCGCTATTCTCCAGCGGAACAGCCCATTACCATTCAGACATTATATTCACCCCCTGATGTGATAATTGATGTGATTGATCAGGGCCCGGGAATCGCATCTGAAGATCGTAATAAAATATTTGATCTGTTTTATACCCAACCGGTTGGTGATAGCGGGAGTCGAGGGACAGGGCTCGGGCTTGCGATATCAAGGGCAATGGTTGAAGCCCATGGTGGCCGGATCTGGAGCTTTCCGGGTCATTATGGGACCGGAACCTATATGCGTATCGCATTGCCGATTGATACCAACATCAAGGAGTAATCATGGCTCAGATCCTGATTGTTGATGATGAACCGGCTATTCGTCGTTTTTTGCGAATTAGTTTAATTGCTGAAGGACATCAGGTTCGCGAAGCCGGAACATTAGGAGAAGCCCGCACGCTTCTACATAAAGAGCATCCGAATTTATTAGTTCTTGATCTGGGGTTACCTGATGGTGATGGTAGTGAGTTATTGACTGAAATCCGGTGTCATTATGACTGGCCTGTTATTGTTTTATCTGTCCGGGAAGATGAGTCAGAAAAGGTCCGTTTACTGGATTCCGGTGCCAATGATTACATGACTAAACCTTTTGGTATTCAGGAATTCGTGGCAAGAATTCGCGTATTGTTACGTACTTTTTCAAAACCGGTTGAATCTTCCCCTATTCAGGTGAGCCGGTGTGCGATTGAGCTGGATCCGTTATCTCATCAGTTGTTTTTTAAAGGCGAATCCATTCAGTTATCGAAGAAGGAATATGGATTCATGGAACAGCTGCTGCGTCATCCCGGAAAAGTGTTGATGCAAAATCATCTTTTGACATCGATTTGGGGGCCGACACATGTCGATGATAATCATTATCTGAGAATTGTAGTTGCTAATTTGCGTCGTAAATTAGGAGATGATGCTCACAATCCACAATGGATTGAAACATTACCGGGTATTGGCTATCGATTTATTGGCCATTTAGATGCACGTTAAATAATCCCTGAATAAAAAATCACAATGGGTTGTCCTGATACAATAAGTTAATTGAGTATTAATTATGATTTTTATTGGAGTCTGAATGTATTAATTATGAATAATCATTGATCTTTTTAATTATAGCTGGTGCTGGTGTTGTTTTTTTGTAATGATAATGTTCTAGTTTTCTTAGACTTTTAAGTTGATTAAAGGATTTCAAAGATGGAACAAGCGAATATAATTCAAATACCGCAGTTTATTTCAAAGTACCTCCTTTTAGCTGTACAACTACTTTCCTTATTTATTATTTCCAGTTCGAATGTTTGGGCGGCAAAGTCATTTGTTCATCCGGGATTACTGGTGACCAATGCCGATTTTAAACGTATTCGAACTGAGGTGGCTGATAAAGCTCAGCCCTGGGAAAAGGGATGGAAAAAGCTAATTAATAATTCCCATTCGTCACTAAAATGGAAAGCAAATCCTCAATCTGTTATTTATCGGGGAATTGTTGCATCAGAGACGCAGAATTATGGAATTCTTTATAATGATGCAGCCGCAGCATTTGCTTTAGCCATTCGATGGAAAGTAACTGGTAATACAGCATATGCTGATAAAGCTGTAGAAATACTCAATGGATGGGGTTCGACTTTAACTGCCATTAAAGGAAGTTCAGACAAATATTTAGCGGCAGGTATTTATGGCTATCAGTTGGCGAATGCAGCTGAAATTATGCGGACCTATCCAAAATGGAGCGCAGCCAATTTTAAACAGTTTAAAAATATGATGCTGGATGTTTTTTATCCGATGAATCATAATTTTTTGGTCAATCATAATGGTGCGGCTATTGATCACTATTGGTCGAACTGGGATTTAGCTCAGCTGAATTCAATGTTAGCGATTGGTGTATTGACCGACGATCGGAGTATTTACGACGAAGCGATTGATTATTTCAAAAATGGCAAAGGTAACGGTGCAATTCATAATCTTATCTGGAAAGTTTACTCGAAAAAAGGAATTGCACAAATGCAGGAAAGTGGCCGGGATCAGGGGCATGCACTACTTTCCGTTGGCTTGGTTGGTTCGTTGGCTCAAATGGCATGGAACCAAGGTGACGATCTTTATGGCTATGATCATAATTTAATCCTCAAAGGTGCAGAATATGAGGCTGAGTATAATCTGGGACACAGCGTTCCGTATACGACATATACTAACAGCGATGTCACGCAGACAAAAATTAGCTCAAGTAGTCGTGGACAAATCAGACCGATTTGGGAGCGATTGTATAATCATTATGTGGTGTTAAAAGGGCTTAAAGCACCTTATGTTGAACAATTTGCTAAAAAATCTCGTCCAGAAGGTGGCGGTGGTAATTATGGCCCGAATAGTGGTGGATATGATCATTTGGGATATGGCACGTTGCTTTATTCATTACCACATTAATCAGGCTATTGATGGTTAAAAAAAGAGCTGACAAATGTCAGCTCTTTTTTATTAGAACGTAAATTGTTTCATGAGTTGTTTCATTTCATCTGCTTGTTTTGAGAGCTGTTTTGATGCTGTTTCACTGGCTTTTGATGCATCTACATTACTTTGAACAACCAGATTGATATTTTCTATTCCCTGCTGAATGGTTTCGACTCCGGTCGTTTGTTCAGTACTTGCCTGAGCAATCTGTTGAACGAGTTCGGATGTGTGAATAATATTTTTGTATATATCTTCAAAAGATGTAGATGTACGGTTTGCTATTGATTCACCATTGGTTGTTTTTTCTGATGATGATTCAATCAGTTTTGATGTTTCCATGGCTGCTGCTGTACTGCGTTCAGCCAGGTTTCTGACTTCTTCGGCAACGACGGCAAATCCTCTTCCATGCTGTCCTGCCCGGGCGGCTTCAATTGCTGCGTTAAGAGCCAGTAAGTTGGTTTGATCGGCGATGGAATGAATCGTTGTAATAAATTCCGATATACTTTGACCGGATTCTTTAATTTCATTCATGGCTTCAACCATATCTTCCATATGTTGTTTTCCGGTTTGAGCTGCTTGTTGTGCCTGTGTCGCTAATGAATTAGCCTGTCTGGCGTTATCAGCGTTAAGATTTGTTTGAGTGGTTAACTCGTCCAGAGAATGGCCAATTGATTCGATATTTTCAGCTTGTTGGTTTGCCCCGGATGAAAGTGATTCACTGGTCGTTGCAATATTTAAACTACCACTGGCAATATGCTCACTGGATTGTTGTACCCGGCTTAACACATGATTAAGATTCTGGGTCATATCAGAAAGCGATTTTCCAAGAATATCCTTCTCTGATGCCAGCTTGATGTTCTGTGATAGATCGCCGCCAGCGATATGGTGAGCAAGATCGGCTTTATTTTTTAAATTGTTAACCATGTGACGCATCGCGCTGTATAGACTTTTTGGTGATTCACCGTGATCCGCGAGTTCTATGTTCAAATCGCCTTCCTGAACCCGTTGGACGATGCTGGCAACCAGAGCAGGATCTCCTCCCAACTGTCTGCTTGTCGAGCTGATAATCATAAAGGCGATGGCGATACCGGCTAAAATTGCAGCAATGATGACCAGTACAATAATAATAATGGTGTTTCTGTTGGTTTGTTGGAGCTGTGGGCCGAGTCTGTCTTGTTCTTTTTTGATGTCTGATTTCAGATTTTCGATATCTGAAGCGATATTCGGACCGATCTGATTGAGATTCTTGATGATGTTGTCTCGTTCCTGGGTTAATTGAACCATTTGATCGAACGTTTTCCGATAGAGCTGCACTTTCAAATTAATTGATGTTAGACGTTTTTTCTGTTGAGCCGTAATAACGCTTTGCTGCAATGTTTTGAATTGTTGATTAAGGGCATGAAATTCATTGTCTACTCGTTTGACTGCCTGAGGATTACTGTTATGGATGAATTTCATGGCATAAATACGAGCCAGTAAAAGATGGCGTAAGGTTAAAGATGATTCATAAGATACATTGACATTATTATTGTTCTTGGCACTGGTTAATATTAAAGTGAATTCTTCTTCAATCTGAGGTCCCGTTTTATCGAGTACGCCTTTGATTAATGCATTTCTCTGAGCCATCAGATGGGTTACTTTGAGAAAGGACTGATTGTATTCATCGAGAAGTTGATGAATATAGTTAAGGACTTTAGTATGTGAGGGGTCAACTATTTCCCGGCTGGCATTTGACATTGCTGTTTGCGTTTTATCCCAGTAATGATCGAATCTTTGTAACTCTTTTGAATTTCCGTCCAGAATAAAATCTTTGACACTCATCCTCACCATCAGCATATTGCCCTGAACCAGACTGGCCAGGTTTGTATCCCGGGCCATCTGACGATATACACTAAACTTATTTGATACGTTTTGTAAGGAGAAGTAAGCCACACCTCCAACGATGAGCAACAGCAATAGAATGACCGAAAAACCGATATAAAGTTTTTGATTAAAGCGGAGTGTTTGCATATTTTCATCCATTCCAATCGTTGATAAGTCCTTTAGAAGGAATTAATTTAAAGCCATCTATCTATTTTTAGTCGATAAATGGCAAAAAGGCTTATTTTTTGGCGTGATTATGCTATGAATTTTGGTTTGTTTTTTTATCAGGTGGCAAACTCGTCTGTATTTGTTTTTTAATCGGTTAGTTGTGGATAATGATAAGCGTCTGTTTTATTGTGTGTTGTCTTAAGAGTTATATTCTAAATTGACCGATGAGCTGATTAAAATATTCGTTGGCAGAATTGATGATTTGTTGTGGTTTGACAGTGGCTCGATCATTGAGTGAATTTAATCCTTTTTTCCACTGATTCTATCGTGTTAAAGGCTTGTCCAAGCCACTTAATATCTGAAAATGGTCAAAAGAACAACTTTGCAGCTGATATGCTTGTGTAAGCTTTTTCATAATCAGTTGTCGACGACCAGAGATCCTGTAAGAACATAGCTGTATCTCAAGATAGTGTTCAGGCGGATTTTTAGGGGGGATGGAATACAATCATTCCCCATAAGCAATTATCTTTGAGAATCGAAATCGATAATGTTGACCGGACATGCATATTGTCAAGGTAATATGCATGTCCGGTATACTGCGTAATAGCGAATAACACTGATTGAGGAGAAGATTATCGGGAAGTTTTTCAGGAATAAGCTGCGCCGGTGGGGCGGTTTCATCAATGAGAGTGAACGGATTTTATTCTTTCTATAGAGTTTTCTGACTTGCCTGAGAATATCTTCAGCAGGGAATCGGATTCCAAGGTATTTTATCTTCTCTTTGGAAGAAACTGCTCCAGAGACAACTTTATCTGATCAGTCAGGCTGAAAACGATACATCATGACACGATTATAGTTTGAGCCATGTTGCATCTGCTCTGTGATGGTATCGAATAGTTTTTGGGTTTTATGCGCCTTCTTTAATGATTCAGCCATTTTTCGAATTATGGCAATGACATGATGAGACGTAAATTGCCGATCGGTATTTGGGATAAATTCGAAGTTAATTTAACCTCTTATAAGATGTGCCAGGCATTTCCACTGACTTGTCCAGATATATCCCGATTCGGTGAGTTCTATTTTGCGGGTATGCATGGGTTCAAGTATGTTCAGGTTGAGCTCTTCTTTAAACTGAAGTCAAGAGCGTTGAATTAAGTAATTGGATGAAATTTTCAGAGTACTGCCCAATAAATGGGGTTGTGGATCCATAATTAATTGGAATCCATGAGGTCGGATATTTCCGATATGATGAATTGGTTCTGCGGTACATTGCTTAGCTCCTTCTTTAGTAATTGAGCGGGTCACAAGCACTTTCCCCCATTGATATGTTCCAAAGCAGGAATAAATGTATAAAAAGGCAGTCTAGTTTGCTTTTTGATGAAATGCATAGTATACAACAATGCTCAGATCTTTACTTTGGATAATAGTCTCAGATTTAACGCTCTTAGAGAGAATCTTTATCCGGTATTGAAGTTTGTGTGAATTATGTAGTGGAAAGATGAGTTAGAAGATTGATTAAGTTTTTGACGACAGCAGAGCGCTCATGAGGACGGTGAATAAAGGCAATGATTGAGCGGGCAGTGGAGTCGATTAAGTGGTGATACTGAACCCCGGGTAGCTGAATATGCTTCATCGATTCAGGAATCAGAGAGATCCCAAATCCGGCTGCAACCAAATTGGCAATCGATGATATCTGAGGGGATTCCATTTCTACATTCGGTTCAAAATCTGTATTTCGACATTCTTCGATGATGAAGTCATAAAGCATTGGTCCAATTGCCCTTGGAAACATAATAAATGGGGTATTGGCCAGTGATACTAGTGGAATATTCTGGTGATCATGAAGTGGATGAGTCGATGGTAATACCGCAACAAGTTCTTCTTCTACAACAGGATGAGTTATCAGCTCTTTACAATCTAAAGGCATTCTGACAAATGCACAGTCTATTTCGCATTGGTAGACTTTTTCGACCAGTTTAAGACTGTCGCTTTCCTGTGATGAAATCCGGATATTTTCATACATTTTCCGATATTCACGAATGATTTTGGGGATTAAAGGATTAAATGCGACAGATCCTGCAAATCCGATAGAAAGCTGACCGCAATGACCTCGGGCAATTTGCTTGATTTCAATTAAGGTCTGCTCGGAATCTTCTAAAATTTTTTGAGCCCTTTCTTTAAAGAATATCCCGGCTTCAGTTAGTTCAATACTTCTTGGATGACGAATGAATAACGGGGTTCCAATCTCTCGTTCAAGTTTCTGTATTTGCAGACTTAATGGTGGTTGAGCAATTCGTAGCTGTTCTGCTGCTTTGGTGAAATGCATGCATTCAGCGACTGCAAGAAAATAGCGTAATTGGCGAAATTCCATATGCTTTTTCCTGGTTATCGACTTGTTTGGGTGTGAAATGAGAAGAGGATATCAATGGGATGCATATGCGTACCAGAGTTAGGTAAATAATTAAATATGTTAAAACCCAATATATTGCCGGGAGTTATAATTTTATCGCTTTCGTCGGTTGCTGTCGATTTTAGAAAAACATCTATTTTTAAAATTGATGTTTATTTACAAAGATGGTGAGAAATTAGCTTCAAGCTTATTCATTGAGTTAATAACATAAAAACAAGCTAATTAAACATAGATGAAAATAATAACTATTCTTATTTGAGTAATTATTTAGCTTTTCTTACCATAGTATAGATGGCTTCGGTTTGTGAAGTAATTATCAATATCTCTACTTATATGTTGTGAATATGAATAACGTATGTTTAAAGTATTGGATATCTGAAAGCAGTATTTTTATTCTAAGTGAAGAAAAGGCATGAAGTAGATAATTAATCATAAATGTGTCGTTTAAATAATGTGATTAAACACATAAATATTAGATGTTCGCAAATAAGATAGTGTAACAAGCATATTTGAAGTCGTGGCTTTACAGCCGAGGCTGGATAACAGATTTTGAAAGGATTAGCCAAGGAATGTTTTCGATACTGTTATCCAGTCGACTATTTTTTGGTGGAATTTAATTGCAGTTTAAGGTGCCTATGTTTATTTCAGCCCATCCATCCTAATCTTCAATATATCATATCGTTATAACCATCTTCTTTTATTGCGAATAAAGTATAAGCTTTGTTGAAAGGTCTTCATTTTTACATGACAGATACTCAGTCGACCTTGAATGGATGATACCCATTTTGGGTAAGAGATAGCGAATGTGATTTAAGCATGATGTGACTCTCTTCGACTATGAATGCAGCGTATCCATTGAGTGTGCGATTTAACAAATAGATAGTTTTTCGAGAGTATTATTAAATGAAAATTAATTTTTTTGCGACTTGTTTATGCGATACCGTTAAGGCGGACGTTGCCAAGCAAGCTGTGTTGTTACTGGAACAATTAGGTTGTGAGGTATTGTTTCCTGAAGACCAGGGGTGTTGTGGTATGCCGGCAATTAATAGTGGCTATATCAAATCGACACTTCCGTCAATCAAGTCGAATATTCAGGCTTTTGAGAAAAATGATGATCCGATCGTTATTGCTGCTGGTTCATGTGGTGCTATGTTGAAATCCTACCCGGATTATTTTGAGGATGACCTTCATTGGCAAGAGCGGGCTAAACGGGTGTCGGATCGTGTATATGAATTAACCCAGTTTATTGTCGATTATCTGAATGTCTCAGATGTCGGGGCTAAATTACCTGGTAAAGCGGTCTATCATCCGTCGTGTAGTTTGCTGCGTAAGTTACATGTTGTAGAACAGCCACTGACATTACTTCACTCAGTTGAAGGTCTTGAATTGTTACCGTTTGAAAATCAAAACACCTGTTGCGGTTTTGGTGGAACGTTTTCTGTCAAAATGTCAGAAATCTCCACTGAGATGGTCAAAGAAAAAGTTCGCCATATAACCAAAGTCCGACCTGATTATCTTATTGGGGCTGACATTAGCTGTCTGATGAACATTGGCGGTCGAATCAGCCGTGAAGGTCATTCGATCAAAGTGATGCATATCGCTCAAGTACTGATGAGCCGTTAATAAAGGAGCTATCGATGTCACTCAAAACAAGTCAGGATCCGTTTAGACAACGGATTGATGTCAATATGTCCGATAATTTTATGCGTTCTGCTGTTGCCAATGCTCAGGAGCGCATGTTCAATAACCGGGCCAATGCTGCTGAACAATTAGGTCATTGGGATCAATGGCGGGAAATGGGTCGAATCATTCGGGACCATGTACTTGAGAATTTAGATTATTATCTCGAACAGCTTAGCGAAAAAGTTCAAAGTAATGGTGGCCATGTATTTTTTGCAAAAACTGCTGAAGATGCCCGTCAATATATCGAAAAAGTGATTCGGGAGAAGCAGGCTAAGTCAATCGTTAAATCAAAATCGATGGTGACTGAAGAGATTGGTATGAACCAGATGATCGAATCTCTTGGATGTGAAATCCTGGAAACCGATCTGGGCGAATATATTTTGCAGATGGATGATGGTGATGCGCCATCTCATATTGTGGTTCCGGCTTTACATAAAGATCGTGAGAATATCCGTGAAGTTTTTGAGAAAAAATTAGGATATACCGGTAGCTCTGAGCCTGAGCAGATGACCCGTTTTGTGCGTCAGAAGATCCGCCATAATTTCCTTGAAGCTGATATTGGTATTACCGGGTGTAATTTTGCTGTGGCCGAATCTGGAACTGTCAGTTTAGTCACCAATGAAGGTAATGCCCGTTTTACCACATCATTACCTAAAACCCATATCGCAGTTATGGGAATGGAACGTCTGGTTCCGACATTTAAAGAGCTGGATATTATGCTCAGCCTGTTATGTCGTAGTGCTGTGGGTCAGCCATTGACTAGTTATATTACCGCTTTGACAGGGCCCCGAGAGTCTGATCAGGTTGATGGTCCTGAAGATTTTCACCTCGTCATTGTTGATAATGGGCGTTCTGATATTTTAGCGTCATCATTTCACGATATTTTACGTTGTATTCGCTGTGCGGCTTGTGTCAATACTTGTCCGGCTTATCGTCATATCGGTGGTCATTCGTATGGTTCGATTTATTCAGGTCCGATTGGTGCCGTTCTCTCTCCTTTATTAGGCGGTTATAAAGATTTCAAAGAACTTCCTTATGCGTGCAGTTTGTGTAAAGGCTGTAATGATGTTTGTCCGGTTAAGATCCCATTAGCTCAGTTGATGCTTAAGCATCGTCAGGTGATGGCAGAATCAAAATTAACCGATTCTCGTGAAAGAATGATGGTTGGTGCATTTAATTATATTAATTCGCATCCGAAGCTATGGAGTCCATTTGTTAAAACAGGGGCAAAAGTGGCTAAAATGGTCATTAAGGACGGTCGGTTACCGATTGATCTTGTCAAAGCGTGGAGTGTTTCGCGCGATCTACCTGAGCCGGATGGTCAGGCGTTTCGTTCATGGTTTAAAGAACATCGCAAAGCCCAGACAAAAGGAGATAAATAATGGCTGTTTATCATCAGGAAGAGTTCCTCGATCAACTTGCGGCGAAGTTGAATCGCCCCCGGATAAAAAAAGCACCAGACCCGATTGTGTTGCCACACAGTTGCCATGAGGAAGTGATGGCCACTGCAACATCGGACGAGCTAAAACATAATTTACTTGAGTATTCAGAAAAAACACTCGGAGCGATGGTCAAAGTGACCACCCGGAATGATTTCCCTCAGGCTTTTATTGAAACTTGTCGTCATTTTGTCGGGGATAGCAAGGAGCCCAGCGTTGTGTCAGGTGATTCGCGTCTGACAGATTTATTGGATGACTCGCGTATTCGCGAAAGCGGGCTGGCATTTTATATTTGGAACGCTGAGGCCGGTTATGAAGAGAATATCCGATATACAGAAGCTGCAAAAGTAGGGGTTGTTTTTGCTGAGCAAGCTATGGCTGAGTCGGGAACGATCGTTTTGTATAGTTCACCGGTGCAGGGACGTGCGATTAGTTTGTTGCCAGAAACATCTATTTTTGTTATTCCTAAGAGTGCTTTGGTGCCCAGGGTAACACAGGCTTGTCGGTTGCTGCATGAAAAGGCCAGCTGCGAAGAGAGACTGCCATCATGTGTGAACTTCATTTCAGGCCCAAGTTCGACCGCGGATATTGAACTAATTAAAGTGGTTGGGGTTCATGGTCCGATTAACGCCTGCTACATGATTATTGATGATGAATAGTGATATAACGTAGCGTTAACTATGTGGCTTAGTATTCTGAGTGAATATTCTGGCTGATAAAGTACGTAAAACGCCCCCGGTTTTTGAAAAGCCGGGGGCGTTTTTATTGTTGTTAAAAATGATGTTATTTGCGATTAAAGCCATTATATCCGGTAGGCTTGTTTAGCTCATCCTTCAATTTGCGATAAAAGCAGTCTATTTTTATTAAAGGCTGTTTATTTTTGATGGTAAAAGAATCATCAAAAATAAACAGCCTTTAAGTGTGATTAGATTGCCGGCGATTCACTCATTGATATGAACATGGGTGTTCTCGATCCGACTGTTCAGCTAGATATGAAATGGGTGAGGGAGTCGATATGCAAATAGATGGACATCATACATATACTTATATTGCTGCGAGATATGGTGGATTGAGTCATGACGATGCGGCAACGGTTGCTTATGCTGCACAATATGTTGATGAAGCGATTCATGATCAGCCTATCTATTTCAGCAATGGGGCTATGTATCAGCGCATTGCATCTGCCCATAAAATGCTTGATTACCGTAATCTGCCTGAGATCGCGAACCATTTATCCTGGCTCCCATTTCATTTTTTACCGGGTAATGGTGAATATTTAGAAGATGAAAAAATTGATGTAAAGGAACGCTTTATTTATCGGCTGCTGTGTGCTGAAGACAGTAAGGTCGTAAGGCAGTTATTGGCATATGTTTTGGGCAAAAAAGGAAAACCCTATAGTCTGCACTGGCTTGGGATAGCTTTGCATATTTATGCCGATACCTTTTCTCATCAGGGGTTTGCCGGAGTGAGCCATGTTGTGAATCGGGTAGAAGATTTAGATAATTTAACCGATCAAGGAATGGACGGATATTTTAACCGGATACGGGATAACTCTATGGCATGGGTTGTGAGCACTTTTGAACCACTTGGCCATGGGGCCGCTTTGAGTATGCCTGATTTACCGTATTTAAAGTTTCAGTACAAGGATGGGTTAGGCCGTATTATATCTCGCGACAATACAGCAATTTTTATGCGTGCTATTGATCTGATGTGTAAAGTAATCCAATGCTATAACAGTAATGAAACGATCGATCATCTTGATGAACAACTTGGTCTCCCAGAAGATATGAAGCCGATTATTCGTAAGAAAATGGAATCCTTTTGCTTTGAAGATCCAGATAAACGACATCAACTATGGCTAGAAGAAATCGGTCAGGGACAATTAGGGTTTGAGAATGAATCATTGCATTTTTCCAGCGAAGGTGCAGCGAGTTGGAAGCAGCAGGCCAGAGGAGAAGGACAATCGATGGGTGAGTTTAAGCAGTTGGTTCAATATACCTTTAGCGAGCAATTTTTGTCTTCTGACTGGAAGTATTTTCATGATGGTTTAAAACATATACGACTTTATATTGTGAGTGAACTTTTACCTCAATATGGCATTTGTGTTGGGTAAGAAGAGCTGATGTAGGTGGAAAGAGGGACAGTCGACGACTTATAATTTTACTGTTAATATATTGAGCAGTTTTTTACCAGTGACAAAAGCGCTTTATTGTGTCAAAACAACGATCGATTGTTCTTGAAACCCCAACCGGATCAAATCGTATATTGCTGCACTCCTGTTGTGCACCTTGTTCAGGAGGGATTATGGAACGTCTCTCTTTGGCCGGGATCGAATTTACCGTCTTTTTTTATAATCCTAATATTCATCCTCAAAAAGAATACCTGCTGCGTAAAGATGAAAATATGCAGTTTGCCAGTCGACTCGGAATTTCATTTATTGATGGTGATTATGATGCTAAAAAATGGATGGAACGGGCGAGGGGGTTAGAGTGGGAACCAGAGCGGGGCAAGCGTTGTACGATGTGCTTTGATATGCGTTTGGAACAAACGGCCCGTTATGCCCATGAGCATGGGTTCGATACATTTACCAGTAGCCTTGGGATCTCGCGTTGGAAAAATCTACAACAGGTTAATGAATGTGGTGAGCGTGCAGCCGCCGCTTTCCCCGAATTGAATTACTGGCCATATAACTGGCGTAAACAAGGGGGGAGTAGCCGGACGGTTGAAATAGCCAAGCAGGAACATTTTTACCAACAGGAATATTGTGGGTGTGTTTATTCGCTAAGGGATGCGAATAATTGGCGTGTACAGCATCATCGTGATCGTATTAAAATCGGTGTTCAATATTATCAGTCTTAAGAATTATGGAACGTTTACGTCAGGCAAAACCGGAAGATATAAAACATATCGCTTATATTGAGAGTCAGTGTTTCCCTTCGGCCGAAGCCGCAAGCCTGGCTTCTTTTCATCAACGCTATGCCATTTTCCCTGAATGCTTTTTTGTTCTGGAGGTGAGTGGTGTGCTTGTCGGGCATATCAATGGGTGCATCTATAACCACCCTGAATTGCCAGATTGTCTATATGCAGATGCGTCATTGCATTGCCCGAATGGCTCATATCAGACTGTTTTTGGCTTAGCGGTAGCACCGGAACATCAGCATCAGGGGTATGCTTCAAAACTTATACAATACCTGATTAAAGTTAGTCAGGACAGAGGACTTAAAGGTATCGTGTTAACCTGTAAAACGCATTTGGTCGGGTTTTATCAGCGCTATGGTTTTGAGCATAAAGGTGTTTCCGCTTCAACGCATGGCGGAGTGAGTTGGAATGATATGTTACTTGTTTTCTAACCTATTTAACCTGAGTGACAGAGTTTATCTTGCTTAGATCTCTTAATGGATAACCCGTTGTGGATGTGTCCATTGGCCTAACTAGGGCGTGTTGACGTATGGCGGTTGAATTTTGTTCAATGAACCCACAGGGCAGCGTTTGCTGTTCGGCGTAGAAAATATGTCCCAGTTTTGGCCTGATTTTAGTTTTCAGGCGATTATCGGCATGTTGGCTTTTCCAGATCTGATGTAATTTCTGATAAGCATGTTTCACTGCTTGATGTGGGAATAGTTTGTTTTTACCACCATTGGAAACTGCTATCGGTCTAGGGGCTGTAATACCTGCTATATCAGGAAAATCAAGTAATTTAGACAGCCCTGGATGGAGCATATAAAACGCTTTTGCCCCCTTAATATGTTATTCTCCGGGGTTATTAATCCCTGATAGGTTTCCATTCATGAGTTAGCAACAGTAGCAACGGGATGAAAACTGACTATAGCAACACGTTTGGGATCAACTTGAGGGCACGAAGCCAGAAAATCAAAAGCCTGCATATCTTCATAGGCTATATAACATGCGAGAGATGTTTTAAACGAGTAATCAATACTCTCTGCATTGTGCAGCATACATTTTATAGTTGATTAAAATCAGGGAATAAAATAAGTCTAAAATAGTCGCATAAGTGGCCTTATATTAAATATAAAATCCAATTGGTTGATCCATCCT
The DNA here is from genome assembly GCA_911810475.1 of Candidatus Celerinatantimonas neptuna. NCBI lineage: Bacteria > Pseudomonadati > Pseudomonadota > Gammaproteobacteria > Celerinatantimonadaceae > Celerinatantimonas > Candidatus Celerinatantimonas neptuna. The sequence continues at coordinate 2,789,759 of OU461276.1, forward strand.
TGTACCTGAATTCTCTGTTTAGAGTTAATGGATTTATTAATAATTTTTAAAGTAATCTAAAACTTAACTTATAATTTATTTTTAAGTTGATTAATATATGAAAAACTATATTAAGATTTAATCATATGATAAATAATAAAGTTTTATTCTATATTGAGTCGCTATATTATTTATCATATAAAACCTAATAGGTTAGTTATGTGGATCTGTTTTCTATAAAAACTGTCTAAATTTTAAGAAAAAATAAATACTTTTCGGCGTGATACACAAATACATAAAGGAATAATCACCAATAGAGCAAAAATCAAAAATAGATCCTGATAGTTTGATTGCTTTAGGATTGCACTACCCAGCCATGTGCCTAAACCACCACCGCCAAAGATCCCAACGCCGACTAAACCGGAAGAAAGCCCTTTATTTTCTGGTGCTAAATCAAGAGCCCGGCTGGCTAAAATAGATTGTACGAAAACGTAACCAAAACCTAACAGAAGAATGGCTACATAAGCTGCTGATACCCGCTGGAAAGATAGTAAAAGAAAAGCGAAAAACGATGAGAATAATCCAAAGCTAAGGACAATTGTTGCCGATGTTTTTTTCAGAATGGATTGATTGGAAAGACCGCAGATAAAGCAAGCCAGACCAAATAGCATCAAACCGCATCCAACGGAACGATAATCGATACTTAATGATTGTGTTAAATAGGAACCTATAAATGAATAACCCCCTAACACAACGAAACCGTTACAAAAAGCCAGTAAATAGATCATGAATAGATTAGGGTTTTTAAGTAATTTAATAATGGATATCCAAAAATGGTCTTTATTGTTTTGCACAGAAGTTTTAGGCATAAAAAATATCAGAATAAAAGAACAAAAAGCCATGATAGAAAAAATAAAAAAGATATCCTTCCAGCTAATCAGTTGGATTAGCCATCCTCCGATCCCTGAACTAAGCCCCTGGCCGAGAAAAACAATACCAAAGAAGATTCCTACATATTTAACAAGTTGCTCTTTTTGGAAAAAATCACCTAATATTCCCATTGAAACAGCAATAATTCCGGCAGCGAAGAATCCGGTAATAAAACGGAATAAGGCTAACCATAAAATACTTTGTGCCAGTGAGCAGAATAGTGTTGATATGGCGAGAAAGAACATCAATATATGTAATATGAATTTTTTGCCATAAGTATCACTGTAAAATCCATAAATAGGTTGCATCACACCGTAAGGAATTAAATATGCTGTTAAAACAATACTCGCTTTTGCAATTGATATGCTAAATGAACCAGATATATCAGGTAGTAGTAATGATGCAATCCAATTATCTGATGCAGAAATCAGCCCGGAAAATCCAACCAGAAAAATGATAAAGTATCCATTTATTTTATTTCCCTGTTTCAAAATAGCTCCTTTTCAAAACACAAATCAATGGCTCATCCATCTACTTTTATGAGTATTTTGTCAGTACACAACTTGGGATACAAAAAATGAAAATGATGAATTCTCGTCAGTTCCGTTTATCCGTAGGGTTTGTATCATCAGTCAGTATCTTGGTTAAAGTGTATCATGAGAAGCTGAGCTTAAATATAGAGGTATGATACATCTATATTTATTGAAACAGAAGTGCTGTTGGTGGGAAGTTGGCGTTTTTTTGTTGATTGTAAACTTAATTTACTGGGGCTTATTTTTTATTCAGCCTGCTTGCTTGTTGATAGTTATGCTCATAGCAAGCAGGTTTGTGGTAAAACAGCTATCAGTTGAATAGATGTGAATTGTTATATACGTGATGTGATTTTATGGCTTGGCCCTGTTCGAGGTCTGATTAATAGAATTCTGACTGAACGTTACAATGACATGGTCGCCTATTATTTTTTTTCATAGCAATATTGGTCATCCTTTGTTTTGTAAAGGTATTTGCCGGAACTAATAATTTGCCCTGATCACTGACTTTAAGAAGAAAAAGACCATTTGAACGTATTTTTATATAAGTATGTTTCTTTTTATAAAGAACCTGATATTGTCGTATTATAGAATTGTCTAAAATTGCCTTATCCTTTGGGCATAATGTTAGATTCATAACCCAACCATTATTATCAATATTTGTATATGAACCTTGAAGCCTTTCTGCTTGTGCATAAACAGTAAATGTATAACTTAATCCTAATAATAGAAGGACTGATCTAAAGAGATAATTTAATTTCATAGTATATTGTTCATTTTTATGGATTAGAGATTAATAACAGATAACTCTGAATAGTTATTTTTAGATAGATCGAAACAAATAGTTATACTTAGTGATGGTCAATAACTGATTTATAATATTTGCTAGTTATCTGTCTGTTTTTACATTAAGTGAAAATTATTTTTATCATTTATGGTGTAATTTGTAATCAAAGGAATATATCTCGAAATATATGTTCGACAATTTATAGGAATATCCATTATATGACAAGTAAAAAATGACATTTTAATACACTAACTTACAAAATTAATTGTTGAATAAATGTTAAGTATATTATAGCTAAACCAAATTAATTAATTCTATTACGACTTTTTCTGATTAGATATAGGAATATATATAGAATCCTTAATTACTGATTTATCAAAATATAATGATTTTAATTATATTTAAAAGAGTTCGCCTCTGATATTGGCTGATTTACTGTAGCTCTGATTTGATCAACGATTGAGTCGTAAAATCAGAAATAATAACGCCATGTGTTTTTTTATTCTTTGATTGATTTGAAAAATAGTTGATTAATTTAGGATTGATACTGCCAGATACTTTTCTAATATTAGGTATTCCCAAAATAGGTGTGTAGCCACTGGTGAAATTCAGATATAAGACATTGGTATGTTTAGCGGCAGTATTGATATTCGTTTTTATTGATTGCCACTTATCCGCATTTGTCGATACTTTGACCTTGTAGTCGTTTTGCGCATGGATTTTAACATGGCGGCTATCTGCTAAATTAAATTCAGTGTTATCTTGCCAGTTGGTGACATTGATACTGCCTGAAACCGCAAAAGACTTTGAGAATCGTTTGAGTAATACTATTTTACCTCTGGCCTGTCCCAGTGTCGGTAGATAGCTATGAGACCACCAGAAAGATTGATAGTCAGAATGGTTTTTGTAAGATATAAATGTTTTCTCAAATGTCCGGGTATTTTTTAAAGACGTATATTCTTTAGAAACCTCCATTAAAACGGTTTTCTCTGGATGAAGCATCAGAAAATCGGTTACAGATTGGAGCATTTCGTTAAAATGCATGTGCTGATACACACCGCCGTGATGAACCAGTCTCGTGTTTGTAGACGAATATCCAGATAACGCCCCCCATCGTTAAGCTGGGCGGTGATTGAACGTCTCTGTGTTTTAGCCGTGCCATTGATGCTCTCATAATGGGACCCCGAATAGCATGTGCCAGGAATGGTGATCGCCGTTAACGCACTTTGATTACTCACCTCAGACATCCAGTCTGATAATGATATGGTATTGGGCTGGGTTGAAAAAAAGATGTGTCCGATTAAGAACAGACGATGGTTATATTTCATATGATGTTTCTGTAATGCCTGACACGATTCATGAATTTATAAAGCAGAGATGAAAACGGATAATGCCTTGGGATTTATTGAAAATGTGGGAGCAATTGTCCGGGTAGAAGCCATACTTAAAGCATATTACAAAACATGTAATATATATTTTTTACGATGTTGGTCATTGACGGTTTATCAGAAGGTGGCCAGTCATCCATGCATACGAAAATAAGAGAAATCTTATGGATACAACGATTCAACCTGATCAAATGTTAGCAAAAGAATTATTAGATAAGCTGATTAACCACTTCGGTGTTACAACATCCAGCAAAGACGGCGGGTATATTTTGCCTAATGGTGAGCTACTCAATTTGAATCGTTCAAATTTAAGTGCAAAACAATACCATCGGGCTGTTACTGAACTTTTGCCGGAAGACATGCGGGGCATATGTGACGAGGTCACAATTGTAAACCTGATGGTCGTTACCGGTATTATTCGTTATGAAGCTACCGGAAGAGTTCATGTTGCGATGAACCCAACGGCCGCACAGCGTAGCCGATTATTTAGCATTATGAAGTACCGGGACAACGATTATCTGGTGATGGTTTCGGATAAAACAGCTGCAACGATCGGTGAACGGCGCTTTAAATCACCTTCAGCCCATGAATTACTAGAATTTTTTGAGCATTGCTATCACGACAAAAAACAATATCGGGTCGATGAATTTGCTTTGAGCAAAGAAGGTGAAGATTACATATTGACCTTTCGCCCCAGCCAACAGGCCATAGCCCGATATGATGCATCGACGAAGCAATTTACGGCTCAACCGAATTTTGAAGATGTGCTGGAATTATTCAGACAGCAAATTGCAAAATCTCAGTTATAAGCAGATATGTCAGGCTGCTTATATGAGAAGTGTTGTTTTGATGCGATGGATTTATGTCAGATATCTCCTTAAACCGGAGATATTGAGTATGAGGGCTATGCAACCTTTATGTTTCATATGGTTAGGAGCCTGTTTCATCGTCAGCATATTGCTCGAATTATCCTTAATTTGAATAAAACGTAAGCATTGGATGCTATTTTGATTGATTAACAACCTTCCTGAACAATCGATTCATGTATATTTGAACCGTTTTTGAAATGACTTTATACGATTGAATCAATATGATTGTGCCATGTTGATGTTTAAAGCAGACTATTTAGTTGCGATTTTGCCAGTCATGGGGCAAAGCTGGCTGTAGAATGGGCCGAATCGTTGAATATAAGTATTGCGCTCATCTTGATATTCTGGATTTTTAATCAGCAAAGCAGAAGCATATTGTTAAAAAGCATAATAAAAGGAAAGGCTCGGTTTTGAGCCATTCAGGAGTGATGTGTGTATAAAGGACACCCATGGTGGTTGATTGGTCCCATCTTGTTATTTTCAGTCTCGGTTTTTGCCAAAGTCGATATGATTTCGTTACATGGCTTTGCTGCGCTGACGCATTCGGTACAGTCGCCTTCATCGGTGACTTTTACAACCATGGGGAAAAATTCGCAATCACTTCAAAATCTGAACACCGACAGGTCAGTACCACAGATGCAACAAAAGCAGCGGTCAGGGCAGGTGAGTGGTTCGTTCCATCGTCAGGTGCATCTATCCGATTTAGCCGATTGGGGATTCAGTCTGTTTATGGTGATGCTGTCGGTTACCAAAGCATTTGATCCGGATGATGAACTGTCAGATATCAATCAATCGTTTGATGATGCGTCGTCCATACTATTTCAGATCCCCGACGACGAAAACTCGTTTACCCTGTTCGACTGGCTTGAGCGGGGGCTTGCTTATTACCATGTTGCGCAATATGACCAGGCATTAGATGCGCTCCAGCAGGCTGTTTCTATGGCTAAGGGCTCCCCTTATCCGCAAGAGCGGGAAGTTTATGCGCAGGGGCTCTACCTTCAGGCACTGTGTTATAGCGAACAGGGTCAATCGGATCAGGCATTAGCATTCTATAGTGAACTTCGTCAGTGTTTTGAAAAGAGCGATCACCCGGATATTCAGCCATGGGTTGCAAGAGCCATGTTTAATCAGGCCGTAGAATACGGTGAGCTGGAACAGCCAACACAAGAATTGTCCATCTATGGTGCCATTGTCGATCGTTTTGCCCAAAGCTCATTACCCGAGGTTCAGGAACAGGTGGCTAAAGCCCTGTTTAATCAGAGCGTGGCCTATGATCAGCTGGAAAATTTTGAAAAAGAACTCAAAACGCACAATCAACTGATTCGTTTATTTTTGAATTCGAGAGAGCTTATCATTCAAAAAGAAGTGGCCAGAGCCATGTACAACAAAGGGCTGGCTCATGGTGCTTTGGGTCAACCTGTGCAGGAGCTAGATACCTATGATGCGTTAATTGAGCACTTCGGCGAGCATACTTCACTGGATATACACGATCAGGTTGCCAAAGCCATGTATAACCGCAGCTTCGTGTTGAGCCAACAGCAGCAGAGCGAAAAGGCTATTGAGGCTTGCCAGACATTTCATCGGGCGTATTGTGATAGCCAGTCGCCCTTGATTCAGGAATTACTGGTGGGCGCGATGCTTCATACCGGGGCCGCTTACGAGCACCTGGGGCAGCCAGAGCAGCAGTTGCAAACCTACCAGATGTTAATGGAACGCATTAAACGACGAGAACTGCCGGCTATTCACGAACAGATTGCCCGGGCCATGCTGTATATGGGCATTGCGCGTACCAGCCTTGGGCAAAATGAGTGGGCACTGGTCGATTATGAGCGACTCATCCAACGTTTTATCAATAGCCCGTCACCGGTTTGTCAGTGGCTGGTGACCAGAGGGATGGTTAATCAGGCCAAGCTTCAGCATGACTCAGGCCAGGCTCAACAGGCTCTTGAAACCTGCGGGCAGATAGACCAGCACTTTGCAAAAAGTGATGATGCACTCATCCAGGAGCAAGTCGCCTGTGCCTTGTTTTATCAGGGCATTGTCTATGCGCAGCTGGGCCGCGTTGAACAAGAACGAATAAACTACCAGCAATTCATCGCACGCTTTGGTGATAGCTCGTCAGCAGAAATTCAAGACTATGTGGTTAAAGCCAGACAGAAATTGAATGAACAACTCAGGCAGGTTTAAGCAAAGGATGCCATATCCAGTGCAATTTAACTCCAATGATCAGCGCGCGGGTTGAAGGCACTCGGACTTATCGTGTCAGACTGGGCCTACAACCCGAATGACATAGTGAATGCACCTTTTCCGCTGCTGAGTCAGCCTTTTTGCAAACATATGGTAGCGGTTGCTTTGAGCTTTGATCATGAGACTGAATCTGCGGATCCAGACGGTGACACGATTCGCCGCTATTTAGCCAATATGGATAAAGAGATGTTGTTGGACCGATTGTTCGATGATCTATCCAGGATAAATCGACATGGAAACAACGGCTGGCTCAGGCCGAATTATGGAGGGGTTTAAGTCTGCCCCCTGTTTTTTCTCACCTGAAAAACGGACGCCCTGATAGATCAACATATTCAATCCCCCTGATGATGATCTATTTAAAATGTTGTCTTTTTCACGCCATACACAAAATGCATATCAAATAGCGGATACAAAGCCGTGACCCAGTAGCCCCGGTCATGATTTCGCATGACTCAGATGCCGGTAAAATCATCAATAAATCAATGAGTGTCTGATAATTTGCGTTACAATAGCACCATGATCCGGGCCATTGATGGCAATACACCGCGCAATCACATCAAGATAGAGACAACATGGCAAAAGCACCAGCAAAGCAAGCAACGAAAAAAAACACCAAGCCGAAAAAAGGCTTTGAAGAATCCCTGTGGGATACCGCCAACCAACTGCGCGGCAGTGTTGAATCCTCCGAATACAAACACGTGGTGTTAAGCCTGGTGTTTCTCAAATTTATCAGCGACAAATTCGTTAAGCGCCGTCAACAAATGCTCGACAACGGCGAAGAGGCTTTCATTGAGATGAAAGAATTCTACCAGCAGGACAACATCTTCTACCTGCCGGAAGCAACCCGCTGGTCATTTATTCAGGCACACGCCAAGCAGGATGATATTGCAGTTCTGATTGATACCGCGCTGAGCACCATTGAAAAGAACAACCCCAGCCTGAAAGGAGCACTGCCGGATAATTACTTTACCCGCCAGAATCTGGAAGTAAAAAAGCTCGCCTCGCTAATCGACACCATTGAAAACATTGACATCCTGGCCGATGAATGTGAACTCGGCGAAGAAGACTTAGTCGGCCGGGTGTATGAATATTTCCTTGGCAAATTCGCCGCCACCGAAGGCAAGGGCGGGGGAGAATTCTACACCCCCAAATGCATTGTGACGCTGCTGGCGGAAATGCTCGAACCCTATCAGGGCAAAATTTACGACCCGTGCTGCGGCAGTGGCGGCATGTTTGTGCAGTCCCTCAAGTTTGTCGAAAGCCATCAGGGGCGCAGTAAAGACATCGCCATCTACGGGCAGGAGCTGACCACCACCACCTATAAACTGGCGAAAATGAACCTCGCCATTCGCGGCTTATCCGGCAATCTGGGGGAACGCCCGGCGGATACCTTCTTTGCTGATCAGCACCCGGATCTCAAAGCCGATTACATCATGGCGAACCCGCCGTTTAACCTGAAAAACTGGCGCAGTGACAACGAACTCACCGACGACCCGCGTTTTGCAGGTTTCACCACCCCGCCCACCGGTAACGCCAACTACGGCTGGATTCTGCACATGCTGTCCAAACTGAGTGAATCCGGCACCGCCGGGTTTGTGCTGGCCAATGGGTCGATGAGTTCCAACACCTCCGGTGAAGGCGCGATTCGCCAGAAGCTGATTGACGATGACCGCGTTGAATGCATGATCGCTCTGCCGGGGCAGTTGTTTTACACCACGCAAATTCCGGTCTGTTTATGGTTTTTGAGCAAAGATAAAGCCGCCAACACCGTCAAAGGCTATCGCAACCGCCAGCAGCAAACCCTGTTTATCGATGCCCGCGAGATGGGCAGTATGATTGACCGGGTACATAAAGAGCTGACCGTTGCCGATATCGCGCTGATCGCCGATACCTACCACGCCTGGCGCAGCGATGCTGATGAATTAAAAGCGCGCATTGCACGCGGTGAAAGCAAGGTCGAAGCCTATGCCGATCAGGCCGGTTTCTGCAAATCTGCCACGCTGGATGCCATCAAAGCCAATGATTATGTACTCACGCCTGGGCGTTATGTCGGTGCCGCCGCCATTGAAGATGACGGCATTCCGTTTGAAAGCAAAATGCGTGACCTGTCGCAAACCCTCTACAGACAAATGAATCAGGCGGAAGAGCTGGATCAGGCGATCCGGGCCAATCTGGAGGCGCTGGGTTATGGGGAGTGATTTTTTTCTGACGACTATAGGTGAGCAGGTTACTTTGCAAAGGGGATTTGATATTACAAAAAAAGAACAAATGGAAGGAAATGTTCCAGTTGTGTCTTCGGGGGGAATATCTAGTTTTCATAATATGGCAAAAGTATCATCGCCGGGAGTTGTGCTTGGACGAAAAGGGTCTTTAGGTACGGTTTATTATTTGGATAAGGATTTCTGGCCGCATGATACGACATTGTGGGTAAAAGATTTCAAAGGAAATAATCCGTATTATGTCTATTGCTTTTTTAAAGGGATGTCGGATGCATTAAAAAAAATGGACGTTGGCGCGGCTAACCCAGCATTGAATAGAAATCATGTACATCCCTTGCAAGTTTATTGGCCTAAGAGATCGCTTCAAGACGAAATTGTATCAATAGCTTCTGTATTTGATAAAAAAATTACCCTGAACCGCCAAATTAACCACACCCTCGAACAAATGGCGCAAGCCCTGTTTCAATCCTGGTTTGTTGATTTTGATCCGGTGTTCGATAACGCGCTCGACGCGGGCATACCGATTCCCGCCGCCCTTGAACCCCGTGCGCAGCGTCGCCGGGCGGTGCGCTCTGCCCCCGGTTTTACCCCGTTGCCTGAGGATGTGCGCCGTTTATTTCCCGGTGCGTTTGTCGAGAGCCCTGATCCATCGGTCGGGCTATCCGGCTGGGTGCCAGAAGGGTGGGAAACACACCCTTTAGATCAGATAGCTAATTTTCAGAATGGACTCGCATTACAAAAATTTCGTCCGAATAGTGAAGATGATGAATTTTTGCCTGTTCTTAAAATAGCCCATTTGAGACAAGGGTATACAGATGGAAATGAGAAAGCTCAAATTGATATTAAAGAGTCGTGCCGTGTTTATGATGGAGATATGATTTTTTCTTGGTCTGGTACTTTGTTAATTGATATTTGGACAGGTGGTAACGCTGCACTTAATCAGCATCTTTATAAAGTAACGTCAGAAAAATATCCTTTGTCTTTTTTCTTACATTGGACTAAGCATCATTTGGCTCGATTTCAACATATAGCTGCTGCTAAAGCAGTTACAATGGGGCATATTAAAAAAGGTGACCTGAGTGATTCAATATGTCTTATCCCTTCTGGTAATTTAGTTGAAAAATTCAATAATATTGTTGATAGATATATTTCGCAAAGTATCAACGTTCGTATACAAAATCGAACTCTTGAAGAGCTCCGCGACACCCTTCTCCCCAAACTGATCTCCGGTGAATTCCAGCTCGATTCCCCGGAAGTCAAACAGACTCAGGCGTTGGTGGGGGAAGCCGGGTAGAAAGCATTAGATTGAGTCACCAATACAATAGTAAAACATTCGGGAAAGGTCAGGATGAGCAGCAAATTTACCGAAGCAAAATTAGAACAGGCGATTATTGAACTCCTCGGCGAGCAGGGTTATCCGCATTTGCCCGGCGAGCAGGTTGCGCGCTCTGATAACAGTGACGTATTGATGGAAAGCGATTTGCGCGACTACCTGAGCAAACGCTATCAGGCAGATGGGATCACGGCGGGGGAAATCGATGCCATTGTACGCCAGCTGCGCACCCTGCCCGCCAGTGATCTTTACACCAGTAACAAAACGGTCTGCCAGTGGCTGAGTAATGGTTTTTTACTCAAACGCGAAGACCGCAACCAGAAAGACCTGTATATCGAACTGATCGACACCCGCCATCTGCCCGCGGCGCTGGCAGCACTGTTTAGCGGCCAGACTGACCAGATCCCAACTGATGCAAGGCAGGTTGCCGAAGCTTCGGTCAGTTATTTGCCCCGGCCCGACGGCAACCGTTACCACGTGGTTAATCAGCTTAAAATTGAAGGGCTGGACGGGCAGCACCGCATCCCCGATGCGATTTTATATATCAACGGTCTGCCGCTGGTGGTGTTCGAATTTAAAAGCGCGGTACGGGAAGATGAAGCGACGATTTACCATGCCTGGGAGCAGCTTTGTATCCGCTACCGGCGCGATATTCCGCAACTGTTCGTCTATAACGCGCTGTGCATTGTCAGTGACGGCGTCAATAACAAAATGGGCAACCTGTTTGCGGCGTACGACTTCTTCTATGCGTGGCGCAAAATTACCGGTTTTGAATCCACCGAAAAAGACGGTATCGACGGCCTGTATACGATGCTGTCCGGCCTGTTTCATCCGGTGCGCTTACTCGATGTGGTGAAAAACTTTCTCTATTTCCCCGATAGTTCGCGTAAAGATGAAAAAATCTGCTGTCGTTATCCGCAGTATTACGCCGCCCGTAAGCTCTATTTCAATATCAGACAGCAACGCAAACCCGAAGGCAGCGGTAAAGGCGGCACCTATTTTGGGGCCACCGGCTGCGGCAAAAGTTACACCATGCTGTTCCTCTCGCGCCTGCTGATGAAAAGTGTCGATTTCGCCAGCCCGACGATTGTGCTGATCACCGACCGCAACGATCTGGATGACCAGCTCTCCAAACAGTTCTGCGCCGCCACCGGTTATATCGGCGATGACACCATTATTTCAGTGACCAGCCGTCAGAATTTGCGCGACAAACTTCAGGGCATTAAAAGCGGCGGGGTGTTCCTCTCCACTATTCACAAATTCACCGAAGATATCGAGTTGCTGTCTGAGCGCACCAATATCATCTGTATTTCCGATGAAGCGCACCGTTCGCAGGTCAATCTCGATAAAAAAGTGGTCATCACATACCGCGAGGGCGTTGCCGTCGGCAAACGGGAAACCTACGGCTTCGCTAAATATCTCCATGACTCTTTGCCTAACGCGACCTACGTTGGCTTTACCGGCACGCCGGTTGACGCCACGCTCGATGTGTTCGGTGACCCGGTCGACAGTTACACCATGACCGAAGCGGTTAACGATGGCATTACGGTGCGTATTGTCTATGAAGGCCGTGCGGCGCGTGTGATCCTCGACAGCAGCAAGCTGGCGGAAGTGGAGCAATATTATCAGGACTGCGAGACCGCCGGGGCCAGCGAATACCAGATTGAAGAGAGCAAAAAAGCTTCGGCCAATATGAATGCGATTCTCGGCGATCCGGACCGTCTGGCGGCACTGGCGGCTGATTTTGTGGAACACTACGAAAAACGGGTAGAAGAAGGGGCCACCGTCAAAGGCAAGGCGATGTTTGTCTGTGCCAGCCGTGAAATCGCCTACGATTTTTATCAGCAGATTCAGGCGCTGCGTCCGCATTGGTTTGAAAAGAAACGGGCGGTGGATGACATAACCCTGACGGAGGCAGAGAAAAAAGAGTTGGTGCCGCTGGCGATGGTGCAGATGGTGATGACCCGCAGTCAGGATGATGAAAAGAGCCTGTATCAGACCCTCGGCACCAAAGAGCATCGTAAGGCGCTGGATAAGCAGTTTAAAAACCCCAAATCCAATTTCAAAATCGCCATTGTGGTCGATATGTGGCTGACCGGTTTTGATGTGCCCGAGCTGGATACCATTTATATCGATAAGCCGCTGCAACGGCACAATCTGATCCAGACCATTTCCCGCGTTAACCGTAAATTTGCCGACAAGGACAAAGGGCTGGTGGTGGATTATATCGGCATCAAATCGCGGATGAATCAGGCGCTGGCGATGTATTCCAAAACCGATAAAACCAATTTTGAGGATATTCGCCTGTCGGTGATCGAAGTCAAAAACCACCTTGACCTGCTCAGGCAACTGTTCCATACATTCGACATTCAGCCTTATTTTAGCGGTGCACCCCGTGCGCAGCTGGACTGCCTCAACCGGGCGGCGGAATTTATGCTGCAAACCAAAAAAGGCGAGCGCCGCTTTATGGGGCTGGTGAAACGGCTCAAAGCCGCGTACGACGTTTGCTGCGGCAGTGAAGACCTGTCACAGGATGAACGGGATAAGGTCCACTTTTATATCGCTGTACGTTCCATCATCTTCAAACTGACTCAGGGCGACGCGCCGGACACCGCGCAGATGAATCAAAAAGTGCGCGAGCTGGTGGCTGAAGCCCTCAAATCTGATGGGGTGGAAGAGATCTTTTCCCTCGGAGAACAAAAAGCCGAGACCATTGATATTTTCGATGACGATTATCTGGCGCGTATCAATAAGATCAAACTGCCCAACACCAAAATTCAGCTGCTGCAAAAATTGCTGGAAAAAGCCATCAGCGAGTTTAAAAAAGTGAACCAGTTGCAGGGGATTCAGTTCACCAAACGCTTTGAAGCACTGGTCGAACAGTACAACGAACGGCGCGAAAATGATGTGCTGAACGGGGAAGAGGTTCAACCATTTGTTGATGAGCTGTTTGGACGTATGACTGGTTTAATAGGAGAGATGAGGTCGGAAATGACCTCATTTGAATCGCTTGGTATCGATGCGGAAGAAAAGGCCTTTTTCGATATTTTGATGTATATGCGCCAGAAGTACGAGTTCACCTATGACGACGACAAGATGCTGGCACTTGCCAAAGCCATGAAAGTGATTGTCGATGATGTCGCGCAGTACCCGGACTGGGCAGGCCGGGATGACATTAAAGCCACACTCAAAGTGGATTTGATTTTACTGCTGCACAAATACGGCTTCCCGCCGGTGGCAAACGATGATGTCTATCAGAGTGTGCTGGAGCAGGCGGAGAATTATAAGAAGAATAAACAAGATAGTTAAAAATAATGATGACAAAAGAAGAACAGGATGCCCTGAATATTCTTGAATATTGGCACAAAATTGAGTTTTTCAACTCAGCCGAGCTAGGTGACATTTCCAAAGAAAAAAATGGCGCAATTCATTATCAGGAGCAGGAATTATTTGATAAGCCTGATTGCCTGCCATGGATGAATAAACAATATATTCGCAAGGCAGGTGAAAAATATATGCCTAATGAGAATTACACGTTTAAAGTCTATTTAGGATTATTTTTACGCTCAGAAATTTTTGAAGCGGGAAAACAGTACCTTCCTCGCTATGAAGAGTTATTTCAGGAAAGTCAGGAGAGAAAACGGGATGCAGGGCTGACTTGTTCTGTGATTTTGCATGTCGATCAGTCAGGCATTGTTGAACTAGATAAAACGGAAGTTTCTACTGCCCCTTGGGCAATTGGTAAAACACAGAATAATCAGTTGGATGAGCTTAAAATTGAAGAATTCGACAATCAAAGCCAAAGGTTGTGTGAACATTTCAGAGAAATTTGTACCGTTGCCAATAATATTAAAGAGGAACATCAGTTTCCGAAAATACTAACGACGTATGAACTGATAGAATTTACCAAATCCATCAGTGAGTGGGCAAACTTTCAACAGGTATTTCAAGAAAGAGTTCCCGATATTATTATTGAATTAATTCCATGTAAATATAATAAGCCAGACGGCCCGAATTTATCTTATTTAGCCTTGCCTGATTTATCTAATTTAGCCAAACGAATTGAAGATAAACGTTCTAAGTCATCAGCACAGGTAAAGTCCATTCAATCGTTGAATGACTCATCTTTATTTAATCAATCTACCATTTCTATTTTAAACAGTTTTTATATCCGAGATATCGAGTTCATTATTGGACAATTAAAAAAAGGAAAAATTGATAAAACTTCAGCATTGGCTGCTTATCTTGGTTGTGTGCCTGCAAGAGAGAGCGATCTGCTTTCAAAAAAAGGACAAGAGGTGATCCGTCAGCATTTATCATTGGATATGACCCCAAAAGGACGCTGGCCTGGTGAAGATACACATTCAATGAGTTTAATGCAGCAGTTTGCAATTAATACCATGTATAAAGAACTTGATTCGCAGGGTGTCTATTCGGTTAATGGACCACCAGGGACCGGTAAGACCACGATGCTGCGCGATATTATTGCTAATAATTTGGTGAATAGGGCTCGCGTTATCTCTGGTTTTTCGTCAATTGATGACTCTGTGTCGGGGTATCAAAGTATAGAAATTGATAAAAAGCTGGTGGGGGTTCCAGTCTTAAATTCTGCCTTGACAGAATATGACATGGTGGTGGTGTCTAATAACAATTCCGCAGTTGAAAATATTACTAAAGAGTTACCGCAATCTAAGGCATTGGGTGAACACTATCAATTCGTTGAGTATTTTAAATCGGCAGCACAGAAACTTGCAGCTGATCATCAGGCGCTCTCTAGAGGTCAGAAGAAGGCTAGGTTGAAAGTATTGGCTAAGGATGATGATTGTTGGGGATTGATGGCAGCTGCAATTGGTAACCAAAAAAACAGAGATATAGTTAATGACCGTTTATTTTTCATGAAACCTCTCGTTCTGGATGTTGAACGTGGGGCGGAAGGGTATCAGACATTGTTTGGTTCAATTAAAGCCCAAGCGGATAAATTCACGAATTTAGAAAAAACATTTAGTGATGCTCAGAATGAATTTAAGTGTGCGGAACACGAGTTGGATGTTTGTTTATCAGAAGTGCGTTTTTTACAAAAAATACATTATAAGAAAATGCAATTAGCTCGTTTAGAGAAAAGGCGAGAGCGTATTGAATATCGTTGTTTAAGACTAGATATATGTGTGAATCGTATCCGACAAAATAGATATTCCTGCCTTTATCTACTATTTCCTAAATTTTGGAAGCAACGCGCTATCTTAAAAAAAATGCTCCTTCGACTGGAAGGATTTAAAAAAAAGAAATTGTATATGGAGCGTCGAGTTGACTGTTTTAAGCACGAGTTAGACGAAAGCGTTGAACAGAGCCAATCATTTTGTGATAAGTATACAGATGCCGTTTTTGATGATGATTTAGATTTAGAATCTGCAGAGACTCAACGCGTTGCTTTTGGCCATTGTCAGGAGCTGAATCAAAAACGGACCATGTTGACGATTAAAGCAATAATGCTTCACCAGACGTGGCTAGTTGTAGCCTATAGGCATTTCAATCTAGGTCAAGAGAGTGTTGTTTTTTATTTGAATAAAGCACTGTCCAATAATATTAAAAATCCAGAAAGTAGTCAGGTTTTGTGGCAGTGGTTGTTTATGTTTATTCCTGTTATATCGTCTACTTTTGCCTCGGTTGAACGTCAGTTTTCTAAATTTGGGCACAATTCAATTTCATGGCTATTTATTGATGAAGCGGGGCAGGCTTCGCCTCAACAGGCCGTTGGTGCGTTGTACCGGGCCAAACGCGCGATTGTTGTAGGTGATCCGTTGCAAATTGAACCTGTATTTACTATTCCGCCAGAATTTGTTGACGGTTTTGCAATGAAAAGTATGGAAGAGAATGAATGGAGGACTTGGTCACCAACTAAGACATCAGTGCAAAAACTAGCCGACAGAGTTAATCGTTATGGAACAGCGATGATTTCTTTTGGGGAGTGGTTAGGCAGTCCTCTACGAGTACATCGGCGCTGTGATGAGCCGATGTTTAGTATCTCCAATAAAATTGCTTATAACGAAAAAATGTTCCACGGCAATGAAAATCCAGAAGGCAAGCCGCATCCGGTTTGGGGAAACAGTTGCTGGATCGATATTTCCGGCGAAGTGGATGGGAAGCACTATGTGCCAGAACAGGGGCTAAGTGTTGCCCGGATGATACATCTGTTTTATCAGCAGACATGCCAGTTGCCCGATGTCTATATCATTTCTCCGTTTCGCAAAGTGGCTCACAGAACCAGAGAAGAAATATTCTATTACCTTTGTTTTCAGGGGCTGAAGAGAGCCGTTGTTGCTAAGTGGCTAACCGGACGCACCGGCACTGTTCATACCTTTCAGGGAAAAGAAGAGCAAGCCGTCATTTTTGTGTTGGGAGTCTCGGAGTCAACCAAAGGTTCTGCCGACTGGGCATCAGGTAAACCAAATATTCTCAATGTGGCGGTGACCCGGGCGAAAAAACAGGTCTATATTGTAGGTTCGAAACAGGTTTGGTCTGGGCTTGATCATTTTTGTATTGCCAATGAATTGTTAGATATTAGTCATGAATCTGAGCATCTGATTCATGATATGAAACTGGAGCCGTCTCTATTCATTTGAATAGGACAAGCATTCTTGGATTGTTGTTTCGAGAATAGTAAAGAGTTATGAGGCGTTATGACAAATTTTGGCAAAAGTATTCGGATCTTTCTGGCTGATGGAAGCCCTGCCGGGCTTCGGCATGTCGAGATTGTCAATTGGTCAGGGCAGGCGTTGGCGTGTCCGAGGGCCCGTTTTTCTGAACTGGGTGAGTGGGAGGAATCGAAACGTCCTGGTGTTTATTTTTTACTGGAAAAAGCGTCAGAAGATGAAGGTAATACTGCCTATATTGGCGAATCTGAAGATGTGTTTAAACGGCTGGTGAATCATGCCAGGGAGAAAGAATTTTGGAATGAAGTCGTTATCTTTACCAGTAAAGATGAAAACTTAACCAAATCTCATATTAAATACTTAGAAGCCAGACTGGTAGCGCTTTGCCAGTCGGTTGATCGTTATGTATTAGAGAATTCGAATCAGCCGACTAAATCTGGATTACCCCGGGCGGATGTTGCTGCTATGGAGGAGTTCATCGATTATATCAAGTTGGTGCTTGGCAGTCTGGGGCATCGCTTACTTGAACCTGTCGCTTCTACAATGATGCCTAATCATCAAGGGGCCTTATTGCCGCAGTATGAATTGTGTTTTGTCGTCAATCAACTGACCGCTCATGGGCGGATGGTTGATGAAGGGTTTCTGTTATTGAACGGTTCGCAGGTTGTGTTGAATTCGTCACCGAGCATTCCTGGTCGAGTGGAACAAATTAAGCAGGAATGGATAGAAAACGGGATTTTGATAGCCCAGAATGGCTATCTCGAACTGAGTAAAGATAAAATGATGAGTTCCTCTTCTTATGCGGCCGCGTTAGTTGCCGGAAATAGCCGAAGCGGGCCACAGAGCTGGAAAACTCCTTCAGGGGAATCTTTGAAACAGTTGGAGTCTCGGTTGGTGAAAGCAAACGTTTAATCGTCGGTGTTATCCGCTTGAGTGAATTGTTGGGAATCGATTGATAGTATTGAGATGTCTGTGTCGTAAACTGTGTTGTTGCCTTTTGTATTCATCTTGTATTCATCGTGATTTCCTCCCAACATTGATTGCTTAAAACGGTTGCAGGTATAATCTGCGGGCTTAATTTCCCTTAAGGACTTATTTTCATGGCATCTATTCCGGTGACGCTTTTGCACGGTTTTCTTGGCGCGGGTAAAACGACGGTTATGCGCAGTATTTTGAATCAGGCGCAGCATGAAGGCTGTGCGCCGGCGGTGATTGTGAACGATATGAGTGAGCTGGATGTCGATGGCGTTCTGGTTCGAAATACCCATGAAGAGAGCCCAAATACCCACCATTTTGTGACCATGAGTGGCAAGAGCATGAGCACCCCACAGGGCATCGCCGAGCTGGACAGGTCCCTTCACGCATTATTAGAAAATGAGCCGCCGTCCTGGATTTTGATTGAAACATCCGGCAGCAGCCATCCGCTGCCTTTGGTTGAGTATTTTAAGTCGCAGTCGACATTTTTACTGACTGGTGTGATTACCCTGGTGGATTCAACCTGGTTGATGAATGACTATGATCAGGGGGATCAGCTTATCCCTAAATGGCAGGCGAATTTAAAACAGAATAGTCGCGGAATTGAAAATCTGTTGGCTGAGCAGATGATGTTTTCTAACCGGATTTTTTTAACCAAAACCGATAAACTCGATGCCGGTGCGGTGCAACATATCGCGCAGGCGTTACATCCGCTGAACCCTTATGCGCCGGTTATCAGTACTGCCTGGGGGAATATTAGCCTGGGTAAGATCCGGGAAATCGAAGACTATAACTTCTTTTTGGTTGAGCAGTTAACCCATGAATTACATGATGAAGTTAATGCGCCTTTGTCTTTGTCGGGCCAGTCTGGTCAGGCCATTGTGGCCCGGGTCCTTAAGGATGATCGGCCATTTCATCCCATGCGGTTATGGCAAACCTGTCATCATCGTCTGACGCAGGGAGTCTTTCGCAGCAAAGGCTTCTTTTGGTTTCCGACACGTGATGATCTGTCGCTGCTCTGGAGCCAAGCCAACGGCAATGTCGGCCTTGAAGTGATTGGCCTTTGGCGTATTTCCGTGATTCAGGATGCCAAACAAGAGCTCACAGACGAACAACGCGCAGATCTTCAGGCGAAAATTGACAGCGTGGATAGCCGGTTTGGTGACCGATGTTGCCGCTTGACGGTGATTGGTCAAAGCGATGAAGTGGATGCTTTTATCGGGTCACTTAACCGGTGTTTTCTGACCGATGAAGAGCTGCTGCGCTGGGAAAGAGGGGAAACATTTGAGGACCCCTGGCCGAAATCGGTCGTTAAGGTTTAAATATCACCATCAGCCGGTTTTTGCGCCAAGTGGCATGCCTTTTGATTGCATTCATTTAAACTTTTATATTCGAATTGACCTCGCCAATAAGCCGGATTGAGTCTGATTCAGTGCGATGACGTTGTATATGGCTTAATGTGGCATAAGCATGCTCGCGCATAATTGCTTCGGCTCTGGCACCCTGGCCTGTGACGATGGTTTGATAAATGTGATGGTGTTGGGTGTGCGCAAATAAAAACCGATTTGTCTCTTCTGCCATTGCGTTTTTATCAAAGGCCAGTGCACTGATGGAGGCAAATGGGATATGTTCGTCCTGGCTAAGCGCGATACTAATCGCGTTATTGCTGGCCACTGCGATAATAAGTTGGTGAAAGGCTCTGTTCATATCGTGGTAGGCTTCGATATCTTTCTCGGTCAGGGGGCTATTCTGATTAAACAGCGCATCTCCGCGTTGTAACAGCATTTCAAACTTTTGTTTTTGCTCATTGCTAAGACCTTTCTCGGCAGAACGACGGGCCGCAAGACCTTCCAGAGCACCACGGACCTCTACGGCACCTTCAATATCATCAAGCGTGACCTGCCGTACTTGGTAACCCCGTCCTGGGCGTTTGTTGAGCAAGCCTTCTTGTTCTAACGCTCTAAACGCCATTCGGATCGGGGTTCTGGATACACCTAGTTTTTCTGATGTTGGTATTTCTGCCAGGCGCATTCCGGCTGAAAACTCTCCTGAAAGAATCATTTGACGCAATGTGGTGAGAATTTGTTGTCTGGATTTTGGCATGTTTTGGCCGTTTCCGTGGGCGGGCATCGTTGCTATTGGATCCCATTATGATTCGTTGTACGGGAATACACGAGCACATAACTAATTATTGGATCCATTTTGGCGATTTTGAATCGGGTTTTGGCTATTTTTTGGCTTATATTGGATCCATTAAAAACAAAACAATGTTCAGGAGCCTCTCATGACCTCTCAAACTTACCCGAAAAATGCCTGGTATGTAGCTGCAATGTCTGACGAAATAGGGCTGGAAAAACCACTTGGACGAATGATTTGTGGCGAACGTATTGCTTTTTATCGTCCCGGCCAGTCTGAAATTGCTGCGGTAGTGGACTTTTGCCCGCACAGAGGTTCACCTCTTTCACTTGGTTTTGTCGAAGATGGCTTGCTGGTTTGTGGCTATCATGGCTTAAAAATAGGTGAAAATGGTGAAACCAGATCAATGCCCATGCAACGTGTTCAGGGCTTTGCGTGTATGAAGAGCTACGCTGTTGAAGACCGTTATGGCTTTATCTGGGTCTGGCCGGGCGATCAATCGAAAGCAGATCGGAGCTGTATTCCTCATCTGGAATGGGCTGTCAGTGACGGTTGGGCTTACGGTGGTGGCTTGTATCATATTAAATGTGATTACCGTTTAATGATTGATAACCTGATGGACCTGACCCACGAAACCTATGTGCATGCTTCAAGCATCGGGCAAAAAGAAATTGATGAGTCTCCGGTTGTCACGGAAGTTAACGGTGAGGAAGTGATTACGAGCCGTTATATGGATAACATTATGCCCCCTCCTTTTTGGCAGGCCGCTTTAAAAGCGAACGGTCTTGCCGGTGATGTGCCTGTCGATCGTTGGCAGCGCTGTCGTTTTACGCCGCCTTCTCATGTGATGATTGATGTAGGGGTTGCTCATGCCGGCCATGGTGGTTTTGATGCCCCCGGGAAATATAAAGCCAGTAGCATTGTGGTTGATTTTATAACACCTGAAAACGAAGATTCCATGTGGTATTTCTGGGGAATGGCTCGTCATTTTAAGGCGGACGATCAAGCGTTAACCGAGCAGATCAAAGAAGGGCAGGGCATCATCTTCCAGGAAGATCTGGACGTGTTGGAATGTCAGCAGAAAAATTTAAGAGATTTCCCCGACTACGACCTTTTAAAACTCAATATTGATGCGGGTGGCGTCCAATCAAGAAAAGTAATCGAGAAGATTATTTTAGAGGAGCAACGTTTGGCGACAACTCAAACTTCGGCTTCAATGAATGATAAGCCGTTGCAAACGATCTCTTTTTAATCTTGATAGATGGACAGATTATGATTTCTGTAATGGTTCGAAATGTCGTTCGTGAGGCGAAGGCTGTTATCCGGATTGTATTGGGGCGTTCGGATGATCGGCCATTGCCCGCTTTTGAAGCTGGGGCGCACATTGATGTGCATTTACCAAATGGGCTTATACGTCAGTATTCGTTATGTCGCTTGCAGGCCGATGCAAGGTTTTATGAAATTGCGGTATTAAAAGAGCCTCTTTCCCGGGGGGGATCAAAACAGGTTCATGCATTAAACGAAGGTGACAAATTGATGATTCGTGAACCCAGAAATCATTTCCCTCTGGTGAGCCTCAACCGCAAATCGCTGCTGATTGCCGGTGGCATTGGCGTTACACCTTTATTAACCATGGCTCAGACACTGGCAGGCTCTGGTTCGGATTTTGAGTTTCACTATAGTGCTAAAAAGCCCGAAGAGGCCGCTTTTTATACGGCTCTTAAAAACAGTTCATTTGCAGACAAAATGCGTTTTCATTTTAGTCAGGTATCTGGATCAGGGCGTATGGACATTCGCCGGGAGCTGGCTAAGCACACCGCAAAGACTGAGTTGTATCTGTGTGGGCCGACGGGTTTTATTGATGCGGCGTTAAGTGAGGCGCGAATGCTGGGATGGCCCGATCATAAGTTACACAGGGAGTTTTTCTCGGCCCCGGTTGCTGAGAATGTTATGTCTGCTAATAAAGCATTTACCATTAAGATTGCCAGCACTGGAGAAGAGCTTTTTGTGGATGCGGACACCAGCATTGTCCGGGTGTTGGAAGAGCATGGTGTGTTTATTCCTGTTTCCTGTGAAGAAGGCGTATGCGGCACCTGCAAAACTTGTGTAGTCGATGGCATCCCGGAGCATAGAGATGTGTTTTTATCGGATCAGGAACACCGGGAAGGAAAACTAATCATGGTGTGTTGCTCCCGTTCTAAAACGAAAATATTAACGCTCGATTTGTGAGCGTGTAAATTCTAACGTTTCATCGCTATATATGAGCAAATGGTAATCGTCATTATTGATTAAGGGGCTTTTACTATGCCGCCGACGATTTTCCCCGAATGCTGTCTTGAGCATCACGGAGCTTGCAAACAAACGAACTTAACTTAGTCTGTCCAAAATCAGATTATAGAATCACCCTGATTTTTCAAATAGTTGTTGAATTTATTGGTGTTTATGATCAGAGCAAGTCTTGTTATAAAAAGAAATTTTAGGGATCAGCACTTCTGTACAATACTTATAAACCTCATCGTATCGTCCTGCTTTTTGAAAGTAGGGAATAATCTTGATTAGTTCATCTCATGCTACATTTTAAGTATGGTTTTTATTTGAGTCATCTTGCTATGTGTACTAATTTTCTATTGAGTGATCATATGGGTGGTCATGTTCAAGGACGTTCTATTGATTTTGACTATGAAGTTCAATCTCATCTGTTTTTTCGACGTGCAGGCCATTATTATGCCTTGAATCGTCCTGAACGATGCCAGTTTACATGGACTGGGAAGTATGCTGTTGCCGGAATGGATGCACTGGGTATGGATGCGTTCATTGATGGTATGAATACGCAGGGGTTATGTGGTGGAGCGTTATGGTTGCCCGAAACGGTTTATGCTGAACACTCGAACCCTGCGAATACCATTTCGAGTATCGACTTCCCTCAATGGGTATTAAGTTCGTTTGCAACCTGCCATGAGCTTATTGCCGCACTGGGTAAAAGAATCCCTCAAAATATGGATCGTCATCAGTTCTTTGAATATCCAACGATTGAAGGGATTGACTCCCCCATAACCGTCAGCCCTATTTATTATAAAGAGTTATCAATTAGTGGCCCAGACGGATATTTTCCTCTGCATTTTCCATTTCATGACCGAACAGGCCATAGCGTTATCATTGAATTTATTGATGGTCAGGCACATGTTTATAATAATCCTGTTCATGTTTGCACCAATTCACCTCAATTTCCGATGCAGTTACAGAATTTACGAAATTATATGAATCTGCATCATATAAATATGAATACCCTGACACTTAATGATTATGTTATTCATGCTGCGGGTAACGGAAGTGGTTTATTAGGATTGCCTGGTGACCCAACCCCTCCCAGCCGATTTGTCCGGACTGCATTTTTAACGGATATGACAGATCCTGCGAATAATTCAGATGAAGCGATTAATTTAGCATTCCATATTCTAAATAATGTGGATGTTGTCAAAGGGATGGATAAAAACCCCGGCCCTGATGGTACAGAAGATTATACTCAGTGGATGCTCGTTGCGGATATGGATCGGCTAATCTATTCCATCCGTTATCATCAGTCTCCACAAGTTGCGGCGATTCATTTTGATGACATCGATTGGGATATGATGGATAGCAAAACGTATTTACCGACCATCCCTCTTTATGAAAAGATCCAGCTTAATATGCAATTGTAGAGTAGATCCTTTTGACGCAATGGCTGGTTTATCGGCATTGCGTCTATAGCCCTTTATATCAGGATGGTTGCCACTGCATACTATATAGATGTGTCCGCTAAATTAGGGTAGAACCTCTGCTAATGCTAAGTTCATATAATTGAATATCAATCATTCGAATTAGTGGTAGATACAACCTTTATCATTGTCCATTCCCCAATTTTCCCATATTCTCTTACTATCAATTCTGATGAATAAAACCAACATGAGATAACACTCTGAATGGTAGACCAAATTTTAACCTTAAAAGAGGTTGTAACGGTCAACTTAAATTGGAGACAGTTTTAGGCAGCTTTTCTTAATTTCATCTCGTATTGAGCTGGTGAAATATTTCCCAGCTTATAGTGTTTTCGTTTCTGATTATAAAATGGTTCTATATAGTCAATAATATCTGCCATTGCCTGAGAACGTGTTTCATAGCGCCGATAGTTAATTCGTTCTGACTTTAAGCTTCTAAAGAACCGTTCTGTTCCGGCATTATCTAAGCAATTCCCTCGTCGACTCATACTGGACTCAATACCATTTTCCTGCAAAGTCCTTTGGAAGTAGTCACTGGTATACTGGCAGCCCTGATCAGAGTGAAAGACAATATTACCTTTGGTTTTTCTTTTCTGTGTGGCTAAACGTAAAGCTCGTGCTGTCAGTTCACTATTAGGTCTATCGGAGAATGCCCAACTGATAACTCTACGTGAACATAAATCCATGACGATAGCGAGATATAGCCAGCCCTGTTGAGTTCTGACGAAAGTAATATCCCCAGACCAATAACGATTAATCTCCTCTGGATTAAACTGACGATTCAGTTTGTTAGGAGCTATCACTGAAGGAGTTCTTCCTGATGGATAGCTGTGCTGCTTTGGCCGTTTAGCGATTAAATTTAAGCGCTTCATCCAACGGCGAACTTTATCAATACCAAGAAATCCCATGTCCAGAAGCTCTGAGAGCATTCTCCGCTTGCCATAAGTGGCATCCATATCAGCATGAACCTGCTTCATCGCAGCTTCTAACCGAACACGTTCTGAATCAATAACTTTAGGCTTGCTCCAATAATAAAAAGTACTAGATGCAAGCGATAGACAACGGCATACCTGTCGTACACTGTATCCTGCCTTCTTCAGATTTAACGCGACTTGCTGCCGTTGTTCATTTCCATAGCGAAGAAGGCTGACGCTTTTTTTAATAGCTGATTGTCACTCTGAAGCTGTTTAACTTGTCTTTCTAGTTCCTGGATCCGTTGTTGCTCTGGGGTTAATGCTGCTGGCTTAGGCGTTTGTCCTGATTGCTCTTTCAACCCATCGTTGAATCGAGGACAATCCAAATCCCATCGCTTTTGCAGCGTCTTTATGCTTATAGCCATGAACGAGAACAAGCTCGACACATTCACGTTTAAATTCGGCGGAAACAGGTCTTGGCATTCTTATCTTCCTTACTAGTTGTATTAAATAATACCTCTAACTAGCTCTCCAAGATAAGTCTACCGTTACACATATTTTCTTTTCTGGTTTTTTGAACACTTCTTTGATGCCAGAAAGGGGTTGGTTTGAATCAATCCATAGTTAACTGCGTAGGTCATGATTTCATTCAGTCGCTGAGCTAATTAGGAGCATTTATTTCCGTAATGAGAAAATTAGATAAGGAAGGGAAGATATGCAGTTCAAGAGAACTCCATAAATCTTTCGTATAGTCTTTGGTGACACGGTCTCGTTTAATTTCCATCCAACGTTAAGCAACGTTATATAATGTATTTTCATGAAGATATTGGTGAAATCGTTGCTCTACTTCTCTTGAATCTTTGGGAGCAAAATGAGCTCCTGATATTTTGTGCCAGTTCTCTAGCAAGTTTTAAGCTAACGTTATTAAATGTGCCTAAACCAGTATTTACTCATTTTTTTGGTGTAAGGATAGTTGTATTGATAGTTCCACTGCTTCGTACCGTTACTGCGTACTCGTAGCTGAAGGTCAAGGGCATCGGAAAGTTTGTAATCTTTTTTTTGGTTTGTCATTTTTGACATATCAGTCACATCATCTTAATAATTTTATGTATTGCAAAGTGCACTTCATGATTTTTGTAGTACATAAAAGTGAGGCCTTTGAAAGCCATTATCGGATGCTAAACTATTGATTTAAATTTATTTTAGGTAATAAAAAACGCCGACAACCTAAGTTATCGGCGTTTTCCAAACGTTTGGTGGAGCTGGCGGGAGTAGCCATCAAAAATATCGAAACCTTTTAAATTCAGTGCATTAGACTGCTTGTGGTTTCTAAGAAAAATCACTCAGTACCTTATCTTAGTACCTTTTTCGTTTAGTCTCAATCCGTGTTGAGAGTTTACGCTTCACTAAAGGTTTCAGTTCAGCTCCTCATTTGGGAGTTGAACTGGTATCCAATCATGTTCTAGTTATTTAATTGATCTTTGATGACTTTAACTCTATCCAACTGCGATGTGCTGGGTGAGTACAGCCTCAATTGTTCATAGTTTTTTACCAACCTGTTCTGTTGGCGCCGAGCTTGTCTTTCATTATGCTCTTCTTTGGCTTTTAACCACTTATCGAATTGACTTTGCATCTTCTCAATTAGCTTTTCAATTTCTAGAGCTTCAGTAGCTCTCTGATGTTGATATTGCCAAGTGGAGAGTCGACGTCCTTTCTCTTTTTCTGTGGGGACATAGGTGCGGTAGTCAACACCAACATGTTTGAGAACTGAATGATTAAAAGCTAGTTTGATAATTTTGGTTGCTTGCTTTTGTTGTAGTTCTTTAAGAACTTTACCGCCAACAACCTTACCAATGATAAGGTGTACATGATCACCACTACCTCTGTTCTCATCCTGCTTTTGCTGGTGTAACACCGCTCTAATTTGTTTCCTATATTGGGAAAATTCGGTTTTGTTTAGTTTGCAGAGTCTTGCTAGAGCTAAACAGCAATCCCTAACTATTGACTGCCATTGGTCTTTGGTCGGACGATAACCTTTCGGCAAAGTGAGGCAATACTCCATTGCATAGCTTGTTAGCGGACGACCGCCTTTGCGGTTATATAGATGCTGGTTGAGTCTGAATTGCTCACCTACAAGTGCAATTCGATTGATGCTTCCGCACAACCAAAAAGCGAGATTAGAGCTTCACTGTGTTTGTGGTTTGCGTGTTTTGGGTTAAGTAGGTAGCGCTCGCGCATTATTACACCATCAGTGCCGAGACGCACAGGTTGTGTCGTTACAGTCCAGTTTTTAAGCATATTGATATGTTTTCTATAAAAATAGAAAACTATTTTTTCAGATTCAAACAATTTAAAATCAACTGGTTATGCTGGATGGTGGTTCCAGATAGTACAACGCTTCGCGTTGTCCGCTGGCAAGAGTGGATACCCCTCTTAACTCCCCTTTGAAAAACGTAAATTTGCAGCCGCCTAAAATAGTTTTTATGCTTATAAAAAATACTATGGACAAACCTATCCCATCTTCCGATCTTATCGGTTACATCATTGAACTTGAACAGTTTGAATCTACAACGCTTGAAGACCAAGTCATACAAAAGGCAGAGAACGCAGGCTTTTTAAACGTACACGATGAGTCTTACATACCTAAATTGCGTTGGATAAAGAAAATCGTTAAGCATGCTGAAGATGCATTTAATCTAGAAGCGGTCATTGATAGCGAACAGCCGCTTGAGCTGAATATGTCGACATTCAAGCAGCTTAGACAAGAACGTGAAAAGCAGGTAAATGATGTTTTGGAGTTGTTAGCTAAGCATGTGATTGATGCCGCTCCAGCATATAAAGGTTGATATGATTACGTTCTATTTGAGCACCCGAATCGGTGCTCTTTTTGTATATCTCAAAATTTAGGCTCAAAAATAGCTTGAGCAAGCTGGCCATATTACAATGCAACCAATGTCATTTAGGTTGTAGAAAGTATGAACAGCGTACAAATAGAAGAAAATGTTAAGGGCTTGGTAAAACAAGTATCAAGCCAAGAAATTTCGAAAGATGATTTTGTCTACGAGCTATTGTTGGCTTACGGGCATCGTAAGTCAGTAGTCAGCCGTGTTAAGTCGGGTGAGCGTAACCTTGCTAAGAGTGCTGGTGAGGTGATCTTAAAGCGTCATCTGTACTTCAAGCCATGCACCTCAAACTTGTTCGCTGAAATTGATGATCTCAAAAACAGCAAAACGGTTGCCACCAATAAGATTCGTTTTGTTGTTGTTACTGATTTCTCTCAGCTCATTGCTATTGATACCAAGACTCAAGAAACGCTTGATATTGAGCTTGGTCAACTAGCGAAGTATTTCGATTTCTTCCTACCGTGGGCGGGTGTGGAGAAAATGGTCTATCGTGGTGAAAACCCTGCGGATGTTAAAGCTGCTGAGAAGATGGCAGATTTCTTTGACCATATAAAATCGATCAATTATCCAGCTAATGCTACAAAAGAACAGTTGCATGAGATGGTTTTATTTCTAAACCGTTTACTCTTCTGCTTATTCGCTGAAGATACGAAGATTTTCAAGCATGTGCCATATCAATTTACTAATGTAATTACACGTACAAACGTTGATGGTAGCGACGTTCATTTAGCTTTGAAAAGGCTATTTGAGGTATTAAATACTCCCGCAGAAAGCCGCCCAGATTTACCTGATTACTTAAGTAGATTCCCATACGTAAATGGTGGGTTATTTAAGAAAGAAATAGCTATTCCTAAGTTCGATTTCAAAGCTAGGAAAATGTTACTTGATGCAGGTGAGTTGGACTGGTCTGATATCAACCCAGATATCTTCGGTTCTATGATTCAAGGTGTTGCCGACCCAGAAACACGAAGCAAAATGGGGATGCACTACACATCGGTATCAAACATCATGAAAGTGATTGAGCCGCTTTTCTTGAATGATCTTTATGAAGAGTTTGATAAGTGTAATGACAACATCAATAAACTAAAGAAACTTCAGGCGCGTCTAAGCCGCATTAAGTTCTTTGACCCAGCGTGTGGCTCTGGCAACTTCTTGATCATTACTTACAAAGAAATTCGTTTATTAGAAATAGAAATATTAAAACGTATCAGTGAACTAGAAAAACAGTTAACAAATTCATCTATTGGACAAAATTATACCGTTGATGTTTTTGGGGAAAGTCTATCAGCAATCCGTCTAGATCAATTCTATGGTATCGAGCTTGATGATTTTGCTCATGAGATGGCGATTCTCTCTCTTTGGTTGGTCGAGCACCAAATGAATATGGTGTTTGAGACCGAGTTTGGTTATACGGCACCAACGCTCCCATTGAAGCAAAGTGGTCGGATTGTTGCGGGTAATGCTGCTGTAGTCGACTGGGAATTAGTTTGCCCTGCGACAGAAACAGATGAAATCTATATATTGGGCAATCCTCCTTACCTTGGAGCTAGAAACCAAACTAAGGCTCAAAAAGACGATATGAGATCTGTTTTAAGCTCAGTCAAAGGGGTAAATAGTTTAGATTACATAGCCTTATGGTTTTATAAGGGGGCATTGTTTATAACAGGCAAGAATGCTAAGTGTAGCTTTGTTACAACTAACTCCATCGTTCAGGGTGAGCATGTACCTTTACTATGGCCGCACATTTTAAGCGATAATATTGAAATTGACTTTGCATATGAATCATTTAAATGGATGAATAATGCAAAGCAAAAAGCAGCCGTCATTTGTGTCATTATTGGCTTAAGGAATTTAAGTAAGAATAAAAAGTATATTTTTCAGGGTTTGCACAAATCTGAAGCTAAAAATATTTCCCCATATTTAACAGATAGTGAAACGGTTTTTATTGATAAACGAAGTAAGCCATTATCTAAAATTCCTAAAATGGAATATGGTAACCAGCCGATTGAAGGCGGGTTCTTAAAGCTAGAAGATGAAGAAAAAATTGATTTAGAAGAAAATTACCCTGAGTCTAAGCTATTTATTCGTCGGCTCATTGGTGGGAGTGAGTTTTTAAAAGGTCAGACTCGCTGGTGTTTATGGATAGAAGATGAGCAAATAGGGTTGGCTCAAAGAATCCCCCCGATTAGAAGACGTATAGAAGCTGTCAAGGAGTTCAGAGAATCTGGCGGTGAGGTTGCTCGATCATTAGTTAATAGATGTCATCAATTTAGATATAGGCACACAGCAAAAGAAATGATGATAGTAATGCCTTGTACTTCTTCCGAACGAAGAGAATATATTCCTGTGGGCTTGTTGTCCGCAGACAATATAACTCTTCACTCGGTTCAGGTGTTATATGATCCTGAGCCGTATATTTTTGGTATCTTATCGTCAAAGATGCATTTAGCTTGGACTCTCGCTACATCAGGTCGGTTGAAGTCAGATATCCGCTATTCAAGTGCTTTATCATATAATACATTTCCAATTCCAGAGTTAAGTGCTAGTGATAAAGAGCGAGTAGTTGATGCTGCATTTAGTGTTCTAGATATAAGAGAGAGTTACCCTGAGTTAAGCATTTCTGAATTGTATGATCCTGAATATATGCCAAATAATCTTCGTGAAGCTCATATTAATCTAGATAAAGTTGTTGATTTACTTTACTCCAATAAGGCTTTTGATAACAACGAGCAGAGACTCTCATGCTTGATTGAACACTATTTTAAACAAATAAGAGAGAACTAATATGCCTGATTTAGTTCACGTTACCTACGCCCAAACAGGTGAAAGCACCAATACTAATGAGATGGGGATGCGAGCCATGCAGGCTCGCGCTTTTGAGCAACGTGTAAGCCAGTATCTTTTGATTAAAGCGCCACCTGCTTCTGGGAAATCTCGTGCTTTGATGTTTATTGGCTTAGATAAGCTTCACAACCAAGGCATCGATAAGGCGATTGTTGCCGTTCCTGAACGTTCTATCGGTGGCTCTTTTGGCTACACCGAGCTAACGAAATACGGCTTCTTTGCAGACTGGAACATCAATCCGCATTACAACCTTTGTACATCTGCCAGCAATCAAAGCAAAGTTAAAATCTTTAAAGAGTTTTTAGATAGTGATGAGCGCATTTTAATCTGTACTCACGCTACGTTGCGCTTTGCATACCAAGAGTTAGAAGACTCAGCTTTTGACAATACCTTATTGGCAATCGATGAGTTCCATCATGTTTCTGCTGATGGTGACAACGTGTTGGGTGATGTGTTGCGTGCGCTTATCGAAAACAGCACCGCACATATCGTTGCGATGACGGGTTCTTACTTCCGTGGGGATAGTGTATCTATCCTGACCCCAGAAGATGAGATGAAGTTTGATAAGGTTTCTTTTAACTATTATGAGCAACTGAACGGCTACCAGTACCTCAAGTCTTTGGGTATTGGCTACCACTTCTACAAAGGGCATTACCTCACTGCAATAGAAGAGGTGTTGGATACTGATAAGAAAACGATTATTCATATCCCAAATGTAAACTCTGCTGAATCAGGCAAAGACGACAAGTATGAACAGGTAGCAGCTATCTTAGATATTATTGGTAAACACGAGTTCACTGATCCTGATACTGGTGTTATTCATATCAAGCGTAAGGAAGATGGCAAAATCATCAAAGTTGCCGACCTCGTATGGGATGAAAAAGACAGAGAGAAAACCCAAGCGTTTTTACGTGACATTGAGCATGAAGATGACATCGATATCATTATTGCGCTAGGCATGGCGAAAGAGGGCTTTGACTGGAGTTTTTGTGAGCATGCTTTGACGATTGGGTATCGCAACTCTTTGACTGAAATCGTACAGATTATTGGCCGTTGTACTCGTGATAGTCACAATAAGACGCACGCTCAGTTTACTAACCTGATTGCAGAACCTGATGCTTCAAGTGATCAAGTAAACTATGCCGTGAACAACATGCTCAAGGCAATCACTTGTTCTCTTCTCATGGAGCAAGTGTTGGCACCAAACTTTAAGTTTAAAGCAAAAGATCCAGCCGATAAGGAGCCAACACCGCCTGGAGTGATCAGTATTGGTGGTTTAAAAGAGCCAAGTACCAAGCGTACTAAGCAGATATTAGAAACAGACCTTGATGATCTAAAAGCCTCTATTTTGCAGGATGACAATATCGTGAAAGCCTCAGCAGCAGGTCACGATCCTGAAGTTATCAATAAGGTGTTGATACCTAAACTTATCGAGAAGAAGTATCCAGATCTCTCTAAAGATGAGATTGAGGAGGTTCGTCAACGAGTGGTTGTGGACTCAGCGATCTCAACTTCTGAGATTAAAGAGGAGGGGGGAAAGAAGTTTGTTCGTATGGCGGATAAGTTCATCAATATTGATGAGCTACACATTGACCTTATCGATCAGGTCAACCCGTTCCAGAAAGCATTTGAGATTCTGTCAAAAGCAGTTAACACCGACACGCTCAAGTTGATTCAAGACTCTATCGAATCGACTCGCATGCAAATGTCCAAAGAAGAAGCCATTGCACTGTGGCCGAAAGTGCAAGAGTTTGTGAAAGAACACAATCGACATCCAGATCTTAACTCTCGCAATGGTCGTGAGCGTGAGTTGGCTCAGTGCATTATCTATCTGCGCCGCCTTGCTCAAGAGCAGGCAGCACAAGCTCAGAAAGAGGTAATGTAGATGGAAGATTGGCTGAAAGATATCCTTGCTTCAGATACCCAAGGCTTATTAAAAACTAAACCTAAATCATCGGCACCAACAGCCGATGATCACTTAATTACTAAGTTTAAGCAGATTAATGAGTTTTTTGATAAGAATGGAAGAGAGCCACAGGCGAATCGTGGTAATCCGATTGAGCTGATGCGCAGCAAAAGCCTTGAGTCTATCCGGAATAATGAACAGCATTGTCGTGCGCTAGAGCAGTTTGATATTCATGGGCTTCTACCTCGATTCGATGAACCTAAACCGGATTCTATTGAAGCGATACTTGCTGATGACGCACTAGGGATATTGGATCTGCCTGATGACAGCATCTTCAACCTAAAGCACGTTAAGAAGACTTTAGAAATGCCTCGTCATGTTGCCAAGCGGCAGAAGTGTGCCAACTTTGACGACTATGAGCTTCTGTTTAAACAGTGCCATGCTGACCTTAAAACAGGCGAAAAAGAAGCGGTTCAATTCACTGGGGAGCAGCAAATTCAAAAGGGTATGTTCTTCATTCTTCATGGCATCACTTGTTATGTATCTGACATGGAAGAGAGGCAGAAGAAGAATGGTAAGGTGAATGCTCGACTGCATCTTGTTTTTGAAAATGGCACGGAATCAGACATGCTACTGCGCTCATTGGCCACTGAGCTATACAAAGATGAAACTGGTCGTCGTATCTTGAATAAAAGAGATAAAGCGTTAGATGAGCTATTAAATATCACTCATGATGATCAAAAATCTGGGTATATTTACATACTAAAATCTTTAAGTAGTGAGCCGGAGATTAACAGTGTGAATAACCTCTACAAGATCGGTTACTCAACAACTCCGGTAAAACAGCGTATTGCCAATGCGGAGAATGAGCCAACTTACCTGATGGCACCAGTTCAATTAGTCTCAGAGTTTGAGTGCTACAACATGAGAGCAAATAAGTTTGAGGGTTTATTGCATACTTTCTTTGGTCATTCTTGTTTGGATGTGAAAGTGGCTGATCACAAAGGGATCGCTCATACACCGAGAGAATGGTTTATTGCTCCCCTAGAGTGCATTAAACAAGCAATACAGATGTTGATCACGGGTGACATCGTTAATTATCGTTATGATGCTATAACTCAGCAGATTGTGGAGAGGTAGCCGAGTAATGTTTGATGAGTTTGGCACGCAAAAGGACTTGTTTCCGATTCAGGCACACCTTGATGCGATGGGTATTCAGAGAATGTCTTTACGTTATTTGTTTGCTGAGGGCGTTCTGTCATTTGACCCCGATAAAGTAGAGCATTTGAGCTTAACTCAGATTTTGGAACTCAAAGTTCTAAAGCCCTTTATTCTTGTTGATGCGAGAATAGAAGAGATTCGTTCAATTGTTGAACTTATTGGGCTTGTTAATGTTGATACCGAGGGACAGTATTACTTTGATTGGACTAATCTATCATGGGTAGAAGTTGTTCAAGAAGATGAATCATCTGAGGTTTGCTACCGCTTTATCGATAATTGTGAAGACAGGGAAGAGTTGCAAGAGTTAAAAGATGCCATTGAATTTCGCTTAAAAGAGAGCTTGTGACCCAATACTCCTCAAACTAACTAAACTACCCAATCAAGGTCAGTTTGGGTAGTTTAAGTTGTTTTTTACGCTTGACCTTATAATGCTAAGCGAAACATATTTTGATGGTGAAGATTGGCATGTGTATAACAAAATTGGACTTGAGTATCATTGGGCTTCACTTGAAAGATACCCTGTGCTCCAATGCCTCTCAAACGAAGAAAACTACCCAATCTAGACTAGTTTGGGTAGTTTCAGTAGTTTAGGTTGCTACGTCAGGGCGATTAGCTGCTTGTTATGCTGGTGCTTGGTTACAGCAATTGGTGCTTTAGGTAATTCTTGCAAGAATTTCAACACATCACTGAGCTGTTTGGATGTGTATTTTTTCCCAAAAGCTTGTTGTAACGGTGTACGAGTGATTGGTTGACCATCGTTTTTAGCTACCAATTCCTTGATCTTGTTTAGGATCTCAAGCGCTTGAAGATTCCTCTGTTCAGCCTTGTAAGCAGCAGCTTCGGTACCAAAAACATACCTTACCGATTCATGCCAATAGTCAATCCATGCCAAAGACGCTTTCAGATGATTTGCTGTTAATACAGTTGTCATATCTAGTACAGCGAATAACATTGAAAACATTGTGGCATAATGTGGTGCCCGAGTCATAAGAGATTGTTCAATAGACCCGCTTGCACCTATTTGTTTTAGGTCACTGTATTTTTCGTACCAAAGTTCTTTATAGCAATCACTCATCGTTAGAACTTTAGGGCTTTCATGGCACCAATGCATAATTTCATTCAATTTCTTTGCATGTTTTTGAAGTATTTCAGCTTCAGTTACTTTTGGAATCGGTTGATAAACTGGTGGTGTTCCGGAGAAGATAGGAAACCTATTAATAAAACCATTTGAAATAGAAACTGAATCCAATTTGGCAACCAACTCTTCAGGGGTAATTTGCCCTAGAATACAGATATCAGGATTAGTACACCTAACACGATCTTTTTTGGTCATCGGTTCGAGTGAATCACCGTCAAATGTTTTACGGATACTGCTGCTCAAGATGCTAGTTGGCGCAAGACATTTGACGATTACATTGTAAAACTCTGGTTCTGTTACTAAAAGCCTCTTATCGTCGACGCCTTGCTGAGATTCTCCATTGTCATTAGTGATACTATCGCGTAGTTCATAGGCGATGCCCTCACCAGTTGATAATCCACCGGAAAAAACTCTTGCATATACAGGGAGTCCAGATTGAGCGCTTACAATATTGTCACCTAATTGACGTTTGGCTTCGTTAAATAAAGCATCAGCTTGTTTCCCTGAAACGCCTTTGCCACACCCAGTTGGAAGAACTTGTAGAGAAAATAAACGAATTAC
The DNA here is from genome assembly GCA_911810475.1 of Candidatus Celerinatantimonas neptuna. Taxonomy (NCBI): domain Bacteria; kingdom Pseudomonadati; phylum Pseudomonadota; class Gammaproteobacteria; family Celerinatantimonadaceae; genus Celerinatantimonas; species Candidatus Celerinatantimonas neptuna. The sequence goes on from OU461276.1 coordinate 2,825,044, forward strand.
AGTGTTTCCAGCAGCAAAAGGTAAAGTGATATATGATGTTGGTATAGCTGCTGCAATTCCAATCATAATGTTATTCGCTAAGAATTCGCGCTTGGCTTCAGTTCCATCGGTTAAATCAATAGACATTTTGGAAAGTGGGCCATAATAACCTTCTGAGCGAAGTTTTGGTGGAATTGCAACTAGTTCATTTTCTTTGAAATTTGTTTTATCAATAATAGGTTCAGGAATGTCATCAATAGATAGTTGAGTGACTTCATCTGAAGGTGTAAAGTATTTCTTGATATGGTTAAACATATTTTTCTCTAATGTTTTTGTTTTCAATAGTGGCCTAATTATCTATATGCTAATTAGGCCTGAATTTTGAAAGTGATAGTTTAGTTGTAAAATGGCTTTATATGTGCAAGGTGAGAGTCATCAATTAACTCTACGACTTCTAATAGTTTGCTTGGTTGAAATTTCTTTCCGTACAGGTCAAAAGAAATTGAGTTATGGCTATGACCAAGTAATTCCTCCACAATAGATTTGGAAACTTCTTTCCTTTTTAATTCTGAAGAGAATGTATGTCGGAATGAATGAGCATCAAGACCTTTACCTAAGCCAAGTGATGCTCTACGACGTGCAAACCATTTCGATACGCTGTGAGAGTAATATCCATTTTTTGCCTTCAACTCATCAAATAATAAGTTAGTGTTTTTTGACTTTACGAACTCAATGAAACCACGTTCTAGCAAAGCGGAATGAATTGGAATAATACGAGCTGAATGCATATTCTTAACTCGTTGCCCATCGTTGTTTTCATGAATAATAAGGCACCAAATACTATCTATTAATTTAATATCTTCGCGCCATAGCTGACACAATTCATTTAAGCGAGCACCTGTTAGTCTTAGTAGCAGTGGAATCCAATAATAATAACTATGTTTAAACTTAAAACTGGTGTAATCATCCATATGAAAGATTGACGTCAGTTGTTCATCGTTGAAATCAAACCTTACATCTTTTGCTCTAGGCTTCAGTGTTGGCAGTTTATAAAAGTGATTAGTTTTAATATATCCGTGTGATACACACCAAGTGCAGAACGTTGACATGCATTGGATGATGCCTTTAATCGTTCTTGGGCTTAGTGTCGGTTTACCAAGAGTTTTATTCAACTCGATTATTTCTAATGGCTTTAGTCCTTTAAAGTCAGCGTACTTTTTTACATTCTTAGGATAATGTTTTAATAAGTTCCTTAAATTCTCAGCATGCTTTCTACTTAGCGAGTTTAGATTTTTAATTTCCAAAATAGATAATGAGAGAGATATTTTATAATCCAAAGCATCTATGCTCTTATCTAAAGAGGTTTTGAACTCACGTGTTGAATTTATATATGTACCTTTAATATTAAATGGATCTTGGTGTTGTTTTTTCTTTTTTGAAAATAAATAAAAACAAACACTGGTAACCATAAATAAAGATATAACAACTGCATTTAACAGAAAGGTTTCTTCTGGCATTTATAATTCTCAAAAATATAGTTAAGTATTTAATTTGTAATGAGGCATGTTTAATGCGCTCGCTGGATAATGTCGACAGGGGGTAATTTACCAACGTTTTCTTTGAATGCAATAGTGTTAAATTTTTCTAAAATTTGAACCCATAGTACTTTTTAATATGATTAAGTTTTCTAAAATTTGAACTAATAAGCCACAAGTCAATATTTACGTACATGTTGTAAGTGCAAATTTTAGAAAAATAAAATGTGCTTTAATAAAGTTGATTTCTTTTTACTCTGGTCTTACCAGTTAATTAAGTTTTCATGTGCTTGCTTTATGAGCGTTTTCTAGTGTCCCGACCTCGACTAATGCTTGTTTTTGATATTTTCCATGAACTAGTTTTTGAGTGACTTTAATACTGGGAAGGCATCAATCGTATTGATCACCTCCTTGAGCTGTGCTGTATCTAATCCCTTTCCATATCGGTCATAAGTAATGTTATTTTGGGCATGGCCAAGCAACTCACCTGCAACGATGTGAGAGATTTGTTGTCTCTTCAATTGAGTAGCAACGGTGTGCCTAAACGAGTGAAAATCATGCCCTCTATCGAACCCTAACCTAGTTTTGAAGCGACCAAACCACTTTGATGCAGCAGTACCGAAGCCATCACGAGATTTCTTTAGCTCAGGGAAGATTCGTTCATGTTGTACAGATTGCACAAATTCAATAAAGCCAAGGCTTAGTAACTGATCGTGGATTGGAACGATACGACGGCTTGTTAAGTTCTTTAGCCTCTGCCCATCAAATCTATCATCAATTTGAATGACCCATATGCCGTCAACTTGATAAATGTCGGCTCTATAAAGCTGGCAAAGTTCGTTAAGCCGTGCCCCCGTGAAGTAAGCAAGCAGTGGTAACCAGAAATAGTAGGGGTGCTTATGTGCTTGCTTAGCGCGTACGATGGCGCCGAAAATTTTCTCTAGCTCAATTGGGGTATAAGCGTTTTTAGCTTCACTATCTCGATGAGTTTTTTTGAACCTGATGGCTTTGAATGGATTGATGTCAGTTAGCTCGTTCAATTGACACCACTGGAAGAAGCCGGACATTTTTTGGCAATAGTCTTTGACTGATTCATCACTTAATGTGACTAGACCTAATTCTTTATTTAGTTCGATTGCTTCATGCCCTGATAGGCCTTCAAATTGTTTGTGCTTCTTGAGGTTCGTTGGATAGTTGCGTAGGAGAGATGCAGTCGATTCAGCGTCAGAACGCCGAATAGCTTTTAAGTTCGGTTTTCCAACAAGGTCGAGAACAATCTTGCACTTAGCTTCTAGCATCTTTACAGCTTTGGGTGAGATATGATCAGCCTTGTACTTACAAAAGCGTTTTAGCGCGTTATAACACGAGATTTCGTTTGTTGATGGGGTCTTTACTTGCGAAATGATGGGTGTGAAAGGGTGTTTATCAAGTGATGTTGATGCCGTTGGCGTCAAGATAGTCTTCCGAACTTGAATTTCAAGTTCAAGAGCCATAACAGCAGCTTTGGCTTTATCTGAAGTTTTTAGTGAGCGTTTGATCTCACGACGGTCACCAAACAGGTGACGATGTTGCGGGGAAACTTGGTAACGAAATTGCCAAATGCCAGATTTTGAAATGTGTAGATAGCGCATGTTTTAGTACCAAAATTTAGTACAAACAGCCTAAACCTAGATGTATAAGTACAAAAAGGGCGACAAATCAATGACTTGTCGCCCTTTCCAAACGTTTGGTGGAGCTGGCGGGATTTGAACCCGCCACGATTTATATATAACTAATTAATTTTAATAGTTTTTATTTTTGAGCTGTGCTTTTCGTGACGTCAACGTGCCATTTTGAATTACTGTTTTTAGTAGGCTAATATTAAAGGCGACATATTGCCCCTCCAAGCTATTTAGATGTTGATTGAAGGGGAACATTTCCTATCATCATCGACAGGTTCTTTTCATAGTGGTATTGAGCGGACAGTTAAGCTAAAAACAATTATTGCCCCATTCTGTGTTATTGGGGCTTGTAGTAATTTCGTTATTTAGACTGGGTTATTGATTGGGCCTGCGGAGAGAAAGTTACCCACTAGTACTACATTAACTCTCAACTAAAACTTCGTGAGTAGCTTGGTGCTTTACAGCACTTTCAAACTCTTATTTATGCAGGTTAGTCCTTTAAAACAGTTTAACAATCACACCGTTAAAAAGCGACCCGCCAAAACGGATGTGATTCCACAACCAAATACGATTCAGCTGACACCTATTCATCTTAAGCATGCCCCGATCATACTAAAGCGCATAAGCAAAGACATTTGCCAAGCGTTGAACTGCTCACCGATAAACTCCATTGAAAGTGCACAGAATTACATCTTAGAAAACAGTGGCAAGCCACATACACGGCAAGGGGTATTTCATCACGAGTTTGGCCTCATCGGCTGTGTGGGCTACTACCTACAGACTGACCAGCGACAACCTCATGCCTTTATCTATTACTGGATATCCGCTCCTTACCAGCGTAAAGGCTTTGCTTCATTAGCCATCGAGCGGCTTTTCCATCAACTCAAGCAGCAAGGCATAACCCAGCTGTATGCCGATGTATTTGCCAACAACTATGCTTCTCAAAACTTACTGCAAAGCTTTAGTTTTAGGCGGCAAGAAAAGCCGGTTCGCCTTGAACCTAGAATGATTTTTCGGTTTGAGAGGAGAATGTGAAGCTAACAAAAGTTGATTAAAGAGACTGGAAAGAGGGAATGTAATTGGTAAAGAAGCGTCGATAAAGCGTGCTCTACTGACACTCAAAAGAAAGGGTATCTGAATTCAGGCTTCCTGACAGCTAACCACGACCTCTGACGCCCAATTACCGCCCTCTCAACTTCTCTCAAAGCAGGCTGTGCGGATGTCTCTCGCCTTAAAAAGCATAAAACTGCTTAAAATCAAGCTTATACACAGGGAGTTTAACTAATAACTTACCGGATTTGATACAGGTATCGATTTGAATGTGTATCGTTAATGATTTTTAGGAGTATCTTTTTAAAGTGCCTGTCCCTGTAAATCCAGTGCTACAGGCTAACAACATTGTCGCCGTAAATGGTGGCCTACAAGAGAATAATGTACCTCAGTAGCAGCGATTTTATATCGCGTTCTGTTTTAGTGTGTGGGTCGTGCTTTAGCGTGACAGGTTTGAAATTAGTCTTCAATTTTACTCTTTGTCGCGTTGGCGACGGCAACCAAAGAGCGGCAAGCATTTCAATTAAATAACTTGCAGAAGCTTCATGCATGAAGCTTCTGCCTCTCGGCATCCATGCCTCCACTTCCTTGCGCCGCGAAACTTCGTTTCGGTCACTCGCCACCCCACGGCGTCCCTCTATTACGCTATTTCTTCAAATAATGTAATTGATGTGAACGTAAACGGCTGAATAATCCATCCATGGACAAAATCAGCCTTGCAGCGCTGACATTACTCGTCAATTACTTATTTTCAGGCATGATAGAAAGGGGAAGGGCGTTGTCTGTTGGTTTTGTGTTTAGGTCTAAAATGCAAGACCTGACCCAGACAGCTTTCCAAATTTAGAACACTATTGCTTTAATCTTGGGTAGCGTCCATATATGTCCTATTGATCTTGCTATTTATTTTTTAATTATTTTATTTCCGTGTTCCTACTGACGCTTTGTTATAAGACTGTATCCCTCCTAAAGATTGGGTTTTACCAAAATCTTCTGGTATGTTCAGCGCATCATCATTCAGTCCCTCTGCATCTAGGAAGCTTTTTACAGCCGTTTGTATTCGGTCTTCTAGTCTTTCAGTTTCAGTGAATACCCGATCACATATTCTGCCTAGGTCCATCTCAGCTTTAATTTGCGTCAATTTACTATATATATACGTCATCAACGAAGTCTCTTCCGTAAACCAGTCCACGGTTGCACCGTTTTCAACGAATACATTCTTGGGTTTACCAATATCACCGTTAGCCTTCATTGCCTTGAAACCCATTAATAGATGACAATCTGTTGAGTGATTTTTCATACCTTTCTGCCACTCATTTAGATAGTTAAGTTCAATTTTTCCCCACCCGAGACGTTCGGCATTAAGTTTTGCTGCTGTCATTGCCGGTTCTAACTCTTCTGCCAAACGCTCAGCTTCAGATGCATCTTTTATTTTACAAGCTGACCATTTCACACGTTCTGATTTGGTGTTAGTGCCCATGATTTCAAATAATTTTGTCCGTGTTCCTTCAGAGAATTGGCGCTTGAGTTTCCAGTTTACACCGCATGAATCGTATAGACTTGTAACCATTCTTGCCTGGATTATTCGCTTATCGTACATAGTTTTCTGTGCGGCCTTCAGGCTTGCGCTTATCTTATTGTCTAAGCAAGCTCCGCCCGTTGTAGTTTGCAAGTTTGAAAGGATCAATGAGATATTATCTTTTAACGGTAACTTCAATGTGCTCATGATGTCTGCTAATTTCGTTGACCGAACCGCCCGTCTTAGTGCTAATGTTTGCACTTGCACACGAAATTTAGGCCCCCTCAACAACTCCTCCAATTTATCTTTTAATAAGTTCCTGATTTGATGTAAATGATCCATATTCGGCTTATCTAATTTGGCAGTATCATAAGTAGTACTTTTCCCCCAATTCAATGGCGCGACGGCGCCTTTCTTACCTTTATCAAGAAGTTCCTTGATACAGTCTTTCCCCATTTGAGCGGCAGCCTCCTGAACGGCATTATTCATAATGTTCCCAGCTTTCGAGCCACCAAAAATGTCGCAGCCGATCACTGCATCTGGGTTGACCTCTCCCGTGCCTAGTTGCACCTGTCCGGTGTTTTGTTGTACATTTCCTTCTTGCCCATTTTGTCCTACCACGTTGTTATTTATTACCGGACCAAATGCGCTGGCACCGGAAGTCCCGAGAAACTTGTCTATATATGCACCACATACAGAGTTTATCGGTGTAAATGACACAGCAGAAACCACAGTAACTATAGATCTTACAACAAATGTTAATATGTCATACTTGAGTGTTTGATCCCAAGGCTGTCTCTTCAGATCCGCACCTATTACATCCATAAGAAGATTAGCTATGCTAGTTTGCAGCTCTGCGTCCTCCATACACAAAATAGAGACATCTAGTGGCTGTAAGATGTTTGCTATTATTCTGTTTATCTTTGCCGTCGTGTTCGATTCTTCCCAACTTGCATTAACTTTTGCTATTATTTCTGTGACTTTAGACTTAGCACATGTCTGTACACGCCTCAGTTCACCTCCATCAGTCCAATTCGAAATTTTATTTATCTCTCTCTCTAACGCCTGCTCCAGACCTTGCGTAGAAGGGCAATAGTGACTAAATCCCTCGTCTATCTGATGTTCCAGGCTGATTAGAATTGCTTTGACCCTTTCTTCTGCCCCGGCCATTTGTGATGTCTCTTTTTCGGATGTTTGGTTTTCCATTTGAGTACTCCTTTAGAGCTTTAAATTTAATTTCGCGTATAGATCTTTTTTCATTGCATGTATGAAAAAAATAAAAGAGTCACCTCCTCCAACCCCTCAGCCCCTATAAAGCCCCTGAAGGCCAAATTGGGTGTCTAATCTTTTACCTAGCGTGCTGTTAAATACCTGCGTGACCACTTGCTCTAATGCTATGGTTACGCCGCTTTTTACCCACCTATGCCACCGTGTTACATAACCGCAATGCACTCTGGTGAGGCACCTTGCTCGTAAAGCCGCTGGATTTTTGTAAGGTGATTAGCAATGGTTTTCCACGCTAGGTTTAATGTGTTTTTAAGCTGTTCAAGTACAGCGTCACTGGCAATAAGTACCAACAGCTCGCCAGTAAACGGCGATGCTTGCCGAGTTGATTGCTGTGTATCACTGCCTATCTATGTGACCTTTTAAAAGGTAGGGTAATCCTACCTGCGTTGTTGCTAGGTCTATCTTAGTGGTTATTTGTATTTATCAATTGGGCTATTTGCTTACAAATCAGGGGAAAATTAGGTGGTTGCAATTTTTTGTTGCACTTGCTGTTTTATAAATCAAAGAAAATAGGGAGAAGTGACTTTGGGTGACTAAACGTTCAGTGGTCTAACAAAATTATGACGGGGCTTAGGTGAAGAAACAGCTAAGTAGAAAACAAGTTTTGCCATAATTTATAGTAATTTGTGTTTTTCTAAATTTGTTACTTCTCTAAAACGGAAATGTCCAAATCATTGCTAGAAAGTGACCAGACTTTATTATCTGTTACAACTGCCGCATAGGCGGCTTAGTAATATTTAAAGGGAGTTGGTTAGCTGTTGATGTTATGGCTTTGTTTTTCGGAGTGATCATATTCCCGCATATAGCTCCCATAATGCCTGAATAGCATTTCTGGTGAGGCATGGCCCATTTGTTCTGCTAGCCACCAGAGGTTTGCGCCGGATGAGATGTGGCGACATGCAAATGTGTGTCGGCAGTTGTAAGGGCGTCGGTAGCGAACGCCTGCTTTTTTGAGTGTGGGTTGCCAGGCTTTTTTGCGCACTGAGTCACTGGTTTGCCAGTGCGTCTTTAGTCGTGGATCATGAAATATATAGTCGCTGTGTAAAAAGGTGTGCTCTTTTTGCTGGTGGAGGGCATGCATTGCTTCACTATCTAACTCGATCATTCGTCTGCCTGCTCGAGTTTTTGTTGATTTCGTGATGCCAGAAACAAGCGCTTCGACAACAGAGACTTTGTGATTGATCCAGTCTACATCATCCCATTTTAATGCAATGAGCTCGGAAGTCCTTAATCCACTGTGTAGCCAAAATCGGAACAGGTTTTGCCATTGGGGATGGCTTTCTGCCGCTTTGATAATTGCTTTTTCTTCTGCAGGTGTAAATGGGTCTACATCTTTGTTTTGTCCCCGAGTGGATAGCTTGTCCTCTTTGCGGATATAACGACCAGGATTGACACCGACACAGGGATTAATTTTGATTACACCATCCGTGATGCCTTCATCCAGTGATGAACGTAAAACTGACAGGATGTTTCGCATTGTTTTAAGGCTACACGATGCCTGCGTGATAAATCGTTTAATCAGTGCGGGAGTTACTTCACTGATGTAAACATCATGCAGAGGCTTGAGTGCCGTGATGCACTTACGATAACCAATCAGCGTTGATGGTGATAACCCCCTAAGCAGGCAGCTTTCCATATAGGCTTCGAGATAACAGCTGACGGTTGTCTCTGTTTTTGTTTTCTCTCCCAACAATATGGCGGAGCGGCTATTCGGGAAATGCTCGAGATAATCAAAAATCCCTTTCTCTATATCCATCTCCACAGCCGCTTTTTTGCGGGCCGCATATCGAAGATTTGATTTTGTTGGTGGCAATCCCCTAAGAGGCTCACGGCAACGTTTGCCGTGATACATAAACGAGATATAAATCGTTTTGTTATCCCGTATGGTGACCCCTTTTAGATCCGTCCGTTCCGTGCCCATTCTGTTACAGCCTCTAAATCAATCCAGCGTTCCTTCACGCCATTTACTTTGCGAACCTGAACGCCAATTTGCCAAATGCCTCGTTCAATCCGTTTTTTTACAGCAGCCTCAGATTCGCCAGAAATATGGCAATACTGTGATAATGGCACGCAACCTAACATAATGGACCTCCTAGACTGTTTCAGTTTGTGTAGAGTGAGCATGAATATATTCAGAAAGGGATAAACGCTCTGCAGGGATAGATTGCTCTATTTCTTCCAGGTCGTTCTGGTTGTCGGTTATGCGTCTGAGCAATGTAATTTCAGCTTCAAGCCTCAGTAACGAAGGTCGTTCATTCTGGATGATATATTGGGCGACAGTCTTATCCAGAATAATGCGATTTTCAAAATAGTTAAATGCAGTTGCAGTACTCACTTTTGCTACTTTTGCGATATTTTGATGATTAACCGATGATAACCCTTGTTCTTTTGCTAATTTGAGAGCCGCTTTCAATAAGTTTTCCTTGCGGATGGCTGGAGCCTGACGGGTTCTTTTGTTGCTTTTAGTTGAAGATTCCATAAGTTACCTCTATAAATAATTGATTTTTTAATAAGTTAAGCGGCCCGTATTTCTTGCTTATTCATGTAAATGTCTCCTAATTCACGGAGGTAATTCCTCGCAATCCAGCTATGTAAGGCATGATCACGTTCTTTAATTAGTAATGGATTAAAAATAAGAATAGATGTTCCACCTCTTGCGCTTGAGGGCTTGGTGCCTTTGGGGTCTTGTTGATACCAATCAGGTGTATCAAAGCTGATGCGTCCACCAATGATGGTCCATATATTGGTCGCTTTTTTCAGAGCTTCACCGAACCAGTCTGCTTCTGGGTTATGTGGAACGACCATGACAGAGTAAAACCCTTTTGCGCATTCCTCTGTGGCTTTAGCGATAATATGGTTGAGGCCGGTGCACGTCGTTCCATCATCCATCATTCCCATATAAGGTTTAGAGTAAGGTGGGTTGGCAAAACCTCTGCAGGGCAGTCCCATCTTTTGGCAGTATTTTGTCCAGTTTTTCGTGAGTGCATTATCTTTCGCTGTAAAGTAAACACTGTATTTGTTGTTAAAATTGGATGCAAAAAGATCAATGCTAAATGGCCCAAACAGGTGAACAATCCCGAAGAACTCTTTATCGGGAGTTTGCCATTCGTCACCAATATCAGAAGCATCATGAAGACCTTTATGCATTGTCTCTGTCAGCTGTTCAATGTAGTTCATGCTGCGTCCTCAATTTGTTTTAGTTCATGAATACATTGCGGACAGGCATTGATACCTAAAACATCATCGGTTTCAAAACTGTGCCAACCAAGGCGTTGAAGCTGAATTGCTGCCGTTTCTGTTGATGTTGCGTCTAGCAGAGTTTCTCGCCCGCACTGACAGCATTCGGCGTGGACTTTGATAATAATGTTCAATTCGTTGGCTTCGGGTTTTTTGAGAATAAGCATTTTTATGTCCATTTGTAAGATTACTTATCATATATATTAGAAAACTTACTTTTATTATTCAAGTCATAAATTAAGTAATCTTATTTTTAAACAGTCATTATTTATTAATGATAAACTTGTTATATGTTGGTGAGGAGTTTTTAGTGGCTGAAATCTTTTCAGTGCAGTAGGCAATATCGAATAGGCTGATATATGATTACCACTATACAATCCATAGCTTGGAGCTTGAAATATACAATGGCAGAAACTTCAAACATTGCAAAAATGGCTGAAAAAATATCAGAAGATATATTTAAATGGTTTAAGTGGGAGCATGTACCGATAAAAGATTTAAACTTTGCATGTCATAAAGGAGAAGAACATTCAAGCAGTACCAAAGATAAGAAAACACATCCTGTTGATACAATCTTTAAGTATAAAGATCCTTACAAAGGGCGGGAGATTATATTTAACACCGATCTTAAAAGCTACCAAAAAAATTCAATAACGTCTTCAACTCTACGAGAAGCTATATGGTCGTTAGCTAGAACTATAGACTGTGCCGATGGTAGTAACGAATGGCACCATCGGTATGCTTTAAGCTCAACAAATTATGAGATTCGAGGGCTTCTTTTTGTTTATAACCATGATGGTGAGTACCAGAAAGATTTCATTAATCTTTTTAAACCAAAAATGGGAAGGAGAGGAAAGTTAGCTGGTGGAATCAATATTGGTAATGTTCCTCTCCGAGAAGGACAGCAGATACATATTATTGAACCTTTGTTAATACAATATATGAGAACAGTTATTTCAGATATGGATAAGTTACATAGAGAGGGCTCTTTCCCTGAAACGAGCTATTCTTTTTATTATCCAGATCTTCTACTTCATAAACTCAAAGGGGATACACAGAATCATCCTGCCACTATTGAACTAATCTCTGGACCTTATATGATTATAAAACATGATGAGATTATTAAATGGAATGAGAAAATTAGTAAGCCTGATGTTAGATGTGGGAAAGGTTATGTTATTTACTATAACCAGACAGGAGAAACATATTTAGAATTCATCTACCTTTTTGATATGTTATCTAATCTCCAAATTTTGAGGACTCAGGAAAATAAGATTAGAATTAGAGTTGCTCATAGAGAGCCTTTTAATGATATACGTAGTAATTTTCAGACAGCAATTAATATATACACTGATAATTTAGGTGGTGATGAATTTAAAGCAGAGGTATTAAAGTCAATTGAATTTGAAATTATAGAGCAAACTAAGGATGTCTTTAGTACAAATAATATTGGGTGGGATAGATCATGATTCAAAAAACGTGGCAGGCAGCAACAGATAAGGCTGTATTTGATGCCATAAACCAGCATAAAGTCACAAAGGATGAGATTCTTAATTTGTTTTTTTCTAGAAAGGTTATTGTTTCAAAAAAAACTGATAAAGACGAACTGGCAAACGAATTCTCTTCATTTTTTCATAGCTTTCATGATTACGATATTTTGTCGACTATATTAGGAGTGAATAATAGAAAAGAAAAATTAACTTCATATAGTTTAGAAACATCCTTGAAAGTAAGTGATGTTGAAGGCTCTATACAAAAAATTAAAAATGAGATAATGGATCAAGGTGCAACTGTAAAACATAACGTCCTAAACGGTGGAAAAAAAATTGAAATGCTAATCACCTATCAAGTTCTCAATTTATCGAAGAATGATTTCCAGCAAATCAGTATTCGGGATGCAGTTTTAACGATCGAAGAAACTGGTAGTGGTTTAGATATTCGACACCCTCAAAATAAAAAGTTATCCGATATTAGTGATATAGTAGTTGATGTGCTAGAAAGTAAAGATAAGTCATTACTGAAAGATGAAATAGAGTTATCTGCCTTTGATAAGCCTAAAGATAGAACTCTGTTTTTTGATTTCTTAACAAAAGGAATTGACGGCTTCATTTGTAAAGATGTAACGGATACTTATGTCTTTAACCCTAGTAAAAAAGTAACCTCAGGGGAAACAAATGAGGTTCACATTACAAGTGCGTCTTTGAAAGGTACTGGTGTGAACTTATCTGAAGAGCTTAAAAGTCTACATGAACAAGGATTCTATACTTGGAGAGTGATCTGGAAAGCTGTAAAAGAAGACACTGATTCATCTGATCTGTATGTTTTTGAGGCCCAGTTTAGTGATGCAGAAGAATGTAAAGACTTTTCCTTTATTGTAAAAGGTTCATATAAACGTAAAAATGAAGGGGTCGTAGGTGACGTTTCAGGTCATAATGTTAATAGAACACCTGTATCACCGATAGAAGAAGAAAGACTTAACAAGCTCATTAATAAATCAGCACGGAATGCTATTAAGAATTTATCCGATATTTATAATACTCAGGGTGATTAAAGATGATAATACAGAGAAGCACGTGGTATTTGCTAAGAACTGAACTCTCTATTTTGGATATTTCTGATAAGATAAGAGCTTATACGTTTGAGCAATCAGCTCCCTTTAGATTTGACTTGGTTAGTTTGCGTGAGTCAAGTATCTCGATTAGGTATTCTGAACAATATTTACATATAGATAGCTTTTTAAATGCCTATGGTGAAGATGTTACATCTGAAACAGTTAGATATAAAATTGTAAACTTCTCTGTTACAGTAGTAGATGATGACAAGTATCTGATACATATTGAAAACTCACCTCGCTCTACTTTGGAACTTTTCAATAATTTTGAATCAGTCCTACAAGCTAATTTTTCATTAACTTTAGTTTCTATTAAAATCTTAGAGTTCTTAGATTCGTTAAGAAATAGAGATGATGTTAAGCAGTTTAAAATTAAAAAAGCTGTATTCTCAGGTATAACTATTTCATCCAAATCAAGAGCTAAAATTGAAATTACTTCGAGCCAAAATGCTTTACTAGATTTTGAGGGAAAATATCATATTAGTAGCTATATTATTGATAAAATAAACTGTCACTTTAGGTTTGATGGGGAAGAAGTTTGTATAGAACTGAGAAAATCAGGAACTATTTCTCATTCTAAGAAATTAACTCCAGTTTTAAATAATGAACTGCTAATGATTTCTAAAATATATAAATATTAGCCATGAATGAACTTCACCAATATTTATGAATAATAAATTCAGTTACAACAAATCTGTGATCAAATAATTTTAGTTATAGATTTGTTGTAACTTCAGTTATGCTTTATAAGAGAATTTATCAACTATTCTATACATCTTTATTCTTAAAATTTGGTCAAAAAAAATTTGTTAAATAATAATATGAGAGGATAATTAGACTGAAGAGGTGTCATATGATTTATCCTTTTAGGATAGTGCACCCCGAAAATTTGTGTTTCTGTGGAAGTATATAAAAATTATAAAAGAACAGAATACCAAAAAACTCTACCGATGATGGTGATACGCTGTTCTTCAATTTGTCGTTGAGTATATTCTCTTGCTGGATATTCTGTTTCGTTAAAGCTGTATATACGCATTCCACCACCAGGTAAGCGATATAATTTCTTGATAAATAATTCACCACTGTGATTTATCGCAAAAATTTTACCATCTATAAGTTCTTTGTTCCCACAATTGATGCCAACTGTAGAACCGTTGGGTAGAACTGGTTCCATGCTGTTACCCGTTACAACTACACATACAGCATTTTCCGGTTGAACGTTGTATCTTCTCAGAGTTGATTTGGCAAATCTAAGTCTAAGCCCATGATCTAGCTCAATATTGTCGAGTGAACCATGACCTACTGATAAATGAACTTCTGTCAGAAAAGGTATGGCCACTTCATCTTCTCCTAAAGGGGTAGAACTATCCCAGACCTGCATATTTCCTAATAACTCTGCATTAGGTATTGCAGCTTTCTTTTCCCCTTTCCCTGTCTGTAACCAAGAAGGATCAACCTTTAGTTTCTTACAAATGGCTATTAAGTTACTTCCTTTGGGAGTGGTATCTCCTCGTTCCCATTGAGTGACAGATGCGGCAGAAACCCCAATACTTTTGGCGATATCTTTCTGGGTTAGCTTTAGTTCATTTCGAACTCGACGAATACGTTCGCCAACAGTTTCATTTTGCATGTTAGTAATCTTACATTACGTTGACATAAGTTTTCTTTTATATTTAAATGTAAGAAAACTTATTTTCGTGGCGCTATGAACAAAACTAAGGTTATCGATCAGATTGGTTCAGTCTCTAAATTGGCTGAGCTTTTAGGAATAACTCATTCAGCTGTATCTCAATGGGATGACATCATCCCTGAAAAACAAGCCCTTCGTATTTCTATTCTGACTCATGGGGCATTGGCGTATGACCCTTCGTTTTATCACTCCAATCAGCATAAGTCAGAGAAACAACCGGCACCACTACAGGGAGAAAAAGTCGATGGTAGATATCAAGGATTCAATTAAAGCGATGTGTAAGGCATATCCGGGAGGTCGTTCTGCAATGGCTGGTGGACTGGGAATGTCTTTGACCGAATTTAATAACAACCTATATGAAAAAAATGGCTGCCGATTTTTTGAAGTTGATGAGCTGGAAGCCATGGAAGATTTATCTGGAACCAGCTTATTGGCTGAATACTTCGCCCACCGAAAAAACAAGCTATTGGTAAACATACCTGATCCAAGTGAACTAGATAACGTTGAATTGTTGCGTGTTCGCTTGAATGCATCAGCTGATGCGGGGCGCTTGAATATCACAATGGCTAAAAGCCTTGAAGATGGCCGGATCGATGCCGACGAAGAAAAATTGCTACTCGAGCAGCTTCGCCAGTTTTTAACGAGTAAGGCCAGTGAACTTCAGGCCTTTATACAGGTTCATCGATCAGGCAAATAACATCAATGGAGCAGGGCAGATGATAAGAGTACTGGCATCAAAACCCAGTGAACCATTTAGCTACGAGCGAAATGTATCAGGTCACTGGGTGTCATGTAACTACAAACGGGCTGCAGGCGTGGTAGGTGTTGTGATTCGTCATGCCAGAACATCTTTTGAAGCAGCTCATAAAAAGACCTTGGTTTAGGCAGGTGGAAAGGATGATCAATAATGTAGTAATGTTTAGGCTTGAGGTGAATGTATGAGCATTCAATTTCTTGCGTCCTATGACAAATTGGGTAATACTTTCCCCGTCGCAGCAAAATCTGTGGCCGGGCGTGGAAACCCGAATTTCAACAGGCGTGATAACGCCAGCTTGCTAATGCTGGTTTTTTATTGCGTGCGTTTCAGCACATCTAAGAATTATGGTGGGCTGGGCGAGGCAGCTTCGGCTGGCCGTCTCCTGTTGAGCGGTATTTCCACCCTTGTCCAGTTCACCACCAGTCGAGCGTGGAAACTCTTTGGTGGTGACTCAGATCATCAACAGGAGGCCATCATGCCGAATACAGTTTCCCTTAACCAAGTTGTATCTTCTTTACGTGTTGATCATAACCGTGCCTATGTTACATCCAACGAATTAGCCAAAGTATTTGGAAAAGAACACAAACACGTTTTACGAGACATTGAATCATTAGATTGCAGTGATGAATTCAGAGAGTCCAATTTTGGACTATCCAAATACAAAGCCGGAACTCGCCAATACAAAAACTACCACATTACCCGGGACGGCTTTGCCTTCCTTGCTATGGGCTTTACTGGTAAAAAAGCTGCACAATTCAAAGAAGCCTATATTCAGGCCTTTAATCAGATGGAAAAGCGACTTGTGAGCAACACTAACAAGTTACCATCTCATGATCCTATCGACTCAGTAGATTTTGCTCGTCAGCGTTGGTTTGTTGAAGTTCAGAATGGTGTTGTAACTAATAAACGTTTACTTAATACCGATGAGTACCTGTTTAACCGAAAGCAGTTTATTAGCTTTTTTAAAGAGCCGGGAGTCGGGTTCAATCAGATAGATCAGTTAATGGAACTTTCTCAGGCTGTCAATGAACGCTTGGTCAAACTTGTTCAGCTGGAGGGAAAACAATGAACAACGTAGTGGCTTTAAGACCAGAGTTGATATCAGGACATGGGACTGATTATCAACGGGTGACAGAGAATAAACAGGCGGGCTTTATTGTGCTGTGGCGAAGTCTATTTGAACAAGGCTGGTCTACCAACGTGTATCGGCTGGCAGCATTTGTACGTTTATTGGGGCGGGCTGCGTATCAGGATAGGGTGGTTCGGTATAAATCAAAAAGGTGGCAGCTTGGGCGCGGTCAGTTAGTTCTGAATGCCAGTGAACTGGGGCGTGAACTACGAGATACAAATAACCGTCCCATGAATCGTTCGCAGGTTAGAAGGCTATTAGATGGTTTTAAAGATGAAGGGCTGATTGATATTGAAGGTACACCGTTTGGTTCTGTGATTACCATTTGTAATTACGATCAGTACCAGTCAATAGATGGCAATCGTCATGTTGAACCTGTCTTTGATGTGGATCACCCGATAGAATCTGCCCAAAAAGGTGTGATGACCGACCACCTACCCGTCACACCTTCCGTCACACCCCCCGGACAACCTCAGCCCTTGGGACACGTGGCCTCAGAAGGGGATGACGACCAACCCCCCGTCACACCTTCCGACCAGCCACCCGTCACAACAACAGAACAACCATTAAAACCATCTAGTGATCAAGAAATACTGTGTCCGGACTCTGACGAGTCCGAACCCGACAGTTCCCCACTTGCGTTTAACCGTGATGATTTAAAAACGGCGAGTTGGATGGCCAAGCGGGTTGTTCAAATTCATCAGCAGGAGCAATTACCAGGCAAGGTACCGGTTCCTAATTTGAAAAGCTGGGCAACCATAATTAGCCGAATGCGCCGGCTCGATAAGCTGAGTCATCATGATATTTGCATGTTGTTTGACTGGTGCAGTCGGGATGATTTTGAGCGGGCCAATGTGCGAAGCCCTGAGAAGTTGCGTAAGCGATTTGCTGAACTGTGGTTGAAGGCATTTTCTGGGCCGAAGCGGCGCGAAGATATCGATGATGACGAAGATATGAGCTGGATGAACGGCGTCACAATTCCAACGCAACATGGGGGCAAACGCTGATGCAATCAATTCAGGAAACTATACAACACAACCCATTGAGCCCGATGTCTTCATGTGTACAACAGCAAGTACCCAGTGCATCTGATGGTGAATTTTTTATTGAGGTGTGGCGGCAGCTTAAAGTGGCTTTCCCTGCATGGCGGCAGGCTTTTCCAAGTAAAACCGCTGAACAGTCAGCCAAACGAGTCTGGCTTATTGCCTTGATTGAAAATGATATCACTCGTGATGAACAGATTCAGATTGGCCTGCGAATCGCCCGTCAGATGGAAATACCCTTTTTCCCCAGTCCGGGGCAGTTTATCAAGTGGTGTAAGCCAACACCTGAAATGTTAGGGCTACCCGATTTTGAAAGTGCTTATCGGCAGGCGATTACATTGCGTCCTCATCATGCAGTGGTTAAAGCGGCCATAAGAGCTACCCGCTATGAGCGTGGCGTTTTGCGGGAAGCTGAGTTTAGACGAATCTTCGAACGTTCATATGACATTATCTGCCGACGTTATGCTCGTGGAGAAGATATTGATGAGGCGATATCAGCGGCTATGCCGTATAAAGCAGCATTTCGTCCGGTAAGCCGAGAGAAAGGGTTAGAGCACGTGGCCATGTTACGACGAAAGCTCATGCGATAAAGATGATCGGTTATCAATGTGGCTTGCCAACCTCAACCACGTAGTTGAAATGATATTAATGGCGTGAAGCAGTTAAAAGGTGTTGCAGCAAAAGCTAATGCTGTGCGATCGGATAACCTGGAAAGGGGCATAGTTGAGTACCTGACGACAAAAACTTCGATGCGACAGGTGGCGGCTAAATGGGGATTGAGTACAACGACACTGTGCAGGCATCTGGGGACATTGAATTAGGTGACAAGGAAGGAATTGTTGAGAAAGCATGGGGAGAGGTGTTGATTAATCATGTCGAGATCACCGAAAGGCTTCAGGGAATTCATTTAGGAAAATCTATTGTGTTAGATTAATTATTGATAGTAAATTCAATTAAATAAAGTTGATTTTTAAATGGTTACCATGATTTAACTGGAATAAATGTTAATATATTGCCAATAATTTTATTGGCAATATATCTGGTATTATACAAGACTTAGTTTTGAAGTGGCCTATTGATGTTTTGATTTAGTTGTTGAGGAAATCGAATTTAAAAATATAGTAGTCACTGCCTTTGATTGGTATTTAGAAAGATAAATTTTAAAATCAAAAGGAGTAAACAATGTCTAATTTTTCTTGTTATATTACAATTATTAATAATACAAAGTCAGAAATGATTAATGGTAAGGCTAAAGAATCATACGGAGAGTATAAAAGTCGTCCTTCAAATAATCTTAGTGCTAATGGAGGGCAGACTGAATTTAGGCTTGCCGATAAATCAGGCCCAGCAGGATCTACTGGAGATACAACGTATGATTTGTACAATCATACTATTAAATTTAAGTATGATTGTCCTTGGGGAAGTTCATCGAATCAATTACAGGCTGATGTTCCTGATGGACTTAAAGCGAAGATAAAAATTACTTATTATGGGAAGAATTCTGAACATTATATAACATCAATACCTTCTGGTAAGGATGGGCAATATCCATCAGATGGGCATCCGTTGAGTGGAGTATTTATTGTTGAAGATGTACCCAAATAGATAATTAGGATAAGTAATATCGATATTGGCTAGACTGGCGATAGTATAGTGGTTATTAGCATAAATATTTATGTCAGTTATTTATCAAGCTTTGAAGCTCGATAATGGTTGTATATTAATTAAGCCGAGTAACTTTGACACTTGGCTTAATTATAATCTGAATTACCATTTTTCAAATGGTTTTTAGTTTCAGTAATATATCTGTACATTATGTTTTTTTGGTTATTGTCTGTTTTATATCAAAATTTATTCTAGATTCAGAATCGGATATCAGGAAAAGTTTTGATTTTAACGACCAAAGCTATAGTTCAACCAGAACTGAAAGAACTTATTATTCCATTGCAGGCATATTGGGGTAGGGTCATTACTCGCAAAATAGATGGTGTTGAGGTACATCACTTGATTGGCCATGGCGTGAGTGCTATGGGGACAAAAACT
Source organism: Candidatus Celerinatantimonas neptuna (assembly GCA_911810475.1). Classification (NCBI taxonomy): domain Bacteria; kingdom Pseudomonadati; phylum Pseudomonadota; class Gammaproteobacteria; family Celerinatantimonadaceae; genus Celerinatantimonas; species Candidatus Celerinatantimonas neptuna. The sequence continues at coordinate 2,844,582 of OU461276.1, forward strand.
CATGACTTGTTCACAATTCCATTATGTCATGAAGAGTATATGAATTTACACCTGGTGGGGGCAACAGTGGGAAAAACGGCATTCATCGCAGATTGAGTTTGTTTTTAGGACATTGGGAAGAGCTTGTGAGTTTGGGGGTAGAAAGTTTTTAAATTGACATTCTGGTGTAATTGGACAGGTCGGAAGTTTTGTTTTCTCGCTCTAATTCGGGCTGGCTGATTATGTTGAATGAGTTCTGCCCCAATCCTGTTTACGAACTAATAAATTTGTCTGTTTTTGTCTCAATTGTTCAGACCAAGCAATGACTAAGTAGTGTTGTAGGTGCATAATAACAAACTATATAGTCATCTGTGTGGTTAGCCATGACATCATCGGTATTTTGTCATAACTGATTTTTCTATATAAAATTCATTGAATTGCAAGCTCACTGATTAAAGGAAGCTGAAATTAGGTGGCTATTCACTATACATTATGTAACAGGAGCAAATTTTGACATTTCTAGTAATTGTCAGTGGAATAGCAGGTGTTCTATCTATATCAGGATTCTCATTGAAGGACTTGATTTCTTTAGTAAATGATCCAGATAAACATAAGATTGAAAATTACTTTTCTTTCCTAGAGGGGCGTCAGGTTTTAGTTGCTCCCTTTGATCAAGAAGTGACTTATGCAGTGATTCAAAGCCTTGAGTCAATTAAAAATGAAACAGAGACATGTAGACTAACACTGAAATCTGAAATGGCTTGTCATTTTTTACTGGAGCTTATTACAACTCTCAGTAAAGAATCGATGATGTTACACAAGTTTCAAAGCTCATGTAACGACTTTTTATTCTATAAAAGACTTCAAGTCGTTCGAGTAAAGTTTGCTCGAGTCTTATGTATGTTGTGCGCTGCTTATAAAGTAGACCTGTCGGTAAATCAAAGTAGTCTTGCCCGAATGGTTTTAGAATACGGATACCGACCACGATAGAAGTTACATACAAATTGCTTAAATTGACCAGCTAATGCTTAGCACTTTCGGTTTGGTTTAATGATTACGATGGATTTGATTGAGCTTCTTACCTATTAGCTGCAATGTAGCAAGTCATTATCTGTGCAAAGGAGTGTGAAAATGATTAGTAGTCCGTTATCAAATCACAGAAGTTATCTTGAGCATATTGCTCTCGAAAACTTTAAAGAGTACAACCAATTGGTTCAGAAGCAAACAGAGGAAGACAAAAGTAATATTTCCGATCAGTACCATCGATTTCGGCTGTTTCTATCGACTGTTGAGTCATTGAATAATATTCCAGAATACTTTTTCCATGATATGAAAGAATCGCAAGGTTGGAATGACCGCGATCTAACTAGAATTCTTGGCGAAATTCGGCAGAAGCACAAAGTCCTAAGAGACATAGAACAAATAGCAAATGCTTATAAACATTCAGTTAGACATAATGTTTGTAATTTGCAGGCAAAAGATATGCAGTCATTGGGTGTTTATGTCAAGTTGGACAACGAAAAGGTTAAAGTCGACTTTGGTTTTGACTGTATTGCAGACGAAACGCTAATGAATGAAGCGTGGACGTTTTGGTTCGGTTATTTTCACAACCAAGACGTCAGTATCCTCATACCAGAAACTGAATCGCACCGGTAAATTCGGAGGCGGATTTGTTTGAGTCATGCTGCCGTATCTTCAGCTATTTGTCGATAATAGTTTTCCTCATACTCAAGTGGCGGGATATCACCGATTGTTCTGGCAGAACTATAAAACTATGGCCAATTTTGTTTGACCACTACACTTGCAAAAATCATCGACATGGCAGAATAATTCTACTAATTTACGCATAGCTGGTTCCTTTGTGATTAGTCCTTCTTCGTCGAAAGATCTGATCGCAGAACCAGCTTTTAGTTCCCTTATATTCTTATCCCGAGTTCAGGTTAATAAAGTTATCCAATAGATTTTGGAATTGTTGCGTTAGTAAAAATACCTCAGAAAAATTAATGATTAATATAATTATCATGAATGCAAAAAACTCAGATAATTAAATGATATGTACGGTTATTGTCCTGATAAAATACTCTTTTATATTTATATTTATAATTGAATAAATTGGATATAAATTTAAATAAAATATTTGCAATAATTTAAAGGAACGGTGATAATTATTTGATTAATTTTGTAATATGCTAACTGATTAAAAGTTTGATGTTTGAACAGTGATTTGGTTATTGACTAAAAAATAAAATCAATTAGGGAATTACTCCTGCGTGGAGGTCTGGAATTTGTGTCTTCCAGTGATTTAAGCCTAAGGTGGCAATGGAAATAGACGCAAATCAACAACAATAAATTTATTTATATTATCTTTTCATCTTTGCCGGTTGTTATTTTTATTCTCATAAAATATATTGAAAGGAAGTAACTTGATCTTAATTATTTTTTTGCCTGTAATAACCCTATTTAACTTTAGTTTTATAGCAGATAAATATTCTGAATGTACATTGACCGAATTAGAACCCATTTCCAAGACATTGCTGACCAAAGACAATGTGCCAAAGGGACCTATTATCTGGTAAGACTTCATCGTTTGTAGAGCCATATGGTTTATCCCATAATGATGAATATCATTCTGTTTAAAATGGTGTTTAATATTTGAGTATATATTCATGTTTAATGATCCTATAGAAGCTTGGCACGATGCTTTTTGTTCCATTCGCTCACGAACAGGTAACGGTAGCAGTGGTATCACATGGGATGTGATACAAGGTGAGTTGGCTAAAGTTAAACATACAGTTTTAGCTTTACCGTCAAAGCAACTGGATATTGGGATGGTGATGTTTGCTCCTGATGATGCTCAAGGGAATTACCTGAGTAGGGTAGAGCAGTTTATCTATCGTTGTTTACTTGATTTAAAACCAGAACGTTCCAATAGCTTAAAACAAATCCGTCGCTTGTCTATGCTGGTGGATGCTTTGATCATCCGTTGTCGTCGAGAAATGAATGATCATGATTCAAAAATCACGGATGTTGAAATTGCTGCAAGCTTAGGGATTTTTCCATCTGCATATAATCGGGACTATCAAAGTGATGCGAACTTTGTGATGGAGCAATTGAAATGTTACGCGGGGGATGCATTGGTCGAAGTGAGTATTACATGTAATAAGATTAAAAAAGGGTATTATCAATCTGACAATCAGTCTGTCAGGATGGATAATAAATGATAGTAAATGTTATGCCATGGCTTGACCTGTTTCTGGATTGTTGAGGGATTAATTTGTGTTAAAAATCGTATCAATAGCTTGTGAGGTGTATATCAGGTAGGTAAGATTACTGACCGAAAAGTTATTTCTATATTCCTCCCAAGAATCAAGGTTTGTATGAATAGCAATAGAGAGACGTTTACTCCCATTAATCATACTTCGTTGGATAAACTTAATCTTGATGATCGAAATATCCAATTTTCGATTCTTAAATATGATAAACATCAGACTTTGGAAGGGCTTCAGATTGAACCTTTAGCAATTACTTATATTAAGCGTCTGACAAAGTCTGGTGTTGAAATTCTTGATGTAGCAACTCTTATTGCTTTGCAAAAAGGAGCGAATCGGAATCGTTGTGTATTTGTATGGTCTGATGAGCTCAATGAGGTAAGTCTTGGGTATATTCAACTTCTAAATAATCTAGCTTTTAAAACTATTTATGTTGTTCGTTATAGTGATTCTGAAAAGACTTTTTATTGTAGTAAACCTGATCGTTTGGATAAATATTTCCCTTTACAAGAGTATTTGCATACTAAGCGAGGAAAACAAAGTCCTATTGTTTTTCCTGATATATCCCGGAGTGTACGAGATCCTGAACGGCAATTATCAGCATTCTGGGCACGTTTGCAGGGATATTTTCATGGCGCGAAGCAGTTTCAAAAGGTGGTCTTATTAAATCACATTCTGAAGAATTTTGTCGTCCAGCCTTTTTTCACCTGGTTGTGGGATCTCGACAGAATCATCTGTTACAAAAGACAATACTGGGAAATGGAGCTAAAACATAAGTATCCGTTTATAAGCCGGGAACGTCTTTATTTCGGTATTAATGATGGTCAACTCAGACTGGTTCGTGATCTTTGTAATGTAGGGCTTCGAACTCTTCATCTGATTCTGGTTAAGCCTGTATGGGATAAAGAATTAGATTTAGGTTACTTGTATAACCGTAGAGATATCAGTGATCGTGTTTTGCTGATTGGTACGGAATTAACAGAGGAAAGAATAAATCAGCTATTAACTAAAGAGTCAAAAGAGAGCGGCAATAATACTAGTTATAGTGGCAGAAGTAAAAACAGGTTTAAGTCAATTCCAGCCACCGATTTCTATGTATTGGGTTCGTATGAGCGAAAGCTCTCTGGAGTTGCCGACAACATACTGAAATTGCTTAATAATGAGTTCGATAAATTGCAGAATGTTACGGATGAAATTCTTTTTAATAGCCGTATTATTCTTGAGAGCAAATAGCTTTTATTTGTAGTTATTGAAATTTGTACTACTGTTTTTTTATACAGATAAATTATTTACTCTGGGTCAAATGAGTGATACGCTGCACTCATATAACCCAGCAATAAGAATGACAATGGCTACTAAAGAAGAAACACTTGTTTTGCTGAAGCGGGCACTTGAGATTTATGACCAGAAACAGATTGCCCAGAAACTTGATGCCATGACAGAGTTTGACTGGTGCAGGGAGAGTGTGAACCGGATTTTGAAAGGGAAAAGTGATAGAGTATTCACTTCTATGGAAGTCTCTGTCATTGAAGGACTTTTCCCTGAACGACCTGCCCATTATGATGAGCCGGATTTTACATTTATTGATCTGTTCGCCGGAATCGGCGGTATTCGTAAGGGATTTGAAGATATCGGTGGTAAATGCCTTTTTACCAGTGAGTGGAATAAGTACGCAGTCCGGACCTATAAAGCTAATTACTATTGTGATCCTGATGAACATCTGTTTAATCACGATATCCGTGATATCACTTTGAGTCAGGACCAGAAGATCCCAGAGGAAAAAGCGTATGACTATATTAATAGGCAGATCCCTGATCATGATGTGTTACTCGCTGGATTTCCATGCCAACCATTTTCGCTTGCCGGTGTATCGAAGAAAAATTCATTAGGTCGAAAACATGGGTTTGAATGTGAAGCTCAGGGTACCCTATTCTTTGACGTATGCAGGATCATTCATGCTAAACAGCCTAAAGTATTTGTTCTTGAAAATGTGAAGAACCTGCGTAGCCATGATAAAGGAAAAACCTTCAAAGTTATTCAGGAATCTCTGGATGCTCTTGGCTATGATGTTGCAGACATTGATTATTCAGGTGCAGGAACCACTGATCCCAAAATTATTAATGGTGCAAACTTTTTACCTCAGCATCGTGAACGCATCGTTCTCGTCGGCTTTAAACGGGGTCTTCATTTCAGGACGGATTTCTCTCTGAAAGAGATGAAATTTCCAGAACAGATCCCAGTATTTTCTGATTTACTTGATGATCTGAATGATGAACAGCGGGCAAAATATACGCTGACTCCGAGATTGTGGGAATATTTGTATGAATACGCGAAAAAACACAAGGCTAAAGGAAATGGTTTTGGTTTCGGTCTCGTTAACCCGTTAAATCCTGATTCGATATGCCGTACATTGTCCGCAAGATATCATAAGGATGGTTCTGAAATATTGATTGATCAGGGATGGGATATGGTTCTGGGAGAGTCTGATTTTTGGAATGAACGGAATCAGAAACATCGTCCCCGTCGTTTAACACCTCAGGAATGTGCAAGACTGATGGGATTCGATCAACCTCATGAAAGTCATTTCATAATTCCTGTTTCGGATACACAGGCATATAAAGAGTTTGGTAATTCGGTTGTCGTGCCTGTTTTCCGGGCTGTTGCGGAGCTTATTAAGCCTGAATTAATGAAAATCCTGAAGCAAACTAATCCTGCTGATGTATCAGATTGTTATGGTCGATGTGCATAATAAGGCTGGTCGTCATAGAAATATGGCGGCTATCCACGCAAAGAATACTCGTCCTGAACGTTGTGTCAGACGCATACTTCTCTCCCTTGGCATTCGTTATCGAATTAACTATAAGAAACTTCCTGGATCTCCGGATATTGTTTGCACCAGTAAAAAAGCTGCAATCTTTGTAAATGGATGTTTCTGGCATGGTCATGAATGTCATCTATTTAAATGGCCTTCGACTCGTCCAGAGTTCTGGAAAAATAAGATAGAGAAAAATAAAATTAGGGACCAGCTCCAGTACGCTCGTATAGAAAAACTTGGCTGGCGTTATCTCATTATCTGGGAATGTTCTCTTAAAGGTAAATTCAGACTTTCACCTGACGATTTATCTCTCAGGTTAGAAGAATGGCTTTTTATGGCGGATTATTCCGGAGTGATTGATATTTATGGGCTTTCACAGATTTAAATTATAAGAATAAAGTCATTAGTGCATTTTATCAGGAAAAAAGCTAATCTCGGTATTGCTTATAATGGGGTTAGTTATGTTTGAACAGTTATCGGATGTTTTCCAGCGAGTTGCCTTTAAATACCTTTCGGCAGTTGATGCGGATCTTTCTGTATCACATCAGCATGAAATCGGAGGCCTGGTCAACGTTGGGTTTGGTCAGTTGTTGGGAATGCCGAATGATGGAAGTCGGCGACCATTTGATGCGACAATGGTCTATCTGGATGATAATGGTGATGATCCTGTTATTGTTGAAGATGAAGTTACATGGTACGACGCCCGCTACAAAGATACCAATCGAAGCCCTGAATGGCGTCTTTACTATAAATCAAATGATGTCAGTGAACGATTCAGACCGGGGGATTTCTTCCTTATATCATTGGTTACTGATGGCAGTCTGCTTATGCTGTTTTGTCCAGGAGATAGTGAGTATGAGATTCAGTTCAGGGGTCTGTTCGGAGCCAGAGAAAAGTCTGCGAATAAAAAAGGACTGACCCGACTTTCTCTGACCGAGCATCAGATAGCTGTACCTATCCGGCTTATTTTTGAGCGATATGGCGTTGAGGTCGGACAAGCAGGGGATGATTACCTTTCCCGCCTTATTGAGCAATTTGGTCCTGCTTTCCCGAGTACCCGGGAGTTTTCTGTATTCACAAGAGAACAACTTGCCAGCGATATTAATCCGGTTATCGATCCTGATGCTGCTCTGGTTGAGTGGATGGAAACTGAGGAAAAAGCTTTCAGGCAATTAGAAAAACATATTGTCCGGGAAAAGCTTCGTAAAGGTTTTGGTGAAAACGGGGATGATGTAGATGGATTTGTCCGTTTTTCACTGAGTGTTCAGAATCGGCGTAAGTCCCGTAGCGGTCACGCATTTGAAAACCATATTGAAAAAATTCTGCGGCAGAATCATGTTCAGTTTAAGCGTGGGGCTGTAACGGAAGGGAAACAGAAGCCTGATTTTTTATTTCCGGGGCCAGAGGATTATAAGAACCAGAATTTCCCTCAAGAGCGCCTGCGCCTTCTTGGTGCAAAAACGACTTGTAAGGATCGATGGAGACAAGTACTTGCCGAAGCTGAACGAATTGATCGTAAGCATCTGATTACTCTGGAGCCTGCGATCAGTAAGGCACAGACTGAAGAGATGGAGGAACATCAGTTGCAATTAGTCGTTCCTGAAGCGATCCAGCCTACTTACCAGGATAATCAGAAAGATTGGCTGATGTCTTTCAGGAATTTCATTGATGAGGTTAAAGAATTATAAAACTGGTTGTTAACTTTACCTGAATTATATATTCTCATCTGTGTGAGTCGGGGAACATGAGTTTTCACTTGTGCTTGGATATTGGGATACCCGAGACCCCGTCTTCACACCATCAATGTGGTGCCTGATTATTTCCCTTTCTATTCATTCCATTTATTTTTATCTGATGATTGCAATTTGTTAACGTTCCGCCTACTATTCATGTAACCTGCTGATTTTTCCAACTAATATCCTGCTATCTTATGATTGCGGGATTTTTTATGTCTGCGAATAAGTTATGAGAGAAAAAATTTCCAGCCTGATGGCCTATTTTGTTGCGTTTATATCAGGCTTCTTTGGTTCGATTGATTTAAATAAAGTCGCTATATTGATTGGTATTATCGCGACTATTTTTACGGCTGAGCTGAACTGGTATTACAAGCGTAAAGCGTTTGAGCTTCAGGAATCGGAGGTTGAGCGTTCGAATAAGCACAGTGACCAGTTGTGCCATTGTTGCAGTGCTTGGGGTTATGGCTAAAACGGGGATGGATGTCCATATCAAAACAAGCCATCAAGGATTACAGTTCATTGCCGGTCAGGAGCATTGTCGGTTACATCCATATCAATGTAGTGCTGGTGTATGGACTAATGGCATTGGTCATGCTCATGTATCGCCAAAGTCAAAAGTGGATGTGCAACAGATTGCCGTTTGGTTTCAATCTGATGTGAAAGCTGCTGAGAAGGTGGTGAATCATGAAGTGTCTTTGCCTCCGGGGCCAAAGTTCGATATGGCTGTGGATTTTGTATTTAATCTTGGTGCCAGAAATTTCATACATTCGACTTATCTTAAACGACTTAAAATGGGTGATGATGACTCAGCATGCAATGAGTTATTACGTTGGGTTTATGTCAACGGTAAAGACTGCCGTATTAAAGCAAATCACTGTTATGGCATTGTGAAACGACGTTCTCAGGAACGGGAGATTTGTTTGCATGGGTATCAATAAATTGGGTCTAATTTTACGAATAGCTGGTGGATTTATTGTGTTGATGCTATTGGGTTATTTCAGGTTTGAAAATCATCGATTGCATGCTGATCTGATTAAAGTTAATCAGCAGCTTGGCGCAGCTAACCAGCGAGAGACCGTTTTATTGAATGCTAATGTGGCTATGAGAACAACGGTTCGGCAGTTACGATTAGTTGCCCATCAGGAACATATCGCAGCAATGCGTATGGAGATTGAGCGTCAGGGTTGGCTAAGTCGTGTTAAGACATCCCAATTACAAATTAAAGAGGCTTTGATGCATGAAGTATGTGCTCATCGTTCTATTCCTGGGGCTGCTGGCTGGATGTACTACCAGAGGTCAAAAACAGCTGATCATCCGATATCAAACGAATTACCTTAAACCACCAGCCGCTTTTTTATTACCGTGTGTACAGCCTTATTACCATCCACCATTAACGTATGGTGAAGCTGTCAATCGAGATCCTGTCTGGTTAGCCGCTTTTTCTTTGTGTGCATTCAAAATTCATGTATTGCGTGTTTGTTATTCAGAAGCACAAACACCGATACAATTTGGTGTGTGCTTAAAACATTTTGAGGCAGAAAACATTGCTCTATCTGGCGAGTCGTCTCGCGTTAACTGATTATCTGCCTTACCCCATATGATTTACGAGTGAATAATTATGATGAGAATGTCCTGTGTTAGAGGAGTTCGCTCCGTATTTTTATTGAGTAAAGTTCGTGAATTTTCATGATAAATGTCGACAAAAATAGGTTCTTTGGCGGATTTTAAAACACTGCGAGTTCGTGAACACGCACAAAACCGCTCATTTTTAAAATTTTCCCGTTTTTTGGGGTTTCCGGTTTCCGCATGAATCAGCCTCTTTTTAATCCAGATTTGAAGTTTGGGCAGAAGCAAATTGCCGAGATTTTGGGGATATCTGATCGACAAGTCAGAAACCTGCAAAACTCAGGCGTGCTGCCGAAAGCCAAGGGGCGTGATGGTATTGATCCCCTGGCTTCAATCCATGCTTATATCAGCTATAAATCCGTTGAAGAACCTGTCAATGACGAACCGGAAACCCCCGCCGATGAACAGCTGAAAAAGCGTGAACAGGAACTGAAAAATGATGAGCGTGAAGAACGTATCAAACTGAGCCGGGTTAAGCGGCTTGTTTTAGAGAAACAATATGCACCGATTACCATCATCACCGAAACTATTTCACGAGTTGCTGTTTCATTGCGTACCCGCGTAGATTCCTGGCTCCCCAAACTGAAAATGGCGTGTCCGGATATGAGCCATGACCAGATTGAACTCCTCAAACGTGAACTTGCCATGGCGTTGAATGAACTTGCAGATGTTACCCCCGATCTCTTCGATTACGAAGACAGCGATATTGAAAGCGGTTTCGCTGGCCTTGAAACCATTGAAAGCGACGATCCCGATGACGGGAGTCGAATGGGCTGATAAATATTTCCGTTTGCCGGAAGGCAGTTCACAGATAGCCGGGCAGTGGGTCACTCAGCCGCTGCAGGTTGCATTGCTGAATATGATGACCCATGACGCACTGAAGCTGATGGCCATCAAAAAGTCCGCCAGACTGGGTTATACCAAGATGGTCGTTGCTGCTATGTTTTATCTGGCTGAGCACAAAAAACGCTCGACAGTTTTTTATCAGCCGGTTGATGAAGAATCGGATGCATTTGTGGTGGATGAGGTTGATTCAACCATTGATGAAATGCCGATCATTCAACGTATTTTCCCGGACTGGAACGTCAAAAGCGAAAATAACAAAGTTTCAAAAAAAGTGATGGTTGGCTCCACGCTGGATTTTCGCGGGGCGACCTCTCCGGGAAACTTCCGCCGATTAACCAAACAGGTGGTGATCGGTGATGAAGTGAATGCCTGGCCATTAGAAGTTGGCAAAAAGGGCAAGGGCGAAGGAAATCCGATCAAGCTGGCCATGCAGCGCATTAAAGGGGCTTCTTTTCCCAAAGCTATTTTTGGGACAACTCCAACAGTGACCGGCAACTCGCACATTGCCAACATTCTGGCAGATTGTGATCTCAGTTTTCGTTTTTACATTCCTTGCCCCCATTGTGGCCATGAGCAGTTTCTGGAGTTTGGTTACGACACAGTCGCCGGTGATTTTCGTGATTACGGGCTGCTCTGGGACGATACACAATCGACTATTGAGCGCAAAGCGCGGACTGCCTTTTACCGCTGTATTGAGTGTCATCAGCATTTCTACTATGCCGACCTCACCACCGCCGAAAAACGGGGTCGCTGGATAGGCGAAGACTTTTCATGGACCCGGGATGGCATCCATTTTTTCAACAGTGATGATGAACCAACAACGCCCCCCAAAAGTGTGGGCATTGAAATTAATGCCATCTATTCACTTAACCTGGATGGCTGGTCAGAAATTGTCGATGAATGGCTCCGGGCTGTGGGTAAACCGTCGAACGAGCGGGCCTTTATTAATACTGTTTTGGGTCTGGATTACGACGATATCAGCAAAGACAAGCTGGATGATGACGCATTGCTGGAGCACCGGGTGCAGTATTCAGCAACTGTTCCTGATGAGGTGCTGATTTTAACCGGCGGTATCGACAGTCAGCGAAACCGCTATGAATGCTATGTCTGGGGCTGGAGTCCGGGCGAAGAACCATGGCTGGTTGATCGGACCATTTGCATGGGGCGTTACGATGATGAAGCGACACTGGCAACAGTGGACCAGACGCTCAACAAAACATATCAAAAAGCCGATGGTACAGTCATTGAAGTGACCCGTTGGTGCTGGGATACCGGCGGGATTGACCCGGACATTGTCAACAAACGAAGTAAAACCCATGGCCTGTTTCGGTTGATCCCGATTAAAGGGGCCAACGTCTACGGTAAACCGGTTGCCACATTCCCGGTCAAACGTAATAAAAATGGGGTTTACCATACTGAAATTGGCACGGATACCGCTAAAGACCTGCTGTCACTGAAGCTGCAGCGGACGATTGATGGTGAGACAACCGGCATTGTACATCTGCCGATAAACGATGAAATTTGCGACAAAATCGTGTGTCAGCAGCTGACTGCCGAACGGCTCGTTGAAAAACGGGTCCGCGGTAAGACCGTCTTGCGCTGGGATAATGAAGGGAGGCGCAATGAAGCTGTTGACTGCCTGGTGTATGCCTTAGCGGCCCTTCGAATATCCATCAGTCGCTTTGGCTTTCAACTTAAACCAGATGAAGTGGTTCCATCGTCCGAATCGATTGATTTGGAGGCTCTGGGGGCCGGGGAAACAGGATGACCAATCACGATCTATTAATTCAACTGCGCAGTGCCTATCAGCAATTATTGATGGGCAATAAAGCCGTTGCGATCCAAAAAGATGGGCGACGTATTGAATACAGCACCATTGATAAAGATGCCCTGCGTGCTGAAATCTCCCGTCTGGAAGGTGCTGTGGGTCAAAGCCCCCGCCGTCCTCCGGCAGGGGTGATTTAATGTCAGATAAACAAATATTACATCCATCTGGGGTTCCCATCCGGCAGATGAGCGCCTATCGGGGCATGGGGCAGGGTGGCTATGACAGCGCTGGCCCCGGTTTTGGTGGTCAGCTGTCCGAATGGACCCCGGAGTTGATGACCGAAGATATGGCCCAGCTGCCGGGGCTTGATATCAGTCATGCCCGGGCTGATGATTTAGTCCGGAACCACGGCTATGCCGCCGGAGGATTACGACTTCACCTCGACAACATTGTCGGAAACCATTTCAAACTGAACTGGCAACCCAAATGGCGACGGCTGGGGTGGCATGAAGATGAATTTATGAACCTGAAACGGGATGTTGAATCCCGCTGGTCAGAGTTTGCGGATGATCCCCGCTGTTACATTGATGCAGAAAGAAAGCGGACCTTTACTCAGCTAGTTCGTGGTGCGACGGCGCAGCACTTTAACTACGGCGACGCAATGGCTGCTGCCGAATGGATTAAAAAACCGTTCGCCCGTTATCGCACGGCGATTAAACTGGTTTCGCCTAAACGGGTCCGAAATCCGGATGGCATCGCTGCGTTTAATCGCATGATCCGCGGTGGCATTCGCCACGGTATTCATGGTGAGGCGCTGGGCTATTACGTGGCCAACCCTAACCAGAATCTGATGCCGATGAACTTCATCGGACATGGATTCAAATACATTCCGAAAGAGATCCGTTGGGGTCGGACTCAGTTTATCCATGTGTTTGATCCGCGAGATGATGGCCAGACCCGTGGTACCAATGCCCTGATGTCGGTGATGAGTCAGATGCATATGCTCGATAAGCTGCAGCAAACCAAACTGCAAAATGCGATCGTCAATGCCATGTATGCCGCAACGATTGAATCCGAACTGGATTCTGAACAAGCGTTCAACTTCATCACCGGTGGTGATGATATGCAGAAAAATCTCTGGGGCTGGCTGGCGTCGGTGAATCAATACAACCGGGGGGCGAATATTAGGATGAATGGGGTGCGTATTCCCCACCTGATGCCCGGCGAGAGTCTGAACCTGCAACGCGCTGCGAATGCGGATAATGGGTTCAGTCAGCTGGAACAATCGATCCTGCAATATCTCGCCGCAGGAATTGGATGTTCATTTGAACAGCTGACCCATAATTTTCAGAACAGCAATTTTTCCAGTGCCCGGGCCGCTCTCAATGAGAGCTACCGCTATTTTATGGGGGATCGCAAGTTCATTGCCGGACGATTTGCCACATTAATCTTTGCACTTTGGTTTGAAGAAGCGGTTGCCCTGGGGGATATCGCGTTGCCCCGGGAGACGAATTTCTGGCTAGAGCGCAGCGCGCTATGTCGTTGTGACTGGATAGGCGCGGGGCGTCTGTCTATCGACGGTATTAAAGAAGTGAAAGAGTCCATCTTGTTGATTGAATCCGGGTTGTCGACCTATGAAAAAGAGCTGGCCAAGCTGGGTGAAGATTATATCGAAGTCTTTGAGCAACAAATGCGGGAGCTAAAAATCCGCCAAGAAAAAGGGCTGCCGCCGCCAAGCTGGGTACAAGCCAGTGCGCTGGCCCCGGATGACTCGACTCCGGATAACGCACCCACAACCAATAACGGGAGCAATCATGCATCCAATTCTTAGTCAGTTTCACCTGCAACCGGTGCTGATTGATGGTCGTCAGGCTCTGTCATTATCTGGATTAAAACCGGACGGTGATAAAGCCCGGTTAACCGCACAGGAAATGGCGGTGATGACTGGTATTTCACAAAATGGCCAGTATAAACCGTATGCCGTAAACAAAGAGGGAATTGCGACGATCCCGGTGCAGGGAACGCTGATGCACAATCTGGGATTTAGCAGTTCATACGCAACAGGCTACGACGTGATCCGTCGCAAGCTGAATTATGCCCGGCAAGATCCAGACGTTAAAGGGATTTTCATGCCGTTTCATACCCCCGGTGGCAGTGTCTTTGGCTGCCCGGATACCGGGGATTTAATTTATGCAACAGCGCAGGAAAAGCCCGTCTGGACCCATAGCTCTGATATGAGCTATAGCGCGGGGGAATGGCTGCACAGTCAGGGCAGTCGCCGTCTTGTTACCCAAAGCGGCGGCATGGGTTCCATCGGGGTGCTGATTGGGCATGTCGACATGTCCAACGCTCTCAATGAAGCGGGACTGAACGTAACGCTAATCCATGCAGGCGCGCACAAGGTTGATGGCAACCCTTATGAATCGCTGTCCACCGATGTTCGCACCAAGCTTCAGGCGCAGTGTGAAAAAACCCGTCAGCAATTTGCGACTTTAGTCGCAAAAGGCACTGGAATGACGGTTGCTGATGCTCTGGCCACAGAGGCCCAGTGTTATACCGGCAGTGAGTCTGTCGATATTGGCCTGGCGGATGCGGTGGTCAGCAGTAATGATGTTCTGGCAGAGTTTGCCGAATATCTGAATCAATCCTCAAAAACTATTAACCTGTCAGGTCAATCTATGAGTAACGAAACCCAGCCGGATTCAACTCCGGCCACCACTCCTGTTGCCGAGCAAACAGGAAAAACAAGTCCAGCCCCTGAGCCGCAAGCTACCGCCGAGGATAGTGCGAAAGCTGAACGGGTGCGCATCGGCAGCATCATGCAAAGTGACGCGGCCAAGGCTCATCCGGCTCAGGCTGAATATCTGGCGTATCAGACGGACTTAAGTGCTGAACAGGCGCTGAGCATTCTGAATGCTGCTCCGACGACGCCTGCGCCGTCATCTCCCAAAGCGGGGAGTGATGCGTTCCTGTTGGCCATGAATGCTGAACAACATCCAGATGTATCCGCTGATGACGATGAACCATCGGCGGCAGAGCCACAGACCCCGGATGCACAGGTACAGGCCATGGCCCGTGATTTTGCAGCGGTCACCGGCGTTAAATTGATGAAATAAGGAATCGCTATGACGATTGAAAGTTATAACTATGATCAGCCTGTCAGTGGTGATACGCAAATAGAACATGTCGATATCACTATTGCTAAGGGCGAAAACGTCAAGCAGTACACGCCCGTGGCGCATGATGCGGATACCGGTCATTTCAAAGCAGTTGCCGCAACTGATACATCAGCCCAGTTCCTGACCAGTTTTGCGGTGGATGCCAGTACGGCAGCCGTTGCTCATCGGGCCATTAAGGCCATGGACATTGACCCTGATTTTGTGGCGTGGCCGGATAAAATGACCGAAGCAGTTAAAACTGGATTGTTTGCCGGAACGCCCATCAGTATTCAGTCTCCCCGTTCGGCATAAGCCGGACTTTCATTCCTGAAAAGAGCCGTCTGGCTCTTTTTTTATATCTGGAGTTTTTATGACTCGTACCCCGATTAGTACTGCGGTATTGATTGCCTTGAAACAAGTGCTCCCACCGCAGTATGTCCCGGCGCTGCGCCGTCGGTTAGTCAAAGGTGATATCACCTTTAAAACCGAGGAAGTGGCGTTTGATAAAATTAAGAAAGGGCGAAAATTAGCCCCACTGGTCAGCCCTATGGTCGGTGGCAAACCGCAAAGACAGCAGGGTGGCACTCTGACATCCATCAAACCAGCTTATATCAAACCCACTGATAACGTGACGTCGACCCGTTTGTTGAAACGTCAACCGGGTGAAGCTTTAAACGGTGAATTGTCACCGGCTGCCCGTTTAAACGCGATCCGCGCTGACATTCTTAATGAGCAAGATGCATCGTGCGACAGACGCGAAGAGTGGATGGTTTGTGAAGTACTCAAAACCGGTGCGGTGACACTAGAAGGCGAAGATTACGAAGCGCAACAGGTTGATTTTGGCCGCAGTGCCCAGAATAACGTGACGTTATCCGGTACAGACAAATGGTCTGCATTGGATGTCAGCACGTCGACTGTTCCCCTTGAAAATATCGAAGACTGGGCCAGCCGATGCAATAACGTAGCCTCAGAGATTTACATGGGCCGTAGTGCGTGGAACTGGTTCCGCAAATTTAAGTGCGTGAAAGACCTGATGGACACCCGGCGAGGCTCATCATCTCATGGTGAACTGGGGGCACTGAATAACGCAGCATTTAAATGGGTTGCATCAGTGGGTGAGTTTGACATCTATGTCTACAACGGTGCCTACGAAGATGACGCTGGCAACAAGCAGCTCTACTTTGATACCAATGGCGTTCTTTTACTTAACTCGGACATTGAACTTTATATGGCGTATGGCGCGATTCAGGATGTAGAAGCCAATGTTGAAGGGTTAGTGGAAGCGACTCGCTGGCCCGACAACTGGTTTACTAAGAACCCGAGCGTGGAATGGTTGCAGACTCAGTCTGCGCCGATCCCGGTGCTGATGGATGCTGATGAAGCCTGTTACGCCCGGGTGTAATCCCCTATAACCTGATTGCGACTTAAGTCGCAATTTCTTTCAGGAACCGAACATGACTCAAAAAGCAGAACTCATCGCCCAGCTCGGCGCAATTCAGTCCGAACTGGATAAAGCCGGGGTCACGTATGAGCAAGTATCCACAAACCAGAGTATTTCGAAACTCGAAGCGGAAATCGCCCGACTGGAGTCGTTATTGCCGGATGATACAGATGCAGGACCAGATGGAACAGTTGCTGCACCGGACACATCTGCCGATCCGGCATCGAAAACGACTCAGGACATTCGCCGGGTGCGGCTGCATCCGGGGATTCATATTGAAATGATGCTCCCGTCTGGCAAACAGATATTTGAAGGGGGACAGGTTCATATGTTCCCGGCAGACCGGGCCAAGTCTCTGGTTGCCGAGAATCACGGCATTTATGCAGATGACTGATTTTGATTCTCAGATGAACCAGGCTGATGCGCAAATCATGGCTACTTTTTCGAATGTGTCTGTTTATCTGCCGGGCCAGAGCAATGCGAAACCGGGCATTTTTGATGAGCCGCTTTCACTGATAAAAGTGTCTGGCGGTGGACAAATTCAGCGAGCGGATTACACGCTGAGTTTATTGTCTGATGATGCCACCGGATTGCGTCGTCGGGAGGTTCTGACGCTTGAATTTCAGGATGGTTCAACCCAGAAATTTACCGTGGTAAATCCATCCGAGAGTGGCTCCATGAAAAAATTCACACTGGAAAAATACGATGGCCATCACCAATCAAAACCTGATATTCGATATTGACACGGATGAACTGAAGGCGATTAAGCAGATGTTCGGGGCCAATGAGCGCGATATGCGAAAGGCCTATAACCGGGCGCTAAACCGGACTGCTGTCACTGTTCAATCGATGAGTGCTCGGTTACTCAAAGACGAGCTGAGCGCCAGAAAGCTGTCAGCCGTTCGGGCCAGACTCCGACATTACCGTCTGAGAGCCGATGGTCCTGCGTTGTCCGGTTTAAAACTCTGGTTTGGCTTAAATGACATGCCCGTCAGTCAGCTCAAAGGTACTATCCGGCGGCTGGGGAGTCGAAAAAATCCTGATGGCGCACAATTTACCCCATCAGCGCAGGAACTGAGTGCCCGGACATTCCGGGATTCCTTTATTGCAAAATTAGGGAGCCGTCGCTCGGTCTATCACCGAAAAGGTCGGAAACGATTTCCAGTATCTGAAGACGTGATTGCTATCAGTGATGCGCTGCATGTACGCATTGAAGATGACATCTTTGACCAGTTGCCGAAGATTTTTCTGCATCATTACACCACCGACTTAAAAGGCAGGGTGGCCAAACGGAATGCATCATGAGTGATTATCAGACACCACTGGAAAACTACCATGCGCATGTCACCGGCTATCTCAGTCAAAAATGCCCCTGGCTGCAATCCGTGCGTGATTACCCGGAGACAGAGACCGAACTGGCTACACCGTGTGCCTTTCTCACGATTGATGGCTGGGATGCTGCCGGGGATGATGCGGCGCACTGCGGACCAACCAGTGTGACGCTGGATTGTCAGATCCTGGTGCTGGTCAGTCTCAATACCACCGATGAGCGCGGCGCCGGTGCCCGTTCATATCAGCGTCTGGTCCGGGATGCCGCTGCCGCGCTGTCGGTTTGTGTCAGTGACAGTGCATTAGGGATGAACGGTCATCGCTGTGTCTTTGTCAACGCCCAGCCTTATGGCTTTGATCCGGGGCTGGATGGCTATGCAACGTGGGAAGTCCGCTACAAACACACCGTCGATTTTGGTGACGACTTGTTTGCCGGAGACGGACAAACTCCCGGACAGGTTCTGGTCGGTATTAAACCCGCCATTGGGCCTGCGCATATCAATGAGTACAACAGGGTGAACTGATGGATGAATCGCAAATTCTTCGGGACATGCAACGCCGGATTGCTAATCTGATCCGCCGGGGCCGGGTACACAGTGTGGATTTCAGTCAGACGCCACCCCGTGTTCGGGTTGAATATGTGCCGGATGCCACCACCGGCTGGCTACCATGGATCGGGGGGCGAGCCTCGTCAGCATCACGGACGGATTGGGAACCGCTGAGTGTCGGCGAGCAATGCGTGATCCTCGCCCAGAGTGGTGATCTCAACAGCGGAGTCGTTGTTCCGGCCATGCTGGACAGCCAGAACCCGCCGCCCAGCACATCCCCGGATGAGCATATGACGAAATATGCTGACGGCACGGTCATTCTATATAGCCGGGCCACCCATCAGCTGACGGTCAATGTGAATGGCGGTGATATTCACATTAAAACGACAGCCAATGTGAATGTTGATGCCAAGAATATAAAACTCAATAACGGGGCCGGTGTGGTGACTACCGCACATATCTGCGCATTTACGGGCAATGCGCACGAAGATGGCTCCAGCACTGTTTTTGCGGGGAAATAAAGCATGGCACTGAATAAAAGTAGTCTTGAATCTCGGATTGTTGATGAAATGAAAAAAATTGGTGCAACAGATTCCGGAGAGTATTCATGGGTCAGGCGGATGGCCCAAGCGTTTTCCATTGCCATTGTTGATGAAATCAATGCCAATGCAAAAGCAAATGTGACCTCTGGCTCAAGTACGGGTCAGTGGCCTATTTTATAATTCGGGGGATGCATGCAGGGGATGAACCGCATCACTGGAAAATCACTCTCCGGGATTGACCATTTAAAACAGTCAATTATCGATATATTAACGACCCCGGTCGGCAGCCGGGTGATGCGTCGCAGCTATGGCAGCAATCTGTTTTATCAGGTGGATGCCCCGATGACGATGGATACCCGACTGTCTATTATCAATGACACCGTTGATGCACTATCTAAATGGGAACCCCGGATATCTGTCAGTAAAGTTGAAATCACCTCCGCCGAGCGGGGGCTGTTTGTATTGGCCATCACCGGTGTGTATAAACCGGATGGGGCGTCGATTAAATTAGAAGGAATTGAGATTTCATGAGTATTTCTGATTTATCGGCATTGCCGGTGCCCGATCTGATTGAAACATTGGATTATGAAACCGTGCTGTCAGAGATGATTAGCCGCTATCAAACGGAAAATCCGGATTTTGATGCGCTTTTAGAATCAGACCCGATTTATAAAGCACTCGAGGTCGCCTCATACTTTCGGGTGAAAGATCGGCAGCGGGTCAATGAAGCGGCCAAAGCGGTGATGCTGGCTTATGCGTCGGGCAGTGATTTAGACCAGATTGCCGCCCGTTATAATGTGCAGCGCCAGATCATTACCCCGGCAGACCAGACCACGGTTCCCCCGACAGCGGCCGTGAGTGAATCGGATGATGATTTCAGGCGGCGTACTATGCTGTCGTTTGAAGGGCTATCCGTTGCCGGGCCAAGCCAGTCGTATATCTCACATGCATTATCTGCCGATGCCACCATTGCCGATGCGACTGCCATTATGCCCAGTGCCGGGCAGGTCCTGGTCACGCTGTTGTCCCGAACCGGTGACGGCAGCGCGACCCAGAGTCAGATTGACACGGTGACAGCAGCGCTGAGTGCTGAAGAAGTTCGGCCACTGACCGATGAGTTGACCGTTCAGTCTGCCAAAATTACTGATTATGCTGTTTCAGCCACGTTGTATATGAAAGACGGGCCGGAACAGCAACCGATTCTCAGCGCAGCGAACAATGCGCTGGACAGTTATGTGAGCAGCCAGCAGCGGCTGGGACGCAGCATTCGTTGCAGTGCCATTATTGCGACATTGAGCGTGACCGGGGTGCAATATGTTGAGCTGACCCAACCCGCCAGTGATATCGTGCTGAATAAACAGCAGGCCAGTTATTGCACCGCTAAAACGATTATCAATGGGGGCGTTGATGACAGCAGCTAACCTGTTACCGGCGAATGCTACCGAGCTTGAAAAAGCCCTAGTGAATGCGATGACGCCGGATTTGCCAGTCCCGATTCGCACCATCTGGGATCCAGATGATTGTCCCTCTAAATTTCTGCCTTGGCTGGCGCAGAGTTTTTCCGTTGACCGTTGGGATGACAGCTGGCGTGATAATGAAAAACGTGCCGCTATTAATGCGGCTTATTTTGTCCATAAACACAAAGGCACAGTGTCGGCGATCCGCCGGGTGGTTGAACCCCTTGGATTTTTAATTCGGGTGATTGAATGGTGGCAAACCCAGCCGAAAGGCACCCCGCATACGTTTCAGCTGGTCATCGGCGTCAAAGATACTGGCATTACCGATGCCATGTACACGCAAATGGTCAAGCTGATTGATGATGCCAAGCCGCTGCGCTCCTCTATGATCGGTATGGATATTCAGGCGCAAAGCAACGGCGGCATTTATATCGGTTGTGGGTGTTATAGCGGAGAAATTGTCACCGTCTATCCGTATGCTCCCGGTCCGATTACGATTACCGGGCAAGACTATCAGGCTGGGGCCGATCACACGATTGATACAGTGAGTATTTATCCATCATGAACACCTATTTTACAATTTTAACGTTTATCGGCGCGGCTAAGCTGGCCAATGCTACTGCACTGGGGCAGACAGTAAAGCTGACCCAGATGGCTATCGGGGATGGAAATGGAAGTCCGGTGACACCTCAGCAGAGCCAGAGTGCACTTATTCATGAAGTCAGACGGGCTGATCTGAACTCAGTGAGCATTGATAGTGACAATGCCAACTGGATTATATGTGAAGTCGTAATCCCAGCCGATGTGGGGGGATTTACCATCAGGGAAGTCGGGATTTATGACAGCGACAAGAATCTTATTGCAGTTGGCAATTTCCCTGCTACCTATAAACCGAAACTGACGGAAGGCTCCGGCCGAACGCAGACCATTCGCATTGTGTTGGAAGTGAGTTCCACTAAGTCAATGGAGCTGAAAATTGATCCATCGGTGGTGCTGGCAACGCGGGAGTACGTGGATAAGCAGGTTAAACAAGCGACTCCTAAAAAACTGAGCGCCATGACCAAAGACGTAGTTGATAAAACTGGTCATACCCATGCACTGGATATGGCAAGCAGCAGTGATGTCAAAAAAGGGACGGGTAATGGTCTGATTCAATCCAACCAGCTCTCTGAGCTGCTGGATCAAGTACAGAATTTTAGTAACTTCAACAAAAATTCAACGATGTATCTGAAAATTGTTGAGCTATTACCGAAGAATAGTAACTCGTTTGCACAAATTGTCGTCGGGAATGCTGGTGGAAGCGCAACATCGTATACCGGAGCGTACCTGATTAATGCAGGGATAAATCATACTCTATCGAGCCATACTCTGACAGTTACAGCGTTGTCAGAAGCTGCAATTACTCCCACATTCGGTTATGTCATCAATAATAATGTCATGCAAATCTGGATGTCGTTACCACCATACTCTGGGTTTATCAGAGCAAGGGCGCTCTCAAATAAAATGGCAATGCTCATGTTAACTCAGTCCGGGGATAAACCGTCATGGACAACGGTTGATGTGGCTATTCCATATACGTCAGAAAATGCCTCACGAGTCGGGCAAGAAATAGCGGTCATCGGCACCAATCCTCCGACCGGAGCGTTAGTCGAGGATGGTTCAGAAATCAGCCGGACAACGTATGCTGAGTTATATCAGTACGCAGTCAGTAATGGTGCGATGGCTGCTAATGAATCGATTAAAGAGAAAGGCCAGTTTGGTCCCGGTGATGGCAGTACAACGTTTACTCTACCTGATGTGCAGGGATTATATATCAGTGCCCATGATACAGCCGGAAGCCGGGTACTGGGCAGTTATCAAAGTGATGCAATTCGGAATATCACAGGGACAATCGGTGATATATACGGGAATACGGCGGCCAAGAAAAATTATACTAATGGAGCATTTTATAATCCGGATACATTCAGCACGAAATTTACTGTGACAAATAACGCTGCGAATGACAGCCATGGCAAAATGTTTTTTGATGCGTCGAAAGTTGTTCCAACTGATACAACTAATCATCCTCAAAACGTTTCCAGATTATTTTGTGTCTATTACCGATAATAAGGAATAAACATGACATTATCGACAACAAAAATTTATCGATATGATCCCGATACACTGGAGTATTTACCGGCTCCTCAGTCTGTGTTCGCTCGGATTGATCCTAAGCAACATCGGGATAATTTGTTATCCGTATTGGAAAATTCGGCAGATGATGCACCGGCTCCCCCTATTTTGATTCCAGCGAATTGTCAAAAGACAGCGCCTCCGACGACTAAAGAGGGGTATGCCATTGTTGCTGTTCTTGATAGTAATGGTCAGCCAACAGGGTGGATGTATAAAGACGATTACCGGCATCAGGTGATTTATAATACGGCTGATGAGATGCAATCTAAAACTGTAACCGTTTTGGGGCCGGTGCCAGATGGTTGGACACTGAAAAAACCTGATGCATATAGCAAATGGGATAAAAAGAGTCAGGCATGGGTTGTTGATACGAAAGCTAAGACGGCGGCGTTGTCCAGTTTGATCCGAGCTCAGCGGGATGCTTTATTAACATCAACTGACTGGCGTGTTGTTCGGGCATTAGAGTTGGGTCAGTCACTGAGTGATGAATGGAAAGCTTATCGTGAATCATTGAGAAATGTTCCGGAACAATCGGGTTTTCCAACGACCATAACATGGCCAACACCACCAACATCAACCGATTCAGACAGCTCATCGACAGAGACCGGTCAGTCAACGGCGACCTCTGCCAGTTAATTTGATAGTCACTTGATTATGAACCCGCCATCTGGCGGGTTTTTTATTACCGATAAGGAATCGCTATGACGCAATTTCTCCACGGCGTGGAGGTCATTCAGATTGATAGTGGCTCACGCGCCATCACAACTGTTAAATCGTCCGTGATTGGGCTGGTGGGCACCGCCCCCGATGCTCAAGGGGCGACGGCTGCAACGCTGCAGCTGGGCAGCGCCATCATCAATGATGGATTAGTGTTTACTGCTGTCACTGCTGGAAGCGGTGGCAATGCAATCCGCATTATCTTGACTAATCCGGGGGACGCCAGTTCGGAGTTGAGCGTGAGTGTGAGCGATCAACAGATCACGGTAAGCCTAGCGACCGATGATAAAAGTGCCCTGATCAGTACCGCGAATGAAATTAAAACCGCGATTGAAGCCAGTGCAGAAGCGGCGGCACTGGTGAGTGTTGCCGTTTTAGGGACCGGTGATGGGGTGGTGATGTCCGATGCCGGGTCATATTTGTCTGATGGGGCGGATGAACCGTTTCCGTTGAATACCCCGGTGGCCGTGGCCGGAAGTCAGCGCCTGGTGAATCAGCTGGGGAAAGCGGGGACGCTTTATAAAGCATTTGATGACATCTTTGATCAAACGGGGGCTTTAGTCATTGTGGTGCGGGTTGCGACAGGCACAACGGATGCTACCACACAGGCCAATGTGATCACTGGAATGGCGGGGTGGCTTTCAGCCAAGACCGACACCGGTTATAAGCCCCGGATCCTGATTGCCCCTGAGTTCAGTCAATATGATGCAGTCGCTGCGGAGATGGAAGCCAAAGCGGCCCGGCTTCGGGCTGTCGCGTATTTTGACTGCTCAATGACCGCCAGCTATAGCGATGCAATCAAAAAAGCCCGTCAATACGGCAAGCGCTGCGAAGTGATGTGGCCATGGGTCCGGGTGTTTGATGATGATTTAGCGAAAAATGTCAGTCGTCCAGTTTCCGCCAGGGCCGCCGGATTACGGGCATGGATTGACGCAGAGAAAGGGTTCTGGTGGTCGAAGTCGAACCAGAAAATATATGGCATTGTAGGCACGGCTCAGTCGGTTGACTGGGCGCTGGATGATGCAGACAGCACCGCCAATTTACTGAATGAAAACCATGTCAGCACCATCATTCAGCAAGACGGTTACCGATACTGGGGCAACCGGAACTGCAGCAGTGATACGCAGTGGATGTATGAACAGACGGTGCGCACCGCAGACATCATTAATGACAGTATTGAAACCAATCATCTGTGGGCGGTTGACAGGAATATTACTAAAACCTATCTCGATGAAGTGGTCGAAGGGGTCAATGATTACATGCGTCAGCTAAAAGCTGAGGACGCAATCTATGACGGTAAATGCTGGGTGGATAAATCCATTAACACAGCTGAAACGGTGAAAAAAGGCATTGTGTATTTTGATTTTGACTTCGAGCCTCCGTTCCCCGCCGAGCATATTATTTTCCGCAGTCGTCTGAATGATGACTACATTGATGAGGTATTTAAATAATGGCAGGTGATCACCTTTTAAAATCCTGGTCGATCTGGGTTGATGGTATTGGTAAAGCCGGGAATGCCAAGGACTATACGCCACCGGCACTGAGTGTGAAAACCGTTGCCTTTCAGGCCGGGGATATGGACATGCCAATCCCGGTGGATGATGGGATGGAAGCCATGGAAACTTCATTTTCTATCTATGGCGTCGATAAAAGCATTTTACCGTTATTCGGGTTTCAGGCCGGGACAAATACAGCGGTATCGGTGCGCAGTGTCTATACCGACACATCCGGCTCCACGGATGAAGTCGTTGAAGCCATGCGGGGGCTGATTACCAAAATTGAGCGTGATGCGCAGGATAGTGGTTCTCAGCGGGATAAAGCGATGAAAGTCACCATGCAGCTCAATTACTACAAAATGAGCTGGGCAGGCCTGGTTCTCGTTGAAATCGACCCGGTCAACCATATCCGCAATTTCGGTGGTGTTGATGCCCTGGCTGCAATCCGTGCAGCCATGATGCTGACCTAAGTTATCCACGACCACTCGAACTCCATTATCGATCCCATGCCGCGAAAGCAGCTTTTTTATGTTGAAGGACACATGATGAACTATCCCACTGAAACCAAGTTATTGACGCTTGATTACCCGGTGACCGTTGCCGGAAAAGACTATAAATCATTAACGTTCAGACGCCCCCGCGTCAGAGATAATCTGATTGCTGACAAGCAGAATCAGGCCGATGCTGATAAAGAAGTGCATCTGATGGCCCTGTTGGCAGAGGTTGACCGAGGCGTGATTGAACAGCTGGACATGGCCGATTATGCCGCAGCTCAGCAAATTATTGTGGGGTTTCAGAAGACATCCCCAAAATTAGCGAAAGAGACATCCAACGAGGCTGTTTAGCACTGGCCAGTCATACGGGGTGGAGCATTGATGAGATGCTCTCGTTGCCTAGTGCTGTGTTTATCAGCTTTCTTGAACTGTTACCGACGAAAGATAACGCATGATTAACCAACAACTAAAAACCGTTGTGACACTGGGCGGTACGGTCGATCACTCATTTACCAAAATGGGTAGTGCCTTTAATCAATCGATGGGCAAAGCAACCGGCACCGTTAAACAGTTGAAACGCGAGCAGGAACAACTCACCAAAAAAATCAAAAAAGCTAAACTGGCCGGTGATGATGTTTCTCTGTTAACCCGGCGTTATCAGGAACTGGGCCAGCAGGTTGAACGCAGCGGCAATAAAGTCAGCGCATTTGAGCGTATTCAGAGTGCTGGATCAGGGTTTAAAAAAACAGCGGGGCTGGCGACAGCTGCTGCCGGTTCAATTTGGGGGACGGCAGCGGCACTGACCGGTATGATGACTGCCACCAATCAGGAAACGGCTGCCACGGTTGGACTGGCACATGCTCAGAGCATGAGCATTGAGCAATTTCAGGCATGGAATGCCATTGCCAAACAGGCGGATCTGTCCGGTGAAAACATCGGCGATATGATTGAAGAATTGTCGAATAAATATGGCGAGTTTAAAGCGCTGGGCCAGCAGAGCACCGTGGCCAGTGTTTTTGGTAAGCTTGGGATCACCAAAGATATGATGGCTGGTATGAATGCGGCGCAGCAGTTTGAATATGTGATGAAGCGCCTGCAGCATGTGAAAGACCAGCAGCAGGCCGCCAGCCTGGCAGACATGTTATTCGGGGGGGAAGCGAATAAAGTTGTCACCTATATCCGCAGTACCCACAAAAGCCTGGATAGTTTGTTAGCGTCTCAACAACGCTTTAACCAGTTAACCAATCATGGCGGGGCTGGGGCGCAGCGCTACGGGAATGCATTCAAGAATTTGCGGCTGGTGATCCGCAGCACATGGCAGGAAATCTCCGGGATTGTTGGCGGTGAAATGGCTGATGATATCAACAAACTGAGTCTGCAAATCGGGGCGTTTGTCCGCAAGAATAAAGCGCAGATCGTCAGTATGATGAAAAGCCTTATTTATTCTGCCAAGGATGCTGCAATTGGCCTTTTTCATCTTGGCCAGACAATTAATCATGTTGTCCAGTTCTTCGGAGGATGGCATACCGTCGGCATGGCGGTTGCGACATTGCTGGCCGGAAAACTGGTGATGGGGATTGTTAGTATGACGGTTGGTCTGATGAGTGCCGCTAGAACGTTAGGCATTGCTAAAATCGCCATGGCTGCTTTCAATCTGGTGCTGTCGGCTAATCCGATCGGTCTGATTGTGACGATAATCGGATTATTAATTATCGGGCTGGTAGAACTCTATCGTCATTCCAGCAAGGTTAATAAGTGGATCCAGTCGCATTTTCCGAAAACAGTTCATCTGTTCAAATCCATTATGAGCTGGTCCCCAATGGCGTCATTAAAAAAAGCCTGGCATGGGGTGACAGGATTTTTCAGTCATCTGTTGAACGGGATCGTCGGTTGGTTCCGTGATGGTTGGCTATCGATTAAGCAAGCTTTTTTTAACTGGATTCCACTGGGATTGTTAATCAGTCACTGGGACGGTGTGAGAACCTATTTCAGTGATTTGTGGTCCGGCATTCAAAGCAGGTTCAGTCATGGCATTGATCATATTCAGCATGCTCTGAGTTTTTCTCCACGCCCCACAATCAAAGCCGCATGGGATGATGTGGTGCATTATTTCCAGAATCTCTGGCAGCGGATCAGCGGTATTTTTTATCGGGGTATGGCCCGGATTCAAGCCGTTTTCGGTCACGTTAAACACTGGTTCGGCAAGCTGAAATTCTGGCATCATGATCCGTCCCCGAAATCGGTTCATATCCGAAAAACCATTGAGACTATTGGCACAACGCAGCAAGCCTCATCAGCAACTGCCGCTTCAAGGGTCGTCCCTGACCCTGCACAACGGGCACAGGCGGCTATTCAAAAGGTATCCGTGAAACATCAGGCTGTGCATGTTCAACAAAATGTTGGCGGGATCACCATTTATGCTGCACCAGGTCAGTCCCCGGAAGATATCGGTCAGGCGGTTCACCAGACGCTGACTGATCACCTGGATAGTGCCCTGTACGATTTGCCGGAGTTCTAAATGTCACAACCGATGCTGTCCCTGGGGGGATTCAATTTTGCGGTATCTACCGCAACGTATCAGCAACTGGTGCGATCCCATGAATGGCGCTGGCAAGCCCAGCCACGTGTAGGGAAACGGGATATTTTGCAATACACAGGCAAGGCAGCCCCGACCCGTTCATTGAACGGTCAGATTGCGACTATGTTTCAAAACACGGGAACAGGTCAGATCCAGAAACTGATTGATCTGGCCAACAAGGGGCAGCCGCTGCTGATGATGAGCGGAGATGGTGACAAGCTGGGGTACTGGTGTATCAAAAGCGTGACTGAAACTAATACCGGTTTCATGTCGGGCGGTACACCTCGTTTTCAGACGTTTCAACTGGATTTAATTTTTTATGGCGACGATCTACAAAACCCGTGATGGAGACGTGCTGGATCGGATTTGTTATGACTATTATGGTCGTGAAAGCGCAGTGATTGATGTTTATGCTGCGAATCCGGGACTGGCCAGCTACGGTGTTATTTTACCCGCCGGGATTTCCATTCTATTGCCGGTGCTTTCGAGGCCGGTTGCACAAGGAACTTCGCTATGGGACTGATGTATCAGCCGCAGTTTTCACTGACCGCCAACGGCACCGATATTACCGATAAAATATGGCAAAATCTGATCAGTCTGAATTTGCGAGATAATGCCGGGAAGACATCGGATCGACTGGCGATTTCGATCACCTTGCCCAAATCAGACTCGACGCCACCGAAAGGTGCGGTGCTGAATTTTTCGCTGGGATTTAACGGAACGTTGGTGAACAAAGGACAGTTTATAGTCGATTCATTGACATTAAGCGGCCCACCTCGGCAGTTACAAATCGTGGCTAATGCTGCTCCGATGAATAATCGTCGACAAACCGGCACGATTCAGAGCCATAAAACCCGCAGCTTTGATCACATCACGTTATCAAATCTGGTGACGACCATCGCGAAAGAGAATGATCTGACCCCTAAAATCAGTACAGATATGGCCCATAAAACGATTGAGCATATCGATCAGGTGAATGAAAGTGATATTGGATTGCTGACCCGCATTGCACAGCACTATGGCGCGGTGGTGAAACCTGCCAATGGCTATCTGATTTTTACAACGGGACTCGCGGGGAAAACGGCCTCCGGGAAAACACTTCCGGTGGTCACCATTCGACCAGAGCATGTTAAAACATGGCAATGCCGTTTCAACAGCCGCAATGATGCTCAGAGGGTGGTAGCCACCTATCACGATGTCCAAACCGGGAAGACTGACGAAATCAGCGTGGGCAGTGGTGAACCAGCGTATCGAATTCTCTATGAATATCCCAACAAAGCAGAGGCTGAAGCTGCTGCTGCCGCACGAGCTAAATCGGTAAAAGCGGGGAGTGATGTGCTTGATATTACCATGGCGGCTGCCCCGGATTTTATAGCCCTTATGGCTGAAGGGTATCTGAAACTATCGGACTTCGGGGATAAAGAAGACGGTAAGTGGCGCATTGCGACGATCGAATGGTCGTTAATGCAACGTGGTATGAGCATGCACATTACCGGTGATCACGGCAAATCGTAAACAGAAAAGAGGCGACAGGCTGGTGCGCGAACACCAACCTGACGTTAACCCACATGAACTGAGCATGTGAGCCAACCTATGGCTTCCTGCCTCGCGTAAGGCGCAGGAAGCCTATCCGAAATTTCAATTAAAATCAAAAAAGGATCGGCTCATTATGAGTAAACCGTTTTTTTCGTGGCAGGGTGGTAAGCGTCGTCTGGCCAGACATATCATCCCTAATTTCCCTGCACATGACTGCTATGTTGAACCGTTTGCTGGTGGCGCAGCTCTGTTCTTTATGAAAGAACCTGCAAAGGTTGAAGTGATTAATGACGTCAACAGCGATTTGGTGAATCTCTACCGGGTCGTTCAGAACCATTTAGAAGAGTTTATCCGAATGTTCAAATGGTCTCTGATTAGCCGTCAGATGTATGAATGGCTTAATGGAACACCGGTTGATGTCCTGACTGATATTCAACGTGCTGCCCGGTTTTATTATCTGCAGCAGCAGGGATTCGGAGCCAAAGTGGATGATCGAACATTCGGAACAGCAACGACAAAAGCACCCAATCTGAATTTATTGCGTATTGAAGAGAACCTGAGTCAGGCCCACTTACGTCTGTCCAGAGTATTTGTTGAACATCTTGATTGGCAAAAATGTATCACTAAGTATGACCGACCACATTCGCTTTTTTATCTGGATCCACCCTATTGGCAAACAGCCGGCTATGGGGTTGATTTCCCATTCGAACACTATGAGCAGATGGCTCAATTAGCCGGTTCGATTAAAGGGAAGATGATCATCAGCATTAATGACCACCCAGACATCAGAAAAGTGTTCGACGGCTTTCGAATGGAAACTGTTGGCATTCATTACACCATCGGCGGTGGCAAGGGAAAAAATGCCGAGGAACTGATTATTTACAATTTTTAATTTCCTTCCTAAAGACGATTAACCATCGTCTCCCACCATCAATCCTCACATCCCAGGCCGCGTTCTGCGGCCCCTTCCAATAAACAAAATTGTTTACTATTAGAGTTATATAATTAAACAAAAATGTTTTCATTAAGTGTTAATATTGTCATCTAAATTATTTCATGCTTTATAAAAAGGTGAGTATTAGATGTACTATCCAGTCAATATTTCACGAGATGGCAACGGCTTTTTAGTGCAATTTCCTGATATCCCAGAAGCTATTTCATATGATATTTCATATAAAGGTGCATTAGAAAATGCAAGAGGGGCGCTGGTGGATGCTCTTTCTCTTTATTTTGAATATAAGCGCCGAGTTCCTATGCCATCAGATCCTAAAGATGGCCCTGTTATAGCTGTTCCTGCAAGTATTTGGTCTAAAACATTGGTTCTAAATGCAATGATTGATGATGGAATAACAGCTAGCGAACTGGCTCGACGAATGAATACAAGTCCTCAGTCTATTAATCGTATTGTGAATTTGAAACATACATCGAAAATCGACACATTAAATCAGGCCCTAAGAGCAATGGGGCGCAAAATGACCATTGATGTTGAGAGAATAACTTTAATATAGTGGAAGGAATAATCAGGCTACGTGACATAAACGTGCCATTTTGGGGCCAAAATTAAGGGGTTTTTGCGTCGTAAAATAGTAGACCCACTGTCGTAAACCTTTGATTTGTCTACGTTCAGTGGGTCTTGAATTGGTGGAGCTGGCGGGATTTGAACCCGCGTCCAGAACCATCTCACCCAGCGGCGCTACATGCTTAGTCGACCTTTAATTTCGCGATAATGCTGCGGGCCAACACGCCACACTAACGCTAGCTTGAATTGAGTTTAACGATTCAGCTCTCAAGCGGGAGCATCCACGCGATCCTGATTTGGTTTGATCCCCTGTTAGTCCCCGTCTTTCAGGCTGAAGCTAGGGCAGGAGAGCTTTCAGCAGGTTATTAAGCTGCTAAAGCGTAGTTTTCGTCGTTTGCGACTATTTTTTTGCGGCTTTTTACGAGGCCAACCGCCCCTCGGCATGCTCCTCTGACCTCATTGATCCTGTCGAATCCTAAATCAGCCCCAGAGTCTAGGTGGCAGTCTAACACAGCTTCGCTTGTTGATACTAGCTGAATTAATCTAACCACACTATATTTGACCATTTAGCGTAAACTATGTTTCATCACGCGTGATTTATTTCGCTCCCATTCGCGATCTTTAATATCACTACGTTTATCGTGTTCTTTTTTACCTTTCGCCAGGCCAATCTCCAGTTTTGCCCATGACTGTTTCCAGTACATGGCAAGTGCAACAATGGTATAGCCCTGACGCTCGCTCGAACCGATCAGTTTGTGGAGTTCACGTTTGTTCAGTAATAGTTTACGGGTTCGTGTTGGGTCTGCAACAACATGTGTTGAAGCAACATTCAGCGGTTGAATGGTTGCACCAAACAGATAAGCCTCACCATTACGAATGATGATGTAACTTTCACTGATATTTGCTTTACCGGCCCGAAGTGATTTAACTTCCCATCCCTGCAACTCTAAGCCAGCCTCGAATTTGTCTTCGATATGAAATTCGTGCCGGGCCTTTTTGTTCAGGGCAATGGTGTTAGAGCCGGATTTTTTTGCATTTTTCTTAGCCATAGGGGCGCTATTATACCCATCTTCGCAGGTAAGAAAACTGATATTCTTCGAGTTTATCGGCTTTGATGATAAAATCGGGCTGATTTGTCTTAAGGAGTGTTCATGCCTCAGATCCAACGTAGTGCTTTGGTCAGCTTTAGTGCCGAGCAGATGTACCAATTAGTCAATGATGTGGATGCGTATCCTGAGTTTTTACCGGGATGTGTCGGAAGTCAGGTTGTCAGTGCTGATGATGAACAGATGACAGCTACGGTGAAAGTTGCCAAAGCGGGGATCCGCAATGAGTTTACGACCTGTAATACGCTATTCCCTCACCATAAAATTAAAATCGATTTGGTGAACGGGCCATTTAAAAAGCTCACCGGGACCTGGAATTTTCAGCCACTGGACGCTAGAGCCTGTAAGGTGATTTTAGAGCTGGATTTTGAATTTTCTAATCGGTTGATTGCAATGGCATTTGGGCGGGTATTTAAAGAAATTGCCGGGGCGATGGTGCAGGCGTTTTCTAACCGAGCGAAGCAGGTTTATATCTCATGAGTGAATTGCTAATTGAGGTGGTTTATGCACTGCCACAAAAACAGACTCTATTATCTTTGAGTGTTGAGCAGGGTACAACCATCGAGCAGGCCATTGAGCTGTCTGGTCTTTATCAATATCACCCGGCACTGCGTGAACAACCATTAAAAGTGGGTATTTTTAGCCGGGCGGCAAAATTGAGTGATCCGGTGCAAGAAGGCGATCGTATTGAAATTTACAGACCATTGCAGGCCGACCCAAAAGAGCTGCGTAAAATTCGTGCCGAACGGGCAAAACGTGGACAAGTAAATAAAGTGACAGGTGGCAGGGCTTAAACCCATTTATGACTGATTAACTCACTTTTGAATTTGCTAAATGACGGGGCAAAGCCTTAAGGCTTTGCCCGAACCTATTAACTGGCTTTGGCCTGAATTGTTTGGTTAATCGGCACATTAAAATTGGCTCCGGGGTGATAATCCCCACTCATGCTGGCCAGTTTGCCTTTTTTGAAGGTAACCACCAGTTTTTTCTGAGTGAGTTTGCCGTTGCCTTTTTGCAGGTGGTAAACGTAATACCATGTGTCAGGGGTAAATGGGTCAGCAAGCATTGGCGTCCCCATGACATATTTAACCTGAGCCTGACTCATTCCAATGCGAAGTTGATCGACATTTTGCTGCTCGATGTAATTCCCCTGAGGAATATCAATTTTGTAAACCAGCTTATCTAAAAGCGAACAGCCGGATAGGAGAGTGGTGGCTAGTACAGCCGATATGATTAATCGAGCGCGCATCATCTTCTTACATTGCTTCTATAACTAGGCTGCTCATCATACCAAGGACTGGCTAAAAAAGAAGTAGTGTTTTTGGGATTGAGTCGTTTTTTATAGCGTTGTGTGATTTTTTGCGGAGTTTACCGGAGGCCGCAATCGCGTGTGGGTCGATGTTCATCTATTTGTATTTACCAGAATACGATGATTTTAATGAACAGTTGGTTATGTGTGAATGATTGCTGATTTTTTAACTCTCTTTTTAGACTGGTGAGAATACAGGCCGGGATTATTCGCTATTTTGTTTATAGCTTGAGTATACTGAACATAACCGACATGAAAGCTTTTTACCACAAGTGCTTTGATGCCGGTGTGAGGTTTGTTGGATCATTGTTTTACAGAAGTTAGTCTTTACTATCAGCTAATAGTTCTCTGGCATTGGCTAGAGCAATTTCGGTTACTTCGTTACCGGCAAGTAGCCGAGCCAGTTCTTCAATGCGTTGTTCGCCGGTGAGCGATTCCATGAGTGTTTCTGTATGTTGGCGTTGTTGTTTTTTGCTTACTCGCAGTTGCTGGTGTCCATTGCCGGCGACCTGTGGCAAATGGGTCACACATAAGATTTGATTGGTTTGTCCCAGCTGGCGCAGCATATGGCCAACAACCGCGGCGGTCGGGCCGCTAATACCGACATCTACTTCATCGAAAATCAGGGTAGGGACCCGGATATGTTCTGCACTGATGACCTGAATCGCCAGCCCAATACGTGATAATTCCCCTCCCGAAACTACTTTGTTGATGGGTTGCAAAGGTTGTCCAGGGTTGGTGCTGACCAGTAATTCGGCTTTATCCCAACCACCTGGGGCCGGGTGGGCGGTGTCTTCGGTTATCTGTATCTGACAGCGGGCTTTTGGCATACTCAGTTGACGCATAGATTGTTCTAAGAGTTTACTGAGTTGTTTGGCCTGCCTTTGCCGTGCTTTACTTAATTTAGCAGCCTGTTGGCAGTAGGCCTGCCAGCTTTGCCCTATTTGTTCATCCATGCCGGCCAGCAGGGCATCATCAGCTGAAATCTGCCGGAGTTCATCGCTAAGTTCCTGATGTAGCTGCGGCAGTTGTTCTGGAAATGTCTGATGTTTTCGGGCCAAATCGAGACATTGGCTTAAACGCTCTTCCAGTTCGGTAAATTGTTGTGGGTCAACTTCGAGTTGGTCAGCTGTGTGGCTGAGTTGCAGCCCGGATTCTTCGACCTGAATGACGGCCTCTTGCAGCATGTCGAAAGTGTCTTGCAGTGCCGGTTCATATTCAATAAGATCTGCGAGTTTTCTGGTTGCATGTTGCAACATGGCCATGACGTTTACATCGTCATCCTGACAGAGCATTTGACTAAGCTGTTGGCAGGTCGTTAATAGTTCTGAACTGTTTGCCAGTCGTTTATGTTGTTGTTCAAGTTGCTGGTATTCATCGGGTTGTAGATTGAACCTATCTAATTCGTCAACCTGGTATTCCAATAATTGCCGACGTGCTTGCAGTTCGTTTTGCTGACTGATCCGGCGTTCTTTTTCATGGCGCAGGTTTTGCCATTGTTGATAGTCTGTGCTTACTTGTTTTTTTAGGTCCTGATGATGGCCGTATTCGTCGATGATGGCCAGTTGACGAACTGGCTTAAGAAGTTCAAGGTGTGCATGCTGACCGTGAATGCTGACTAAATGGCTCCCCAGTATCCGAAGCTGGCTAACTGGAACCGGCGTACTGTTAATATAAGCTTTAGAGCGGCCTTCATGGGTGATGACCCGGCGCAGAATGCATTCGTCATCGGTGTCGAGTTCATTGTCGTCCAGCCATTGCCTGGCCGCCAGGTTGTTGCGGATATCAAAGCGGGCCGATATGTCGGCTTTTTCTTCGCCGGGGCGGACCATGGCTGATTCTGCCCGCTCTCCCAGACATAACCCTAATGCATCGATGGCAATTGATTTTCCGGCACCTGTTTCACCCGTGATGGTGGTGAGCCCGCTGTTCATATCAAGCTCTAGAAATCGAACGATTGCAAAATTCTGAATGGTGAGCTGGGTTAACATATACACACCCCTTTGGCATCTGGATATTGTATATATATACAGTTGTTTTTACTGTATGACAAGTTTTTACGTGGATTTTTTAACCACTTTACATATCAGCTTTGATTAGAACAGGCGGTTACCCCATCCGAGTTTTTTCCGGAGTACTTCAAAATATTGATAATTGGTTGGATGAATTAGTTGGAGCCGTTCAGGATGTTGACGAATCAGAATTTCATCGCCGGTAATAATATTGATGGGGATATGGCTGTCACAGCTGATGAGCATATCGGAGCGGTTTTGAGGTGCAACTTTAATACGTACTTCGGAGTTGCCGTTAAGTACGGTTGGCCGGGAACTCAGCGTATGGGGATACATAGGTACCATGGCAATGGCTTCAAGATCCGGGGTTAAAATGGGGCCACCACCTGAGAGTGAATAAGCCGTAGAGCCGGTTGGTGTGGCGAGAATAAGTCCATCGGCGCGCAGACCAATGACAAAATGGTCGTTGATATATACATCCAGCTCTAACATATGGGCTACTTTACCCTGATGCAGAACAATTTCATTCATTGCTTTGTAAACACCCAGGTGTTTGCCATCACGAATGACCTGGGCTTCGAGTAAGAAGCGGTGCTCTGTGATAAATTCACCTTTTAATACGGCACTTAGAGGTGTTTTGAAGTTGTCAGGATGAAGGTCGGTGAGAAAGCCAAGATTCCCCCTGTTTACACCAATAACAGCGATATCATGACCGCAAAATTCGCGGGCTGCACCCAGCATATTTCCGTCACCGCCGACGACAATCGCTAAGTCGGCATGCTTGCCTATCTCACTCATGCTGGCAATTTCACTGTTACAGACCGGTAGTTGATTGGCGACTCTTTCTTCAACCAACAGGTGGTATCCCTGCTGATGAAGCCAGTAATGAAGCTGGTTTAGCGTTTGGCTCGCGCCAGCATGGTTGGGCTTTCCGATTAAACCAACGGTGTGAAATATTTTTTTCATGGTAAGTAAATAGATAGGCAATCTGTGGCGATTATAGCTTGCGATTCATGTATATGACTAGTGGTTCGGGTGATTTGTTTGAAGATGGGTTGAATCCTCGTAGATCATCCCCATAATAAGCGTCAAGGATTATTAAGCTAATTTTTTCGGAGTGGTGCATGAGCGAGCAACCAAACAACCCAACTGAGCAACCAGTCGAATCAGCTGAGACGGTTGAAGATGTGATTCAACAAGATGAGCAGCAAAATGATGCTGTTGATGCTGTTAAAGCAGAGGATGTGGCGGATACCAGTTCTGCTGAAGATGCCGGACAGGATGACGCTTTGACTCAGGCGAATGCCAAAATTGAACAATTACAGGCCCAGTTAGACAAGGCCAATGAACAGATCGAATCACAAAAAGATGGTGTGATTCGCGCTAAAGCTGAGGTTGATAATATCCGTCGTCGTAGTGCTCAGGATATTGATAAAGCCCATAAATTTGCTTTAGAAAAATTTGCCGGCGAGTTACTTCCAGTGATTGATAATCTGGAAAGAGCTTTAGGTGCTGCTGATGGTGAAAATGAGATCCTTAAACCAATGGTTGAGGGGGTCGAGCTGACATTGCGTTCTTTCCTTAGTACGGTTGAAAAATTCGGTATTGTTGAAGTGAATCCGCAAGGCGACTCGTTTGATCCGGCTAAACATCA
The DNA here is from genome assembly GCA_911810475.1 of Candidatus Celerinatantimonas neptuna. Lineage (NCBI taxonomy): Bacteria > Pseudomonadati > Pseudomonadota > Gammaproteobacteria > Celerinatantimonadaceae > Celerinatantimonas > Candidatus Celerinatantimonas neptuna. The sequence goes on from OU461276.1 coordinate 2,881,689, forward strand.
GGCGATGGGTATGCAGGAAAGTGAAGAGGTGGATCCCAATACCGTGATCGCGGTCATGCAAAAAGGTTATGAATTAAACGGTCGATTGATTCGCCCGGCTATGGTTATGATTTCAAAAGCTAAAGCCTGAATATAAGCTTTGAGTGGGTATTTTGGAGTTTAGTTGTATCAGAACCTGAACCAACGTTATGGCTGACCTGTATATTGGGTGACTGATGATACTTGGTTAAAGGTATGATGTTGAAAAGCGGCCTATGGCTGCTTTTTTTGATCAGAGATAAGGGCGTGTTGACGTTTGGCGATGGTTTTTGCAGCTTGCGCTGCGCCCAAAAAGCGTTTTATTTGAATAAAATTCAGCCACTCAATGTTAGTGTTGCTTCTTATTCTCTGTTGTGGTTATCCTTATTTTTTCATTCTGAAAAAGCATGAGGTGGCATGATGGCTAAGTTATTTACACCACTTAAATTGGGTGGACTGGAACTCAAAAACCGAATTGTTATAGCACCAATGTGTATGTATTCAGCTGAACATGGCAAGATGACTGACTGGCATATTCAGCATTTAGGAAATTTAGCCCAGTCGGCAGCAGGTATGTTAATTATCGAAGCAACTGCTGTAGAACCGCATGGTCGTATTAGTTACGCCGATGTAGGGTTATGGGATGATTTAACCGAGCAGGCGATGCACCGGGTCATTGAAAGTCTCCGCCTTTATTCGGATATGCCATTGTTTGTTCAACTTGCTCATGCTGGCCGAAAAGGGTCCTGTGCGAAATCATGGGAAGGGGGAGAGCAGATTGCTCCTGAGGATGATTTGGGCTGGCAGACTATCTCTTCTTCTGAAATGCCTTTCAGGGGGACAGATCATCCGCCAATTGCGATGACTCTGGCCGATATTGAAGCGATGAAGAGTGCTTTTATCAGCGCGGCATTACGGGCACAAAAACTTGATTTGAACGGTATCGAGATACATGCGGCTCATGGATATCTGCTTCATCAATTTTTATCGCCACTCTCGAATTTGCGTGACGATGAATATGGCGGAACATTAGAGAATCGTATGCGGCTGACTTTAGAGGTATTTCGCGGTGTGCGTGATATATTCCCTAAAAAGAAACCGGTTGGAGTCCGTATTTCTGCAACAGACTGGGTAGACGGTGGATGGGATCTTCCATCGAGTATTGAGTTGGCTAAAGCATTGCAACAAAGCGGATGTGATTTTATTCATGTTTCAAGTGGCGGCCTGAGCGAGAACCAGCAAATCCCTGTGGCTATCGGTTATCAGCAAAAATTTGCGGCAGCGATTAAGCAGCAGGTTGATATGCCGGTGATTACGGTGGGATTGATTCGAAGCCCTGAGCAAGCTGAGAGCCTGTTGCAAAGTGAACAGGCCGATGCAATTGCTCTGGCGCGAACAATTCTCTACGATCCAAGGTGGCCCTGGCATGCAGCCGCAGCTCTGGGGGAAAAAATATCAATTGCACCGCAATACAAACGATGTTCTCCTCATTTGGTTCAAAGTTTGTTTGAGGATTGATTGTTCAGAGGCTGAGGATAACTTAGAAATTGCAAACAGGGTATTAACCATTTCAATTGAGTAAAAAATGCGCTAATTTATACTTATGCAGCAGATTGAAATGTTACCTATACAAAGCCCTTGTATTGGCGTGTGTCAATGTGATGAAAAGGGCTATTGTCGTGGATGTTTTCGTACCCGCGAGGAACGTTTTCAGTGGACTAAATTATCTCCCCTCCAACAACGAAATGTCATACGTTTGGCTCATAATCGTAAAAAACGTTATTTACGGGCATTGCAACAGGCCAATCAACGTTCACAATCGCCTGCTTCTCAACAAGCTAATTTGCCGCTTGATTTTCCTGATCCACATCGGGAAGATCCAAGCAGTTGAGTTGTAAAATTCGTTTGGTAGTAGCAAGTGAAGTGATGCTCAAAAATGACCTGCCATTTTTTCTTGTTGTAATTTAAAGGATTGTAATTCATGGAGATTCAAACAGATACGCATACGCATACCATTAGCAGCGGCCATGCATATAGTACGCTTCAGGAGAATATTCAGGCTGCGCGATATGCCAGAATCCGTTTATTAGCGATGACTGATCACGCATCGAGTATGCCTGGAGCACCTCATATATGGCATTTTGGTAATTTAAAAGTGGTTCCCCGGATTATTGACGGTGTGGGGGTATTGCGTGGGGTCGAAGCCAATATTTGTAATAGTTGTGGTGAGATTGATGTACCTGAGCCTATTCTCAGTCAACTTGATTTGGTGATTGGTAGTCTGCATGAGCCGGTTTTTCCGCCAAGTGATGCCAGTACGCATACTGAGGCGATGGTTAGTGCGATTCGCCGTGGGCAGATTGATGTCATAGGCCATGCTGGGAATCCTAATTTCCCGATCGATATTGATGCGATTGTTAAAGCGGCAGCTGAAAATCATGTGTTGGTCGAACTAAATAATTCTTCATTTATCAGTTCTCGTCGCGGGAGTGAACCTAATTGCTTGGCGATTGCAGAAGCTGCCCGTGATTATGGTGCTTATATTACTCTGGGGAGTGATGCACATATTGCTTTTTCTATCGGGCGATTTAATGAATGCCTGAATGTGGTTAAAAAAGTTGATTTCCCGGTAGAGCGTCTGGTGAGTACGCATGCCGCGAAGCTGCTTGATTTCTTATCTGACCGGGGAAAATCAAATTTAGATGTCTATCAGTCGCTTCGTTAATTTGTGTCAAACAGCAGCAATCTTTATGGCTTCTGTTTTGATAGTGGGCGAATTGTTAAAAATTGTTTATTTTTTGAGATACCAGTAAAATTTTTTGCTTCAAATCAAAGGTTTTTCTATTGGTTTTGTTCGGGTATGCTGGTTCGAACGGATGGTAAAAAGAAGCATTTAAGAGCAGGCATTTTGGCCTGGTTGCTTTGAGATATCATCAGGTCAATCGTTAATTATTTTTTTAATGATGGATGTTTTATGAACGAGTTAGCACGAATTTTTAATAATAACGAAGAATGGGCTGAAGCCATTAAACAAGAACAGCCTGATTTTTTTGAGCAGTTAGTTGATCAGCAAACGCCAGAGTATTTATGGATTGGGTGTTCCGATAGCCGTGTCCCGGCGAATCAGATTATGGGCCTGATGCCGGGTGAGGTGTTTGTTCACCGAAATATTGCCAATCTAGTCGTTCATACGGATTTAAATTGTCTTTCAGTGATTCAATTTGCAGTTGAAGTCCTGAAAGTTAAACATATTCTGGTGACCGGGCATTATGGTTGCGGTGGGGTGAAAGCAGCGGTTGATGGGAGTGAATTAGGGCTCATCGATAACTGGTTACGCCATATTCGTGATGTGTATCGATTGTATCGCAATGAATTAGATGCTATCGACAATATGGAACACCGTTACGATAAACTGTGCGAACTGAATGTGATTGAACAGGTCGCTAATGTTTGCAACACAACGATTGTGCGTGAAGCCTGGAAGCGTGGCCAGAAATTAGCCGTGCATGGCTGTGTGTATTCGATTAAAGACGGTCTGTTAAAAGATCTGAATGTCACAATAAATGAGAAGTCTCCTGAGTTATCGACCAAGCTGAAATAGCCTGTTTTTGAGTGATGTGTTTTTAAGGCATATTGATTGTGCAGTCTCATCACTCCTCAATCAATTGTTCTGGCTGTAGCTTGTTCGATAATTGTTCTTGTTCTTATCCCATATTTAAGTGAAACATATCCAATCTGAGCTGTGTATAAGAAAAATGAAAATTGAGGAACTAAAAACCTTTGCTGTGATCAGCTCTTCTGACCAAAGAAAAGGTGAACACAAAGGACAAGGGCATGGATAATTGAGAGTCAATGTATGTAGATGATTTTTACACCTAGTTTAAACCCGCATGGGAAGCCCATTGATTTGAGCGTGGAAAAGGAAAGTGGTTTAAGCCTTGTCGACTTTCACTGGGTGAAGTCATGACTATCGTCATTGCCTTTCATCAATCGGGTTTTCGTGATTTTAAACGTTTCTACATCAAACGGGTGTGTCTGTACTGACTCGGGGCATTTCCTGATTGGGTCAGTTATACGGGAATGCTCAAACTGATGCAGATAGTGCGAGTCCCCTTGTGTGCCCACCTGACCCAACGAAAAGCAAAACCAACAGGCATGGCCTATGTTGATTCTACCACCCACAAAGTCTATCGTAACTTACGTATTCCAAGGCACAAAGTGTTTGTAGATATAGCGATGCGAGGAAAAGGATACAGGGGTTGGTTATATGGCTTTAAACTCCATCTGCTCATGATAGAGCACCAGTTCCTGAAATGGTTGATGGGCTTTTGGGTACGTTGTACGGCGACAAAGGATATATATCAAAATCGTTAGAAACAGAGCTAAACGAACGTGAGCTCAAATTCGTCACGGGTCAACGCAAAAATAGGCCCCCCAGGATCTAAAAACTCTGGGATAATCTCATGTTAAGAATCCGATTTATCATAGAAACCGTCTTTGAACAGTTGAAAAACATAGCTCAGATGGAACATTCACGACATCGTGGCTGTGTGACCTTTATGGTAGATCTAATCGCGGGTCTGATTGCTTATACATTCCAGGATAATTAAAGCCGGCCATTAAAATAACACGGTTTGAACAAGAGCAGGTTATTCAGAGATAGAGACCTGAAGTTGCCTTTTATCACGATTTCGATCAAGGGATCCAACGGCAAAATTATAACAAGTTAAGGTTCTACGATAGTCTCCTATTGGAAAGGGTTGAGTAGAATTAATACCTGATTCTGCTTCAGTCCAGAGATAGGTTTTTTCTTGTATTGTCTATAACAATTCAAATAAACGAATAACGACCAAATAATGCATAATCCAGCCGTTTTGAGCGACTCATGGACGTGATAAAACTGGAATCATTTTAATTAAAAGACGCTCAGCGTAAAACATGGCGAATCTTTGTTGAGTGTAGAAAGGAATATAGGAATCTTCCTAATAGAATGGATGTAGAAACAATTTTTTATCGCTATTTTTGCCCAGAGTGAGTTGTTTAGCAAACAACGAATCATTTTGTCATAGCAAGGGGAGGGATTCGATTCTAAGCTTGCAGATTTGAAATTTGGTGGCTCTATTTCCTCTGAGTCTGGTTTTTAGCGTTTTTTTTAGCTTTTTTGCCTGCTTGAAAGCCCTTATTTCAACGGATTAAAAAATTTTTTAAATTTTCCCTTGAAAAGGAAAATCCGGGCCCCATCTTAATTTGCAAAGTCAATTAGTACCGAATTTTGGAGACATCAATATGGGTAAAATTATTGGTATCGACCTGGGAACCACAAACTCATGTGTCGCTATCTTAGATGGCGATCGGCCAAAGGTCATTGAAAACGCAGAAGGTGATCGGACAACGCCGTCGATTATTGCCTATACCGATGATGGTGAAACACTGGTTGGTCAGCCGGCAAAACGTCAGGCAATTACTAACCCTAAAAATACTTTATTTGCGATTAAACGTTTAATCGGTCGTCGTTTTGGCGATGATGAAGTTCAGCGTGATATTAAAATCATGCCGTTTGACATTGTTAATGCAGATAATGGCGACGCTTGGGTTTCTGTAAAAGACGATAAAAAAGCACCACCTCAGATTTCTGCGGAAGTCTTGAAAAAAATGAAAAAAACTGCCGAAGATTATCTTGGTGAGAAAATAACTGAAGCGGTTATTACTGTTCCTGCTTACTTTAACGATTCTCAGCGTCAGGCAACGAAAGATGCCGGTAAAATTGCTGGGTTAGATGTTAAACGTATCATTAACGAACCAACTGCTGCTGCATTCGCTTACGGCGTTGATAGTGTTAAAGGTGATACAACAGTTGCTGTATATGACCTCGGTGGTGGTACTTTCGATATTTCAATTATTGAAATTGATGAAGTCGATGGTGAAAAAACTTTCGAAGTACTGGCAACCAATGGTGATACTCACTTAGGCGGTGAAGATTTCGATAACCGTTTGATTAATTATCTGGTTGAAGAATTCAATAAAGAACAGGGTGTTGACCTGCGTAATGATCCGCTGGCAATGCAACGTTTGAAAGAAGCGGCTGAAAAAGCAAAAATTGAACTGTCTTCAGCACAGCAAACGGATGTCAACCTGCCATACATCACAGCTGATGCAACAGGTCCTAAGCATCTGAATATTAAAGTTACCCGTGCGAAACTTGAATCACTGGTTGAAGATTTGGTTCAGAAATCTCTTGAACCTATGCGTATTGCATTGCAAGACGCTGATTTATCCGTTTCAGAAGTTGATGAAGTAATTTTGGTTGGCGGTCAGACTCGTATGCCTCTGGTTCAGAAAGTGGTTAGCGAGTTCTTTGATAAAACACCTCGTAAAGATGTGAACCCTGATGAAGCTGTGGCAATGGGTGCTGCTATTCAAGGCGGTGTATTGTCTGGTGATAAAACTGACGTATTGCTGTTGGATGTGACGCCTCTGTCTTTGGGTATTGAAACCATGGGCGGTGTGATGACTAAAGTCATCGAGAAAAACACGACTATCCCAACTAAACAGTCTCAGGTTTTCTCAACTGCTGATGATAATCAGTCTGCGGTGACTGTTCATGTTCTGCAGGGTGAACGTAAACGTGCCGGTGATAACAAATCACTTGGCCAGTTTAACTTAGAAGGTATTCGTCCCGCACAACGCGGTGTGCCACAGATTGAAGTGACTTTCGATGTGGATGCTGATGGTATCTTGCATGTATCAGCGAAAGATAAAGACACTGGTAAAGAACAGCAGATTACTATTCATGCTTCTTCTGGTCTGTCTGATGATGAAGTAAGCAAAATGGTTTCTGATGCCGAAGCACATGCTGACGATGATAAGAAATTTGAAGAGTTAGTTGCAGCTCGTAACCAGGCTGATGCATTGGTTCATAGCACCCGTAAGCAGATTGAAGAAGCAGGTGATGCTTTGGCTGCTGACGACAAGAGCAAAATTGAAACTGCGGTTAGCGAGTTAGAAAGTGCGTCCCGTGGGGAAGACAAAGCAGAAATCGATGCGAAAGTTCAGGCATTGATTGAAGCTTCTCAGAAGTTGATGGAGATTGCTCAGCAGAAAGCTCAGGCATCTCAGTCAGAAGGTGGCGATCAGGGACAACAGCAGAAATCAGCCAGTGGCGATGATGTTGTTGATGCGGAGTTTGAAGAAGTTAACGATGATAAAAAATAATATCGCCTGACTTTTTCTCTCTATGAATGCGGGCGTTGTATAAACAGCGCCCGTTTGCGTGTAAATAACACTTAAAACATCACTATGTCGAAACGAGATTACTACGAAGTCCTCGGCCTGAGTAAAGACGCTGGCGAACGAGACATCAAAAAAGCATATAAACGGATGGCGATGAAGTATCACCCGGACCGTACTAAAGGTGATAAAGCGCTTGAAGATAAATTTAAGGAAGTAAAAGAAGCCTATGAGGTCTTAAGTGATCCTCAAAAACGGGCGGCTTATGATCAATTCGGTCACGCTGGTGTTGATCCGAATCGTGGCGCAGGTCAGGGTGGTTATGGCGGTGGTGCTGATTTCGGCGATATTTTTGGTGATGTTTTTGGTGACATTTTCGGTGGTGGTCGTCGTGGCGGCGGCGGAAGCCGGGCTCCTCAACGTGGTGCCGATTTACGCTATAACATGGAACTGACGCTTGAAGAAGCGGTTCGGGGCGTCTCTAAAGAGATCCGGATACCAACGTTGGTTCATTGCGAACAGTGTAATGGTTCTGGTGCAAAATCGGGTTCGAAACCTAAAACATGTCCGACATGTCATGGTTCCGGACAAGTGCAGATGCGTCAGGGTTTCTTCGCTGTTCAGCAGGTTTGTCCGACATGTCATGGCCGCGGTCAGATTATTAGTGATCCATGTCCGAAATGTCATGGGGAAGGCCGTTATGAACGAAGTAAAACCTTATCGGTTAAGATCCCTGCCGGGGTTGATACAGGTGATCGGATTCGTTTATCAGGTGAAGGTGAAGCCGGTGAAAATGGTGCTCCAGCCGGTGATCTGTATGTTCAGGTCCATGTAAAAGAACATGCGATCTTTACACGTGATGAAAATAATTTGTATTGTGAAGTTCCGATTAGCTTTACTCAGGCGGCTCTGGGCGGTGAGATTGAAGTTCCAACGATTGATGGTCGCGTAAAACTGAAAGTTCCGACAGAAACACAGACTGGCCGCATGCTGCGAATTCGTGGTAAAGGTGTGAAGTCTGTTCGCTCCAGCGTTGTGGGTGATTTGATCTGTAAAGTGGTTGTTGAAACACCGGTGAGTCTAAATGAACAGCAAAAAGAATTGCTGCGACAGCTTGAAGAATCCCTTGGGGGAAAATCGAGCAAAAAGCATAAACCGCGTTCTGAAGGCTTCTTTGATGGTGTAAAGAAGTTTTTTGACGACCTGACCAAATAACGTATTTCAATCCCCCTTTTGGATCTATATGATTCGGGGGGATTTAATTCCTTCATTTTTTAAACCTCAATATTACTGGTATACCGGCTTTTAGAGATTTGAATCTAAAGTTCAGTTTTTTCTTAAGACTCTGGATCTCAAACGCGCTTAATTTATCTCAGCTCTTGATAAGACTTTGTTTCTGTAGCCATTTCAAGGTGGTGGAATGGATGTTTGTTATCTATTTCTAGAGATGACTCATCTATGTTAATTAAATATATTTAAAAATGAGTATGCTTCTCATTGATATTTAATTACTTTTTGAGTTGTTAAGGCACCTTGTTCACACTTTTGTCACAACATGGTCACTTAGAAGCTATAGATTGATTTCGTTTTCTCATTAACTCTAACGGATATCAATTATGAGGCTTTTAAAACCAACTCTTCTATGCATTTCTGTGGCATTGATGCTGCAGGGCTGTGCTGATCAGCAGACTAAAACGGCAGATGCCTGGACTCAAAAACATCAGACAGCCACGCCGATTAAACATGTTGTTGTGATTTTTCAGGAAAATATTTCATTTGATCATTATTTTGGTACCTATCCTCACGCGAAAAATCCACCAGGGGAACCGGCATTTTATGCTAAGGCCAATACACCTGCTGTCAATGGATTAACGCATGAACTGTTGGCCGAAAACCCCAATCGTTACAATCCGTTCAGAATGGCCCGCAATCAGGAACCTTGTGATCAGGACCATGGTTATGAAGCTGAACAGGATGCCTACAATGGTGGCTTGGTGAATCAGTTTGTTAGCGCAACCGGGAACAAGAGTTCTAGACAATGTCAGCGTCAGGTGATGGGCTACTATGATGGAAATACGGTCACAGCATTATGGAACTATGCGCAGAATTTTGCGATGAGCGATAATTCATACGGTACGATTTTCGGGCCATCAACACCGGGTGCATTGAACCTGGTGGCTGGTCGCACGTCTACAGCGTTACCAGCGAATACTCCAGGGATTAAAGATGGGAACTTGGTCAGTGATATTGATCCACGATTTGATGACTGTTCATATAAAAATGTTGAAAAAGCCAAAGGTTCTGAGTTAGCCACATCGGTGATTAACGGATTAATCTATCTGACTGGTAAAAATATCGGTAATCTGATGAATGCCCGTCAGGTAACCTGGGGTTGGTTTGAAGGGGGCTTTGATCCGACATCTGTTCATGATGGCGTGGCGCGTTGTGGTGCTAAGAGTACCAATGTGTTTGGTGGCGTAAAACATGATTATATTCCTCATCATGAACCGTTCCAGTACTTCAAATCAACGGCAAACCCTCATCATTTGGCACCCAGCTCAATTGCGATGGTTGGGTCGACAGATCAGGCAAATCACCAATATAGTCTGAAAACTTTCTGGAAAGCAGCGGATAATGGGCATCTTCCGGCGGTCAGCTTCCTGAAAGCCAAAGGGTATGAAGATGGTCATGCCGGTTATTCGAATCCTTTGGATGAACAACGTTTTCTGGTGAAAACGATCAATCATCTGGAAAAACTTCCAACCTGGAAGAATACGGCCATTATTATCTCTTATGATGATTCAGACGGTTACTATGACCATGTCATGCCACCGAAGAACTTCTTTGCCAAGCAAACCGGTCGTCATGGTTTCGGTCCCCGGTTACCGTTACTGGTGATCTCGCCTTATGCCCGTCAGAATTTTGTGGACCATACGTTGACCGATCAAAGTTCGATTATTCGCTTTATCGAAGATAACTGGCACTTAGGCCGACTGAAAGAATCGATGGACGCACATGCAGGTGTACTGAATCATATGTTTGATTTCAAAGATGGACCGAAAGCTCGTCCTATCTTTTTGAATGCCAAAACAGGTGAAGTTCAGTCCTGATTTTAGATGTCCGTATACGGGGCAGGCCGGTGCCTGTCTCGTATGTTGTTGAGGTCAGCATGATTTCTATTGATCGCCGTCGTCATGAAAAGTGGTTAACGTATGGACTACTTAAAGTGGCACGAATCAGTCCTTATTTACAGGTTTTGATGTTAGCTGGATTAGCGGCTTTGTTGGTTTTCCCCTTATTTCAATCTGCACCGCGATATCACTGGCAAACCCCCTGGAATAACAGTCAATTATTTAGTGAGTGGGTCTTGTGGGGTATCTGGTATCCCGGGACGCTACTGTCAGTTTTGCTGGTGGGGCGTTTCTGGTGTGGCATGCTTTGCCCATTGGGTGCAATGAGTGAATGGTTTAGCCGGTTGGGTGTAAGTTGCTCTTTCCCTAAATTTTTAAGGCATCCACTGGCCACCGCTCTGAGTTTTACCTGGGTGACTATCTGGGCACAGACACTGGATGTTCGTGATGATCTTCATTCAGCCTTATTACTGTTCTCGATTATTTTTGCATTAGCTATGGGATGCGGTCTGATGTTCGGGAGCCGTGTCGGGCAGAAACGACGGGTTTGGTGTCGACATTTGTGTCCTATTGGCTCCGTCTTAGGTGTTTTTTCAAGGTTGGGGATCCTTAATGTTGCCACTAAAAAGACATCTTTATCTGCTGGAGAGCTGGTTGAAGGCTATCGTGAGCAGGGGTTATGTCCGACCAGTATTGAACTTCGCAGTAAACAAACATCCAGACACTGCATCAAATGTGCGCGTTGTGTCAAACCACATTCTCGAGGGGGGTTGCATATTGAGCTAAGAGACTTTGGCCATGAAATTGTGGCGATTGATCATCATGCGCCCTGTCTGACGGAGTTGTTGTTTATTTTTCTGGCCCCGGGGTTAGCGGTTGCCGGGTTTGTCTGGAGCAGTTCTCCGTTATTCGTCGGGTTTCGCCAGTCTTTGGGGCATTTTGCCTTAGCTCATGGCTGGTATGGCTGGTTGCAGCAAGGCCCGATGTGGTTGATGGATCAAAATTCAGCATTAGGGCAGCATTATCTCTGGCTTGATTTTATATCGATTGGTGCCTTTATGATTGGTATGGCATTGCTTTTAGCTTTACCTCTGGCAGGTCTTTCAGTTTTGGGTGGCATGTTATTTCAGCGTATTAAACGAAAACCCTGGCTTACTTGTATCAGTGAATTTGGTTATCAATTTGCTCCACTGGCCATGCTTTGTATTTTGTTGGGGTTGGGAAGTACGCTTTTCGGCTCTCTAAAAGAGGCCATGGGTCAATCGGTTATGGCTATTGAGCTGGGACTTTTGGGGCTTGCTTTGCTATTCAATTTGAGTAGTGCGTATCGGTATTTGAAAGTAAATTCACTTCCTTTGAAAGAAGCCTTATTGTGTGCCTTATTGTGGGTTTGTGGCGGGGTATTACTGATAATGGCTACGCTCTGGAGCATTTTCCCGGGCTGGTCATTCGTGTGGATTGGTTTATGAGAATTTTTTGTCTGATTTTATCGATGGGGTTGTGGTGCTTAAGTGCGGTGACTTGGGCTCAATCAACCATTCATAATGTGATGTTAGGGCAGCTGGCTCAGGATGGTATGAATTTATCCAGCGGAGTGCGCCGGGAGAATTTACACTGGGTGTTATGGAGTCGACCTATCGCGCAAGCCTATAACCCCAATGGGTTTATTACCAATGATTTTATTCCTTTTTGTCAGGTTGATTTCAAGCTTATTAAAGCCGGGAGTGCATGGCATGAGCATTGGGTCGGCCCGATGCGTCTGACGGTGACAGGTCCCGAGTATGGTACTCAGGTTCAATTGCAAGGGCCGGGCCATTATCAATGGAAAATTCATTATCAACCACCGGTTGTGAATGGTTTTTATCGCCATATCGATAAGGCAACTGGTGTTGCTCCGTGGTGGAAACCGTTTACGTTAACGTATCAGTTTACCCTGACTCCGCAAGGGCAAATTGTTAAAGGAGCGACATCATGAGACATTTGATATTCGGGCTATTACTGTTCAGTTTTTATAGTCAGGCCATGGATGTGGTTTTTGGGCCCGATGTCGGGATCCACGGGATGAAAGTCGGAGCCAGCTATATTCAGGGAATTATCATGTCCCCTAAATTGCCGGGGGCTCATATGATGCATGCTGATATTCATCTGGAAACCGATGTGCATGCTTTGCCTGGTAATCCTCAGGGATTTCCTGCGACGGCCTGGATCCCCGGCCTTAAAATCCATTTTGTGTTAACAAAACCAGGGACGAACTGGCGCTATGAAGCCGATTATCTGCCAATGGTTGCTCAAGGTGGACCGCATTACGGACGAAATATTAAGTTAGATGGTCCTGGTCATTATCTGCTCACAAATTATTATGCACCCGCGAGCCAGAACGGATTGTTTCTGGTCAATCAGGCTGGGCCGGGGGTCTATCCCTGGTGGAAACCTTTTGTCAGGCATTATCAATTCGATTTCTTTGGATCAGGAAAACATGGCGGATATTAAACAATTATTGATATTGGCACTTTTAGCGTGTGTTAGCGTGTCAGCTAGGGCTGTAACCTATCATCCTTCAACTCCTATTCATCATTTAGTCGTGGTGATGCTTCAGGATCAAAGCTTTGATCGCTATTTCGGTCATTATCCGACGGCTGAAAATCGTCCGGGAGAGACGGCTTTTCATGCGTTGGCAAAGACTCCGACTGTCGATGGGTTTACGTCTGCATTATTAAATCATAATCCCAATTTGTCGAATCCTTATCGAATGTCTCCCGGAGAGCCGACTTGTGATCTGGGATATGGCTCGATTGCCCAACGCCGTGCCTATAACGATGGCAAGAATAATATGTTTATCTGGCAGGAGAATGAAGGGCCGAATACGATTAATGATGACGGTTGTTTCCCTAATTCGGTGATGGGGTATTACGATGGCAATACGGTTCATGCGCTGTGGGAGTATGCCCAGCATGGCGCGATGGCCGATCATTTTTTTGCCAGCGATTATGCAACGTCTGCGGGGGGATTAATCGATTTGATTGCGGGCACAACACTGGGCGTGATGCCAAAACGGTTACCGGGGGTGAGCTATCGTGATTTGCTGATTGATAATGATCCGCCATTATATGATGATGCCAGTCATGGGCGTTTTAGAGTTCATTTAATGCGCAAAAATATGGGGGATTTATTGAATCAGCATCATGTTCGATGGGGTGTTTTTATTGGTGGGTTTAAACCCAGTGGTTGGGATAAAGCTGGGCGGGCAATGTTTCATTCACGCTCAATGAACCAGATGGGCTCGTTAGTGAAGGATTATAATCCGCTCAATGATCCATTCCAGTATTTTAAAAGTACCGCGAATCCACATCATTTAGCACCGCGCTCTGTTGCTGAAGTCGGGCGTAATGGCATTGCAAACCACCAGTATGATCTGAGTTGGTTTTGGAAAGTATTGCGGCATCATCAGCTTCCGGCTGTGAGTTTTGTGATCCCCAAAGCAGCACAAAATGGTCATGTCGGAAATTCATCGCCTTTAGATGAGCAGTCCTTTTTAGTCCATCTGATTTCGTCGTTAAGACAGAGTGCTCAATGGCCATCAACTGCGGTGATGCTTGTCTGGAGTAATTCGAATGGCTGGTATGATCATGTCACACCGCCTGCTGCACCCAAAATGATGACAGGGACAGGCTATGGGCCCCGGTTACCATTTCTGGTGGTTTCAACATGGGCGAAACAAAATTATGTTGACCATCAGATGTTGGATCAAAGCTCCGTGTCGCGATTTATTGAAACGAACTGGAAGTTGGGCTTTCTGGGGGAGCATACCCCGGACCGTTATGCGCATTCGCTCAAAGCGATGTTTCGGTTTCATTCAGTGAATCGTGTGGAATAAAGGGCGCATTTAGTGGCTAATTCTGTTAGGCTGATGCGCTTTTGATGCGTTAAGAAAGGAAAGGTGAATGAGCGAGCAATATAGCAGCGTTGAAGCCCAGGCAAGTTATGGCTATGGCAAACAGATTGGTGAGCAGATCAAACAGGCTGCATTTGACGGACTGGATGTAGAAGCTATGCTGAACGGGATCCGTGATGTCATGACCGGTGCGCCAGCCGCTGTTGATGAATCTCTGATTGCAGCTGCATTTGAGCAAATCACTGCGAAAATTGAAGCTAAACAGGCTGAGCAACATAAAGATAATAAGAGCGCTGGTGAAGCCTTTTTGCAGAAAAATGCTGAGCGTGCAGAAGTTCAGGTGACTGAAAGCGGTTTGCAGTATGAAGTGATTGAATCCGGTGATGGTGCAACCCCCGGGGCATCGGATAAAGTCCGTGTTCATTATCATGGAACACTGGTTGACGGAACCGTATTTGACAGTTCTGTTAAACGGGGTGAACCGATTGAATTCCCGGTTAATGGCGTTATCAAAGGCTGGACTGAAGCTTTGCAGAATATGAAAGTGGGCGATAAATGGAAACTTTATATTCCAGAGGATCTCGGTTATGGCGCTCAGGGCGCAGGTGCCGCCATTGCACCTTATTCAGCTTTGGTTTTTGAAGTTGAACTTTTAGGCGTACTGTAATTCGCTTAAATCATATCTTCTATCAGGGATGGGTCATCTGACCCATCCCTTTTACCTGCCTTACCTTTTCGCTCTTCTCCAGTAGGAAATGTTCTTCAAGTGATTCATGCAAATTATCGAAATATGATAATTCGGGCATTTTATTCCTAAGCTTCTGATATGCTGATAAGTAGCTGCTTTTTCAGCTGATCACATCTTGAGATTTAATTCGTTTGTTTTTGTATACCCTGATTGATAAATGGGTCTCAGACACAGGAGAGAAGATGTCAGAAATCTTGAAAGTTCATCAATTGACCAAGCAATTTGATGAAAAGTTAGTGGTGGATCATCTTAACTTTGAATTATATCGTGGACGCTGTTTTGGTTTATTAGGCCCTAATGGTGCCGGGAAAACGACAACGATCGAAATGCTTGAAGGTGTTCTGGAGCCAGATAGTGGTGACATACTTTTCAACGGTGAGCTTCGTCAATCTAGTTTTCAGAAGTCAATTGGTATTTTATTCCAGAATACGGCGTTGCAGGAGCGTTTGACCGTTCGTGAAAATCTGATGCTATTTGCCAGCCTCTACCCTAATTCGCTTTCAATTGATGAGTTATTAGAACGTTTTTCATTAACCCAGTTGAGCCAGCGTGATACAAGACATTTATCTGGTGGGCAACGGCAGCGTTTATTGCTGGCGATTGCATTGGTCAATGACCCTCAACTATTGTTCCTTGATGAGCCGACGACCGGCTTAGATCCCCAGGCGCGAATGAGTTTTTGGGAATTGATTGAATCAATTAAAGGGCAGGGTAAAACGATTCTGCTGACAACGCATTACATGGATGAAGCACATTATCTTTGTGAAGAGATCGGTATTTTAGATCGCGGTAAAATGATTGCGTTGGATACCCCCAAAGCATTATTAGATCAATATCTCCCCGGGACATATTTAAGTGTGAGTGCCGACTATCAATCTTTGCTACAGCAACTGGAGATTGAATCGGAAAGCCGGTATGGCTGGTGTCGCTGGAAAACGCTTGAGGTGGACCGGCAAATCGATCAGCTCAAACACGCAGGTCTGAATCATTCTGAAATACAGGTTCAGCGTCCTGATCTGGATGATCTATTTTTGACCCTGACGGGTCGAAGTCTGAGGAGTTAGCATGTTAAAACGGATGTGGGCAATTTTTCATGCCCGGAATCTGGAAGTTATTCGGGATAGAAGTTCTCTTGCCTGGAATCTGTTTTTCCCCATTGCTTTAGTCGCCGGATTTTCCGTCTTTTTTTCAGGGCAGGGGCAGGTTCAGTATCGTATCGGGGTTATTGGTCGTGCGACTCAGACAAGCCAGGTGGCGGTGTGGAAACCGCTCTGGAAGATGCCCTATATTGACTTTAATCATTATCGTGGAATTGCACAGGCCCAGCAGCGGCTTGGCCATTATCAGTTAGACTTAGTTGTCGATCCGCTGCATAACCGGTATTGGGTGAACCCTGAGTCGCCGACAAGCTTTATGGCTGAAAAAGTGCTTTTATCGGTGATTCATACGCCTTTAGTCCGGTCTAGGTTAGACGCAAAACCTGTCCGGTATGTTGAATGGTTCTTACCGGGAATTTTAGGCATGAATGTGATGTTCAGCGGGTTATGGGGGGTTGGTTATGCCATAGTCCGTTATCGTAAGAATGGCGTATTGAAGCGCCTGAGTGCAACGCCGGTTCGCACTTTAGAGTTTCTTATCGCTCAGGTCGGTTCTAGACTGGCATTGATTATGAGCGTGACGGTTTTATTGTTTATTGCCTGTCAGCTATTGTTTCACTTAACGGTACGCGGTAATGTTTTGCTGTTATTTTGCATTTTTATGCTTGGTGCTGCATCGATGATTAGCCTGGGGCTTTTGATTGCTAGCCGCAGTGAAAGTGAAGAGTTTACGTCGGGGCTGGTTAATATTATTACCTGGCCCATGATGTTTTTATCGCAGGTCTGGTTTTCATTGGAAGGTGCGCCTCATTGGCTTAAATGGTGTGCTGATTTGTTGCCTCTGACGCAGATTATTCGCTCTGCCCGTCAGGAAATGATTTATGGAATAATGCAGCCGAATGATTGGTTAGGCCTGGGATATGTTGTTGTTTTTACATTTGTTTGTTTAATTTTAGGGGCATGGCGGTTTCGCTGGTGTTAGATATCTAAGGAGAAAGTTATGGCGCAGGTGCGCATCGCGATTGTGGGTTGTAATGGCCGCATGGGACAAGTTTTACAAGAAGCGGTTATTGAGAATGAGAATACCGTGTTAGGTGGTGCCATTGAACGCTCCGGTTCTGATGTGATTGGTCTGAATGCGAATGAATTAGCCGGATTAGGCAAAGGTCAGCTGTCCATTGTCGATAATCTGGATGATGTTTGTGATGATATTGATGTCATTATTGATTTTACCCGCCCTGAAGTGACAATGACAAATATTGACTGGGCAAAAAGTCATGGCAAGAAAATTGTGATTGGAACGACTGGTTTTAGTGAAGCACAAAAAGCGCAGATCCAATCTGCTAGTGAATCGATGTCGATTGTGATGGCGCCGAATATGAGTGTCGGGGTCAATGTGTTGCTGCAATTGTTGAAAATGGCTTCCCGTGTTATGGGCGATTATACCGATATTGAAATTATTGAAGGTCATCATCGTCATAAAGTGGATGCACCATCAGGGACTGCTTTAGCAATGGGTGAAGTGATTGCTCAAACATTAGGGCGGGATTTAAGTAAAGTCGCCGTTCATGGCCGTGAGGGTTATACCGGTGAGCGGGATCGTCAGACCATTGGTTTTTCCAGTATTCGTGCCGGTGATCTGGTGGGTGAACACACGGCGATGTTTGCAGATATTGGTGAGCGTATTGAAATTACCCACAAAGCTTCGAGCCGCATGACTTTTGCGAAAGGCGCGGTACGAGCTGCGCTCTGGCTGTCTGAAAAAGAGAGTGGATTGTTTGATATGCAGGATGTTTTAGGATTATCTGAAAATATCTGAATGGTAGGTTAAATATCATGATAAAAACGGCATCAGATGATGCCGTTTTTACCTTTTATCTGTTGTGTTTTAGAAGATTATTCATACAGATGACAGGCAATCCAGTGTTCGCCTGCGTCTTTGCCGTAGTTGTTTAGTCTGGGTTCATTTTGACTACACGCTTCACTGGCGTGAGGACAGCGGGTATGAAATGTACATCCACTAGGAGGATTAAGTGGTGAAGGTATTTCTCCTTTGAGAATAACCGCGTTGGATTTAGCCGTTGGGTCGGGTACCGGAATAGCCGATAGTAACGATTGCGTATATGGATGTTTAGGGTTGCTGTAGAGTTCTTCTGCCGGGGCTTTTTCAACAATTCGTCCTAAATACATGACAGCGACTTCATTACAAATATGTTGTACAACGGCCAGATCGTGAGCGATAAATAAGAATGAGATGCCTTTGGTTTCTTGTAATTCGGCGATCAGATTCAGCACCTGAGCCTGAACAGATACATCAAGGGCCGATACCGGCTCATCGGCAATAATGAGCTTGGGTTCCAGAACTAAAGCCCGTGCGATTCCTACCCGTTGACGTTGCCCCCCGGAGAATTCATGAGGGTAGCGATTAAGAACCTGAGGTCTCAACCCGACAATTTTCATCACGCTGGCAATTTTTTCTTCTCGCTCTTTAACCGTTCCAATCCGATGGGTATCCAGTGGTTCGCGTAAAATATCGTGAATTGTCATTCGCGGGTTTAACGATGCAAATGGGTCCTGAAAGATCATTTGCATGTCTTTTCGCATGCATTTGAGGGTTTTGGCATTCATGCTGACGATATCATCACCATCTATTTTAATTTCACCTTCAGATGGTTCGATGAGCCGTAAAATGCAACGCCCTAATGTTGATTTACCACACCCTGATTCACCAACAATTCCAAGTGTTTTCCCTTTATGGATTTTAAAACTGACATCATCGACGGCTGTACAAACGGCTTTATTGCGCTTGAAAAAGCTTTTCCCAAAAATAAATTGTTTTTTCAGGTGGTTTACTTCTAGTAGTACATCCTTGTCAGATGAAGCTGTTTGATTAGATGAAATTTCTCTCATGCCGTTACCTGCTCCAATGCATTAAAACAAGCGACCTGATGACCTAAAGGCGCTGTTGGAAGATGATTTTCGAGAGGGACTTCTTGCAAAGTCGGTGACGATTGATGACATCGTTCACTTGCTTTAGGGCACCGATCTGCAAACCGGCACCCGGCAGGTAAGTTAAACAGATCAGGAACAACCCCCTCGATGGTTGGCAGACGAGTAACTTTTTTCTCACGGACAATAGGAATCGATTGTAATAAGCCTTTGGTATATGGATGTTTGGGGGATGCAAAAATTGTTTCAACAGACCCTTGTTCCACAATTTCACCGCAATACATTACTACAACACGCTGACATGATTCGGCCACGACGCCAAGATCATGAGTGACCAGAATAACCGACATGTTCATTTCTTCTTTTAAGCGGACTAATTCACGCATGACCTGGGCCTGAATTGTGACATCCAGAGCGGTGGTCGGTTCATCGGCTAAAAGTAGTTTGGGGCTACAGGAGAGGGCCATTGCAATCATGACACGTTGACGCATTCCACCTGAAAGTTCATGCGGGTATACATGAACACGTTTTTCAGGAGAAGGGATGCCCACTTTACGTAACATCTCGATCGCTTTTGCAAGAGCTTGTTTTTTGCTGAGCTTGTTATGGTTACGGATGACATCAATCATCTGTGTTTTGATTTTTAATACCGGGTTTAGAGCGGTCATCGGCTCCTGAAAGATCATTGAAATATCATTGCCCCGGATATTCCGATATTCTTTTTCGCTCAGCGAGAGTAAATCGTTGCCGTCAAATTCAATGCGTCCGTCGACGATGTTCCCCGGCGGTGAAGGAATAAGCCCCATCACAGCCAGCGAACTCACGGATTTACCGCATCCTGACTCACCGACGATGGCTAATGTTTCACCTGGCATCACATTGAAGCTGATACCATTAATCGCCCGGGTAATCCCTTTATCGGTGTTAAATTCAACGGTGAGATTTTCAACTTTGAGTAAAGGTTGATTTGATACAGCTTGTTTCATTATGACACACTCCTTGGATCCAGCGCGTCCTGCAGCGAATCAGAAAACATATTGAATGCCAGAACCAATACAAACAGAAGTCCTGATGCTGCAAAGAAATTACAGAAGTGGCCAGATGATACTTCTGTACTTGCTTCAGCTAGCATTAATCCCCAACTGATACCGCTTTTGATCCCAAGGCCTAAGAAACTTAAGATAACTTCACTCTTAATGGCTGTGATAAACAGAAGCGTCATATCAACAAGGAGCAGATGGGATGTATTGGGGAGCAGATGTTTAAAGATAATTTTATAGGTGGGCACCCCTAATGCGTGGGCTGCCTCTGTAAATTCCATATTTTTCAGTTTAATCACCTCGCCACGGATAACCCGGGCCGTTCCCGTCCAGAAGGTTATCGTCATGGCAATATGCATCGAATACGGGTTGTCAGGCATGGCGATTGCAATTGCTGCAACTAATAAAAAGTAAGGAATACAGTCGAGGCTGTTCATGATCCACAGAACAATTTCGTCGACAAAGCCACCTGAGAAATATCCCGAAACAGCGCCTGCCAGTCCTCCAAGTGTTGTCGCACAAAGGGCAACAATGATTCCGACTTCAAAAGCGGTCTTCGTGCTGTAGATGGCTCGCTCAAATATATCCTGTCCGTTGATGTTGGTGCCAAACCAGTGTGCTGCGCTTGGTCCCTGATAGCCACTGGTCATCATTTGATCCCAGTTTTGGCCAATCAGTCCGAACCAAACCAAAAGGGCGATAACGAAATAAATGCCGACGACGAAGAGGCTGATCATGCCAATGCGATCATGCGTAAATTTTTTAAACGCCTTGCTCCATAAAGATTCACGTTTCTCTGGAGCGTTAAGCGCAGTATTTTGAATCATATCTGTCATAGAAACCTCTATTTCAATGAGATGCGTGGATCGACCATTTTGTAGATCACATCAACGACACTCACAACGACAATAAAGAGGAGGGTTACTAATGTAATAACCGCTTTGACGATGGGTAAGTCACCGGTTGTGATTGCGTTGTAGGTCACCAAACCGACGCCTGGAATTCCAAAATAACTTTCAAGAAGCAGCGAACCACCAACCAGTACAAATGGGATCGAGAAGATAATCCGGGTAATGATTGGGATCAGCGAGTTTTTCAGAACGTGTTTGATAAGAATTCGCCCTTGAGAGTGACCAAACGCTTTGGCGGTTCGAATATGGTCTTTGGTCATCTCTTCAACCAGAATGGCACGATAGAATCGGGTGCTGTATCCGATAGAGACAAAAATAGAGCATAGTGTCGGCACCGTGACATAGTGTAGATAGCTGGAAAAAGAGTGGACATCCCATCCATAAACCGGGAACAGATTAAGTCCATAACTGGAACAGAAAATAAGCTGTAGCGCGATAATAATGATGATGTAGGAGATGCTCATCCCTACAACGGATGAAGACATGATCAATTTATCGAGCCATTTGCCGCGGTGAAGTGCTGCAAATAACCCTAAACCTAAGCTAATAATATTTCCTAAAATGAACCCGGGCAGACCCAGTTCCAGTGAAATAGGAATTGTTCTTCGAAGAATTGATGTGACCTGTTCGCCACTTGAATCAGAGTAACCAAAATTAAATGTGAAAACTTGTTTTAAGTATTCAAGATAGCGTAACCAAAATGGTTGATCGTATCCGAGTTGATGGTGAATCGCGGCGATTTGAGCCGCTGTCGGATTTCGGCCCAGCAAATCATAGGTTTTATCCGGTCCGAAATAGACCATCAAAATAAAGCTGATTAACGTAACACCGAATAAAAGAGGGAAGCTGTAGACCAGCTTCCGCAAACAATATCGTAATGTCTCCATGATTTACCTATTTGATATCGACATATTTAAAGTTGTTGCCGATAAAATGGTTAAGGGGCCACATGACCACGTTTTTGTGCCATAGTATAATGTCGGTTTGAGAGAATGAACCCATGCCGACACAGTCATTGACCAGGATCTGGTTAAGTTTTTTGTAGATTTTGGTGCGTTCAGGGCTTGGCTGCATGGCCGATGCTTTTTTGAATAATTTGTTATATTCAGGGTTGTTATAGTTGGCACTGTTTGAGCCTGGTGAGCTATATGGGCCATAAAACAGTTGTAAGGTATCCTGTGCATCGGGGTAATCAAGGAACCATCCCATCGGAACTAGCTGCGTTTTACGGTTTCTCACGGCACGATAGAAGTCACCAAAGGTGGCATAAGGTTTAAAGCGGATTTTATTTTTCGGATAGCCGATTTTTATCAGATTGCCTCTGAACTCTTCGTAGAACTGGCGATAGAGCACACTGGAAACGGCCGGATAATATAAAACAGGCAGATTATGAGCGTTCCACCCGTATTCCTTGAGGAGTTTTTTCGCACCGCTAATATCCTGATGTATTGAGCTCTTATCCATATTTGGATCAAAACCATCTGTTCCGGGAACAATAAATCCAGGGTAGGCATGGCCGATACCTAAATAAAAACGTCTGATTTGTTGTGGCCAGTCATAGGATTTGATAATAGCGCAACGTAGTGCTTTGTTTTCAGCATTCGTTTTGGGGTTTTTTGAATAACCGAAGTATTGGTTATCAAAGTTGAATAAGTTATATACAAAACCAGCTTCGCGTGCACTTCGATAAAAATATTTTTTCGCATATTCAGGCTTGAGTTTGACGGGATTTTTTGAAGCTAATACCTGATCCATTTGGTCATTACTTAAGCCTGCATTCACAATTTCATTGCCTTTGGTGAAGGAATTCCAAAGTGCCGAATGTTCTTTAAACCAGTAGACTTCAACTCGTGGGATGATCGGGAGTGTTTTACCGTTGAGCTCTTTTAGCCCAAGACCACTTTGGATTGCCGGATTAAAACCTGCTTTTTTGAGGTTAAATACTTCATGACGATAATTGGGATTTTTAATCAGAACGGTTTTGGTGCTATTGGTTGATACCAATTCATAAGGGCCACTACCAACCGGATGGGTGCCAAACAGGCGACCATATTTTTGAACGGCTTCTTTAGGCACAATGGCTGAGAATCCCATGGCTAAAGAATACATAAGCTGCGGATATGGTTGTGTCAGTTTAATTTGGATGGTATATCGGTTTAAGGCTTTAAGCCCGGCAACGGGTTTACTGTAATCAGCCCCGTCTTTTGCCCATTGATCCATGCCGACAATTTTGCCCTGCCAGAGCCATTCACCTTGGGAGTGATTTTTCGGATCAAAGTTTCGCTCAATTGAGTAGACAAAGTCCTTTGCGGTGACTTCACGACCTTTATCATTTGGAAATGCCGGGTCATTGATGAAATGAACCCCTTTTTTGATTTTAAAGGTGTAGGTGAGCCCGTCTTTTGAAATGGTTGGCATGCCTGCTGCCAAGTCGGGTTCAAGTGCTGCGGGTTTCTTCAGATATTTGTATTCATAAAGCGTATCGTAGACGGCTGTGACGATGAGGTTACTTACATCACTTCCAGCCTGGGTCGGGTCGAAACTTCTGGGGGTATCGGTCTCGGATATTTTTAAAACCTTGGGGGCTTGTGCATAAGCCAGCGACGAAGCAATACATGCCGCAAGAGGCAATAGTTTTAGTAATTTCATGTTGTGTACATCCTTCCTTGCTACTTGGCCTATCAAAGTGAAAGGCAGACGATGTGTGAATGCAAAATAGATTAGTTATATTTTTCTGAACTCTTTTAATAAGCGATTCCATACCCTGATGTCAATAACTGAGTGAATAAAATTATCAGTGGATAAAGCGACATCTGCGGAATTCATCATGAAACTTGGTGATTAATTTTATATTTTGCCGGTGAAAGGAGATACAACACTAAATTGAGATAATAAGTATTCTTATTTTCATATGAGCTAAATTTATGGGTTATTTAAAGTGAACCCGAAGGTCCACTTTAAATGAATTATGGGAAGTTATTTGACGTCGATGTATTTCAGGAAGTTTCCTAAAAAGTCTTTTTGTGGCCACATAATGACATTTTTGTGCCATAAAAAGATTTGTGTCCGGGAGAATGAACCGATACCGACACAGTCATTCACTAAAATTTGGTTGAGTTTTCGGTAAATTTTGGTGCGCTCCGGCCCGGGTTGTAATGTTGAGGCTTTTTCAAACAATTTGTTGTATTCCGGGTTGTTATAGTTGGCACTGTTCGAACCAGGTGAACGATATGGGCCGTAGAATAACTGAAGCGTGTTTTGAGCGTCAGGGTAATCTAAGCTCCAGCCCATTGGGATTAATTGCGTTTTACTGTTTTTAAGATCCCGGTTAAAGTCACCAAACGTTGCATATGTTTTGAGCTTAATTTTATTTTTCGGATAGCCAATTTTCAGCAGATTACCTCGGAACTGTTCAAAGAACTGTCGATCCTGTACATTGGCCATCGCTGGATAATACAAAACGGGTAGGTTGTGTTTATTCCAGCCATATTTTTTCAGTAATTTTTGGGCGCCTGGAATATCCTGAGTGATAGACGATTTATTCATATTTGGATCAAATCCTTCTGTGCCAGGGACAATGAAACCCGGATAGGCATGCCCAAGGCCCAGATAGAAACGATTGATGCGTTGCGGCCAGTTGAATGATTTAATAATGGCACAGCGTAGTGCTTTATTTTGTGCATTAATTTTTGGATTTTTAGAAAAACCAAAATATTCGTTATCAAAGTTGAACAGGTTAAAGACAAAGCCTGATTCTGTAGTGACCCGGTAGTTATATTTTTTTGCGTATGCCGGTCTTAGCTTAACGGGATCTTTTGAAGATAACACTTCGTTCATCTGATCATTGGTTAATTTGGTATTGACAATTTCATTGCCTTTGGTGAATGAATTCCAACGGGCAGAAGGTTCACTAATCCAGTAGAATTCAACCTTATCCATAATCGGTAGTGTTTTTCCCTGTAAAGAGGCTAAGCCGCGTCCACCTTCGGTTTTAGGGTTATAGCCTTCCTGTTTCAGATTAAACACTTCATGACGGTAGTGTGGGTTTTTAACCAGAACCGTTTTGGTTGAATTGGTGGAAATCAGTTTATAAGGTCCGCTGCCGACCGGATGGGTGCCAAACAGGCGACCATATTTTTGCACGGCTTCTTTTGGAACCACTGCTGAATACCCCATCGCCAGTGTATACATGAATTGGGGGTAGGGTTTGGTCAGTTTGATTTGGATGGTGTATCGGTTCAGAGCTTTAAGACCTGCAACGGGTTTGTTGTAATCGGCCCCATCTTTTGCCCACTGATCAAGCCCGACGATTTTACCGGCCCAGAGCCATTCACCCTGTGAGTGATTTTTAGGGTCGAAATTCCGTTCGATTGAGTAGACGAAATCTTGTGCTGTGACTTCCCGGCCTTTGCCGTTTTTAAAGGCCGGATCATTGATAAAATGAACCCCTTTTTTGATTTTGAAGGTATAGGTGAGCCCGTTTTTAGAGATGGCTGGCATACCAACTGCCAGGTCGGGTTCTAACTGGAAAGGTACTTTAAGATATTTATATTGATACAGGGTGTCATAGACAGCAGTAACAATTTCATTGCTGTATTGTGTACTGGCCTGGGTTGGGTCAAATGTTCTTGGTGTCCCGTTATCGGAAAATTTAAGTACTTTGGGAGTTTGTGCCATAGCACAGGAACAGGCCACAATGGCTGCTAAAGGTAATAATTTAGAGATTTTCATGTGTGTTTACTTCCATGTCGGTCCATTTAGTGGAGCGATCTATTAATAGAATGGATATGAAAGAAATTTATTTATCAGGTTATTTAAATACGTCATTCATAATATTCATGTCAACCAGAAGATAAGAAAAGTGGTTAAAGTTGAAGGTTCTGTGTGCCTCGTTATTTTTGGTGATAAATTCCAGACAAAATAAATTATGGGGAATGTGAAGCTGATTTTCTGGAGACTGGCCATATATGGAGGGATAACCATAACCCGGTATGATAAGGCTGCTTTAACAGATGGCTACAGCGGCCCAGATTTCTCTTAAATTCAAACTTTAGTTTTATGTAAGAAAGTCATCATGACACGCTATAAATAGCGGGTTAGTCGCAATTTTTCATTCCGAATTGAAGCTAAGATAAGTCACCGAACATTGATTCAATGACTTATCCTGGGGCGTGTTGACGTTTAGCGGTTGAATTTTGTTTAAATGAAACGCGTTTTGAGCTGCAAAAACCATCGCCAAACTTCAACACGCCCTAACATGTCTCATTTATTCCCGTTTTATTATCTGGAATGTTCAACCTTTTTAGGCCAATTGTCAGATATTAAAATTCAGCGGGGTTATTTGCAGATTTAATGTTAGCCTCTGCTGCTGTTTCGGGTTCTTCGACGAGTGAATCGATAATAACGGCACATGCAGCATCGCCTGTAATGTTTAGTGCGGTACGGATCATGTCGAAGATACGATCAAGTGCAAATAATAGAGGTAATCCTTCAATTGGGATTCCAGCAGCCAGCAAGACGGCAACGACTAGAAATGTTGGCCCTGGAACGCCTGCCTGACCCACAGCTCCGATAGTCGCTGTCACAATAATCGCAATATATGCACCCATTGATAAGTCGATATGGAATAGCTGCGCGAAGAAGATTGCGACTAGTCCATAGTAGATGGCATTACCTGTCATATTGATGGTTGCACCCAACGGTAAAACAAACGAAACTGTTGCGTTTTTAACCCCTAATTCATTTTCAACTGTATCTAAATTGACGGGTAGCGTTGCCATAGATGATGCTGTAGAAAGTGCGACAGCCTGCGGTTTTTTCATTGCTTTAATAAATGCAAAAGCAGATGTCTTACTGCACAGTTGAACCATCAGAGGGTAGACGATGAATCCGAAGATGGCGATGCCCAATACAAATACTAAGAATAGCTTAATGACAACGGTCAGAGCACTGAATCCGAAGGTCCCGACTGCTTCAGACATGAGTCCGAATACGCCAATAGGGGCAACCAGCATTACTTTATTGATCATCCATACCAGCACGTCCATTGTTGCATCAATTCCTTTGACCAGAGGTTCTCGCCGTGTTTTTTCGAGTTTTGACAGGCCAATGCCGAAAAACATACTGAAAATAAGGATTTGAATGATGTTTGCATGTGTCAGAGAGGTAAATATGTTGGTTGGGATCATGCCGGTGATGGTTGCCCAAAAACCGGCGACCTGTCCTTTATCAGCATATTGGCTAGAGAACATATGTTGGACAGTGGTGATATCGATTCCACTACCGGGTTTGAATATTGCCCCGAGTAATAGTGCCATTGCGACGGCTATTGCAGAGGTAATGGCGAAATAGGCAATGGTACTTAAACCAATTTTTCCGGTATTTCCGGTGTTACCAAGACTTGCTGACCCGGAAATGATGGCAACAATGACCAGTGGAATAACCAACATCTTGATTAAATTAATGAAAATCGTTCCAAGTGGCGTAAATATGGCGGCTCTTGGCCCCATGAGTGCACCCACTAATGTTCCGACAACCATTGCAATAACGACCTGTACTCCGATATTGCGTAGATATTGACTCTTAAGTGACACGCTTTGCTCCTTAGCTGTCTATTTTATTGATATTGTTATTTTTGGAATGATTACTTATAAAAATACCATAAATAGGCTGAAAATATCATTGATTAAACGCATTTTTGGATGGAAATTTTGAAAAATTATCTAGTGATATATTTAAATAGATAGGAATCAACGCATTGGAATAAAACGCTAAAATTGAACGTTATAATCTTTAATTTACAGGTTAATCATTTGATAATGGATGCTTTTTAATTGATTATATTGGATTTAATCATATTAAAAAGATTATTAAATTATTGTTTTGGATGAGCGTGTATGAATAGGCATATAGAATTATGGAATTTTTATTCATATCGGGATACAATTTTATGGGGTGATTTGTTCGTGAATTTTACGGTTGATTTACTTTGATATTCAGAGTGAATTACAACGCGATAATGCTTCTTTAGTCTGGATTTATAAGTGTTAGCTGTGTATGATCCGCGGAATTTGTCAAAAATTTGTGGCTTGAGTAATTTTGCTCGTTTTTGTCGTGTCGACGCTCTAGTTAGGAGGTTGCTTTGAGCAAGTCAGCGTTGCTGGTCTTAGAAGACGGGACCGTTTTCCACGGAACCGCAATCGGTGCCGATGGTTACGCCATTGGAGAAGTTGTTTTCAATACGTCTATGACGGGATATCAGGAAATACTCACTGATCCATCATATGCCCGCCAAATTATTACTTTCACCTATCCTCATATTGGAAATTACGGAACAACACCTGAAGATGAGGAAGCATCTAAGATTGTAGCCAGTGGCCTGGTTATTCGTGATTTGCCCCTCCTTGCCAGTAACTTTCGAAGTACTCAAAGTTTGAGTGAATATCTTAAAGTAAAAAATGTTGTTGCTATTGCCGACATCGATACGCGTAAACTGACCCGGTTATTACGTGAAAAAGGTGCGCAAAAAGGCTGCATTATTGCTGACGATTCTTTAACTGAAACTCAAGCATTGAAAAAAGCGCGAGCTTTTAGTGGCTTGAAAGGTTTGGATCTGGCAAAAGAAGTTTCGACCGAGTCTGTTTATACCTGGGCGCAGGGAAGCTGGTCTCTGGACGCAGGTTATAAAGAATTAAACGAGCCTCACTACCATATTGTTGCTTACGATTTTGGTGTAAAGCGTAATATTTTAAGGTTACTGGTTGATCGGGGGTGTAAAGTGACGGTCGTTCCAGCTCAGACCAGTGCCGATGATGTTCTTAAGCTAAATCCCGATGGGATTTTTCTTTCAAATGGGCCTGGTGATCCAGAGCCTTGTGATTATGCTATTGAAGCCATCAAGGTATTTTTGGATAAATCATTACCTGTTTTTGGGATCTGTCTCGGTCATCAGTTATTGGCGTTAGCCAGCGGCGCAAAAACAATGAAAATGAAATTTGGTCATCATGGTGGTAACCATCCGGTTAAAGATCTTAAACATAACCGGGTGATGATTACAGCTCAGAACCATGGCTTTGCAGTGGATGAGAAAACGTTGCCGGATAATATCGAAGTGACTCATGTGTCTCTATTTGATGGAACCTTGCAAGGGCTTCATCGTC
Organism: Candidatus Celerinatantimonas neptuna; assembly: GCA_911810475.1. Classification (NCBI taxonomy): domain Bacteria; kingdom Pseudomonadati; phylum Pseudomonadota; class Gammaproteobacteria; family Celerinatantimonadaceae; genus Celerinatantimonas; species Candidatus Celerinatantimonas neptuna. The sequence continues at coordinate 2,910,861 of OU461276.1, forward strand.
TTGATAAGCCTGCGTTTAGTTTCCAGGGACATCCTGAGGCGAGTCCGGGTCCTCATGACGCGGCTCCTTTATTCGACCATTTTATCGAGTTAATTGACCAGTATCGTCTGGCTCAGTCTGCTTAAACAAGGATCTCTGCAACCATGCCAAAACGTAATGATTTAAAAACTATCCTGATTCTGGGGGCTGGGCCTATTGTCATCGGTCAGGCTTGTGAATTTGATTATTCTGGAGCGCAAGCCTGTAAAGCTCTTCGGGAAGAAGGTTTTCGGGTTGTTCTGGTGAATTCTAACCCGGCAACCATTATGACTGATCCTGAAATGGCTGATGCGACTTATATTGAGCCGATTCATTGGGAAGTCGTTGAAAAGATAATTGAAAAAGAACGTCCTGACGCGCTGTTGCCAACGATGGGCGGCCAGACCGCACTTAATTGTGCACTTGATTTAGAGAAACATGGCGTTTTATCGAAATACCAGGTTGAAATGATCGGTGCAACTGCTGATGCAATTGATAAAGCGGAAGATCGTCAGCGTTTTGATTTAGCCATGCGTGAGATTGGACTGGAATGTCCTCGTTCCGGGTTGGCTCACAACATGGATGAAGCCTATGTTGTTTTAGATAAGGTCGGATTCCCATGTATTATTCGTCCTTCATTTACGATGGGGGGCAGTGGCGGTGGCATTGCTTATAATAAAGATGAATTCGAGGAAATTTGTACTCGCGGTTTAGATCTTTCTCCGACTAATGAGCTGTTGATTGATGAGAGTTTGATTGGTTGGAAAGAATATGAAATGGAAGTGATTCGTGATAAAGCGGATAACTGCATCATTGTCTGTTCAATTGAAAATTTTGATCCGATGGGAGTTCATACCGGAGATTCTATTACGGTCGCGCCAGCTCAGACATTGACCGATAAAGAATATCAGTTGATGCGAAATGCTTCGTTAGCTGTACTCCGGGAAATTGGTGTGGAAACCGGCGGTTCGAATGTTCAATTTGGGATCAATCCTGACAATGGCAGAATGGTTATTATTGAAATGAATCCAAGGGTGTCCCGCTCTTCAGCCCTGGCATCAAAAGCGACCGGGTTTCCAATTGCCAAAGTAGCTGCGAAGCTTGCTATTGGCTATACCCTTGATGAATTACATAATGACATCACCGGGGGAAAAACACCTGCATCGTTTGAACCCTCAATCGATTATGTCGTCACTAAAATTCCACGTTTTAATTTTGAAAAATTTGCCGGGTGTAATGATCGTCTGACGACGCAGATGAAATCTGTCGGCGAAGTCATGGCTATTGGGCGTAATCAGCAGGAATCGTTGCACAAGGCCTTACGGAGTCTTGAAACGGGAGCAACAGGTTTTGACCCACAGGTTGATCTGAATGATCCTCAGGCGATGGCTGAAATTCGTCATCAGTTGATTGATGTGGGCGGCGAGCGGATTTGGTACATCGCAGATGCTTTTCGTGCAGGGATGAGTGTTGACGATATTTTTTCTTTGACCAAAATCGATCCTTGGTTCCTTGTTCAGATTGAAGACATCATTAATGATGAGAAGATGGTGGCTCAGAGAGGCTTTGCCAGTCTGACAAAAGAAGAGTTACGCCGGTTGAAACGAAAAGGATTCAGCGATGCGCGTCTGGCCAGTCTGACAGGGGTCGGAGAAGGTGAAATCCGTAAACTGCGCCAGCGTCATCATATTTTGCCAGTTTATAAACGTGTTGATACCTGTGCTGCCGAGTTTGCTACAGATACAGCTTACATGTATTCAAGCTATGATGAAGAGTGTGAAGCGAATCCATCGAATCATAAGAAAATTATGGTTCTGGGTGGCGGGCCGAACCGGATCGGGCAAGGGATTGAGTTTGATTATTGCTGTGTCCATGCGGCGTTGGCAATGAGAGAAGATGGTTATGAAACTATCATGGTTAACTGTAACCCTGAAACCGTTTCAACTGACTATGATACATCTGACAGACTTTACTTTGAACCGGTCACTCTGGAAGATGTACTTGAAATTGTTCGTGTTGAAAATCCAACAGGGGTGATTGTTCAATATGGTGGTCAGACCCCATTAAAATTAGCTCGGGCACTGGAAGCTGCTGGTGTTTCTATTATTGGTACATCTCCTGATGCGATTGATAGGGCCGAAGACCGTGAGCGTTTCCAGCAGGCTGTAGAACGTTTAGGGTTAAAGCAGCCTGACAATGTAACAGTAACAGCATTAACCGATGCCGTTGCAAGAGCGCAAGAAATCGGTTATCCCCTGGTTGTTCGTCCTTCTTATGTTTTGGGTGGTCGGGCAATGGAAATCGTTTATGATGAACAAGATTTACGACGTTATTTTACTGAGGCCGTGAGTGTTTCAAATGAGTCGCCTGTCTTGTTAGATCATTTTCTGGATGATGCGATTGAAGTTGATGTTGATGCTGTGTGTGATGGTGAGCTGGTCGTCATTGGTGGTATTATGGAACATATCGAACAGGCCGGGGTTCACTCAGGGGATTCGGCCTGTTCTCTTCCACCGTATTCCTTAAGCCAGAGTGTTCAGGATGATATGCGCTCACAAGTGAAGGCGCTGGCTCTGGAATTAGGTGTTGTCGGGCTGATGAATGTGCAATTTGCGGTGAAAGGTGATCAGATTTACCTTATTGAGGTGAATCCACGGGCCGCCAGGACAGTCCCTTTTGTGTCTAAAGTCACAGGTGTTCCACTTGCCAAAATTGCAGCGCGGGTTATGGCGGGGCAGAGTCTGAGTGAACAAGGGTTTGTTGCCGAAGTTATTCCTCCTTATTATTCGGTTAAAGAAGTCGTTTTACCTTTTAATAAATTCCCAGGTGTTGATCCGATTCTCGGACCTGAGATGCGCTCGACAGGTGAAGCTATGGGCGTAGGTAAAACTTTTGCAGAAGCGTATTCAAAAGCAGAGCTGGGGATTGGGAATGACAACCAGGAAGTTGGCCGGGTGCTACTATCTGTACGTAATTCTGATAAACATCGGGTTGTTGAATTAGCCCGTATGCTGCAAAAGCAAGGATATGAGTTAGATGCGACCCATGGTACGGCTGTTGCGTTGGGAGAGGCTGGGATTTATCCGCGGTTAGTGAATAAAGTTCAGGAAGGACGCCCTCATATTCGTGATCGGATTAAAAATGGCGAGTATACCTATATTGTCAATACGACTGAAGGTCGACAGGCTATTCAAGATTCGAAACAGTTGCGCCGGGCAGCTCTTCAGGAGAAAGTCAATTATTCGACAACTCTCAATGGAGCTTTTGCAACCTGTAAAGCACATACAGCAGATAATCGCGCTAGTGTTTCATCGATTCAAGAACTTCATCAGCGTATTCAAAGTGTATAACAATAATAAGGTGGGGCTTCACCCACCTGTTAATTCACGCTAAACTAATAACTTTATGGTTAAAGAATGTTGATCTGGGAGATATCATTATTTCCCGGATTTTTTGTTTTCAGTAGAAAGGGCAAAGCATGAATCAGATTCCAATGACTGTGCGGGGCGCGCAGAAATTACGTGAAGAGCTGGATTATCTAAAAACAGTGAGGCGTCCTGAGATTACGGCCGCAATTGCTGAAGCGCGTGAGCATGGCGATTTGAAAGAGAATGCAGAATATCATGCCGCGCGGGAGCAGCAAGGCTTTTGTGAAGGGCGGGTTCAGGAAATCGAAAGTAAATTATCAAATGTTCAGGTCATTGATGTAAGCAAGATCCCGAATGTTGGAAAAGTTATTTTTGGCTCAACGGTTTCGCTTGTAAATGTTGATACAGACCAGGAAGTATCGTATCAGATTGTTGGTGACGATGAAGCTGACATCAAAGCAAATCGGATTTCTGTCAATTCACCAATTGCCCGGGGGTTAATCGGGAAGATGGTTGATGACGTCGTGGAAGTTAAGACCCCTGGTGGTGTTGTCGAATATGAAATTACCCAAGTTGAATATATTGTCTAATCTTTGTAAAGCGGCCTATATGGCCGCTTTTTGATAAGAGATATAATTGAGTTTGATTCTGCCCCTTGATATTAAGCGCCTGATGGCGCTTTTTTGATCTCGGATTGAGGTTAATTTATCAATGTAATCATTTGATATACAAACTAATCTGATTGGTTTAAACGAATGGAATTTTTTTCTGAAATTCCATATTCTGCAAAAGAACCTCAATATCGGATTGAATTCAATATTGCAGAGCGAGAAATATTTTTAAAAATGTGCAGGTAAGTTTGAAAAGGAAGTACGGCAAAGCCGCACTATTAAGTTCTGGGCAGAGAAATTTTAGCTTCATCACCTGGGCGGTAATATATAGCAATACTACCTATGGTCTGAATTAAAGTTGATTGAGTATTCGTTGCAATTGTTTCAGCAATTTGTTGTTTTAGTTCTCGATCATCTGTCGGAATTTTAACTTTAATGAGTTCATGGTGCGCTAAGGCAATCTCAATTTCAGCTAATACACCTTCGGTTAAACCGTTACTTCCCAGTAAAACAACCGGTTTGAGTTTGTGAGCTAAACCTTTGAGATACTGTTTTTGTTTATTAGATAATGGCATCTTTTTATTTCTAGGGGTTGAAAAATTACATTTTACCGCCATCTATTGAATCATCCAACTGGAATCTCAGTATAACTAGGTTAGACGCTGCTAAGGGATTTTTGGTGTTTGATGCATTTTATTGTATATCATTATTGGTGAATGGGCTGGCAGCGATTAAAATGATAAGATATGGCAAAGAAGAAACATTCGGCGAGTTCTAAGCGCTGGCTTACTGAACATCATGATGACTATTATGTTCAACAAGCCAAAAAACAGGGATTACGTTCACGTGCAGTTTTCAAAATTGAAGAAATCCAACAACGTGATAAGTTGATTCGTCCTGGAATGACTGTCGTCGATTTAGGTGCAGCTCCAGGAGGTTGGTCACAGTATGCTGTGTCCCAATTAGGTGATAATGGTCGGGTTATTGCTTGCGATTTATTACCGATGGATCCGATTGCAGGGGTTGATTTTCTGCAGGGTGATTTTAGAGAAGAACTAGTTCTCAATGCGATTTTAACTCGGGTTGGCGAACAGAAAGTTGATGTAATTCTGTCCGATATGGCACCGAATATGAGTGGTAATTTAGGTGTCGATCAATCCAGAGCGATGTATTTAGTTGAACTTGCATTGGATATGTGCCGCGATGTATTGGCGCCGGGCGGAAGTTTTGTAGTGAAAGTTTTTCAGGGCGAGGGCTTTGAAGTATATATCAAGGACGTTCGTGAGTTGTTTGGGTCGGTCAAAGTCCGGAAACCGGATTCATCACGTTCCCGATCACGTGAAGTTTATGTTGTAGCGAGCGGCTTTAAACTATAGTAGGCTACATTACATTTAATGTGGTTGTTATTTAATTACCCATCTACAGAGGTCTTAGTCTTGAGTGACATGGCGAAAAATCTGATTTTGTGGCTGGTCATTGCTGTTGTTTTGATGTCAGTTTTCCAAAGTTTCAGTCCAGACACATCTAGTGCACAGCAAGAGGATTACTCGACGTTTGTGAAAGATGTGTCCCAGGATCAAATCCGACAGGTACGGATTAACGGGCAGAAAATCAAAGGCATTAAACGTACTGGTGAGCATTTTACAACCATTATGCCGATGGCTGATCGGGATATTCTGAATGATTTATTGAATCATAATGTCAAGGTGATCGGCGAAGCACCGAAAGAGCCAAGTCTTCTGACATCGATCTTTATCTCATGGTTCCCAATGATCTTGCTGATCGGTGTGTGGATCTTCTTTATGCGTCAAATGCAAGGTGGCGGTGGTAAAGGAGCTATGTCCTTTGGTAAAAGCAAAGCCAGATTGATGAGTGAAGATCAGATAAAAACAACTTTTGCTGATGTAGCCGGGTGTGATGAAGCCAAAGAAGATGTGGCTGAATTAGTTGATTACTTGCGTGATCCGACCCGGTTCCAGAAGCTCGGTGGTCGTATTCCGACCGGTGTTTTGATGGTTGGACCTCCAGGTACTGGTAAAACTTTGTTGGCGAAAGCTATTGCCGGTGAAGCTAAAGTTCCGTTCTTTACTATTTCAGGTTCAGATTTTGTAGAAATGTTTGTCGGGGTTGGCGCATCACGTGTGCGGGACATGTTCGAACAAGCTAAGAAATCTGCTCCATGTATTATCTTTATCGATGAAATCGATGCGGTTGGCCGTCAACGTGGTGCCGGGTTAGGTGGTGGCCATGATGAGCGCGAACAGACATTAAACCAGATGTTGGTTGAAATGGATGGGTTTGAGGGTAATGAGGGGGTTATCGTGATCGCTGCGACTAACCGACCTGATGTTTTGGACCCGGCTTTATTGCGTCCTGGCCGTTTTGACCGACAGGTTGTTGTTGGTTTGCCAGATGTTCGTGGACGAGAACAAATTCTTAAAGTTCACATGCGTAAGGTTCCATTGGGTGATGGTGTTGAACCAAGTGTGATAGCTCGTGGTACACCTGGTTTTTCAGGGGCTGATCTGGCTAACTTGGTTAATGAAGCTGCATTGTTTGCTGCTCGTGGTAATAAGCGGGTAGTTTCAATGGAAGAATTTGAGAAGGCTAAAGATAAGATCATGATGGGCGCTGAGCGCAAATCAATGGTTATGACTGAAGACGAAAAAGAGATGACAGCTTTCCATGAAGCAGGTCATGCAATCATCGGTCGTTTAGCACCTGATCATGATCCGGTTTATAAAGTGAGTATTATTCCTCGTGGACGGGCTCTTGGCGTGACGATGTATTTGCCTGAGCAAGATAGGGTAAGTCATAGCAAACGTCATCTTGAGAGTATGATATCAAGTCTGTATGGTGGACGGCTGGCTGAACAGATTATCTACGGTGAAGATAAAGTCTCAACAGGTGCCAGTAATGATATCGAAAGAGCAACAGATATAGCTCGTAAAATGGTAACTCAATGGGGATTATCTGAAAAAATGGGGCCGTTGCTCTATGCCGAAGAAGAAGGTGAAGTTTTCTTAGGGCGTAGTGCTGCTAAAACGAAGCACATGTCAGATGAAACTGCCAGAGCTATCGATGAAGAGATTCGCATTGTTATTGATCGCAACTATAACCGGTCTAAAAAGTTTCTTGAAGAGAACATCGATATCTTGCATGCGATGAAAGATGCTTTAATGAAGTATGAAACAATTGATGCAAAACAGATTGATGATTTGATGGCGCGTAAACCACCTCGTCCACCTGCTGACTGGGAAAAAGATCACCCGAGAAGTGGGGATGATGAGACACCGCCTTCGAATAAGGTAGAGGATGAAAAGCCTCGGGAAGATGATAAATCTTCTAGTCAAATGGGAGATGAAAACCCAGATGAACATCCTGCTCAGTAGTTGATTAAATTGTTATAATTGAGCCCTGTGTTTTTCGCAGGGCTTTTTTGTTGTAGAAGACTAAACTTATGAAATTGAATATAGCTGGCCAGATTTTTGACCATCCCATTGTTATGGGAATTTTAAATTGTACGCCTGATTCATTCTCTGATGGAGGGCGTTATCTCGCTGAGGATAAGGCTGTTGAACATGCCCGACAGATGCTCTCGGATGGAGCTTCCATTATCGATATCGGTGGTGAATCAACCCGGCCGGGGGCAGAGATTATTTCAGTAGAAGAAGAGTTACGGCGAACGATTGCTCCGATTCGATCGATAAAAGAAGAATTTAATTGTCTGATATCTATAGATACCAGGCACAATGAGGTCATGTCTCAGGCTGTTGAAGCTGGAGCAGATATTATTAATGATGTCAATGCATTAAATGAGCCTGGAGCACTGGAAGCCGCGGCCTGTTCACAGGCCGCGGTTTGCCTGATGCATATGCAAGGTGATCCGAAAACAATGCAGGATAAACCTCATTATTCAGATATTGTCGCTGAGGTGCTTCATTATCTTGGTGGGCGGGTAGATGCCGTTGTGAATGCAGGGGTTCCCAAACAGAAAATTATTTTGGATCCCGGGTTTGGATTTGGTAAGACACTGGAACACAATTATCAACTACTCCATCATCTGGAGCAGTTTCATCAATTGGATTGTCCATTATTGATTGGGCTTTCGCGTAAAAGTATGTTTGGCCAACTTCTTGACCGTCCGGTAGAACAACGTTTAGCTGCAAGCCTGGCCGGAGCTTGTTTCGCAGCCATGAAAGGTGCGGCAATTCTGAGAGTTCATGATGTTCGTGAAACAGTGGATGCGTTGCGAGTGATTAGTAAGACAATGGTAACTGAATAACACAATGACTAGAAAATATTTTGGAACCGATGGCGTTCGGGGAAAAGTAGGTGATTATCCAATAACACCTGATTTTGCGTTAAAACTGGGATGGGCAGCCGGTCAGGTTTTAAGTCAGAAAGGGAGCCGGAAAGTATTAATTGGAAAAGATACCCGAATTTCCGGTTATATGCTTGAGTCAGCGTTAGAAGCTGGATTGGCTGCAGCAGGAATTAATGCCAGTTTTATGGGGCCAATGCCAACACCCGCTGTAGCCTATTTGACTCGTACATTTCGGGCTGAAGCAGGCATTGTTATTAGTGCTTCGCATAATCCTTTCTATGATAATGGTATTAAATTTTTTTCATCTGAAGGGACAAAATTGCCAGATGAAGTAGAGCTTGCAATCGAATCCCAGTTAGAAAAGACAATCACATGTGTTGAATCTAAACAATTAGGCAAGGCTTCCCGAATCGTTGATGCTGCGGGTAGGTATATTGAATTTTGTAAAAGTACTTTTTCTTCGGGATTAAACCTTACCGGCCTCAAAATTGTTGTCGATTGCGCCAATGGTGCAACATACCATATTGCTCCTGATGTTTTTCGTGAACTCGGTGCGCAAGTCATTTGTTATGCGGTTAAACCAGATGGTCTTAACATCAATGAATGTTGTGGGGCAACGGATACCCGTGCATTAGCTAATGAAGTTTTAGAGCATCAGGCTGATTTGGGGATTGCTTTTGATGGTGATGGCGATCGGGTCATGATGATTGACCATCAGGGGCAATTGGTTGATGGAGACGAGCTTCTTTATATTATAGCTGATTTTTATCAGCGTCAGGGGATACTTAAAGGTGGCATAGTCGGAACCCAAATGACCAACTTGGCTCTGGAACAAATGTTTTCGAAGCTGGAAATACCATTTGTACGGGCTCAAGTGGGAGACCGATATGTATTGGAACAGCTTAAAGAACGAAATTGGATGCTAGGTGGGGAGAATTCAGGCCATATTATCTGTTTGAATCACACGACTACAGGTGATGGCATTATTTCGGCTCTGCAAGTCTTATCTGCTATGTGTCATGAAGGACACTCACTAAGAGAACAGTTAGGTTCATTGCAACTATATCCTCAAGTGTTAAAGAATGTTCGGTTTAAAGGTGCTCATAATCCACTGGAGAGCCAAAGTGTGTGTGCTGCTGTGGCTGAATCTGAAGCTGAGTTAGGTAAGCAGGGACGGATATTATTGCGTAAGTCCGGGACAGAACCGCTTCTGAGAATTATGGTTGAGGGACCTGAAACTGAAACTGTTGAACGTTTAGCAGACCAGATTTCATGTGTGGTTTCTAATAATTGTGATTAATTGTTTATAATTCAATCGAATAAACTATTGTTTTAAAAATTCCGGCAACATTTACTTGTCAACTGTCGTGAGGTTAGATACTATTCAGCCCGCTTCGGTAATCGGGTTTATTTATTGTCGGTTTACGCCTTGCAGTACATGCAAGTTAAGTAAAGTAAAGGTATCGGATATGTACAATATTTTATTAGGCGTATATCTGCTAGTGGCTCTAATTCTTGTTGGTTTAGTGCTTATCCAGCAGGGTAAAGGCGCTGATATGGGAGCCTCATTTGGTTCTGGAGCATCAAATACTGTGTTTGGTTCAGGCGGTTCAGGTAATTTCCTGACTCGTAGCACCGCGGTATTAGCAACACTATTTTTCGTAATTAGTTTGGCATTAGGACATATTTCTGCGCATCATTCAGGTAATTCGAATGAGTGGCAGAATTTAAGTGTAAAACATACAAATGTTCAGAAAGTACCTGCAAAAGTCACTGAAAAGAAAGCTCCAGTGAAGCAGAGTACTAATCCAGATGAACAGGTGCCAGAGTAATTCTTTAGCCGAGGTGGTGGAATTGGTAGACACGCTATCTTGAGGGGGTAGTGCCTGGTTAGGCGTGCGGGTTCAAGTCCCGCTCTCGGCACCAATATAGGCAACTCTTTAAATGCGCCGGTAGGAATGTTATAATCCAGCCGTTTTCGGACGCGGGGTGGAGCAGTCTGGTAGCTCGTCGGGCTCATAACCCGAAGGTCGTTGGTTCAAATCCGGCCCCCGCAACCAATCTCGAGAGTTCTCGAGAAGGCACAAAGAGTTCGTTATTGCTCTAAGCCCCGTTTCGGGGCTTTTTGTTATCTTTTTGACGCGCTGGTGTGTCTTATCTCTGGGCTTTTAGGCCCTTTTTTCTTTTCTGGAGGAGAGTTTGGCAACGATTGAGCAACGCCTGACTGAAATGCTTGAACCTGCGGTAGATGCGCTGGGATATGAATTGCTGGGAATTGAATTTATCAGTGCCGGAAAACATTCGGTATTGCGGTTGTATATTGATCATGAACAGGGGATTACTGTTGATGATTGTGCCAAAGTCAGTTATCAGGTAAGCGCGATCTTAGATGTTGAAGATCCAATCAGTACTGAATATAACTTAGAAGTTTCGTCGCCTGGAATGGAAAGACCATTATTTAAATCGGCTCATTATCAGCGTGTTATCGATGAAAATATTTTTGTACAGTTACGTATACCGGTTATGAATCGACGTAAATGGAAAGGGCAATTAGTTGCCGTTGAAGGCGATATGATCACCCTCGATGTAGATGGTGAACAGCAACGTATTGCGCTTAGTAATGTTCAAAAAGCGCATGTAATCCCTCAGTTTGACTAAAGAGGCTCGGAATGAATAAAGAAGTCTTATTGGTTGTTGATGCGGTTTCTAATGAAAAAGCAGTTCCTCGCGAGAAAATTTTTGAGGCACTAGAAATTGCACTGGCAACAGCTACAAAAAAGAAATATGAAGGTGATATTGACGTTCGTGTCGCTATTGACCGTAAAAGTGGTGATTTTGATACGTTCCGCCGTTGGCAAATTGTTGAGAATGAGGCTGCAATAGAATTTCCTTATCGGGAAATAACATTAGATGCCGCCCGAATTGACGAACCTGAGTTAAATATTGGCGATTATGTTGAAGAAAAGATTGAATCTGTTACTTTTGATCGGATTACAACTCAAACAGCCAAACAGGTTATTGTTCAAAAAGTTCGGGAAGCTGAGCGAGCTCAGGTTGTTGAGCAATTTGTTGACCAGGTAAATGAATTACAGACCGGTGTCGTTAAAAAGGTTAGCCGTGACAGCGTTATTGTCGATTTGGGCAATAATGCAGAAGGCATTTTGTACCGTGAAGACTTGTTGCCCCGCGAAGCTTTTCGCCCTGGTGACCGGATTCGTGCTTTGTTGTATGCGGTTAAGCCTGAAGCGCGTGGCGCTCAGCTGTTTTTGAGCCGGACTCGTCCTGAGATGTTAACAGAATTATTCCGGATTGAAGTGCCTGAAATTGCCGAAGAGATGATTGAGCTTAAATGTGCTGCACGGGATCCTGGTGCGCGAGCTAAGATTGCTGTTAAATCGAATGATAAACGTATCGATCCGGTCGGCGCTTGTGTTGGAATGCGTGGTGCGCGTGTTCAGGCTGTATCGAGTGAGCTGGGTAATGAACGTGTAGACATTGTATTATGGGATGATAATCCAGCCCAGTTTGTAATTAATTCAATGGCACCGGCTGAGGTTGCGTCTATTGTTGTTGATGAAGATCATCATGCTATTGATGTGGCTGTTGAACCAGATAGCCTTGCTCAGGCGATTGGCCGAAATGGACAGAATGTTCGTTTAGCCTCTCAACTGACAGGCTGGGAACTCAATGTAATGACCGTTGAGGATATGCAGAATAAACACCAGGCTGAAACACAAAAAGCGCTTGAACTTTTCCAGGAACGTCTGAGTTTGGATGAAGATTTTTCTACTGTTTTGGTTGAAGAAGGGTTTAGTTCTCTGGAAGAAATCGCGTATGTTCCTGTTAACGAGTTGCTCTCTATTGATGGTATGGATGAAGATATTGTCAATGAACTGCGCGAACGGGCTAAAGCTGCTTTAGTGACCAAAGCATTAGCGAAAGAAGAATCATTAGGAGATAATAAACCTAGTGAAGATTTACTTGCTTTAGATGGTATGACTCGAGAGTTGGCTTATGAGCTGGCTTCACGAGGCGTTTCAACTCTTGAAGATTTAGCAGAGCAAGGAATAGATGAGATAGCCGATATTGACATTTTAAGTGAAGAACAAGCCGGTGAATTGATTATGGCCGCCCGACAAATTTGTTGGTTCGGCGATGAAGAATAATTACGTCGACGGAGGAATTACGCCAGATGACAGCAGTTTCAGTAAAACAACTCGCAGACGACGTGGGTACAACAGTAGACCGGTTAATTAAGCAATTTGCGGATGCCGGTATTCGTAAGCAGGCTGCTGATGATGCAGTTTCTGAAGATGAGAAAACTCGTTTACTTGAATACCTCAAGCAACAACATGGGGAAGAAGGACAACCAAACCGGATGACCCTAAAACGTAAAACGAAAAGTACATTGAGTATTCAAGGTTCAGGTGGAAAATCTCGGCACGTTCAGGTTGAGGTGCGTAAGAAACGTACTTATGTCAAACGTAGTGCAATTGAAGATAAATCTAAGGCCGAAGCTGAAGAACAGGCTCGATTAGACGCTGAACGTCAGGCTCAAGAGCAAGCCCGGATAGAAGCTGAAGCTAAGGCTAAACAAGAAGCCGAAGAGCAGGCACGCAAAGCAGCTGAAGAAGCTAAAGTAGAGGCTCAGGCGAAAGCTAAGGCTAAACAAGAAGCTGAAGAGCAGGCGCGTAAAGAAGCACAGGCAAAAGCCAAAAAAGCAAAGGCGGAGGCTGATCCGAAAGTGGCAGCAGCAGAAAAAATAAAACGCGAAGAGCAAGAGCGATTGAAGATTGAACAGGAGCAGGCTGCAATCGCAAAAGCTGAAGAGGAAGCCAAACTTAAAGCTGAAGAAGCGAAGCGTTTGGCAGAAGAAAATGCCAAACGATGGGAAGAAGAAGAGCGTCGTCGTAAACAGGCAGAAGAAAGTGCCGATTATCACTTTACGACATCAACATTTGCTCGTGAAGCTGAAGATGAAGAAGCTCGTCGTGAAGAAAAACGACCTCGTCGTAAGAAGAAAAAAGCCGCTACTAAATCTGAAGATCCAGCGAGTAATGGCAATAGTAATACTGGTCGTAAACGTAATAATCGTAAAGGACGGCGTAGCCGTCAGGTTGTTACACCTACGACTATGCAACATGGGTTTAATAAACCAGTACAGCCTGTTGAACGGGATGTCCGGATTGGAGAGACCATCACGGTTGCTGAATTAGCCAATAAAATGGCAATTAAGGCGACAGAAGTGATCAAAACGATGATGAAAATGGGGGCTATGGCTACTATTAATCAGGTTGTTGATCAGGAAACAGCACAACTAGTGGCTGAAGAAATGGGCCATAAGGTTGTACTGGTTAAAGAAAATGCACTTGAAGAGGCTGTTCTTCAAGAAGCTGCGAATAGCGGCGAGCAGTCAGATCGAGCTCCGGTTGTGACTATTATGGGGCATGTCGATCACGGTAAGACATCTCTGCTGGATTATATTCGCCGTGCCAAGGTTGCTGATGGCGAAGCTGGCGGTATCACGCAGCATATTGGGGCATATCGGGTTAAGACAGATGATGGCCATATGGTTACCTTCCTCGATACACCTGGACATGCGGCATTTACAGCGATGCGTGCTCGCGGTGCTCAGGCAACGGATATCGTTGTTTTGGTTGTAGCTGCTGACGATGGTGTTATGCCTCAGACTGTGGAAGCTATTCAGCATGCCAGAGCCGCCGGCGTACCGATGGTTGTAGCGGTTAACAAAATTGATAAACCTGAATCTGATCCGGATCGGGTGAAAAATGAATTATCTCAGCACGATGTCATTCCTGAAGATTGGGGGGGTGATACTCAGTTTGTGCACGTTTCAGCAAAAAGTGGTGAAGGAATTGATAACCTATTAGAATCAATTCTATTGCAGGCTGATATCTTAGAACTTAGTGCTGTAGCGACAGGTCCTGCTTCTGGTGTTGTTATTGAATCTCGTCTTGATAAAGGTCGTGGTCCGGTTGCTTCAATTTTGGTTCAACGAGGTGAGTTGCATAAAGGCGATATTATTCTATGTGGCCTTGAGTATGGTCGTATCCGTGCCATGAAAGATGAATATGGCTCAGATATTGAAATTGCAGGCCCATCGATGCCGGTTGAAATTTTAGGGTTATCTGGGGTGCCTTCTGCCGGTGATGAAGCAACTGTTGTTCATGATGAGAAAAAAGCTCGTGAAGTTGCGCTATATCGTCAGGGAAAATTCCGTGAAGTGAAACTAGCTCGCCAGCAAAAAGCCAAACTTGAAAATATGTTTGCAAATATGGCTGAAGGTGAAGTTCAGGAGCTGAATATTGTGCTTAAAGCAGATGTTCAGGGTTCATTGGAAGCCATTGCTGATTCTTTAGCTAAATTATCGACTGATGAAGTGAAAGTAAATATCATTGGTAGGGGTGTTGGTGGTATTACCGAAACTGACGCAACATTAGCTGCAGCTTCAACTGGTTTGGTCTTTGGTTTTAATGTGCGTGCTGATGCGGCTGCTCGTAAAGTGATTGAGTCAGAGCATGTTGATTTGCATTATTATAGCGTCATTTATGACCTCATCGATGAAGTGAAAAAAGCAATGAGTGGGTTGCTTTCACCTGAGTTCCGTCAAGAAATTATTGGATTAGCAGAAGTTCGTGATGTCTTTAAATCACCTAAAATCGGTGCAATTGCCGGTTGTATGGTGACTGAAGGATTGGTGAAACGTAATAATCCAATTCGTGTATTACGTGAAAACGTTGTGATTTATGAAGGTGAACTTGAATCACTACGACGTTATAAAGATGATGTGAATGAAGTGCGTAATGGCATGGAATGTGGTATCGGCGTTAAAAATTATAATGATGTCCGTGTCGGCGACCAGATCGAAGTATTTGAGACTGTTGAAGTTGAACGCAGTCTATAGTCTACAATGGTACAAGAGTTGTGAATGATATGGGGGCCAAGTGCCCCCATTTATTCGTAGGGTAAGAAACTATGGCAAGAGAGTTTAGCCGTCCTCAAAGGGTGGCACAGCAGGTACAAAAAGAAGTTGCTGTGATTTTGCAACGTGAGATTAAAGACAAGCGATTAGGATTAGTGACCGTATCATCCGTTGAAGTGACTCGGGATTTGGCTTATGCCAAAATTTTTGTCACATTTTTAGATGATACAGAAGAAGGTATACAGCAGGGAGTAGCTGCTCTGGAAGAAGCAAAACCTTATATCCGTTCATTATTAGGCAAGGCGATGAGGCTACGGGCTGTTCCTGAATTGCGTTTTGCCTATGATAAATCACTGGTTGAAGGGATGCGAATGTCTAATCTTGCGACCAAGGCTGTGCAAGAGGATAAGCTAAAACAGCAACAAAATGATCATAACGATGAGGATCATTGATGGGGAGAAGGAACCGCCGTGGACGTAAAATTGATGGCATTTTGTTATTAAAAAAAGATTCTGGAATGACGTCTAACTCTGCATTGCAGCGAGTAAAGAGGATCTATTTTGCACAGAAGGCTGGACATACGGGAGCTCTTGATCCATTAGCTACTGGAATGCTGCCAATTTGTTTGGGAGAAGCGACCAAATTTTCGCAGTATTTGCTTGATTCAGATAAGCGTTATCAAGTTAGTGCCAAATTGGGTGAACGTACTAATACTTCTGATGCTGATGGCGAGGTTGTTGAAGTTCGACCTGTTGATGTATCGTTGGAGCAGATTCAGCAGACATTATTCAATTTTAAAGGTCAGATTGATCAGACTCCTTCAATGTATTCTGCGTTAAAATATCAGGGGAAGCCTTTGTACTGGTATGCCAGAGAAGGTATATCAGTACCACGAGAATCGCGCCCAATTAATATCTACGAGATTGAGTTGTTGAGCTTTGATGGTGATATTTTGCGTTTGGATGTTCATTGCAGTAAAGGGACGTATATTCGGACATTGGTTGATGACTTGGGCGAATTATTAGGATGTGGTGCCCATGTGCAGGAACTCCATCGTTCGCATGTCGCTGATTATCCAGCAGATCAGGTCGTTTCGATAGATATGTTAGAAGCATTACTCGAGCAGGCTGAGGTTCAGGGGGTTGTGCCTTCAGATTTACTTGATCCACTTTTGTTGCCGATGGATAGTGCGGTTGCTTCATTGCCTCATGTTGTGATTGATGAGTCAATGGGTGAGTTTTTATTGCATGGTCAGCCGGTTATGGTACCGGGGGCTCCTACGAATCAACCTTTGCGACTATATGTCGGTGATGAAGTAATGCGCTTTGTTGGTATGGGGGAGCTGAATGGTGATGGAATGGTCGCTCCAAAACGGTTGATCAATAATGATTAAGGTAAGCTTTTTTACCTTGAATTTAACAACTAAAATAGATACTATGACGCGCCTTGTCAGCGCTGAATTAGTGATTGGCGCTGACTTTGTTCCATTTTTATTCAGGAGTAATTCCTTATGTCACTAAGTACAGAAGAAAAAGCAAAAATTGTTGCTGAATTCGCTCGTAGTGAAGGCGATACCGGTTCACCAGAAGTTCAAGTTGCTCTTTTATCTGCGCAAATTGATCATCTGCAAGGGCATTTTAAAACTCACATTCACGACCATCATAGTCGTCGTGGGTTGTTGCGTATGGTCAGTCAGCGTCGTAACTTGCTTGACTATCTCAAAGGTAAAGATGTTTCTCGTTATCAAACTCTGATTGAACGTCTGGGTCTGCGTCGTTAAGCATATCTCTTTTGAGTTAAAGATGGGGAGTGAAGCTCCCTTCTTTAATTGATATATTCTCTATATTCCCCATTTTGTCTTCACAGATAACTTAGTTTCTTTGAGTTTTCAGAACATTCTGATTTCTAGCTTAACCTCAAGTCACAATGAATCGCGATTCCTTTATGATGTCTCAGGCTCGTTTCCTGATGGTAGATATAAGTATGGGGTTAATACATATTGTTTCGCGATAGCCATTTTACGGCAAGCGGCGTAAATGTAGAAATGATCGGGATCTCTATCAAAAAGGCTTTATTATCTCAAATTAAAAGATGGGCTGAGATAAATAGGGTAACAATATGTGCTGAGCCCCTCTTAGACGAGGTTTAGCAGGAAAATTCCACAATAAAAGATAAACATGCTTTAATCGCTGAGGTTTATCAAGCAATTGTGGTAAAGATTATCTTTTACCCAGTAGATGCTTTATACTAGCCCGCGAAATTAAAGAAGATGAACATGCGCAAACGAAGGAAACTCACGTGAATCCTATTGTTAAAAAATTTCAATATGGTCAGCATACCGTTACATTAGAGACAGGTGCAATTGCCCGTCAGGCTGATGCTGCGGTTATGGTGAACGTTGATGATACAGCAGTATTTGTTACTGTTGTTGGCAAAAAAGAGCCAAAACCCGGTCAAGATTTTTTCCCACTGACAGTTAATTATCAAGAAAGAACCTATGCAGCAGGGCGTATTCCTGGTGGTTTCTTTAAGCGTGAAGGTCGTCCGTCTGAAGGTGAAACGCTTATTGCTCGCTTGATTGATCGTCCTATTCGTCCTCTTTTTCCGGATGGCTTCGTGAATGAAGTTCAGGTCGTGGCGACTGTCATGTCAGTTAACCCACAGGTTCAACCTGATATTCCTGCTCTCATTGGTGCATCGGCTGCTCTTTCTTTATCTGGTATTCCATTCCATGGCCCAATTGGCGCAGCACGAGTTGGATTTATTAATGGCAATTATGTACTTAATCCAAAAACAGACGAGCTACCACAGAGTCAGCTTGATTTAGTTGTGGCAGGAACAGCAAATGCTGTTTTAATGGTTGAGTCTGAAGCTCAGGAATTACCAGAAGACGTGATGCTTGGGGCTGTGATGTATGGTCATGAGCAGATGCAAGCAGTCATTAATGCAATTAATGAATTAGCCAGCGAAGCTGCTCAACCAGCCTGGGATTGGCACACTCCAGAAAAAAATGTTGAACTGGAAGCAAAAGTTAAAGAATTAGCGGGTGACAAATTAGGTGAAGCTTATCGCATCACTGAAAAAGCGGCTCGTTATGAATCTGTTGCTGAAATCAAAAAATCAGTGGCAGCTAGTTTAATCGAAGCAGATGAAACGCTTGATGAGCTCGAAATCGGTGAAGAGTTGGGTAAACTTGAAAAATCCGTCGTTCGCAGTCGCATTCTGGCCGGAGAGCCCCGGATTGATGGTCGTGATACAGACATGGTTCGTGCACTGAATATTGCAACAGGTGTACTTCCCCGAACTCATGGTAGTGCGATTTTTACCCGTGGTGAAACTCAGGCATTGGTCACCTGTACTTTAGGTACTCAGCGTGATGCACAGATGATTGATGAATTGACTGGTACAAGAACAGAGCATTTTCTACTCCATTATAATTTCCCTCCTTACTGTGTTGGTGAAACCGGCATGATGGGGTCACCTAAACGTCGGGAAATTGGCCATGGCCGTTTGGCAAAACGTGGTGTTGCTGCAGTGATGCCAAGTGCAGAAGAGTTTCCTTATACAGTTCGTGTTGTATCAGAAATCACAGAGTCGAATGGTTCCAGTTCTATGGCTTCTGTTTGTGGTTCTTCACTTGCTTTAATGGATGCCGGAGTTCCAATTAAGAGTTCGGTTGCAGGTATTGCGATGGGCCTTGTAAAAGAAGGTGAACAGTTTGTTGTTCTCTCTGATATCTTAGGTGATGAAGATCATCTTGGTGATATGGACTTTAAAGTAGCGGGTACGACTGATGGTGTTACTGCGCTGCAAATGGATATAAAAATTGAAGGTATTACAAAAGAGATTATGCAGATTGCTTTAAACCAGGCAAAAAATGCCCGTATGCATATTCTGAATGTAATGAATCAGGCGATTAGTGGTGCTCGTGAAGAGATTTCTGAATTTGCACCTCGTATCCATACTTTGAAAATAAGTCCTGAGAAGATCAAAGATGTCATCGGTAAAGGTGGCGCAACGATTCGTTCTTTGACTGAAGAGACTGGAACAACTATCGAAATTGAAGATGATGGTACTGTTAAGGTTGCTGCAACTGATGGGGATCAGGCTAAAGCTGCGATTGCCCGTATTGAGCAACTGACTGCAGAAGTTGAAGTCGGCCAGTTTTATCAGGGGAAAGTAGTTCGATTAGCAGATTTTGGTGCTTTTGTTCAGATTTTACCTGGTAAAGATGGTTTGGTTCATATTTCGCAAATCGCCCATGAACGTGTCAATAAGGTTTCTGATTACTTGACCGTTGGTGATGAGGTGAAAGTTAAAGTTTTAGAAGTGGATCGTCAGGGACGTATTCGGCTGAGTATGAAAGAAGCACTTCCTAAACCGGAGCCTAAGCAAGAACCTGTTGAAGCAGCCCCAGAAGTGTCCGTTTCGAATGATTCTGTTGATAAAGATAACAACTAACTTGTTGGTGTATCTGGTCATGAAAAAGCCCGTTTTTAACGGGCTTTTTGATCTTGGTACTTTTATATCTGTGATATTTTATCTGAATGAATAAGGCTAAATCTCTAACTGACTAACTAAGAGGAATTACTATGGTGTTGCGTATTTTGTTGTTGCTCGCCACATGTTTCTGGAGTACTTTTCTTTTTGCCCGAACATATCCATTACCTGCTTCGAATAGTCGTCTAATTGGCCATAATACGACTTATATTGTAAAAAAAGGGGATACCATTGCTTCTATTGCCAATCATTTTGATATTGGTTTTTTAGCGCTAAGAGCCGTTAATCCCCATGTAGATCCGTTTCTACCGAAGCCTGGCATCCAGCTTACTATTCCATTACAGATGTTATTGCCTGAAGGTCCACGTCAAGGTATTGTTGTAAATCTGGCACAGCTGAGGTTATTCTATTATCCTTCTCACTCTAATAAAGTTGAGGTGTTTCCTATTGGAATAGGACGCATAGGGTGGGATACTCCAACGACTACGACTCATATTGCCCAGAAAATACCTCATCCGACATGGACTCCTACTGAAAATATTCTCAAGGAATATGCGGCAGAGGGAAAAGCTCTACCTAAAGTTGTTCCGGCCGGGCCTAATAATCCATTGGGGGATTATGCTATGAGGTTAGCTTATGGTGCTGGGGATTATTTAATTCATGGAACCAATAAGAATTTTGGGGTTGGTCTTCGCGTGAGTTCAGGATGTATTCGATTGTTTCCCCGGAATATTCAGCATCTTTTTAGTGAAGTAAGTGTTGGTACAATTGTTCGAATCATTAGTCAGCCTATTCAGCATAGTGTTGAACCTGATGGAAAATTATATTTAGAAGTGACCAGGCCTTTAAGTAAAACAAAACAGGATCAGCAAGGGGTTGTTAACTTGCCGACGGACCAGTCGACATTGAAGTTTATAACCCGAAAAGGAATTAATAACCAAAAATTAGTGAGTATTTTACAAGGAAGAGAAGGAATACCTATTGAAGTAGGTAAAGTGGCGCTATAGAGCGCCACACGATGTATCGTATCGCAGGATCTTATTTAGTATATGATTTTGCGATATGATCAATGCGTCGGTTAGCTCGGGTAGCTTCTGCTGATGCTTTTTGAGCTGATACTTTAGCTGCGTTAACATCGCTAGACAATGTGCTTTGTTCTGCCTGTAAGGCTGATACTTGATCAGACAGCGTATCAACTTTTTTGGTTAAAGTTTTAACATTCTGACTCAGTTGAGGGTTTGCACAACCAGCCAGCAGTAATGGAGCAGCCAAAGCGCTAGCAATCAATAGTGTTTTTTTCATTGTATTTCCGTCCTTATCATTAATAAGAATAAATTATTCGAGCTAAATAATAGAGGACAAAGCCAATTATAGGCAACCCTTTTTGGGATGGTGGCTATTGTCATTATTTTACTGAGTTATACACTGCTAAAATTTAGCAACTATTATTTTGCTTTGTTTTATACAGTTGCAGACACATAATGATAGTTCGCAGTCTTAAAGTCAATTTTATCAGCTATAAAGTACTAACTTTATGATACCGTAGCGTTTTTTATGTCGAAGTGTACTTTTAATAAAGTGTTGGAAGCATGGAGATAGTGATACTTTTGAGAAGAATGTCATATTTGAAGAGAACGGAGTAATTGTTATTAACGGGTGCTAAATGTTCAGTGGATTACCATTATTATGGTTACAATCTCAACATGAATTATGTTTACTTCATTAAAATTGAGCACAAAATCGGTGAGTATAAGGATTCTTTATGCTCTTTTCTTTCATCTAAAGCAGATATCTATTTTGTTTCTGTACCTGCTCCATTGACTCAATGAGAGTTTGTACGGTAAATGATTAACATTACCTATAATTTTACTTATGTCATTATTGTCACAGTTTTTTGCAATACGTAACCGATTCGCCGGCTGGTTGATTTTGTTAACAGCTATCTTTTTTTTACTGGCTAAATTTTCAATTTTATCTGTACTTTGGGGGATTGTTGCAGCCTGGGGGGCTGTTATATTTTGCTGGCCAGTCTTGAGTCGTTCTTCACACCGGCAATCTGGAGCATTATTAACTTTGGGTGTCATTATGCTCGGATGGGGGGCACTAAAAGGAACTGATATAGATTACGTTCAGGCTATTAGTCGTAATTTACCATTGTTGACTATGTTTGTTGCTGTATCATTTCTTTCATTGACTAATCCTGTTCATGAAGACCAGAAGCAGCCTGAGGGGAAAAAAGGATTTTGGTCAACCTTATTATCTTGCCATTTACTTGGCGCAATCATTAACTTGTCGATTGTATTTGTTGTCGGTGACAGATTGTGTCGCAAAGGTATTGTTAAGGACTCTCAAGTTCAGGTTATTATGCGAGGGTTCTGTTCTGGGGCTTATTGGTCACCTTTTTTTGTGGCAACGGGGGTTGCGATGACTTATGCCCCTGGAGCCCAATGGCAACATACTGTTATTCCAGGGTTATTGTTGGTGGTTCCAATGGCTATTCTCACTTTTTTTGAAGTAAACCGGTCAAAAATAGATGGATTTAAGGGGTATCCAATTCGCCGGGATAGCTTGTTCATGCCTATTCTTTTAGCTTTTATTGTTCTGTTGATTCATCGTTTTGTAGGGCATCTTAATATTCTGACCGTAATCAGTCTGATTGCTCCATTGGGGGCATTGCTATTTATGACTGGGAGGCCGAGGCATTATACATTGTTAAATTATGTTGAGGCCCGATTATCCAATGTCGCCAGTCAATTTGCTTTATTTTTGGCAGCAGGGGTTTTTTCTAGTGGTGTTGCAGCTGTTTTACATACATACCCTTCAATATTTATATTTCATGCGACAGGATTTACATCAACAATCTTTTTGATTGCGAGCGGACTGATGATTTTAGTTGGTTTGATTGGGGTTCATCCCGTGGTGAGTGTTTCACTTGTCAGTCCTTTATTAATGCCGGTTTCAACTAACCCTAATCAGTTAGCGTTCTTGTTTCTTTCAGTGTGGGGAACTGCAACGGCATGTAGCCCTTTATCTGGTGTTGGTTTGGCTATGACAAGTCGTTATCAGGTTTCAAGTCGTTCTATATTGAGATTAAATTGGAAATATATGATAGGGATGTGGCTAATGGCCGGAGGCGTTAACTGGCTTTTATTTAGGTGAACGATCTTAATTTCCTAATCAGGTTCATAGAGTTGATTTTTAGCGATGAATATTAACCTTGAGTTGAGGTTTAATATATAAAAAAAGCTACCAGAAGGTAGCTTTTTACAAGTATGGGGAATTATTTCACTATTTTTAGAACTATTGTCTCAGCCACTGTGACAGGGCCAGACATTTTCTGCAGTTCTTTAACTTCATCCATGTTTGAAATAACAACTGGAGTAAGCACAGATTTTGCTTTTTCTTCAAGAATACTCAGATCAAATTCAATGATAGTATCCCCTTTTTTGACCTGTTGACCTTCAGAAGCGATACGGGTAAAGCCTTCTCCCTTAAGCTCAACAGTATCAACGCCAAAGTGAACAAATAATTCGATACCGGTATTTGATTCAAGTGAAAAAGCGTGGTTTGTTTCAAATATTTTACCGATAGTTCCGTCACAAGGTGCAACCAATTTGTTTCCAGCTGGTTTGATTGCTATACCATCGCCAACGATTTTTTCTGCAAAAACAACATCTGGCACTTCTTCAATTGGTACGATTTCACCAGATAAAGGTGCGACGATTTCAATACCAGATTCACTCGTATTATCGTCTGAAACTAATTTTTTTAGTTTATCGAACAGCCCCATGCTATAAGCTCCTCAAGTCAATGCGATTTTTCGATGGCGACTAGCAAACCGCTTTTTGTTTAATAAATTCATCCATCAGATTCTTAATTTCGTCTGCTGTTGCTGCAGCAAGAGCCTGATCAGCCAATTGTTTCGCATCCGCATAGTTGGTATTACGGATGAGTTTTTTAATAAGAGGAATCGAGATAGCACTCATTGAGAACTCATCTAACCCCATACCCATTAACAATATAGTAGCACGTTCGTCGCCAGCTAATTCTCCGCACATACCAGTCCATTTACCTGCTTTGTGAGAAGCATCAATGACCTGCTTGATCAGATTTAACACCGATGGTGATAACGGGTTATACATCGATGAGATCAATTCGTTACCACGATCAACCGCTAAGGTGTACTGAGTCAGATCGTTAGTACCAATACTGAAGAAGTCAACTTCTTTGATGAGATGATGCGCAATCACGGCTGCTGCAGGTGTTTCAACCATAATACCCACTTCGATTGCATCGTCAAATGATTTACCTTCGCATCGAAGCTCTGATTTGAGTTTTTCTAATTCAGCTTTTAAGAAACGAATTTCTTCAACCGCAATAATCATTGGAAACATAATCCGGATTTTTCCGAAAGCTGATGCCCGTAGCAATGCTCGTAATTGAGTATGCATGATTTCTGTACGATCAAAAAAGATACGAACTGCACGCCATCCCAGGAAAGGGTTCATTTCTTTCGGGAGATCTAAATAAGGCAAATCTTTGTCACCACCAATATCCATTGTACGGATAATGATAGGATGATTAGGCATACTTTCAGCAACGGCTTTATAAGCTTCGAATTGTTCATCCTCAGTTGGCAGACTGTCACGATCCATGAACAGGAATTCAGTACGATAAAGACCAATACCTTCGGCCCCATTTCGCACAGCACCATCAACATCTTTAATGGTTCCGATATTCGAACAGACTTCAACTTGATGTCCATCTAAACTGATTGCTGGTAGATCTTTGAGTTTAGCTAACTCATTTTTCTCTTCGTGATATTCACTCTGACGTTGTTTGTAAACTTCCAATTGTTCGTCAGATGGATTGACCAGAATTTCATTGTTGATGGCATCTAAGATGATGAAGTCGCCATTCTCAACCTGTTGTGTAACGTTGTTTGTTCCAACAATAGCGGGAATTTCTAACGAGCGTGCCATAATTGAGGTATGAGAAGTTCGCCCCCCTAAATCAGTCACAAACCCGAGTACTTTGTCTAAGTTGATCTGAGCTGTTTCTGATGGAGTTAAATCACCGGCAACCAAAATCACTTCTTCATTAATTGAACTCAGTGAGATGATATCGATACCTAATGTGTTTTTTACAAGTCTTGAACCAATATCACGAAAATCCGTTGCCCTTTCTCGTAAGTAAGGATCATCCAACTGGCTTAACATTTCAGCATTTTGCTCAATAACAGCATTAATAGCTTTGTCTGCAGAAGCTAGGTTATCTTGAATAAAGGCTTTGATATCCTCTTCCAATTCCTCATCTTCGAGTAACATAATATGTCCTTCGAAAATAGCTTCTTTTTCTTCACCAAACGTTGCTCCAGCCATTGCTTTGATTTCTTCAAGCTGGGCTGCTGTCTTATCTCTTGCCTCAAGAAAACGACGAATTTCTGCATCGACTTCATTAGACTTGATGAGTTGCTGATTAATTACTACTTCTTCTTCACTGAGCAATAGAGCTTTACCAAATGCAATGCCTGGTGAAGCGGGAATTCCTGATATCATAACCTAAACCTTATAAACTGAACGACAAAAGACGAGATTGGACTTATTCTAATTCGTCCATTAAAGCAACCAATTTGGTTACAGCATCTTTTTCATCAGACCCTTCAGCGCGAATTGTAATAGTAGTTCCTTTAGCCAGACCAAGTGTTTGAAGCTTGAATAAACTTTTAGCACTTGCTGATTTACCATCGCTTACCACAGTTACGTCACTGTTAAAAGACTTTGCTTCTTTTACAAATTGAGCTGCAGGACGCGTATGGAGGCCATTTTCAGCAGTAATCATAACGCTTTTCTCAAACATAGCTGTACCTCATTTGGTTATCAGTATTTATTGGTTTTATTTTCAAAAACAATAGACTCATTGAGTCAATTTTGTAAGTAAATTTGTAGTAAAATAACGATCTTTCTGTTTGATGAGCTTAATCTACATCAAACTTTTCGCGAACGATTTAGTTATGTGTATGAATTCGCGATCAATCGCAAAGGCATCAGATGTTTACTCTGGAGTACTTCGTCATACTTTCTACATTCTGTTACATTGAGTAACAACTTCAATGCCTATAGATGGGCGAAAATTATAGTGGTTCTTGCATATGATCACAAACAGTTTGAGTGATTATTCTAAGCGGTGAATGTTCTTTGGTGTAACGTTGAATCTTTAAGGTCGGCGGAGTTGTGTCGCTCTCTGAGCGCTTATTTTAATATTGTAATATCTTATGGGTGACGAATCTGATTGAAGAATATACAATTTTCGATTGTTATTCAACCAAGGTTGTGATAGACAATTGATTTTTGAGGATAGATTGTATCCACAAACTATGGATATGATATAAATATCAACAATTTTAGGTTTGAACAGGAAAAGCCGACTTTCATCGGCTTGTGATCATTTGACATAAAATTACTGAACATTTTCAGCATCGCTGAACATATTGGCGAATAAAGGGGTGCTCAGATAACGTTCTGCTGAACTTGGCAATATAACGACAATTGTTTTATCAGCAAATTCAGGTGATTCAGCAAGTCTTTTTGCTGCTACAACGGCTGCCCCAGAAGAGATGCCGGCTAAAATTCCTTCTTCTTCCATGAGACGGTGCGCCATAGCGAAAGCTTCTTCATCAGCGATCTGTTCAACGCGGTCAACCAGATCCAGATCCAGGTTTCCAGGAATAAAGCCTGCACCGATCCCTTGAATTTTATGTGGTCCGGGTTTTAGCTCTTCACCTGCTTTAGCCTGAGTAATGACAGGGGAAGTTGTTGGTTCAACAGCAACAGATATGACTGATTTACCCTGAGTGTTTTTGAGGTAGCGTGATACACCTGTCAGTGTGCCCCCTGTACCAACACCAGCAATAAAGACATCAACTTCGCCATCGGTATCTTCCCAGATTTCAGGGCCGGTTGTTTTTTCATGAATTTCTGGGTTCGCCGGGTTATCAAACTGGCCTAGCAGTACATATTTGTCATCGCTTTGAGCAATTTCCTGTGCTTTAGCCACAGCGCCTTTCATACCTTTTGGGCCTTCAGTTAAGACCAGGTTTGCGCCCAATGCTTTAAGAAGTTTACGCCTTTCAAGGCTCATACTTGCAGGCATAGTTAACGTAATTGGGTATCCTTTTGAAGCTGCAACAAATGCCAAAGCAATACCGGTATTACCGCTGGTCGGCTCGACAATTTCTTTCCCAGGACCTAAAAGCCCTTTTTTTTCTGCATCCCAAACCATGTTTGCACCAATTCGACATTTAACACTGAAGCTTGGATTACGAGATTCAATTTTTGCCAGAACTTTACCTTTGGTGACCCTATTTAGTCTGACCAGCGGTGTGTGACCGATAGTGAGCGAATTGTCTTCGTAAATTTTGCTCATGTGACATACCCTTTCAAATAATAGATGAGTCAATTAATGATTACTTCTTTAGGATAAAGAGTTATCCGGAGAATTAAAGTAAGCTTTAGTTATATGATGTTTGATTCGGAAATAACGGAATTCAAAATGGCATAGGGAAGAGGTTCCCTATGCTTTGGGGAACGGGCTAACTGTGTGTACGTTATTTGTTAGCTCTGATTGCAGTGGAAGAGATGTTCTCATCCCGATAAAAATCTACCCATAATGCAGTTGCACCGCAAATTGCAGCAGGCATGACAATCCAGTTAACTAATGGAATGCCCGTGGCAACCGTGACTAATGCGCCGAAAACCCAGTTGCGGCTTTTCCCTGCGGATAGTTGCTGGCGCATTGGACGAAAAGCAATTTTGTGATTATCAAACGGATAATCGATGTACTGGATTGCCATCATCCAGGCACTGAAAATAAACCAAATAACCGGAATCACCGTTTGACCCACCCCTGGAATAAACATGGCACATAATAAAATTAAGGCGCGGGGAAGCCAGTAACATAATTTTTGCCATTCACGAGCTAAGGTTCTGGGAATATCTGTAATAATTTCCTTGAGTTGTCCTTCAGGCAGAGGTTGACCGGTCAGTAATAATTCAGTTCTTTCAGATAATAGACCATTAAATGGTGCGGCGATCCAGTTGCCTACACTTGAGAATATAAATGAAAATACAATGATGATGGATAAAATAGCAACAGGCCAGATTAACCATTCCAACCATTGTAAGAATTGGGGAAGCCAAGATTCCAGTTGGTTGATTAATATCTGCAGACGTCCGAATAGCCAGTAAAAAGATCCGGCAAAGAGGAGCGTGTTGATTAATAATGGAATGATAACGAATAACCGTAGCCCTGGTTGACGAATTAACCGCCATCCCAGAATAAAATAGTGGGCACCAGAAAGGTGCGAACGAGCCAAATCTTGCATGGGTTTCACGTGTTCCGACAATAAAATAGGATATTATATTACAAACCGGAGGGAGCTCTGGTAAAGTCGACTTTTTTATTATTAGTTCTTTTTGGTGATATGCGTTTAAAATCAATTCGTTTGGCTGGGTTTAAATCGTTTGTTGAACCGACCAAAATTCCATTTCCTTGTCAGCTAACCGGTGTCGTTGGCCCAAATGGTTGTGGAAAGTCAAATGTGATTGATGCGGTGCGTTGGGTTTTAGGGGAGAGTTCGGCCCGAAATCTGCGTGGTGATGCGATGACTGATGTCATCTTTAATGGTTCGACCCGGCGTGCTCAGGTATCTAAAGCATCTGTTGAGCTGACGTTTGATAATCAAAGTGGTCGCCTTGGTGGCGAGTTTGGCAGTTATAACGAAGTTGCTGTTCGTCGGGAAGTGACGCGTGATGGACAAAATCTTTATTTTTTAAACAGTAGCCGTTGCCGTAAAAAAGATATTACTGATCTGTTTTTAGGGACCGGGTTAGGGCCGCGAAGTTATGCCATTATCGAACAAGGCATGATTAGCCGTTTGATTGAATCAAAACCCCAGGAATTAAGGGTTTTCA
The DNA here is from genome assembly GCA_911810475.1 of Candidatus Celerinatantimonas neptuna. NCBI lineage: Bacteria > Pseudomonadati > Pseudomonadota > Gammaproteobacteria > Celerinatantimonadaceae > Celerinatantimonas > Candidatus Celerinatantimonas neptuna. The sequence continues at coordinate 2,939,600 of OU461276.1, forward strand.
TTGACGAGGCTGCTGGTGTTTCGAAATATAAAGAACGCCGTAGAGAGACTGAAAACCGAATCCGTCACACGCAGGAAAATCTGCAAAGATTGACGGATATAGAAAGTGAACTGACTGCGCAAGTTAATAAATTGAGAATTCAGGCGCAGGCAGCATTGCGCTTTCGACAGCTTCGTGAACGACAGCGTGATCTAAAGCGTCAACAGTCACTTTTCCAGCTTCAGCAATTAGATCAGTCATTGGATGTTAAAAATAGTGATCAAAATGAACAGTCCAGGCAGTTAGAATTAATCAATGCAAAATTAACGGAGCTAGAAGATAAACAGTTCTTAGTTGTTGAACAACAGAATGAGCTGTCAGAACAGCTTGATCGTTTTCGTCAGGATGAAGCGAGTAGAGCTGGGGAGTTGGCGCGTTATGAGCAACGTCTGATTTATCAGCAGCAAACCTTGTCGGCCCGAAAAGAGCGCCAGGATCATTATCAACAACAGTTGATTTTACTTGATAAAAAAATACAAGAACGTCAGAAAGAACGTCCAGCGCTGGAAGCGCAATTTGATCATGCTCAAATGGATATATCGATTGCGGATCAGCAATTAGAGACTTTATCGGATTCATTGATTCAACTGGATGATAAGCGTCAGGTTCATAGTGAGCATTTGCAAAAGCAAACGAAACAGGTTCAGCAGAGTCAGCAGCAATTAGCCGCAATGAATGAACAGGTTCGTTCTGCCTTGCAACTTAATGAGCAATCACAAAGGCGTTTATCTGAATTAAAAATACAGCTGGATAATCAGGTCGAACTTCCTGATTTAACTGAGCTTGAATATACGTTTAATAAAATCTGTAATCAGTTAAGTGAACACCTTCAATTCTGCCATGAAGCTGAGTCGGAGCAGGAACAAAGGCTCTGCCAGTTAAAACAAATACAACAGAGCGAACAACAGCTGCAGAAGCGACAGTTTGAAGTGACAACAAAACGACAGTCACTGATTCAACTGATTGATTCTATCTCTGTACAGCAATACCCGGCGAATCAACCTCTTCGGGATCAGTTAGTGATTACTCCTGGCTGGGAACTGGCTGTTGAAAAAGTACTTGGTCCCTGGCTGTTTGCTGAAACGGACCCTTTGCTTTGCATCGATGCAGATTTCGCATTATGGGGTGATGATACGCATCTGGTGGTCACAGAAAAAGACAATAAGAAAGCGTTCCTTGCGGAAAAAGTTTCAGGTGTGCCTGCCTTTTTATTTTCCGGGATTTTTTGTGCTGAAAACAGGGAAGAAGCTTTGGTTTTTCGACCTCAGTTAGCATTGGATGAATCGGTGATCACAATGCAGGGGGATTGGTTCGGCAGTTCCTGGCAAGATTGCCTGCAAAAAGAGGATTCACAATCGGTATTAGCCATACAAAGACAATTAGGTGTTTTGAATGACCAATTACCGATGATTGACTCTGAGGTAGATTTAATAAAACAACAAATTACCCAGTCAGAATTATCGTATCAACAGGCTGATAGGGAATTAAGACAATCCCGTGATCTACTTCAGGTTTATCGTGACAAACAGGCTAAAGCCGAACAGCAACTCGCTCTGGCCAGACAGCAGCAGGAACATCAGCAGGAGCTGATTCGCGATTTAACGACCCAATTGCATAGTGCACAGCAGGAAGTACTGCATACAGATGAACGCCAGCAATTACTGACAGAACAGCAGGAACAGCTTCAGTGGCAGCTGGAAGTGCAACAGGATGCGTTACTTGAAGCAGAACAAAAGCAGCAAAATAGTCAGCAATGCTACCAGCAACAATATCTTCAGATCCAGCAAATTGAACGAAAACAACATCAGGATCAATTACGATATCAACAACTGGAAGGTGAGTTACAACAGTTCGATAACTGGTTTCGTGAGCGTCAGCAGCAGACGAATGAACTTCACTCTCAGCTGGATGCGCTACGAGAAGAGATGATTGATGAAGATGAACTTGAACAGCTACAGGCCAAAACCGATCAGCTTAGATATCAGCAATTAGAAAGACAACAGCAGCGGGAGCAGTTAGAAGAAAAACGCAATCAGTTAAATCAACAAAATACACAATTGAGCCTTGATGTTAAAGCGCAGTTATTTGAGAAAGATCAGCATCAGCAATCCCAGCAACAGCAGCAGTTAGCCGTACAGGAGTTGCTAACAAGGCGCAGAGTATTGCTTGAACAATTAGCAGAGTCAGGTATTGAGCTAGCACCTGAATCGTTTGATTCAATCGATCCAGATACAAACTATGAAGATGAGTTGGGAAAAATCGAGCGTCAGTTAAAACGATTAGGGGCTGTTAACCTGGCTGCTGAACAAGAATATCAGGAACAACGGGAAAGGCTTGAAGAATTATCGACACAGATGGTCGATTTACAAGATGCTTTGGAGATGCTGCAGCAAGCTATTGCAAAAATAGATCGCCAGACACGATCAAAATTTCGTGAAACTTTTGATAAAGTAAATACGGATTTGCAGTATTTGTTTCCGCAAGTCTTTGGAGGTGGAACAGCATGGTTGGAATTGACCGAAGATGATTTATTATCGACAGGGGTTACAATTATGGCTAGGCCTCCAGGCAAAAAGAATTCGACAATTAGTCTATTATCAGGTGGGGAAAAAGCATTAACGGCATTGTCATTGGTATTTGCTATTTTCCGTCTTAATCCAGCGCCTTTTTGTATGCTGGATGAGGTGGATGCACCTTTGGATGAAGTTAATGTAGGGCGTTTTGCTGACTTGATTGCACGTATGTCGGAAACGGTTCAGTTTATTTTTATCAGCCATAATCGGGTTACAATGGAAAAAGCAGATCAACTCGCCGGAGTGACGATGCAAGAACCTGGTGTATCCCGATTGGTTGCAGTCGATATTGCCCAGGCAGTTGCACTGGCAGAATAAGAGCAGAGTATAGAGTATGCAGGAATTGCGTATCGTTTTAATTATTGTAGGTATCATTGCTATTACCGGATTATTAGCACATGGTTTTTGGACAAGTCGACGAAATCGTCCGGAAAAATTAGTCACGAAGACCAAACGGCGAAAAAAGGATTTGCTGTCTGAGCAGACAAATTCAGACGTCAGCTCTGATGATTCAGAATTTGATGATCTGGGCGTGAGTGAAGTTCGGGTGGTGGGTGAATCCAATGATGTCTCTGATCGTCTGGAACCAGAATTAAATTTTGATGAAACCTCAGATGAGGATATCGATGAAGTTGTTTTAGCTGATGACGTTGCAAAACCACAAAAAGATGAAGTGTCAGCACAATTAAAACCTGATGAATCAGAGCAGAGTGTGTCTGATGCGAAAGATGATAAACCGATTGAACCCAACGATGTGTATGCTTTGAATGTGGTTGCATCTGACGGGCAGTCATTTAGCGGTGAGATGCTATTTCCGTGCCTGGAAAATCTGGGTCTGCAATTCGGACAGATGGATATTTATCATCGATATCTGCATGCTGATGGCCAGGGGCCTATTCTCTTTAGTGTGGCTAATATGGTTAAACCTGGCACTTTTGATCCTCAGCAGATGGAACAATTTTCAACACAGGGTGTTTCTCTTTTTATGACGGTTCCGTGTGAAAGTGAGCCTTCTCGTAACTTTAATGTTATGTATAATGCGGCTCAGAGGATTGTTAGTGATTTGAATGGCGTATTACTTGATGGGCATCGTAATCCTTTTACCGCTCAGACATTGCAGCATTATCAGCAGCGGATACGTGAATATGAGCGCCAGCAATTGCTGCAAAAATCGTAAGATTTATTCGGTCTTGGGATGATTGTAATTTCACTGTTTGCTCAGAGAAACATATCGTGTAATTTAACTGTCATTGTTTGATTTAGATATTTTTGAATTGTTGAAAAATTTTACATGAAGGCCTCTTTTAACCAGAGGCCTTTTTAATGTTAGGAAGTGATTATGAACACAATCGAGCAGCAGATATTAAAATTGCGTGAGCAACTTAATGATTATGCTTACCAGTACTATGTGTTAGATAACCCGACTGTGCCCGATAGTGAATATGATCGGTTGATGAAAGAGCTGGAAGGGTTTGAGAAAGTACATCCTGAATTGATTTCATCCGATTCCCCGACCCAAAAGGTAGGGGGGAGACCCCTTGATGAGTTTACTTCGGTTCGCCATCAGATCCCGATGTTATCTCTGGATAATGTTTTTAATGAAGACGATCTTCTGGCATTTACCAAACGTACTCGGGAGCGGCTGGGGAAAGCGGAAGTTGAATATTGTGCCGAACCAAAACTGGACGGCCTGGCGGTCAGTATTCTTTATCGACAGGGGCTTATGGTACAGGCTGCGACTCGTGGCGATGGACAGACTGGAGAAGATATTACTGAGAATGTTAAAACGATTCGAAATGTCCCATTAAAATTACGTGGCGACTATCCGGAACAGATTGAAGTCCGGGGAGAAGTATTTATGCCGCATGCTGGATTTGAAGCATTGAACGAACGTCGCAGGGTCAAAAATGAAAAGCCGTTTGCTAATCCTCGAAATGCGGCCGCTGGAAGTCTCAGGCAATTGGATTCACGGATTACGGCGCAGCGACCACTTACTTTTAATGCATATTCGATTGGTATTTGTGATGACGGTTTACCTGATGAACATTATGAAAGATTGATGCAATTACGTCACTGGGGGATAGCTGTTAATCCTGAAATTCGGTTGGTGCAGGGTGAGAAGGGATGTCTTGAGTATTTCCAGAACATCGGTGAACGTCGGGATCAATTAGCGTATGACATCGACGGGGTCGTCTATAAAGTTAACTCCATTGAAGCTCAGGAACGTATGGGATTTGTTGCCAGAGCTCCCCGCTGGGCTATTGCTCATAAATTTCCGGCTCAAGAGCAATTGACAACATTACGGGATGTCGAATTTCAGGTTGGCCGAACAGGGGCAATTACGCCGGTTGCCCGGTTAGAACCGGTTGCCGTGGGTGGCGTTATGGTCAGTAACGCGACACTGCATAATGCGGATGAGATAGACCGTTTAGGCGTGATGATTGGCGATACGGTCTCGGTTCGACGGGCAGGAGATGTGATTCCTCAGATCACAGGTGTTTTACTGCAAAGACGTCCGGCCGATGCGAAGCCCGTTATTTTCCCAGATCGCTGTCCTGTTTGTGGTAGTGAGGTTGAGCGTATTGAAGGTGAAGCAGTGGCACGGTGTGCCGGTGGCTTAACATGTAGTGCTCAGCGTAAAGAAGCATTACGCCATTATGTTTCGCGTAAGGCAATGGATATTGATGGCCTGGGGGCTAAGCTGGTCGAGCAGTTGGTCGATACGGACTTTATTCACTCGCCAATTGATTTATATCATCTGCGTGAGCATGTGCCTGAATTGCTGAATTTGGATCGGATGGGGGAGCGCTCATTGGAGAAAATGCTCGATTCGATCGATAAATCAAGAACAACAACTTTCCCCCGGTTTTTATTCGCTTTAGGTATTCGTGAAGTGGGTGAGTCAACGGCGTTGAATCTAGCAAAGCATTTTTTGCAGCTTGAAAGTTTGATGCAGGCGAATGTAGAGCAGCTTCAGGAGGTTCCTGATGTGGGTGAGATTGTCGCGAAACATGTCTATTTCTTTTTCAGACAAAATGAGAATTTGAAGATCGTATCGGCCCTTTGTGAAGAACTCAATTGGCCGCCAATGGCTGTGCCTTTGCAGGAGTTACAGCCACTGAAAGGTCAGACATTTGTATTGACAGGGACTTTGAGCGATATGTCTCGCCAGGATGCAAAATCAAGGCTTCAGGATCTTGGTGCTAAAGTTTCAGGAAGTGTTTCTAAAAAAACCGATGTTGTTGTTGCCGGTGAGGCAGCAGGGTCTAAGTTGGCTAAAGCTGAGCAATTAGGCCTTGAGGTTTGGAATGAAGCCCGGATGATGGACTTTTTTAGCCAGCATTAATACCTCAACCCGGGATAAGGAAGCTTTTTCGGTTAGGCGCTTAAGCCCGGGTCGCGGTTAAACTAGCATGGGGGACCGTTGGTGATTAGGTCTCACTCAGATTAAACGTGTTTAAATGAATAGCCAAACTACTGCAAAAAATACCGTAACAGATTAACTTTCCTGGTTAAAAGTCCTCTTTTTTTAAGTTGAGGGCTATCTTTATCAGTTCATGACCCTTGCGTTTTTGTCTTCACATTATGAAAAGCTATATTGAAATAATGATTCATGTTAAGGCGTGTTGACGTTTTGCGGTTGAATTTCGTTCAGATGAAACTTGTTTTGGGCGTGGTTCAGATTGTAAAGCCTAGTATTCTAAGAGAACAAGCTTGGTGAGCTGGAGTTTTGTGATGGCGTTTTTCATCGAACCAAACTGACTTTACTTTGTGCTTTCTTATTTTAGTTTGTTCATTATGAATATTATATATCTGAACATGCTTTTTCATATTCTTTCTCCTAACGGTGTTTACTCATGAATGGACCCGGCCGAATCGTCATGAATATCTTTGCATACCAGGTTTGCTGGTGGCTTTTGGTCATTTGGGGCAATGCACCTATATCACTAGCCATAGCAGGTATTACTGTTATTTTGCATTTGTGGTTTTATGGACGTCGCCGGGCGGAATGGTTGGTTTTATTGAGTATAGCTGTTGTTGGAGCGGCGTGTGATAGTGGGCTGGTGTACATGGGAGTATTTGGAGGTGCTTGGGCAAATTGGGGGATCCCTTTATGGCTTGTGTTGTTGTGGTTGGTTTTTGCAACACTATTTAATGTTTCTTTGACATGGTTTCATCATCGACTCGGTTGGGCCGCGTTGTTTGGAGGGATCGGGGGAGCCTTGAGTTATTGGGGTGGTGCAAGACTTGGGGCTATTGAATCTTTATATTTATGGCAAATGATCTGTTTATGGGCGATTTGGACGGTATTGTTTCCCTTGCTTATTGGGTTATCTCGTTTGATTTATCACTATGATACGTATGAATGGCCATGGATGAGGCGATTATGATAACGAGTATATTATTGATCTGCGCAGTTTTAAGTGCAGCACCAGCGATGCATTCATGTGAATCCCCCAAGGGACAGCATCCTTTAGGGCAAATTATGTTTACCAAATGGTGGTTTGATATCTACAGGGCTAGTCTTTATCAACCGTTAGGGACTAAATCAGCACAGCTTGGGCAACCGGGAACCCGCCTGCAGATTACTTATCTGAGATCGATTAGCCACGAATCGCTAGTTAAACAGACACAAAAAGAATGGCAATATTTAAAGCTTGAATCATCTCTTCCACTTTCTCACTGGTCAGCGCTATTGAATCAGATTTGGCCTGATGTAAGTAAAGGTGACTGTATCGAATTTAGGGTATTGCAAAACAAAAGTGGTGCTTTTTATTTAGGGACACAAAAGATCGGTCAAATTGAAGATCCTAGATTTGCCCCTGCTTTTTTATCTATTTGGCTAAGTCCGGGGAATCATTACCCAAAATTACGTCGTAAGCTTTTAGGGATATCAAAAGGCAAATAGATTAGAAGAAAATATTGATTTGAGAAAGAATGGTGGTCGTTGCTGGGCTTGAACCAGCGACCCTCGCCTTGTAAGGGCGATGCTCTCCCAACTGAGCTAAACGACCGAAATGTGGTGGTTGCTACTGGGCTTGAACCAGTGACCCTCGCCTTGTAAGGGCGATGCTCTCCCAACTGAGCTAAGCAACCATTAAGTTGTGGTGGTCGTTGCTGGGCTTGAACCAGCGACCCTCGCCTTGTAAGGGCGATGCTCTCCCAACTGAGCTAAACGACCACAAATGGTGGTTGCTACTGGGCTTGAACCAGTGACCCTCGCCTTGTAAGGGCGATGCTCTCCCAACTGAGCTAAGCAACCACTTGTGGGGGCGTATTATAGGGACGAGCTGCGCTCTGTCAACGCTAAATTTCACAAAATTGAAAGGATTGCTCCTTTTAACATCAATTGGTTAATAAGTCACCATCTGGAACAAGCAGTCATTAGGTTTTGATATTTAGACAACCGGCTTTAGGCTGTAAGCAATCATTAGCTGTGTTAGAATCGCGAGCATCTGATTTTATCGTCCATGATTTAAAGAGAGATTTCATGACTGTTCGAACTCGTGTCGCCCCATCACCTACCGGTGATCCTCATGTAGGAACTGCTTATATTGCGTTATTTAATTATGCATTTGCTAAATCGCATGGTGGAGAATTCATTTTACGTATTGAGGATACCGATCGTACCCGCAGTAGCCGAGAGTCAGAACAAGCCATTTTAAAAAGCCTTAACTGGTTAGGTTTAAATTGGGATGAAGGTCCGGATGTCGGTGGTGATAAAGGCCCCTATCGTCAAAGTGACCGTGTTGATATTTATCAGAAATATGCACATCAATTAGTAGAAGATGGCAAAGCATTTTATTGTTTTGCAACATCTGATGAATTGCAGGAAATGCGTGCGGCACAAATTGCAGATGGTCTGCAGCCTAAATATGACGGACGTGGCCTTAAGCTGACACCTGAGCAAATTCGGGCTCATCTTGATGCAGGTGATCCGTATGTCATTCGCATGAAGATCCCTGAAAGTGGCAGTTTTAAATTCAATGATTATCTGCGGGGGGAAGTTGAAATTTCCTGGGAGCAGGTTGATATGCAGGTTTTGCTTAAGGCAGATGGCTTCCCGACATATTTTCTGGCCAATGTTGTCGATGATCATTTGATGGGTATTACGCATATTTTCCGGGGTGAAGAATGGCTGAATTCTGCACCTAAGTTGCTTAAACTCTATGAGGATTTTGGTTGGCAGGCGCCTGAATTAGGTCATATGCCGTTATTACGTAATCCGGATAAATCGAAATTAAGCAAGCGTAAGAATCCGACAAGTATCCTGTATTATCAGAAAATGGGATTTTTGCCGGAAGCTCTGTTGAATTATCTAGGGCGGATGGGATGGTCGATGCCTGACGGGCGTGAAAAGTTCTCATTGAATGAAATGGTTGAACAGTTCGATATTAAACGCGTTTCTCTTGGGGGGCCTGTTTTTGATGTTGATAAGTTGAAATGGTTGAACGGGCTCTGGATTAGAGAAGAGTTAACGGACGAGCAGCTTGCTCAAAGGTTGGTTGAGTGGGCTTATAATCGTGATACGTTGATGCAAATTTTGCCGCAGGCTAAAACACGTTTAGAAGTATTTAGTGATTTGGCACCTTTGGCCGGACATTTTGTAAGTGGTATACCCGAATATGATCCGGAGTTATTAACGCATAAACTTTCAGAAGAGCAATTGCGTGATAGCTTGCAATTTTTCATATGGGAGCTGGAAGCCCTGCGCCAATGGGATAAGGACCAAATTTTTGCGATTGCGAAATCTGTCTCTGAGCATTTTGAATTGAAAATTCGTGATTTTCTGGAGCCTGTTTTTGTTGCAATTACTGGAAAAACCAGTTCAACATCTGTTGTGGATGCGATGGAAATTTTGGGGCCCGATATGTCCCGTGCCCGATTACGCGTTGCGTTGGCAAGTGTTGGGGTCAGTAAAAAAGTAGCTAAAAAATTAGACAAGGCTTACAAGGCTTATAAAGCGGCTTAACTTTTTATATTTAATAAATAGGAAGCATTTGCTTCCTATGACATTTGGCAGGTTTCGTTTGAAACGTACAAATCAGGGTGCTGTGAAATCACTTAGATTAGGCCATAAGTACTGTTTTGTTTAAAAATTATTCAAAAAAAGAGTGGCAACATCTAGCTAAATATTATTGGAATTTGTACAATTTGACGCCATTTATTTGAGGAATCAGGGCATTCATGAGCGAGCAAAAAATAAATCTATTGGATCTGAATCGTCAGGCGATGAAGAACTTTTTCATTGAAATGGGCGAGAAACCTTTTCGGGCAGAGCAGGTCATGAAATGGATTTATCATTTTGGTGAAAGCGATTTTTCCAAAATGACGAATATGAATAAAGAATTGCGTGCAAAACTCAATGAATGCGCCCAGATTCGTGCGCCTGAAATTTCCAAAGAACAACGTTCGTCTGATGGAACAATTAAATGGGCGATGTTGGTTCATGGACAGGAAATAGAAACAGTTTATATTCCTGAAAAAGATCGGGCTACCTTATGTGTTTCTTCACAAGTCGGGTGTGCATTAGATTGCAAGTTTTGCTCGACTGCACAACAAGGGTTTAATCGTAATCTGACCGTCTCAGATATTATCGGGCAGGTTTGGCGCGCAGCGCAGGTGATTGGTTTTAGCAAACAAACTGGTAAACGACCTATTACCAACGTTGTCATGATGGGAATGGGCGAACCTTTGCTTAATCTTAACAATGTGGTGCCAGCGATGGAACTGATGATGGATGATTACGGGTTTGGGTTAAGTAAGCGGCGAGTCACCCTGAGTACTTCGGGTGTGGTACCGGCACTTGATATGCTTGGCGAACGAATTGATGTTGCTTTGGCGATTTCGCTGCATGCTCCGAACGATACAATTCGCAGTGAAATAATGCCCATTAATGATAAATATAATATTGCTACTTTTTTATCAGCAGTAAAACGTTATATTAATAAATCCAACGCGAATCAGGGGAAAGTCACGGTTGAATATGTCATGTTGGATCATATCAATGATGAGATGGAGCATGCCCATGAACTGGCAAAACTTCTTTGTGATACACCATGTAAAATTAACTTGATTCCATTTAACCCTTATCCTGATTCACCGTTTGGCAAACCATCGAATAGCCGAATCGATCGTTTTAGTAAGGTACTGATGTCTTATAATTTAACGGTCGTGGTTCGTAAAACTCGGGGAGATGATATTGATGCAGCATGTGGACAATTGGCCGGTGATGTCATCGATCGAACTAAAAGAAGCATGAGAAAACGAATTCAAGAGCAGTCGATTTCTGTCACTGTTCGGTAAACTTGATTATTTATCGTTAGGATCCCTGAGTATGAAGCGACTATTTGTTTTTTTATTCTTCCCATTATTTTTAGGGGGATGTGTAACACGGACATTAGTCAATGGTGTTCCTGTTGTAAAGTCTCAAAAGAAAGCTGAAAGTAAAGTTCAGGCAGCTCGAAGCCGGTTGGCTTTGGCTATTACATATTTGCGCTCAGGGGAGAGCGATCTGGCTAAACAGAATATTGATTTGGCTGCTAAAGATGCACCAAATCTGGTGGATGTGGATTTGACTCGGGGTTATTTCTATTCAGCTGTTGCACAGCCATCAAAAGCGATTAAAGCTTATGAACTGGCGTTGAAAAAACAACCGAATAATGGTGATGCGTTGAATAATCTAGGGGTTATCCGTTGCCAACTCGGTCATTATAAAGCGGCAGAAAAACTGTTTGCCCGCGCGTTGAATGCGAATAATTACACGGCTATTGGCAGCACCAATGAAAATGCCGGATTATGTGCTTATCGATCAGGAAGGTATCATGATGCGAAGTCTTATTTTCTTGCTGCACTGGCTTATAACGCACATCGGCCATATTCATTGCTGGGGTTGGCTGAAGTGTTGATCCATCAACATCAATATGAAGATGCAAGAGTTTACATGAAGCGTTATAGTGAAATAGCGCCGACTACTGCTCAAAGTTTATTGGTATGGATTAAACTTGAGCGAGGCGAAGGCCATTTTGCAAAACAGGTCTTATGGGGGAAGGAGTTAATTGCTCGCTTTCCAGATGCACCGCAAACAAAAAAATATTTAGCTGATGACTACTGAATCTAAACATGTTTCAGAGGACGACCAGACGGTGGCTTCACAGACACCGCCCCGTAGCCTTGGACAAGAACTTAAAGAGGCCCGGGAAGCGGCCGGATTATCAGCACAGGATGTTGCTGCAAGACTGAATTTACGTCTTCAAGTGATTCATGACATTGAGAGTGATAATGTAGAGCAACATATTTCGGACCTTTTTTATAAAGGTTATGTCCGAAGTTATGCAAAATTACTTAATATTTCTGAATCACAGATCCTTGCTGAGTATAATTTGACGCATGAGCCGATAAAACCGGTAAAAATGCATACTTTTTCGCAGCCTATTTTAGATGAGCGGACCCGCGATGGTCGTTTGAAGTGGCTGACATGGTTGATTATATTGATTCTCCTGGTTTTGCTGGGGTGGTGGTGGTGGCAAAATCATTCTCTGACAAGTATGCTCCCTCAGTCTCTTACCCACTCCAGCTTAAATATCAGTAAAGATCTTCAGCAGGCTGATTCAACGGCAAAAACACAAAATGCCTCAGAGAAATCGGGTGCAAAGCAAAAGTTACAGTTGCCTACGGCGGCCATGCCTAGCCCTCCTGCGAATGCGGCAAAAGAAGCTGAAAAAGTTGCCGCGGAGCTCACTCATATAAATAAAGCTTCCTCTAAAAATAACACCGGTGCGGTTTCCACCCAATCGACCAAAGCCGATATTAATACAGCAAGCTTGGCTGCTTCAGTCGATTCGATGAATTTATCAGCACAGAAAAGTGTCACGCCGTCCACATCATCTGCCCAGACGGCTAAAAAACAGCCTTTGACCGCGGACCAGTTGGCCCATCAACTCACAATAACGTTCAGTAAGGCTTGCTGGATTGAAGTTCGTGATGCTGCTGGAAATCGTTTAGCAGTTGGTATTAAGCAGCCGGGACAGGTATTGAAATTGAATGGTCAGCCACCTTATAAATTAGTTCTGGGTGTTCCTGATGGTGTCGATATCCGATATGGCGGCAAGCCTGTTTTGTTTAAAGCGAGTGGCAGTGGGCTGACAGCTCGTATTACAGTTCCAAATTAATTAGAGGTTGAGTAATGAGTGGTACCACTTTGATTAAACGACGTTTTTCCAAACAGATTCATGTGGGTTCTGTTGCTGTGGGTGGTGATTCCCCTATCTCGGTTCAATCAATGACAAATACCCGTACCACTGATGTCGCAGCGACCGTCGGGCAAATACAGCGTTTACAGGATGCCGGTGCGGATATTGTTCGTGTTTCGGTTCCAACGATGGATGCGGCTGAGGCTTTTCGTGAAATAAAAAAACAGGTTTCAGTGCCGCTTGTTACCGATATCCATTTTGATTACCGTATTGCCTTAAAAGTCGCTGAATATGGTGCAGATTGTCTGAGAATTAATCCGGGAAATATCGGACACGAAGGCCGGATTCGAAGCGTTGTTGATTCGGCTCGGGATCATAATATTCCTATTCGAATTGGTGTGAATGGCGGCTCTTTAGAGAAAGACATTCAGGAAAAATATGGTGAACCAACTCCTGAAGCTCTGGTTGAATCGGCAATACGTCATGTAGACATACTGGATAGGCTGAATTTTGATCAGTTTAAGGTGAGTGTTAAAGCTTCCGATGTGTTTTTAGCCGTTGGGGCTTATCGTCTGTTAGCTAAACAGATTGAACAACCTTTGCATTTAGGGATTACAGAAGCCGGTGGTCAGAGGGCCGGCGCGGTTAAATCTGCGATTGGTCTGGGAATGCTGCTTTCTGAAGGCATTGGTGATACGCTGCGGGTTTCTCTTGCCGCTGATCCTGTTGAAGAAGTCAAAGTCGGTTTTGATATATTAAAAGCATTACGAATTCGAACCCGGGGAATTAATTTTATTGCTTGTCCAAGTTGTTCCAGACAGGAATTTGACGTGATTGGAACAGTGAACGAGCTTGAGCAGCGTCTTGAAGATATCTCAATGCCGATGGACGTCTCGATTATAGGGTGTGTCGTTAATGGGCCCGGTGAAGCACTGGCTTCAGATATGGGAATTACCGGTAGTTCAAGAAAAAGCGGATTTTATATGGATGGCGTTCGCCAGAAAGAGCGCTTTGATAATGACAATTTAGTGGATGCGCTAGAAGCAAAGATACGGGCTCGGGCTGCGATGATCGATATTAAAAATATTGATTAGGTAATCAGGAAGTGTTGGCGATTGATTTTTGTTCAAATTGACCGACATCTTGGGTGCAGTATAGATTATGTAGCCTGGTATTCGATTCGATAAGCTATGACAGAGTACAATATTTTTTAAGAAAATTATCAATAACTGAAAAAAATTACACTCAAACGTTAACCTGCCTCAGGCAGTTTAATTTACCCACTAAATAAAAGCTCTTATAATCGCTCAATATAGTAACAATATGATATTTAGATAATTCAGGGAACAACGTGGCAAAACAAATTCAAGCGATCCGGGGGATGAACGATTTTCTTCCGGAGCAAACTGCGAAATGGCAACAGGTTGAAGCGATCATAAGAAAAGTTGTGTCATCTTATGGCTATAGTGAAATACGGACTCCGATTGTTGAGAGTACGGATCTTTTCAAACGATCTATTGGCGAAGTAACCGATATTGTTGAAAAGGAGATGTATACCTTTGATGATCGTAATGGTGATAGTCTGACCCTTCGCCCTGAAGGGACTGCTTCATGTGTTCGTGCCGGTACTCAGCATGGATTGCTTTACAATCAGGAGCAACGACTCTGGTATATGGGGCCGATGTTCCGTTATGAACGTCCTCAAAAAGGACGCTATCGCCAGTTTAATCAATTTGGTATTGAAATTTTCGGGCTTGAAGGGCCTGATATCGACGCTGAAGTGATTATGCTGACAGCCCGCCTGTGGAAAGAATTAGGAATTACTGAGCATGTCAAATTGCAGTTGAATTCACTGGGTTCTAATGAAGCTCGGGCGAACTATCGCGACGGGTTGGTGTCTTATCTGGCAGAGCATCAGGAGAAGCTTGATGAAGACTCGAAGCGGCGTATGAATACGAACCCGCTTCGTGTGCTGGATAGTAAAGATGCGGGTGTACAGGAACTTTTGGAAAATGCCCCTAAACTCATTGATTATTTAGATGATGAAAGCCGCCAGCATCTGGATCGGTTATGCCATCTGCTAGAGTGTGCCGGCATTAAATATGAATTTAACAATCGGTTAGTGCGCGGGTTGGATTATTACAACCGCACCGTCTTTGAATGGGTAACCGATAGCTTAGGCGCGCAGGGAACTGTTTGTGGTGGCGGTCGCTATGATGGCCTGGTTGAGCAATTAGGTGGACGGGCAACACCGGCAGTCGGTTTTGGAATGGGGCTTGAGCGATTGATCTTGTTGCTGGAAACATTAGACTGCCTTCAGGTTGCAGAAAATCAGGCTGATGTTTATGTGTTGTCAATAGGTGATGACGCAGGGGTTGTGGCTAACCAACTGGCTGAACAGTTACGGGATGATTTTTCAGGTTTGCGAATTATGAATCATCGCGGCGGCGGTAACTTTAAAAAGCAATTTAAACGGGCTGATAAATCAGGTGCTCAGATCGCTTTAATCATTGGTGAAGATGAAGTGGCCAATCAGCAGGTTACCCTGAAATATTTACGTGCTAAAAAAGAGCAGGAAACAATTGCTCAGGCTCAGTTGATCACACAACTGAAAAATTTTTTTATATAACCATGGATAATGATTAGCCCGACTCAACCGGTCGGGCCTGGCAGTTAATAATAGGGGGATGCGTGGAGATCTATTCCACTGAAGAACAGCAAATGCAGGTTATCCAGAATATTCTGCATCGCTATTGGGGTGTCATTGTTGCACTGGTTATCGTTGTATTAATTGCCATAGGTGGCTGGTACTTTTATCAGAGTCGGTTATCTTCTAAAACGTTAGAAGCTTCTGCCGCCTATCAAAAAACATTGGTGCAATACGCTAAGGATGGTCATACCAAACCTGAAGTTTTAGAGCAATTTGCTAAAACATATCAAGGTGATGGGAGTTATCCGCAATTTGCTCAGTTGTTATATGTGCAAAAATTGGTGCAACAGAAGAACTATCAGAAAGCTGAAGGTATTCTCAAAGAAACGGTTAAAGTGGCTGATGAGCCGGTAAAATCATTTGCGCAGATTCGTTTAGCCCGAATTCAGGCGCAGTTAAAGCAATATGATAATGCATTATCCACTTTGGGACAGGTTAACGAAAAAGTGTTTAAAGGTGTTGTCGCATCGTTGCAGGGTGATATCTGGGTTGATAAGGGTAATTTTGACAAAGCCCGCAATGCTTATCGTCAGGCCTTAGCCGATGGGGATGGATCTGATCCAACCCTTCAGCAGAAAATTGATAACCTTGCTGGAGAGTAGTTCGTATGCATAAGGCCTGTCGATTACTGGTCGTCGTTGGATTGTTATTGGGTCTGGCGGCTTGTAGTCATGATAAACCTGTTCATGTAGCGTCTCCGCTTCCTCAGTTTGATAATCATATCCATCCTAAACAGCTCTGGGATGTGCAGATTGGAGATGGGGTTGGAAATTATTATTCTCAATTACAGCCAGTCGTCGCATATGGGCATGTTTATGCAGCTGATCGCAGCGGAATTGTTGAGTCTATTGATCTCAAAGGTGAGCGGAGCTGGAAAACAGATATCTCTGATTTGCCAAAAGGTAAACAATTTACAGCGGATGGTAATGCACGAATCTCGGGCGGACTGCTCGCTGCCAACCATAAAATTTATTTCGGAACAGAAAACGCTTTTGTCTTTGCCCTGGATTCTAAGACGGGCAAAGTGTTGTGGCGTAAAAATGTTCCGGGAGAAGTGATTGCTTCGCCTTCTATTGGGGATGACGTCTTAGTTGTTGTAACCAATAGTGGGAATCTGTTGGCTATGGACCCGCAAAGCGGCCAGATTCAATGGACAACCAAGCTGGATCTACCGTCACTGACATTACGCGGTAAAGCCGTACCAGTTGTGACGAATGGCGTTATTATTTTAGGCCGGAGTAATGGTTCTGTTGCAATTTATTCGCTTAGAAATGGACACCGGTTGTTTAGCAAACAGCTTGCTGTTTCCGACGGTATTTCACAATTGGATCGACTGGTCGATGTCGATAGCCAGCCTTTGATTTTGGGGAACGAGTTATTTGCCATTGCATATAATGGTTCGCTGATTGCACTTAACTTGCGCAATGGTCAGTCAGACTGGAAGCGTAGTTATTCTGCATACCGGGATATGGCCATGTCAGGCAGTGAGTTATTTTTAACAGACAGCCGTAGCCATATTATTGGTATTGAAAGGTTGAATGGCAGTGAACTCTGGCAGCAAAGAGAGTTGCAGTACCGGAATGTAACGGCTCCGGCGGTTGCGGGGAATTATGTTTTAGTTGGCGATAGTGAAGGGTATTTGTACTGGCTTGACCGGGATACAGGTCACTTTGCAGCGAAACTGAAACTCGATGGCGATGGGCTGTATGTTGCCCCTGTAGTGACTGATAATCTCATTATCATCCAAACGCGAAGTGGCAGGTTAATTGCCTTTAAACGCGCTTAATTCGATAATATCCATTACAATAAAGCTCATGACTGAAAAGGGTCGTGAGCTTTTGTTATTTAGGAAACAATTTAATGGTGCTTCCTGTAGTTGCCCTTGTGGGGCGGCCCAATGTGGGCAAATCAACATTATTTAATCGTTTAACCCGGACGCGTGATGCGCTGGTCGCCGATTTTCCGGGGTTGACCCGTGATCGTAAGTATGGGCAGGCACAGTTGGCCGGCCAACAATATATTGTGATTGATACCGGTGGAATTGAAGGGCAGGAAGAAGGGATTGATGCTGAAATGGCAAGGCAATCGCTTGCCGCCATTGATGAAGCGGATGTTGTGCTGTTTTTGGTGGATGCCAGAAGTGGTTTGATGATTGGCGATGAAGCGATTGTAAAACATCTGCGTAGTCAGGAAAAACCAGTTTTCTTGGTTGCCAATAAAACCGATGGACTGGATGCCAATGTGGCTGTTGGTGATTTTTATAGTTTGGGGCTTGGTGAGATATATCCTATTGCGGCAGCGCAGGGACGGGGCGTCAATCAGTTGCTTGAGAAAGCATTAAAGCCTCTGATTAAAGAATGGCCCAAAGATGATGAATCTGAAGAGCCCGATTGGGCAGAGCTTAGTGAAGAAGAAGCCGAACGCCAGGCTAAAGCGCTTGAAGAACTGCCTATTAAACTGGCGATTATCGGTCGACCCAATGTAGGTAAATCAACACTCACCAACCGCATCCTCGGGGAAGAGCGGGTGGTGGTTTATGATATGCCCGGAACGACCCGTGATAGCGTCTATATTCCAATGCAGCGCAATGAACAGGATTATGTCTTAATCGATACAGCCGGTGTTAGGCGTCGCGGAAAAGTGACCGATAAGATCGAGAAATTTTCAATTATTCAGACACTCAAGGCAATTGAAGATGCGAATGTCTGTTTACTCGTTATTGATGCACGTGAAGGGATATCTGATCAGGATCTGAGCCTGCTTGGGTTTATCCTGAATGCAGGCCGGGCATTGGTTTTGGCTGTCAATAAATGGGATGGCCTAGATCAGGACATAAAAGATGACATTAAGCGGGAATTAGACCGACGTTTAGGTTTTATTGACTTTGCTAAAGTGCATTTTATCTCAGCGTTGCACGGAACAGGTGTCGGGCATCTGTATGAGTCTGTTGAACTGGCTTATCGCAGTGCAACGAAGCGAATTTCAACAGCTCTGCTGACTCGCATTCTGGAAATGGCACGAGAAGACCATCAACCCCCATTGGTGAAAGGGCGTCGGGTGAAACTGCGTTATGCCCATGCCGGAGGATATAATCCGCCATTGATCGTGATTCATGGTAATCAGGTGAACTCATTACCAGATTCCTACAAGCGCTATTTAATGAATTACTATCGTAAGGCGCTGGATATGATCGGAACTCCTATTCGTATTGAGTTCCGTGAGGGGCGTAACCCTTATGCCGGGAAAACCACAAAACTGACGTTAAGCCAACAACGGGCAAGAAAACGGCTTGAGAAACAACGTCGTTCAGCAGCCAGCAAAAAAGAGAGATAATCGATCAGACTCATCATCTGTTGAGTCGGTTGATGCTAAATACAATCTGTCAGTTATCATTCCTTCAATGTGACCTGAGCTGGCAGATTGTTTAAAGTTGATTCTGCTCAATTCTAATTTACAATTTTATATCTCTTAAAAATCTTTGTGAACATTTGGATGAAATTCACTAATGTGCCCTATTCTGTTTTTTCGGACAATAAATATTGTTTTATTAGATTTTTACCCAATAAAACAATTGGTTATGATGATGGTCTGAATGCTGATCATCTTTATATACCGAATGTATTCCTTGTGGCTCAACCGCATACCCGATCTTATGTAATAAATTAATTGATGGTTCCATATCTATATAAGAAAGTTTTAGGGGGGGGCACATAACTCCCGCAAGCGAGAATTTAGTGTAAATTGATTAATTGTATTCGGAGAGCTTCTTTTAGATCTTTACATACTTCTTTTAGAATGGAACCTTGGCCTATGCTATTTTGTTCCCTCATCCTACCTGTAGTACCGCTTTCTGAATAATTTACTGCCATATAATCAGGGGGTGTTCGATGTAGTTTAATGCACCAGCGTAGCTATTTAACTTGAGATCGGTTTAAGCCATCGCCATTAGACCCGTTTTTTCAACTGGAGTCATATTAAGTGATGGCTTTTCTGGCTTTAAACAATAGGCAATCAAGCCACCCAAAAGATTGAGCATAAATCCGTGTAAACTTCGATGACGAGAATGCTTTATTTGAGAAATATTTTTCAATTGATCGTTAATCGTTTCAATAATGAAGCGCTTAGAGAGCATTGCTCTATCCCAAGCGGCAAGCATTTTGGGCTTCATGTTTTTACGCTGAGTGGTGATAAGTGTGACAGCCTCTACTTTCAAGTCCTCAGCCAGTGCTTTACTGATATAGCCTTTGTCACCATACAGCTTATCCAGTAACCCTTTAGATAACTCCCTAACGGGCGCGCGATCATCTGTATTGGCTGGAGTCAGCTTCGCTGCCACGATATCACCAAGATGATTCGTGATGATATGAAGTTTAAAACCATAGAACCAACCCATCGTCCCTTTCCCTCGGGCTGCTGTTCCTTTAAACACTTTATGCCTTGGAATGCGGAGGTTGTGACAGACTTTGATGCTGGTTGAGTCAATAAATTCAATCCCTGTTGGCTCTCCTTTCACATGTGTAAAGAAAGAGCTAAGTGGGATGAGAACGGAAGGCATTACTTCAAGAAAACGAGTGTAACTGAGTAAGGCTGGACAGTCACTTTTGTAGTAGCGGCGAACAATGCCGAGATAAAAGTTTTTGAAATCACGTTGATGTGACATATGAAACGCAATAATGATGGTCATGATCTCACTCTCAGACAGACGACCTTTGCGATTTCGCTTACGTTCACCACTTTCGAGCTGTAACTTTTGCCACTGAGGTAGGAAAGCCTTGCAAAAATCATCGACATGGCAGAATAATTCTACTAATTTACGCATAGCTGGTTCCTCTGTGATTAGTCCTTCTTCGTCGAAAGATCTGATCGCAGAACCAGCTTTTAGTTCCCTTATATTCTTATCCCGAGTTCAGGTTATTTAATAATTTACTTCGCCTATTGGTCTTACAATTATTTCTATACCATAATATGCACAAAGATGATCTACCCAATTTTTATTGTTCGTAAATTGACCAGTTTCATTCACATGCCCCTTTAAAAATCCTCTTGGATTGTCGCCAGAAGTTACCAGTGTCACTGACACTATCACCAAATATCACAAATTTATGCATCTTTTCCCTCTAAAAATTTAATTTTAGCAATCTGTCCACACAATAAGTTCGAAACTCTAGATGTGGTATCGGTAGTGATAAGTCTAATAGAGTAAAAAACTTAATACTTAGGCTTTAATTTGGTAAATAAGGAGGAAATAGCTGACCACCTAATTTCTTACGCCATGTATAAAATGTGGCATCCGAAATCCCAATCTTGCGACAGATTTCTGCAACGGAGATACCTATTTCGGCTTGTTTTAAGGCAAAGGTAATTTGCTCTTCTGTATAGTGTGATTTTTTAATCGTATGTTTTCTTATTTTACGGATTTATAATGCCTGATTTTCCAGTTTTAAATGGTTCAGTATTTTGGGGTAGGGTCATAGCTCCAATAAGTGAGCTAAATTTACATGTAAAGAAAAGGTTCGAGATTTTCAATTTTGAATAAATCTGTCAGCTGCGCGACAGCAATTCTTATTGTTAACTATGATCAGAGGCTGGCACGTATGTCCCAAAATGAGCCAGTTTGAGATCACTAATTACTTTATCTCATCAGTTTTTGATCTACTATTCCCTAATAGCAGATTATGAGCCCAGTCGAGTCTTTGGGGTTATGCTAATATTATATGTAGAGTTTAGAGCAGGAGTTGCTTGTTGGAGCAGTGTACAAGACTGATGTCTGTATTTTCTTCACAGATTATAAAGATAATGTTTGCTTAAAAAACACTGTTAGCTATTCAAACCATGAGGTACAAATAAATTTGGAAACAGAATTCAATATAAGAGAAGCAACATTACAAGATGTTCCAGCAATATTGGTTTTAGGCCGTAACACATATAAAGAACATTTTTCCGATATTTGGTATGACATTGATAGTTTTTTAAATACTGATTTTACAAATGATGCAATTGAATCGTGTATCAAGTCACCATCAAGTCATCGTTATCTATTAGCCCTTAGAAGCAATATATTGGTCGGCTTTGCCAAATTAAAAATAAATTCAGGGTTGAATTGTATGGGTAAATCATGCATTGAGTTGCAAAAAATCTATCTAAAAAAGGATAGTGTTGGCAATCATCTCGGTTCGGTTTTAATTAGGCGAGTAATGGAACTTGCATCAGAACTCAACAGCGAATATGTCTGGCTGGATGTGTTAAAAAATAACACTCAGGCCCAAAAATTTTATCGACGACATCAATTTAAAATAGTTGATGAAATACCCTATAAAACTGACCGGTATGAGATAGGAATGTTTGTTATGGTCAAGATGTTAAAAAATCAGCTTACGAACATTTAAGATTTTAAAATATGTTTACTAATCTGGCTGTAACATTTTAAACTAATGGATCTAGTTCGTTTCTATTCATATTTGAGTCAGGGAGAACTGTGCTGATTTTGTGATCACCAAGAGAGAATAATAATTTAGGTTACTCACTGTATGAATCCAGTGATAGCAAGAGTTCATGATCTTTTCTTTTTTAATCTTCTAACAAACCAGTCATTTAAGCTTCCTATCTCATGAACCGTTATCGCATGAGTCATTGATACCCAAAAAGAACAATTCAGGTTTAATTATTGACAAAATACTGTATGGATATGGAATATGCAGGTGATTCTATCAGGGAAGAAAACTATTTATCCCTAAGCCAAGAAGTCAGCAAATTAGTCTCAGCGATACGCTGTATTATCATTGTGTATCCTGTTGTGTTAGACGGGCGTTTTTATGTGGTGAAAATGCGCTGACCGGACCAGTTATAAGCATCGTCGGGGCTGAATAGAAGCGCGATTATTGTTTTTAGCCCGTGTCTTTGCCATTGATATATGTGCGTATGCGGTGATGAGTAATCATGGCATGTGGTATTGCATATCAATGAGGCTAAAGCGTAAAACTGGTCAACCCTGGAGATTCTTCACCGCTGGTATCAGCTGCATCAGGGACCCGGTTTACGCAGTAATTCGAACAGGATGAACCACTGGCAGCCTTTGCTCTGAAACGAGTGGCTGCATCAGCACAAACATATCGGGACAGACTGATGGATATCAGCCGGTTTATGCGTGAGCTGAATGAGCCGATTGCCCGGCAGGCCAATGCGGAAGACAACTGCACAGGGTGATTCAGGGAAGGGCGCTTTAAATCACAGGCCTGGCCTGTATGGCTGATGTTGATTTAAACCCGGTCAGGGCGGCAATAAGTAAAACCCCAGAGACATCCGACTGTACCAGTGTGAAAAAACGGGGGAAAATCCCTTGGCGGTTTCAGTTTAAACTTGACTTCAGTGTTTAAGTTCTGATATCTGAATGTCTAAGGCTTTTTATAAGCCATACAGCTCGTGATTAACATAGGGTCGATCTTGCAAATTCGGACTAATCAAGACTAACCCGATAAATAAAGATGATGTTATATCGGGTTCAGCATATCTTCAGTTTATTCTCGTGACTTGATTCGTTGTGTGAATTCATTAAGTATGGCGGACCATTGTTTATGCTGAAAAGGTAGCAGATGCCCCATATCTTGAATGAGTTTTAATTCAGCATGCGGAAGCCGGCGTTGAAGGCGTTTTACGGTTGAAAGAGGGATATAGGTATTTTCATATCCGTGCCAGATAACTGTAGGTGTTGTGAGCAACCGTGATGTTTCGATTCCCCAGGGCTGACTGAATCGAATTAATTCATTTGAAAATGCCTGAACGCCCTGTCGATTGACCTCAATGAGTGATGTCCCCAGCATTTTATTGACCTGTTCGGTTCTCATCATCTTTAGATCGACTTCAGAAAGGCTTCTGGATAGGGCTTTGTTAAAATATTGTGGGTTTTTTCGCAGATTTCTTTCCAGAATGGCCATAAATAATCGGTGAAACTTAGGAAAGTTTTGAGCCAGTTTTATCTGCATCATGTAAAGAGGGGCGACGGTCTGAAAGTCTTCTTTGTTTTCAATTGGTGAGCCGGTGCAGATTAATCCCAACTGTAAAATCCGCTCAGGGATAAGGCTGGCAAGTGCTCCGGCGTAAATCCCACCTGTTGCGTATCCTAACAAACCACATTGTTTAATATTTAAGTGATCCAATAGCTGGATAGCATCTTCACTCCATTGGATATAACTCAGTTGTGGATTCGGGTCAGAGTATCCGTATCCGGGTCTGTCAGGGGTGATCAATCGAATCCCATGTTGTTTAGCCAAATCGGTATCTGTTGAAAAAGATTCGACCCGTGATCCAAGAATGCTATGGCAATACAGAGTGGGGATCCCGTCAGGGTCTCCAGATTCCCGGTAACATAATTCCCGGCCATCTTTCAATTTGATGATGTGATCCATTGTGTTGTTATCCGGATCATTTTCGCAGCCCAGTATCCGGTTGCTCTGAAAGAGCATACTGCCAGGCCCCATAAGGACCAGGTTGATAAGTTCGCTCTGTTTATTCACATTCACTTTTTGATAGATAGATTTCAACTGGGAGCGGACCGTATTGTAACTGACATGGAGCATCTCGGCGATTTGTGGCGGCGAGATGCCACGGACGATATGATCAACAATGCGAACTTCTTTCGGGGTTAACTGATAGATATCAGTCATAGAAGATAATTCGACATCGGTTTTATATTTATGATTTGAGATATAAATGGCTACACTGGCACACCGCTCAAATATGGAGACTGCATACTGAGGGAGTGTGGTCAGTACGACTAATGGTGTATCGTGGGTAATATGTTTATGATGGCTCAACGACAGGCCCCGGCTTTGTACCTCTCTGGCCCGGCTGATAGATAGCTGCTTCACTAATGCCATCATTTCTTTATGTTGCAGCGCATCGATAACTTGTAGATAGCCATCCTGTCGACGGATGTGATCCGATTCATTCAGCATTTTTTCAGCCAGATCATTGGTCAGCTGAATTTGCCCTAAAGGATCGACTAAAATAAGCCCGACAGGAATACGATTAAAAAGATCACTAACCAGCCGGTTTCGTTCTTCAAGTTGATAAAGATGTTCGGTGATTTTCAGTGCCCGGGCTAAGTGGCGCAGAATCCAGTGAAGATTAGGTTCATCTTCAGAAGAAATTTGAGTATTCGGGTTTTCACTGATGGCTTCAAAGAGCTTTTGTATATTTTCTTCTTGTGACGTAGATGAATAAGGCAAGGTCATCCAGTAAAGCTGTTGGAGTAACTCCGGCCACAAATCCGATTCAGTGGCAGCTTGATAAATGAGTTCAATGACCTGATCCTTTGCATAAGGAGTTTGCAGCTTGTTAACCTGATCCATTTCCATGGATTCCTTGTATTATTCATTTATTTATTACAAGTGTATTTGTTTGTAAAACATGCGTCTAGGTGTTATTCCGGTTGGATAGACTTGGATCAACAATCATATGGTATCTTTAAAGGTTAGTTGATATTAAAAATAATATCATTATCAATAAGGTGTTTTGTAGAGAGTTAATGTGTATCTGTTTCGGTTAAATTCTGTTTATGACGACATGATTCAACGTTGGTGACTTTCGTTGTGACATAGCCATCTTGAAGTTGCAAAATCAGAGACATGTCTT
The DNA here is from genome assembly GCA_911810475.1 of Candidatus Celerinatantimonas neptuna. Lineage (NCBI taxonomy): Bacteria > Pseudomonadati > Pseudomonadota > Gammaproteobacteria > Celerinatantimonadaceae > Celerinatantimonas > Candidatus Celerinatantimonas neptuna. The sequence goes on from OU461276.1 coordinate 2,964,745, forward strand.
TTTTGACTTGTTTGGTATGTGTAATCCATTGGCCTTTGGCGTTTTGGATTGTACTGTAGCCTCGTTGTAGCGTGGACAATGGGCTAAGGGCTTCGAGTTGACTCACCTGATTTAGAAATTGCGATCTCAATTGAGCTATTTGATGCTTATAACTCTGTTGAAGACGGATTGATAGTTGCTGAATATGTTGTTTACGTTCATCAAAAAAATGGTCAGGGATGGCTCTGCTTAGTCGCTCTTGGAACGTATTCTGTTGATGTTGACATTGCTCTAACTTACCGTTGATGACCCGGTTTAATCGCAACTGTAATTCATCCATATGTTGTTGACGAAATAGCAATTGTCTCACCGGGGACTGGTTTTTTAGTCGCAGCGTGAGGTGCTCGAAAGTTTGTCGGTGCGTTGCAAAATAGTGGATAGCCAGTTTATTTAATTGTTGATGCAATTGTTGAAAATATAACGTTTTTAGATGCATTCCGTGACCGACCCGTTCAGCTGCGGCTGAAGGGGTCGGCGCTCGCCAGTCTGCTGCAAAGTCAGTCAGCGTGAAGTCAATCTCATGTCCGACAGCTGAAATAATGGGAAGTCGACTGGCACTAACAAGTCGTGTTAGTGGTTCATAATTAAATGCCCATAAATCTTCCATTGAACCACCTCCCCGGCCGAGGATAATAACATCGACTTCATTTCTCCGGTTGGCCAGGTTTAAGGCATTGCATAATGACGAAGGTGCTTCACTTCCCTGAACGGGGCTGGGATATAAAATAATTTCAATGCCGGGGGCCAGCCGTTTAAGTACGGCTGTGATATCGTGAAAAGCAGCGCCAGTGGCAGAGGTGATAACACCGACTCGTTCGACAATTTCTGGAATTGGGCGTTTTCGGGTTTCGCTAAATAATCCCTCGCTGGCGAGTTTACCGCGCAGTTGTTCGTATGCTAATTGTAATTCTCCAAGCCCGTCAGGTTGTATCGATTGGATAATCAATTGATATTCACCGCGGGGTTCATAGACACTGATTCTTGCTCTGACAAGAACTTGCTGGCCATCCTGAACTGAAAACAGCACTTTACGGTTTTGGGTTTTAAACATGGCGCAGCGAACTTGAGCTTTATTATCCTTCAGACTAAAATACCAATGCCCTGAAGAAGGCTGGGCTAGATTTGATATTTCACCTTTAAGCCAGATTTCACCGATGTGTGTTTCTAAATGTTGACGAACTCTCTGATTAAGCTGGCTGACCGATAAGATTTTGTCCTGATGATGAGTGACCATGAAAGCGCCTGATTGATACTGACAAAAAAATTTAATCACCCAAAGTAACATTTTTTATTTTACCTTGGCCAGTGAAAAGCCTATAATCCCTCCGCAATATTTTACACCCTTGACAAGTCTTTAATGACGGTGAGATGTTGCAATGTTACGAATCCAAAAAGAAGCCTTAACCTTTGATGATGTTCTGTTGGTTCCAGCTCATTCAGAGGTCCTCCCTAATACTGCGGATCTATCAACTCAATTGACAGCTAAGATTAAGCTGAATATCCCAATGCTATCTGCTGCTATGGATACTGTTACCGATGCTCGGTTAGCGATTGCGCTGGCGCAGGAAGGCGGCGTCGGCTTTATTCATAAGAATATGTCGATTGAAGCGCAGGCGAACGAAGTTCGTAAAGTGAAAAAATTTGAAAGCGGTGTGGTTCTTAATCCGGTGACTGTGTCTCCTGATATGACACTTAAAGATGTGATTGAACTGACTGTTCAGCATGGGTTTGCCAGTTACCCGGTTGTTGAAGGTGATAATGACTTAGTTGGTATTATCACAGGGCGTGATGTTCGTTTTGAAAGTGATCCGGCCACTAAAGTCAGTAATGTCATGACCCCTAAAACACGCCTGATTACGACCACTGAACCTACTCGTGAACGGGTTGAGCAGCTGATGCATGATAATCGCATCGAAAAAATCCTGCTCGTTGATGACGCATTTAAATTATGTGGTCTGATTACAGCAAAAGATTTCAAAAAAGCGGAACGTAAACCAAATGCCTGTAAAGATGAGCTGGGTCGGTTACGTGTCGGTGCAGCCGTTGGCGCGGGTGCCGGAAATGAAGAAAGGGTGGCTGCACTTGTTGAAGCAGGTGTTGATGTTCTGTTGATTGATTCATCCCATGGTCATTCTCAGGGGGTTTTGGATCGCATTCGTGAAACCCGTCAGGCTTATCCTGATTTGCAGATTGTTGGTGGTAATGTGGCAACAGCGGCCGGAGCCAGAGCTTTGGTTGAAGCTGGTGTTAGCGCCGTGAAAGTGGGTATTGGTCCGGGTTCAATCTGCACCACCCGTATTGTCACCGGTGTTGGTGTGCCTCAGATTACAGCGGTTTCTGATGCTGTTGAAGCGTTGCAGGGGACTGGCGTACCCGTGATTGCTGATGGCGGGATCCGTTTTTCTGGTGATATCGCTAAAGCACTCGCAGCCGGAGCAAGTTGTGTGATGGTTGGGAGTATGCTGGCTGGTACAGAAGAATCTCCGGGTGAAATCGAACTCTATCAGGGACGTTCATTTAAAGCATACCGTGGTATGGGCTCGCTTGGCGCTATGTCTAAAGGGTCATCTGATCGTTATTTCCAAAGTGATAATGCCGCTGATAAATTGGTTCCTGAAGGAATCGAAGGACGTATTGCCTACAAAGGGTGGCTCAAAGAAATCATTCATCAGCAGATGGGCGGGCTCCGTTCATGCATGGGGCTGACCGGTTGTGCTACCATTTTTGAACTGAACACCAAAGCTGAATTTGTTAAGATAACAAGTGCAGGTATGGGTGAAAGTCATGTTCATGATGTGACCATTACCAAAGAATCACCCAACTATCGATTAGGCGGTTAAATCCGTATAGACAGGCGAGGGGTATCCTCGCCATTTTATTTTGAATACCTTGATAAAATAAAGCGGCAGGCTATGAGCAAAGATATTCACGATCACCGAATTTTAATTTTAGATTTCGGTTCTCAGTATACTCAATTGATTGCCCGGCGAATTCGGGAGATTGGAGTCTATTGCGAATTATGGGGCTGGGATGTTGATGAATCGAGCATTCGTAACTTTGAGCCAGATGGCATCATTTTGGCTGGTGGCCCAGAGAGTGTGACAGAAACTAATTCACCTCGTGCACCTCAGTATGTTCTTGAAGCCGGTGTTCCTGTATTAGGGATCTGTTACGGCATGCAGACCATGTCAGCTCAGCTTGGTGGTGAAGTCATCAAGGGTGTCGGGGAAGGTGAGTTTGGTTATGCTCAGGTTGAGGTGTTAACTGAATCACCATTCTTAAGCCAGATTCAGGATGCATTAACTACAGATGGGAATCCATTGTTGGATGTATGGATGAGTCATGGCGATAAAGTCTCTGCTATTCCTGAAGGGTTTGTGACTCTGGCTAAAACCGAAACATGTCAATTTGCGGTTATGGCTAATGAAGAGAAACGTTTTTATGGTGTTCAATTTCACCCCGAAGTGACCCATACCCGTCAGGGCAAACGTATGCTGGAACACTTTGTTCTGGATATCTGCGGCTGTGAGGCACTATGGACCTCTAGTTCAATTATTGACAATGCCATTGAACAAATTCGTCAGACGGTTGGTCGTGATGAAGTGATTCTCGGACTTTCCGGCGGTGTTGACTCTTCTGTGGTTGCAATGCTGATTCATCGGGCTGTGGGTAAACAACTCACCTGCGTCTTTGTTGACAATGGCCTGTTGCGTTTAAATGAAGCCGATCAGGTCATGGATATGTTTGGCGATAAGTTTGGGCTGAACATTGTTCGTGTTAATGCTGAAGAACGTTTTCTGAGCGCATTGGCCGGGATTGATGATCCTGAAGAAAAACGTAAAACCATCGGTCGGGTTTTCATTGAAGTATTTGATGAAGAAGCGGGTAAATTAAACAATGCGAAGTGGTTAGGTCAGGGGACTATTTATCCTGATGTGATTGAATCGGCCGGAGCAAAAACAGGCAAAGCCCATGTGATTAAATCGCACCATAATGTCGGTGGGTTGCCAGATGATATGGCTATGGGTCTCGTTGAGCCGCTTAAAGAGCTCTTTAAAGATGAAGTGCGTAAGATTGGTCTGGAATTGGGGCTGCCTTACGACATGCTGTATCGTCATCCATTCCCGGGGCCTGGGCTGGGTGTTCGGGTTTTGGGTGAAGTGAAAAAAGATTTTTGTGATCTGCTTCGCCGTGCCGATGCCATTTTTATCGAAGAACTGCGTAAAGCTGAGTTATACGATAAAGTCAGCCAGGCGTTTACCGTGTTCTTACCGGTTCGCTCTGTTGGTGTAATGGGTGATGGCCGTAAATATGACTGGGTGGTGAGCTTGCGGGCCGTTGAAACGATTGACTTTATGACAGCGCATTGGGCTCATTTACCTTATGAATTTTTAGGCCGGGTTTCCAATCGGATCATTAATGAGATCGATGGTATCTCTCGTGTAGTTTATGATATTTCAGGTAAACCACCGGCAACTATTGAGTGGGAATGATTCGTTCCTGGTTTGATTGAAACTGTGCAATAATTTATACTGAAGTCCGCATTCTTGCGGACTTTTTTGTTATCTGAAGATACTGTCTGGGTCATCATATTCCCATAAATTGAATATAAGATGGCTTGAATCCAACTTAGTGATAGATCTGATATTTATATAAATGATATTATTATACATGGATGCTTTGTCACCGTTCGTAAGTATATTCTTTTATCATGTGTATTACCTAACATCATCATTTGTAATGAGCTCTAAATATGTTGTCTCTTAATTTAGCTCAATTATTAGTATATCTCAGAGTGTTAGAATAAATATTCTGATCTTTGTATTTTTTAATCTGGAATATGCATGGATTGCCAAAACGCAAAAGTTAAATTAGCCCAGAGATTTATGGATCATGTCTGGCAAGAAAAAGCATATCGTGAAACACAAGATTTTTTGACACCTCAATTAATTATTAAATCACCTGTGAGAGAAAGTGTTGGTTCGGAGCATCTGTCAGATACGTTCGATATTTGGTTCAGAGCTTTTCCAGAGTTAATTTATCGCCAGAGAGAGGTATGTGTCTGCGGAAATTGGGTATCTATCGACTGGTTCGTTGAAGGTGATCATCTTGGTGAGTTCTTTGGCATTTCAGCAACAGGTCGAAGAATTCAGTATTCTGGAACGACAAGCTTATTGTTATTTGATAATCGAATTCATTCATACAGGGCTACGGTATCGATTTCTCCCCTTATTGCGCAAATTTCACCTAATACTGAAATAGAGATTCATCGTATCCGTCAGGATATGTTTGCTCAGTTTAATCGGATTATCGGTGTAAATTTGAGCCAGCGTCAAATTGAATGTTTAGCGCTGTCTAGCCTTAGTCATAACCAAAAGATGATTTCAGAGAAAATGGGTATACGATATACAACATTCAGAACGCATCTGGAAAGGGCGCTGCAGGCATTGGGGTTATCATCGGCGAAGGATATTTTTGACTGGTCATTGTCCAAGCATGTTCTGGAGTTGTTGATTCATATAGGTATGAATCAGATGAGCTGTTTTTATCAGTTACGTTAAGAGCAGGTATAAGCCCTCGAATGAAGTCCTTCGGTTTTGATTAAAAGTCTCAAGTGAGGATTTTAGTTGAAGCTATTTAACTTGCTGGATTCATTGACGTATCTCGTATTATAGCATTCTTTTCTAAATGGATTTTTTATGGTTGTTTAAGTTGTCTGCTAACCACATTTTTTTAGAGAGATTCAATTTTTCGGCATCCTTTTTTGTGATCTGAGTCACAAAATTTAATCTACAAATCATGATTGTCATCACTTTATAACGACACCTTTTTGATAAAACCATATAATAGCTATTAATGATTAAGATAATAAATGCGTTGATATTTATTGCGCAATTAAATGACCATAAGGTTGTAAGATGAAAAATGATCTCGAAAGTCAGTCATCTACAAATAAATTGCAATTATCTTGTGATGGTGTTGGCCAACAACCATTAGCTTATTTTCTAGCCGATTTGTATGAAAACTTTAATCAGATGGTGAAAGAAGGTAGAACACCCAAGGTTGAAGTTGAACTATTTGGTGCTGTGTTGACAATTCAAATGGAACGGTTTGGTGAGCAACAATTTATAGGATAACAGTGCTGATTTGTTCTTATTTAGATTAAGTTTTTATAAAACAGTCATTCATATTATTAGGGCGTGTTGGTGTTTGGCTGTCGAATTTTGTTCAAATGAAACGCGTTTCAATGAATCCAAAGGGCCGCGTTTGCTGTTCATTTATTCTACGTTAGGTCTTGATTGTGGCGATGACGGCACGGCACAGAACCTGCCTTGCCTAAATAAACAGCAAAAAGCTGCAAAAAACATCATTAAAGATAAACAGCCTCTAGTGATCAAATTTCCGGGGGTAATTTTTGCAATGGTTTTGACTTCACAAGTCATATGAGCCTGATCAGAAAATTCATTTTTTAAGGCTCTTGCCAGATCATTACAAAAGATAAAATGAATTACTCAAATATGAGGGGGGTTTACTTAAAAGCGTACATTACACTACGTGAAACTGAGCTTGGAATTGGCAATTATATGGTGTTTTATAATCAGAAGCGTAACTATCAAGATCTGAATAACCTTACTCTTGATGAATCATACTTCGGTCCGCAAAAATACGCTGCATGGGCTGGATTAACCACTTAAAGTATTCGCTTATGTGTCCAACCATTCCATTGGGGTCCACTTCTGTTTTATAAGACGGACAATCTGTTTCGAGTTCATATGCTTCTTCTGTTTTCCCAATTTATTGCAGATACGACGACTGCCCATAAAGGGAAAATCCAGATGAATTTCATTCATCAGACGTCGAAGTTCAAACGCTTCACCAGATATCCCTATCGGCCGCTATTAGGCTGTTGATCGTGCAACATTGAGCAACTTGCATAGTTGCTTAATCGGCAAGGGATCAATTTTGTTCAGCGCCTCCTTGCGCTGTGCCCGGTCTAACGTCCGGGCACTTTGGCTGAAAAATCATTTCCATGGTTAACTGACTGATTTTTGGGTGAAGCTTATATTGCTGCGTTAACTCAGTGATCGTTTTATCGCCTTTTGCAGCAGCAAGAGTCACCTTTGCTTTAAATTCAGGTGAGTGATTTCTACGCTCTCTGGTCAGAATCTGTTCCAGCATGATTGGTTATTATTTAAATAGATTAGTCACTTAAAGTCGTGTCCGAAATTTGGGGACCCGTTATGGCTTGTCATAGTATCTGGTGCCATGGATCAGACATTTAATCTTCGTATGGTTGTTTCCCCCCTTTGAGTCTTGGGGCCAGATTAGTGGTTGTAGAAGAAAATTGATTGAATAATATCGACATATTGCAATTTGGTTAGTTTTTAACCTTTCTATAACAAATGTCGTCTATACTAAATTGAGTTAGATCAAAAATAGCGATATCACATTGTGTGAGGCAGCACTTGGCACCGGGAGGTTAGTATGATTAATCACGTATGGGGTTTACTCTACAGTCCAGAGCGAGAATGGCGTGAAATAAGTTCCGAGCATGAAACGGTGAGTCATTTGTATACGCATCATGTGTTGTGGTTGGCTCTTGTCCCTGTTATTTGTTCTTTTATCGGAACGACCCTGTTTGGTTGGTCTTTTGGCGGAGAGACTGTATATCAGGTGTCTTTGATGAATGGCGTCGTACTGGGGATAGTTTTCTATGCATTGATTTTATTTGCAGTGGGAATTGTCGGAAGTTTAATCCACTGGCGGGCACGGCATATTCCAAATCGCCCCAGGTTACATGAATGCATTGTCTTCGCAGGATATATTGCAACACCGCTGTTTTTGAGCGGGATTTTTGCATTATACCCTATATTTTGGTTGTGTCTGTTGGCGATGATTGCTGGCATTATCTATACAGGGTATTTGCTCTATAAAGGAACACCGAGTTTTCTGGGGATCAGCCACAAAGAGGGATTTATCCTTTCCGGAACGACTTTGGGAATCGGTGTTTTAGTCCTTGAAGCATTGTTGGCACTTGTTGTTATTTTGTGGAGTATGGGCTCTGAAGAAGGGATTGTCTGGAAGATGTTTATGTAGCCAGGGTATGTTGGTGTTTGGCGATGTTTTTTGTAGCCGGTTTCTTTAGGATACTAAGCTGCACAGCACGCGCCGCGCCCAGAAAGCGTTTCATTTGAACTTAATTCAACAGTCAAAACGCCCTGGTTCAACAGACGAAGAGTGATAAAGTTAAGTGTGTATAATGAGTTGATTTAAAGCGGCTGCTTGCCGCTTTATTTTTATGCCAGTTCCTGTTTGATTTGGCTAACCCATTGATCAATTCTGCCCGGTGTCTGATCAGATTGATTATCCTGATCTAAGACGAGTCCGACGAATTGATCTCCGTCGAGTGCTGTTGAGCTGTCAAAGTTATAGCCATCATTTGGCCAGCGTCCTATCATAGTTGCTCCCATATCGGCAAAAATATCATAGAGTTCGCCTAAAGCATCGACGAATTCATCGCTATATCCAAGTTGGTCTCCCAGTCCGAATAAAGCGATCTTTTTACCGCTAAAATCTGCATCTTCTAAGGTTTCGACAAACTCAGCCCAACTGGGAGATTCACACTGGGTTTCAAGTCCGGGGAGTTCTCCTTCACCTAAGGTGGGGGTTCCCAGTATCAATGCATCATAGGTCAGTAGATCATCAACACTGACCCGGTTGATGTTCAGTGGCTTAGCGACATCATCATCAGCCATGGCTTTGTGGATCCATTTGGCTACTTTTCGTGTATTCCCTGTATCTGTTCCGAAAAAAATTCCTACTTTGGTCATTCAATACTCCTTAGGGCGTGTTGACGTTTGGTGGTATTTCTTGCAACTTTTTGCTGTTTATTTAGGCAAAACAGGCCTTGTCTGGTGCGCACCGGCACAAATCAGGGCCCTGGCTAGGCAATTTTGCTTTTGGGTTCATTGGAAAAGGTCGTTTATTCATCGTCATCATCGTCATCTTCGTTGTTTAAAATCTTTTCAAGAGGCCGGTAAATTTCGACCCGATCACCAGGTTTAACCGCTTGGTTTGGGGAACAGATTTTTCCGAAAATACCCACTTTGCATCGATTTAAATCCAGTTCGGGAAATAATTCAGGTAGAGATGATTGTTCAATGGCTTCAGCGACAGAAATTGGTTCATCAACGTCTAACTCGAGCCACTGACCGATGCAGCCTGCCGCATGCGCAACAGAAATTTTCATAGGTTTGACTCCATAGGTGAGGTTGAACGAATGGTTTTTCGGATAGAGATGCGCTCAATTAATCGTTTGGCGACAAGTAGCAATCCGAGAAAAATAAATCCGCCACTGGGGAGTAACGCCGGAATAAATCCCCGATAGTGAGGAAGCACGGTGATTTCAAGCCAGGTGAAATGGGGGCCAAGTAACAACGATGCGTGACTAAATAATGTTCCCTGGCCAACGATTTCTCTCATTCCTCCCAGTAAGACTAATGCCAGGGTAAATCCCAGCCCGGTTGCAATGCCATCGATTAGGGACGGAACCGGCTTATTCTTTGCCGCAAAGCTTTCAGCCCGGCCGAAGATGGCGCAGTTGGTGACAATTAATGGAATAAATAACCCCAGAATTTTGTGTAGGTCATGGACATAGGCATTCATGGCCTGATCAACGATGGTGACGAGGGCTGCAATGATCAGTGTAAATACCGGAATACGAACCTGAGGGGTGACCCAGTGACGAATGAGTGAAATGACCAGGTTCGACAATGTGATAACAACCAGTGTTGCAAGTCCCATCCCCAGGCCATTGGTGGCTGAGCCGGTGACTGCTAATGTCGGGCATAGCGCCAGGGTCTGTTGCAAAACTACATTGTTAGGCCAAATCCCTTCATATAATTGTTTCCATATCGACTTATCGGACATGGTGGTCCTCCTTGGGATTTAATAGTTGATCATGGTAGCGGGCGAACATCTGCAGATTGTTTTTGATCGCTTTGACGACTCCCCGGGGGGTAATGGTGGCACCGGTAAATTGCGCAAAGTGTCCGCCATCTTTTTGAACTTTCCATTGACCAAGCGGGGGATTGTGAAGTGAAAGTCCTTTAAATTGTAAAATCCATGGGCTCTTGTCGGCTTCGATTTTATCGCCTAATCCGGGTGTTTCATGGTGACTGAGTACTCGAACGCCGGTGAGAATGCCATGTGTATCGATTGCAATCAGCAGATGGATAGCACCTGAGTAACCTTGCGCAGTTGCTTTTAGAATCACCGCACTGGGTAAGCCTGTCTTTGTTGCCAGAAAATAATGGATGGTCTGGCCATTTTTCAGATGAAGGTGGTAAAGATACTTGCTCGGATCGTTATCATAGTAAGACTTCGGCAAAACCTGATTGATTTTTGCCTGTTGATCGAGGTGCATCTGAACGGCAATTTTCGGATCTAAAAACTGATTGGATAACATCACCAGCAGTGCGACAGCCATTGCAAATGATGCCAGTGTTAACGCATGGGTTCGCGGTGGTCGAATCGATGACGTGGTTGATGATGGATTCATGAGCGTTTCCTGCGGGGTTGATGTCCATAGATAATCGGACGGGTGTAGTGCTCAATCAGTGGATTAACGCCATTGCAGAGCAAAATGGCAAATGCGACGCCTTCGGGAGAGTTACCAAACTGGCGAATAAGCCAGACCAATAATCCAAACAAGGCTCCATATATCCATTGTCCTTTGGGAGATGATGGGGCTGTGACCGGATCGGTTACGATGAAAAATGCGCCGAAAATTAATGCGCCGCTTGTTAATTCCTGCCATGGTGTGAGCTGACCTGCGGTGAACATCCACATCAGTGTTGCCGGGATTAAACACCCTAATAAACTGGATGCGACCAGCGCGAAGCTGATGATTCGGCGAAACAATAAGTAAATACCGCCAACCGTTAAGGCGATGACGGATGTCTCACCTAAGCTACCTGGAATTGTCCCTTCAATGAGGTGCCATAAGCTGGCCAAGTGATGAGGCCCTTCTTTTGACAGTGGCGTGGCGGCTGTCATGCTGTCGATGATCAGATGGTGCCAATAACCCGGGTCAGGGACTGGCCAATGGGTCATTTCAACCGGAAATGCAATCAACAGAACGACCCGCGCAAACATGGCCGGATTGAACAAGTTTTGACCCAGTCCACCATAACACTGTTTGCCCAGTAATATGGCCAGGGCCCCGCCGATGGCTCCTAACCAAAGCGGTGCATGTGGGGGGAGGCTCATAGCAAGTATGAGTCCGGTGATTAAAGCTGAACCATCTAAAAGGTCACCCTGAGTTCGTGGATTTAACCGACAACAGACCCATTCACAAAATAGTGCTGACCCGATACAACTAATGCTCAATAACAGAGCTGGGATCCCAAATAACCAGATAGCGAAAAGCCATGCAGGTAGTAACGCGATAATGACGGCTCTCATCATTTGTGGGATCCGTATTCCCATGTGAGCAAATGGGGCTTGCTGAATCATGCGATCTCCTTCGATGCTTGTTTATCTGTTTGCCGGCGTTTGGAGCGTTTTGCGGCTTTAGCTGCTTTGGCTGCTTTTTTCGCTTGTTCTTCGTCAGCCAGACGCTGTTGCCGAAGTGAAGCGGTTTTTCGGGTAAATTCGTTTTTTTCCACAAGATAATGTTGTTTTTTTAATTCGAATTTTCCCCAGTTAAAGCTGGCTGTTAATGGTAATGAGGCAGGGCAGACATAGGCGCAGGCTCCACAAGAGAGACATTGTCCCAGGCCCAGTTGCTTTGCTTCATCGAATTTTTCATGTTGAACCAGAGGAAGTAGATGAAGAGGCTGTAGTTGCATCGGACACACTTGTGCACACCGTCCGCAGCGTAAGCAATCTGAAGGTTCGCTGATGGGAGTTTCTTCTTCACTGAGTAATAAAATTCCACAGGTTCCTTTAATAATAGGCTGGTGAATTTGGCTGATGGCCCGGCCCATCATCGGTCCGCCTATAACCATCTGGGCGGGTTTTTCATTGATCCCTCCACATTGACTGATCAAATGTGAAACCGGCGTGCCGATAGGCGCAAGAATGTTTGCCGGACGAGTGAGTGCTCTGCCACTGAGTGTGACCACCCGATGCGTCATTGGCGCTCCCAGATGCAGGGCTTTAAATACAGCAAGGCAACTGGCGACATTGTGTACTAAAACACCGTAGCTGGCGGATCGGGCGTGAGGGGCCAGCTGGATACCGGTGAGAGCTCGGATAAGTTGTTTGGATGACCCCATAGGATAAAGCGCTGGAAGCGGTTTAACGATAATGTTTTCATCTTCGCTGGCGGCATCGTTCATACTGGCAATGGCTTCAGGTTTGTTTTTCTCGATACCGATAATGGCTTGCCTGGCTTGGGTTACTTTCATTAATAACCTGACACCACCGATAATTTGTGATGCGTTTTCTCGCATCAATCGATCATCGCAGGTCATATACGGTTCACATTCACTGCCGTTGATCAACAGGTAGTTGATTGAATAACGTTCGCAGAGCGCTAATTTGTCGGCTAATGGGAACATGGCCCCGCCCATTCCCACAATGCCTGCTTCGCGAATAGATTGCAGTATATGTTGACGGTCTAAATTAGTGACTGGTTCCGGTTTTTGATGCGTTGCGGGTGATTGAACCTGTAAAGGTTTGAGTCGAATCGATTGCTCATCAATCGCTATAACGGTTGCATCAAGCGGTGCATGGATGGGAGCACTGAAACGGCTATAAGATGCTGCAATGAGCTGACCTGCTGCGACCTGTTCTTTGACCTGAACAACCGGTTTGGCTAGCGCTCCCGGATGCTGTTTTAACATCAACTGAAGCATTGGTGGTATGACGTTTAATGGTTCTATCGCGCAGTCTCGGGTCAGAGACTTTCCGTCATCAATGGGGTGGATGCCTCCGACAATTTTTCTGGCAAAATTAAACATGAGCGCCTCCGAGTCGTGGTGGTGTCATCGCAGGTTTTGGGAGTGGATTGATTAACTTAGGATCAGGGTAGAGTTGAATACAATGATTGGGGCAGATTTCTATGCATTGTTTACAGCCAGTACAGGCATCGGAAATAATGCCATGTAGCTGACGGGGGGCTCCGACAATGGCATCAAATGGGCATTGTTTTACACATCGCCCACATCCATCACATTGACTAATATCAATACCGGCAACCATGCTTGTGGTGTCGTCACTTTCATCAGTTGAAATGTCGATCCCCAGTACATTAGCAATCTGTGATGAGAGGGCTGTTCCGGCAAGAGGACATCCATTCGGTTCTAATTGTCTTGAAACCATGGCTCTGGCTGCTTCAGCGCAACCGGGATAACCGCATTGACCGCACTGACCGTTTGGAAGCATGGATGTGATTATCTCTTCGGCCGGATCAACGGCGATGTACCAGCGATGGGCTGCTTTTCCAAGCAGGTAGCCGGTTATGCCGGCTAACAATGGAAAGAAGAATAGATTTAACATGGCATCGTTCCTTATGTTAGTGAGCCATTCCTGCGAATCCGCTAAATGCCATGGCTAATGTTCCGGCTGTTACAAATGCGATAGGAGTGCCTGCAAATAACCCGGGAACATGGCTGAGCGACAATCGCATTCGCAGGCCGGCAAAGACGACAATTATTAATGTAAAGCCAAGCGCACTGGCGAATCCGTACACCACACTCTGAACAAAGCTGAGGTGCTGCTGAATAATCAGCAATGCGACACCTAAGACAGCGCAATTCGTGGTGATTAACGGGAGAAATATGCCAAGAACACGATGTAGCACCGGACTTTGTTTAGCGATATACAGTTCAGTGAGCTGAACCATCGCTGCGATCACCATAATCATGGTGAGTAGGCGTAAATAGCCAAGCCCGAGTGGATCTAGAACGCCATATTCCAGTATCCAGGTTGCTATCGAACTCATGGTGAGGACGAATGTTGTCGCAAGCCCCATCCCCAGAGCTGAACTGATATCACGACTGACTCCCATAAACGGACAGAGCCCGAGAAATCGTGCCAGTACAACGTTATTTACAAAAACATTGGCGATAAATAGCAGCAATAGTGCCTGCATAGTGATTCCTTGTGGCAATAACTGATGAAGGGATTATTGCGAAACCTATGCCAACGATTGTTTGCACATCGAAAGTGCGCCTAAATGGATAATTTGTTGCAAGATGGCGCAGTGTAATTGAGGGAAAAAGTCTGAGATTTCACTAATGTCTTAAAAATACTAGGGTCTTTATGGAAGGTATACTTTATGCACAAATTTATCAATTTCTAACATCCAATGATATCGCTCCGACAAATTGTCGGTTTTAATACAGTCTCTTCAGGGAGGAGTCAGATGGCAGAAATCTATCATCCATTTGAGCAGGACAGCCCACTTAAGCATCAGTTTAGCGAGTTACTCGATACACTTCCCATTGAGTTGTTTTTGCAAGTTGTCGATCAGGCTCCGATTGCAATTTCAATGACAGATCTGAATGCCAATATCTGTTATGCCAATCAGCGTTTCTCTGAGTTGACCGGGTATTCGTTACCCGCGTTAAAAGGGCAGAATCAAAGGATGCTTTCGTCGTTACAGACGCCAAGAGCCTGTTATCAGCAGTTGTGGTCAACGATTCAGTCAGGGCAGACCTGGAGTGGCCGACTGGTCAACCGGACTCGAAAAGGGCGGGATTACCTGGCTGAGCTCACGATTGCCCCAGTTTTTGGTGAAGATGGGCAGATGACTCATTTTATCGGAATTCAGCGTGATGTCAGTGAATCGTATCAACTGACACAAGAGTTGACGAATCAAAAAGCGCATTTCGAAGCTGTGCTAAATTCGAGCGATAACCTGATTGTGGTGTTTGATGAAGCCGATAAGGTAGTCTTGGATAATCTGGCTTATAAAACGTTGCAGACCGATCTCGATGGCATTGAGCCGCTGGATTTTATCAGGCAGCAATTGGCTGGGCAGCATCAGTTGTCATTGAATGATCTTTTGTCAGAACATCATCCTATAGTGGTCGAATACTGGATTCGTGGTAATAAGCAATGGTTATCGCTTGATTGCCAGCCATTGGTTCATGTTGATGAGAAAGTCAGCCACTATTTTAATTCCAGTTCCCGGAATTTATATATTTTGGTGGGTCAGGATTGTACCGCGCAGCAACAGCTCCACATTCAACATCATATTGAGAAACTTCGTGGACAGCTTTCTGATCATAAGATGTTGGCGGCGATTCGGGAAACGCTTCAAACAGCAATTTATCAACTGAGTCAACCGATTAATCTACTTTATGCGGCAGCACGTCTGGATGCATCACTTACCGCACCATCTAAAGCATTAAATGAAGTACTGACCAGTGCCGAGCAGGCTTTGCAATCATTAAAAGCAAATATTCCAAGACTCAAACCGGAACCGGTCCGGATGACTGATATTGATCAAATCAGTGAGGATTTTATTTTACTGGCCAGGAGCCGGGCGCGTCAGTTGGTTGTTCAATTAGATATCGCGCCACCGGTTGGCGGATTGATTTGTGTTCAGCGAGTGAGCCTGTTGAATGCTTTGGATCTGGTGATTGAGCATGCTTTGATTGCTTCTTTAAAAGGTGGTGATGGTGAACATGACCATTATCCGGGCGTTGCCATTCATTTTATGATTGAAGAGGGATCGTCCTGGTTGGTACAGATTGAAGATAACGGGCCATTACTTCCCATGGATGATAGCCACCGCATTATGCAACCTTTTTATAATCGGGAGTCGCTTCGCGATGAGCTGGGGCTGGGGTTAAGCCTTGCCCGGGATATTGTGCTCGACCATGGCGGCACAATGGATATTGTTCCGATAGTCGGTGGTGGAAGTCAGGTGATAGTGACAATTCCTTTACACATGGAGGTGAATGGTGATGACAGCAAATGAGATTCGGCATGATTTTTCTTCGGCTCAGCAACTGGCTGCGTTGCAGCGCCTGAGTCTGGTTATGAGTCGCACCTTAGACCTGGAAGAAGCGCTTTCTAGGATGTTAGCCTGTTTACAGGAACTTGCTTCGATGCAGCTGGGCATGGTGGCACTTTATGACCCGCAGCAACAGGCGTTGATGCTGGAAAAACTATATGGTGTGAGTGCTGAAGTGAGTAAAGATGCCTCGCAGATCCGCTATCGTCTCGGTGAAGGTATTCTCGGACAGGTGATGCGTCAGGGTGAATCTGCGGTGATTGTGAAACTTGAAAATGAACCGAGATTTTTGGATCGGCTTAATGTGTATGATTATCAATTGCCTTTTATCTGTGTACCGATTTTAGGGCCAGATGCTAAAGCGTTTGGTGTTTTAGCTGCGCAGCCAATGGTGCAAAGACCTCAGGAGTTGTCGCAAAGAACCCGTTTTTTAGAGGTCGTGGCAAATTTAATTGGACAAACAGTCCGGTTAATTGGACATGCACATTCTCAATCGCAAGGGCTTAGAGAAGAAAGAGATAGTCTTCGCCGAAAAGTCAGAAGTCAGTATGGTTTTGCCAATATGGTGGGTAAAACGCCAGCGATGCGACAGGTCTTTTCAATGGTCAGACAAGTCGCTAAATGGGATACCACCGTATTGATTCGGGGAGAAAGTGGCACAGGTAAAGAGCTGATTGCCAATGCAATCCATTACAATTCACCACGCTCCAGCCAGAGTTTCGTCCGGTTGAATTGCGCCGCTTTACCTGAAAATTTGTTAGAAAGTGAGTTGTTTGGTCATGAAAAAGGGGCATTTACCGGTGCGGTTCGCCAGCGCAAAGGACGTTTTGAACAAGCGGATGGCGGAACCATT
The DNA here is from genome assembly GCA_911810475.1 of Candidatus Celerinatantimonas neptuna. Classification (NCBI taxonomy): domain Bacteria; kingdom Pseudomonadati; phylum Pseudomonadota; class Gammaproteobacteria; family Celerinatantimonadaceae; genus Celerinatantimonas; species Candidatus Celerinatantimonas neptuna. Next base: position 2,981,610 of record OU461276.1, read on the forward strand.
TTTTTGGATGAAATTGGTGAAATCAGCCCTCTATTTCAGGCTAAATTACTTAGGGTCCTTCAGGAAGGCGAATTTGAACGGGTCGGTGGGAATGAAACGTTACATGTTGATGTTCGGGTCGTGACGGCAACCAATAAAAATCTGGAATCAAAAGTGTTGGAAGGTGAATTCAGAGAGGATCTCTATTATCGGTTAAATGTTATGCCGATTGAATTACCACCACTTCGGGAGCGCCTTGAGGACATTGATGCACTGGCTGAATATTTACTGGAAAAGATCAGTGAAAAACAACATCGGAAATTACGTATTAGTGAAGGGGCTGTTCGGTTACTGATGGCTCATAGTTGGCCGGGAAATGTTCGTGAGCTGGAAAATTGTTTGGAACGGGCTGCTGTTTTATGTGAGTCAGGGTTAATTGATCGGGATATGATTATTTTAGAAAAATCACCGCTCGGGCAGCAGCAGATGGAGCATGTTGTGACTGCTCAGCCACGGGTTTCCCGGTATAACAGTGCCGTTTCTCTACAGGATGATAGTTTAGATGAGCGTCAACGAGTGATTGCAGCTCTGGAAGCCAGTGGTTGGGTTCAGGCAAAAGCGGCCCGGATTCTGGGCATGACACCACGACAAATTGCATATCGCATACAGGTGATGAATATTAAGATGCGTCATTTGTAAGATCTGTAACAATGTTGTCGTGATGTGGGAGATTTGTTTAGAGTGTTATTTTAAAAATACTTAAAATTCAATAAGATAAATAATTTTTATTACGGCCTGCTCATTGCAATATCAATGATAAATGATACCCCTTTAAAGGGACTGATTTAAGGAGTTGATATGGGATCATGTCAGTCGGGCTGTCCATCAGGGATAAATTCGAACCAGGCGCTCCCCCGTGAGGTGATGGAACAGGTAGCTAATCACCCCTGTTATTCTGTGAGTGGAAGTCATCGTTTTGCTCGTATGCATCTGGCCGTTGCTCCAGCGTGTAATATCCAGTGTCATTATTGCAATCGTAAATTTGATTGTTGTAATGAGTCTCGCCCTGGTGTGGTTTCTGAGTTATTGACGCCAACGCAGGCACTGCATAAAGCGAAATATGTTGCTAAAAAAATTCCGCAGCTTTCGGTCATCGGTATTGCCGGCCCTGGTGATCCGCTGGCTAATCCGCAAAAAACATTTAAAACACTGGAATTACTTCGCCAGCAGATGAGTGATATTAAGTTGTGCCTGTCGACCAATGGTTTGGCATTACCTGAGTTGATTCCGGACTTGCTTGATGTAGGGGTGGATCATGTCACAGTCACAATCAACACGCTGGATGCTTATCTGGCTGCTGATATTTATGAATGGGTGATTTTTGAAGGGAAAAAATACAGAGGGATTGAAGCGGGTCAGCTTCTCATTGACCGACAATTAGAAGGTTTAAGAAAGCTGGTAGAAAGGCATGTTTTAGTTAAAGTGAATTCGGTTTTAATTCCTCGGATCAATCGCGACCATCTTCCGGAGCTGAGCCGTGAAATGTCCCGTCAAAAAGTCTTTTTACATAATATCATGCCATTAATTGCTAAGCCTGAGTATGGCACAGTCTTTGGCTTAGCTCATGAAGCTGAACCAACACCCAAAACACTTGAACAGGTACGACAGGCATGTGGACAATACATTTCTCAAATGAGCCATTGCCAACAGTGCCGGGCGGATGCAATTGGTCTGTTAGGTGATGATCGTAGCCAGCAATTTACACGCGATCAGTTGCCACCAGAGGATGTCGAATATTTACCAGTGCTGCAAGAACGGACCAGCATTCAGGCTGATTTAGTCAGCGGTGGGGCAGCGAGTGAAGAAGATGCTTATCTGGTTGCCGTTGCCAGTGAAGGTGGGATTGCCATCGATCAGCATTTCGGTCATGCCAAATCACTTTCTATTTATTCGGTCAGTTGTGAAGGGGTTCATTTTGTTCAGTGCAGGCAGGTTCCTCAGTACTGTCAATCATCTCAAACCTGTGGGGAATCAGGTTTCGATATATTTGAGCTGTTAGCTGATATTGATGCTCTGTTTTGTTGCCGAATCGGTCATGATCCATGGGAAAAATTTGAGCAGCAACAGACTCAACCGGTTATTGATTATGCCTGGCATCCGATTCATGAAGCACTCACGAAGTGGTGGCAGCAACAACCGGAGAAATCCATTCATCAGTCGCAGGTAGGGTAGTTCATGGATGTTAACGAACAGGACCCGGCTGTGCACTGGTGTTTAGAGTTATTGGTTAGGCAGCGGTCTGGATATGGTATTTTAGGTGAGACACTCCAGCTTGAACCTGGCGACTATCTGGCCCTCTGTGCCTTAAATGGTGAAGATACTCCTGTATTTGAGTCTTATCCTCTGCAGCAGGAACAACTGAAAGCTAAGTTGCTTAAGTTACAAAAGCTGCGACGTGAAGATGAATATCAGGAGCTTTATCAATGGTTACGGGAATATCAAAAGCCGAGTCGCTGGGATATTGCCTGTATCGTGGCCAGTGCGAGTATGGGATTTCATCATCTGTGGCAGGATCTGGGTCTGGTTGAGCGTCCAAGACTTGGCATGTTGATGCGTGAGTGTTTTTTTGGGTTGTCAGATTTAAATCAACCGCCTATGCGCTGGAAGAAATTTTTCTACCGGCAGTTATGTTTACTTCATGGTGCTTTAGTCTGTCGTTCGCCCTCATGTAGTGAATGTTCTTCATATTCTGAATGTTTTGCTCAGGATGATTAAATAGTGTAAACGATACGTTGTGACTTTATATATATGGCCTGTCTAGCCTCGATAAACATCATGGAAATAAAAAAGCGTCAGTGTTTGCGATAGTGATCAATGCAGATATCAAACAGACCCTGAGAGACATTTTGTAAGTGATGATTTTTGTGCCAGATCAATGCCAGTTCATGATACTGTGGTTTTTCACCAAATGATAAAGGAACAAGGGAGTCTTTGTATTCGGTGACTTCAATGGCTATATCCAGAGTGATGGTGACACCATATCGATTGGATACACTGAGTAATGCCAGTTCAGATGTCGGGACTTGAATATCAATGGTTGGCTTTATTTTCTCAGCATCAAACAAGGTATCCGTGAATTGACGCATCGCTTGATCCGGGAAGAGTGCGACAAACGGTTCATCTTTAAATAAACGAATATCGACCCACCGATGGTTAAATCCTTCTTTTTTTACGGCAGTCTGAATCAGCGGATGATCCTTAGGGAGTGCGAGGACAACTTCAGTAAAGGTTAGATGTTCATAGCTGAAATCATCATGACGTGTGCTTGATGTTACAATGGCAAAGTCCAGGCGATTTTCCTCAAGCATATTCATAATGGTATGTGTCGAGTGAGCATTCAGAATGATATCAATGTTTGGATATCGTTTTTTAAATTCAGGAATGATCTGTGAGATAATCACTTTAGACTGCATCAGCTGAAAACCAAAATGGATAATACCAGAGCGACATTCGGCAATACTTTTTAGTTCTTCATCCATTCTTTCCTGTAATGAACCTATTTTTCGGGCCCAATTGACATACCGTTTGCCTGCATAGGTGAGTTCAAATCGTTTACCAACCCGCTCAAAGAGTGAAACGCCCAGCTCCTTTTCTTTTGAGATAATGTACTTACTTAAAGCTGACGAAGTAATATTGAGCATTGATGCTGCTTTATTGAGGTTCCCTGATTCAGCGACAGTGATAATGTAGTGTAGGGTTTTGATCATCTTTGCGTATCTTTAATGCAGTATGTTAAATGGCATTGTAGCGTATTTCTTAAGCTGGATATTTTTCAGAATGCCGCAGCGGGGTGTGGGAGGCGTGTTTCCTGCTGCAGCTTTACTGATTCAGTCTCTACCGGTCGTGAACTGAGCCATCGAATGCGGTCATGACGGAAAGGCTGCGTTGAGACGGTGGAAATTTTTCGCTGATGTCATCGACTAATTCGATTCCTATTCCAGGAGCATCCGGGATATAAATATAGCCTTCTTCTACTTTAAAAGGTGTGTTGAGCATGCCATCTTCTTCTCCCTGATGATAATAAGATGGGAATTCCTGAATTAAGAAGTTGGGAATGCAGGCATCTAACTGCAAGCAAGCCGCTGTTGAAATTGGCCCAAGTGGATTATGTGGGGCGATTGAAATATAGTTCGCCTCAGCAACCGATGCGATTTTTTTAGCCGCTGAAATACCGCCAATGACACAGACGTCCGGGCGGATATACTTGGCTGCTTTGTGCTGACAAATAGCTTCCATTTCTTGCAGACTTACAGCTCGTTCACCGGTGGCGATAGGGATTGAAATATGATGTGATACATCAACCATACTGTCGAGGCTATCTGGTGGAATAGGATCTTCTAAAAAGAGCGGCGTATAAGGTTCAACGCCTTTTGCAAAAGCGATTGCTTGACTGGGTGTCATGCTTCGATGAACTTCCAGACATAAGTCAAAATTATCACCGACAGCTTCACGGCATACTTTGACTCGATTGATGTAATCGGAAATTTTCAGGTTGAATATATCTTCATCACGCGTCATTTGATTGCTACGCATGGAACCACACATCATAAGCCGTGCTGCTGTAAATCCCTGTTTTTTGAGTTCAAGACATCCGTTTGCCATTTTGTCCGGGTCAGATTCGAATACTGGAGCATAGGTTCGGACTTTATGGCGACATTGTCCGCCTAACAGCTGATAAACCGGGACACCCAGCGCTTTACCGAGAATATCCCATAGTGCAATATCAACAGCAGAGATAGCACTTAAAATAACTGAGCCACGAAAGTACATGCTGCGATACATGTAGTTCCAGTGATGCTCAATTTGAAATGGGTTTTTCCCTATTAGATAGGTTTTAAATTTTTCAAGTGCCCCTGAGCAGGCATCAAGATAACCCCATGCGCCCATTTCACCAATGCCCTCAATACCTGCATCGGTTTTGACCTTGATAAATAGATATTTTGATGCAGGAATTAACTCTATGTCTTTAATAATCATAAAAATTGCCTCTTACTGTCTTACAGGCTTAACCATGAAACGGGAATAGAACAGGTAAAAAGAATATCGAAAAAGCTGTGATGATGATGACTAAAGGTAACGAAGCTTTTAGATAATCTTTCAGCTGATATCCGCCGGGCCCCATAATAATGGTTTGAGCGGGCGCTGCCATAGGCGTCATGATGGATGTGCTGCCAGCAATTAAAACGCCCATGACTAATGCCCTTGGGTCGACGCCGATTTTGACTGCGGCAGCGGAGACTAATGGAATAAAAATCGTGATGGTCGCAAGGTTAGACATCAATTGCGTCATAATCAAAGGAACAATAAAAAATACCGCCATAATGAAGTATGGATTGGTTGAGTTGCCCAATAGCATTAACATCTCATTTGCTACAACATTGCCAGCTCCGGTCACTTTGATGGCGTGTGATAATGGCAGTACCCCAGCAAATAGAAAGACGGTTGGTAAATGGATGGAACCTAGTGCTTCTTTTTCAGTGAGTACGCCAAACAGAACAAGAGCACAGGCTCCCAGAGCCGCTAGTACAAACATGGGGGTATGTAATTGTTTGGCAAATAGCATTGAAACCACTGTGGCACAGATAATCAGATAGGCCAGATTTTCTTTCATTTTGCCCAATGATTTTTGTTCTTGTTTTTTAATGTTGTCCTGAAATTGTGAATTAGGAATATCGGGTAACAGCCGCCAGCCTATGACAGAAACATAGATTATCGCAATGAAAAAATAAGGTAATCTGGCAATAGCAAATGACCAGATTGTGAAAGGAATCGTGCCGCCTGTTTTCATCATGATATCACTGAAAGCCATATTACTGGCACCTTGCCCCAGAAAGGTCATTCCAGTGACAATATTGGCAACCACCATGGCCGGGAAAAGTATCTTGCTACGGCTGATATCGACTTCATTGGCAATCCCAATAATCAAAGGTAACATGACGGCCGCAGCGACTGTGGCACTGGTTAAAATAGCAAGCAGTGCAGCAACAAAACTGGCAATAAAGATCAGTATCTTAGGGTGTGTTTTATAACGCAGTACAATGAGTTGGGCTTTACTTAGAATACTGGTTTTAGTGAGCCCGGCACCAATAACAAACATTGCAACAAACATGGCTACATTTTGATTGACGAAGCCTGATAAAGCCTGGGCAGGGGTTAATACCTTTGTCAGTATTAAGGAAAGGATAATACCGGTTGCAATCAGTGAGAAAGGCATTTTTCCTGACATAAATGCTGCAATGGTGAGTAGCAATATAATGATCGTGATAGTCAATGGCGACATTGCACAGCTCCTGTTTATTCGTCATACCTTTTTCTCTGTTATGAGAGAGGACGACACTCTATTGATGTAGAACCGACTGGTGAGTGACAATTTGAGTTGGCGTTAAAGCGTTCCCGATAAAATCATCCTATCAACTATAAAGTAATCATTTTTTGATTTTATCAACTATGATCTCATTTTTTATGTCGATATAGATTTGTTAATCAAAACGAGAAATGGATCTATTTTCGATTAAGAAAGACTATCTGGGGGAAAATGAGTTTTTATTGTTGGTTGTTGAATCGGTTTGTTACAAGAAGGGAGTGACTGCATTGGTTTTTCTTTTAATCAATGCAGCTCTGCAGATTTTGATTTGTGATTAAAATAGTGGGCTTCGACGTTCATAGAGCCAGGTATCACGCCAGACGCCATGATGACGAGCGATTTTTTCCCGGACACCAATTTTACGAAACCCGAGTCGTTCATGGAGTTTGATACTGGCTGTGTTTTCGGGGAAGATACTGGCCATGAGCGTCCAGCACCCTGATTGTTCTGACTGATCAATCAGATAAGCAAGTAGTGCACGACCAACACCTTGTCCTTTGGCCTTATCGGCAATGTAAATACTGTGTTCCAGAATGCCCTGATAGACTTTTCGGCTTGATACCTGAGATACGGCCACCCATCCCAGAATCGTTTGATCCGATGTCTGTGCAACATAGCGTAACGTATCAAGGTGAGAGCGATCCCAATCGGTATAGGTTGGAACCTCTGTTTGAAATGTTGCCATCCGGCTATCGAGGCCTTGCTGATAGATAGTACTGACTTGTTCCCAATGATGGTGAATCATGGGTGTAATCTGAAATTTAGCCGACATGAAATCTCCTTGTAATGAGCTCATTTATTCTGCCTGCCAATTTATGATTATTCAATTGAGCCGGGTGTTTTTTTGTGTCGATACGAAATATCTTCTTATCAAGATGCAAAAAAGCCAGTCGGCGGGTAGGCCAGACTGGCAAAGGTGATTTTATGAGCATTATTTTATAAGTGCTTGTACCTCTTTTAATGTACTTGCTTTAAGGAGTTGTTCAGCTGCCTGTGATGCCTGATTAAAGTGGGTATTGCGAACGGCTGATTTGACGGCTGCAATTCGAATAGAACTCATACTTAGCTCATCAACGCCCAGCCCAATCAGATAAGGCGTGAGTCTGGCATCACCGGCCATTTCACCACAAATACCAATTTTTATACCGGCCTGATGGGCTGCATCAATCGCTGTTTTGATCATGCTTAAAACGGCTGGCTGTTGTGTCGATATGAGATGAGCGACTGACTCATTTCCTCTATCGGCTGCCATCACATATTGGGTGAGATCATTGGTCCCTATACTGAAAAAGTCGGCATGTTGTGCCAACGCTTTTGCATTAGCGACTGCTGAAGGGATTTCTATCATGATCCCCACCTTCGGTAATGCACATTGAAGCCCAGAAGTGAGTAATTCTGACTGGGCCTCCTGTAGCAGTGATTTCGCAGCCAATAATTCCTCAACGCACGAAATCATCGGGAACATGATCTGAAGGTTGTTATGCTCGGCAAAACTTCTCAGCAATGCCCGTAACTGGACTTTAAATACATCTGGATTTTCCAGACACAGGCGAATACCCCGACATCCCAGAAAAGGATTGTCTTCAGTTCGTTGTTGCAGATAAGGGAGTGGCTTGTCTCCGCCGATGTCCAGTGTTCTGACGATGACCGGGTGATCGTGAAAAGAAGCGGCGATATCGCTGTAAAAACGGGTTTGTTCTTCTTCAGTTGGGGCCTTGTTCATATCCATGAATAAAAATTCACTTCGTAACAGGCCTACTCCCTGGGCCTGGCGTGACAGGGCTAATCTGGCATCTTCACGATTAGCGATATTGGCTACGATTTCAATTGACTGACCATCTCGCGTTACAGCCGGAAGTGCAGCTTCTGCCTGTTCCTGTTCTAACTGGCGTTGATGCTCATCGAGTTTATTCTGGTATTCATGGAGCTGAGCTTTGTCCGGCGACAGCCAGATTTTTCCCTGAGTTCCATCTAAAATGACGCGTTGTCCTTCTCTGTGGTGTTTAAGGAGTTCGCAAACCCCCATGACCGCAGGGATCCCCAGAGAACGGGCCAGGATGGCACAATGAGAGGTACTGCCTCCTTTTTCCAGACAAATGCCTTTTACTAAATCTGGATCCAATTGCGCGGTATCTGAAGGCGATAGATCGCTGGCGAGTAAAATCACAGGTTCTGAAAATGATAATGGACTGTGTTGTTGCCCGGTTAGGGATTGCATAACGCGTCGGCCTATATCATAGATATCATGGGCTCTTTGAGTCAGGTAGCTGTCAGTTGATGCCTGATAGGCCTCTGCTGTTTCTTTAATGACGGTTGTCCAGGCTTGTTCGGCAATGATTTGCCGATGAATAAGCGCTTCAACCTGCTTTGTTAGCTCGGGATCGGTAAGCATCTGTTGATGCGCTTTAAAAATTTCAAGTTCATTGCTGCTGACCTTCCCATCCATTTTTTTGATCAGTTGATCCAGTTCGAAGCAGGATTGTCCAATTGCGTCTTTGAACCGGTTTATCTCAGTTTGAAATGTCGTAAATGAACGTTTTGGATAATCTGGTATGGTGGCTTTGAGTTTTACAGCGGGCGCAATGGCTAGGCCATCTGAAGCGGCAATTCCAAGCTTCGCGCCATCTTGTATTCTGGGACGATTGGCCGGGGAGCGTTTTGTATTCAGTGGCAGCTGAACGGCGATCGGTGTTGTTTGTGCTATGTCCTCACCAAAATGTGATTGGGCCAGTTCACTAAATGCTTCGATTGCTTGTCTGGCATCGCTCCCCTGAGTAGTACAGGTGATGGTGTCGTTTTGTTTTACGCCAAGTAGCGCGATTTTATTGATGCTTTTTGCACTGGCTTGTCGCTCACCTTTGGTCAGTTTCATGTCAGCGGTAAATTGGTTTGCCATGGTGACGATTGCCGCTGCCGGGCGGGCATGGATCCCATGGGGATTCTTCACCTGCCAGCTGAACTGATATTGTGCCCTGTCATCGGCCGGTGCTTCTTGGGGATCCGTATCGGTTCCGGTGGCCAGAGGTAGCGCGCTGGTTTGTTCAAGCGTTTCATATTTGGCGATAATCGCACGATGGGTTTCATGGAGAACCTGTTCAAGAGACAGACCCGACGCGGCAGAAACGCCAGCCACCATGGTGCCTTCGACCAATGGCGCAGCACAGACTTTCACCGCATTTGCTTTGTCATCGTCTAATAGCTCAAGGGCCATATCGGTGCTTAAAATAGCACTGCCCATATCAACCAGAACTAATACACCATCGGGCGAATAAACGGCTTCAATCGCGTTCATTACGGCGATGGGATCGGTTCCAATGGGATTTTCCGGGTCATCAATTCCGGCTGCAACTGCCATATTGACTTTTCCCTGAGTCATTTGAGATGCCAGCGTATAGAGACCTTCGGCCAGCAGCTTGCTGTGTGAAACAATTACAATACTTACCATCTTAGAAACCTATTTTGAGGTTATGTAACGACCTCAACGTTATTCGATGAGATGTGTCACCCGGGCGCTGCATCGGATTGATTTGCATAAGAATAGCCCGGGGATATGGCTGTTCTATGTTTAAGCGATGCTTTCACAAAATGCTTTAAACAACAAAAAGGAAGAGGTTGCCCCCGGATCCTGATGTCCGGATGATCGTTCACCTAAGTAACTGGCCCGACCTTTTTTAGCTGTCATTGCAATGGTACTTTTCATCCCTTGTTCTGCGGCTGCCAGGGCCTTAGCCAAACCTTCGGATAAGCTCAGATCTTGTGATTGCTGCAAAGCTTTAACAAGAGCGTCTTGGGTATCAACCATCGTTTTGTCGCCAATCTCGGCTTTTCCCCGTTGTTGTACGCCTTTTAATGCATCAGTAAACATGGCAGTGACTTCGTTAAGAGAGAGTTCTTCTTTTGCCATGACACTGCTTGCTGCACGAATAAAAAAGGTGCCATAGAGCGGACCACTTGCGCCACCAATGCTGGAAAGTAACGTCATTCCGGTTGTTTTTAGAATGGTTCCGATATCCTTATTGGATATGCTCGGTAGTTTTTCCATAACTTTTCGAAATCCACGGTTCATATTCAGACCGTGATCGGCATCGCCGATTTCACGATCTAATTCGGTCAGAAAATCCTGGTTTTGCTCAAAAACTGAAGCTGATTTGTCCAGCCATGCCACAATCTGCTCTTTTGTTACCGTCATACCATTTTACTCCTTTGCTAAATTCCCCAACGTAATGCCGGTGTTTTGACTGGCGCATCCCAAAGAGACAACATTTGATCATCAACTTTCAGTACCGTGATTGAAAAGCCTTGCATATCAATGGAGCTACAGTAACTGCCGACCAGGTTTCTTTCTACTATCATTCCTTTTTCATCAAGCAGCTGGGCAACTTTGCGATAGGTGATATAAAGCTCTGACTGAGGTGCATTCCCTAAGCTGTTAATCAGAACAATAACTCGATCGCCTTGTTCCAGAGGTTCGGTGACGCGTTGTTCTTCAATCCAGTCTCCGGCATCGTTGTCCCATTGACGAACTGTGCGAGTGTAAGGTGTGTTATCAAAAATCTGATCCATCATATCTTGGGTGAGTGCATCGCCGTGGATGAACTTTCGACGTTCAATTCCTGGTTCTCCATGGATGCCGACGCCAAATTCGATTTCGTCATCAGCGAGTTCAAAACTTGGTTTACCGGCTGCAGGAACAGTGCAGGCCCCCATGGCGACCCCAATAGAGCGCCCCTGGTTGGCGATTTGTTTTGCCAGATTTGCGCATTGGGTCAGACTATAGCCATTTTCGCTGGCTGCACCGAGCAGCTTTTCTGCTAAAACAGTTAGAGCTACACCGCGACGTCCTGCTGTGTACAGGCTATCTTTGACAGCAACATCGTCGTCAATGAGTGCTACCTGAACAGGTATGCCATCACTATGTAATAATTCAACGGCTGTCTCAAAATTTAATACATCGCCGGTGTAATTTTTGACAATAAAGAGAACGCCTTCACCGTGATTTACCTGTTCTCCACATTCATACATTTGATCGGGGGTAGGTGAGGTAAACATCTCTCCAGGGCATGCCCCATCCAGCATGCCTAGTCCGACAAACCCACTGTGCATCGGTTCATGACCACTGCCACCTCCGGAAACCAGTGCGACTTTAGGTTTATCTTTAACGCGAGTGACGTAAAAAGGGTCCAGATTGACATTTAATTCCTGATGAGCTTTAGCCATTCCTTCTAATGTTTCTTTGACTACATCATCGATCTTATTGATCATCTTTTTCATGGTAATGTCCTTGTCGAGTTCAACGTATTTTTATGTTTTATGAGCTAGTTACCAGCTAAATAGAGGGATTAATATCGTGTAAAGTGCAGCGCCGATGACGCCACCAACGATAGGGCCTATGACGGGAACCCAGGCGTATTGCCAGTCAGAATCGCCTTTATTTTTGATAGGTAGCAACATATGGGCAATTCTGGGCATCAGATCCCGAGCCGGATTAATGGCATAACCTGTCGGACCGCCTAAAGAGAGACCAATCGCATAGACCAGAATTCCCACCGCATAAGGGCCGAAGCCGGAAGCAATGCCGTTATGACTATTGAATATGGCAATAATACCGAATACCAGCATGGCTGTGCCGATCATTTCTGTGACGAAGTTCCACTTTGCATCACGAATGGCTGGGCCTGTTGAAAATGTAGCCAGGATCAAACCAGAATCTTCGGTTTCATCATAATGGCGTTTATAGGTTAGCCAGACGATAATTGCGCCGAGAAATGCTCCGACGGCCTGTCCGGCCAGATAGAGAGGAACAACGCTACTGGGTAGTTTACCGATGGCCCACATGCCAATAGTCACGGCCGGATTTAAGTGGGCACCACTGACCCATCCAACGGCATAGACGCCGATAGCGACTGCAAATGCCCATCCTGCTGAGATGACTATCCATCCCGAGTTTTCTCCTTTGCTGTTTTTTAATACGACGTTTGCGACCACCCCATTGCCCAGCAGGACAAGTATCATGGTGCCGACAAGCTCTGCTATAAAAATGTTCATCCGTTTTACCTTATTGTATTTATTCAAGCTAATTGGTTCAGCTTTCGGGTACACGGTTAAACTAACGGATCCTTAAATCACGCATCAAAACTAATTTTTTTGTTTCAATATGAAACTAATAATTTTTGGATGATGTTTAATTATGAAACGTTTTTAGAGTCTTTATTATTTTATTTGAACTGGCTCATTGCTTGGCTATTTGATTCTTTGAAGATGTAGAGTCTTTATGGCGAGCATTAATGCTGATTTTTATGTGGAAGTGTTCACAGTTTCTATAATTTGCCTTTCACAGATGAATTATCATTAAGCTATTTTGTTTCAAAATGAAATAAAATTTGTGTGATTTAACCCAATTCAGAATAAGAAGTCGCAATGGAATCATGATTTATTCATATTGTGTCAGGCTTGTTTTCTGATGCGGGCTTTAACGCTGAAAGAAGTTTAATTTAAAGGGGATATTTTGGTCGATAAAAACTGGCTCGTATCTCGCGTTGGAACGGATCCTAAAGTGTTCTGGAATCGATACATCGTTAATGGGAGAGTGGATGACTGGAATGACCCCTATGATCCACATCTTAAAGAGGTATGGCAACGTTGCCAGCGACGTCAGCGTTATAATCACTGGCCTGCGTTAAGTTATGCGAAGGGTGTGACTTTTTCATCGATTAAGCGGGGTAAATCTCATCTGATTGATATTGCTATACCTGTCTTAGAAGATATTTTTGAATTCCTGGAAAACAGGTGTGCGGCATTGCTGTTAACTGATGAAAGTGGCTGTACGCTGAGTATTTGTGCTGATAAGGCTATGTTGGCCCGTCTTCAGCCTTTGGGCCTTAGTGAAGGGGTTTATTGGCGTGAAGCAACGATGGGAAATAATGCTATTTCGAGCGCAATAAAGTTGGCAGCAACCACAGAGACGGTAGGGTATCAACATTTTAATCAGGCTTTGCATTCATTTGCCTGTTATGCCTCACCGCTGTTCAACAGCCGTGGTGATATTCTGGGAACCGTTGCGTTGTTTATATCAGTATCATCGGCGAGTAAGACGGCTCAGGGGCTGATTTACTCGGCGTCTAAAGAAATTGCCGGTAATTTATATGCCGAGCATTGTCTGAGTGAATCGAATCAGCATCTGAGTGAAATGTATGTATTGCTCGAAGGGGTAGAAGAAGGGGTCTTGGCCTGGAATTCAAGGGGGGTTATTCATTATCTGAATCAGAAAGGAAGTGATCTTTTAGATATTCAGAGTCGGAGGGTTCTTGGTTGTCATATTGAGGCGGTTCTACATCTCCCACAGCGAATTTTATTGGCGATCGAAAATGCTCAGGAACTACCGATGTTTGAAACGACTATCGAAAGTAATCAAAAGCTGATATCACTTTTGATTTCGCTACAATTGGTGAAAGATGAGCAAAATCAGGTTCATTCTTACATTGTGTTGATGCATCCGATAGAGCATATTCGTCAGTTGGTTCATCATCAAGCCGGTAATATGGCTCATCTGACCTTTGATGATATTGCGTGTTGTTCTGAGAAAATGCAAAAAATTCTTAAAGTGGCCAGACATGCAGCTAAAGGAAGGGGAGCCGTATTATTACATGGTGAAGAGGGGCTTGGGAAAAGTGATTTGGCACAGGCAATTCATAATGCCAGTGAACGTCGTGAGCAGGCTTTTATTGCAATCAATTGTCAGGCAATTCCCAGAGGCGTTATGACAACTGAGTTTCTGGGGGCTGATCCAAGTAGTGATAATCCATTTCCTTCTAAATTTGAATTGGCTAATGGTGGTACTTTGTTTTTAGAGCATATAGAAAGTTTGAATACTGAAGTACAGGCTGCATTGTTGCATCTATTGAAAACCGGTTTAGTTAATCGATTGGACCATGCTATTGTTCCGGTTGATGTCCGTATTATTGCATCATCTGATATGGATTTAAGCCAGTATGTCGATGAACATCGGTTCGGCAGACAGTTGATGTATGAATTACAGTCATTTGACATCGAAGTTCCACCATTAAGAGAGAGATCTGAGGATATTACGTGGTTAGTGACTCGTTATCTGAAACTCTTAAGTGGTGAAACAGGCCATGATGTTTCGCTCTCTGATGATGCGATGGCTATTTTGATTCAGTATCAATGGCCGGGAAATAGTCGGGAATTACGAAATGTGCTTGAACGTTCATTAAGTTTCAGTGATGAGGGGAAAATAGAAATTGATAATTTGCCTGACTCTCTTGTTCAACAGGCTACAAATGGTTCGGGTAGGACAGAATCATTATATTCACTGGCTGAGGCAGAAAAAAAAACAATTATTACAGCAGGTCAGTATTATTATGGTAAACCCGGGAAAATGTGTAGTGAGCTGGGAATTAGCCGTACATCACTTTGGCGAAAGCTGAAATATTACAAGATTGATTTAGATGAATTTAAGTAAATCTGATATTTATTTCTAGAAATCATAAAAACTATATCCTCTGATTATTTATAACTAGATTAAATAAATTTGAGTATTCTGATTTTATGGTAAGTTTTTTGATATAATTTTATTAATCCAGTGGCTGATTTTTTTGACTCCCATAAAACCAATGAAACCGCCGATAGGAACAGTGAGATGGCTGGAAACACCCATAAAACTGATGAGCGATACAGAAATTAAAGTCAGACAGCCACATAACATTCCCTCTAAAACCATTTCGAGAAAACTACCACCAGAATATATAATTCTGAGTACAGCCATAAATATAGAAATAAAGAGACTCAAGAGAATTGAGTCACCTTTTAATAACCCTTTCAAAGAGTCATAAAAATTATTGATATCCATTTTTTACCTTATGAATAAAGTGGTGCCGAAGGCACCACTTTATTATTTTTATTTTAAAACAACATTTTCCATGGGTGGAATAAATCCATAATCTAATTGGTTCACCACAAATGTTCGGTTACCTTCAAGCTTAATTTGTATGGTGGGTGCTTCTGTACCACCAATACGATAATCACCATCATAGCCGTCGCCACTTGTAGATGGCACATTATCAATAAATGATGTGACCAATCCGTTTGGCATAACACACTGTGAATAGGTCTGGTATGGTTGAGACGATGGGGTACCTAAAACTAAACCCGATCCATTTAATGGTTCATATGGTCCAAATAAAGAATCGCTGACAAATCCATAAACTCCATCTGGACCAGTGAGGTTGTCTGCATAGGTGTATTTGTGACTAATCGTAAACAAGTAATACCGACCATCTTTAAAGACAAAATGTGGACGTTCGGTTTGGTCATTTACACCGACTGCGGTAATGAGTGGTGGGAGTAATTGCCAATCATTGCCATCAGTGTCTTTTGCTGCGGCAAAACCAATGCATCCAGTTTGATATTTTGCACCACCTACATCGGTATAATCCGGAGGGATATCTCCCATATCGGCTGTTGTTATTCTATGGGTTCCCCGATCTCCAGCAACATTTCCTTCAAATACCATATAGAGTTGTCCATCTTTTGGATCAATAAACGGACTTGGATCTCTGAAATTCCAGTATTCATTTTGCTCTTCAGTTTGATAGTAAAATCCATCAGCAGAAAACAGTTCAATTACATCATTAAAATCGGTTAGTTTCACTTCATCATCAGCGATGGTAACACGGCCTTTCACTTTAGCAATGGTGGCTCCCGGAGTAACACAGCTGTAGTACAGTTCAATATCACCTTGTTCATTTAACAGAATAGGGGTTCCTGCCCATTCTCGAGTTGTTGGCGATACCCCTTCATGCATTACGCGTCCACCCAGTGTCCAGGTTTTACTGTCTTTTGAATACCAGTAACAGATTCGTGCCCGTCCATGACGGTTTTCCCAGTCGGTGGTGATGTCATAACTACCATCTGAATTTTGATATGTTTCAGAATCTTTCTTTGCAGTTAATGTAAAGATAATTGACCATCCATTGACGGAAACGATTGTGCCATCTAATTTCCTAAGCGGTAATGTATCCCAAATAAATAGATCTTCATTCATTGTTGGAAATGATATAGGGACTTCGGGCTGAGTTGTCGTTGGATCATCTGTGTAAACTTTAAGTGCATCAGCACGTGACCAGGGTGTTGTAATAACTTTATCTTGTAATGTCATAATAAACCTTCTTTTAGGTTGTGTTTAAGGAGGCTTAATAAAAGCATGTTTAAATTAATTTTGATAATAGAATAAGTTCTATGATTAATAGTACAACAAAGATAGAATAATTTGTTGTGTGGTAATTAACAGATTAAATACTAGTGGATTTTTTGTGATTGGAGATTATTATATGCAACAATAATAATAAATCTATATGAAATGGATCTAAATAGAACCTATTACTTCTAAAATTTAAGCGTAGATTTTAGGTGGAAGTTATGATGCGATGCCCAAGATGCAATTTTCCTGCTCATATCAGGACGAGCCGTTATTTAACAAAGACGACAAAAGAATCTTATTATCAATGCCAAAATATAATGTGCTCATGTACATTTAAAACAATAGAGAGTGTAGATAAAATTATTTCTTCTCCTGTTAATGATTGTGAAGAATATTTTGAAATATCATGTAAGGACCACGGAAATGTATGAAAACTTATTTTTATTTTATAAAGATAAGTTATTAAAAATAATTTGAATTTTCTATTTATATATAATTTTGTATATGTAATACAATAAATTATATATTTAAAATTTAATGAATAAAGGCAATGGATTTTAACGCTTTACCATAGGGAAAAAACTACATTTTAATATGGTGTTTCGATCTATTGTCTTTTTTATGTGAGATATTTTATTGTTTTAAGCTATATTTTGAGTTTATTTCCTTTCCCATATTTATTGTCATCTCTGTGACAATCGCTTTACTTTTGTCGCAGATAAGACGAAGAAAAATCCTCTCTTTTTTTATTTTTTATAATATTTTCAAATGGTTAGTTGGTATTTTTGAACGTGGTACAAAGTGTGCACTTTTATGGTCGTGTTCAACAATTAAGGAGATGCAACATGGCTATGCGTCAATGTGCGATTTATGGCAAAGGCGGAATCGGTAAATCGACCACCACTCAAAATTTGGTAGCGGCGCTAGCCGAAGCCAAACAAAAGGTCATGATTGTCGGTTGTGACCCAAAAGCGGATTCGACCCGATTGATCCTTCATGCGAAAGCGCAAAATACCATTATGGAAATGGCGGCCGAAGCTGGTTCCGTTGAAGATTTGGAATTAGAAGATGTTTTGAAAGCCGGTTACGGTGGTATCAAGTGTGTCGAATCAGGTGGACCAGAACCCGGTGTTGGTTGTGCAGGACGAGGCGTCATCACAGCGATTAATTTCCTGGAAGACGAAGGGGCTTACGATGATGATCTGGATTTCGTTTTCTACGATGTATTGGGGGATGTGGTCTGTGGTGGATTCGCAATGCCGATTCGTGAAAACAAAGCCCAGGAAATTTATATCGTGGTTTCCGGGGAAATGATGGCGATGTATGCAGCCAATAATATTTCGAAAGGGATTTGTAAATACGCTAAATCAGGTAGCGTTCGCTTGGCTGGTTTGATTTGTAATTCGCGTAATACCGATCGTGAGGATGAACTGATTATTGCTCTGGCTGAAAAATTGGGTACTCAGATGATTCATTTTGTGCCTCGCGATAACGTTGTGCAGCGGGCTGAAATTCGCCGTATGACGGTTATTGAATATGACCCGAATGCAAATCAGGCGCTTGAATACCGTACTCTTGCGAAAAAAGTAATTGAAAACAAAAAATTTGTAGTCCCGACACCCATCACCATGGATGAGCTTGAAGAGTTACTGATGGAATTTGGTGTGCTCGAAGAAGAAGATGAAAGCATCATTGGTAAGGCGGCAACGGTCGCTTAATGAGTGAACGCTGACGATAAGGAGGAACGCCATAATGGCAGACAGAACATTAGAAGAAAATCAGGCGCTCATTCAAGAGGTTTTAGAAGTCTACCCGGAAAAAGCGCGTAAAGACCGAGCGAAACATTTAGCAACCAATGATCCTCAGGGAGATGGTAAATGTGTGGTTTCCAACCGTAAATCAGTCCCTGGTGTTATGACCATTCGGGGTTGCTCATACGCCGGTTCCAAAGGGGTTGTGTTCGGTCCGTTTAAAGATATTGTCCATGTTTCTCATGGTCCAATCGGCTGCGGCATGTATTCAACAGGTGGTCGCCGTAATTATCTGACAGGCGTTTCGGGGGTTGATAGTTTCGCACTGATTAATTTTACCTCTGATTTTCAGGAAAAGGATATCGTCTTCGGTGGGGATAAAAAACTCACAACGATTCTTGAAGAAGTGGATATGTTATTTCCACTTAATAAAGGTTCGACAGTTCAGTCGGAATGTCCGGTCGGGTTGATTGGGGATGACATTGAAGCGGTTGCCAAACAAGCTAAAGAGCGTAATGGAAAACCCTGTATTCCGGTTCGTTGTGAGGGATTTAGGGGCGTCTCTCAGTCGCTGGGACATCATATTGCAAACGATGCGTTGCGTGATTGGGTGTTAAGTAATCGTGATGACGAAAATACTTTTGAATCAACAGATTATGATGTTGCTATCATTGGTGATTACAACATTGGGGGCGATGCATGGAGTTCTCGTATTCTGCTTGAAGAGATGGGGCTTAGGGTGATTGCCCAGTGGTCCGGTGATGGTTCTTTGTCTGAGATTGAAAATACGCCGAAATCAAAATTGAACTTAATTCACTGCTATCGTTCGATGAACTATATTGCCCGTCATATGGAAGAAAAATATGGTATCCCATGGATGGAATACAACCTGTTCGGGCCAACTAAAATTGCAGAGTCGTTACGTGCCATTGCTCAACATTTTGATGAATCTATTCAGAAAAAAGCGGAAGAGGTGATTGAGTCGTATAAGGCTCAGTATCAGGCTGTTATTGATAAATACCGTCCTCGTCTGGAAGGTAAAAAGGTCATGTTGTATGTCGGGGGATTGCGTTCGCGTCATGTGATTGGTGCTTATGAAGATCTGGGAATGGAGATTGTTGGGGCTGGTTATGAGTTTGCCCATGCTGACGACTATGACCGGACCGTTGGTGAGCTCAAAGAGGCCACTCTTTTATATGATGATGTCACCGGGTACGAGTTCGAAGAATTTGTCAAAGCAGTGAAGCCGGATCTTATCGGCTCAGGGATTAAAGAGAAGTATATTTTCCAGAAAATGGGGATCCCGTTTCGCCAGATGCACAGTTGGGATTATTCCGGCCCTTATCATGGGTATGACGGCTTTTCTATTTTTGCCCGGGATATGGATATGACTTTGAATAATCCTTGTTGGGATCTGACCACGCCACCATGGCTTAAGTCAGAAGATGATGAATCGATTCCAGAGGAAAAAGTCGCTTAATGCGGATGTATCAAGGAGAAAATTATGGCGCAGTCAATTGAAGCAATTAAGCCCGGTTATCCTCTGTTTGAACAGCCGGAGTACCAGGATGTTCTGAATCGTAAAAAGCAACAATATGAAGAACCGGTGAGTGAAGAAAAAATCAGAGAAGTTTTCGAGTGGACAACGACCAAGGAGTACGAAGATTTAAATTTTGAACGTAAGGCCTTGACCATTAATCCGGCTAAAATGTGTCAACCTCTGGGGGCTGTTTTATGTGCATTGGGGTTTAAAAACACACTTCCGTATGTGCATGGTAGTCAGGGATGTGTCGCTTATTTTCGAACTTATTTTAACCGCCATTTTAAAGAACCGGTAGCCTGTGTATCTGATTCGATGACAGAAGATGCGGCCGTTTTCGGTGGCCATAAAAATATGAATGACGGGTTAGAAAATGCCTATGCGTTGTATAAACCGGAAATGATAGCTGTGTCTACAACCTGCATGGCAGAAGTGATTGGCGATGACCTGAACGCTTATACCCAGAATGCTAAAAAAGATGGTTATGTACCAGAAGATTTACCATTGCCATTTGCCCATACACCCAGCTTTGCCGGAAGCCACATTACAGGTTGGGATGGGATGTTCGAAGGTTTTTGCCGTTATTTTACCGTTAATAAAATGGATGATAAGCAGGTTGGTCGTAACGGTAAAATTAATCTGGTGACCGGGTTTGAAACCTATCTTGGAAATTATCGGGTATTACAGCGGATGATGGAACAGATGGGTGTTAATTATTCACTGTTATCGGACCCATCTGAAGTTTTGGATACCCCAGCCGATGGTCAATATCGCATGTATGCCGGAGGGACAAGCCAAGAACAAATCAAGGATGCTCCTAATGCGATTGATACATTGTTACTGCAACCTCATGGCCTGGTAAAAACAGCTAAATTTATTAAAAACACCTGGAATCAACCGGTTAGTCCGGTACGGATCCCTCTAGGTTTACAGGCAACCGATGAATTGTTGATGACGATTAGCGAGCTGACAGGGAAACCGATCGGGGATGAGCTGACCAAAGAACGGGGCCGGTTAGTAGATATGATGACGGATTCTCATACCTGGCTGCATGGGAAACGGTTTGGTTTATATGGTGATCCTGATTTTGTGATGGGGATGTCACGTTTTCTGATGGAGCTCGGCGCTGAACCAACTGTTGTTCTTTGTCATAACGCCAATAAACGTTGGAAAAAAGAGATGGATAAGATTTTACAGGCCTCTCCATACGGTCAGGACAGTGAAGTCTTTTTTGGTAAAGATCTGTGGCATTTCCGTTCGTTAATGTTTACCCGTCAACCTGATTTTATGATTGGGAATTCTTACGGGAAATATATTCAGCGGGATACTCTGGCCAAAGGTAAAGAATTTGAAGTTCCGTTGATTCGGATTGGTTTTCCATTGTTCGATCGCCATCATTTGCATCGTCAGACAACATGGGGATATGAAGGCGCGATGCAAATCCTGACAACTCTGGTGAATGCGGTTCTGGAACGATTGGATGAGCAGACGATGGAGCTTGGAAAAACAGATTACAACTTCGATTTGGTTCGTTAATGGGCGATTGGTCGGGAATTCCCGACCATGAACAGGAGTTTTTATGCCGAATGTAATTTTGCGTCAGCAATCTGATGGGTTGTACTGCTATATAGCCAAGCGGGATTTGGAAGAGCGGGTTGTGCAGATTGAATTTGAACAGCACGACTGTTGGGGAGGAACGATTGAACTGGCCGGTGGTCAACGTTGGTATCTTCCTCCTCAGCCAGAACTTCCTCATTTTCCATTTAAAATCAGATTATCCCGAGCCGAATAAATAAGGAGTCGTCATGCATCAAGCTAGAGAGATGGATTGGCTGTGTCGTCGTTACCAACTTGCCGATCAATTGCATGTGCCTCTTTCAGATATTGATATGAATGAGCCATCTCAGGAGTCTCTGGCTGTGTTGGCTGATCATTGTCAGACAGATGTGTCTCATCTTCAATCGTTACTCAGTGAACCGATTGATACGCGATGGCAACTGATTGATCGGCATTTAGCATTGCCGTCTAAAACATTACGTTGTGCTATTGCCAGTTTAGATGGCGAAACCATTGATGGTCATTTTAGCCGGTGTCCATATATGTCGATTTATGATGTGTCGGCTGAGTCATATGCACTGGTTTCATTACGTCAAATGCCCAAAGAGCCCGGCGGGCAGGGGCATCAACAGCGGGTTGATTGCCTTAATGATTGTCAATTGCTATTTATTGCTGCGATCGGTGGACCGGCTGCTGCCCGAGTGATTCGCTCTGATATTTATCCGATGAAAGTTAGGGGTATCGCCATGATTGAGGATACTCTGTCGGATTTACAACAGCGACTGGTGAGTGGTTCACTTCCCCCCTGGTTGAAGAAATTGATGGGTGAGTCTTGGGATGGGCCTGCTTTTTAAGCGTTGTGTCGCTATTTTTACTGGTCGTATTTGCAGTTGATTTATACTGGGGTAGGCTCTGTTTTGTGTTAATAATGACATGATGCAGGGCCTGCTTTGCTTTTATTGTTCTTATTGTAGCTGATGTTCGTTCAGCAATAATAATGGGCCGTCATGAGTATTTTGTTGTTTGAGCGTTAAAATTAACAATGAAGTTCTCAATTTCTGCTGGATTTGTGAGGACCATGTGATCGATATTTTTCATGTCTTTATATATTTTGGGCCTGACGTTTTTATGAAATTTCAACATGATTGGAAAAACCCATTGAGCCGCTTTTAGTTCATTGCACCCTTTAGGTAATTCCGGGCGTGACTTAAAATTGATTTTTATCATTCGCCATATCATCCGTCTTAAACAGACCCGTAGAGGAAGGTCAATAAATATCACTAAGCCGGCTTTCTCTCTAAATAACCTCAACTCGGGATAAGAAGTCACAATGAATAACGATGGATTTTTGATGGGCCAGTCTTGTTTTCTGATGTGGGATTTAACGCCGAAATCCACTTTAATCCTTATCAGAAAAGGCTTTCTTATCCCGAGTTGAGGTTAATACACGGGAAACGCCTTCGACCAGTCAATCGGGTGTATCTGCTATTTCTTTTTCCGCGGCGCGTCTGTCGTTGGGAGATTTTATTTTCCAGTTCTCATGCCAGATTACGGAATCAAGACTAATGGGTTTCATATCTTTGATTTTGCCTAAACGCCTTGCAAGCGTTGTTTTCCCAGAGCCTGCGTTGCCTGTGATGTGGATCTTTATTCAG
The DNA here is from genome assembly GCA_911810475.1 of Candidatus Celerinatantimonas neptuna. Taxonomy (NCBI): domain Bacteria; kingdom Pseudomonadati; phylum Pseudomonadota; class Gammaproteobacteria; family Celerinatantimonadaceae; genus Celerinatantimonas; species Candidatus Celerinatantimonas neptuna. Next base: position 3,004,732 of record OU461276.1, read on the forward strand.
GTTTTCCTTTAAATGTTTCTTTAAGACAGCACTTTCTGTTTATTTCGGCGTTTGATCCCGATTTGTGGCGATGACTACACACCACAGAACCTGCCTGACGGAAAAACACGACCAGAGAGCAACAACCTTTGGTCCGAGTTGATATTTAGTGATTCATTTTTGTGTTGTTGAAGGGATCGTGAGTGAGCGATTTAACTGGATTTTATGAGATGAAACAGAGTTTGGCAATTCAATTGACTCTCTTAAAAACCGTAGATGATGAACTTTTGAGACATGATGAAATAGCATTAGATTTGATGCCTAGGCCGTATTTATTTTGTTTTCCGGCAGTGTTGGCTACCGTTGTTTATGTGTTCACACCCTTGTTTCTATTGGCTCATCCTCATATGTCAAATTGTCGATTTTGTTTGAAAGGTGACAACCCGGTTTTCAGTATTCATGCGGGTCTGTTGCGGGAACGCCGTTTGCAAATACTTTAGAAGCTGTTGATCGTTGGAGTTTGAATGAAATTCAACTGCCAAACGTCAATATGCCCTGGGGTCAGTTGATGTAACCGAAGGAGGCTGTATGAAACAAGCGCTAAATAATCCCCTCATGGATGAGCCGTTATGTGAGCATAACCATCAGGGAAAATCGGGATGTCATCCTCCAAAACCGGGTGCAACGGCGGGTGGTTGTGCTTTTGATGGGGCACAAATTACTCTGCTTCCGATTGCTGATGTTGCTCATTTGATCCATGGCCCTATCGGTTGTGCCGGAAGTTCCTGGGATAATCGTGGGAGCTTGTGTAGTACCGATGGGTTATTCCGGCTGGGGATGACCACCGATCTGAGTGAACCAGATATTATTATGGGGCGGGGCGAAAAAAAACTGGTGGCAGCTGTTGGATACATTCAGGAACATTATCACCCGGCGGCTGTTTTTATTTACAACACCTGTGTTCCGGCGATGGAAGGCGATGACTTAAATGCCGCTGCCAGACTTGCTCAGGAACGCTATCAATTACCGGTGATTGTCGTTGATGCCGCAGGTTTTTACGGCAGTAAAAATTTAGGAAATCGCATTGCCGGTGAAGTTATGGTTGATAAAGTCGTTGGCACCCGTGAACCTGCGCCTGTGCCAAATGGACAAAATGTGCATGATATTGCATTGATCGGTGAATTTAATATCGCCGGTGAATTCTGGTCGGTACAGAAGTTGTTGGATGAATTGGGCATCCGTGTATTAGCTTCTTTGTCGGGGGATGCCCGCTTTGCTGAAATACAGACAATGCATCGCAGTGAACTGAATATGGTGGTTTGCTCTCGCTCGTTAATGAATGTTGCCCGTAAGTTAGAGCAGCGATATCAGATCCCATGGTTTGAAGGGAGTTTTTATGGTGTTCGGGCAACCAGTGATGCCTTAAGAACCATTGCCCGCAAGTTGGGGGATGATTTGTTAATTGCCCGGTGTGAATTGCTGATTCAACGCGAAGAAGCCAAAGTGAAGCGTATTATTGCAGAATACCGGACTCGTTTAGAGGGAAAACGGGTTTTATTGTATACCGGTGGCGTCAAATCATGGTCAGTGGTTTCGGCATTGCAAGATTTGGGAATGGAGGTTGTGGCCACCGGCACACGTAAATCGACAGAGGCTGATAAGGCCCGAATCCGGGATCTTATGGGTGAAGATGCGTTAATGCTTGATGATCCGAATCCACGTCACTTACTCGATATTTGTTATCACTATCAGGCTGATATGATGGTTGCAGGAGGGCGCAATCGTTATACAGCGCTAAAAGCCCGTCTTCCTTTTCTTGATATTAATCAGGAGCGTGAAAATGCCTATGCCGGATATGACGGCATGGTTGAACTGGCCCGGCAACTTTGCATCACCCTTGAAAGCCCTATCTGGTCACATGTCCGTTCGCGGCCGAGCTGGCACAGTGGTCGAGCGGGGGTGACTCATGGCTGAAGTGATTAAATCAAGAAAACCGTTATCGATTTCCCCTTTAAAAACCGGACAGGTCATGGGGGCGACTCTGGCGGCTCTCGGTCTGGCTGACTGTATTGCGTTAATGCATGCTGCACAGGGGTGTAGCTCATTTGCAAAGGCATTTTTTGTCCGACATTTTCAAGAACCCATTGCGTTGCAATCGACGGCTATGGACCCTATTTCCACGATTATGGGGGCAGATAAGAACATTAAACTGGCTTTGGAACATCTGGCACAAAAGAAATCGGCCCGAATTATTGTCGTGATGAGTAATGGGTTAAGTGAAGCGCAGGGCGCTGATTTAGAACGTGCTATCCGAGAGTTTCGTAGTGAATACCCACAGCACCAGCAGTTAGCTGTGATTACGGCCAGCACACCGGATTTTTATGGATCAATGGAAAGTGGTTATGGCGTGGTTATTGAAGCGTTAGTGCGCCAGCTTGTGGACTCTGAGCCGTTACGCCATGTTCGCAAAAAGCGGATTAATGTACTGGCCGGGCATAGCTTAACTGCGGGTGATTTGGAAGCATTACAACGTTTGCTTGAAGCGTTTGGTTTAAAACCGGTGATGGTACCTGATTTAAGTGAGTCGTTAGACGGGCATCTGGCTGAGCAGGATTACTCTCCTGTTTCTTTAGGGGGAACCCGGCTTGCGGATATCTGTCGGCTTAATGAAAGTGTGGCAACACTGGCCATTGGTTTCAGTGTTCATAATGCCGGGAAATTATTAGCTCAGAAAAGCAACGTTCCGACGTATTATTTTGACCATTTAGGTGATCTGTCGGCATGTGACCGATTGATTGAAACATTGATTGAGCTAACGGGGCGCAAAGTTCCGGAGTATATCGAAAGGCAACGGCGACAATTGCAAGATGCCCTGCTGGATTGTCATTTTATGTTGCAGGGATTACCGGTTGCGATAGCCGGTGAACCTGAACTGCTGAGCTATTGGCTGGCTTTAGCACGGATGGTCGGCCTTGAAGAACAGGTCGTCATGGCACCTGCAACGCATAGCCAGCTTGTAGAATTACCGACCCGACAGGTTTTGATTGGTGATTTTGCCGATCTTGAATCAGCACTTTTGCATAAACAGGCTGAGATTCTAATCACTAATTCTCATGGTGAGGCTTTAGCTCACCGTCAATCCATGGGATTAATTTTAAGCGGATTTCCAATCTTTGAGCGTTTTGGTGGGTTTAGGAAAAACCGTCAGCTATATGATGGAATTCGCGACACGCTATTTGAGCTGGCTAACTTAGTACATGACCGTTTAGCCGTTCAGCCAACTTACCATAGTCCGTTGAAACAGAATTGGGCTAATGTGAGTTAGAACGAGGATAAGCCGATGAGTGCAATTCAAATCCGGCGTCAACTTCAGTTGGCCGGTTGTGAAGGTGATCTGTTACGGGTAGCTTTTGCCAGTAGCGATCAACACCAGGTCGATGCGCATTTTGCAAGTAGCCATCGCTTTGCTATTTATGGAATCAATCAATATCACCATCAACTGTTAAAAATTATCGAACTGAGTGAACCGCCTAATCGTCATCATCAGCAAAATATTGATACCCGGTTGGACTTGCTCAGTGACTGTTTGGCCGTTTATACCGTCGCTGTTGGTGATGCCGTGATAAGACAGCTCTGGGCCAGGGGGATTCGTCCGGTCAGAGTGCCGCAAGGCAGCCAGATCATACGACTTCTGGATGAGTTACAACAGGAACTTAATCGTAATAGCAGCCCTTTGCGTCGGCAGATGATGCGGGATTCACATCATTTGGAAGAGTGGTAGACGCAATCAATGACACCTCGGATAATGAAAGACAAAAGGAGAAACTAAGAATGGGAAGTGCAATCACAGCCGATGGGAGAGAATGGCAACCTCAGTTTATTAAAGCAATCGATAGTGCAAACTGCATTGGTTGTGGGCGATGTTATAAAGTGTGTGGACGCGATGTGTTTGAGCTGATTGAGAGTGATGATGAAGGCGACGATGACTGGATGGATGATTCAGTACGCATGGTCATGATTTTGTCTGATGAGGGGGATTGTATCGGTTGTGGTGCCTGTGAGCGGGTTTGCCCGAAAGGTTGTCATCAGCATTGATGAATGTTCTTTAACTAATTGATTTATTTGAGATCTATTTAAAATAGAAATATGGGGATTATTTCAAATTCGGACATTGATTAATGACTTTTAAGTTTGTAGACTTTTATATTAATTGATTCAAGATAATACGGCGAAATTCAGACTTTAAGGCTTAATGTACCAGCCCGAGAGTTGACGCAGTCATGTCTTGTTCATTCTTGTTAGTTCATAAAGAGTCTAAACCATGAGCGTTAATCTTATTACTCACCGAACTTCCCCTCGTTCTCGTCAAGCGCTTTTTGAAAAGACTCGACATCGCATCTTAAGTAGAAAAGCTACGCAAAATAGATCGCCTCAGCAATTACTTTTACTATTAGATGAATTGATGAAGTTTGAATTGGGAGTGTTTCTTCTTGATAACCAGGGAATAAATGGCTATTGGATTGATCATGTTGTAAATTGGGTTCCAACAGCTCAGAAACCACCTGAAATGTCTGAACTTGAATATATTATATATAGTCAGTTTCCCTCTGCGTTAGCAACCAGAGAACGCCATCAGATTTTCTTACAACTCATTCAGGATAGGATCGATTTAGTTCAGTGTGCATTGTCTGTTCCTTGTGGTTTGATGAGTGAATTCTTTCAATTGAATTCAGAACATATCTTTTCAACTCATTTTGTTGGTCTTGATTTAGACGAACGAGTTCTGGAACTTACTCAGTTAATGGCCGAACGGAAAGGCATGCAGGAAAATTGTGAATTTTATTGGGGGGATTCATGGGAAATGAATTTTGATAATGAATTTGATTTGTTATCAAGTAACGGTTTGAATTTTTTTGAACATGATGATGAAAAAGTTATTGAGCTCTACCAACTGTTTTTCAATGCATTGAAAACAGGGGGGTCTTTAGTGACTAGTTTTTTGACGCCTCCTCCTTTGATTTCGTCAGTTTCTCCTTGGCTGATGGAATATATAGATCCTGACATGATGGATTTAGAGAATCAGTTATTTTCAGATGTGATCGATGTGCATTGGAATGCCTATCGTACAGAAGATCAAACTCGTCATCAGCTAGAATCCGTCGGCTTTAAAAAAATTCGATTCATTTATGATAAAGCCCACATTTTCCCAACAGTACTTGCCGAAAAATAGTAAAAAATCTGCTTCGATTTTTATTTTGATTCTGGAATAACATTCCAGTTGCGACAAACTGAAATCTGGTATCCGTTTATCTGTTGGATGTAATTTTCCAGATGGACCTGTTGTCTGGCTTTTAAAAATGTGTTTTCCATATAGGATTGATGCAGTTGCTGATGTTCCCAGAATGAGATCACCCAGTAGTGGTCAGTGTTGGTTGTTGTATTTGCGATATAGCCCCCTAGCATTCCCTGACAACTAGTTATGGCCGGGTTCCATATTTGGGTTTGGTCTTAAACTGGCTGTGCCCCTGATGCGTTAACAGGCAATCTGCCACCCGATATGTCCGATTTTACCGATAAGAGCTGCAGGCATTATGGCTGTATCTGTGATTGGCATGTCCAGGGTAGCTTGATGAATTTCGCAGCGTTCATATGTCATTTGTTGCTGATTTTGGGCCGCGATCGGGTCATGAATGGTTGTTATGAAGTGTTCAAAAGCATGATGATTTGACCAGGATGCGAAGATAAAAGCATTCCCCGAGAGAGTATTTCAACCTCTGGATTATCCTAAAAATATAGATCATATTGATAGTGAATGCTAACTCATCTGCGATTTTGAAAACGCTTTGTGCTGGCCTGATTTAGGTATGCAGCGAATGATTTTAATCAGCATAAAGCGTTATCCTCATCGCTATTTGTGTAATTTTAATACCATGATGTGTTGTGGCCCGGCTGTTCCACCTAAATATAAATCGTTTGTGTCTCTAAATCCGCCATTGAGGTAGCAATGCCTGGCCGCGGGGTTTTTAGCGTTAACGGTCAAATAAATATGGGAGTATGAGGAATAATAGCGCTGAAGATAAGGTGCAAGTAACGAGATCGCTTTTTTCCCATACCCTTTGCCTTGAAATGGATGGCTGATGAAATAGCCTCTTAATCCCAGACTATATGTCTTTGCAAAATCATAGTGATCCCCATAGGTTGTATCAATCAGAAAAAAACCAATAACCTGGTTATTCCAGAGAATGACGTGGGGATGAACATTTTCATCGATATTTAATAATATTTCGTTGATAGTGCCAACAAACTGGACTTGTTCATTGGCAACTTCTAGCTCAGCAACTTCGTTAAGATGTGCGCGTTGCATCGCGGTGATGGTTATCATAAATAATTCCGACTTAGATAAAAAAGTGATTGTGACAAATAGTTCAGATTAACTTCCATGGTAAAGCATGCTTATAAGCTCTGGTTATTCGAGTTTAATGTTCATCAGTGTGACCTGACAATTGTGATAGTTTTCGTCGTAGAGTCTTGACCAGCCTAATCTTGTATAAAAATTCTGTTGATGATCAGTAAAAAGGTGAAGTGTATTGAAGCCACTTCCTTTGGCATATTGCATGACGTGACGGACAAGTTGTTCGCCAATGCCTCGTTTACGAAACTCAGGGGTAACAAAAAGAGCGGCCAGCCAGGGGGTTATTGATGGATGGGTTTGCATATCGTCTTCGACGATGGCGGCTGAGCCAACCAGTTGTTGCCCGATTTTACAAATAAATGTGGATGGAATTATTTGTTCGTTCAGATAAGCCTGCATTTTCTTAATACGAAAATTTAAAGAGGCATCCGGATGCAGATAGGACCATTGTGCATGGTGCCATTTAGCCAGTGTTTTAAGGTGTTCGGGTTCCTCACGCAAATCTATGATTTCCATTATTAACCTCGTCTTATTTTTAAACCGTTGGCGTGAATTCTTTTGTCATGCCCCGGGCATTAGGTGCAGTGTATGGGTATCCGGGTTTTTCATAAAAAACGGGTTGATCCGCAATCAGTGAAACATATGATCCTTCTAAAACAACGGATGGCAGGTATGTTTCAATTTGATTCATGATTTGTCTGCCAATCTCTGAACCCTGAAAATCAGGGTCTACTGCTATATCAACAATTTCAAAGTTGCAAGCCCCGTCCTGATCCCGAATCGAATCAGCATAAAGTGAATTGACTAAACCAGTTTTGGCGGCTTTAAGTGATTTTGCTGATAGCCCTGCTTTGGCTCTTAATGCTATAAATTCTTCAGGAAGAGGGGGTAAATCTGCGTTGTTGATATTCATTAAGGGTGTCCAGTTTCAGGTGAGTCGATACAGTTAATATACAAAATATTAAATTGTATGTATATACAGTATTTTGGCGTATCTGTTTTTACGAAAGGTCAACAGACTTTCAAATTCCGCCTTTTTGTCGTATCCATCACAAAACAAACAACTTGTCTGACCTTAAGTCGAAATTGAAATTTTATCTATATGAAAAATAAAGATTTTATAAGTGGCTTATGAATTGCAAGTTCTGCTTTGAATGAAACAATCAGAGTGTTTTTATGATCAAAGTGACTGATTCGGCTCAGGCTTATTTGCAATCGCTGGTATCGCAAACTCCTGGCGGATTAAGAATGGTGGGTATCGGTAATCTGTGCCAGGGGATTCAGGTTCAGGTGAGCTGGCAGGATTATTCATCGCCTGATGATCGGGAGGAATGGATCGGCGAGTTACCCGTGTGGATTGCAGCCAGTTTGTGCCGACAGGTCATGGCGCTTTTGCTTGATATTGAATCCAGTGAACAGGGGCCGGTACTTTTGATTACACCTGAATACCCTGATTGTGATTGTTCCAGTCAAGACTGCCAGTGGCACCAGTTGGGTGTGGCAATGACAGAATAAGGAGCCTGTGATGTGGAATTATTCCGAGAAAGTTAAGGACCATTTTTTTAATCCCCGAAATGCCAAAGTTGTTGAGGATGCCAATGCCGTGGGTGATGTCGGCTCACTGAGCTGTGGGGATGCGCTTCGCCTGATGCTTAAGGTCAACGCCCAAACCGATGTTATTGAAGATGCCGGGTTTCAGACCTTTGGATGTGGTAGTGCGATCGCTTCATCATCGGCGCTGACTGAACTGATTATTGGGCGCACAGTTGATGAAGCATTAAAACTGACAAATCAGGATATTGCCACGTACTTAGATGGTCTTCCCCCTGAAAAAATGCATTGCTCGGTCATGGGAGAAGAAGCCTTACAGGTTGCGATTGCACAGTATCGTGGTGAAACGATTGAGCATGATGATGATGAAGAGGGTGCTTTGATCTGCCGCTGTTTTGCTGTGGATGAAGGGAAGATTGTTAAGGCCGTTCGGGAAAATCATCTGACGACTTTAGAAGATGTGATTCATTACACCAAAGCGGGTGGTGCTTGTGCCAGTTGTCATGAAAAAATTGAGAATATCTTAATTCGTTTACGTCAGGAACAGCCTGTTGAAGCTCAGACATTGCCGGAGCCGGTTGTCGTTGTCGATACGGTGTCAAAAGAGGCCGATCAGCAAACCCTAGCTGCGGTGGGAGTGGTGATTGATAAATTACGCCCGGCTTTGCAGATGGATGGTGGCGATATTGAGCTGGCAGGGGTTCGGGGCAACGAAGTAGCGGTTGTGTTATCGGGAAATTGTCAGGGCTGTATGATGACCGACATGACGTTAAGCTGGCTCGGTCAACAGCTGATGGAGCAGTTGGGGCATTATTACAAAATTGTCAGTGTCTCAGCTTCGGTTCAACCTTCACTGACTGCCTAAGGAGTCAACTATGTCAGGGATCTATTTGGATAATAATGCAACAACACGGGTGGATCCGGTGGTTGTTGATACCGTGATACCGTTTTTTTCAGAACAATATGGCAACCCTTCTTCCATGCATAGTTTTGGGTCGCAAGTGGGTCAGGCAATTCGCAATGCCCGTGTTCAGGTGCAATCGTTATTAGGTGCACAGTATGACAGTGAAATCATTTTCACCTCTGGTGGCAGCGAATCAGATAACACCGCGATTCGCTCGGCGCTTGATGCCCTGCCGCAGCGTCGGGAGATCATTACCAGTGTTGTTGAACATCCGGCTATTTTAGAGTTATGCGAGCATTTACAGCAACAACACGGTTATACAATCCATTATCTGAGCGTTGATCAATATGGCCGACTGGATTTAGATGAATATCAGAGTCTGCTCAGCGAAAATGTCGCGTTGGTTACCGTGATGTGGGCCAATAATGAAACCGGAACGGTATTCCCGGTTGAAAAGATGGCTGAAATGGCGAAACCGTTTGGGATCCTTTTTCATACGGATGCGGTACAGGCGGCGGGGAAAGTGGTGATTGACTTGAAGCGTACCGCGATTGACATGTTATCGATGTCCGGACATAAAATTCATGCACCTAAAGGTGTGGGGGTTTTGTATGTACGGCGGGGATGTCGTTATCGTCCCTGGTTGCGCGGCGGTCATCAGGAGCGGGGACGACGGGCGGGAACTGAAAATACCATTGGTATTGTTGGTTTGGGTAAGGCCGCAGAGTTAGCTGAACTCCATCTGGCAACTATTAATACTGAAACGGCACGTCTGCGCGATAAGCTTCAGGCCGGGATTTTAAGTCAGGTTGATCATTGTTTTGTGACCGGTGATGTTGAACACCGGACCCCGAATACGCTTAATGTTGCTTTTGAATACATTGAAGGTGAAGCGATTTTATTGATGCTCAATGAATTTGGTATTGCTGCATCCAGTGGGAGTGCCTGTACTTCCGGTTCGCTGGAACCATCGCATGTGATGAGAGCCATGAACGTGCCTCAGACTGCCGCACACGGTAGTATCCGATTCTCTCTGTCTCGCTATACCCGTGAACGGGATATTGACCGGGTATTAGACGTTTTACCCGGGATTGTTCAGCGGCTTCGTTCTATTTCACCCTATTGGCAGCAGCAACAGGGAGAAGCATCGGCTTTTGTCCCTGCATTTGGTTAAAAAGGGGGAACAAGGATGTATGAATCGTTAATTATTAACGACACGACTTTACGCGATGGTGAACAGGCCCCGGGCGTCGCTTTTACCTGTGATGAAAAGTTGAAAATAGCACGATCACTGGCTGATATTGGTGTTAATCAGCTTGAGGTTGGTATTGCAGCCATGGGTGAGTCGGAACAGGATATTCGAGTGCTGCGGGATGCCCTACCGGATATGAGTATGATGGTCTGGTGTCGGTTACACCCGGATGATATCAACCGGGCACAGGCGATGGGGGTGGACTGGGTCGACATTTCGATCCCTGCATCGTCATTACAACGCCAGTTTAAACTGGGGATAAGCCAGGATGAATTGCAAAAGCGTTTAGCAGAGCGAATCGAACAGGCGAACAAGTCGGGTCTCAATGTTTGTATTGGTTTAGAAGATGCCTCTCGCTCAGAACCACAGGAGCTTTGTTTGCTCGTAGAGTTTGCTGAGCACTGTGGCGCCGGGAGAATTCGTTTTGCGGATACTCTTGGTCTTTTAGATCCGTTTACAACGCAACAGTGGATTACCATTTTAAAGCAGTGCAGCCCACTTTGTATTGAGATGCATGCGCATAATGATCTGGGAATGGCAACGGCTAATACGTTATCGGCGATTAAGGCCGGAGCCGGAAGTATTAATACGACTGTGTTGGGTCTGGGTGAAAGGGCGGGAAATGCGCCTTTAGAAGAGATATTGCTGGCATTGAATTTGTGTTGCCAGTCAAAAAATACCTATAAGCTGTGGCAGCTTCCTACGCTTTGTCAGTCGGTAAGTCATATGGCAGGGAGGCCGATAGCTGCGGGAAAGGCGATTGTCGGTGAGGCTGCTTTTAAGCATGAATCGGGGATCCATGTTGCAGGATTATTGAAAGATCCACGCAATTATCAGGGGATCGATCCGGCAATTCTGGGGCGTCATCATCAGTTGGTGATTGGTAAACACTCAGGAAGACATGCTCTAGACTGGGCTTATCGGCAAATTGGGATTGAGTTGACAGAGCAACAACTGGCACAACTTTTACCCCGGGTTCGTCAATTTGCGCAGCAACATAAGAAGACATTAGATAATCCCTGTTTAATTCATCTATATCATGAACTGGTGGGATTCCATGGAGGTCTTGATGAAGTGGTTTAAGCAGATCGATGGTGTTCAGAATCTCAGTAGTGCTGAAGATTTTTTATCCTTTTTCGAGATTCCTTTCGAAGCAGAAAAGCTGGCAAGCCGTCATCTGCATATTCTGAAAGCTTTTCATATCAAATTATCAAAGGTCAGTGAGCCTTTACATTCCAAAGCGTATGAAGTCGCAGCGCAACTGTTGAGTGAAGCGTATCAGGAACAGGTCGGTCAGACATTAGCGAAACATTCTCCTTTGGCTATTTATCAGAGAATGCGTCCGAGCCGTGTGTTAATACGTGATTTGAGGAAGTGATGATGGATAAGCCATTTCAATGGGGGGATAAGGTACGGATTGTTTCCCGGATTTATAACGATGGAAGTTTTCTTGGGGCACCAAGAGGGCAGCTATTAGTTCAAAAAGGCGATATAGGCGAAGTGCGGGGCCATGGTCTGTTTTTGCAGACTCAGCGAATTTATGCCGTGTTTTTCCCTGTTTATGGTTATGAAGTGGGGGTTCGGGAGCGCGAATTGATTGCAGCCGATGCCCCCTGGCAGGATAGCCAATTCGAATTTCGCCAGTGGGTTAAGACTCGTTGTGCGATGAGTGTAAATGGTGAGTTGCGGGTGGACTATGGTTGTCGCGGACAGATCTTCAAGGTTGTAAGAGATAAGACGCCAGTTCATTATCAGGTGAACTTTGGTGACGATAAATTGTATCTGATTGGCGAATCGTTGCTGGAGGCTGATCATGATTGAAGTGTCGTTACGATATCTGGTACTACAGTGTGCCATTGAACAATTTCAGCGAGCGCCGGAATATTTATCTCAAAAACAGTTTAAGCGGGTATTGAAACAGGCTCGGAAAGTCCAGAAAATTGAGGCTGCTTTGTCTTGTCGCTGCACGGATCTTATAGCGTATTCCAGTTTACAGTATGCCGAGCAACAGCTTAAAAGGCAATTTATCAGCGAGCAGGATTATCGACACGCGTTGACATGGTTACATTTAGAACCTGAACTTTTAAAAGACAGCCTGATGCAATCTGTGCAGGCTGAACGCGTCCTGGATAAGGTCAGGCAAAGTGTGAGTGAACCTGATGATGATGAGTTGTATCAATATTACAGTGAACATCAGCAGCAATTTATTCGGCCACTACAGATCCGTTTAAGGCATCTGTTACGGACGATTAATGACGATTATCCAGAGAATAGTATCGAGCAACTTAGGCCCTGGATGAATGAGTTATATTTTAAGCTCAAATGCCAGACAGACCGGTTTGTTAAAATGGTTGAACGTTATTCAGAGTGCCCATCGGTGATGCAGGGGGGCTTGCTAGGGAATATTGCCAAAGGGCAGCTTTATCCTGAATTAGAAGCTGTGGCTTTCAGTTTAAAGGCCGGGGAGCTTAGCCGGCCGGTACGCTCTCCTATGGGGTTTCATCTTCTATTTTGTGATGCCCGTTATCCCGAACATATATCTTCTTTTGATTCGGTTCGGGATGAATTACAAAAACAACTATTTAATAGTCGCAGGCGCCTCGCTGAACAGCAGTTGATTCAGCAGATGCTCTGATTTTGTGACGATTTAATTGATTGGCTTTATTTTTATCAGGAAAGGTTTATTTATCCCAAATTGAGGTTAATTAGACAGTATGTTTATTTCGCTTTATTAAATTAAATATGAACTGTTAACAAAATTAACCTGATTATAGATGAGAATAGAAATCAATAGTATAGACTATATTTAAAAATTGATGTGATTATTTATATATATAAATTAACTATATGATAAATAATATATTTTCATTTTATAGTTGCACGTGAAATAATATTTATTAAACTTATATTGAGTATCACCATTATTAATTATGGTGATAATTTAATAAGGTATAGGATAGTCATTAAATATTTTAAATATGAGTATTGATGATGGCTATTCAAATAACGCCTGATGAATTCACTCAGGTATTAACTCAGCTTTATTCCCAGTGGCGTATTTATGCCCCAAAAGCGGAAAACCGTGGTGGTCGTTTTGCTGATACCGATAATATTATTTATCAGCCGGTTCATTGCTGGTCTGATATCGTCTGGAAAGAAAAATCCCATATGTCACCCAATGCGGTGATCACACCCATTACAGAGACTCTTTTTCATTTTAACCGGGATACGATCCAAATTGCTGAGGTGGATACCCGGCCGATGCTGATCTTTGCCAGAGCGTGTGATATTCACGCCATGTCGCGTTTAGATACGATGTATCTGCACAATGGCCCTCAGGCTGATTATAGCTATCGCCAGATCAGGCAGAATATTCGGTTTATTCTGATGGAATGCGGCCAGTCATTTGAAAACTGTTTCTGTGTTTCAATGGGAACGAATCGAACCGATGATTATGCGGCTGCCGTGCGATTTCGTGATGACGGTGCGTTGATCACGATTCAGGATGACGCACTGATACCTTTCTTTGAGGGCATGGGAACCCCATGCGATTACACGCCGACATTTGTGACACAAAATCAGGAACAAGTCGCTTTGCCTGAACAGGTCTGCGATGACCCGCAAAAAGTGCGCGATATTCTTAAAGATCATCCGCTATGGGCTGAGTATGACCGGCGGTGTATCGGTTGCGGCCGCTGTACGATCGGGTGTCCGACCTGTACCTGCTACAACATTTTTGATGTGCCTTATGCTGAAAATCCAAATCATGGGGAACGCCGACGGCAATGGGCCAGCTGTATGGTCCCCGGGTTCGGTGATATGGCTGGTGGACATGGTTTTCGTGAAAAAACCGGAGAGCGACTACGCTATCGGGCATTACATAAGGTGAATGATTTTAAAGATCGCTTTGGTCTGGAACAAATGTGTGTCGGTTGCGGACGTTGTGATGATCGCTGCCCGCAATATATTAAATTCCCGAATATCATTAACAAGATGACCCAGGCCGTTCAGCAGGCGCTGGCGAAGGAGGCCCAATCATGAGTCATGTTTGTCAGTGTCAGAAAGCCGAGCATGACCTATTGCCTGCTGCGTATCCGATTATCGCCATAGAAAAACATACCGGGCAGGAGTGGACATTTAAAGTTGCGTGTGATTTGCCAGCCCGGTTAGGGCAGTTTGTTGAAGTGTCTCTGCCGTTGGTCGGGGAGGCCCCTATTTCAGTGTCTGATTGCGGCGAAGGATGGATGGATTTATTAATCCGCAATGTGGGGAAAGTCACCGGCGCGTTATTTGAAAAACAAACCGGCGATCATCTCTGGTTGCGCGGTTGCTACGGTCATGGTTACCCGCTGGAAGCATTTCGTCATCAAAATCTGCTTGTGGTTGCCGGAGGAACCGGGGTTGCACCGGTAAAAGGGCTACTGCGTTATTTTAGCGAGCATCCTCAGGATATTGAACATCTGGATATGATTCTGGGTTATAAAAATAAAGCGAGTGTGCTTTATAAGAAAGAGATGCCTCTATGGCAAGAAGTACACAACCTGATTGTGACGCTTGATGAAGGCTGTGCTGATGAGAATTATCGCATCGGTCTTGTGACAGAACATTTACAAACGCTGGATATTCAGGATGTTGCAGCAACCCGGGCGATAGTGGTTGGACCGCCTGCCATGATTCAGCTTGTTGTAAAAATGCTCCGCGAAAAAGGCTTTAAAGCTGAACAGATCTGGGTGGATTATGAACGCAGAATGGCATGTTCAACCGGGAAATGTGGCCATTGCCGGATGGGGAATGTCTATGTTTGTGTCGATGGGCCGGTATTCAACTATGCCAAAGCTCAACACTTTATCGATTAAGGAGTGGCACCAATGAGTGTGGATGTTGACATTATTAAAGCGCGGGCTCAGAACGAATTCCGTTTGTCTAAAGTTCGTGGTGAATCGATGGTGAGTGTGCGGATCCCTGGCGGTATTTTACCGGCTCATCTGCTTTCGGTTGCGCAGGAAATCGCTCAAACATATGGAAATGGTCAAATTCATCTGACAACCCGTCAAAAACTGGCGATGCCGGGTATTCGCTATGAAGATATGGACAAAGTGAATGCAGCATTAGAGCCTTTTTTACGCGAAATTGAGATGGACTTATGCGATGTTGAGGTCGTTGATCCGAGGGCCGGTTATCAGGCGATTGGCGGGCGTAATATTGTAGCCTGTCAGGGAAACCGAATTTGTCAGAAAGGCAATACGGATACCACCGGCATGGCCAGACGGCTGGAAAAACTCATCTACCCGAGCCCATATCATTTAAAAGTCGTGCTGGCAGGTTGCCCGAATGATTGCGCTAAAGCGACCATGACCGATATTGGCATCCTGGGTGTTGCGAAAGTCCGTTTTAATGCGGACCGTTGTATCGGTTGCGGGGCATGTGTTCAAAGTTGCCGTCACCATGCGGTCGGGTGTTTGGATCTGAAAAATGGCAAAGCCGTTAAAGAAAATGCAGCTTGTATCGGTTGCGGTGAATGTGTGTTGGCTTGCCCGATCTTAGCCTGGCAGCGCGAACCACAGCAGCTTTATCAGGTTCGCTTAGGGGGACGGACCAGTAAGAAAACCCCCCGGGTTGGCAAGATTTTTCTGAACTGGGTGAGTGAAGATGTCATTACCCAGATCATCCCGAATATCTTTGCGTTTGAAAAAGAGATGCTGGGCGGAAGACCTGTTTACCTGCACATGGGTCACCTGATTGATAAAGGTGGCTATCTTCGTTTTAAAGAGCGGGTCTTAGAGGGCGTAAAATTGAATCCCGGGGCATTTGTTGCAGAGCGAATGTATTGGGCAGAAGATGAATATGTCGCCAATACCCATGTCAAGCCTGTCTGTTGAGGTCGTTATGCGTACTGTTGTTCACTCTTCCATGTTTGCCCCCGGTGATGTTGCCCTGGTTGGGGCCGGGCCTGGTGATCCTGAATTATTGACGTTAAAGGCGATGCGTTATCTGCAACAGGCTGATGTTGTGCTGTATGACCGATTGGTATCTGAGGATGTGATGGCATTATTGCCCGAAACCGTTCAGAAAATTTTTGTCGGCAAGAAGGCTGGAGCGCATTGCATCGGTCAATCGGTGATTATCTCCTTGTTGCTGGAGCAATCGAAAGTACAAAAGCGAGTGGTGCGTTTAAAAGGGGGCGATCCCTTTGTGTTTGGTCGGGGAGGTGAAGAGCAAGACGCGTTGCGCCAGGCTGGGATTAACGTGCATGTCGTGCCGGGGATTACCGCCGCTCTGGGATGTGCGGCAACAGCCGGCATCCCTTTAACACACCGCGATGTTGCACAGCGAGTCACGCTGGTGACAGGGCACCCGCAACCGGGGGGAGAACTGAATTTACAGGGGCTCGCTCATGAAAAACAAACGCTGGTTTTCTATATGGGGATTGGCCAGGCCGGACATATTCAGGATCAACTATTAACCGAAGGGATGGCCAGGTCGACGCCGGTTGCGTTTATTGAGCATGGTACTTTGGTGGAGCAACGGGTGATCAAAGGGCAGCTCTGCGAGTTACCCGCACTGGCAAAAACAGTGCAAAGCCCGGCGTTATTGATTATCGGAGAGGTCGTTGGGCATTCATCTTAAATGTAAATGGATGCTTTTTCAGCTGTACCAGCCCTATGAGATCGGCTACAGCGTAGTCAGGAGAACTGTTTCAATTTTTCATTTATTGAAAGCTGATTTTTTGGAAAGTTTGTCATTATTGGGTTTATAGGGTGGATGCCTTGGTTTGCCTTTTTTCTTAGCATTTTATGGCAAAAAGGACACTGTTCTATTATTTACAGTAATTGGTATAGCGACAGTTAAAAAATAGTATTCCAATTTTTACTTTACCCTATAACGCTATGTTTTATCGCACAAGTTAAGAAAATTGAAAAAAATGATACATTCGATTATTATGCTTCTTGTAATTTATAATCCATTTACATTTGGATAATGTGTACCAAATTGAAAATTATAGGAAACCTAAATAAAAATGGATAACATAATTCAGATCTCCGATATACATTTTTGTATTAGCGATGAAAGCCATAGCTCAAGAAAAAATTTATCCTTAATATTAAATAAAGTTAATGAGCTATATGATGAATATATTTTAGTTCTTTCTGGCGACCTGGTGATGAAAGCTGATAGAGCGCATTACATGGAACTTTATAAGTATATAAGAAATTTTACTAAAAACGAAATATATGCTATTCCTGGCAATCATGATGATATAGATTTAATGAAAGAATTAGCTATACAAGAAAAAATTTTTAAAATTCAAGATATTCTAGAGATAGACAACAATGATATAGTTTTTTTAGACTCGAGTGAAAAAGGAGAATACTTAGGTGGAGGAAAGATCGATCTTTCTTATTTTGAAGTTATAAAGTCTAAACTTAGAGAGAACTCTAATAAGATGGTTTTCATTCATCACCCACCTTTTAAAATTGGAGCGGAATGGTTTAAAAAGATATGTATTGATAATGGTGATTTGTTTATGAAATCATTATTGGAAGTAAATAATCTAAAATATCTGTCTTATGGGCATTGCCATAACTACTTTATAGAAGAAAAAGAAAATACGGTATTTTTATCATGTCCTTCTTCATGGGTTCAGTTTGATCATACCTGTCATAATAAAATGAGGTATGATCCGAAAATAAATATTGGATTTAATGTCTTTCATCTATCTGATGACATTTCTCATGATACAATAACCATATCTAATGGTTAGTTTATAGGCTACTTTTATTCATTTTTATTCATAGAAAGTAGCCATTTTACTGCATAAGCTACCTATATTGGGCTTTACTCGCTTTCTTTTTCCCGTTGCAGCACGTAAATCATACTAATTAAAATAAATGTAGCAAAAGTGTAAGCTTTAGATTGTCCATTCCATTTATTGGCCCACATTGAAAACCATTCACCGCCAATAACCGCAAAGCCAAAGTACCAAACCATTAAAGCTATTGTTCCTCCCAATATATATAATAACTTGCCCTTTAGGAACTTTTGTCCATTGCCAATACCAAAAATCATTAGCAGTCCTCCACTAAAAGAGAGCAAACCAGATAAACCCTCTCCAATAATTATCAACCAGTAGGCAACTAGATGAAAAAATGGATTTGTTATTGCTCTATCCAACAGTATTCCTCCATGAAAATATGGTTTCATGGTATCCATAGAAAGTACATGCTGTACAAATTGATAGTTGGAATTGAAGTCTATGATATTATCGAATGATATTAACAAACACATAAATCCTATTGAACTAGCAAGTAGCCCTTTTGAAATTATCGTAGTCGTTTTTATATTAATCATATCCATTCTAGTTTCATTTACTTTATTGATAAAACACTATATTTAATCACACTTTCGTGAGTATGTCCCGCTATGGTAATCATCCAAGAGCCATTTAGACTAAGTTGTAAGGTCAAATGATCCTCTCGGATTGCGCGATAAACGTTCATAGTAAACCTAGGCCATCCACCTCATAGAACCAGTCATAGCAAGAATTCATGTATATTTTCTTTTTAAAAATGGGTGGGCACATTCTACCCATTTTAGAGCGCATCATATTAAGACTCATAGGTTGGGTGTCTTGGTTTGTTCCCTGCAGATCAGTATCTGTTCATTGTTACGGTAAAGTTGAATTATTAAATTTAGACAAAACTAAAAGTTCTATGGAGGAGTTAGTTAAAAAATATGAGCCTAGTCTTCTAAATAATACGGAGGTTTTGTCGCCAGAGCTAACAGATAAGCTCATGCAGAGTATTGTCGGATTTCGAATAGTAATTGACGAAATACAGGCGAAAGAAAAGCTAGGGCAACACCGTTCGTCGGGAGACCAGCGTGGTGTGTATCAATCACTTTTTGAAAGTAACTCTGCTGAAGCTAAAATGCTTGCTACCTATATGAAAAAAAGGAATTTGGGTATCGGGGATGAGCTTTTATAATTGTTTTATCCAAAAATAAAATAGGCTACCCACCCAATAGACCCAGTCATGTCAATGGTTCATAAGGTGGATGGTTTAGTTTGAGACTGCTTCTCCTTAACTTAACCAGACATTGAGTAAGATGGCCGTGCGTAAAAATCCCTGTTTCCTTTCATTTTAGAATAAAACCCCTATTGTGATGCGTTTTTCAGGTTTCAGGCCTGTGATGGTTGAAATCAGATGTGAGTTATAAGCAGAAGTGACTACGATTTTTCATTTTTTGAAGTGATGGCTTTATGAAAAAGTTGGTTGTTACTGGATCTATAAGGTGAATGTCTTAGAATAAGTCATTTTCATTATTTTTACATCTGAGGGAAAGATGAATATCTCCATGATATTTCTAAGTGTGGCAACAATCTGGGGAATGGCCGTTGTGACACCTGGTGCAAATTTCTTTATAACGGTAAAATATGCCATTATTAAATCTAGAATAAATCTATTATCTTGTATAATTGGCATATGTAGCGGCACTCTTTTTTGGGCATCATTTGGAGCATATGGTCTAGTGAATATTTTTCACTCCTGGCCAATAACATATATTTTCATAAAATACTTTGGAGGAGGTTATCTTATTTATTTGGGAATAATGTCAATAACAAATACAAGTGTAAATAATGATAACATGAAATTAAAACAAGAAAGTGATTGGTTGAATAATTATTTGAATGGTTTTCTTACTAATATATCAAACCCAAAAACTCCAATATTTATTGCTAGTATATTTGCGGTTTCTTTTCCTAAAAATATGCCAAGTATTTTTTTAATTTATGTGATACTTGAAATGGTTCTAATATCATTTTTATGGTATTTATTGGTTGGGTTTTTTTTTCTTCTAAAAAATCAAAATCAGTGTTTAAACATCTTAATAATCATATAAAAATAATTTCCGGGATAGTATTTATACTATTTGGTTTATGTGTGATCGTTGAAGCATAATTAAGAGAATTCATTAAATATAGGACGAACACAGTTCGCTCTTATCGTTTTATTATCTATTTACCACTGATAATATATAAGATATAGAATAATTTAAGCCACACACCTGATAAGCCCAGTAATATCAAGGGGTATAGGGACGATGACTTAGTTTCTCTTTAGAGTGACCGGTCCTGATATTCGTAATGTTTAAATATGGCTGAGCCATATGATGCAGTAACAAAATGAGTTAATCCTCTGTCTCTCATCCGTATTTTATTATGGTCGGTTTTTGAACAATGATAAGCAATACGCTACCGCCCCAGGTAAGCAATACGTTCCTATCTTATTGAAATGCTACCAACCTGTGTCTAAGTTCAGGCAAGTCGTTTAAGTATTAAGAGCACAGGTCAATGACTATTGATTTAGTCTAAATGCTTTGATGGCAATTTAATTAATATCTGGTGTGGTTTGTGTCTATTTTTGACAGGGTGGATTTTGATTCACGGCTTAATTGGGGCTTGCACATGATGATCAGGCATGAAATCCTGATATTTCTGGTGGGTTAAGGCGCAAAATAATCAGACGAGCTACGCTTATTAATATAGAATGAGAATCAATCGCTTTTGATTATCTTATCTGATGACAGCAAAAATGAGGTTCAGGTGAATATTCGGGTGCATTGGTGTCTGGTGTTGAACTATACCCGTATCAGTGCGTTGAAGGTTAACATGTCTTCGTCTCTATGCAATTTCTTAAAAGGGGGTTTTATATGGATCTTCTTCATCCAATCGATTCAGAAAAGTTAGAACGGGCTCGTTCGGGGCAGGGGTTTATTGCCGCGTTGGATCAGTCGGGCGGGTCTACACCTAAGGCTTTAAAAGGGTATGGTGTGGATGAGTCATCTTATACGCAAAATGGTGTGCAAGATAGCCAGATGATGTTTGACCTGGTGCATGAGATGAGAACTCGGGTGATTCGCTCTGCGCAATTTAAAGGCGAACAGATCATGGGGGCGATTTTATTTGAAGATACGATGGACCGCTCCATTGACGGGCTGGGAACAGCAGAATACTTGTGGCAGAAAAAACAAATCGTACCATTTTTGAAATGCGATAAAGGGCTGGCTCAAGAAGCCAACGGGGTCAGGCTGATGAAACCTATCCCTGATTTAGATGCAACACTGGAGCGGGCGGTCTCTCATGGTGTGTTTGGTACTAAAATGCGCTCGGTGATCGATCATTATAACGAAGATGGGATTCGGGCTATTGTTGATCAGCAATTTGAAGTGGGGTTGCAAATTGCCAGACATGGGCTGGTCCCGATTTTAGAGCCGGAGTGTACTATTACTGCTGACGATCGGGGGCAATCTGAAAAATTACTGGCGGATTTGTTGAAACAACGGCTGGCGCAGTTGGATGCCCATGTCAAAATTATGATTAAGATTTCGATTCCGGTGAATGCAACGCAATATGATGAGTTGCTCCGTGACCTTCATGTGGTCAGAGTGGTTGCGCTTTCTGGCGGCTATGGTCGGGATGAGGCGAATGAAAAACTAAAAGCCTGCCCGGGCATTATTGCTTCATTTAGCCGTGCTTTATTGCAGGATCTGCGGGCTCAGCAATCAGATGTTGAATTTGATGATTCGCTCAGGCAGGCCGTTGAGTCGATTTATCAGGCCTCTATTGGTTAATCGAACTTTTAATAAGACAAGGCGTGTTGATGTCAGATGTGTCGATCAGCATCAATACGCCTTTTTGCCCGCTTTTTCTAAAGCGGACGTTGCTCACATTAATTACATTTATTGTAAAATCTGTGTTATAGCAGCGCTCCTATCCTAATAAATTGTTTTTCCTGAATTTATTTTTCTACTTTAACAAAACATTTACCATATCAACGGGTTTTATCTGTGACATTGTTCAGATTTTAGCCATCGTCTGATAGACATCAGAAACGAGCTTTATTACAGTGAAGTTGAATAAATAACAATAACTGAATATATATTCAAGGGTGAAGGATATGAACAAAAAACTTCTTTGTGCGGTTGCGTTAAGCCTGTCTTCATTATTCGCTGGAGTTGCATCGGCCAATAATGGATTGATTGCAATTATCACACCTTCTCATGATAACCCATTTTTTAAAGCTGAAGCACAAGGTGCGAAAAAAGAAGCGGAAAAATTGGGATATACCACACTGGTTGCTTCGCATGATGATGATGCTAACAAGCAGAATCAGCTGATTTCAATTGCTATTGCCCGAAAGGCCAAAGCCATTATTTTGGATAATGCTGGGGCTAATGTGACCATCGGTGCTGTTGAGAAGGCTAAAAAAGCGGGCATTCCTGCGTTTCTTATTGATCGTGAAATTAATAAAAATGGTGTTGCTGTTGCTCAGATTGTTTCAAACAACTATCAGGGCGCGCAGTTAGGGGGCGCTAAATTTGTTCAGCTGATGCATGGAAAAGGCAATTATGTTGAGTTATTAGGCCGTGAATCTGATACCAATGCACACGTGCGCTCCGAAGGGTATCACGATGTCATTGATGCATATTCAGGGCTGAAAATGGTGGCTCAGCAAACTGCTAACTGGAGTCAGACAGAAGCGTTTACCCGTATGGAATCGATTCTGCAGGCTCATCCGGATATTAAAGGGGTGATTGCGGGAAATGACACAATGGCCCTGGGGGCTGAAGCAGCCTTAAAAGCTGCCGGTCGTAAAGACGTGATTGTCGTTGGTTTTGATGGCAGTAATTATACTCGTGACTCGATTATTAAGCATGGCAATATTAAGGCAACGGTTTTGCAACCAGCCTGGTATGAAGCGCAGCTCGCTGTGACTGAGGCGGATAAATACATTCGTACCGGAAGTACTGGAGCACCTGAGAAACAGCTGATTAATTGTGTGCTGATCGATCAATCGAATGCGAGTCGGTTAAATAACTTCTTCTTGAAAAATAAATAGAAAGTGCAGGGGGATATTCCCCTGCCTTCATAAAAACTGATTTATGAGAGGTTATTTAGAGGTTGCCATGATTAGATTAAAAACAATGACGGGTTTTGCGGTTGTTTCACTATTAACACTAAGTGTGACTTCATGTGATGTTGTTAAATTAGATGGACAAGGCAAACCCATTATTCCAATTAGTCAAAAAGAAAAAGATTCCTTTACAAATATGAGTGCATCGGTTATTGCCGATAAATTGTGGCCAAAAATATTAAATGAATCAAAGCAGCATGCTAAAGATTTAAAAATTGCTTTTACGATAAAAGATACGACAAATCACCCGGTCAGTGTGTTTGTTAAGTTTAATGGTGTTGTTCAGAATTATGCAGATGATGGTTTAAATAAAACTCTATCTGTGAGTAGTAGTGGCAAGGTTGTAAAAATTGATTTGGGTCCTGTCGTTTTAAGTAATGCGATTCGTGATTCATCAACCATCGTCAGTTTCGATGAATTTAAAAATCAAGTGCAGTTTGCAAAATTCTCAAATGCGGTGAATAGAAAAGCGCTGCATAATTTTACGTCGCCAGATAAATCATGGGTAGGAAAACATATAGACGTAATTGGAGCAGTAACAATTCATCAGGGAATGCCGGGATCCATTGTCCCCATGGTTATTTATAAAGGGTAGATTATGACATTGATTCAACATGATATTGTCATGTCAGCGAAAAATATTTCGATGGCTTTCCCTGGAACTAAAGCGTTAGATAACGTTTCATATAATGTTTATAAAGGCGCGGTGAATGTCATTATTGGCGAAAACGGCGCCGGTAAATCCACATTAATGAAAATTTTATCGGGTGTTCAGCAACCCACCGAAGGAAGGTTATATTTAGGAGAGCAAGAGATTGTTATCCAGAGTATTCGTGATGCAGCGAAACATGGCATTGGGATGGTTCATCAGGAGTTGGCACTCTCAGAAAATTTAACGGTATCCGATAATATTTTTCTTGGTAGAGAAGCATGTACGAAGTTAAATCAAATAGATAAAAAGTATCAATATGAAGTGACAGAAAATGTCATGCGCCGTTTAAAACAGGCTATTTCACCGAATGAAATTGTGGCTAATTTAAAAGTGGGTCAGAAACAACTGGTTGAAATTGCCAAAGCATTAGCCTATGAAGTCGATATATTAATATTAGATGAACCGACATCGGCACTTAGTTCAAAAGAAGTGAAGATCCTGTTTGATGTAATTCGGGATTTAACCGCTCAGGGTGTTTCTATTATTTATATCTCGCACCGATTAGAAGAGTTAATGGAAATCGGTACATATATTACGATTTTGAGAGATGGAAAATTCCAGTGCGAAGCCATTGTCAGTGAAATTGATGTGCCGTGGATTGTTCGTCAGATGCTTGGGAATGAGCCAACAACTAATTTTCTTCCTGAACACCGGGATTTTGGAATTAAAATATTCGAAGCATCAAATGTGACATTAATTAGTGAGGTGCAGACCAAGCTGGTCGATGATGCTTCATTTCATGTCCAGGCTGGTGAAATTGTCGGTATTTATGGATTAATGGGGGCGGGGAGAACTGAGTTATTTGAATGTATTTTAGGGAAGCTGCCTTATTCTGGAAATCTTTATCTGAATGGCAAGATTATCCGCAATACGATTCCAACATCAGATCGAATTAAGATGGGAATTGGTTTGGTCCCTGAAGACCGAAAATTGTCGGGTATTTTCCCGGTCAGTTCGGTATCGAATAATTTAACGGTTGCCAGTTTATGGAAGCGTTTAAAAGGCATGACGATTGCCAACGATGATGAAGAAAAGGCTGTTGAGAAAACGATATCTGATTTATCGATTAAAGTGTCATCGCCTTCTATTGAAATTCAGGCTTTAAGTGGAGGAAATCAGCAAAAGGTGGTTATTGGGCGAACCCTTCTGACCGAGCCTAAATTACTTTTGCTTGATGAACCGACTCGAGGGATTGATATCGGAGCCAAAGGTGATGTTTTTGAAATGATGGTCAATCTTTCTAAACGGGGGATTGGAATTCTGTTTTCAACATCGGATCTTAAAGAAATTATGGCTATATCTGATCGAATCATTGTGATGTCGAATGGCAAAATTACGGCCGATATTCCACGAGAACAAACAACTGAATCAGATTTGGTTTTAGCAAGTGCCCAAGGATATTAATTATGAAAACAAAAACGCTTGAAGGTGTCAGTGATTCTCGTTCAGGCTTCAGTTATGGGCAACTTGGGTTGCTTCTATTGAAGTTAAGAACATTTATTGCCTTATTTATTATTGTGCTGTTTTTTACATTTACGGTCAAAGGCTTCTTAGCGACAGAAAGCTTAATTATCATGATTAAGCATATTTCAATTAATGCTTTTTTAGCTTTAGGAATGACGTTTGTGATTATTACAGCTGGAATTGATTTGTCGGTCGGGTCCATTCTTGGCTTTTGCGGCATGGTGGCCGGTTATTTTATTGACCATGGTCTTATTCTGCATATGTTTGGTATTGCTATTTTCCCCAGTGTCTGGGTCATTATTCCGGTGGTTTTAGTGATCGGTGCATTATTAGGGGCGATGAATGGTTTGATTATTGTCCGTTATAACGTTGCGCCATTTATTTGCACCTTAGGGACTATGTACGTTATTCGTGGCGCTGCGTTGTTATTATCGAATGGGGCTTCTTATCCGGGGTTACAAGGAAATCCTCTTTTAGGGAATACCGGATTTGATTTAATCGGTGAGGGGACTCTATTTGGTATTCCATATACGATTTGGCTCATGTTTCTGGTTGCCGCAATTATTGCGTATATTGCGAAAAAATTACCATTCGGTCGCCATGTTTATGCGATTGGTGATAATGAGCGGGCGGCGGAATTGTCTGGTGTGAAAGTGAATCAAATTAAAATCTGGGTCTATATGATTTCTGGATTATGTGCCGGGATTGCAGGCATTGTGGTGACGTCACAATTGGTTGCAAGTAACCCGTCAACAGGGACTTCATTTGAGTTGAATGCAATTGCTGCGGTGGTTTTAGGGGGAACATCTTTAGCCGGCGGTCGCGGAACCATTATGGGAACATTGGTCGGTGCATTTGTGATTGGTATTCTGGCAGATGGTTTGGTGATGATGGGAGTGAGTGAGTTTTGGCAAATGGTCGTCAAAGGTATTGTCATCATCGTCGCGGTGGTTATCGATCAGATGCAGAGTCGCTTGCAGTATAAAGTCGCAATCGCTTCTCAATAGGCAAGGTCGATGGGGAGATAACGATGGTTATCGGCTCGTTTTAATCTCTTTGAATATATATTCAACATGGAATATATAGGAGTAAATCATGAATCCATATCAATTATCGATTGAACAGTTAGAAGAAAGGGCTCGTGATATCAGAAAAGATATCATTGTTTTGAACTCGCAGAGTCCTGCTGGCGGACATACAGGCGCAGATTTATCACAAGTTGAACTTGTGACGGCTCTGTATTTTCGAATTCTTAATTGCGCTCCTGATCGCATCGATGATCCTCAGCGAGATATTTATATTCAATCGAAAGGTCATGCTGCAGGGGGCTATTACTGCTGCCTTTGTGAAGCCGGATATTTTCCGAAGTCATGGTTACCAACGTATCAGCATGCTGATTCGAAGCTCCCGGGGCATCCAGTCAGACATAAAACGCCAGGGGTTGAATTAAATACCGGTGCTTTAGGGCATGGTTTACCGGTGGCAGTTGGTTTGGCTGTGGCGGCTAAAAAAAGTGGCAGTGACCGGAAAATATTTGTGGTAACTGGTGATGGTGAATTAGCGGAAGGAAGTAATTGGGAAGCGGCTTTAGTGGCTGCGCATTACAAGCTGGATAACTTGATCATCATTAATGATAAGAATTCGTTGCAGCTGGCCGGATATACCAAAGATATTATGAACACAGATCCGTTAGGTGATAAATGGAAAGCATTTGGGATGGAGGTCATCGAATGTGAAGGAAATAACATGGCCTCTGTGGTGAATACGCTCGAAGGTCTGAAATCGAATGGAAAACCGAATGTTGTGATTGCCCGTACTGTCAAAGGGGCTGGGGTGTCATTCATTGCTGGAAAAGCCGAATGGCACCACCGGGTTCCGAAAGGGGATGAAGTTCAATTAGCATTGGAGGAATTGAATCATGAGTAATAGCGAACATTTAGCCAATGTGATGGTGGAGCGTTTTATTGAAGCTGTTAATCGTGGGGTTGATTTGGTTCCTGTAGTGGCTGATTCGACGTCAACGGCCAAAATTGCGCCGTTTGTGAAGGCGTTTCCGGATCGATTAATTAATGTGGGGATTGCCGAACAAACATTAGTTGGAATGGCTGCTGGGTTAGCATTGGGTGGAAAAGTGGCGGCAACCTGTAATGCTGCGCCTTTTTTGATTTCGCGCTCTAATGAGCAGGTTAAAGTCGATGTCTGTTATAACAACACAAATGTGAAGTTGTTTGGTTTAAATGCGGGAGCCAGTTATGGACCTTTGGCCAGTACGCATCACAGTATTGATGATATTAGTGTGGTTCGTGGTTTCGGGAATATTGAAATCTATGCACCGGCATCGCCGAATCAGTGTCGTCAGATTATTGATTATGCCCTCGAGAAAGTCGGGCCTGTCTATATTCGCTTAGACGGGAAGGCTCTTCCTGAAGTTTATCCCGAACATTATGAATTTGTGCCTGGAAAAATTGATGTTCTTAAAAAAGGGCAGGACGTTGCAATTGTTGCAATGGGCTCAACTGTGCACGAAGCGGTTGATGCGGCCAACGTGCTTGAAAAATCAGGTATCCATGCTTTGGTTCTGAGTATTGCGTCGATTCGTCCATGCGATCGGTGTGAACTGGTTCACTTATTACAAAACATTCCCTTTGTGATAACCGTTGAAGAACATAATGTCAACGGAGGCGTTGGGAGTTTAGTCGCTGAAGTGATTTCGGAGAATGGTATTCATACGAGATTAAAACGGTTGGGTATTGAAGATGGTGGGTATGCGATTGCAGCTGATCGCCGCTCTATGCGTGCTCATCATGGATTTGATGCCGATGGTATTGTGAAAACAGCGACCAATATGGTGAATGGTGATTAAGGTGAGTCATCCTTATATTTTGGCCATTGATGAAGGAACAACAAACGCTAAAGCGATTACGATTGATCCTCAAGGCCTGATACTCAGTAAAGGGAGCCAACCGGTGACGTTGTCCCATCCTTTCCCAGGGTGGGCCCAACAAGATCCGCAAGCTATTTGGCAGGCGACATTGCAGGCTGTTGAGCAGTCTGTCGCTCATTTACCTCTTGAGCAATTAAGTGGGATTGCCATTAGTAATCAACGGGAATCCGTGTTGATTTGGGAGCGGAAGACCGGACGACCTTTAACCCCTGTGGTGAGCTGGCAGTGTCGGCGTTCGGAGCAAATTTGTCAGGAAATTGCTGATAAACCTGGAGCCAAACAGATCAAAGCGTTGACCGGGTCGGTGTTAGATCCTTTATTCCCGGCTTCTAAAATTGTCTGGTTATTGCGAGATTTAGAGAACGGTTTTGAACGGGCTTTAGCCGGCGAGTTATGTGTTGGCACCGTTGATACCTGGTTGGTCTGGAAGTTAACGGGGGGGAAATCGTATGTGACTGATTATTCGAATGCATCGCGTTACCAGTTATTTAATATTCATCGGTTAAGCTGGGATCCTCTCCTTCTGGAATTGTTTGGTATCCCGGTTCAGTGTTTGCCGGAAGTGATTCCATCCTGTGGTGAACGGGGCGTGACCTGTCAGTGTGATGTATTGCCGGATGGGATCCCAATTCATGCTCAAATAGGTGATTCGCATGCAGCGCTTTATGGCCAGGGTGGATATCAATTCGGGGTTGTTAAAGCCACATATGGCACGGGCAGTTCGCTGATGACATCGGTTGAGTCTGATGATTTAAGCGATGCGTCTGTGTCGACAACGGTGGCATGGCATGATGGCAAACCGCGACTGGCACTTGAGGGAAATATTACGCATACCGGGGCTGCGATTCAATATATGGCCCGGCTGCTTGGGGCCTTTGATGTCAACACGCTCAGCGAGATGGCTTGGTCGGTTGATGGGAATTCAGGTGTTTATTTTATTCCTGCTCTGGCTGGTTTAGGGGCCCCACACTGGAAACCCCAGGCGAAAGGTGTGATTGGTGGTTTGACGGATGCTGCAACTCCTGAAGTTCTGGCTCGTGCTGCATTTGAGTCGATTGCTTATC
Organism: Candidatus Celerinatantimonas neptuna; assembly: GCA_911810475.1. Taxonomy (NCBI): domain Bacteria; kingdom Pseudomonadati; phylum Pseudomonadota; class Gammaproteobacteria; family Celerinatantimonadaceae; genus Celerinatantimonas; species Candidatus Celerinatantimonas neptuna. The sequence goes on from OU461276.1 coordinate 3,033,988, forward strand.
AGATTGCTGATCTGTTTTTTGCGATGCAGGATGCAACGGATCATCCTTTAGCGCAATTATGGGTTGACGGTGGACCGACGAAAAATAGAAACCTGATGCAATTTCAGGCTGATTTATTACAAGTGCCACTGGTCAAAAATAACCTGGCTGAAGTATCGGCACTCGGGGCGGGTTATCTGGCCGGGAAGTCGTTGGGATGGTGGAAGACCTATCAGGAATTATCTGATTTACCGCGAAGTGTTGAAATTATACAGCCGAACCCGAAATCAGAATCGATTCAAGCGAGTTATCGCCGTTGGAAAGATTTAATCCATAAAGCTTGCCTATAACTATAAATAAAAGGACATCATGATGAGTAATGTAGAACATAAAACCACGCTGGCTGTACTGATTGGCAACCGAAATTTCTTTCCCAGCTATTTAGTTGATGATGCCAGAGATCAAATTAGAACGTTATGCGATTCGGTTGGTATCAATCCCATTATGCTTTCAGAACAGCAAACACAGCATGGTGGGATTGAAACCTATCAGGATGCAAAAGTTGCAGCAGCTATGTTGAAAGAACACCGGGAAGAGATTAGTGGAATTATTGTGCTACTCCCTAATTTCGGTGATGAAAAAGCGATTGCTAATACGATTCGGTTATCTGGTTTAACGGTACCTGTTCTGATTCAGGCTGAAGAAGATGATTTGGGTAAAATGGGATTGGCGACCCGCAGAGATAGTTTTTGTGGAAAAATATCGCTGTGTAATAACCTCCGACAATATGGGATCCCATATACACTGACAACTCAGCATGTTTGTAAAGTGGCCAGTGAATTATTTAAACAGGATTTAATTCAGTTCGAGAAAGTTTGTTGGACGTTATCGCATCTGAAAGGATGTCGTATTGGGGCGATTGGGGCCAGACCCGCCAGTTTTAATACGGTTCGTTACAGTGAGAAATTGCTTGAGCGTTTGGGCGTGACAGTAGAGACCGTTGATCTTTCAGAAATATTTGCAAGCGTTGATTCGTTAACTGATGATGATCTGAGAATCGTTGATAAGCTTGAGTTACTAAAATTAAATGCAGATACGGCTAATATCCCGGAAGATAAGCTGTTGATGATGGCCAAATTGTTCGTGGTGATCAGCCAATGGATTATCGATCATGATATTCATACAACAGCGATTCAGTGCTGGACATCTTTGCAACATACGCTTGGTGTGAATGTTTGTTCCATTATGAGTGTAATGTCGGGTCAGTTAATCCCCAGTGCGTGTGAAGTGGATGTGATGGGAGCGTTGTCCATGTATGCTCTTTCGATTGCATCCCGCAAACCGACGTCAATTGCTGACTGGAATAATAATTTTGGTGATGACCGGGATAAATGCGTTCTGTTCCATTGTGGTAACTTCCCCACTGAAGAATTGGAAAGCCCGGCGATGGGCACTGCGGATATTATTGGAACGACCGTGGGGTGTGAGAATACCTGTGGTGCGATTCATGGTCGAATGAAAGCAGGACCGCTCACTTATTTTAGACTATCGACCGATGATTTTGAGGGGACTGTGAAAGCGTATGTCGGGGAAGGGCGGTTTGTTGATGATGAGTTGAATACAGTGGGGTGCCGGGCTGTTGTTCAGGTCAGCCAATTGGAAGGCCTTTTGTCGCATATTTGTCAGAATGGATTTGAGCACCATGTGGCGATGAATCATTCGTCGTCAGCAGATGTGTTATATGAAGTATTGACAAACTACCTCAATGTGGACTGTTATTATCATCGTTGAGAGGATGTTTCTAGCCTTGGCGGTTTAAATGCTGAACTGTTGGGTTTAGATGAATGATAAGGGCTATATCGATAGCCCTTTCACATCGGGGCGATCCATGACACATCTATAGATAGTTTGCTTGTTCATGCGTCAATACTGCATGTCTGCTGCTCCTGAGTATGCAAAACTGAATATATATGCTAGTTTAGTTAATTCATTGATTTAAAAGAAATAGAGATCGATTTATGTTAAAAAGGGACGAACAACGCCTTTTGATTAAAATTGCAACTCTTTATTATGAAGAAAGGCAAAAACAGTCAGACATTGCAAAACGTCTGGATTTGTCTCAATCATTTGTCTCCAGGGCTTTGGCCCGTTGTCTGAAAGAAAATTTAGTTAAAATTAGTGTCGTTCAACCTGCAAATATCTATTTGAAAACCGAAGCTCAGCTTCAGGCTCGGTTTGGTCTGGGTCAGGCCATTGTTGTGGATGTGGAAGATCCTGATAATGATGATGAGATTAAAAAATCAATTGGATCAGCTGCGGCTCATTATCTGCAAACGTCATTGAATGTAGATGATTTAGTGGGCATTTCTTCGTGGAGCAGTACCATTCGGGCGATGGTTGAAGAACTTCATCCATTAAAAACCAAAGCCAAAGGCGTGGTTCAATTGCTTGGTGGTGTTGGTGTGAATGGCAGTATTCAGGCGACCATGTTAACGCATTCTCTGGCCAGTATTCTGAATTGTGAAGCGTATTTATTGCCATCTCAGAGTATTGAGCGGACGGTGGAATATAAACAGTTGCTCTTGAATTCCAAGGAAGTGAGTTCGGTGGTTTCGATGTTTAATGAGGTGGATTTAGCACTGGTCGGAATTGGTATGTTAGAGCCTTCTCACCTGCTTAAGGCATCCGGGAATTATTACGAAGAGGATATGTTAGAAATACTGGCCAGTAAAGGGGCTGTTGGGGATATTTGCCTGCATTATTTTGATGAAAAAGGGGACCCGGTTCTCACCGATGAGATTGATCCGGTGATTGGAATGGAATTGTCTCAGGTCAAAGAGTGCCCCAGGGTGATTGCTTTGGCCGGAGGAGCTGAAAAAGCACAGGCGATTAAAGGCGCTTTACTAGGAAATTATATTGATGTTTTAATTGTCGATTACCCAACAGCAAGAATGATTTTACAATCCTAAGAAAGGATACATATAGAATCGGGTTTACGCCTGTTTGAGGCGGACCGTTAAGCGAAAAAATCCGAGTTCTCCTTCCCATTAACGAAATCACGCCCACAAATCATGATTCTTCAAGGTGAATAGCTGTCATGATCGAAACAAGCTTTTTGTCGGCATCCATGAACTCAAATATCTTTTTTGCATGCTCATTTTACTGGAAGGGCTGCTATTTTTGGGGTGATAGATTGGGCTTGGTTGGGTCTCTGTATCAGTGCTGGGTCAGGACGCAGGGTCATATTGCTCATCGTAGAGCCTCCTGTAATTGGATAACGGTAGAGTGATTGGAGGGGGGAATGTCATGAATGACCACCCCGCCCGGTAGAGAAACCGACAGGCCGGTTGTTGGCACTGCATGCTCAATCCGGGTGACGACAAAACCTGCCGTATTTTTTCTAGGATTCAATATGTTTCAGCTAGATGTCGGCAGATATGATGCGGAGTGCTGTTTTACAATTGAAGTATGTGGATTATTGAGTGATCACTCTATAACTTAGGGATAGATTCTATTATTAATTCTCTCAACCACTTATGCCCATTATCTCTATGATATTTTTCATTCCATATCATAAACAAATCAAAAGGAGGAATATTAACAGGAGGCTCATAGATTTCCAGTAATGGATTATCATAAACAAGTCTATATGGAAGCATTGCGACTAGGTCAGAAGACATAATTGTGTGAACTGCAAATATAAAATGTGGTACCGATAATACGACATTTCGGCGCAAACCAATGTTTGTTAATGCAATATCAGTATTCCCAACAAACCCACCCCCATCATCTGAAATGATCACATATGAGCAATTTATGAATTGTTGCAAAGTAGGTTTAGATTTGATTTGAGAATGGCCTTTTCTGCAAGTAAAAACATATTTCTCAGTGAATAATTTCCGGCATCGACATCCTGAAGAAGAATCAGCTGAGACATGAAAAACTAGATCAATATCAAAGTGATTAGGCTTTAAAATATTACTTCTATTCGATGGGTCAATAACTGCAATTTTGGTATTTGGTGACAGGATTCTAACTGATGACAAAGCATGAAGTAAAACTGCTTTTTCTGCATAATCAGAAGCCTGTATCACCCATGTACGTTTGTCGGTTTTAGGAATGAATTTCTCTGGTGACAACACCGAGTTATTTATAATGTCAAGCACTTCTATAATAGGTTGTCTAAGTTGCTCACTTCTTGCTGTTGGTCTCATTCCATTTGGGCCAGGCAAAAATAATGGGTCCGATAAGGCTGTGCGTAATTTTGTTAAGTGAACACTTACACTTGGTTGAGACAGGTTTAATTTCTTAGCGACCCTAGTTACACTGGGATCTTTTAGCAATTCATTTAATGTAATTAATAAATTTAAATCTAGTCCATTGATATTAAGCATATTAATACCACATATAAAATCATTTAATTTTAACTATACAGACATTTGAGCAACAATGAAAGCGTTGAAAATACGGGTGTTTAATATCTCAAAGAAATTATGCGTTTGTTTAACGTAAATTGTTTTATTAATTCTCTTAAGGAGTTCTAAAAATGCCAGCAGGATTATATGCTTTAGCATTAGCAGCGTTTGGAATTGGATTGACTGAATTTGGTATAGTAGGATTATTACCAAACATAGCTACTGGTTTTTCTATTAACGAGCAAGTGGCCGGTTATTTAGTTTCAGGATATGCCATCAGCGTGGCGATTGGTGCATTATTGTTGACATCATTATTAGTTAAAATGGAAAAAAGAAAAGCATTATCATTGCTAACATTATTATTCATTATTGGTAATGGAATTTCAGCAATGGCGTCAACTTATGAAATGTTACTTATTGGCCGAATAATTGCTGGATTATGTCATGGTGCTTTTTTCAGCCTTGGTGCAGTTGTAGCTTCTAATATAGTAAAACAAAATCAGAAAGCTGGTGCTATCGCATTAATGTTTGCGGGGCTAACTGTTTCAAATATTATCGGTGTCCCAGTAGGAACGTTTGTCGGTATTGAATTGGGATGGCGTGCTACCTTTTGGTGTTTGTGTGTAATTGGCATTATTACCATTTTTGGAATTAGAATTTTGTTACCAGAAATAAATTCTTCAAATAACATAGAATTAAAAAATGAATTGGCTGTTTTTAGTCGGGGACAGGTGTGGATCTCTATTCTTTTAAGCATTCTTTCATTTGGTTCTGTTGTAGGAGCTTTTACATACATCGCATTTACATTAACTAAAGTCACTGGATTTGCAGAAACAACAGTTCCATGGTTATTGGTTTTATTTGGGATTGGCACATTTATTGGGAATATCTACGGCGGAAAATATGCCGACAAATCAATCAATATTACTTTGGGTAGCATTCTTTTCATTTTAGCTATTACTCTATCTTTGTTTGCTGTATATGCAAATATACCTATTTTAGCTGCTATTTTATTATTACTGATGGGAACTGTTGGGTTAGCAACCGGACCAGGATTGCAACTAAGAACAATGAAATACGCTGGAGACGCTCCAACATTAGCATCAGGAGCGAATATAGCTGCATTTAATGTGGGCAATGCGGTCGGTGCATGGATAGGCGGTATAGCTATAGAAGCAGGCTATGGTTATACATCACCATTATGGGTAGGAGCTTGTTTAAGCGTATGTGCTTTATTGCTAATCATTTTTACCTCATTTAACAAAAAAACTTCAGTGATCTTTAATCATTAAACAATAATTACAATTCAAAAATTAAAAATATACATATAACAACACTTACAGTTTAAGAGGGAGAGACATTCTCACCGTTAAGTTGTAAACTAGATAAGGGTTGGTAAATATATATGGAAAGTATAAATCTAATTGGATTTTTTCCAGGAATTGGTAGTCGTACAGATTATAAAAATATTTTTTATAATCAATGTTTAGATATCAGAGGTTATTTACCTCTTTATTTAGAAAGTATAAGGAAAATTCTTGGGCATAATAATTCAATATATAAGGCAATTGTTTCTGGAAATATCGCTTATTTATCAAAATTAGAAAAAGAATCATATATTTCAATTCTTATTCTAGTTAACAATCTAGTATCATTACATTAAAAATAATTCACACAATGCTCATTTTACACATGTAACTGGGGAAAGTTTCGGGATACTCTGTGCTGCTACAGCGACAAATTCAATTTCGTTAACTGATTCTATTAAATTGGCTCATTTACTATCACCCTGGATTTTGTCAATGACAGGTGACTATCAATGTCATATGCTGGAGGAATTATCCAAAGGTGTCAATAATGGGAAATATATCGAAAGAATAGTTGATGATGACTATCACGTAATTGCAGTCAAAGGACACGAACATGTAATCAGAGAGTTGACAAGTGAAATCGGGAATGTTTTTGATATAAAGGATGTTGAAATACATAAAATATATAGTAATAAACAAATTAATTTGTATGTCAGAGATGCTGCAAAATGGGAATTTGATACATATACCGCAACGAAAGATATTAGTGAATGCCTAGAATTGAAAGCTAAGACACGACTTTTATTTCATTCACACCAAATGAACAAAGCAATTATACAAATAAAGAAATTTATAGATGTAAATATCTCATTTGCAGATCCGACGATTCCTATTATATCGAATGGAAGAAGTGAAACAATCTCTACTGGTGATGAAGTTAAAAATGCCATTCTTGATATTATCATTAATCCGATGTACTCACAGAAGACAATTCATACAATCCAACAGCAAAATTGCGATTGTGTTATTGAACTTGGTTGTGGATGTAAATCATTGGAACTTATGCGCGATAATAGACTAACCACAAGTTATTTCTGCCTTAAAGGCATTTACAACTTAAACAAAACAGTAAGTTTAGTAAATGTTTTATCAAGTATAAAAAACTCAGAATTTCCAGATGGGATAATGGAAAATTTATATTCCTTTGTGAACATATATAAATCAAGTCCAAACATCTATAAAAGTTGTATATCTCCATTATTGAATGCACTCAGTGAATCGCCACTGATTTCCTAGACACCTTTTAGTTAGATAAACTAGCTAAAAAAGAGGTGTTCATGCAGAATTGAATCAGATGTTAATCCATAGAAATTTTCATCTGAAGATTACACATCGCGTTTTGATTGCGTTGATCTTTCTCTTAAAGACGCTGAAACCTTCCCTTAGAACTGGATTGGATTGATTAAAATTCAAACAAATTCAATTCATAGATTCTGCTTATCAAATCCTTAGAAATAATCAGATAATAAAATCCTGTTTTTGAATCGTGTTTATCATTTTTTATATTTTCAATTATATTCAAATAGTTATGTTGAAATATAATGCTCAGTATCAGTTTAATTGATGGTTTTTTACCTTAAGCTATTTTTTAATCGATAATAACCCTATTGAAATATATTAACTCGAGGATATATAGTTAACTTAGGTTAACAAACGGGATAATTCATCATGCTTCAGTCAATTTCAGATCAATCGATGCAGCTTCAGGCGAATCGAACGCTTTCAGGTAAAGGGGGACGAACCGGTTGGATGGTTTTGTTTGGCCCTGCATTGATTGCTGCGGTTGCTTATGTCGATCCAGGTAACTTTGCGACAAACATCGAAGCCGGTTCTCGTTATGGTTACACTTTGCTATGGGTTGTACTTATGGCCAATGTAATGGCTATGCTTATTCAGTCTCTCTCTGCTCGTTTAGGGCTGGCAACCGGAAGAAATTTAGCCGAAGTTATACGGGATCGTTATCCGAAACCTGTTGTCTGGGCTTACTGGATTCAGGCTGAAATCGTTGCTATTGCCACTGATCTGGCTGAGTTTTTGGGAGCAGCTTTAGCGTTTAATTTGTTGTTTGGAATGACGATGATTCAGGGGGCTGTATTAACGGGTGTAGTCACTTATGCAGCGTTAACCTTGCAACGGTTCGGATTTCGTATGATGGAAATCATTATCGGTGCGATGATTATGGCTATTGCCGGCGGGTTCTTTGTTGAACTGTTTATGAGCCATCCCGATAGTTCCGCGATGATGAAAGGTATTCTGATCCCTGATTTTCCAGATAGTTATGCGGTGTATCTGGCAACAGGTATTTTGGGGGCAACCATTATGCCTCATGTTATCTACTTGCATTCGGCATTGTCTCAAAACCGGATTAAAGCTAAAGGTGATGGCGAGCGGCATAAGTTAATGCGTTATTATCGTTGGGACGTTATTGTTGGCATGACGCTGGCAGGGTTGGTTAATATGGCTCTGTTAGCCTTGGCTGCTGCGACATTTTACCGCCATGGTTATCAGGAAGTGACAACCATTAGTGAGAGCTACAAGTTGTTATCCCCCTTGTTAGGCGGACAGATGGCCAGTTATATCTTTGGATTTGCTTTGTTGCTGGCCGGGCTTTCATCCTCGATTGTCGGGACCATGTCAGGGCAGGTGTTAATGCAGGGGTTTGTCCGGTTTACGATTCCGATTGGATTACGCCGGTTGATCACCATGATTCCAGCTATTGCTGTGATTCTGATGGGTATTTCTGAACAGAAAGCACTGGTCGCCAGTCAGGTGGTATTGAGTTTCGGTATTCCATTCGCACTGATTCCATTGTTGGCATTCACTGCAAATAAATCGCTGATGGGTACACTGGTTAATAAACGCTGGTTGACGATTCTAGGTGTCGCAATTTGTAGTTTGATTATAATCTTAAATGGGTATGTGTTATTTTATACACTCATTGAATGACAATAATAATCAGATTTTAGGTGGGTTTTGTGCCACAACACCAATATTTTCAGCGAGTAAAAGAAGATCATCAACGAGAGTTAGTTGAAGACTATGTAGAAGAGATTGCTCATATGCATGAGGCTATGGGCGAAGCCCGTGCCAGTGATTTGGCTGGTCGTTTTGGGGTGAGCCCTGCGGCTGTATCCAAAGTGATCGCAAGACTTAAGCGTGATGGTTTGGTTGAGGCTCGCCCTTATCGCGGAATTTTTTTGACTGAAACCGGGCTTATTATGGCTGAAAAGGTATCTCGTCGTCATTCAATTGTACTGAGTACGCTGTTAGCCCTGGGAATACCAGAAGAAACAGCACGTAGTGATGCTGAAGGTATTGAGCATCACTGCAGTGAAGCGACTGTTGAGGCAATGAAAAAGTTCTTATACGGTCAGTCAGAGTAATTCTGTTTGTTATGATGCATTGTTGATAACAAACCTGCTTGTTAATAATGCAGCAATTTCCTTTGGATTATCGAGCGGCCATACCGGGATTTTGCTTTCTAAATGAAGATCATTACTGGCAATTGCAAAAATGTCGGCGTCTTGTTCGTTTAGTTGTGGTTTCCCCTGTTCAGGTCGGTAAATTTCTAGTTTAGCGACATGGCTATGTCGATATCCTTCTACGATGACCATATCAATTGATTGCCAGTCTAGTTTGCGCAGTTGTTCGTCTAAATTATCATGTGCTTCTTGTCTGGCAAACATAATGACCTGATTCGGGCAGCTCAGCAGGAGTTGTCTGGCACCACTTTGTTTAAGTCGATAGCTATCCTTACCCGGTTTATCTAATTCAATCTGATGATGGCTATGTTTGATGACAGCAATGGCAATACCCTGTTGAGTCATTATTTCTAGTAGTTGACATAATAATGTTGTTTTACCTGAACCACTGAATCCGGCCAGAGCGATGACTGGTTTTGGCCAGTTTTGTGGGGTGGATTTTTCCATTGATTTGAAATCTCTTGAATAATTAAATAACAATGTGATTGTACCAGTAATCATTGAGCTATAGTGACTAAGGTAGTCAATCATGTCCCAGGGAATATGATGCATAGTGTGAGTGCAATTCAATGTTCAAAAATACGGTGTTGGCAAAATCTGCATACGAAATTTTTTTGTCATTGTGAACGTTTATGGTTTGTTGAGGTTATCCGAATCAATACTTTACTTTAGGTTTTTCTAATATAATAATATCGCTTATGAAAGCTGAGGATTTTTTTGTAACAGATCAAATCCGGGCTATTTTTATCTATGATTTGATTTGCCAATTGCTGGAGTTGAGGAATGACTAAAATTGTTATTATTGGTGGCGTTGCCGGTGGCGCATCTGCTGCTGCACGGGCTCGCCGTCTCAGTGAAGATGCTCAAATCGTGATGTTTGAACGAGGTGAGTATATCTCATTTGCAAACTGTGGGCTGCCTTATCATATTGGCGGTGATATTACAGATCGCAGTAAATTGTTACTTCAAACCCCCGAGAGTTTTTTAGCTCGTTTTAATGTGGACGTTCGTATTCAGAATGAAGTTGTTAAGATTAACCGCCAAGAGAAAACAGTGACTGTTAAAAATCTGGCCGACGGTCACGAATATGATGAAGCCTATGACTTTTTACTGCTGAGCCCTGGTGCAAGTCCTTTTATTCCTCCTATTTGTGGAATCAACAATCCATTGACTCACTCGCTGCGTAATATTCCGGATATGGATCGGATTATTCAGTCAATTCAGCTCAATAAGCCTGAGCATGCAACGGTGGTGGGGGGGGGATTCATTGGTCTGGAGATGATGGAGTCGTTGCATCAACTGGGGATTAAAACAACGCTGATAGAAATGGTTGATCAGGTTATGACTCCGGTTGATCGTGAAATGGCCGGTTTTGTTCATGCTGATATTCGTGCCCGGGGGATTGATTTGCGTTTAGGCGTTGCCCTTAAGTCTGTTGAGTTTGTTGCTAATGAATTTGTCGCCAGTATTGAAGCTGGTGAAAGTGATGAACACCAACATCTTCAGGGGGAGCTGAATTTATCACTCAGTAACGGCGATATGCTCAAAAGTGAGCTCTTGATTATGGCAATAGGGGTTCGTCCTGATGTTCATCTGGCGCAAGAGGCAGGTTTAGACATTGGCCGGTTAGGGGGGATTGAAACCAATGAATATATGCAAACGAATGATCCTGCTATTTATGCGGTTGGTGATGCGGTAGAAACGAAGGATTTTGTGACCTCGGAGCAAACCTGGGTTCCACTTGCCGGGCCGGCTAATCGTCAGGGGCGGATGGCCGCAGATAATATGCTGGGTTGTAAAGAGGCGTATCAGGGAACACAGGGAACGGCAATCTGCAAAGTTTTTGATTTGGCAGTGGCATCGACTGGTAAGAATGAAAAGCAGCTTAAACGCGAAGGGATTCAATATGAAAAAGTGTATGTCCATACGGCAAGTCATGCCAGCTATTACCCCAATGCACAGATTGTTTCACTCAAGATGTTATTTGATCCTGAAAATGGTCGGATTTTAGGTGCGCAGGCAGTCGGTAAAGAAGGGATCGACAAGCGTATCGATGTTCTGGCTGTGGCTCAGCGGGCCGGGATGAACGTGGAGCAACTTCAACATTTAGAGCTGACTTATGCGCCTCCTTATGGCAGTGCTAAAGATGTGATTAATCAGGCTGCATTTGTGGCGAGTAATATCATCAAAGGTGATGTGGTGCCTATTCATTATGATGAAGTGACACATCTGAGTGATAATCAGTTTTTGTTGGATGTCCGTAATCCCGGAGAGCTTGAAAAAGTGGGATATATCAAAGGAGCAACGAATATTCCGGTTGATCAGCTCCGTCATCGTATGGATGAGTTACCTCGTGATAAAGAAATTGTTGTGTATTGTCAGGTCGGTCTTCGAGGTCATGTTGCTTACCGTCAATTAGTGAACAATGGCTTCAAAGCCCGAAATTTAATGGGTGGATACAGAACACTGGCTTTTGCTAATCAATAAAGTGCCTGGGGATAGGTTATGTCTGGAAGTTGGTTGATAGCTTTTTTAGGGGGAATTTGTATTGGTGCCTCAGCATTGTTGCTGTTGGTCTTCAATGGAAGAATTGCCGGGATCAGTGGCATTGTTGGTGGGCTGTTACAACCGCCACAATCAAAAAATTATTGGCGGGGAGCTTTTGTGGTTGGGCTGTTGATGTCTCCTTGGCTGGTGGCACCACTGAACATTCACTTACCCGATTTTAGTCAAATTAATCCGTATCTGGCACTGATTGCTGGACTTTTAGTCGGAGTAGGGACGCGAATAAGCAATGGTTGTACCAGCGGTCATGGTATTTGTGGTATGGGTCGTCTGTCGATCCGCTCGATTGTCGCTACGTTGATTTTTATCGCATTTGGTATATTGACTGCGTCATTGCTTCATTAGGAGATATTCATGGTTATTGCATGGTTGGCCGGGCTTTTATTTGGCGCCGGGTTAATGATTTCTCAGATGGTGAATCCTGCTTTAGTGCTTGGCTTTTTAAATGTGACGGGTCATTGGGATCCAACGTTAATTTTTGTGATGATTGGAGCTATTCTGGTGTTTGGCTGCGGATACTGGCTGTTAGTCAGACGGATGAAGCGGCCTCTTCTGGCCCGTCATTTTGAAATACCGACTCGCCGGGATATTGACTGGAAACTGATGATTGGTGCTGCTTTATTCGGTATTGGCTGGGGGCTTGTCGGGATCTGTCCGGGGCCGGCAATCACCAGCATTGCCAGTGGCGCGACACCTGTTCTGTTGTTTGTCGTTGCAATGCTTGGCGGAATGTACTTAGCAAATCAGATTAACAAACGTTAAATAGCGTTTTTTGATAGAATATTGTTTGGTAGCCCACGGCACATATAGTCTGATGGGCTATAAAAAATGTAATGAAATCAATTCATCAAACAGTTAATTGTTATTAAAAGTGTTAACCAGTCGCCTCTGTCATGAAAAAATAATAGTAAAAATAGAAGGTTAAGTTTAATCTATGCCAGCAGATAAATGCCTCGTCGTATAACCATTAATTTTTTACCCTTTTTCTTGCTTGGCAGGGACGTATAATGACTGAATCAAAACCCGTTTCGTTAACTAAACCTACATTAGTGGCTGCGCTTATTGCAACGCTAGTCTTACTTGTTGTTACTCAATTTCAAGCCTTAAGTGAAGGGCATCTACCTGCAATTTTGCCAATTGTTGCCAGTTTTGTTGTGACATTTATTATGGCCGTCACATTAGTGCGCTATGTTCGTGCAAGTTCATTTACGCCGGTTGATGAGGTGCAGCGGGAGCTGGTTGCACAACAGATGGACCAGGCTGATCTGCAAAATCGTTATGCGCAATTGTTGAATCAACTGGATAATATTAGTGAACATGCCCGCAAAAACTCAGATCGAATGCAGGCTCGCTTAACCCAGAATCAGATGATGTCTGAGCATATGTCTCGCCTTTATGATGATGCTTCCATTATTCATGAGCAGGCCGATCAGAGCCGGGAACAGCTCTCTCATATGGATCAGAACTTAGTGGTACTGGATGAACAAAATAATAGTTTGATGGAAGAGTTTGGCCTGGCGAGTGAATGGGCTCAGACACTTTTGCGTGATACTCGTCAATTTACGGATGATTTTTCCAAGATTGAAAATATGGCCGATACAATTACCGGTATTTCGGAACAGACTAATTTGCTGGCTTTGAATGCTTCAATTGAAGCGGCCAGAGCAGGTGAAGCTGGGCGGGGATTCGCAGTGGTTGCTGATGAGGTTAAAAATTTGGCGAATAAATCCGGTGGTCATGCGAATGAAATTAACCAGTTGATGACCAAATTGATGCAGTCGACCAGTGAACTTTCTGAGAAAGTTGTGCAATTTGCCGATTCGATGGATCGTTTGCAGGAGCTTCGTACAACCCGCCATGCTGCAGAGGTTCGGGATTCATTTAACGCGTTGAGTTCATCTGTTGAGAAGTTTAGTCAACATGCATCGACTCAAATAGAGCAATTACAACTGACTCAAGATCAGATGAAAGAATTGATCGATGATACGGAAAATACACGTAATACTGCATCAGAAAATGCGCAGTTGACGGCCAACCTGAAGCAGCACTTAGCTGAGCTGAGCCAGATAAATTCGTGATTAACAGTTTTTGGTCTGTTCAGAATGGGCAAAATGGGATCATGAAGATGAAACACGGGCTTAAATATTTTACTCTCAGTGATATCGGTGTATTTTATAAATATGATAAGGATTTTCCCATAAAGCCGATGTGGGTATATGAGATAAACCGATTATGAGCCAGAGTGCTAAAGTAGTTGTTGGCCTGCGTATTGATGTTGATACTTATCGGGGGGCTCGAGAAGGGGTACCCCGATTGTTAGAATTACTTGAAGAAAATCAGGTAAAGGCTTCTTTCTTCTTTGCTGTTGGTCCTGATAACAGCGGTCGTCGGTTTTGGCGGTTATGGCATCCTCATAATTTAAGAAAATTTATACGCACAGTTTATGGTGGCGTTAAGCATAATCTGACAGGGGCGCTGTGGCGTGGTCCTGTAATTGGTCGCCGGGTTGCAGATGTTATTCAACAAACCGATCGTCAAGGGCACGAAGTTGGATTACATGCCTGGGATCACTACAAATGGGAAGTGAAGACGAATCGTATGTCGTCAATAGAGCTTCGCTTTGAGCTTGAAAAAGGTTACCAACTTTTGAGTCAGGTATTAGGTCACGACGTGGGGTGCAGTGCTGCTGCCGGGTGGCGGTGTAATGAACCTTCGTTAACGGAAAAAGAAGCGTTTCCTTTTCGTTATAACAGCGATTGCCGGGGTAAGTCGATTTTTGTTCCGGCTCAGGGAATGGCCCCACAGATCCCGGTTACACTTCCGACTTATGATGAGTTAATTGGGCGTCGGGGGGTTAACCGAAATAATTATAATGATGTGATTATTCAGCAAATCCTCCCTAGTCAACTGAATGTCTATACTATTCACGCAGAGATAGAAGGTCGTGCTCAGTTCGAGCTGTTTAAGCAGTGGATTGAGAAAGTCAAAGCGCAACAGATTGAAATAGTTCCCTTGGGAAAACTACTTGATCAGCAGAGTATCAGTTGGCCGAGCGATCAAATTGTCAATGTAGACTTACAAGGTGATGCCGACTGGCAAAGTCATCAGGCTTCTGTTGTTCAGCATACGATGCATTGAGTGTCAGCTGCTTTGTTTTTAAAAAGCCGCTTGTTAAGTCAGAGCAAGCGGCTTTAGCGCCGAAACCGGGCTTCATTCCTATCAGAAAAGGCTTTCTTATCCCGGTCAGAGGTTCGCTAGATAGCGGATGTCGCTGTTGTTAGCCAGGTGCGAGTCACTTTATCTTGTTCGTCAATCTGCGGATAAACTAACTGATAAACTTTCTGGTGGTAATCATTAAGCCACATTCTTTCTTGTTGACTGAGCAATGATTTTTTAATCAATGTCTTGTCGAAAGGAACATAAGTTAGCGTATCAAATTGGTAGAATGGTTTTTCTGACTCAGGCAAGTCGGCAGGTTCTACGACCAACAGATTTTCACAGCGGATCCCATAACCACCATCTAGGTAGTATCCAGGTTCATCTGAGACCACCATTCCTGGTTCCAGAGCAATGTCGTTGATGGCTTTAGATATGCGTTGAGGACCTTCATGGACACTTAAGAAATGGCCTACACCATGCCCTGTTCCGTGGTCGAAGTCCAGACCAAATTGCCATAAATACTGCCGTGCCAGAACATCGAGTTGTGTTCCTGTTGTGCCTTTCGGGAATTTTTGGCAAGCCAGGGCGATCATTCCTTTAAGAACCAGAGTAAAGTGCTGACATATTTGATCGGTTGCCTGTCCAATTGCCACTGTACGGGTGATGTCCGTTGTTCCATAGAGATATTGCCCACCGCTGTCGACCAGATAGAGGCTATTCATCTGAAGTGGAGACGGGGTCGGAGAATTTTTATGGTTATAGTGGCACATGGCGGCATTACTGCCTGTTGCTGAAATAGTATCAAAGCTCAGGTCAATACAATCATGATTGGCGCGGCGGAATAATTCGAGTTGATCGCTGGCTTGCCCTTCATCAGGAAGTTGACCTGTCTGGACACATTGATCAAGCCAGGCGAGGAATTTGATTTCTGCCAGAGCGTCAACATGATGCGCTTTGCGCATTCCTGAGATTTCAGCTGCATTTTTACATGCTTTAGGGAGTAGGCATGGGTCGGCGGCTGCGATAAGCTGAGCCCCTGACTCTTTCAGACGAAGCTGGCTCCATGCATTGGCTGTTGTAGGATCTGCAAGAATGTGAGGGGATTCCAGTGCAAGAGATTTTAGAGCTTCTTCATATCCTGTTTCATCGCAAACAGTGACACCTTCACCCACATGACGTTCAAATTGAGGTGGGCGTTTTTTCGGATCGACAAACCATGTCATCCGGCCATCTGCGTATAAAAATGCATTACTGAGGACAACCGGCAGGCAGGGAATATCCTGTCCCCGGATATTGAGTAACCAGGCGATGGAATCAGAGGCGGTTATTAGAGCTGCATCGGCACCCAATTCACTTATTTTTTGGCCGACATGCTGCCTTTTTTCTAAACTGGTTACACCTGCAATTTGATTGTCCATTAATGTCGCCCCACTTTGAGGGGCATCTGGACGATCCTGCCAGAGTGTATCGATAGGGTTGATTGTTTCCACAAGCTTTTGATGTTGGCAGTTCGCCAGCGATTGCATCTGTTCAAATTGCCTTAAGCTGAATGTTTTGCTGTCGATGCCAATTTTTTGATTTTTACCTAATTGCTGACATAACCAGAACATGTAAGGTTCATCGATTAGATGATGGAAAGAAAACAGTTCACTGCTGACTTGCTGGCGAACCTGAACGGTATAGCGGCCATCGACAAAAATTGCAGCCGTTTGGGCTAGAATAACTGCAACACCGGCAGAACCGGTAAAGCCGGTTATCCAATGAAGTCGTTCATTACAAGCGGGGACATATTCGCCTAAATATTCGTCTGCTCTTGGAATGATGAATGCATCTAGTTCGTGCTGAACCATAAATTTTCGAATCGATTGCAGTCGATTAGAGATGCTTAAAGACATGGGTCATTCCTCTGACATAAATAGAAAAAGTGGGATCAGATTACGAAACTTTTATGCATTCGGCAATCGGATCAGAATGATTAATTCGTTTGAACTATTGAATAATGGGTACAGTCTATCGCATTATAAAATTGACTGGCTATGGACTTTTAACGATTGTTTTACGTTGATTCAATATGTTTTGGCGCTATTGGGGTTGTTTTATCTGGAAATTTTTATATTGCAGAAATGACCTGATGACATATTGAAATCTATACTGGATAAAAAGTGGCAAATTGTTGCTAAAATATTCATTACCGTTCAACATGCCGTGAGTGTCTTGGTCAAAGTCACAAACACAACATCAAAATATTCCAGTCATTGGATGATGACGGAAATAAATTTATAAATAGAGATTATAAAAAAATGGGAAAATTATTCACATCTGCTATGGCTGGCTTAGTCCTGGCCTGTTCTGCACTTGCTAGCACACAGGCTATGGCACAGGAATCGGCTTTGGAACATATCCAAAATACGGGTAAATTGCGCGTTTGTTTCGAAGCAGGGTATATGCCGTTTGAAATGAAATCGAAAAATGGCCGTTTTATTGGTTTTGATATTGATATGGCAAGGGAAATGGCCCGGTCTATGGGCGTGAAATTCGTGCCGGTGAATACAGCCTGGGATGGTATCATTCCTGCTTTGCAGACCGGTAAATGCGATATCATTATGGCCGGTATGACCATCACGCCAAAACGTAACCTGAAAGTTAATTTTGCGCATCCTTATATCGTTATCGGTCAGACTTTGTTGATTTCACCAAAACTGAAAGGAAAAATCAGAAGTTATCGTGATTTGAACAATGCTAAATATACCATTGCAACCAAATTAGGTACGACTGGTAATGATGCGGCGAAGCGGTATATGCCAAATGCTAAACTGGAATTGTTCGATACTGAAGCCGATGCTGTTCTTCAGGTTGCTAATGGTAAGGCATCAGCTTTTGTCTACGATATGCCATATAATGCGATTTATGCTTCTCAGCATAAACAACAGGTGGTTCATTTAGATCATCCGTTTACTTATGAACCATTAGGTTGGGCTATCCGCCAACATGACCCTGATTTCTTAAACTTCCTGAATAATTATCTGCGCCAGGTGCGCGGCGATGGTACTTACAAACGTATTTATGATCGCTGGTTCAAATCTAGTCGCTGGCTGAAACAGATTCAGTAGTTAATTTGATAAAAGCTGGAGTTAATCCGGCTTTTATCGATGTGTTTTCCTGCTGAACATTTCAGTTGGTTGTTTAAAAAACTAGAAGAGAGTAGTAACGATGCAATCTAAATCCGGTCGTTGGCTGGGGCATGGGGTGTATCTGATCATTATGATAATGATGATCGGATCAATCTATTGGTCGGGCAAAACCATTAATTACAGTTGGCATTGGGACCGTTTATGGCCTTATATCATCAATACTCAAATGAAGGATATTCGGGCTCAGGCAGATGGTACTGCTGTTGTCAAGGCCAATGGTGAGGTAGAAATTCAATTTGATGGTCAAAAGCCGCAAATTATTAAAAAGTATGATCAGTTAAATGTGGGTGATGGTGATCTGGTTTTTGAGGGGGATACGGTTGCCCGGGTGAAAGACTGGCGATTCGGACCTATAGCCAAAGGGCTTTGGGTGACCATTGAAATATCATTTTTATCGCTGATTTTTGCAATTTTGTTAGGGCTGGTATTTGGTTTAATGCGGGTATCGAAAAACCAAATCGCCCGGGATCTGTCTTTGACATATGTCGAGCTGATCCGTGGAACGCCTCTTTTGGTTCAAATTTTCATTGTTTACTTTTTTATTGGGACAGTTCTGAATTTGGACCGGTTTACAGCCGGTGTTGTGGCTTTGTCTGTCTTTACCGGGGCTTATGTCGTCGAGATTATCCGGGCCGGGATCCAGTCGATTGCTGTTGGTCAGATGGAAGCGGCCCGATCATTGGGTATGTCATATCCACAAGCTATGCGTTATGTTGTTTTACCTCAGGCGTTTAAACGCATATTACCGCCACTGGCAGGGCAATTTATTAATTTGATTAAAGATTCTTCATTAGTCTCGGTGATTTCGATTACTGATCTGACCAAAGCGGGGCGTGAGGTGGTTAGTGGTAGTTTTGCTCCGTTTGAGGTGTGGTTTACAGTTGCTGCATTATATTTGCTGGTTACTGGATCGCTTTCCTGGGCTATTCAAATGTTAGAGAAGAGGTTATCCGCTAGTGACTAATCAGTATCAAGGCGAAGATATGGTAGTCGCCGAACAGATTGATAAGTTTTATCCGAATGGATGCCATGCGCTTAAATCTGTTTCTACCAAAATTAAACGGGGTGAAGTTGTTGTCATCATTGGGCCGTCAGGATCGGGGAAATCGACGTTTTTGCGGACATTGAATCAGCTCGAAGAAATCAGTTCCGGATCGATTATGGTTGATGGAATTGACATGTATGCAAAGTCGACCGATATCAATCAGCTTCGGCAGAATGTCGGTATGGTGTTTCAGAGTTTTAACCTGTTTCCTCATAAGACCGCTCTTGAAAATGTGATGTTGGCTCCGATGACAGTTGCCAGACAATCCTCTAAAGAAGCGGAACAGCACGCCAAAGAACTATTAAGTCGTGTCGGACTCTCTGATCGGATGCATAATTATCCATCTCATTTGTCGGGTGGGCAACAGCAACGGGTTGCGATAGCGAGAGCGTTGGCAATGCGTCCGGATGTGATGTTGTTTGATGAGCCGACTTCGGCACTTGATCCTGAGATGGTGGGCGAAGTGTTGGATGTGATGAAATCCTTAGCGAAGGAAGGCATGACTATGGCAATCGTGACCCATGAAATGGGATTTGCCAAAGAAGTTGCAGACCGGGTTCTGTTTATGGAAGAAGGTGCATTGTTGGTTGAAGACACGCCTGAAGGGGTTTTTGATCATCCGGAGCATCCGCGTTTGCAGCAATTTTTAGCGAAAATTCTGTAATTTTGATTGAGTTTACCTGGGATATGTATTGTTGCTTATCCCAGGGTAAATAAATATTGTTAATACAGTAAGCTAAAGTAGCGGCGGCGATATTTAGATGATAGTGGATCGCCAGAAAGTGTATTGACGATATCTAAGAAGGCTTTTTTAGCATGTCCATCAGCCGCTTCGATATCTTTACTGAGCAAGCTGAATAGCAGTTCCAGTGCTTCTGCATGGCGACCGGCCTGATCGTATTGAATGGCTAGCTGAACCTTAAGATCGGCATTGTCATCTTGTTGTATTTGTTTTTCTAATGCTCTGATTTCTGGTGTATCTGCTGCTTGCTCTAATAAATCAAGCTGACTCATTAAGGCTTGGTATTCAGCTTGTTGATCTTCGAGTTTTGTTTTTGCCAGTAAAGTTTTGGCTTCTTCACATTTGTTTTGTTTTAGCAGTGTGCTGATATATGTGAAATGAATATCAGTGCGTTCAGGTGCAAGCTCCCAGGCTTCTTTAGCTGCTTTTAGCGCTCCGGTATCATCCCCCTGTTCAGCAAGAGTTTTGGCTTGGGCTAATTTTAGATCTTCTGGTTTAGGTAGATGCTTTTCAAGAATTTCCCGGATAGCGCCTTCGGTTTGGGCTCCAGCAAAACCATCGACAGGTTGACCATCTTTCATGATCATGACCGTTGGCAAACTTCGAACGCCGAATTGACCAACCAGTGGTTGCAGTTCATCAGCATTTATTCTGGCCAGGGTGAAGTTGCCTTGATATTCGTTAGCCAGTTTTTCCAGAATAGGCATCAAGGTTTTGCAGGGTTCACACCAATCGGCCCAGAAATCAACAACAACGGGATGTTCGAAGGAGCGTTCGATCAGAATGGCTTTTGCATTTTCCATACTGATATCGACAATGAATTCGGTATTGGACATAACCTGTTCCTATAATAATGATTGAGGTTGTTATGGGGATGATTTTGTGAAATTTCAACCGTTAGAAGGTATTTGTCAATGGATATTGTATTTGAGTGTGAGAATTGTTGCCTTCTGATTCATTTAGATGCGTTTTGCGCTTGTTGTAAGCGTTGTTGTGCATCAAATGTGTTTGATTTTAACAGACACTAACAATTTTCAGATGTAGCATATTACGTTATAGTTTGGTTTATCACTGGAAAAGTAGA
The DNA here is from genome assembly GCA_911810475.1 of Candidatus Celerinatantimonas neptuna. Classification (NCBI taxonomy): domain Bacteria; kingdom Pseudomonadati; phylum Pseudomonadota; class Gammaproteobacteria; family Celerinatantimonadaceae; genus Celerinatantimonas; species Candidatus Celerinatantimonas neptuna. The sequence goes on from OU461276.1 coordinate 3,055,020, forward strand.
AGAATCTATGGAAAGAATGTCTTTATCAGAGTTGACCATTTTATTGGTTGAACCATCGTTGACTCAACGAAATATTATCCATCGTCGTTTACATGATGCCGGTGTCGATAGTTTTTTGTTTGCCGAAGATTGTGAGAGTGCTTATCAGGTCGCAACGGTTAAATCGCCCGATCTGGTCATTAGTTCAATGTATTTTTCAGATGGGACGGCAACGGATTTGATCAATAGAATTCGTGCTAATGCCTTGTCACAGTCTATGGCGTTTATGCTTATTTCCAGTGAAGATAAACATCATTCTTTGGATGCGATTAAGCAGGCCGGAGTCATTGCTATTTTACCAAAACCATTTCAATTGGTGGATCTACTGAATGCCTTAAGGACAACAATTAGTTATATTGAACCTGAATCGGCAGAAGTTAACGAGCAAGAACGGTTGGATTCACTTTCAATTTTGGTTGTGGATGATAGTCCGACTGCCCAGAGACATATTTGCCGGGTTTTAAATAATTTAGGTGTGACAAATATTTATACGGCTGAGAATGGGCAAATGGGGTTGGATATACTCGCCCGGAAAACTGTTGATCTGATTGTTACTGATTACAATATGCCGGTGATGGATGGGGCTGCATTTGTCGAAGAATTGCGTCAGGATGAGCGGTTTTACCATATCCCCGTGATGATGGTGACCTCAGAAACAGATGGTGCCAAACTTAATGGTGTTCGTCGTAGCGGTGTTTCTGCATTGGTCGATAAACCATTTGATATTGAGGATGTAAAACGAATACTCCTTGGCTTATTATGATGTTATGCCTTGTTTACCTTTAGGGGCTTGTGTTAGCCCCTAAGCGATCATGATGTTTATGCGGTTTATTGATTGGTTGTTGTGGGGGTTGCAGAGACATCAGTGGCAGGAGATACCGTGATGATAATATGGCTGTCACCAAATTGACTACCTGTAATTTGAACTGTCGCAACCCGATGCCCTTTGATATAAGTCAGAACGGAGTTTTGACTTTTGATAGAGGCAATAAGATTCCAGCCTAACTGCGGCATGTTTTGTCTGTAATATTCAAAAGTCCGAAATGGACTCATTGAATTATGTAAGCTCAATCTACCCAGCCATTGATCTCCTTCACTGATGATAATCGAATTTTCAGGGTCTAATTTCGTGTCGGCATCGGCAGGAATATCTTCAAAAGCAGTCAGCTCTTTTTGTGTGCTTTTTTTTAATTCATGAGTTTTGACGCCTGTGTTTTGAGCCTGGATAGTACTTTGGGTACAACCGGCCAAGAATATTAACGAAAATGTAATAAATAACCAACGCATAATAAACTCCATTTAGTGAAGGGTGATTGGGCTAGTCTGAGCATTGTGGCTTTGTGCCTGCACGGTTCATGAATGAAATAAACGCTCACCCATCTGATCGATAAATAGTTGAGATTTGCTAATTGTCAATTCGAGTGCCTGTTGCTCTGATGGACAGACGTCACTTCGAATAAAATGGTGTTCCTGGAGTTCACCATCAATTGTTTTACGAATATATCCTGCGACTCGATATTGTCCTTTTTCTGCAATAGGAGACGGAGTGATTGTAAATCCTTTATACTCAATGTCTTGATGCGTCTTTTGTGGTGATGCGTCGGAGTTGCCAAAAAGGGTTTTAATCGAGTTAAACAGACCCATATTAGTACCTTGATTCAATAAAACACTGCTAGATGATACCGACCTGATTATCGAGTTACAATGGAGATTAGCTGTGAGCGAGCTGTTTATTCAAACTATTCCCGGGATTCTGATTCTTTTGCTGATTGCTATTACAGGATGGGGCGTTGTTTGGTGGATGAGTCGGATATGCCATCATAAAGAGCAACGAAATATTGCTGTATCGAAGGAGATCGAGTTTTTACAAGGGGAGCTTGATAGTGCCCGAGACCAGAGCTATTACTGGCAAAATCAATTTCAACAACAGATACAGCAACAAGGGCAGTGGCAGGCAAAAGCTGAAAATGCGCAGCGACTTCAGGTCGATTTAGAGCAGCTTCGCTCACAGCTTGAACGGGCTTATCAACAACATGCGGATTTAAAGAGTGAATTGGCCCGAAGTCAGCAAAAATTATCATCCAGAGAAGAACAAATTGAGAGCTTTGAGAAAACAGAAGCACGTTTTAAAGAAGCCTTTGAGAATTTGGCAAACCAGATCTTTGAACAAAAAAGTAATGTGTTTCGTGAGCAGAATCAGGTCGGCCTGAATCACTTGTTACAGCCTCTACGCCAGCAGTTGGAACATTTCCGTCAACAGATACAACATAGTTATGATATTGAGTTGAAAGAGCGGCATTCCCTCAAAAGTCAGCTTGAGAGGTTGCACCAGTTGAATCAACAAATGAGTGATGAAGCGGTGAATCTGACTCGGGCATTAAAAGGTGATAATAAACAACAGGGAAACTGGGGGGAAGTTGTTCTATCTAAAGTGCTTGAAGATTCTGGTTTACGTAAAGGCTATGAATATGATATCCAGGTGACGGGGAAAAATCAGCAGGGACAGACCATTAAACCGGATGTAGTGGTTCATTTACCTGATCAACGTGATGTTATTGTGGACTCGAAAGTGACATTAGTGGCTTATGAGCGCTATTGCAATGAAGATTCTTCTGATGAACAGCAACAAGCATTGCAGGCACATATTCGATCGCTGCGTTCACATATTAATGGCCTGGCGAAAAAGAATTATCAGACTCTTTATGGAATTCAGGGGCTGGACTTTGTTTTGTTGTTCGTTCCGATTGAGGCTGCATTTCAGCTTGCTTTGGAACATGATCCGCAGCTTATTTCGTTAGCAAGCCGTCAAAATATTTTGTTGGTGAGTCCGGGAAGTTTATTGGTTGCACTTCGTACCATCGAAAATGTTTGGAGAAGTGAGTATCAGCAGCGTAATGTTGCCCAAATAGCTGAACGTGCTGGTCGTCTGTACGATAAATTTTGTGGGTTCGTTGAGGAGTTAATGCTGTTGGGAAACAGCTTGGACAAAGCTCAGGTAAGTTATCAAAGTGCGATTCAGAAACTTTCTGAAGGGCGGGGGAATCTGATTCGACGGGCAGAACAACTGAAGGATTTACAGATTCCGGTTACGAAACATTTACCCGATTCTTTAGTGGACGCTCAGTAGTCGTTTACAACGTATATTAAGCATAATTGTTAAGGACACCTATACTTGATTCATAGTCGAAGGATACTGGCTGCTTACTAAATGATTAGAATAGAAAAATATAAACAGGGACGATGGGCATGGGTCTATGTCTGGAGTAAGCTGCCATTTACAGTTCTATTGGCTCTTTGGGCGGCAGTTGTGCTGGTCATTTTGGCTTCCGTAGGAATAATTCATTTTGAAGATTTAAAAACAAAAACTTTTGAAGAGTTCAATTTGGCTTTTTCTTTGTATCCGAAGGAAGTAAAAAAACTCGAACATTTATTACAACAGCGTTTATTTTTAGTGGGGGCTTCATTACCCATTCAATCTTATACCTCTTTGAGACAGACAAAACAGCTTGCGCAAATCGGTTATCGGTTGAAAAACTGGAGCCAGCATTTCTTATCGACAGGCGATTTTTATTTTCTCGCGCCTGATCGTACGGTGATAGGCATTCGTCAGCAAAACGGCCAATATCATATCGTTCATCAACTTGGATACGCCAAACAGCTCGGGCCGTTGCAATTTCCGAAAGATGTTTCTGTTTTTACCTTCTCTAGAGTGACTTATTTAAGAGATCCGAAAGCTTTGTCACTTGTTTATAGCGTACCGGTAATTATATCTAAAAATCAGTTCGGGGGGTGGATGCTGAATGTATTTAATCAGCAACAACTGGGCAAATTTTTCAATTATATAGGCCGTCATCAATTGGTATCCAGAGCTATTACAGTAGGTTCAGCTGGTTATCATTTGGGTGATAATAGTGAACAGACGGAGCAGATTATTGAGCAGTTATGGCCACGCCTTCAGTCGGAACAATTAGTTGAATTATTAAAAGTTCAGACTGCTGGTCGCTCAATGTGGCTCTCTGTTGGTTTTAATGGATCTTTGTTCGTTAGTTGGTTTCAAATTGATAAAAAATTGAATGTTGCGTTAGCTTTTGTTCCGACAACTTTTTTGTTTAATCAGATGCAGGACTGGTTCGTGGTTGGAGCAAGTTTATATGTGATTTTGTTGTTCGTTGGCGCATTATTGATTCGTCAGCATTTAGAAGTCAGAGAGAAAAACCGTCAGGTTGCATTATCCAATGCCTTGCAAGAAGCTGCTTTTGAAAGCAATATTGCAATGGTAGTTGTTGACCCACACGGATTTGTTAAAAAAGCGAATCATTATTTTCTAACAAGTTTTCAGTTGGATGATGAAGAGTTTTTGCGTCAGCGTTTAGATCGCCATTTAACGTTTTCTCCTTCGGTCAACCGTATTTTGAATATGGCCAAGGTTCGTAACGGTTGGCTTGGCGAAGTCGAAGTGAGCCGGGAGCAAAAGCAGATTTATTTTAAGATGAGTGTTACACCGGTTAATGTTGGGCAAGTGAAGTATTTTTATGTTTTTTCTGGTGTGGATATTCAGGAACAATTGGCATTGACATCGGAATTAATTCAGCGTGCGAATACGGATCCATTAACCGGATTGTATAACCGAAATTATTTAGAAGAACAGCTGGGACAGGAACTGAAGCGGTGTGAGCGAACAAATACTTCTCTGTCGTTGGTTTTGTTGGATATAGATCATTTTAAACAGATCAATGATCAATATGGTCATTATATGGGCGATCAGGTGTTAATAGGAATGGCAAAATTATTCCGCCAACGGACTCGTTCGAATGATGTCTTTGCGCGGTGGGGAGGCGAGGAATTTGTATTAATTCTTCCTGATACGACGTTAGACGATGCTGAATCTGTAGCCGCCGATTATCAGAAAATGTTGGAAAATCAGGTTTTTGCTGATGTGATCCGTTGTACCTGTAGTTTCGGAGTCGCTGGGTGGCAATCTGGACTTTCCAGTGAAATCCTCTTCCAAAGAGCCGATGATATGCTTTATGAGGCTAAAGCCGCGGGGCGTAACCATATCGTTTGTTGGCGGGAAGATGCTCCTTTTAAAATAGATGTTGCAACTTCAGATTCATAATTTGCATTCGGAATGAGACGCTGCAACGCAATGGCTATTTATTCACGCCCCAGGCTTATGTAATCAGCATCGTCTTTGGGAGATAGGCGAATATTAATTGGCTTCAATTATTATTTGTTTTTCTTGCTCGCTCAGGTGACGATATTCCCCAGGGGCTAGCTGAATATCGAGTTTTATGTTGCCTATTTGATCCCGATGTAAATGGATAACATGGTTTTTGACGGCTGCCATCATACGTTTGACCTGATGATAACGACCTTCCTGAATCATCAGCTGAATGACGTTATCCTGTTGCTGAATTACTTTTGCAGGTAATGTTGGCTTGGATTCATTTCGTAGCATCATGCCATTTTCGAGTTGCTTACAGGCTGAGCTTGAGAGCGGCTCGGCTAATGTGACTAAATAATGTTTCCATTTGTGGTGTCCCGGGGCGGTAATCTGATGAGACCACTGGCCATCATTTGTTAATAATAGTAAACCACTGGTATCGGCATCTAAACGTCCGGCAATATGTAGCTGTGGGTGGTGATATTCGCGTACGAGTTCTAGCGCAGATGGATGAGTGCTGTCATGACGGGTGCTGACATAGTTAAGTGGTTTATTCATCATCAGATAGACTAATGTTTGTTCTGTAATGATTTGTCCATCCAACGTAACCCGATCCTCAGAATGAATGAGACGTTTCCCCTGTTTTTCGATATGTTCATTGACTTGTATCCGACCTGCACGGAGATACTGTTTTACCAGACTGCGGGGAGAACCATTACTGTGACTAATGAATTTATCCAAGCGTATTGAGCTTGTCATTGTCGATTCCTTGTTAATAAAGGTCATTTGATGGATATTTTTCACTCAAAAATGAGCCGTTTTTTTGATTTTGCAAATTCTATGTTGCGATTCGTTTAAAAAACATCAGAAAGCGCGAATTCTACTTGAGATTATTGGCAGTAAAGGCAAAATAACCTCCTTGGAAGAATCTCTGTCGTATTTTACATTGGATGGCGACATTTAAAAGGATGAAATGTTTCAACTACTTTACCTATCTTTAGATGCAGAAAAAGATTTGGAACATTGTTGGGTATCTTTTTAATGGAGATGATTCAGATGGAACTGCTTCAATCTGGCTTATGTATTTGGATTTTTGTCGGAATGAATGAGATATTATGGGATGTCTTGTGAACAACGGCATGATTTTTGAGATCTAGATCTAAGTTTGGTTGTTGTGGTTTGGTTTAATAGCGTGGCTTTTTTGCGCTTTGATCAACGCCGTTCGCGTTGATCTTCTGACATGAATATACAGGAGAACAACATGCCTCAGCGAGCCGATATTGCGGTCACATGGGAAAAGTGGCAATTGACCCAAGAAGGCCAAGCCGCTCGTCTTTACCACTTAACGAATCGACGTGGGACACAATTGACGGTTTCTGATTGGGGGGCGACGCTGATCTCTCTGAAGTTGGCAATGCCTGATGGTAAATTGCGTCAGCTGGTTTTAGGCTGTGACACTCTGACCGATTACTGTAGCCAAAATGCTTATTTAGGTGCAACTGTCGGACGTTATGCAAATCGTATTCGAAATGCCCAATTCTCTATCGATGGTCAAACCTTCCATGTCGACCCGAATGAAGGTGACAATTGTCTTCATGGCGGACATAGAGGTTTTTCTCACCAGCTTTGGCAAGCAAAAGTAATTGAAGAAAGCCCTGCTGTTCAGTTTTCTTTAGTTTCACCCGATGGCGATCAGGGCTTCCCTGGTGAAGCTCATATTGTTATTACTTACCGGTTAACTGAAGATGATCGGGTGCAGATTGAGTATCAGGCAACGGTTGATAAACCTTGTCCCGTTAGTTTAACGAACCATAGCTATTTCAATTTAGATGGTGTAGCTGGAGATGTCGGCAGTCATGTTATGCAGATTATGGCCGATCGTTATTTACCTGTTGATCAGGGTGGATTGCCTGTCAGTGAACCACAAGATGTAGCTGGAACGCCTTATGATTTCCATATTGCCAAGCAGTTGAATCAGGATTGGCGTAAGATCGTTGATGATGAACGTTATCGGGGATTCGATCATAGCTTCTTGTTGTCTGGCAATAAAGAAGACCCTGCGGTACAGGTTCGTTCTGGTGATGGTCTGGTTGTAATGACACTTTTTACTTCTTTACCGGCCGTTCAGCTTTATACTGGGCAATATCTGGAAGGAACACGAGGGCATAGCGAGTTGGTATATCAAAACAGAGATGGTTTTTGTCTGGAAACTCAATTTCTCCCTGATCAACCGAATAGTCTTGATGCACAAGCATGTATTATTCGCCCTGGTCAAACTTATAAACACTCGACCTGCTTTGCCTTTCGTTGTTAGGATATAGGCAAGACAGACAATGCTCTGTCTATATTTAAGGTGATGATGTAGGAGTAAATTATTGTGAAGCGATTTTTTGCTGGTCTGATGGTGTTTATTTTGTGTGCATGTGCTTTGATGCAGCTTGCATCACCTGTTCCTATGATATGGTTTGCATTCACTTTATTTTCTGCAATTATCTGTATGCTGTGTGCTTGGGGATGCTGGTATCGTAAACTGGCGTTCTTGTGGCTATTACTCAGTGCTGTAGCTCTGGGGTGGGTGTGGCAAGGGTCTGTGTGGTTGCTGACGGATTTTTCTCATTGGGATTCTGTCACTTTTTTTAGTAGTAAACCCCCATTTTTGCAGATGCGTCATGCTCTGATTTTATGGATTATGATGATTTCACTGTCTTTGATTTTGATCCGGGTTGACAGATCAGATAAAAGCGTTGAGTCAAAAGAAGACGATAATCGTCAGGATGAACAGCTACTTCGTCAAGAGCCAAGAATTTAGTATGATTACAACGGGTAAGGTTAAAACAGCATTGTTGATTAATGTTTCTGGATTAGGCGATATAATCTCAAGTATCATTGTTGCTCAATCGCTTAAACAATATAACGTGAGTTATTTAATTCCTTCTAAATTTCGAGGTCTTTTTTTTTGTACTCAATATAGTGAATATACTTCAGATTGTGTACCGGAACAGTTTTTTGATTTAATCATTGATTTGACAGGGAGTAGAACTTCTCGACAGTTGATTCGTTTCTTAAAGGGAAAACAAAAACTTGGGCGATATAAAAATCTATTAAGTCGATTTAAATATAGCCACCTATATCATCATCAAGTACCTAAATATACCTCGAAAGATCATATCGTTTGGGATTATATTCCAGTATTAAAGTTCTTGAATCTATCTGTTGGTGATACGCTTTATTTGGGTGATATCTCAAATGTAAATTATGATGAGAAATGCCCTCGGGAAGTCGTGATTCATATAGATGCTGATCGAAGCATCAGGCGTATTCCGGAATCTTTAGTTATTAGCTTTTGCCGATATTTTCAAAAAAATAATATTCCAGTAAGATTAGTTGGTACAGAATCAGATATCGCTATGAAAATCTGTAAGAAAGTAGATGGTTATCCTATATATGAACAAGGAACTTTGGTGGAGTTGAAGAAGTGGTTACAACATACTTTAGTTTTGATTGCTCCTGATAGTGGTGTTTTTCATCTAGGAAGTGCATTGGGGGTTTTTACTTTGGGTTTATATGGTCCGAATACATATCAGAGAGCGGGCTCCGTAAATCCTAATGCAACTGAATATTCGTTAAACTATAATTGTCGACCTTGTCGTCAAGATAAGTTGTGTCCATATGAAAATAGATGTATGCAACATCTTGAAATAAAGCCTATTTTGAAAAAGTTGAAAGAGTTTTTATCTACAAATGGTATAACCTTCAATTTAGATAATTTTGAATAACTCATAAGATTGTATATTTTAATTAATGATTACTTGAAATATTGGTCGAATTTACTTAATAAGAACAACTAGCAGGTACCATGAAAAAAGATACAAAAATTATTGCTACTGGTCGTAAAAAGGAATGGACTCATGGTGCTGTAAACCCTGTCGTAGCCAGAGCTTCGACCGTGGTGTTTGAGTCAGTCGGCGAAATGAAAAAAGCGACAGCTCAGCGACATAATAAGACACTTTTTTATGGTCGTCGGGGAACATCCACAGCATTTGCTTTTCAAGAAGCGATGAATGAGCTGGAAGGCGGTGTAGGCTGTGCGCTTTATCCATCAGGGACAGCGGCTATCAGTGGTGCATTATTGTCATTTTTACAAAGTGGCGATCATCTATTGATGGTTGATAATGCGTATGAACCAACCCGTGATCTGTGTGATAAATTGCTGAGTCGTTACGGTATTGAAACGACGTATTATGATCCATTGATTGGGGCGGATATTGAGGCGTTGATTCGTCCTAATACGAAGGTGATTTATCTAGAATCACCTGGTTCTGTGACAATGGAAGTGCAAGATATTCCTGCTATATCTCGGATTGCAAAAGCACATGGTATTATGACGATGCTGGATAATACATGGGCTTCACCTATCAATCTTCAACCTTTTGATTTGGGTGTGGATGTGTCTATTCAGGCAGCGACTAAATATATTGTCGGGCATTCTGATGTGATGCTTGGAACCGCAACAACAACCGCTGAGTATTGGGATCAACTCAGAGAAAACAGCTATTTATTGGGGCAATGTACATCACCAGATGATCTTTATTTGGCTTTAAGGGGAGTGCGCACATTAGGTGTACGTATGCGCCAGCATCAAAAAAATGCGTTGGAGGTGGCCCATTGGCTTTCTCAGCGCTCTGATGTGGATCATGTCCGTCATCCTGCTTTGCCTGACTGTCCTGGTCATGAGTTTTTTGAGCGGGATTTTGCAGGTTCTAATGGTTTATTTTCTTTTGTCCTAAAGTCGGGAAATCGTGAAGGTCTTGAGGCTATGTTAGATGGCATGACTCATTTTAAAATTGGATTTTCCTGGGGTGGATATGAAAGCCTGATTTTGGGGCATACACCTGAGCAGGTTGCAAGATTACGAAGTGCTACCCAATGGCAGGCTAGAGGGCCATTAATCCGTCTTCATATCGGTTTGGAAGATGTCAGTGACCTGATTGAGGATCTAGACAAAGGGCTGGCGCGGCTAGCTGCTCATCTTTAATTTTGAATTGATTCCTCATTTAAAAGAAGGCCTGTTATTTTAGCAGCAGGCCTTCTTTAATACATAAAATGCTCTTCGCCGGCTTTTAGCCGATGGCAGATCTTTGATCGATTCTTTATTTTTCTTATCTTTTTTGTCTCTCTCGGATTAATAATGCAGTAGCTGTATGAGCTTATGTTGAAAGAGAATTTCACATCATAGCTTAACTCATCCATAAATAACCTGAGCTTAAGGTAACAAGGATGTTTTGAATAATGAAGTCCAGATTGAATCGTTCAATTTTATAAAGCATTTAATTTTCTGCATTGGCATCGGTTAGATAAAAGAGGAGTTGAGTTGATGAGCTTTGAAGACCATACAGCCAGATTATCTCATCATGTGCGGGCATTTTCAGAAGAGCTGCACTATATCGATGAAATAATGAGCTCTTTAAACCAGATGAGAGTCGTTGACCTTGCACCACGCTTAGAACGCGGTATACCACGGTGGCCAACTCATCCTCATTTTTTTATCGACCCGACAATGACTTATGAGCATGACCACTATTATTGCCAAAGTCTGATGATGCCAGAGCATATAGGTTGTCATGTCGATGCTCCGGCACATGTTTCTGTTAAAAGACAAAATGACACAATTGACAGGTTACCTGCGGATATGTTGATTGCGGCGGCTGTTGTTTATGATTTCTCAAATCGCGTATGGGAACCTGGTGATCTGCTGACAGTCAGTGATGTTCTTGCTTATGAAAAACAACATAGTTGTGCGGTTCGTTCCGGTGATATAGCTTTGATTAATTTTGGCTGGTTGAAAAAGTATTGGAGGGTTGATTCTGCAGCACAATGGTATGCCACTAATTCTCCGGGAATGGAGGAAGATGTGACCATTTTTTTTAAAGAGCGGGGTGTTGTTGCGGTCGGTGCCGATACGATTGCATGTGAAGCGGCTCTGATTGATGGGAAAGTCATTGATATGCCGGGCCATTTGCGCCATTGGTTACCTAATGGGATCCTGATTTTAGAGTCTGTTGCTAATATGGAGGCCTTATCACGTGAATGCCTTTTTATTGCGACACCTTTACCTATTGATAAAGGTTCAGGATCGCCCATTCATCCCATTGCTTATTGTCCGGATACTCAGATATTAAATCATATAAGCAAAGTCTCTGTGGAATAAGGCACAGGAGAAAACTCTTATGAGCAAAAATCAGGGAACTATTTTATATCCTCAACGTTGGGCTATTTTGGTTGCTTGTTGTCTTGCCTGTGCTAGTTTCCAACTTGCGGCCATGTCCTATTCTCCGTTATTAGGTCACATTGCGAAGAACTTATCGATCGAATTACCTAAGGCGGTTCAATTGATGACTTGGTTTATGTTTTTCTCTTCAGTTTCATTCTTTATTGGGGGACCATTTGCGGATCACTTTGGCGCATTTGCATCCTTGCTTGTTAGTTTATTACTGACTTCATTTTCGATGTTCTCAACATGCTGGTGTAGCCACTCTTATATAGCTATTGTTGCGCTGAGAATTTTACAAGGGCTCTCTGTAGGATTTTGTATGGGAGGGAGTGTTTTATTGGTGATGCAATGGTTTTCTCCTGAACAGAGGACTTTTGCACTTGGCATTATTGGAGCATTTGTTCCAATTGGCGGTGTTTTAGGGATAGTGGTGACGCCGATGATGACAGTGGCTCTGGGTGAATGGAAAACGGCTATGACGATCATATCTATTTTTCCATTTGTTTCTTTATGTTATTGCCTGTTTATCTTTAATCGCCTTAAAAAATCAAATTTGGAAATATCCATAGATGTTTCTGAAGATGATTTTCATGATCATGAATTTAAAATTGCACTTATATCGCCATATACCTGGTTGGGTGTTTTTGCTACTTTTCTTGCTATGTGGTTGATGCAAACGGTCTTTAGCTTAACACCTACCTATCTGGCTGAGTCACTACCCGTTGGCCTTGGGTTCGGGTCTGTTGATGGTGGACGCCTTGCAACTGTTTTACAAATTGCTGCGATTGTTGCACCGGTGATTGCGGGTTATATATCAGGTCGGTTTTTTAATGGTCATTCAGGAATAATGTTATTTATGGGGTTTGTTTTGGTTATTTTTTATGGCGCCTTGCAATTTAGAGATATATATGAAAATCAGGCACTCCTTTCTTTCTTTTTATTCCTTCCTGGTTTAGGTGTCGGGATCTTGATCCCGATGGTCCAAAGTAAAATCGCTGAGTCTTATAGTGCCCGGATTGCTGGTCGAATGAATGGGTTATGGTTAGGAGTCGGTTCATTTGGCGGTGCTATTGGACTTTTCATGACAGCTTGGCTGCTTGATAAAACCCACACGTATTCAGCTGCTGTCGGAACGTTGGCTATTCTTGCTCTAGTCGGGGCGATTCTGGTTATGATTCTTAATTGGGTAAGGTATGTGTTTGTGCCTGGAGACTTCGGAGCTCTATCCCATACGCATGTTTCTGATCATTTGCGTCATTCTGAACATGGTCATTTATCTGGTGTTCTAGATCAGCGTGATTGATCGCGGTTTTTATTAAGAAAGTAAAGTTATTAAAGAAATATTTATTGATTCACATATATCGCTAATAATTTGATGTTTCGTGATGGTTTTTCATCGGGCACCGATTTTCATGTGTTATATGAATTTATTCTACCGCCCATAACCGGACGTTTCTCTAAATGGGAAGCTTTATCTTGCGATATGTAAGGGAGGTGATTTATGAAACCGTTTTCTCATATTTTTACACCATTGAAAATTAAAAATACCACGTTTAAAAATCGTATTTTTGCAGCTCCGGTTACAGCAAACCGCATCGCTGTGGGAGGTGCTCCAACTCAGGAAGGTATTGATACCTATGAAACTCGGGCAAGGGGCGGGTTTTCACAGGTTACATTAACGGAGTGTTTTGTTGATTTTGAATATGCAGCTCGCCATGAACATGGGCTTGATTTGGTATCGCCTGGATTAACCACCCATCATATGGAATCCATCTATGTTTTGGCTGAGGCAATAAAAGCTCATGGTGCGGTTGCTTCGATTCAGTTAAATCATGTAGGTGGCGTGAATCATCCTGATTCAATTGGCGGTAAAAATCCAATTGGTCCTTCGGCTTTTGTCAGGTCCGATGGTGTCCATGTTGATGCAATGGATGAAGCCATGATTGAACATGTTGCTGATAATTATGCAAATGCTTGTGCATCCGCTAAAGCGATGGGTTTTGATATGGTGATGCTTCATGGTGGGCATGGCTGGCTTTTATCTCAATTTACCTCACCTCTTTCGAACAAACGGACTGATCGCTGGGGAGGAAGTCTAGAAAATCGGGCTCGTTTTGCCTGTCTTGTTCTTGATAAGGTCAGAGAGCTGGTCGGTGATGATTTTCTTATTGAATATAGGGTTTCCGGGGATGAAAGGGTTGACGGTGGAATGCATCTGCTGGAAACTATCGAATTTTGTAAGTTAATTGAAAATAAAGTCGATTTGATTCATGTCACAAGTGGTATTTATCACTCACATGTTGAAACGAAAGCCTTCTCATCCATGTTTGATCCCCATGGTTGCAATTTAGAGCTGGCTTCGGCTATTAAAAAAGAGGTTCATGTTCCGGTTGTTGCTGTGGGTGGATTTAATGACCCGGCCCATATTGAACATGTTCTTTCTGAGGGATTATGTGATGCTGTTGCCATGGGGCGTCAGCAATTTGCAGATCCAGAATTTGTTAATAAAGCACTGACTAACCGGGCTGATGAAATTGCTCCGTGTTTACGTTGTTCTTGTTTTAATCCTCTGCCTCCTGATCCCGCGGCTCGACCATGTGCTATTCCATTTATGTGTACGGTTAATCCTACTTCTGGAAGAGAACTTCGATTGCGCTGGTTTCCACAGCCTAAATTATCGAAAAATGTGTTAATTGCAGGCGGTGGGGTTGCAGGTCTTTATAGCGCAATTACCGCAGCTGAGCGGGGACATCAGGTGACCGTGGCGGAAGAAAAAGATATTCTTGGCGGAACGTTGTGGTTTACCGAGTTTGATACGCATAAACATGATCTATGGCGTTACCGGAACTCCCTGATTGTTCGTGCTCAACGTGCCGGGGTTCAGTTTGAGATGAACACTCATGTTGATGCGGCTTATATTGTTGATAAGCATCCTGATGCGGTGATTTGTGCTGTTGGAGCTGAACCATTGATTCCTCCGATCAAAGGAATTGAACATGCGTATTTCTGTTTATGGGTGTATTCGAATTCTTCAAAAGTGGGTCAACGGATTGTCATTATCGGTGGTGGGCTATCCGGGTGTGAAGTTGCGCTTTATTTAGCTGAACAGGGTAAACAGGTTCATATTATTGAAATGAGTCATGATCTGGCTATTCAAGGGAATGATAGCCATCGTAGAGCGTTAATACCACGAATGAAGGCAAGCGAAAACTTATCCTGGAGTTTGAATGCATCGGTTAATGAGATCAATACAGATGCTGTGAAATATGTTGCAGAGGATGGACTAGAGTATACCGAGTTTTGTGACATGACCTTGTTTGCTACAGGCATGAAATCCCGCGGGGAGATTGTGGAATCGCTGAGGGATTCTGTGGACTGGTTTGTTCCCGTTGGAGACTGTGTGGCTCCCCGTTTGGTCCGTGATGCAACTTATGAAGGCATGTCTGCTGCACTTGATCTGTGATTTATGCGATCCGCTGCACAGGGTTGGATTGCAAATAATACATTTTTGCAAAAGCCACCACACGTCAACTCGCTTGAAGAGTAGGAGATCTTGTTATGGATAAAGCTAAATTTGATGATTATATCACCCGCTTTAATGCCCGTGATGACACAGCATTTGATGATTATCTTTGCCCGGGTATGAAAATGCTCAATGGTGCATTACGTTTTGAAGGCATTGAAGGGATGAAAGACCATTATATGAATAAAATCTGGCCATGGTTTGAAGAAAAGTTACATATTCCCCGATTTATTTCAAATGAAAAACATATCGCAATTGAAATGGTGACTTATTTTACCGCACAACAGCCTGGCGATACGTTATTTGGTCATGTGGTCGAAGGTGAGCGATTTATTTTTCACGGTATGATTATGTATGACCTTAAGGATGATAAATTCTCATCAATTCAGGTTGCTTATAATAGTTTTAAGAATATCAAGCCAGATGGAACTGAAATCGAAATGGGAATACCTCATTAAAATATCAATCGTGTGGCGTATCAACCTGAGCTTTATTTTAAAATGCAGATGAATGGGTGTTGTTATGTTTTCATCTACAACTCAGGTTGACTGAGTTAATATTTAGTCTTCTGATGCAATCATGACACTGGAAGCTTTAATGACGGCAAATGCGTCGGACCCAATTTTTAATCCAAGATTCTCTACAGCATTTTTAGTAATAATGGCAGCAATTAATGTCCCGCCTGGTAACTCAATAATAACCTCGGAATTGACAATTCCATCAGTAATGGATTTTACGGTTCCTTTTAACTGATTACGAGCACTTAGTTTCATATTATTTCCTTATTAAAGAGAACATCGTGGCTGGGGGTTAACCTGAAAACAGCCTCAGCCATCAGTGATACAAGTATCACTAATTCATCATATTTACAAAACAAACAAGATATATTGAGATATATCAATCACGATCTGGGTATATATTTGGTTTAAAGTTTAAATATACCAAATATTGGAGAAAGAGATGTCTTTGCACCGTTTGCGCCCTTATACGACGGTAATAATGATGATTGCATTTTTGATTGTGGTGGTTACCGGTATCATTTTATTTTTTGCTCCACATGGACCGGGGGGGATGCGTCAATGGATAGTGTTAGGTTTATCTAAGCATCAGTTTAAAGATATCCATGTTTATCTGGGAACCTTTGGCGTTTTGTTGGTTTTTTTCCATCTCTACTTGAATTGGAAGGCAATCAAGAAATATCTGTGTTGTCGTTCGCTATGCCGGAAACATCCTGCTACGTGGGGAATCGGAATTTGTGCTTGTCTGGTTATTGCTGCTGTTCAATTTGGGACCTAAGAATATGACGATGATTTATTTTCAACCGCAATAGGGTTTACTTAAGAAGGTGAAGCATTCTGTCTAAACGGAATAGTGGTATCTAGAGTTTTTATAAGCTGAATGTTAGCTTTGTATTGGATAAGAACTGAGATATAGGGGCTGTCTATTTCTGGCAGCAGTCATGTCGTAAAGCTGCCCGAAATCCATTTTATTTGAACAAAATTCAACCACCAAACGCGAACACGCCTAAGTGATTTAATCTACATTTTGTTGATGAAGGAGCATATTCAACATTTTTAGTGTTGCATGAACAGCAGCATAAACCTGATTGCTATGAACCCCTCTGGTGCGCAGAATTTGTCCGTTCAGACATGTCCAACTGATAAAACATTCTGTTAATGCATTGGTCTTACCGCCTGGGGGAATGCGAATTTCAAAATCAGTGAGTGTTGGGAGTTCAAGTTTAAATTGTTGCAGTGGCTCACTTAGTGCGTCAATAAAAGCATCAAATCCACCATTACCAGAGCCGGCGGCTTTGATAATAAGATCGTTGTGTTTTAGACGAAGGCTTGCCGTAGAAAACATATCCAGTCCACTGGTGATTGAGCAGTTTAATAGTTCCAGATAATCAAACTGCTTTGATTCAAGTGTGTCGGCAATGATAAATGGTAAGTCTTCGGTTGTGATGACTTCTTTCATATCACCTAATGTAACAATTCTTTCCAGAAGACGTTCAAGATCAGATTCATCTAATTCAATATCGAGTATCTCAAGGTTTTTCATAACCGAAGCTTTACCAGATAATTTGCCTAAGGCATAACGTCGTTCTCTGTGGAAACGCTCTGGTGTTAATTCTGTTACATAGAGATTGCCTTTACGGTCACCATCGGCGTGGATCCCTGCAGTCTGTGTAAATACATCAGCTCCAACAATAGGGGTGTTTGCAGCAATGCGTTTGCCTGAGAAATTTTCGACTAATTTAGATATACCGTGAATTTCACTTTCGCGTATATTGACTTCGATACCTAATTTATCGTTTAGAACAACAGCTACTTCAGCGAGGGATGCGTTTCCGGCTCGTTCCCCTAAACAGTTGACCGTGCAATGAATACTTTTTGCTCCGGATTGTACTGCGGCCATGGCATTTGCCGTGGCAAGGCCATAATCGTTGTGAGGATGAAAATCAAAATGTGCATTTGGAAATCGCTGGCACATGTCACCAATACTGATAAGAACTTCGTCGGGTGTTAAGACGCCCAGCGTGTCAGGCAGCATAAAGTGTTCAATGGGTGCATTGTTAAGTTTCTCAATTAATTGATAGACATATTGAGGATTATCTCGGTAGCCATTTGACCAGTCTTCCAGATATAAATTGCAGCGCAGGCCTTGTGAAACGGCATAATCGATTGTCGCCAGAATATCCCGGACATGCTCATCGAGAGTTTTATTCAATTGCATTTGGCAGTGTTTTTCACTGCCTTTGCTTAATAGATTAATTACTTTGGCGCTTGATTCAACGATCCAATCCACGCTTCGTTTGCCGTCAACAAACCCAAGGATTTCAATTCGGTCGAGCATATTTTGTGATGCAGCCCAATGCGTCAACTGCTGTACGGCTTGCTTTTCGCCATTGGAAACTCGGGCGGAAGCTATTTCGAGACGATCAACGTTAAGTCTTTGTAATAGAGCCTTTCCCAGGCTTACTTTTTCATCCGGATGATAGGAGACGCCCTGAGTCTGTTCTCCATCACGCAGGGTCGTATCCAATAACTGAATAGTTGGTTTCATTGCCAAAATCCTGATGGTGAAAGCCGGGCTAAAAGCCCGGATAAGTCATGATAGCATTAGGCTGAAGGCCATAGCCAGGGTAACTGTTTTTGTTGATTTTTCTCGAATTCCGAGATTTTTTCTTCATGCTGAAGTGTCCATCCGATATCATCCAGACCTTCTAACAAACTATGTTTGCGAAATGGGTCGACATCAAAATGGATTGCAATTCCACCAGGCGTTGTGATTTTTTGCTCTTCTAAATTCACAGTGAACTGACTTCCTGGTGCTACTTCTAATTCTGCAAATAAAGCAGTTAATTCATTTTCAGTGACTTTAATTGGCAAGATACCGTTTTTAAAACAGTTGTTAAAAAAGATATCCGCGAAACTTGTTGATATAACAGTATTAAAGCCATAATCAGCAATTGCCCATGGAGCGTGTTCCCGCGAGCTGCCACAGCCGAAGTTATCACCGGCAACCAGAATTTTAGCGCCTTTAACTTCAGGTTGGTTTAACTCAAACTCCGGATTGTCACTACCGTCATCCAGATAGCGCCAGTCATTGAACAAATGAATACCAAAACCTGTTCGTTCTACCTTCTTCAGAAATTGTTTTGGGATGATCTGGTCTGTATCAACATTGGAACGATTCATCGCCGCAGCAACAGATGAGTGTGTTTTATATGGTTGCATGTGTTATTCCTTCAATTCTTAATTTGCAAAAGCGACTGAATTAGTCCCAATGGCGTAAGTCAACAAATTTTCCGGCTACCGATGCTGCTGCAGCCATTGCAGGCGATACTAAATGGGTTCGTCCACCTTTACCTTGTCGACCTTCAAAATTACGATTGGAGGTTGATGCGCTTCGCTGCCCGGGTTTGAGATAATCGCCGTTCATGGCAAGACACATTGAACAACCTGGTTCTCTCCACTCCCAGCCAGCTTCGATGAAGATTTTATCGAGCCCTTCTTTTTCTGCCTGTTCTTTCACAGGATATGAGCCAGGTACTGCGATTGCCTGAACACCATTGGCCACTTTCTTGCCTTTAAGGACATCAGCTGCAGCACGAAAATCTTCGATCCGTCCGTTTGTACAAGAACCGATAAAGACAATATCAACAGGAACATCCGTTAATTTCATGCCGGGCTTAAGTCCCATGTAATGCAATGCCTGTTCAGCTGCGTGGGCTTTAATCAGATCGTTCATAGTGGCTGGGTCGGGTAATGGGCTATCAACAGGTAATACTTGTTCTGGCGATGTTCCCCAAGTCACCTGAGGCGTAATTTGTGTGGCATCTAATTTAACGACTTTGTCAAATTGTGCGCCTTCATCTGTGCGCAGCGATTCCCAGTAAGCGACAGCCTGTTCCCAATATTGTTCGCTTGGGGCGTATTCGCGCCCTTTAAGGAATTTGAATGTTTTTTCATCAGGTGCGATAAGGCCTGCGCGGGCCCCTGCTTCGATAGCCATGTTACATAAGGTCATACGGCCTTCCATTGACAAAGCTTCGATTGAGCTTCCTGCAAATTCGATGACATGTCCGGTGCCTCCGGCTGTTCCGATTTTGCCGATGATCGCTAATGCGATATCTTTGGCAGTAGAGTAAGGTGTCAGTTGGCCATCCACTTGAACCAACATCGTTTTTGATTTTTTCTGCTGGATCGATTGCGTTGCCATAATGTGTTCAACTTCAGAGGTGCCGATCCCGAATGCTAAAGCACCGAAAGCTCCATGGGTCGCGGTGTGACTGTCACCACAGCAAACCACCATTCCCGGGTGAACGAAACCGTGTTCAGGGACAACAATGTGAATAATTCCGTTATACTGATGGCTCATGTCGTAGAGATTGAGTCCATGAGTCTGGCAATTGGCAGCCAGTGTTTCTACTTGTTTTCTGCCAATAGGATCTTCAATGGAATCGCGATTTTTAGTTGGAATACAATGATCCATCGTAGCCAGAATGCTGTGAGGATTACGAATCTGCCGCTTTGCAACTTTGAGGCCTTCAAAGGCTTGAGGGCTGGTGACTTCATGCATCAAATGGCGATCGACATATAAAAGCGGTGTGCCATCTTTGGGTTCATAAACGAGATGTGCATCCCAGATTTTTTCATACATTGTCTTTTTCATCGGACTTTCCACTTTTTTGTTTGCTCCTGACCTTATACACTGACAATTAGATCAATTATAAATGTTCGGTATCTTTTAGAATGTGCTTTATGTATACGTTGATATTGGAGTGAGGCGTTTATGGCTAGCTTAAAGAAAGGTATGACTTTAAAGATGGCTTTTTGCCTGCTCAGGCTCAAGCGTATATCAACCATTTGACACCAATACATCCACGAAAATCAGATATTTTTCGTAAACGATACCGTTGAGTTACTTATAGTGCTTTAAAAAAAAAGAAATGTGAAGTGCTTTATTCTAATAATTTTGGGTTTATTGAAATATAAAATAGAATTGAAAATCAAGAGTTCGAATATAATTGCAATATGTGTCACGTATTGGGTGAAATATTGCTTTTGAATTTAATTTGGTCAATAACTGTTGCACATATGTTGATTAGAATATGAAATTCCTGATTCAGGAGAGCTTCCTTAAAATTTGTTGTTACATGCTGCGAGGAATCACTCTATTTTCTGAGCACTGTCTCGACTCATCGGCAAAGCATCGCTATAATGCGGCGTCTTTATTGTGGGTGTAAACTCTGATTGATAAGTTTTAGAACAGTCGGAAAGAGGACTTAATCTTTAAGATAAGGTTTAATAGGCCTTGATTTATTGGTACTGTTCAGAAAGTTTACTCTAGAGCAAAAGTCAGTTAGGACTGACCGGAATGAGGTAAAAAAATGCAGGTTTCATTGGAAACGACTGAAGGTCTTGAACGGCGCCTTTCTATTGCCGTTGAAGCGGAAGCTATCGAAAAAGAAGTTAAAGAGGCAATCCGTGATATTGCCAAACGTGAACGGATGCCAGGGTTTCGCCCGGGAAAAGTCCCAGCTTCAGTAATTCAAAAACGCTATGGCAACGCCATTGTGGCCGATGTGAAAGAAAAAGCAATGCAACGTCATTTCTATGAAGCTGTACTTCAGGAAAAATTGTCGCCTGCTGGTGCTCCTGCATTGGAAGTCGGGGAAGAAAAGGATGGCCAATTTTGTTTCACAGCAACTTTTGAAGTATTTCCAGAAGTTAAATTGAATGATTTTTCTGAATTAGCCATTGAAAAAGTTTTAGCTGAAGTTGCTGATAGTGATATTGACAATATGATCGAAACACTGCGTAAGCAACGGGTCAACTGGAAAGAGAGTGATAAAGCTCTTGATGATGGCGATCAGGCAACACTTGATTTCTTAGGTAAAATCGATGGTGAAGCGTTTGAAGGCGGTAATGCTGAAGGCTTTTCTATTGAAATTGGCTCGGGCCGTATGATCCCTGGCTTTGAAGATGGTCTGAAAAATCATAAAGCAGGGGAAGAGTTCACCATTGAAGTCACTTTCCCTGAAGATTATCATGCAGAAGAGCTCAAAGGTAAGAAAGCTGAATTTGAAATCAAACTGTCTAAAGTTGAAGAAGCTGAGCTTCCTGAAGTGGATAGCGACTTTATTAAACAGTTTGGTATTGAAACTGGAGAACTGGCAGGACTTAAAGCCGAGCTTCAGAAAAATATGGAACGTGAACTGAAACAGAAATTAAAAGCTGATACTAAAGATCAGGTTTTAACTAAACTGTTAGAAGCAAATGAGATTGACGTTCCTAAAGCTTTGATCGATAGTGAAATCGATGTATTGCGTAAACAGGCAATGCAGCGTTTTGGTAACAACGGTAACCAGAACAATTTACCACAGCTTCCTGATGAACTGTTTAGTGAACAGGCTGAGCGTCGTGTTAAAGTGGGTTTGCTGTTGGGTGAAGTGATTAAAGTTAATGAACTGACAGCCGATGATGATAAGTTGAAAGCACATTTGGAAGATATTGCATCAGCTTATGAAGAACCGGAAGAAGTCATTAAGTATTATAATGGTAACAAGGAACTGAAAGAGAACCTTGAGAATGTTGTTCTAGAAGAACAAGCCATTGATTTGATTCTTGGTCAAGCTAAAGTTTCTGAATCAGCTCAGAGCTTTGATGAAATCATGAACAAATAAGTCAATATCAACTTGTTGAATTTGACTTTAGCCTAACAGGCTTGCTTATAATGGCTCGGGTATGGTTCATAATTCCCGAGCCATTTTATTTAAGGAAGAGAGCATTGATGTCAAATAGTTATCCTGAAATGAGTAACCCATTAGCCGCTTTAGTGCCAATGGTTGTAGAGCAAACATCCAAGGGTGAGCGTTCTTATGACATTTATTCACGACTGTTGAAAGAACGGGTTATTTTTCTGACCGGTCAGGTCGAAGATAATATGGCCAACTTAATTGTTGCGCAGCTGTTATTCCTTGAATCGGAAAGTCCGGAGAAAGACATTTTTCTATATATCAATTCTCCGGGTGGTTCAATCAGTGCCGGTATGGCCATCTATGATACGATGCAGTTCATCCGCCCTGCTGTAAGTACAGTATGTATGGGGATGGCTGCCAGCATGGGGGCTTTCCTGTTAGCTGGTGGCGAAGAAGGGAAACGTTATTGTTTACCTAATGCAAAAGTGATGATTCATCAGCCATTAGGCGGTTATCAAGGTCAGGCTTCAGATATTGAAATTCATGCGCATGAGGTAATTCGGGTTAAAAAACGCATGAATGAGTTACTGTCTTTGCATACCAGACAATCTCTGGAACAGATCGCACAAGACACGGATCGCGATAATTATATGTCAGCCGAAGAGGCAAAAGCATATGGTTTAGTCGATGGTATTTTAACTAATCGTGAATAATTTTGTTGCACGTGAAAATAGCAGTCGAACAAATAGCAAAGCAGTTTGTTATGTTTGCAGTTGTGAGGTTAACCAATGACAGATAAACGCAAAGGTGATGGCGACAGTGGCAAGCTGTTGTACTGCTCGTTTTGTGGAAAGAGTCAGCATGAAGTTAAAAAATTGATTGCAGGTCCATCGGTATATATCTGTGATGAATGTGTTGAACTTTGTAATGATATCATCCGGGAAGAGATTAAGGATATCTCTCCAAAACGTGATGTCAATACACTCCCTGTTCCTAAAGAAATCCGCGGTCATTTAGACGAGTATGTCATCGGGCAAGACCAAGCGAAAAAAGTCCTGTCGGTTGCAGTATATAACCACTATAAGCGGTTACATAATGCAGGACGAGGTAGCCAGGTCGAATTAGGCAAAAGTAATATTTTGTTGATTGGCCCAACCGGTAGCGGGAAAACGTTATTGGCCGAAACCATGGCCAGATTATTAGATGTTCCATTTACAATGGCTGATGCAACCACATTAACTGAAGCGGGTTATGTGGGGGAAGATGTTGAAAATATTATTCAGAAGCTATTGCAAAAATGTGACTATGATGTCGAAAAAGCTGAGCGTGGCATTGTCTATATCGATGAAATAGACAAAATATCGCGGAAGTCTGATAATCCATCAATTACACGAGATGTATCTGGTGAAGGTGTTCAGCAGGCCCTGTTGAAGTTGATTGAAGGGACGATCGCATCTGTTCCTCCTCAAGGTGGCCGTAAACATCCTCAGCAGGAGTTTCTGCAAGTAGATACTTCGAAAATCCTATTCATCTGTGGCGGTGCTTTTGCCGGGCTAGACAAAATCATTGCACAGCGTAGTGATAAGCATTCAGGAATAGGTTTTGGTGCTGAAGTTCAGACTGAAGAGCAAAAAACATCGTTGTCTGAAACATTTGCTCAAGTTGAACCGGAAGATTTGGTTAAATATGGTTTAATCCCGGAATTTATTGGTCGGTTGCCTGTCGTTGCGACACTTACAGAACTTGATGAAGGTGCACTGATTCAAATCTTGAGTGAACCGAAAAATGCTTTAACCAAACAGTATGGTGAATTGTTTAAACTCGAGGATGTCGAACTAGAGTTTCGTGAAGATGCCTTACAAGCTATTGCTAAGAAAGCATTATCCCGTAAAACGGGTGCCCGTGGTTTACGGTCGATTGTAGAAGCTGTTTTGTTAGATACTATGTATGAACTGCCATCTATGGATAATGTTTGTAAAGTTGTTATCGATGGAACAGTAATTAATGGAGAGAGTGATCCACTTCTTATCTATCAGAATAAAGATCAACCTAAAGCATCCTCTGCTGACTAATGATTATGGTAGCTGGTGAGCTGGCTACCATTCACAATTGGTTTATTTCTATCCAATCAGATTATTTTTATCAGTTTTTCCACTTTCGTTGATTGAATATATGCCATAGACCCCAATATACTGATTATTGTTATAGCGGTTTTATATTTCAGCTAAGGTAGAGAGGACCTAATGACCTTAGAGCATTCAGAAATTTTATCGATACCCGTATTACCATTACGTGATGTTGTGGTATATCCCCATATGGTCATCCCTCTATTTGTGGGTCGCAAGAAATCAATACAATGTCTTGAGACAGCGATGGAGCAGGATAAGCAGGTACTGTTGATTGCCCAGAAAGATGCCTCGACTGATGAGCCGAGTGCCGGTGATCTATATGATGTCGGTACTGTAGCGAATATTCTTCAATTATTGAAATTGCCGGATGGAACGGTGAAGGTCTTAGTTGAGGGAAGTCAGAGAGCCAAACTTAATGAGTTTGTGGATAATGCTGAGTTCTTTGAAGCGCAGATCGAACCGATTGAGTCACAGCCGATTGATGAGCGTGAACAAGAAGTATTGGTTCGTTCGGCTATTTCCCAGTTCGAAGGTTATATTAAGCTCAATAAAAAAATCCCACCAGAAGTCTTGACATCTGTTTCCGGAATTGACGATGCAGCTCGTTTGGCTGATACGATGGCTGCACATATGCCATTGAAGCTGGTTGATAAACAACAAGTGCTGGAAACAGCCAGTGTTACTGAGCGTCTCGAATATTTGATGGCCATGATGGAATCAGAGATCGATTTGCTTCAGGTTGAGAAGAAAATTCGTTCTCGCGTGAAGAAACAAATGGAAAAGAGTCAGCGGGAATATTATCTCAATGAGCAGATGAAGGCGATTCAGAAAGAACTGGGCGAAATGGATGAAGGCCAGGATGAATTTGAAGTCTTAGCTCAGAAAATAATCGATGCAAAAATGCCTGAGGAAGCCAGAGAGAAAACTGAGGCTGAGCTTAATAAGTTAAAGATGATGTCATCTATGTCGGCTGAAGCAACTGTTGTTCGCGGATATATCGATTGGATGCTTAGTGTTCCTTGGACAAAACGTTCAAAAGTTAAGAAGGATTTGGTGAAGGCCGAATTTATTTTGGATGCGGATCATTATGGTCTGGAAAAAGTCAAAGAGCGTATTCTTGAATATCTGGCTGTTCAAAACCGAACTAACAAATTGAAAGGTCCGATTTTATGTCTTGTTGGTCCTCCTGGTGTTGGTAAAACGTCTTTGGGGCAGTCAATAGCCCGTTCAACAGGCCGCAAGTATATTCGTATGGCTTTGGGTGGTGTTCGTGATGAAGCAGAGATCAGAGGCCACAGAAGAACATATATTGGTTCAATGCCTGGTAAGTTGATTCAGAAGATGGCTAAAGTAGGCGTTAAGAATCCATTATTTCTACTTGATGAAATCGATAAAATGTCTGCGGATATGCGTGGTGATCCTGCTTCTGCGTTGCTAGAGGTGCTAGATCCTGAGCAAAATAACAGTTTTAATGACCATTATCTGGAAGTGGACTACGATTTGTCTGACGTTATGTTTGTGGCAACATCAAACTCCATGAATATTCCGGGTCCTCTACTGGATCGTATGGAAGTGATTCGCCTATCAGGTTATACCGAAGACGAAAAATTAAATATTGCCAAACAGCATTTAATCGCGAAGCAGGTTAAGCGAAATGGTCTTAAAGCGAATGAAGTAACAATTGAAGATAGTGCCATTATTGGAATTATTCGTTATTACACTCGTGAAGCCGGTGTTCGAGGACTTGAGAGAGAGATCTCGAAAATCTGTCGTAAGGCTGTGAAAAAAATCTTACTCGATTCATCGGTTAAAACATTAACTGTTACTGGTGAAAACTTACATGATTATCTGGGGATTCAGCGTTTCGATTATGGTAAAGCTGATAATAAAAACCGTATTGGGATGGTTACGGGGCTTGCCTGGACTGAAGTCGGTGGTGACTTGCTGACGATTGAAACGGCTTCCGTTCCCGGAAAAGGTAAGATGACGCAGACAGGTTCTCTTGGCGATGTTATGCAAGAGTCAATTCAGGCGGCTATGACTGTTGTTCGATCCAGAGCTGATAAACTGGGTATTAATGCTGATTTTTATGAGAAGCGTGATATTCATGTTCATGTTCCTGAAGGTGCAACACCTAAAGATGGTCCAAGTGCCGGAACAGCCATGTCGACTGCATTAGTTTCATGTTTGACTGGTAATCCTGTTCGGGCTGATGTTGCAATGACCGGCGAAATTACCTTACGTGGTGAAGTTTTACCAATTGGCGGTTTAAAAGAGAAGCTGCTCGCAGCTCATCGAGGTGGGATTAAACGGGTTCTGATTCCTAAAGAAAACGAACGAGATCTGGAGGAGATCCCTGAAAATGTCAAAAGTGATTTAGATATACGCCCTGTTCGCTGGATTGAAGAAGTGCTTGAATTAGCATTAGAACGGAATCCTTTTGGTGTTGAGTTTGTGAATAATCAAGGACATAACATCGAAACTGTATAAAGGTAGATTATTCTTTGTACATTCGATAAATTAGTGCTTGCAGGTCTATAATGGCGAGATTAGCCTGATGGCTGGCATTATTTCCAGGTTTGGAAGATGGATAAGCGAACATGTCGCTAAATAATAGGGATTGAACATCAAGGGGATTTTTGTGAATAAAGCTGAGTTAATTGATCATATTGCTTCTGGTGCTGATATTTCTAAGGCTGCAGCCGGAAGAGCTTTGGATTCGATACTTGAATCAATTGGTGAAACATTGCAAGAAGGTAATAGTGTGACTCTTGTAGGGTTTGGTTCCTTTTTAGTTCGTGAGAGGGCCGAAAGAATGGGACGAAATCCCCAGACAGGTGAAGAGATCCGGATTCCGCAGGCGAAAGTTCCAGCGTTTAAAGCCGGTAAATTATTAAAAGGTGCAGTTAACTAAGTTATATTGATAGACTGCATATTTGCAGAGCGCATCAATGATGCGCTTTTTCATTATTATAAGTTTTTTAAGAGTGAACTAGAGCATGTTGGAGAAGATTCAGGAGGGAGGTCAAAGTTTAGTCATTAAGATTATTCTTGGGCTCATCATTATTTCATTTGCCCTGGCAGGAATTGGTAGCTATCTTGTCTCTCCCGGCTCCGGGTATGCTGCCAAAGTCAATGGTGAAACAATATCTAAGTCAGAATTTGAGCAGGCTTATCAAAATGAACGGAGCCAAATGGAGAACCGTTATGGAAAAGCTTTCTCTCAACTGGCTAGTAATCCTGAATATATGGCTCAGGTGAAACGAAGTGTATTAGTTCGTTTGGTGAATCAAAAACTGATTGAACAGCAGTCTAAAGCTATGGGGTTGGCTGTAAGTGATGATCAGGTTAAACAAGCCATTTTGAAAATGGGTGCATTTCAAAAAGATGGCTCTTTTAATAATACACTTTTTAAACAGCGTTTAGCCAATGCAGGATTAACGCCATTACGCTTTAGTCAATTAATCCGTAAGGATTTAATCAATCAACAATTACAAAGTTCATTATTCGGTAGCGAGTTCAGTTTGCCGAATGAAGCTCAGCGTATAGCACGTTTACAAACTCAAACCCGTAGCTTTAGGTATGTTGAGTTATCAACAGCAGCATTTAAACCAGAAATTCGGGTTACTCAAAAGCAGCTGAAAGATTATTATGATACCCATCAAAATGAGTTTCGCTCTCCAGAAATGGTCAATATTCACTATATTTTGGTTGATGCTAAGCAATTGGCTCAGCAAATTAAAGTATCTGATGCTAAGGCTAGAACTTATCTGGATAATCATGCAAGTCAATATCAGCAGCCAGAACAACGTAAAGTTGCCCACATTCTAATTAAGTTTGGCAAGGATCCGAAAAAGGCCCTACAACGAGCTGATTTAATCGAAAAGCAGCTTAAAAAAGGTGCTAATTTTACGAAACTCGCCAAAGCAGACTCACAAGATGAGTTTACTGCTAAAAAAGGTGGGGTGTTAAATTGGTTTCAAAAAGGCGTGATGCCTCCAGCTTTTGATAAGGCGGCATTTGGCTTGAAAAAAGTTGGCGATATCAGTTCAGTTGTTAAAACTAAATACGGTTACCATATTATTGAACTGCTCGGTGTCAGACCTGCTCAAATGCCTCCATTCAAGAGCCTAAAAGCGAAGTTGGTTCAACAGGTCCAGCAGTCAGAGGCGATGACGAAGTTTTATGATTTGTCACAAAAATTAAGTAACTTGTCATTTGAAATGCCAAATAGTCTGAAAGATGTTGCGAAACAGATGGGGGTAAAAGTTCTATCAGCTACCAATGTCAGCCGTGAAGGGTTGCCATCTGATATCCAGAGCCAACAGGTCATTAAACATATTTTCTCGTCAACAGCGATTACGCAGCAGCAAAATAGTAATGTTATAAATTTAAGTCCTGAAAAAGCGTTGGTTGTTCGTGTTGTTGGACATCATCCGTCGAAAGTGAAACCACTTAAGGTTGTTGAGACGCAGGCTCATGATGCACTTGTCATACAAAAAGCTTTAAAAGCAAGCAATGCGTATGCTAAAAAACTGGTTGCATCGGTCAACAACATGAAACAGTTCAATCAGTTGATTGCCGATAAAGGGTTGAAGATACAAAAAATTAATGATGCAACGCGTTTTGACCGCAGCTTTGACCCACACGTGCTTCAGCAGGTATTTTCTATGGCCCATCCTAAAGTGGATAAGCCACTGTTTAAACAGTTCAGCTCGTTATCTGGAGCTCCTTATGTTGTTGAATTAACCCATGTCAATCAGCCTAAACCAAAGGAAAAATTGATTGAAGAGATTAATCATCAATTGGTAGGACAAAATGCCAACGAAGATTATCGTTTGTTGCTAAACTATTTGAAGAGTAAGGCAGATATTTCTTATCACGGTTAAAGTTGAAAATATAGTATAGATATGACTACACATCCCCCACTGATAAAACGACCGGTTATTATTCTGACGATAGCAGTTATTATCATCGTGATTGGAGTGGGGGGCTATGCTTATTATTCGCATTTTAGGCATATCTCTAATCCTATTTTAGGACGTTGGGAATCGCAGGTTCCTCATTTTGGGAAAACGGAGATTCTGGAGTTTACATCACAGGGAATGATCAAAAATGGGGGCGTTGTTGCTACTCGATATAAAGTTAGTAGCAATAAAGTTGTTGTTGAAACAAATTCCCGCAAATATATCTATACTATCTCGAATGATGGGCAAAGACTGTTCATTTATATGCCACGAGTTGGCAAGTTAACTTATATTCGAGTTGCGGTATCATCGTCGAATAGATAGTTATTGCATTAAAAAAGCCACCAGCGGTGGCTTTTTTTGTATCTAATCAAATCATAGCTGAATCGGGTTGAACTCAACAAGAGAGCTTACATCAGCATTATAATCAACGCCTGATAAGCCAAACCCAAATAACCGCATAAACTCATCTTTGTAGAGTTGATAAGCTGTTTTTTCTTGTAGGTTTTCAGTTGTAATTTGTGGCCACATATCGCGGCATGCCTGTTGAACATCTTCTTTGAGTTCCCAGTCATCTAGTCGAATACGATTACCTTTATCAACAGGAATATCTTGATTGTTTCCATAGAGCCTTTGATCAAACAAACGATGGATCTGCTCTATGCAGCCCTCATGTAAACCTTTTTCCTGCATAATTTTAAAGACCATGGATAAATAGAGTGGCATGACAGGAATCGCTGCACTGGCTTGAGTTACAACACTTTTTAAGACGGTTACATTAGCCTGACCATCTAATTCTGATAAGCTACTGTTGATCGCTGTTGCTGCCCGGTCTAAGTCTTTTTTTGCCTGACCGATGGTACCATGCCAGTAGATGGGCCAGGTTAAATCAGCACCGATATAACTATAAGCGACTGTTTGTGATCCTTTCGCTAATACGCCCGCTTTTTTTAAAGCGTCGATCCACAGTTCCCAATCTTGTCCACCCATCACTTTGACTGTATTGTCGATTTCTTCTTGATTGGCTGGTTCTATACTGGCCTCAAAGATTTCATCTTTGTTTGTATCAACGGCAGTAGCCGTATATGTTTCGCCAATCGGCTTAAGTGTGGAACGAATTACTTCGCCTGTATCTGGCATTTTTCGTACAGGAGAGGCCAGAGAGTAAACGACTAAATCGACCTGTTCTAAATCTGAACGAATTTGATCAATTGTTACCTGTCGAATTTCGTCAGAGAATGCATCCCCGTTAATGCTTTTGGCATAAAGTCCTTGTTGGTGGGATGCTTTTTCAAAAGCTGCACTATTATACCAGCCTGCAGATCCGGTTTTTTTCTCAGTTGGCGCTTTTTCCAGAAATACACCAAGGGTTGATGCACCACAGCCAAAAGCAGCTGTAATTCGAGAGGCTAATCCATAACCTGTAGAAGCACCGATAACTAATACCCGTTTCGGGCTATTGGTAATGTTTCCATTGTTTTGGACATAGCGGATTTGTTCATTAACATGAGCTTCACAACCGGTTGGATGTGTTGTTGTGCAAATAAATCCACGAATTTTTGGTTTAATGATCATTTGTGATTCCTTTGGCTTATTCAGTTTTCACCGGATAAGGCGAGTAAGATAACAGTTAATGATAACATGCTCTTGGGGTTGTTGTTCTTTGTTCATGATTTTTGCGGCTGATTGCTTGCTATTTAATCTCAACTCGGGATAAGAAGTCACAATGAATCACGATTGATTCATAATAGGTCAGTGTTGTTTTCTGATGTGGGATTGACGGTCGAGTTTAAGGCAAATCTGAGCCGCCATAGCCATTCTATGGCAAGCGGATTTAACGCCGAAATCGACTTTAATCCTATAAGAGAAGGCTTTCTTATCCCGAGTTGGGGTTATTAGGCAAGATGTGTTCATTGTTATTGGTCTATAACATCATGTCTGTTTTAGCTAAATAAACAGCAAAAAGCCTTAAAAACCATCGCTAAACGTCAACATGCCTTAATCCCTAATAGTTGAACGCTTATTTTTTAAATACTGTATTGTAAGCACTAAGTAAGCGCTGAGTGATTTCATGTTGAGGTTGATTAAATAGCATTTCTGTTTGGGTCCACTCGACAATTGTTCCTTTATACATGACTGCAACCTGGTCACTCATGTGACTGACCATTCCCAGATCATTGGATACGATGATATAACTTAAACCAAATCGATTTTGTAGTTCGATTAGAAGGTTAATAATCTGTGAGCGAACGGATACATCAAGCGATGAAATACTTTCATCGGCAATTACTATTTTAGGATTGAGGATAAGTGCCCGGGCCAATGCTACACGTTGCTTTTGACCACTACTTAGCATTTGTGGGTAATATTCAGCATGTTCTGGGAGCAGGCCAACAAGCTTTAATGTCGAAGAGATCCTGTCTCGTCGCTGTTGCTCACTCATATAAGTATTTAAGGCCAGTGGAACTTCCAGTATACGCCCTATACGACTTCGGGGGTTCAACGATGTATTAGGGTCCTGAAAAATCATTCTGACCAGTTTACAGCGTTTGCTATGAGCACCGTATTCCAGAAGTTCTCCGTTAATTCGAATTTCACCGTGAGTTGGACAATTGAGGCCTGCAATTAAACGGACTAATGTTGATTTACCCGATCCGGATTCACCAATTATCGAGAGCGTATGACCCTGTTTTAAGGTTAAATTGACAGAGCTTAAAATATCCAGTGTCTGTCGTTTAAACCAACCTTGTTGAACTTTGATCTGTTGGGATAAATTGATTATTTCCAGTAATGCACTCATTGATTGGTTTCATCCCAGTTCAGTGGATAATGGCAGGCAAAATAGTGAGTTTTCAAATTGCGAAGTACAGGCTGTTGAACACATTCTTTTTGTGCTCTTGGGCATCTGGGACCGAGTCTGCATCCAATGGGGAGATGCTGCAAAGATGGAATAGCTCCGGTAAGTGATGCTAAACGGGTTTTCGGTTTTAGTCCATCACGGTAATTGGGAACCGAGTTAATTAATGCTGATGTATAAGGGTGGTGAGGGTTTTCTAGCACCTGTTTAGATTGTCCCGATTCAACAGTTTGTCCACAGTACAATACAGTGACTTTATCCGCTAGATCTGCAAGCGTTCTGAAATCATGGTTGATTAACAAAATCGCGGTATTGTTTAGTTTGTTTAATTTATCCAGCAGTCGGAGGATTTGCATAGCTGTGGTTGTTTCCATCGATGTTGTCGGTTCATCGGCAACTAATAATCTGGGTTGCCCGGCAATAGCCATTGCAATCATTATTTTTTGACATAAACCATCAGAGAGCTCATAAGGGTAGCTTCGCATTATTCTTCGTGGATGTTTGATGCCAACCCGATGTAGTAAGATTTGCGCTTGTTTTTTCCGCCAACGGAATCGTTGCCAAAAGTGGCCCTTGAATAAGCTCCAGGGAATGGCTTCTTTAATTTGTCCTCCGATTTTTTCGGATGGATCGAGACAACTCGATGGTTCCTGAAAAATCATCGCAATTTCACGGCCCATGATTTTTCTTCGTTGTTTCGGTGAAAGAGACAGTAAGTCTAACTTACCTAACCGCATACGATCGGCACGGATTTTCCATGTTGGTTTGGTGACACCGAGCAGTGCTTTGGCAATTAGGCTTTTTCCTGAACCAGACTCTCCAACCAAAGCTCTAATTTCACCTTCTGCTATAGTGATGTTAACTTTGTCTACAGCTTTAACCAGACCGCTTGGTGTTTCGATTTCAATGGTCAGATTACGTATATCCAGCAATGCCATTATTCGATCCCCTCACTTAGTGCTTTGCGCCATCCTTCACCAACGAGATTAACGGATAAAATACTCATCATGATTGCAATTCCTGGCAGTGTGACAGTCCAGGGCGCGACAAGTAGCAGATCACGAGTACCTGCAAGCAGATTCCCCCACTCAGGGCAGGGGGGTTGAGCTCCAATGCCAATAAACCCAAGTGCGGCAATGTCAAGAATTGCTGATGATAATGCCCGTGTAGTCTGAGCTACAATCGTTTCTAATGTATTGGGTAGAATACCGTATTTTAGAATATGGAAAATGGATGCGCCATCAAGTTTGATGGCCTGTAAATATTCTTTAGGCATTTGCTCTGTGACGGCGTTATATGTTGAGCGAATGAATTTTGGAATTTGCGCCAGAGTTACCGCAATTAATGTTGCATGAAGTCCCATCCCCATTACAGAGACTAATAATAGTGCCATGATCAAAGATGGAATTGATAATGCTGTATCCATCAAATGATGCAGAATGCTGGATTTAAGACCCTTGGTGAAGCCTGCCGCGATGCCTATCGGAACACCAATGAATAAGGCAATCATGGTGAGTAATATGGCACTTCCAAAGGTTAGACGTGCTCCATAAATAATGCGTGATAACATATCCCGTCCTAGGTCATCGGTTCCCAGGAAATGTTCTATCATGCCATTGTTTTGCCAGGAAGGGGGGAGTAGCAACAGATTGCTTTGCTGAGCAAATGGGTAAGGTGTTATGTATGGGGCGGCTATTGCAAGGATGCAAAATACAATAAAGAGCCACAGTCCCAGCATCGCTAATCGATTGTTTCGAAAATTATTCCATATGCGAACACTTGCCGACGGAATATATTCGTGGGCGAAGATATTGCTAGAGTTGTTCATAAATTTCCTTTTTTCGCATCGGAGAAATAATTGCTGTTAATAGATCGGTAAGCACTGATGCACATATTACAAAACTAGCTACGACTAACATACCACTACGGATAGCAACATAATCATGCTGAAAAATAGCAATGATTAACCATTTCCCTATTCCTGGCCAGGAGAAAACTACCTCAACAACCATTGCCATGGTTAATATACTTCCAAATTGCAGGCTCAGATTAGGGAAAATATTGGGTAGTGTATTGCGCAGAGCATGATGAAGTACAATTTCTCTTTTGGATAACCCTTTGAGCATTGCAGCTTTTATATAGTTCTCCTGCATGGTTTTGGTTATTGCTGTTGAAATTTGTCGGATGACTTCAGTGGTTGGCAATACAGCAAGTACTGAAGCTGGAAGAACTATATGGTGAAGAACGGAGAGTAAAGCTGGAATCCGTTGCGACGGAGGAAGTAGTAATGAGTCAATGAGTGAAAAGCCGGTGACATGGGGAATGTTGATTAGCAGACTAAATCGTCCCGAAACAGGAAACCATCCAAGATTAAGAGAAAAATTCATGACCAGTATAATGGCTAACCAAAAGACGGGTGTGCAATAGCCAATTATCGTCAGGCTCATAATAACGCGTCTAATCCAGTGTCGTTGGAATAATCCGCAGATCGTGCCTAAAGGAATACCCACAACCAGAGAAATGATAAAGGCCGAGAAACATAGCTCCAGTGTCGCAGGGAACACCCGCAGTATGTCTTTGAGTATGGGTTGTCCTGTAACAGGAGATAGCCCTAAATGACCATGTAAGTTATTCCATACAAATAATCCGAATAATTTGAACGGATTACCATGGCCAGGAACTACACCGCCGGGTAGGTAGCGGTCTAGTAAAAAAGCTATTAAGTTCAGAATCAGCAGGGTGATTAGCAGTAGCATGATTCGCCTGATGAAGTAACGTAACATCATTCACTTCCTGTTGGTTTTAATCGTTATAATCCCAATGGGATAGTATTGTATATTTATTGGACTACGAGTTGTCGTATGACAATTATCATAGCTTGACTCTTGATAATCCCTGATGAGATATGTGTTTCTAACAATCATACATGGAAATAAGTATAAGATACTTATATTGTTGTCGTCTAAAGATACACACCATGATATTCGCTAGCCCAATCTACTCGCAAAGGTTGGGATTATAAGAGCGAGAGTTGCTGCGTATCTACACTTTTACAAGTTTTTTTCTTTGTTTTAGGATGAAAAAATGCTTATTCTGATAAGTGTAGTTAAGAATAAATGGTTATGAGGAAGTCCTAAATCGTTATAAAATAAAAGGATTATATTATTAACAATTATGTTGTCTGGGGCTCTGTTTTATTTAACCTGTATTTTTAGGAAAACATAATAAGCTGAGTTAGTTGACTTTTTTTGGTTATTTTTACAACAATTTATCATTTTTGGTGAGATATGAGCCTTTGTGGGGCCTAAGGTGAAACCAGATGGGTTTTAGTTTCAGTAAATATAATGATGTAGATTAACCTGGAGTACTATTTAGCAATAATAGGTCCTGTTACTAAGGCTCGTTGGGAATGTTGCTCATTTATTCGGCGCATAGTCCGGACTTGTTAGATGTCAACACAGCCTGCAACCTGCTTTGTTTGAATAAACAGTAACAAAAAATAATGATCAAACGTTAATATGGCCTGGTATGAAGGTTGAATAGGTTGATGCAGAGTGACCTTTTCCATATTGTTCAGCTATATTGGATAGATAACTATCAGAAGGAGATGATTGATGGCCAAAAAAGAGCGATCAAAATCAGTTTCACTATTAAATGAGGAGCAGATTGAAAAGCTGTTAGCTCATCTGAGTCATTGGCATTTGCAACTAGTTGATAGTCATCCTCGATTAGTTAAAAATTACAAATGTGAGCATTTTGCTGCTGCGATGTTGTTTGCTAATCAGATTGCAAATATGGCTGAATTAGAGAATCATCATCCTCGCCTATTAGTTGAATATAAAAGAGTACAAATTAGTTGGTGGTCTCATGAACCAGTTGGTTTGACGGAAATGGATTTTCTGATGGCGGCTCGTTGTGATGAGTTGGCTGAGCGTAATACAGGATAATTATGATACGACTGGAGATTGTGTGCCCATGCGGTATCGAAGTCATTTCCCGTATATTTGAAATATTGACAAGTTTTAATGTTGTTTTAAAAGGAATTGAGACAAATACAGTAGGTTACCTTTACCTAGTAATTTCTGATGTTGAGTTTAGCCAATTGCAGAGTTTATTGACTAAACTGCGTTATATTGATGTTGTTTGTGACGCGAGAGTTCTCCGGGCTATTCCTTCTGAATTAGAGCATCGTGAAGTTCAGCTATTATTAAATACTATTTCAGCCCCTGTTATTTTAGTTGATCGGGATGGCGTAATTAGTCAGGTTAATGAAGCCTTTGCTTTTGCATGTTGTTGTCCCCGCGAGCAGTTAATCAGTCAGCCGTTTTCTGAATATATCAAAGGATTCTCTTTAGGTCGGTGGCTGGGTAGTGGGCAAGGCCGTTCTGAGTCGGCTGAAGTTTATCTTGGAGAGCGTCCTTATCAGGCTCAGATAGAACCTTTAGCTGAAGAATCTTCCGTACTTAATCTCCCCACTGCACTGATGATCTTACATCCGGATAGTTGTCTTGTTCCTGATTTGGATTTATCCAGTATTCGCGATAGCTTTGCTCCTTTTGGGTTGATTGCTCATCATCCATCGTATCTTCGGGTTGTCGAACAAATTAAACAAGTCGCTGAGCAGTCTCGTCCGTTATTACTCTATGGAGAAATAGGGAGTGGTCGAAAATTTTCAGCTCAACTACTTAATCATTTTCGGGGGAATTCGCCTGAGCAAATGGTTTGTATCGATGGTTTAATCAGCGATACTATTCTTGACGAGCAATTATTGGATATTGTTGTTGATTTACCTGAAATGGTGCTTGTTCGTCAGATTGAAAAGCTACAACCTGCTCAATTTTCAAGATTAATTTCCCAATTACATTCGGTAACACAAGTTGTATATACATCATCATTACCTCCCGGGGAGCTGATTGATCGTTTTGGAAGTGACATGTTTTATTCTGGCATCAGTCAGTGCCTTGAAATTTTGCCATTAAGAATGCGCCTTGAAGATATTATTCCACTTGTTCAGGCTTGGTTAGATGAAGAATTTTTAAACTATGGGCAGCCTTCACCAACATTGACTAAATCTGTGCAACAATTTATCAAAAAATGTTCCTGGCCTGGGAATATTGCACAATTATTGCAGGTGTTACGTGATACTATGTCTATCACAGGACCACGGGCTTGGACCGTTAAGGATATTCAATATAGTCATCAAAGCGAGAGTTATTCCATTGACTTAAATGGCATTTTAGATCATGACTATCATCAGGCTATGTCTGAATTTGAACGGCTACTTTTGAATCACCATTATCCGCATTATCCAAGTACGCGGTCGTTAGCAAAAAAATTAGGGCTGTCGCATACAGCCGTTGCGAAGAAACTCAAAGAACACAAAATTACATGAGAATCGTCGAACTTATTGCATTTTAGTGATAATTTATATTTAAATTTCAATAGGTTGATTGATTTTTATTTAAAATTAAGCAGCAGAGGAGTTGCGAATGAATCATTATAAAATTGCATTATTGGCTGGTGATGGTATTGGTCCGGAAATTATGCAAGAAGCTGTCAAAGTATTAAAAGCGGTCGAAGCTCGTCATAGTGATGTTAAATTTGAACTGAATCCTGCCTTGTTTGGTGCAGCAGCGTACTTTGAAACAGGAAAGTCTTTCCCTGAAGAAACAATTCGGATATGTGATGAAGCTGATGCGATTTTAAAAGGCACAATTGGTCTTAGCCATGAAGAATCTCAAAAAATCCCGGTTGATGAACAGCCTGAAAGAGGTGCTTTATTGCCGATGCGCCGTCGGTACAACACGTTTGCGAATTTCCGTCCGGTTTATTTACCCAAAGAGCTTTCATTTTTTTCACCATTGAAAGAAGAAGTGATCGGTGAGGGAATTGATTTCGTCATTATTCGTGAGCTGGTCGGTGGACTTTACTTCGGTGAAAAAATTCTGGGGGTAAATGATCAGGGGCTGCGTTATGTAAAAGAAATCCTTGAATACGATGAATCACAGATTCGGGCGATTGTGAAAGTTGCGTTTGAAACAGCTCAGTCACGTAAGAAAGTCTTGCATAATATCCACAAAAGTAACGTATTAAAGTCCAGTGTATTGTGGAATGAAATTGTGGCTGAAGTTAGTCAGGATTTTCCTGAGGTTGAAGTGAAGCATATTTTAGTTGATGCAGCTGCAACATATCTTTGTTTGAACCCTGGTCAATTTGATGTCATGGTCATGGAAAATATGTTTGGTGATATATTAAGTGATCTGGGTGGTGGTATTTTAGGTTCTCTGGGATTAATGCCATCAGCTTGTGTCGGACCTGATAAATCTTATTTTGAACCTTCTCATGGTAGTGCTCCTGATATTGCCGGACAAAATATTGCAAACCCTTATTCAATGATTGGATCAGTTGCATTGATGTTGGATATGAGTTTTGGTATGAAACAGGAAGCACAGAACTTATGGCAGGCAATGAGAGCAGTTTTTGCTGCGGGCTTCTCTACACCTGATTTGGCAAAAGGCAAAGATGTGAAACTGATTAATACTGATGCCTTTGGTGATATGGTCGTTAGTGAATTAAATAAGTTACCAATTGATTGATATTATTTTTTGAAGATCACCTGATATATTATAAATACCAGATGATCTTCAATAGCTTATTTAAATTACAAGAAACCGCTCATTAGAGCGGTTTCTTAATCTTATACTGAGTCTAATTTACAGAGGAACGACATTCTCTGCTTGAGGTCCTTTAGGGCTCTGGCCTAAAGTGAATTCGACCTGCTGACCGTCTTTTAAGGTTTTAAACCCTTCGCATTGGATTGCACTGAAATGAACAAACACATCAGGTCCTCCATGGAGTTGTGTAATAAAACCAAACCCTTTAGTTTCATTAAAGAATTTTACGGTACCAGTCAATCTGTTAGACATATCATGATCCTGCAATAAAAATAGCTGTTTAACGCGTTGAAAACGCAGACTTACTTATGAATCATAGGAGCATATAAATATAGCTTCTTGAATCGCATAAATATTGCCAATCGTTTCAAGCAATTCTTAGTATTGCATGGATGAAATCATCTCTGCAAGTGGTTTTGATATATTCAAAAGATACAATTAATAGAATTTAATAATATTCATAAAAATTAAAATAAATTGGGATCTGCCTCACGTTTGTTTGAATGTAATTCTATGATTTTATTCCAGATGGAATTAATTCCGTTAATACGAGAATGACTAATATAATTTTTTAATCCGAGGTCATCTAATACATCAATTAGATTTATTGAAATAAATGAGTCCTTATTATTATAGGTTATAAGTGTTAATAGAATGATTATAATTCCTCGAATAATCCGTGCTTCACTATCGAGCCAGAGTTGATGATTCTGGTCTATATAAAACCAGGTTTTACTTTCACATCCGGAAATAGCGATCTTTTTATCTTGGTTCTCGGCTGGTATTGCGGTTAATTGTTTTCCTAATAACAGTAACTGACGGTAGCGTTCTTCCCAGCTATTCATTTGTTTGAATGAATGATGTATGTCATCCCAAGATGGTTGTTTTGCTAGTTGAGGGAAATTCATAGTTTATTGATATCAATAGCTTGTTTGAGTGTTGTGATGAATTGGTCTATTTCATGCTGAGTATTATAGCTGGCAATAGACAGACGAATACTACCATATTTTGTAAATTGTTCAGTTACGGGGATAGCACAATGATGCCCACAGCGTATGGCTATTTGTTGTTCGTTGAGCCAGGTCGTGATATCAAAAGGATGAATACCTTCAACTTCAAAAGGCAGAACAGCACATCGCAGGGTAGGATTAGCAATAATATGAACCTCTTCAATTTGAGAAAGTGACTGGGCTGTATAATTTAATAGATGTTGCTCATATTGAATGCGGCCATTTCCCCATTGATCAAGAAAATCTGTTGTTGCAGCTAAACCCAAAGCCCCTGCAATATTGGGCGTTCCGGCTTCCAGACGAAAAGGCAGCTCTCTGAAGCTGGCTTGTTGGTAACTGACCTGGTCTACCATTTCACCGCCATAAAAAGATGGTGTTAGAACATCTAAAAATGAATGACTCCCATACAGAACCCCAATTCCATTTGGACCATACATTTTATGTCCGGAAAAAACGTAAGCATCACAATTCACTGATGTGAGATTGATTTTTTTGTGAGCGACTGCCTGTGCTCCATCGATGATGCTGAATGCATTATACTGCCGGGCTAACTGACAAATTTTATGAATATCGTTTTCGCTACCCAAACTGTTGGATACGTGTGCCACGGCAACTAATGCAACATTATTTTGTAGTTGTTTTTCAAAGAGTTGTAGATCCAGATCACCGCTAGGTGTGACCGGTATAATTTCCAACTGTAACTGTTCTTGTTGGCAGAGTTGTTGCCAGGGGACCAGATTAGCATGGTGTTCTAGTGCTGAGACAAGAACGGTTTGTCCTTTCTGAACGTATTGACGCAATCCGTTGGCAAGAAGATTGAGTGACATTGTGGTGCCACTGGTCCAGATAATTTGACCATCCGATGGTGCGTTTAACCATTGATGAATTTCTTCCCGGGCTTGTTCAAATTGTTCTGTGAGCTGGTTGGCTCGCTGATGAGAAGACCGATGAACATTACTCCTTCCCGTGCGGGCGTAATCAAGAAGTGTGTCTATAACCACATCAGGCAGCTGCGTTGTTGCAGCATTATCAAGATAGATACCGAGTGTAGATAAAGATGAAAAACACGGAAAATGTTGGCGAAATGCGATTGGATTGAAAGTATTCATCGACAGGGCCCGAATAAAAGAGGGCATATTGTAGCCGGAATAGTTGTATTTTTTAACATGATTTAAGTGTTTTTCTGATTCGCTCTTTGTCTGTGTATTCATTAAATTGTCGATTATTCATTCTAGAGTAGGGGATGTGTTGTTTTACAAATGCTCAGAATTGGAGCTACCTTATTGGTTTGCGAACACTTTTGTATGGCATTGATGATTATTTTTGTGCGTTTTGATAAATGACTAATAAAAAATGAGAGAGAGGGCAGTCTTTATTTTCTCAGTTTTTGCGAAACTATTGTTTCAATTTATTTTGTGAGGCGTATAGACATCATGATGTTGTTGAATAACGAAGTGGTTGCTAGGGCGTGTTGATCTTTGTTTAAAAAGTAAACGGCATAACAACAAGGTATAATTGATTTCGCCAAAAAACAACCAAACCTAGAGTGGCTATACCTCGGACAATGTTAACAGATAAAAGCTGGGAAAAGCTTAAAGAATTGATGCTCGATAGGGGTCGGGTTTACAACAAAATTGACCACAGAATGACCTTAGAAGGTATCTTGTATCGAATGCGCACAGGTATTCCATGGCGAGATTCACCGCCTCATTTTGGTTAATGGAGTATGGTATTCAAACAATTTAATCTTTGGTCCAGAAAGGAGTTTTAAATAATATCTTCAAATGGTTATCAAAAATATCAGATACCGAATGGTTGTTTATTGATGGCCGTATTGTCAAAGTCCATCAGCATGCCAGCGGTACAGGGGGATCAATCGGGAAAAGTCGAGGTGGACATTCAACGAAGCTCCATTTAGCTGTAACAGTCATGGTTTGCCTGTTAATTTCGAGCTAACTGGGGGCCACAGAAACGACATAACCATGGCTGAATCGGTTGTTGTAATCCCCCCGAATTGCGAAATGGCGATTGCTGATAAGGGCTACGACAGCCAGACATTTCGAGATGATGTGAGTGAAATTAAAGAAGCAAAAGCAGTCATCCCTCGAAGAAAGGACAACACGAAGAAAAATGCTGATATGGATTGGGCCATGTATAGACACCGCCATTTAGTTGAAAACGCGTTTGCTAGAATTAAACATTTTAGAGCTGTTTCAACGAAATAAGATAAATTAGAAAGCAATGACTCAGCGGTGTTGGTCCTTCCATTTTTATCATGATTTGGCTTTCAATGCATTGCTGAGTAAATTATGTACAAAGATCAACAGACCCTAGCAATATGAAGTTGTTATTCTGAATTTGGTGGTTTGGCATAAAATGGAGTGGTGAAAAATCAGCCAACAATTAATAGTAAAATCAGAGAGTTATAGAATCTGTGATCCTATGAAAATATTAATTAGCAGATTGAAAAAGCCACGTTAATAATTAAGTGAGTTGATTTTGTTGTTTTTTTAGATAGTTGGGGATGAAGATGAATGGAAATCTAATGTCTGAAGGTTTGACTTTGATGGTTTTGGGAATGGGTTTTGTATTTATTTTCCTTTTATTTTTAGTGTTTGCTACAGGACTTTTATCTCGCATTGTGGGGCGTTTTGCCTCTTTTGAAGAGGCGCCTGTAGAAGCATTACCATCTCATAACCTCAAAAATGGAGAAATCAATCCAGAACTTATTGCAGTGCTTGCGGCGGCTGTTCATCGTCATCGTTCGGCGATTGCTAAATAGAGTATTTTAAAGGAGATAATTCATGAATTCAGAGAAGAAATCAGTTGGGATCACCGATCTTGTTTTACGCGATGCTCACCAATCACTTTTTGCAACCCGCCTTCGTTTAGATGACATGCTTCCGATTGCAGCCGCCCTTGATGACATTGGCTATTGGTCATTGGAGTGTTGGGGTGGGGCAACCTTTGATAGCTGTATTCGTTTTCTGGGTGAAGATCCTTGGGTTCGCCTCAGAGAATTAAAAAAAGCAATGCCAAAAACACCGCTTCAAATGTTGTTACGGGGTCAGAATTTACTGGGGTACCGGCATTATGCGGATGATGTCGTTGACGCCTTTGTTGAAAGGGCCGTGAGTAACGGCATGGATGTATTTAGAATTTTTGATGCC
Organism: Candidatus Celerinatantimonas neptuna; assembly: GCA_911810475.1. Classification (NCBI taxonomy): domain Bacteria; kingdom Pseudomonadati; phylum Pseudomonadota; class Gammaproteobacteria; family Celerinatantimonadaceae; genus Celerinatantimonas; species Candidatus Celerinatantimonas neptuna. The sequence continues at coordinate 3,098,031 of OU461276.1, forward strand.
ATGAATGATGTACGCAATATGAGTCAGAGCATTCAGGCTGTGAAAAAAATGGGGGCTCACGCTCAGGGAACACTGTCCTATACGACAAGTCCTGCACACCATCTGAATACCTGGATTGATGTTGCACAGCAATTATCTGAAGACGGTGTAGATTCGATTGCAATCAAGGATATGGCTGGAATATTGACTCCATTTGCAGCGAGTGAACTGATTGGCGAGTTAAAAAAACAGGTGGATGTTCCTTTGCATTTACACTGTCATTCAACCGCCGGGCTGGCTGATATGACGCTGATAAAATCCATTGAGGCCGGTGTTGACTGCGTTGATACGGCGATTTCGTCAATGAGTGGTACTTACGGGCATCCGGCAACTGAATCCATTGTAGCTGCACTTAAAAATACCGTTTATGATACCGGCTTAGATATTGCTAAATTAGGTGACATTGCGGCTTATTTTCGGGATATCCGTAAAAAATATGCTGAGTTTGAAGGTCAGTTAAAAGGTGCTGATTCGCGAATTTTGGTGGCGCAGGTACCTGGTGGTATGTTGACTAATATGGAAAACCAGCTCAAGCAGCAAAATGCACTGGATAAATTAGATCAGGTTTTAGAAGAGATCCCCGTTGTTCGTAAAGATTTAGGATATCCTCCATTAGTCACTCCGACATCACAGATTGTTGGTACACAAGCGGTTATCAATGTCATGTTGGGTGAGCGCTATAAAAATATTACCAAAGAAACAGCCGGTGTGCTTCGTGGGGAATATGGTAAAACTCCGATGCCGGTTGATAGTCAGTTACAGGTCCGTGTCTTAGATGGCAAACCACCTATTGTCAGTCGTCCTGCTGATTATTTAGAACCAGAAATGGAAAAATTAACAAAAGAAGTCACAGGGCAGGCAAGCAGTAAAAATGTTCATCTGGCTAAAAATGTGATCGAAGATGTCTTGATTATCGCTTTATTTGATAAGGTTGGTTGGAAATTTTTAGAGAATCGCGATCATCCTGAAGTATTTGAACAACTCTCTTGTGCAAAAGCGTCACAAGCTAAAATGACCACTCCTGTGAAAGGTACTCAAAGTGGTTCAAGTATTTACACCATAACCGTCAACAATCAAAGTTATGTCGTTCAAGTCGATGAAGGTGGCGATATTACAGATGTTCAGGCATCCACGAATAAAACCTCGACTGCAATTGAACCTGCATCAACACCTGCTCCGGTTCCTGCTGGAGAAGGGGAAATTATGTCTGCACCATTGGCGGGTAATATTTGGAAAATCCATATTAAACAAGGCCAACAGGTTCACGAAGGGGATGTTTTATTAATCCTTGAAGCAATGAAGATGGAGACTGAAATCAGAGCTTCCCGCTCAGGTACTGTCCAAAGAATAGATATCCATGAAGGGGATACAGTTCAGGTTGGTGAATCTCTGTTAATGATTGCTTAATGGATTAATGGACATGATAAATAGTATTGTTGGTTTAATTAACGAATTCGGTTTGTTCTATTTGACGTGGGGACAGGCCGTGATGATTGTGATCAGCTTGATACTTTTGTATCTTGCCATTGTAAAACACTTTGAGCCGCTCCTACTGGTTCCTATAGGGTTTGGCGGTATATTGGCTAATTTACCGGATGCTGGTCTGGCCTTATCCGCTGTCGAAAATGCATTGCATGGGGCACAGCCGGATGTACTCAAAGCATTTGCATTGCTCTTACATGTGGATCATGTATCGGTTTCAGCAATTAAAGATGCCATTGCCAGTGCAACGCCAAAACAACTTGTTGAGTTACATTTGATTGCTCGACAGTATCATTATTCGGATGGGATGCTGTATCAATTTTATGAGTTGGCTATTGCATCAGGTTCCGGCCCGTTAATTATTTTTATGGGGGTTGGAGCATTAACAGATTTTGGACCGTTGCTGGCAAATCCAAAAACTCTGTTATTAGGCGCTGCTGCACAGTTCGGTATTTTTACGACCGTACTTGGAGCGTTGGGTTTAAGTTCACTTGGGATTATGCATTTCAGCATTGCTCAGGCAGCTTCAGTCGGTATTATTGGTGGTGCCGATGGTCCGACAGCCATTTACGTATCCAGTTTGTTATCTCCTGAACTACTTGGTGCTATTGCTGTGGCTGCATATTCATATATGGCACTGGTTCCATTGATTCAGCCTCCAATCATGCGTGCGTTGACAACTCCGTCTGAACGTAAGATCAAGATGCAGCAATTACGTAAAGTGCACCAGATTGAGAAAATCTGTTTTCCATTAATGCTTGTTTTGTTAATTGCGATGCTACTTCCTTCTGCAACGCCGCTTTTAGGTATGTTTTGCTTTGGTAATTTGATGCGTGAATGTGGGGTTGTCGAAAGGCTTTCAGATACCACGCAAAATGCATTAATTAATATTGTCACAATATTCCTTGGGATATCAGTGGGTTCAAAACTCATGGCCGATAAATTTTTGCAACCACAAACTATCGGAATTTTAGTGTTGGGCATTATCGCATTTTGTGTCGGAACTGCTGCGGGTGTCTTAATGGCAAAATTGTTGAATTGTTTTTCAAAAAATAAACTCAATCCATTAATTGGATCTGCCGGGGTATCCGCAGTGCCAATGGCTGCAAGGGTTTCAAATAAAATTGGTCTTGAAGCTGATTCTCAGAATTTCTTGTTAATGCATGCGATGGGCCCAAATGTTGCCGGAGTTATTGGTTCTGCTGTGGCTGCCGGGGTTATGATCAAGTATGTATTGGGATAGGTAATCGTCAATTTAATTCATATTTATGATTTGAGCCGTTATTGCGTTAAGCGAAAAACATCCTTTGTGTTGTGATGACATATAAGGATGTTTTTTTGTTTTAGCATTGATTTGGTAAAGAGATTTAAAATTCAAATGAGATGCTTTTTATTTACAAAGAAGAAAAATTAATATTGAATTGGCTGATTATTCTGTCAATTTATAACGTTTTTAACTTTCTTCGCCGATGCTTTACCCCATTGTTTTCCCGTTGATTATAGCCAAAATGTAAATTACATTAGCAAAGAGGTTATTTTGTTGTCGTAAGCAAATTGCAAAAATGAAATATATTTTCAATTTTTATCAGGCATCTGATCTTTATCAAATCAGATGATTATTCTGCGTATAACAATGGATTATCAACTTTTTTCAGATTGACAGGTAGACAGGGATAGTAGAAGTACGAGTGACGTCTCCTGCTGTAACCTGTTTGAGTTTTATATCACAGCATATCGCCCGGTTATCGGCATTATGTGCTGTTGGTATTCATTTCATGCGTACAGGACTCAAGATGTTTCGGAATATTTGTTGGGTAACTCTGCTGCTATTTGGTTTTAGCTTTCCCGCTTTTGCAGAACAGGCAGCTTCACCTCATATCCATCTCGTAGGAACTCCCACGGCTTGGCTAGCACTTATTGCCTTTATCGTTGCTTATTTACTCGTTGCCAGCGAAGAATGGACTCAATTACATAAATCTAAACCCGTATTAATTGCTGCGGGTATTATCTGGTTTGCCATCGGGATTGCGGAACGGGGAACAGCCCATGCTCCATGGGTTGAACAGGCGTTCAGTAGTAACCTTGAAGAATATGCAGAACTGCTTTTATTCCTTCTAGTTGCGATGACCTATATCAATGCAATGGAAGAGCGGGGAGTTTTTGACGGATTGAGAAGTTGGTTGGTTAGTAAACAGCTCTCATATCGGACATTGTTTTGGTTGACGGGGATATTTGCATTCTTTATTTCACCAGTCGCCGATAATATGACGACTGCGCTATTGATGTGTACAGTTGTGATTAAAGTAGCCAAAGGTGAAAAACGTTTTATTAATATGGCTTGTATTAATATTGTTATTGCAGCGAATGCGGGAGGTGCATTTAGTCCATTCGGTGACATTACAACCTTGATGGTCTGGCAAAAAGGCGTGGTTGAATTTAATCAGTTCTTTAAATTGTTTCTGCCGGCTGTTGTCAACTTTGTTATCCCTGCTGTGATTATGACTTTCTTTATTAAAAAAGGGCCGGTTCAGAGTAGCAGTGAGGATATTCCTTTAAAACGAGGAGCAAGGCGAATTATCTTGTTGTTCCTGCTCACTATCTGTACCGCTGTTGTTGGCCATAACTGCATGGATTTACCTCCGGTTATGGGCATGATGTTTGGTTTAGGCTATTTACAGTGTTTGGGTTTTTACCTGCGCCGGAGTTTTCCTAAAAAACTGGCTTCACTCAAACGTAATGTGAAAGATGATGATGAATTAAGGTATCTGGGGAGTGTCGTTCCGTTTGATGTTTTCCATCGAATTGCTCAGGCTGAGTGGGATACGCTGTTATTTTTTTATGGCGTTGTCATGTGTGTCGGAGGATTGGGATTCATTGGATATTTAGACTTGGCATCTAATGTAATGTATCACCATTGGAATCCGACTTATGCCAACATTGCAGTTGGGTTGTTAAGTTCAGTTGTTGATAATATTCCTGTGATGTTTGCTGTATTAACCATGCATCCGACAATGAGTTTGGGCGAATGGCTTTTAGTTACAATGACAGCTGGTATCGGGGGCAGTTTATTGTCAATCGGTTCTGCCGCAGGGGTTGCATTGATGGGACAGGCGAGGGGAATGTATACATTCTTTGGCCATTTACGTTGGTTGCCTGCGATTGCGCTAGGTTATGTCGGTGCTATTGTGGTTCACTTGTGGCTGAATGCTGCGCTATTTTAATCAATACTATAGACAAGGGCCTTTGCAGGCCCTTGTCGGTGACTGAGTTATCATTCTTGGTCTGGGATAATGCAGCTTCGGTGTTCAATCCGGGTTAGCCTCCAATCCGTTTAGACCGATATCCTTGTGTTTTCAGCCATTTTTCGATGGCGTCACGTTTATCACCTTGAATTTCAATGGTGTAATCTTTTGTACTACCACCGACACCACAGAACTTTTTAAGTGATTTAGCCAGTGTTTTGAGCTCTTCTTGAGATACGTCAAATCCACTAAGTACAGTGACCCCCTTCCCTTTACGGCCTTTGGTTTCACGTTGGATTTTTATGACTCCATCCCCTTGTGGAATTTCTTCCGGCTCGGGTTGCGGATCGATACGACCTTTATCGGTGCTGTAGACAAGCTGACTCAGCTGATCTTGTAGGCTAGCCATAATTAACTCCTCATTTGTTGCGCAAGAGTTTAGCTTGGTGATGTTGGCGTTGCAAGTTGGGGGGGATCATCATAAATTATGGATCCAAGTATACACAGGAGAATAAGATGGTGTTCATTTTAAAGTCAATCCATGATGGGAACATCATGGATTGTTTGTATTTAAATTTCGGTTACAGGGACTGGCCTAAACCGAATTGATTGATGAGTTATGATTGCTTGCCAGCTAATGGGTTGTCTGTTGTATCCAGCGGTACTGTTTTACCGGGGTACAACCGCCACTTGAACAACTACCGCATTTCCCACTTGTACATCCACCGCTACTGATAGACTCAAGAGGTTCGATAAACCCTCTGCGTTGCCAGTGGATAAGCATGTCATCTACAACATCGACAGGTAACTGTAATTCATAGGCAATATGCGCTGAGCTGGCTATATTAAGTTGTCTCATTAAATTACGAACGGCAAACAATGGATTCATAGTGGTTGTTCCATCATTTGGGGTGAGGTCTGAGAGCGGCCGTATAACCGTAATCCAATCACAAGGGCAACAAAGGCAATAATAATACCGGCACTCCAAGCTAATGATGTCGTTGGGTGCTCACTATAAGTCCCAAGCTGATAAATAACTGTACCACCGGCCCAGCCAAGTGCAACACCATAAACAGAGGAGAAGATCATCCAGCCCCAGCCAATTTCCCGGCGAAGTGCACCCATGGTGCTTGCACAAGGCATATACAATAATACGAAAATCAGATAGGCAAAAGCTGATAGTGCGGTAAAGTTGCTACCTAAGGCTTTTAATGTCGCACTACTTGCCCCCGAAGCTTGGCGCGCATCACTGTTGTTCCTAAGGCTGGATATTCCCAGTGGATCATCCAATGTTGTTAAAAAGGTTTTTGCATTTTCCGGAATTGTGGCTAAAGCATTTTTTAGCTCTCCCCAAATATCAGGGTCTTTGTATTGTTCCATTGAATCATCGGCGCTTTGCCGCTGATAGATCCCGTTCATGGTTCCTATCACAATTTCCTTTGCTGCTGCACCGGCAATTAATCCTGAAACTGCCGGCCAGTTATCTTCTTTAAGTCCCATTGGCGTAAATAACGGTGCAATAGCACGGCTACCCTGAGCAAGTAATGAATGATCGATATCGGTAGTAGTCAATTTTCCGTTGTGCCAACCAATTCCCGGTAAAATAAATAGGATAACGCCGATCACCGCAATAACCCGGCCTACTCTGAACATGAATATTTTCAGACGATGCCAGCTTTGCAGTACAACACTCTGTAAGCTTGGTAACCGGTAAGGAGGAAGCTCCATTACAAATGATTGTGGCTTTCCTCTCAATGCTGTTTTGCCGAGTAACCATGCGGTAAAGAATGCGACAATAATTCCAATGATATAAAGCAAAAAGACAACCTGACCACCATTTTCTCTGAAGAAGACTACGGCAAATGCCATATAAATGGTTAGTCGGGCAGAGCAAGACATGAATGGTTGCATGAGAACTGTCAGGAGTCGTCCTCGGTGATCTTCAATAATCCGTGACCCCATAATTGCAGGGACATTACAACCGAATCCAATGACCATCGGAACGAGCGCATTGCCCGGCAAACCAATTCGGCGCATTAAACGATCCATTGAATAGGCTGCCCGAGCCATATAGCCTGAGTCATCAAGTAATGCCAGAAACAGAAATGTCAGGCCAATAGGCGGAATGAAAGTGATTACCAGGTTGAGCCCGCCACCTATACCACCTGCAACAACGGCGACTAACCAACTTGGCAAACCTGTCAGATATAACAGATGGCCAACACCATTGATCAATAGAGCTGAAGAGGCCTGGTCAAAGAAATCCAATAGAATATTACCGCCGCTGAAGCTGACGACAAAAACACAATAAAGTACGATTAAAAAGATAGGAACCCCAAACCAGTCACTCAGAACTATATTATCTAAGCGAGTTGTGATTTTTTGCCGGTTGGAGTTTGTTTCCCCTTTGGAAAAGGCTTGTTTTGCTGTTTTTATGGCCCAGTCAAAGCGGGCGGCAGCAACGATATCCGCAGGGTCTTCATCAAATTGTTCCTGGATCAGCTGTTGATGTTCATTGAGTAATTTTTCAACTTTTTCATCGGTACTGTTGGACAGGCCTTCAAGAAGCCGTAGTGCGGTTATTTTCCGGCTGGCTTCATTTGCTCCGGGAACGACTTGAGTTAAAGAATCAATAGCAACTTGAATTCGGTGATCATAATCAACACCATTCCCATATTGTGGCGAATTTAAACTGGAGCGGATGGCTTTTATTAAGTTGTCCCGACCTTTCCCCTTGCGGGCGATCATTTGGATAACGGGGATCCCTAACTGTGCACTCAGCTCCTTTACTTTAGGAATTAATCCAAGAGATTGTGCTTCATCGATCATGTTCAGAACAAGGATCATCGGTTTACCGATTTCCAGTAATTCTGCGGTCATGGCTAAATGACGTTCTAAATTAGAAGCGTCAACAATGTTGACAACTAAGTCAACGGATGAGTCGAGTAGAAAGTTTCGGGCAACTGATTGGTCTGTACTGCCGCCGCCGAGCAAACTGTATACGCCTGGCAGGTCGATGACCGTCGTTTTTTGTCGGTCAACTGACATAATACCCGATCGCTTTTCAACGGTTACTCCTGGCCAGTTTCCAACGTGCTGATGGGCACCGGTTAATAAGTTGAAAAGTGTTGTTTTTCCGCAATTTGGATTGCCGGCAAGAGCAATGACTGGGTTTTTCTTAGAAATATTCTGAGTTTCTACGCTACAACATGCACTCATGAGATGACGGCCTTGATTTAGTGATGGGTGGAAAGTGGCTTGATTTCAAGTTGTTCAAACATCTCTTTGCCTAACGCAATACGAGTCCCACCGACCTGAATAACGGCGCCTCTGTGACCTGGTCCATGAACAATTTTAAACTGTGTTCCCTTGCGGATACCCAGCATATTCATTCGCTGAATATCGTTTATGTTCCCTTTAATCCGTACGATAGTTGCCTGATGGCCCAAAGTTAATTGCTGAAGTGGAATGGAATGTTGTGGTAATAGTGCTTGTTTCATAAAGGTATTTGCCTAGTCCAATGTTTTAGCTTTAACAATACGATGACGAATCTAGATAACGCTGATATTTATAGTGTTGTTAATTTTTAATCAATAAATCAGGCTATAAAAAATGGCCTTAGCCATTTGAATACAGAAAGTAGTATAGGCGATTAGATTTTAGAATTACAAATGATAATAATTCTTTTTTATCTTTTTTTGATCTGACATCGGATTCTCGATGGATTTTCCAAAGTGAAAGAAGGAATTTTAATCGTTGTGATGTTTTTAAGAGCTGGTTATCATCTATTTGCTTTGAGAATCAGAAAGTTCTTATATCAGGCTGAGGTTGTATCAGTCAGAATATATGGTGTATTTTGATGAGATTCATGTTGAATGATATTCGATGAAAGGTTCAGCAAGCCTTTCCTTTATCTTATGTGACCCATTTAACTTGTCGTTAAGCCTTAGCTGTGCTTATCGCGATACCGAACAGAAGTAGCATGCTTAAATATAAATGTCACTCGAGATCCGTTATTTTAAAGATATTGTTCCAGTAGTAACTTTTCTAATAGCTCGGCCGCCGGTCCCTGATGCTGTGGCGATGGGATGACTAAATAATTAGGAATTTCACGGGTTGCCCCTTTTTTTACTTTTAGGTGAACAAATTGACCTGAATTGAGTTGTGATGAGACCAAATGCTCAGGAAGCCATGCAAACCCTAAGCCTTGCTCAATCAATTGAATAGCTTCAAAAAAATTTGAGAAAGTCCAGCGTTGTTCTGCTTTTAACCATCCGTGATGGGAAAGAGGTCGTTTTCCGTTATCCCGGATTACCAGCTGTAGATGTTGGGCCAGATCATCATTTGATATATTTGTTTGTCTGGCAAGGGGGTGATTGCGATGGGCAACCAGAAGCATTCTAATGGTTTTAAGCGAGTGGCCTAAAACTCCCTTTGGTAGTATGCATGTGATAACCAGGTCGGCTGTTTGCTCTGTGATGGCTTCTTCTGTTGCCGATAGTATAGTATCGATAATGGATATACGGGTTCCGCGGCTTTGCGGTAAAAATAATTTAAGCGCTTGATAAACTGGTGCTTTCGGATGAAGGTGGTCAACAGCAATAACGAGTGAAGGCTCCCAGCCCTGTTCGAGTGAATGGGCTAACTGTTCCAGATCTTCAACCTGCTTTGTTAAAAGTTGGCTACGTCTTAGCATCACTTGTCCGGCTTCTGTGAGTTGAGCCTTTCGGCCTTTTACTTCGAGAAGCTGAACGCCTAGCTGAGCCTGTAATTTGGCAACAGCATGATTGAGTGATGATTGACTTTTGTTTAATTTCTGAGCGGCTTGAGCGTATCCTCCGTAAGATACGACTGCCTGAAAAATACGCCACTGCTCAATTGTAGTTCTTGCTCGATAAAGATTCATTTAGGTTGTGCATCCAGAGTTTGCCCATTTATGCCGATGCTGCGTTGGTCCATTAAAAATAAATAACCCGACATAATATCTTTAGGTGTTTTTAAAATCATGGGGTTTTCTTCAGGTTTAGCTTTAGCGCGCATTTTTGTTCTGGTTGCTCCCGGATTGATACAGTTCGTTCTAAGTGAAGTGCCTGAATATTCATCGGCAATTGTTTGCATTAATCCTTCCAGCGCAAATTTTGAAATCGCATAACTGCCCCATGTCGCACGACTTTTCTTCCCAACACTCGAAGTGGTTAGAATTAAAGAGCTGCTTGATGCTTTAAGAAGTAAAGGGAGCAGTGCCTGAGTCAGGAGTAATTGTGAGCGGACATTAAGATTGAAAACCTCATCGAAGTTGCCAATGTCAATATCGGTAATGGGGGAGAGATCTCCAAGTATTCCAGCACTTAGTAAGGCGCCATCTAATTGTGGTTTAAACGATGAAATTTTTGCTGTAAGTGTTTTGTAATCATTTGTAGTTGCCGTGGACAAGTCCAGTGGAATTGCGAGGATCTGTCTGCCTGTTGGCGAAATCTCATGGGCGACACCGATTAGTTTGTCTTTATTTCGTCCCAGTAAAATAAGGTCAGCTCCAAACCGGGAATAATATTTTGCTGCGCAGCGTCCGATACCGTCACTGGCACCGCTAACCAGGACTGTTTTCCCCATTAAAAAATCAGGTGTTGGGATGAAATGAAGGTGATCCGTAAATAGGGAATGGCTCATCATTTATCGGCTCCGATTCAAGAGGATATAGTAATATATACCGTAATTTACCATGGTTGACGAGTTTTGGCTGTGATTTTGCCTTTTGAAAAAATCATCTAAAATGGCGAACTGTTTTGAGGCTGAATTGTAATTTGTCAATATTGAAAAATTGATGCCATCATTTTTCTCAATACTAATTTATACGGAATAAGAACGGATCATCTATAGTCATAGATTCTATCTGTCTCATTTTATGATGGAAAAATCAGGTAGCGGTGCCTGTATATATGGGCTTAATTCAATCATTGAACTGCATATTTCTGGATTAAATCAGAGAGACTGGAGGAATATAATTTATTGGATACTATGGTTTTTATATTGGATTGAGGCCATTTATTTTCTTTTTTGGCTAATTTAATTTTTTTGGGACTAGCCAGTTGCGATGTAGTCGTTAGAATAAGCGAAAATATCGTGGAGGACGTTTGTGGATTTTTTATACAATTTGGGGTTGTTTCTCGGTGAGGCTGTAATTATTGTCGTTGCAATTGGTGCAATCGTATTGATATTACTGGCCGCCAGTATGAAATCACGACATAAATCAGCTGGATTGATTGTCGATGATCTTTCATCTCATTTCAGTGAAATTGAAGAGCAGGTCAGCCATGACTTGCGAAACAAAGGAGAGCAAAAAGCTCATCAGAAGGCGTTGAAAGCCCAACGCAAGAAAGAAAAAAAACAGTCTAAAGAAGACGAAACAAAACTATATGTTATTGATTTTAAAGGAAGTATCGATGCAAAAGAGGTTGGTTCTCTACGTGAGGAAGTGACTGCTGTGCTGGCTGTTGCCAAGCCAACGGATGAAGTTCTGGTTCGTTTGGAAAGTGGTGGCGGTATGGTGCATAGTTACGGGCTCGCCGCATCTCAGTTAGCCCGGCTTCGTTCAGCAAATATTCCGTTAACCATTGCGGTTGATAAAGTGGCTGCCAGTGGCGGTTACATGATGGCCAGCATCGGAAATAAAATTTTAGCTGCGCCGTTTGCCATTGTCGGTTCGATAGGTGTAGTTGCACAATTACCTAATTTTCATCGGTTATTGAAAAAAAATGATATCGATTATGAACAACTGACGGCTGGTAAATATAAACGGACGATTACTATGTTCGGCGAAAACACGGATGAAGGCCGGGAAAAATTTCGTGATGAACTCGAAGATGCTCATGGGTTGTTTAAATCATTTATCAGTGAATATCGCCCAGGTTTAGATATTGAATCGGTTGCAACCGGTGAGCATTGGTATGGCCGAAAAGCGATTGAATTAGGATTGGTTGACACGATTACCACCAGTGATGACTACTTGATGCAACGCTATCGTTCTGTTCAGGTTTTACGGGTTCAGTATCTTGTGAAAAAGAAATTGACCGAAAAATTAGGGCATTCTGTTTCTGCTGGTGTTGAAAAGGCATTTACTAAAATCATGAGCCAAAGTAAATGGGATTGGCTTCAATAATCTTTCCTGTTAACAATTTAGGGTGTTTTGTCAGTGCAACCAACAACACCCTAAATTGTTCCTGTCTGTTTTTCCTCTGTATAAAAACATGTGTTGACGTTTGGTCGTGGGTTTTACGGTAAACGTCAATCTGCATTCGCGAGTGTCAGAAAATAATTTCGATTTATAAATGATTGTTATCATTTCTTTCGTTAAATTCTAAGCTCTCTTACTTTGAGTATATACATTTGTTAAATTAGTAAAATATGTTTTTCAACATATTGAATGTTATACAAAAAATAATAATAAAAATGTGAAATTTTTGTCATCTATCTTTTTTTTATTTCCATCTTGGTAAAAAGGAACCTGTAAGGTCACCGTTTTATGAGGTTGGATATATGCAGGTATGTTTTAAAGATAATTTTGTCTCCGTTTCAAATATGCTCCTGGCAACAGAGAATGCCAGTGATCGCACTGAAATAGAGAAATTTATTGCTAATCGTTATCAAGCTGCATTTTCAGCTTCTATTCCACATTTCTTTCCTTATTTGGTGGCTAAAAGAAATTCATTTGGTGAGATTGATTTTGCCTGTGGTTTTCAAGATGCCACAAAACCGCTGTATTTAGAGCATTATCTTAGTGAGCCTGCTGAGACGCTTCTGGGCCGATTGTTTAATCGTCAATGTAATCGCGACGAGATTGTTGAAATTGGTCAGTTGGCCACGTTTTCAATTAGGCTGGCTCCCGAACTGTTTTTAGCCATTGCCCAGTTGTTACTTTCTATGGGGTTTCGGTGGGCCATGGCAACGGTTACAGGACCGTTACTTGCTCTATGTAAACGTTGCGGTATGAAACCTGTCCATATTGCCTGTGCTTATTCTCAGCAAGTCGGTACTGAACAGTCATTATGGGGGAACTATTATCAGTACCATCCTCAGGTTGTTTGTGCTGAATTAATTCAGGTGGCTAGTCAACTGAGCCATTATGTAAATCATCCTACCCGGCAGATTTCTTCTTCTGAGCGTTTTAAGGAGAAAGCTAATGGATTTGATTAACCAATGGTTAACCCGGGGCGCAGTTGAATATCCAACTCGACTGGCACTGCAAGGGCATTGGGTCCATTCCGATGAGATAGCTTCTCTTTGTTATCGGGATCTTGCTCATAAAGTAGAAAGTTGTGTACAACAGTTGCAAGAGAGTGGTGTCAAAAGAGTTTTATTTCGCGCAGACAATAGCCTGAATTGGGCTTTAGCCGACTTGAGTGCAATGAAAGCAGGCCTTGTTTTCATTCCTGTCCCGACTTTTTTTAACGAATCGCAAGTGGCCCATCTCATTGATGCGAGCAGTGCCGATGCATTCTGGGGCGATTGGCCTGAGTGGGATGAGCTTCAATCATACGGGTTAGTGGCCGGGTTACCTTTATGGGTTGATGAAGTGGATTGTCCGAATCCTTTAATCGATGATACTCAGAAAATCACCTTTACTTCGGGCTCGACAGGTCAGCCTAAAGGAGTGTGTCTGAGTCGTCAGGTGTTAGGCAACATGGCTCAGTTTTTAGCTAAAGGTCTGTATGAGAGTCGCGTGATTTTAGGGCATCACCTAAGTGTTCTTCCATTAACAACGCTTCTTGAAAATATCTGTGCATTGTATGTTCCGTTGGCGCTTGGGGCCTGCAGTATTATTTGCCGCAGTGAATTTGTCGGGCTTAGCGGCTCCAGTCGATTTGATGCGAATCGATTTGCGATGGCTTTGCGAAAATTCTCGCCACATTCATTAGTCGTGACACCTGCATTGCTTAGTGTATTAGTACATTTTGCCAGGCAGATGCCTGATGTTTGTCAGAGTTTACGGTTCGTTGCTCTGGGAGGGGCTAAAGTGGCACCGGACTTACTTCACCAGGTCAGTCAGATGGGTATTCCGGTTTATCAGGGATATGGATTATCTGAATGTGCTTCGGTTGTAAGCCTGAATTTACCCCGGTCAAATCGGGTTGGCAGTGTGGGTAAGCCACTGGCTAATCGTCAATTGAAGATTGATGCACAAGGACATCTTCATGTGAAAGGGTCTTTGATGCTTGGATATTTAGGCCAGGCAGGTATGAGTGACCAATGGCTGGATACAGGCGATTTAGCACGCATCGATGAGGACGGATTTCTTTATATTCAGGGACGATCATCTCATTTGATTATTACCAGTTTCGGAAGAAATATTTCTCCCGAATGGGTGGAAAGTGAAGCTCAAAAATGGCCCATCCTCTCGGATATGGTGGTCTTTGGAGATGGACAAAAGAGTGTTTGTGCATTGGTCATATTAAGAGGTGTATCAGAAGAGACATCCTCCATCACGCGATCGCTTGAAAAAGCCATTGCCGAATTGAATCAGACATTGCCGGATTATGCTCGTATCGGATGTCTGTTCTGGAGCATGTCCGGGTCGTCATTGCTTCACGATTTACGTACGGGAAATGGCCGCTGGCGTCGCCAGCAGGTCGCGCAATATCTAAATGATCAGGTTTTACAGTTGAATGCTGATCTGGTCCATCCCGTTATTTTTTCACTTGAGCATGCAACAGATCTGCAAGCTTGATGATATGAAGTTCATAGGAGTTATCATTAATGAGTCATTTGTTCTTTAGCCAGTTACAAGATGCCACCAAAACTGCACGCGAGCAGATGTTGTCTGCTTCAATTATTTCTGCCTGTCGCTCAGGTGATATCAATATTGCGATGTATCAATCATTTTTAACTCAGGCTTATCATCATGTGAAGCATACAGTGCCATTATTAATGGCATGTGGTTCTCGATTGCCAGGTCACTATGAATGGCTACAGGATGCGTTATCTGAATATATCGAGGAAGAGAAAGGACATCATCTATGGATATTAGATGATATTCGCGCCTGTGATGGTGATATTGATGCGGTTAAAGAAAACCGTGGGCAAGGGCGTGTTCATCCGGCCATCGAACTGATGGTCTCCTATCTTTATTATCAAATTGATCGTCTAAATCCTCTGGCATTGTTTGGCATGGTCTGGGTACTCGAAGGAACAAGTGTCAGTATCGGTGGCACAATGGCTGAGTTGATACAAAAGCATCTTTCATTGCCTGATCAGGCAATGACCTACCTACGTTCACATAGCACGTTGGACCAGGAGCATATTCGGCTATTTGCCGGCCTGATGGATCAAATTACCGACTCGAATGACCAGCATGTAATTATTGACAGCGCCAATATGATCTTCTCGCTTTATGGACAGATGCTCAATGGGTTAAACCCCACAGAGAATGAGGTTGGGTAAATGGATGTTGTAAATAAGACGGTGTTACTGACCGGGGCAACAGGAGGCATCGGTCAGGAAATGGCATCACAATTGGCTAGTAAGGGTGCTACTTTGATTCTGGTCGGACGGGATATTTTGTCGTTACAGTCACTGGCTGATCGATTATATGGTGATGGGCACCAGTGCTGGTCGGCTGATTTTCTTAATGATGAAAAATTCCGGCTCTTTTTGGAAAAAGCAAACCAATACGCAGCGCAACACGGCATCGATATCGTGATTAATAATGCCGGCTGCCAGAGTCTGAATATGTTAAAAGATCAGTCTGAATTAGACATTGAGCGACAGGTCCGGCTTAATATCTCTGTTCCTGTCCGGTTTTGCCAGGAGATACTGCACTGGGCTGTTCAACCGGCCATGATTGTTAATATTGGTTCTGTTTTGGGGGCGATTGGCATGTCTGGGTATAGTGTTTACTGTGCCACTAAAGCAGCATTGTATCGTTTTAGCGAATCCCTTCAACGAGAGCTCAATGATCAGGCACTGCAAGTCCTTTATGTCGGGCCAAGAGCGACAAATACACCGCTCAATGATCATCGTGCCAGAGTATTGCAGCAGCGACTGAGACAAAAAGTTGATGAGCCATCGTGGGTTGCATCTCAGGTAATTCGTAGTATTACACGGGAAACTCCGGTGAAATGGTTAGGCTGGCCTGAGCGACTATTGGTATTACTTAATCAGTTATGTCCGCAGATGGTCGGGCGTGCATTGGCGAAACAACTTCCTTTAGTTCGTCATTATTTAATGGATCAGGAGAGTGAGGTATGACAATTTCTACTATGACATTTAAGCGCCTGTTGATGATCACAGGGCTTATTGTGTGTTCAGCCAAAGCGGTTGCTGCTGACTCTCCATTAATAACAATCCAACATCAGTGGGCACATTGTAATTATCAGGTTAAAGGCTCTCATAATAAAGAGCAGTGTCTGGAGCAATTAACCCGAATGGCATCGCTGGCTCTGGCTAAGCAGCCTCAACGTGATGACCTGAGAATCTGGCTGGCTATATCCAAGAGTACTTTAGCCGGACAAAAAGGGGGTTTTGGAGCACTTAGCCTGGTTAAACAAGCTAGAAAAGAGTTAGAGCAAGTGATCAAACATGATGGTCAGGAGCTTGGCGGGTCGGCCTATACAACAATTGGTTCTCTCTATTATCAGGTCCCCGGTTGGCCGATTGGATTTGGCAGCGATAAGAAAGCGAAAAAATATCTGAAAAAAGCACTGGCGATTAATCCAAAAGGGATTGATAGTAATTACTTTTATGCTGATTTTTTACGAGACCAGGGAGAGAAGAAACAGGCAATACAGTACTTTCTTAAAGCCTACAAAGCGCCTAAACGCCCAAATCGTCCTTTGGCAGATAAGGGGCGTCGTCAGGAAATTAAAGCTAAATTAGCGAAACTGGAATGTACCGTTACAAACCATTGTTTTTCTGAATAAGGGGACTTTTCGACTCTCAGTCGTTGAACGGTGATTTTTCTTCAGTTTTTAGATCCCCCTTGCAATTTGCAAGGGGGATTTTTAATGAAAACGGTATGTGTCAGTGAGTCTGACGACCTAAAACCGCATATTAAATTTGTTGGAATGGATAAATAGAACCTAATTTTAGGATTTGAGTGAGTTCATCCAGGGCCGTATGAGACTCAGTAATTAATGATGGATCCTGTAAATCTTCAAAATTCAAACGATCTCGGTAATTTCTGTCGACCCATTGATTAAGTGTGGTAAATAAATCATCGTTCATTAACGTATTTGGATTGACCGCTTCAAGCTCGTGTTCATTGAGTGCAACGCGTAATCTTAAGCAAGCTGGCCCGCCACCATTTTGCATACTTTGTTTGACATCGAAGTATTTGATCTGTTTAATCGGCGTATTGCGAGTGAGTAAATCGTCAAAATATGCTTTAACTGTGGGGGTTTGTTGGCAATTGGTCGGTGCGATAATGGCCATATCCCCATTGGCTAATGTGACAATTTGGGTGTTAAACAAGTAGCTTTTGACAGCATCTTGTAAACTGACTTCCTGATTACTGACTTCAATGAAAACGAGTTCAGTATCAGGCAGGCGATGCATGATATCGGCTTTTACCTGTTGAGCATCAATAAATGCCTGTTGGTGGTAGAACAACACATTTTGGTTGCCAACAGAAATAACATCGTTATGGAATACGCCCTGATCGATGACATTAGGGTTTTGTTGGACAAATAAAGCAGTATCATCGGTGAGCCCGTGTAATCGGGCAATGGCCTGAGACGCTTCAAGGGTTTGCCTTGCGGGAAATTTTTGAGGGCAACGGATTGTTTTATCATAGCTGCTGCGGCCGAAAACAAAAATTTCAAGACCGGCATGGCCATATTGTTGGCATAAGCGGGTGTGATTAGCGGCTCCTTCATCTCCAAAATCAGGATGGGATGGCAAATGCTGATGATGGCAGAAGTATTTTGAGTTATTAAACACAGCCTGAAGAATATTTCCGGTAACTTCGGGCTCAATTGAACGATGGAATTTATCGACGAGATTTGCCGGGGTAAAGTGGACACGGCCATCTTGTGTATCCGCACTAGGTGAGACGGTTGCCGCGTTGGCTGTCCACATACTTGATGCAGAATAGCAAGCAAGAAGAGCCTGCGGAGATTGCCGGGCTGCTTGCTTCAGTATATTGGCATCATTGCCGGTAAAGCCCAGACGTCGGAGAATGGATAAATCAGGGCGTTGCTGAGGTGCTAAAACGCCTTGAACAAGACCGAGTTCAGTGAGCGATTTCATCTTAGCTAGCCCTTGTTTGGCGGCTTCTCGGGGGTTTGATACATTTTGGGCATTAGTTAAAGAAGCAACATTGCCAAAGGATAGGCCGGCGTAGTTATGGGTTGGTCCGACCAGTCCATCAAAGTTTACTTCATAGTGTTTCATGGCTATCCTCTGTCTCTGCTTCTGACTATAGTTGAGTGAATTATTGGTTGAATTTTGTCAAAATTATGGCAAAAAGAGCAGGTTTTATCTATTTTTTTGTGATGAGTCGATATATTGAACATAAGAAGTTGTGAGCAGCCGTTGCGTGGTGTAACTGCTCAGTAAGCTTGTAAATTTAAGTTGTGTTTGCGAGCATAAACCGCAAGATAAATAACAGTTTCCTTTATATTATAGATGTGCCTGTTTCATATAATGCAGGCTAACGGTATTTGAGAGCATGAGTAAATCACTGGTTATTGTGGAATCGCCAGCCAAAGCGAAAACAATCAATAAATATCTTGGCAATCAGTATATTGTAAAATCGAGTGTTGGGCATGTTCGGGATTTGCCGACCAGTGGTACTAGTGCCAAGAAGAAGGCTGAACCATTATCGACAAAAGGCTTATCTGCAGATGAAAAAGCCAAGTTAAAGAAGCAACGGGAACATCAGACACTGGTTACCCGAATGGGAATCGATCCAGAGCATGGATGGGCGGCGAATTATCAAATTGTCCCGGGAAAAGAGAAGGTTGTTAATGAATTAAAACAACTGGCATCTAAGGCTGATACCGTTTATCTGGCGACCGATTTGGACCGCGAAGGCGAAGCCATTGCATGGCACTTACGTGAGATCATCGGCGGGGATGATAGCCGTTTTAAACGGGTTGTATTTAATGAAATTACCAAGACGGCTATTCAGCAGGCTTTTGCTCATCCGGGCGAACTGAATATTGATCGGGTTAATGCGCAACAGGCAAGACGTTTTCTTGATCGTGTCGTTGGCTATATGGTTTCGCCATTGCTGTGGAAAAAAATTGCCAGGGGTCTTTCTGCCGGGCGGGTTCAGTCAGTTGCAGTGCGTCTGGTTGTTGAGCGCGAACGTGAAATTAAAGCATTTATTCCAGAAGAATACTGGAATATCTATGCCGATTTATTGACTGATCGGCAGATGCAAGTACGCATGCAGGTTGCTAAATATCAGGGCAAAACCTTTGCTGCACATAGTAAAGATGAAGCCAGTGCAGTCGTTGATGCGCTAAAAGCGACTGATTATCAGGTAATTAACCGGGAAGATAAACCGACTAAGACCCGGCCAAGAGCCCCTTTTATTACGTCAACATTGCAGCAGGCGGCCAGTGTTCGGTTAAGTTATGGCGTAAAACGGACCATGATGCTAGCTCAACGACTCTATGAAGCCGGCTATATTACCTATATGCGTACCGATTCGACGAATTTGAGTCAGGATGCATTAAATGCGGTTCGTGGTTTTATTGATGGTCAGTTTGGAGAGCGTTATCTACCATCCAAACCGAATTTTTATTCCAGTAAAGAAGGTGCTCAGGAAGCGCATGAAGCGATTCGTCCAAGTGATGTCAATGTCATGGCTGGCGATTTGAAAGATGTAGATGCCAGTGCCCGAAAATTATATGAACTCATCTGGCGACAGTTTGTTGCCTGTCAGATGACACCGGCTGAATATGATGCGACGACTTTAACTGCTAAAGCTGGTGATTATGAGTTAAAAGCTAAAGGCCGCATTCTAAAATTTGATGGCTGGACGAAAGTTCTACCATCTGCTTCATCTAAAAAAGATGATGATAAACAGCTCCCCGCGGTACAAAAAGGCGAGCAGCTTGCTCTTGAACGGGTTGATCCACAGCAGCATTTTACTAAGCCCCCGGCTCGTTATAATGAAGCCTCTTTGGTTAAAGAGCTGGAAAAAAGAGGGATTGGTCGTCCGTCAACATATGCTTCGATTATTTCGACCATTCAGGATCGCGGTTATGTTCATGTTGAAAACCGGCGTTTTTATGCTGAAAAAATGGGTGAAATTGTTACCGATCGATTATGTGAAAATTTCACGAATCTGCTGAGTTATGATTTTACCGCCAATATGGAAACGGAACTGGATTCAGTGGCTGATGGAGAACGTGATTGGAAACAGACTCTGGATCACTTCTTTACGAATTTTAGTGCAAAACTGCATGCCGCAGAAAATGACGAACATGGTATGCGTACCAATGTTCCGGTTTTAACGGATATCGATTGTCCTGAATGTGGCCGTAAAATGGGGATCCGTACAGCTAGTACAGGGGTTTTCCTCGGTTGTAGTGGCTATGCACTGCCACCGAAAGAGCGTTGTAAATGCACCATCAATTTGATTCCCGGTGAAGAAGCGGTTGCTGCTGACGGTGATGATGAAGAGCTGGAAACTGCGGCGTTGCGGGCTAAAGCGCGTTGTCCTAAATGTGGCACTGCGATGGATAGTTACCTCATCGATGAACATCGTAAGCTGCATGTGTGTGGTAATAACCCGGATTGCAATGGTTATGTGATAGAACAGGGCCATTTTAAAATAAAAGGGTATGACGGGCCTGTTGTTGAATGTGATAAATGTGGCCATGATATGCAACTCAAAACTGGACGTTTTGGGAAGTACATGGCATGTACAAACCCTGATTGTAAGAATACCCGTAAGATTTTGAAAAATGGTGAGGTTGCTCCACCCCGGGAAGATCCGGTTCATCTACCAGAGCTTTCCTGTGCAAATAGCGATGCTTATTTTGTGCTGCGCGATGGTGCTTCCGGAATCTTTTTAGCAGCGAATACATTCCCTAAATCGCGCGAGACCAGGGCACCGCAAGTGGCTGAGTTGCAACGCTTTGCGGATCGCTTGTCGCCTAAGTTCAAATATTTGACACGAGCACCTGCGACAGACCCTGATGGAAACCTGGCGGTTGTGCGCTATAGCCGGAAAAATAAAGAACAGTATGTGATGACAGAGATTAATAAAAAAGCAACTGGCTGGAGTGCTCATTACAACGACGGGCAATGGGTTGTCACGGATAAGCGTAAAAAGAAATAGTGCGATCTCAGATTAAAGCGTAGTCATTTTATGATATCTCCATTCTTATGAATGGGGGCGCTTTTGTGGGGGGGAGAAAAATATGTTAGATATTAAAGTTGGTGAATTGACAGAACAAATTCAGGCGGCTCAAAATATTCGTCAGGAAGTGTTTTGTAAGGAGCAATCAATCCCCTGCGAACTCGATCAGGATGGATTAGATAACCAATCGTTGCATTTTCTTGTCTATGATGACATAAAAGCAATTGGCACTGCACGGTTAACCATTCAGGGGCACCAGGCTATTCTGGCACGTGTTGCAATTTTAGAAAACTGGCGGGGAAGGGGGATTGCAAGCCGTGTGATTAGGGCTGCTTTAGAAAGTGCAAAGCAGAATAAACAGATTGGGAAAATTTTGGTGCATGCTCACTGTTATCTTCAATCCTATTATGAAAAATTTGGTTTTCAATATATTCGGGATTGTGAAATTGTGGGTGAGCATCCATTAGTTGAAATGCAATTAGTCGTCAAAAGACCCATTAGTTAATGGTTTTATTCATACCGGTTCATTTTGAAATGAACTGAATCTATTCGGTTAAGTCTCATTCTTTAAAAGAAGATTAGTGGAGTCAAATCCAGAGTTGATTCTCACATTAAAATAGCCTGATACAACATTTAAATAAGCGAGAATAATTGAGAATGTTTATTCCCTGTTGAGGATGAATCTGTTGCCTTGAGAAGATTATCGATTTTGGATCAAATATAGTGGCGTGGATATTGCTTGGTATTTGTGTTAACTTATTTTTTCATGGTTTGGCTTCGTTTTTATTTTAAATAGGAATAAGATTTAAGTCTCAAAATATTATAGAGATTAACGAGTTACTACGATAAAACTTGCGCCAAATACATTTTTCAGCCTTAATTATATATTATTTTATGATTAACCATTCGTCGGCGCTCAGCATAAGGACATATCGATGAGCCAAGATAATCTACCCATTGAGCACTTGTATTATACCGAGAGTGATCTGGAACAGATTCTGGAAAACCTCGATGTCATTCGTCAGCAGATTAGCCCTCCGTTGCCTGATGAAGTCAGCCAACTGGAGCAAAACTTCCCATCTGTTTGTCTGATTGGATTAGGTCGTTGTGGGTCCAATATTGCGCTTGATGTTGCAACTTTGGTTTTTAATGCCCGAACCAGTTATATCAACGAACTTGAATATCAGGAAAAAGCGGCCCATGAGCGGGAGTTTGAACCGGTTCGTTGGATTCGTAAGCACTTACCACTTGAGGACCGAACCCGAACACAGCCACTTTTTCTGATCGAGCCTATTGTGATGCTTGGGGATTTGGATAAAGACATTGAAGGTCGTATCCGTTTTTCCAATCAGAAAGGGCGTGCCCGTTTTTTGAAAGAGTATCGCAAGCTACAGATTATGGACTTATCAGAAGTGCATGCCGGTGGTGCGGGTAATGCGCCTATTTTAGGGCAGTATCTGGCTAAGATTATTCTTAACAAAGATACAGCCAGTTTTCATAATGAGAGCTGGCGACATATGCATTCGTATCTGGTTGATTCGTGTGGCATTAAGGCTAACCAGTCTCGATTGTATTTCTATATCTTTAGTGCGGGTGGGGGAACCGGTTCCGGGATGGCCTCTGAATTTGGGCTGGCTCAGCAGTTCTCATACCTGAGTAAAACCTTCGATTACCATTCGGTGCAGAATCAACCGCAGGATAAACGTCATAGTTTTGTCTTTGAGCCTATTTTTACATCTGGAATTTGTATTCTTCCAAATATTTCAGGGCATAATCTGGATATTTCAGAAGCCTTACATATCAATGCCGGGCGGCTGTTAACCAAATATATCTCAGAGGAATGGAATTTTTCGTATAACGAAGAGCGCGAAGAAGACGAGGTTCCTGAAGATGTGATGAAGCGTATCCGTCCCTGGAATTCGATGATGTTGATCTCAAATGATATCATGCGTTATGCCGAAGAAGAAAAAGGCAATCATGATAAAGATATCGATGTCAATACAATGGAGAAATATGCAAACCAGTATATTTCTCAGCAGATATTTAATATCTTAACCGCACAGGCTGTGACCTCAGATTATGATGAAGATTATTTCAGACGCGCTGGCATTGATATAGCCGAAACCATTCGCCTGGATGCAAATGACCTGTTTATGAGCTTAGCCGGGCCGGTTGCCGTAGCTTATGCTGAAAGTGTTGTCAGTGATCCATCTCATCTGGAAGCGGTTGATATTGATGACCTGTTTTGCCGCTCGATCGATCTGCCTCATTTTAATGAAGAAACCTCAGCTATCGAAGGGATTAGTATTCTACCGATTGAATCTGAGCACTATCGGGAAGCGATTGCGGAATATCGTAGCAGTGGTTTTGATGCAACGAATATGAGCCAGTTACACTTCTTTAAAAATTGTTCATCAGTTGTTTCGATTATTTCGCTGCCGCGTGATTACAAACTGTCATTTACAGCGCTGAACCGGTTAAAAGTGCAGTTAAACAGGCTTTGCCCGAATACGACGTTAAAACGTTATGCACTGGTTATTGGTGCTTCAGCTAACTTATCTTTGACAACATTAGTTGCGAAAAGTCCGTGTTTAAGCGATGACTTTTTAACATTGATGGTGGCTTACATTAAACGCTGTTTTGCCAAAGATGAATACCGGTATAACGATGAGATTGATAAAGCGGTGATTGACTTGATCCGTAATGATGATTTTAATGAAGAATCAATTGATCAATATTTTAATACATTTGAAAACCCGGCAAAAATTTTAGATACCAACTGGTATGCGATAAAACCCATGTACGAGAAAAAATATCGTGAGCTGATTGAAGAGCAGAAACGGTTTGTCTCAATTAATGATATTCGCCTGGACATCACGAATGTGAAGAATGCCATAAAATATCTACGTGAAATTTATCGCCACCGGATTAGTAAAACGAATATTCTTTCTCTTAATGATCAATAATTCACACGAAATTCATTGGGTAAGGGGTAGCTAGTAAGCTACCCTTATTTTTAGGTAGTGAACAAAGATGATCGGAGCAATGTAATATTCTTACCAATTTAATCGTAATGTCTGATATGAGTCATTAAACTTTGTTGATTTATATGGCAAAATATAGTTATAACTAGTAGGAATAGCAGCACATCTGTTTAAGTTGTGTTCAATAACGATGGCTCCTACATTCAATCATGAATGCGTGGGTAAAGTAACAGATGTAGTATTTTTTCAAAATTTCCAATTTTACAGAAATTGAGAGGAAACCAATGGTCAAAAAAATTGGCGTTCTAACCAGTGGTGGTGATGCTCCGGGAATGAATGCAGCGATTCGTGCCGTTGTCCGAACCGGCTTATCTTATGGTATGGAACTTTATGGCGTTTATGATGGCTATTACGGATTACATCAGAACAAAATTGAAAGACTCGAGCGGCATAGTGTTTCTGATGTAATCAACCGTGGCGGTACTTTTTTAGGATCGGCGCGTTTCCCTGAATTTAAAGAAGAGCATATCCGTCAGGAAGCCGTTGAAAACATGAAGCAGCATGGCATTGAAGCGCTGGTTGTTATTGGAGGTGACGGCTCTTACATGGGAGCTAAGAAACTAACCGAGATGGGATTCCCATGTATTGGCATTCCAGGCACAATTGATAATGATATTGCAGGAACTGATTATACGATTGGTTTTGATACGGCATTGAACACTGCAATTGATGCGATTGACCGGATCCGCGATACTTCATCTTCTCATAACCGGATTTCTGTAATTGAAATCATGGGGCGTCACTGCGGTGATTTAGCCCTGCAAGCTGCCATTGCCGGTGGTGCTGAATATTTAATTATTCCAGAAGTGGGTTTTGATCGGGCTGACTTGCTGAAAAGTCTTAAAGAAGGCCACCTTAAAGGTAAAAAACACGCCATTATCGCCATTACCGAACACATTACCAATGTGAATGAACTGGCAGCAGGGATTGAAATGGCAACCGGTCGCGAAACCCGGGCAACAATTTTAGGCCATATCCAACGTGGCGGTGCACCAACTGGTAAAGACCGTGTTCTTGCAAGCTGGATGGGTGGCTATGCAGTTGAGTTATTACTCGAAGGTCGCGGTGGTCGTTGCATCGGTATTCAGAATGGTCAGCTTGTTCACCATGACATTATCGAATGTATTGAAACAATGCGTCGTCCATTTGCGCAAGAACTGTATACCTTGCAGCAAAAACTATTCTAGAATTTATCTGATATTTGTTCAGAGTAGGTCAGCCAGAAGGCTGGCCTTTATTGTATGGATGGATGATTCATCCCTTTTGCTTGAAAAAGCGGCAAACGATAGTTATAAAACCAATCTCAACTTGCATTCTTGTCAGCGATTGCTAAGATGCAACACGTTTAAACGGCTACTTCTTGTATCGCTTAGACGATCACTATGGTGGTTCTGCGGGTTCCCCCGCATCGATACTCTGTGAACTCGGTCAGGCCCGGAAGGGAGCAGCCGCAGCAGACGACTCGAGTGCCGGGGTGTTGCTCGTAGAACCGCCACCCAATCTTATTCTGCTTTAATCCGTTTCCTAACCTTATATTCTGATCCGTTTGCTTATTTTGTCCAGACAGCTACGCTGATAATAACATCATTGATATCTAAGGTGGGCTATGTACTCTTTTGCCGATAAGCGAAAAACACCAGAACGACATGCGGCGGCACCAATAGCGATGCAGCGCAAAGCAATTCAAAGATGCAAAGGTGTTGAGCATACGACCGTGAGTACGTTTATGCCGGACAAGCGCTTAGACAGAGATGATGGTCAAGGTGATGGAGGTGTCGTATCTGTTGTTCGGGATAATGGCCGGCCATTTCCCCATTATTCGGTTGTTTTAGAATGGTTTGATGGGATCAGACATTTGGGGACAGAGCTTGCGGCGCATATGGTCGTTCCTGAGCTTGCTGGTAATCCCGGGGCGCAATTTGGGAGCGTATTTCGGTTTGGACAGCGAACATTAAAAGGGAAAATCCAGTCACGCTCATGGGGCAGTGTGATGAATCAACATGCAACCCAGACTCGTGAATTATCTGAGGAGGTTAAAGAGCATAAACGGCGACAAATATCTCAAGAAATTCATACCGAAATCCCGATGGAAGGTGACTATCAGTTGCCCGAAAATTACGCTGACAGAACCCCTAAAGAATATAACTATGGATTGTTAGGCATCATTGATAACAATTGTAAAACCTGGGCAAATCGGATATGCCGGTCTTAGAAGCGTTTGTTGTTTATTCTTGAAGGTCATTTTTATGGAAAAGCTTGTCATAACTGGGGTTAAAGAGTGGGTGGCGTATCTCATCATTGCCTTAGTTATCACTCACTGCCTGTATGCGAATGACGTTTTTTTCGGATTGTAAAACATTTCTATAAAGTTAAATATCTCAGTCTTACCTTCGTTTTATGGACACTTAACTGGCTGAGCCAGTGATATAGCAACTTAGTTGAAATCACCAAATGTTCAGCTATTTCCTGAACAGAATAGCCTCGCTTAATAATCTGTTTAACCGCTTCAACTTTAAATTCTTCTTTATACCGTTTGCCTTTGCTCATAAACACCCCTGTTTGAAGTTACATTGTAGCTGTTAAAAGTGTCCAGCAAAGTCTGGGAAGTCTATAATGAGTCAATCATAATCCGTTGTTTAAGTACCACAAAAGGTTTGATATTGATGATCAAATTCTGAATCTGGATTGCCCCACGAAGTGCCTGTATAAACGTTACCTTTTAAGTGGTTGAGATAGTTGTCAATTTTTTGCTGAATACCTTGTTGCCCATTCTCGGCGGCTTCAATTAACATTTCGACTTCGTGGTTTCGAGGGATGGCTTTGGGATTCGTGGCACTCATCAGCATCAACGCCTGCTTGTGATTAATTGCATGTTGCCATTGTTCTGACCAGTCAAGTAATTCACCTGGTAATTGAGGGTTACCGCCGTTAATCCAATGATAGAGCTGGTTAAAAATTTGAGTGTAATCCCAGGCGTGAGTACGTAATAACTCAAAAAACTCAGAGATCAAAGGATGTTCGTTCTGATCAAACCCCAATTTATGGGCACACATCTGATCGTATGCTTGCTGGAACGCGTTGGAGAAATTGTCCAGTTCTTGAGTCAGCAAAGTAATCGCTTCTTGTTCATTTTCTGATATTAGAGGAATAAGGGTTTCGGCAAAACGAGCTAGGTTCCATTGCATAATCCATTTTTGGTGACCAAAGGCGTAGCGTCCTTGTTGGTCGATTGAACTATAAACCTGCTCTAGCTTATATTCACCAAGCATGGCGCAGGGCCCGAAGTCGAATGTTTCTCCACTTAGGGCGATGTTGTCGGTATTCACGACGCCATGGATAAAGCCGATCCGATACCAGTGTACTAAGGTGTTAATCTGATTGTGTTGAACAGTGCGGTAAAGGCGCAGATAAGGGTTGTCTGCATTTATCCCCTCAGGGCAGAGTTGATCGATAGCAAAATCAGCTAGTTCTTTGATGACACCCAGAGCAGAAGCATACTGAAAACTGCCAATTCGTAGATGACTACGACCGATGCGACTGACGACTGCCCCTACTTCGGGTTGATGTCGATACACAGTTTCACCTGTTGAGGTCACGGCTAGGGTGCGCATGGCCGGAACCCCGAGAATGTGCATCGCTTCACTCATAATATATTCGCGCACGGCTGGGCCAAGAGCGCAACGACCATCACCACTGCGGGAATATTTTGTTAACCCTGAGCCTTTCAGCTGCCAGTCATAGCCGTTGATTTGTCCGAGCATATGGGCTCGGCCATCACCCAACTGCGGATTGTAAGAACCAAACTGATGGCCAGAATAACCAAGCGCTAGACTTAATTCCGGTGATATCAGCTGATTTCCGGAGAAATATTCTGCTGCATCTTTTCCCAGTAGTTGTTGTGGTAAATCCAGTTCTAATGCCAGCGCCTGATTAAATAGCAAAAGGTTAGGATCTTTGACCTTGCTTGGTTTAATGACTTGATATAAAGAATCAGGTAAGGCCAAATACCGTTGCTTCATAGGGTTTACTCAAAAGAATTAGGCTATAGACCGAGTATACCTTCCTTTATTTAGGCCATCCACCGTATGGACCCGGCGATAGCAAGGGTTCATGGTTTTTTGAAATTTCACTAGCCATTTAAGCTACCCACCTCATGGACTTTTATCGGATGAGTCCATCGACCAAAGAATGAGCAATTCAGGTTGAATTATTGATAGAATACTGTATAAATATAAGGGCTATCCGTTTAGAGCAACCAATGTCAATATATAGTGATGAACAAAAAATCTTCTTCACTCAAAGCGGGTATTGATTACCCTAAAAATTGGGGTCAATTTGTTGACTAGTTTCACGATGAACAAGCTTGTCGTGATTATCTACACACGCTTCGTTGGCCTAATGGTTTCATATGCCCCAATTGTTTGGCTCATAATGTGCCTTATACTCTTCCCAAAAATAAACTTAAATGCGTTCAGTGTCGGAAACAAACTTCTGTCACAGCAGGTACTATTTTTGATAAAACAAGAACGCCACTTAAAGATTGGTTTGCTGCAATTTGGTATCTCACCAATCAAAAAAATGGGGTGAGTGCGCTTGGCATACAGCGTTTGCTCGGGCTTGGCAGTTATCAAACGGCTTGGGCGATATTACATAGATTACGTTATGCAATTCAACCCTGAAAGAGATAAATTATCTGGACTTGTTGAGGTAGACGAAACCTTTGTCGTTGGTGGTGTAGTCGATATAAATCAACAAGATAAGAAGAAATTTGTTGTGTTGATTGCAATAGAGTTAATAGAACCAAAAGGGGTTGGTCGCATTAGATTACGACAGGTCGACAAAGCGACAAAAAACAACATTGAGCAATTCATAAAAGATGTTATTGAGCCGAATAGTCAAATTCACACCGACGGATCGGCGGCTTATGGTTCCGTTGATAACATGGGATATTCAAGAAAAAAGACCGTACATCTTGGTTCAAATATACCAGCCCACGAAACCATGCCAGGGGTACACCGAGTGGCTTCTTTACTGAAACGCTGGTTGTTGGGAACCTATCAAGGTGCTGTTCAATCTAGACAGCTCGATTACTATTTGGATGAATATATCTTTAGATTTAATAGAAGAAAATCTCGGTCTAGAGGGCTATTGTTTTATCGATTACTTGAACAATCAGTGACAACAAAACCCCTAACCTATAAGGGCATTAAAACCAGATAAACACTAGATGTAGTGTCTGGTTGCTCTAAATGGATAGCCCTTATAAATATACAGATAATTTTATCAAGGAAGGAAATTGGTTATGCCTAAGCCAAGACGTCAGCAAATCAGTCTCAGCGAGACACCGTATTATCATTGTGTATCCCGTTGTGTTCGCCGGGCGTTTTTATGCGGTGAAGATGCATTGACTGGGAAAAGTTTTGAGCATCGTCGGGGTTGGATAGAAGAGAGATTATTGTTTTTAGCCAGCGTATTTGCCCTTGATATCTGTGCGTATGCGGTGATGAGTAATCATGTGCATGTGGTCTTGCATATCAATGAGGCCAAAGCGCAAAACTGGTCAACCCTGGAAGTTCTTCACCGATGGCATCAGCTGCATCAGGGGACCCGGTTTACGCAGCAATTCGAACAGGGTGAACCACTGGCAGCCTTTGCGCTGAAACTAGTAGAGGCTTCCGCACAAACCTATCGGGACAGGCTCATGGATATCAGCTGGTTTATGCGTGAGCTGAATGAACCGATTGCCCGGCAAGCTAATGCGGAAGACAACTGCACCGGGCGATTCTGGGAAGGTCGTTTTAAATCACAGGCCTTGCAGGATGAAGCAGCCCTGGCGGCCTGTATGGCCTATGTCGATTTAAACCCGGTGAGAGCGGGAATAAGTCAAACTCCAGAAACATCTGACTTTACCAGTGTGAAAAAACGGGTTGAAACTGCAAAACAACAAAAGACCCAACCGAATCAACTGTATCCATTTGTTGGCAATCCCCGTCAAGATATACCCGAAGGGTTGCCATTTAAACTCACGGACTATCTGGAGCTGGTTGAGCTGACCGGACAAGTGGTTCGGGACGATAAACGCGGTGCAATCAGTCTCTCTTTATTGCCCATTCTGCAACGACTGAATATCACTTCAGCTGATTGGGTCGATATCGCGACGGGCTGTAAAAGCTTCTCAAGTTCTTGTAGGGCAAATCCCTTCGGGCGAGAAATGCGTCAGATGCGTCGGCGCTGCTAACCCCATAAATTTTGACCTTTCTTTGTTTGCTTGATGACTCAACTCGGCTTGAGCCGGACAGTTACACGTAGTTTTCCTTTATATTTAACGAAATCACGTTCGCAGTCATGGCTTTCAGAGTAAAGACCTGCAATAACCGAAAAAAATTTCATTATCGTATAGGGAAAAGCCTAAATTTTTTGTTTTTAGCGAGGACGTGTTGAGTGGGATAGTTATTATTACTGGGTTTACTGAGTGGGTGGCTTAGCTTATCTCGGAACTTGTTGAACTTGCATATCCTGGCGAATCTAGTTCGGGAACTCTATTTACTATTACTTACATGGGACCTCAAATGCCGGACGGTACTTTGACTGAAGGCCAGTCCGTGGAAATCAGAAATGGGGTGAAGTTCAATGTCAACAAAACTAACCGATCTTAACCCATCGATCCTCCGTTTAATTGACGAAGGTTTTGATGTGGAAATTGTGAACCAACATTTGTTGGTTCATTCCATCCCTTATATTAATTCATCAGGTATTATTGAATTTGGTGTTTTTGCTTGTTCTTATAATGGTATGGGAGAGCAGGATACAAGACCTAAAGACCATACAATGTGGTTCCAAGGAAACAAGCCTTTTATGAGTACCGGACGGGAAATGTCTCAGGTAATAAATCACTCTAATTCACGGCAATTGTTCCAGGGCTTTACTGTTCAGCACTACCTATCCAATAAACCTAACGGACAGCCATTCACTAACTTCTATGACAAAGTCGTGCACTATCATACTTTGTTTATTAGTCAGGTAAGAACTATTGAGCCTAATGCCGATGCCAGAATAGGGCGAATTCACCGAGAGCGTGACGGCAGATCAGTTTTCCAAGATCCGGATACGGCTTCATCCAGGGTTGGCATTACGGCAATTAGTCAGAAATTAGAAGGTGATAAAGTTGCTATTATCGGGCTTGGAGGGACAGGAAGTTACATATTAGATCAGCTTGCCAAAACACCCGTAAGTTCCATTCTCCTATGTGATGGAGATACTTTGGAACCTCATAATGCTTTTCGTTCCCCAGGAGCGATTGCATTTGAAGAATTGGAGAAGAAGCCTAAAAAAGTTGAGTACTATCAGGCTTTGTATTCGCAAATGCACAAAAATATTTGTATTACTGATAAATTTATCAATTCTGATAATGTATCGATACTGAAAGATTGTGATTTTATTTTTCTTGCTATTGATAGTGGAAGTGCCAGAAAGATATTGACCGATTCTCTTGTGGAAATGGGTATCCCTTTCATCGATGTTGGGCTTGGAATTGAACGTCTTGAGTTAGAAGATGGTGACGTAGTATTGCGTGGGAGTTGTCGTGTTACGTTAGCAACTCCGGAAAAGCATGAACATTTATCCAAGCATCTGGTTTTTAAAGATGACGATCCGGATGAGGCTATTTATAAGAGCAATATTCAGGTTGCTGATATGAACGGGATAAATGCTATGCTGGCTGTAGGAGTATGGAAGCAATATAAATTATTTTATCATGGTGACTGTAACGAACCCCATAATATTATATATACGCAACCCTTTCAGTCTATTTCAAGGAGTGAAGAGTTATGCGAGTAAAACAAATCACACCAGTTTTTGTTGAATTCATTCCTGACCAAATAGAAAACGGAAAGATTTATATTAGTGATGAGTATGAGATAGCAATTCACAAATGTTGCTGTGGCTGCGGCGAGGAGGTGGTAACACCTCTTTCTCCAGTAGATTGGCAATATAAAATCACATCAAATGGAGTGTCTTTATTTCCTTCTATCGGAAACTGGAAATATCGATGCCAATCTCACTATTTTATTCGGGATAATGGAATTCTATGGGCTAAAGGAATGTCACCAGCTCAAATCAGAAGAGTAGAGCAGAAGGACATTGCTGATAAACAAAGATTCATCCAGGAACGTAATAAGAAGCGAACATACTTTGGTCTTGTAAGTTTGGTAGTGAAGTTATGGAACCTTGTGAAGTGTTTATTTAGGTTTAAGTGGTAGCAAGCATATCGAATTCAATGCTGACAGTTCGTGCGCAGTATTATTTTAAAACGTTTAGTGTCCAAAAATGACTTACAACCAGTATAGTATGATACTTTAATACTCAGTTGTAGTTGGTAGTAGCAATTAGTATGAATCTTTATTTCTCTTCTACAGTAAGTTTACTATTAATATAGAATCATATTTCTTCAGCAATTAGGAGACTGTAACTAATTTTGTGTAACTGCCTATCAAAATATATTCTATTGAGAATTAAGGATAGGTAGATGCAAATGAACAAAAAAGAACTGGAAGCCTTCGCAAAAGAAGCCGCCAAAGGCATTAAAACGCCAGAGGATCTCAACGAATTTAGCCAAATGCTAAAGAAGATTACTGTTGAAGCGGCACTAAACGCAGAGATGGATGAGCACCTAGGTTACGAGAGACACCAAAAGTCCACCTCAACAAATAGCCGCAATGGTAAAAACAGCAAGCGTATTAAGACGGAAGATGGTGAGTTCGAGCTGGATACGCCTCGTGACCGTGAAGGCTCTTTTGAACCTAAGCTGGTCAAAAAGCACCAATCCCGCTTTACTTCTATGGACGATAAAATCCTATGGCTCTACGCGCAAGGTATGAGTACCCGTGACATCGTCAATGCCTTCGATGAATGGTACGGTGCCGAGATATCTCCAACACTGGTATCACGCGTTACCAATGCGGTCATTGAGCAAGTGACTGAATGGCAAGCACGCCCTTTGGATGCCATCTACCCCATTGTGTATCTTGATTGTATTGTGTTGAAAATCCGCCAAGATAAACGCGTCATCAATAAATCGATCTTCTTGGCACTCGGTATCAACACTGAAGGTCATAAAGAACTCATGGGCATGTGGATTGCGGAGAACGAAGGTGCGAAGTTCTGGCTCAACGTCCTCACTGAGCTCCAGCAGCGCGGCGTAGAAGATATTCTCATCGCTTGTGTTGATGGTCTAAAAGGCTTCCCAGAAGCCATCAATGCCGTTTTCCCACAAACCAACATCCAACTGTGCATCGTACACATGGTACGCAACTCATTGAAATATGTATCATGGAAAGACTATAAAGCAGTGACGGCGGATTTAAAGCGAGTTTACCGCTCAGCAACGGAAGAAGAAGCCTTGCTAGAATTAGATCGTTTCGGCGACATCTGGGACGATCAATACCCACAAATTACCAAATCGTGGCGCAATCACTGGCATAACCTCAATACGCTGTTTAGTTACCCTGACGATATCCGCAAAGCGCTCTACACAACGAACGCGATTGAATCACTAAACAGTGTCATTCGTAGAGCCATTAAAAAACGTAAAGTCTTCCCAAGCGATGAGTAGATTTATTATTGAGTTCGAGGAACGTCTCGAAAAGCACCTCAACTAAATGGTAGTTACACAGAATCTGTTACAGGGTCAATGAAAGAACTTATTGTGTTTTTAAGCTTTTTTCAATATGTCCCTTATTTTATCTCTTTATGTCGTGGGCAATCTTTGCCATCTGTGAGTGGTTGGTTTTGCTTTGCTATGTCTCTCTTTGTCACCATGATTGCCTCCATTTCATTAGGAACGTACAGTATTCTGATTGCCTGTGGATTAAGTTTTTTGTGCCAAGTATCGATTATTGTTGTAGGCCTTATACGAGGTGTAGCATTAAAGCCAGATAGAGTAGAGCAGTTTATTTTGTGCTTCGTATGCTTGAGTATTTTATTGTGGTTTTTCACCGGACAGGCATCCCTAGCTATCTACCTGAATATTTTGGTTGATGTCTTGGGAACCGCGATGATCTTAAAAAAATTAAGCCATCTTCCTGCGACTGAATCCCCGTCAACGTGGTTGATCGGTACGCTAGGCTCAGGGCTCGCTGTTTGGTATTTCTATGCAGAAAGTGGTGCTAGTTTCTACTACCTTATAACGGTATTTTTATCCAACTTATCGGTCTTCTTGTTGATTTTATTACAAGGGATACGCATTCGAATGAAACCTGGAGATAACGACGTTACAAATTCGATTGAATAAAATTTAGTAGGTTATATATATTGTCGCTGTTCTAAAATAAACTAGGATATCCACCGTATGAGCCAAATAAACCAGGCCACCCACTGCATGAGCCTAGTGATAGCAAGGGACTATGATTTTTTTAAATCCAGAATAATTTATGGGTCCTTTGCCAGAAGATGCTTAGTACATTATTGTTCTGGGTGTCTTGGAACAATCTTCTTTCTAGATAAAACTCCTCATATATTTATAATTTACTATATCAATCATTCAGCCTAAATTGCCCATGCGTTGATATCATTGGCTTCATGAGGTGGGTGGCCTGATGATTTTTGTAAGGAAGATACAGTCGTAAAAATCCCGGGAGTCAGTGCTTCTCCGGCTCACAGCATGTTTCCTGACTCTGAATCACTGGTCATGCATTTAACAGCAGCTTTGCTGTCCTCGGCAGGGATTCAGGTGCTAAAAAAATTAAAGGCCAATGGTCTGGGTTCTCCGAATACTGTCGGTGTTTTTTCGAAATCAGCCGTGCTGGCCGTTGCCGGTGTGGATCTTGGGGAACCAGTCACCATGATCAATCGAACCTTGGAAGTCGATACGAGTCAGCCAAGAGATCATACCGGTCGTTACCCGGCAACAGGTCGTATTATTGAAAAGTATCATAATGTCAATCACATCGTTGTCGTGTTAGGTCACAGAGATAGTGGAGAGTTAAACGTCATTACCTGCTTTCCGTCGGCCCAAACGACGCAGCAATCAATCGGCACAATCACCAGCGATAAACAGGACATCGCTGAACTTGAGTTTGGTATCCATACACTAGTGGACATCGATAAAAATATCGTTTTGTATTGGTAATCACGAGTGCACGACAATGGATGAATCGCTGTAACTATTCAGCCAAAAGCTGTTGACACGGTTCAAGACTCAATCGGTAAAGTTGTCGTTTCTGAGAAGGTCGGTCTTAAACAATCATAAGATGTTGTTCAAAACTAAGTGAAGTCAGAGCCACTGCGTTTTGTGGCTCTTTTTGTGGTCCGAGCATATGTACCATTTAAACCGTTTGGAGATGGAATCCGGATATACAATCAAATGGTTTCGGTAACCGCAAATCAATCCCTTTCAAAGGCAATCTATAGAGACCCTCCTGATTCTCAATCATTCACAATTTAAACCGTTTGGAAATGGAATCTGGAGATGGAATCAAATGGTATTGTAACCCTCCCCAAAACAAACCGTATTTAATGCAATATGGTAAATCCGGATTTGGCTTGATCGATAATCTGATCCTCATCGATTCTCAATCAAGTGGTTTTGCTGCGACATATTGGTTACACATAAGCGCATTTGGCATGGAACTGAGGGGATAGAGTCGGGGAAGTGTTGCCGTATTCTGGCGGGCTGTTGCTATAAATAAATTTTGCTATAAATATGCTATAAATAAAAAAACAAAGAAAAAGGAGTTAGGTAAAAAATTACCTAACTCCTTGATTTATATGGTGGCCTTCCGGGACTCGAACCCAGGACCTGCCGATTAAAAGTCGCCTGTAAGTCTCAGGTTTCTATAACTAATCGAAATAAAGCAAGTTAAAACCATTATGAAAAAGATGGTGTTAAAGAAAAATATGATTGTTTAAAAGTGATTCGTAGAAACGGGTAGAACCCGGTCAGTTTAGCAAGTGCTTCGAGTTCTTTTTATTCGTAGCGACCTGTCTCAAATCCTAAATGGATGGGGGGATAGGCAGTTACTCAGATTTCGTTACAGCCTCTAAAATCTCAGGGCCAGCAATTCCTCGCTGGCTCCTACAACAGCATTGAATAAACTGCCAAATGCTGAGCTTACCAGGCCATGGTTCTTGTATGGTCTTTGAATAGCTGGGCCCCTGTCATATCGGGGTTTCCTTTTTTCAGCCCTTTAATCAGGTCTTTTTCACTGACTCCATAATATTTCATACAGGTTGGACACACGATGACTTTGCCCTTGTGAGCGACAATTTCATGAAGTAGTTTTTGTTGTTTTTTATAGTTGAGTGCATTTTTTTTCGAGGCAAGTTGTACGCTGGTGTCATTTAAAAAGATGGTGACGGCATGACCCCGTTCCTGTTGGGAAAGGCCAAATCCAATTGCCATTGTTGCACGGTGACTATTCGAACTGGTTAAATTGATAAATAACGGATCTGTATTCGCGGCCAAAGCAAATGTTGATGTTACACCAAAGAATAACAACACTACTCCCATTAAGCAGAGTTTGAAGCATCGCATATATTGTCCCTCGCGTCGTGCTAATCAAATGTAGAAAAAACTGATATCGTAAGTCGTAAAAATTTGCCTCTAATATAGATTTTCAAAATCAAACAGCGAGGCAAATCAACACTTTTTCAAGTTTAGTTGATAAATCACGAAGTATGCTTTGAGATTACAGATGGATGTGACAGGTTAAGGGCAGGGCAGATCGTAAGGGGGATGTTTATGACAGAGTGCTGGCTCATAGGCCCATTCTGTTTAAGTGAATTGAACACCCGATGAACCAACTTTTATACGTTGTTAATTTATGTTGCGGTTGGGTTCATCTGTAATCAGATTGCTTACGCGGTTTGGTGCATGCGCTCTTTTCATCAGAATCAATGGCATCGCCCTATCACTGTTCGTAGAGGATATGGCGTCCTTGGCATTTTTTACAGAAAACGATTTGTTTAGTAAACATATCGTTTCTATATGATTGAACGGTGATGATACTCACCTAAATAGTGCCGTTATAACGCTCAATGAACCTTCAGATTAAACAGACTGACAATTTGTAGGGGCGAGCTTTTCAAAGTATTATTATTTGTTTGTTAATCAAATAGAATGCGCTAGATTCTTGATATCAGAGGTTGTCTGGAGAGCAAACAGTCTGTTGAATATTGGGTTAGATATCGGTGGCACCAAGATGGAAATTCAGGTTTTGGACTCATCGGGGGGAAGTGATTTTTAAACATCGTGAATCAACCTGTAAAAGCAGCTTTTCCTCTTTTGTCGAACAGATCATTGAAATGATCAGCCTTGCTGAGAAGCAGGTTGGGCAGCCATGTAGTTTAGGCATTTGTTTGCCTGGCAGTTTGGAACCGTCGACCGGACTGATTAAAAATTCCAATATTCTGAGCATCAACCAACAGCCACTACAATAGGAACTTGAAGGAATTTTAAAGCGTCAGATTGTCATTAGTAATGATGCTAACTGTTTTACACTATCAGAATCGATGGATGGTGCAACAAAAGAAATGCACAGTGTATTTGGCGTGATCCTTGGTACCGGATGTGGTGGGGGAATGTGGTGAATCAGCAGTTGCAACAGGGAATGAATGCTAACTGTGGGGTCATGTTCCCACACTATGATGAGGCGGTGGATGGTCCTGCACATCGTTGTTGCTGCGGGCAGTTAAACTGTATTGAGTCGTTTATCTCCGGTACGGGCATTACCTGGCAATTGCACCATCTCTATGGCCATCATGATATTGATTCAGTGGCTTTTCTCAAAGATATTCTCTCCGGTAATGATGAGCGCGCCCGGCACTATTTAGAACTGTTTCGGAGCCAGTTGTCACGTAGTCTGGCGATGCTAGTTAACATTTTAGATCCGGATATGCTTGTGGTTGGTGGAGGGCTCTCGAATGTACCTCAACTCTTTGATGGACTGCATCATCTGACTGGTCATTATACGTTCGGCCACTATAATAATACTCCTGTACGCACGGCCATTCATGGTGATAGTAGTGGTGTCCGTGGAGCAGCATGGTTAGGCAGACAAGCGCTCAGCGCTACTTAATGCCAATACAATGAGGGAGAAATTACTTCATGGCTAAGTCGGTCAGAATCAGGGATATTGCTGACATTTCCGGTTTTTCGGCTGGAGCCGTATCCCGTGCCCTGAAAGGGCAACCGGGTATCGGTGTTAAGCCTCGCGAGCATATTATTCAGGTCGCTCAAAAACTGGGGTACGACTTTTCCCGACTTCAGACCGATAAAATTCAACGTGTTCTGTTTATTTTGCATCAGCAGCATAACATCACCATGTCACTTTCTTTTTATACGTCCTTACTGATGGACGTTGAAGAATCCTGTCGTGAACATAATATTGCGTTGAGTTTTCTGGTGTTAGGGCCAGGTGATGATGTTGAGAAAAAGATCCGTCAGCATAATCCGAATGCGTTACTGATCGTCGGTTATCTTGAACCGGAAATGCTCCTTGCTCTGCGTCAATTGTGCTTGCCTGTTGCCCTGGTGGATTTAGTTTCACAAGGGATGAATTCTGTTAATCCAGATAATTTTCGGGGTGGTTATCTGGCGACCCGGCATCTGATCGATATTGGTCGTAAACGTATTGCCTTTTTGGTTAGTAGCCTGTCACATTATAGTATCCAGCAACGGGAAAAAGGTTATCGTCAGGCACTGTTTGATGCTGGTATTTTGATGCCACCCGATTATGAAGCGATCGCACCGTTTTGTATGGATGTTGAAGAAGCTCTTGATGTGGCAAGCCGTACACTGTTGGAGCTAACTGAACCCCCGGATGCATTGTTTGCCTATAACGATGTGGCAGCGATGATTGCGATGCGGGCTTGTAAAAATAAAGGTCTTCGTATTCCTGAAGATATTGCGGTGATCGGTTTCGATAATATCGACAGTGCTGCTCTGGCAACGCCGCCACTTAGTAC
Organism: Candidatus Celerinatantimonas neptuna; assembly: GCA_911810475.1. Classification (NCBI taxonomy): domain Bacteria; kingdom Pseudomonadati; phylum Pseudomonadota; class Gammaproteobacteria; family Celerinatantimonadaceae; genus Celerinatantimonas; species Candidatus Celerinatantimonas neptuna. The sequence goes on from OU461276.1 coordinate 3,137,108, forward strand.
GGTTGGCGTTGAACGCCATAAACTGGGCAAAATCGGACTTGAGCTCTTGCTTTCATCTGATAAAGACCAGCACAGAACACTGGATGTTTCATTAATTGTGCGTGATAGCACTGTCAAATCTGTTAAGTCGTAATTCAATGTTTTCAGATGGTTTGCCCACATTGCAACGTGCTGATGGAATGTTGCAGGCAATAGTTTCTTTTCTGGGGGGCTTTTCAAATTTAATGAGGCAATAAAAAACCACCTCCGGTAGGTGGTTGATTGTTAAATGCAGATACTTTCTTATCTGACGCGAAGATTATTTCAGTTTCAGATAATTTAAAATGCCATCTGCGGCATGACGGCCATCGGACATAGCCGTGACGACTAAATCGGCACCGTGAACGGCATCTCCGCCAGCGAAGATTTTTGGGTGGCTGGTCTGGAAAGGCTGTTTCGTTTCAACATTGGCGATGATTTCACCCCATTTATTGAGCTTGACGCCTTGTTCGGTCAACCATGGCATGTCGTGAGATAAGAAGCCAAATGCAATGATAATGGCATCGGCAGGCATTACAAATTCTGAGTCGGGGATAGGTTTTGGCCTGCGCCGGCCGCTGCTATCCGGTTCTCCGAGTTTGGTCCGTTGCATGCGGATACCGCTCACAGTGCCTTTATCATCAAGTTCAATGCCCAGCGGTTGCACGTAAAATTCAAACTGAGCGCCTTCTTCTTTTGCGTTTTTAACTTCTTTTTTCGAGCCCGGCATATTGGTTTCATCGCGCCGGTAAGCACAGGTCACCTGTTTGGCATTCTGACGAAGGGCTGTGCGGACACAATCCATTGCGGTATCACCGCCACCGAGAACGACAACATGCTGACCTTCCAGATTAGTGTAAGGTTCATCAGGAAGCTCAGGCAGTCCCATGACATGTTTTGTATTGGCAATCAGATATGGCAGCGCGTCATATACCCCAGGTGCCTTATCATTAGGCAGGTTGACCTGCATAGATTTATAGGTGCCAACGCCTACAAATACGGCATCAAAATCGTCAAGAAGCTGAGGCAGGCTGATATCTCGTCCGATTTCACAGTTGAGCTTAAATTCGATTCCCATATGACTGAATATTTCTCGGCGACGGGCCAGCAATGTTTTGTCCAGTTTAAACGATGGGATACCAAAAGTGAGTAGTCCACCGATTTCAGGGTGGCGGTCAAATACGGTTGCGTGAACCCCATTTCGTGCCAGAATATCGGCACAGCCTAAACCGGCAGGACCAGCTCCGATAATAGCAACTTTGTGGCCGGTATCTTTGACATCTGAAAGGTCAGGGTGCCAGCCGCTGGCAAAGGCTTGCTCGGATATAAATCGTTCGATGTTTCCAACGGTAACCGAACCTACTGTCCCTTTGAGTGTACAGCGACTTTCGCACAGGCGATCTTGCGGGCAGATCCGACCGGTAATTTCTGGCATGCAGTTGGTTTGATGTGAGAGTTCGACGGCTTCCATAATCCGTCCTTCTTTCACTAACTCAATCCATTGCGGAATATGGTTATGAAGCGGGCAACTCCATTCGCAGATACTATGTTCCCCACATTTTAAACAACGCTCGCTTTGCTCATGAGCCTGTTTTGGCGAGAATGTCAGATAGAGCTCTTCAAATGTTGTTTTACGGGTTTCCAGTGGGATCTTCTCAGGATCATGGCGGGGTTTTGAGTGTTTTAATTGAGCCACTTTTTCGGAAAGAATTGCGCTGGGATAGCCATCATCATTGGAGCCGCTATGCCAGGGTTGCAAAGACTGGATTGCTCTGAGTCTACGGCGTTTCTGGACTAATTCATCGAGTGTCTGGTCACTGACAACTTGTAGCGCCTGGGTTGGACAGTTTGCAACGCAGGCTGGCCCTTCTTTGCGCGTGATACAAAGATCACATTTGATAGCTTGTGCTTTTTTAGACCCGTCAGCAAGTGTGATGGTGGAGACTTCAATAGCTCCAAAGGGACAGGCAACTTCACAACTTTTACAACCGATACACCGACTTTGGTTAACCTGAATGCTGTTATTGACTCTGGATATGGCATTATTAGGGCAGCTCATTAGACATGGCGCATCATCACATTGATGGCAAGTTACGGCATTTTGCCTGTTTTCATCCTGGATAACAAAAATACGGGGACGGAAGAGCTCTTTTGTGGGGACATGTTGTTCATCGTTATGGGCCATAACACATGCAATTTCACAAGCATGACATCCGATGCATAGTTTAGGATCGGCGACAATAAATTTATTCATAATATTTTATCAAAATTGTAACATCTTTATGTATGAGTTTAGTCTGGTTTGTTGAAATTACTTGGCACTGAATTAAGTGATGTTCGCGTTCACTTTCATATGAATAGCAGGAACTGTTTTAGGTTGAAAACCAAACGGTTTAATCTATTCCTCTGAACCAGTCGAGTTGAGTTTTGTCGATCCATCTGGATACAAACGTGAATCGACATAGCCAATGTAACCATCCAATTGAGTTACGGGCATTGATAAAGATTAAGAAAGTGTGATCTTTATATGTATTTAAAAGATCTGTTATTTAACCTGAAATTACAGGTCTTAAAGAAGGATAAAATGATTAAGAATCGGCAGGCGGAATAAAACGAAACAATTTACTATGGGATAATCAGGCCCGATTAATCCCATATCCAAAAATGGTTTCATATCTCAGGGTTTAAGGGACGAGTAAATTTCCGCTACGGATTGCGTGTTTACCGGCAATACGGGCAACCAGTGTGCCTGCATTTGCAAATCGCTGCCAATGCCGCGCATAGTAGATACCGTCAATCCCTGCTGTTAATGGCGTTAATTCATCCGTTAGTGGATTGAGTACCCGGGCTAAAAGCTCGCCTTGTTTGATGTATTTTCCGGGGTGAGCGTGATGCAACAGTACACCCGATACAGGTGTGATGACATATTCGCAGGCATCCAGTGGGGTTGCCGGAGAAAGTAATTCAGGGAGTGGTTTGACATGTCCTTGAATGAGCCCTTTGTGAATCAGAAAATCGATGATAGCCTGAGCATCTTTTTCTGCCTGATGTGGATCGACATCGGTCACCCCCCGAAGTTCGACTGTAACCGGTTTTAACCCGAGTGGAATCGGGTAGTGCTTTGCAAAATGTTGTTGTAAATAATACCAGGGCTCATAGCAGGCTTCATCGAATGGTTCTCCCCCTGAAAGTTCGGCTAATAATTGAACTTTCGTTCCCAGATACCGGGCCAGGGGTTCTATATCACTCCAGGCTTTTGGTGTCGTGTATAAGTGGGGAACCGCTTCCCAGTCACAGTGTAAATCGAGCATCAAATCCGCATCATGGGCCAGAGATAAAAGGCAAATTCTTAACGATTCGAGTTCAGTTGAGGGCGTGATCTGTTCTAGTTTTTGTTGAATGGCTTTTCGAATTAACTGTTTATTCTGAGATGAGTCATGGGTTAGTTGATTTTCAAGTTGCCCTGCCAGTTGTGCTCCAAAGACAGGATAATTGCGATTGAAATCTTCGCCACTGAGCTGATCAAAACGGCCTATATGTGCGCCCTGGTAATGCTGACTTAATGCAATCGGGTTCGCTAGGGGGACGATTGTGATATAGGCGTTTAACTGTCCGGCAGATTCTAATTGACGCAGTTTTTGTTTCAGATGCCATCCGACGACCATTCCGGGTAATTCATCACCGTGTAATGATCCCTGAATGTAGACCCGTGTATCGTCATGATCTCCAAAATGGAAGCTGGATAACTCACGTTGTGTCCCTAACGAGCCGGTTAATAGTTTATGGCATCTTTGCTGCATCAATGGTTGTCCTTTTGGGGGTTAAGATGCTATCAGTCGATAGCATCTTAAGGCGTTAGCGAGGAAGTGCGATGTTAATATCGAAATATTTTTGTTCAATTTTTTTAAACTGACCGTCTTTCATCAATACGTCAACAGCATGATCTAAAGCTGTTTTGAGTCCTTTATCGCCTTTACGGATCCCAATGGCTGTACCCGGGCCAACAATATCAGGATCGGTCACCGCTTTGCCCATTAATGTAAACCCTTTAGCCCGTGGTTGGTTTAAGAAGCCCACTTCGGCCTGGACTGCGTCGGTAAACATAGCATCTAAACGACCGGATAGCAGATCAGATTCAACCTGTTCCTGATCTCCATAACTTACGACATCAACACCGTGTCCCTGCCACTTAAGTTTGGCATAGTTTTCCTGAATGGTGCCCTGTTCAACACCAATCCGTTTACCACGCAGTGATTTAGCCGTAGGCTGCAGATGAGTACCTTTAGGCCCAACCAGCCGGATCGGTGTGTTGTAGATAGGTTTAGTGAAATCGATCTGTTTCAATCGGGCTTTGGTGATGCCCATATCGGAAAGAATAGCATCGAATTTACGTGCCTTAAGCGCAGGGATCATGCTATCAAAGCTGCTTTCAACCCAGATACATTTGGCATGTAATTGGGCACATATGGCATTGCCAAGATCAATATCAAAACCAACTAGTGAGCCATCAGGCTGTTTTGATTCAAATGGTGGATAACTTGGGTCAACAGCAAACCGGATTTGAGTTATTTTTGCCTGGACTGAAAAAGCACTGGCAGCGAGTAAACCAGCAAGTAATGGCGTGAGAAAACGGCGAAATCGTGTTGTGTTTTGCATAACATCCTTATATTTAATATTTTTATGAAGAGTAATGTTTTCGCTAAAAATAGCGAAAGGGAGCACAATTTATCACTGATTGCCTGAAATGAAAAATGGTCTGATCTGAGTGTATTGCGTTCGTCTTTATTGCTGTAAAAAATCAATCAAAGTAGCAAATCGATTGGTTGGTAATGTAGTTGTCATGAAGAGATAGTATAAATTAGTCGTTCTTGATAAGGAATGACTCTCCTTAGCATGTTTTTAAGCAAGATTATCTTTGTTTGCCGGCAGTAGCCGGCTTTCTTTTTTTAGTTACCCGTCTTAGTTCCCAGAGATTAATGACTTCGCTCTGACAATTTTTTATTGCTGGTAATGGAGATTTCCATAATGTAAATCGATCGGATAAAAAATATACGGATCGATGAAGTGGCTCACATATCATTAAAGAGATAACTGAGAGACTGTCATGAACTGCTAGTCTGATAATAGAGTTGGTCGGTCTGTGGGGGCAATATGGATATTAAACAAAACTTAATTGATCTAAATGCTGTTCAAGTGAATGTCTCGGTCAATGATTGGCGTGATGCGATTCGTGTTGCTGCCGTACCATTAATTACACATCGTTATATCGAGCCAAGATATGTTGAAACAATTATTAAAAATACCGAGCAGGATGGCCCTTATTATGTGCTCGACGAAGCCCCTCTGGCAATGCCTCATGCGCATCCTGAAGATGGCGTTTTGAAAACAGGCTTTAGCCTTGTCACACTTGCCTCTCCCATTTCATTTGAAGGTAGTGTTCCTGTTGATATTGTGATGATGTTTGGGGCGATTAATGGTGAAATGCATATATCTGAAGGGCTGCAGGCGATCTTGCTATTGATTGAACAGGGACAGAAACTGGCAGCTATTCGCAAGGCTGATTCGGTTGCTGCCGTGTTAAATGCGTTAGGATGATATCCTAACTATCCGATACAAGTCCGTTTGTTCGCATAGAGGTCGAGTTTTGAGCCTTGTTTGGTTCCGTTATTTGTATCTCAAGTCGAAAAGAATCTGAAAATTCCAATTCTATATGCAAACAGAATAATCCTACTATTTGATTTATAAACTATTTTTATTCAGCTTACTTAACAAAATAATCACAAATAAGATATATTGCCATTTGACAATAATTATCATTTGTGTTCTTATTCTTAAAGTTACTTTGTTGGTACATCTTTTATCTGTGGAACTTCGCGTAATGAAATTTCTGCTTTTGTGGTTATTTGTATTTTTAGCGGTGAGTTTTTCAAGCTCGGCCGCATCACGGTTGACGATTGAACTCCAATTAACGCCTGAGGGGTTTAATCCTAGTACTATTTATGTACCATCAGACAGGCGCATTAAAATTAATATGATCAATAAAACAACGCGTGTTGCAGAATTAGAAAGCTATGATATGAAATTTGAAAAAATTGCTATCCCAAGTGGAAGAATATCAGTATTTACTGGTCCATTAAAAGCAGGGAAATATAGTTTTTTTAATGATTATAGTTCAAAACACCTAACAGGAAATATAATTGTTCAGAATAAGAATTAGGACTTATTATTATGATCGCTGTATTGTTAATTGTATTTAGAGAAGTCCTTGAAGCAGGTCTTATCATCTCGATTGTAGCAGCAGCTTGTGCAGGGATAAAGATTAAAATACAAGTTATCTTTGGTATTATATTAGGACTATTAGGTGCTATTGCTTTAGCTAAATTTACAAGCATTATTGAATCTTCTTTATCTGGTTATGGTCAGGAAATTTTTACAGCATCTATATTATTAATCGCAGCGGCTATGTTGTCCTGGCAAAATATGTGGATGTCTATTAAGGGGCGTGAATTAGCCGCTAAAAATAAAAAACACATTCAATCTATATTTTTAAATGATAAAGGTACTTATGCAATTAGTATCGTCGTTGCTATTGCGGTATTGAGGGAAGGAGCAGAAGTCGTCTTATTTTTATATGGCATTGTTCTTTCTTCAGGATTGACAAAAAACGCATTATTTATCGGTGGATTAATTGGTACTGGACTAGGTGTGTTTGTGACGTATGCGTTATACCGAGGAATTGTAATGATTCCACTTAAATTTATATTTTCGAGCAGTAATTTTATATTAGCATTAATTGCCGCGGGACTATCGAGTCAGGCTATAGGAATTCTGGCTAATATTGGCTTTTTGCCACAGTTAGGATCGCAGCTCTGGAATACATCCTTTTTATTATCTTCAAATAGTTGGGGTGGTGTATTAGCGCATTCTGTATTCGGCTATACCGCGAGACCAATGGGAATACAAGTTATTACTTGGTGTATTGTTTTATTTGTTATTTTTACGGTGTCACGTTATCTAACGTATTCACATCATCAAAAGGAAATTAAAGATGTCATTAACTAAAATGAAAAATAAATTATTATTAGTAGGGGTTCTTTGTAGTTCAGTTATGATGGCCCAGTATGCATCTGCACGAGAGTATCCTGTTGGGGGACCGGTCCATAAAGATGGGATGGAAATCGCGTCATCATATCTTTTGAACATTAAAATGAAACCTGACCCTTCTTCGATGATTATGGGAAAAGATGTCATTCATTTGGAATCGGATGTTCACGCCACACAAGATAATAAATGGGGTTTTCCAAATGGTGCCTGGATCCCATATGTATCAGTTGATTATGTCGTGACAAAAGTCGGTGATAGCCATTTTTTACAGTTTGGACAAATGTTACCTATGACGGCTGCCGATGGACCTCATTATGCGCATTCAGTTAAAATGAAAGGGAAAGGGACTTACATTGTGCATCTTAAATATACAGCGCCAGATGAAAAAGGGTTTCTCCATCATATTGACAAGGCAACCGGCGTACCGCCATGGTTTAAACCTTTTGTTGTAACATTTAAATTTAAATACCCTCAGTCTTAATGACTTTAGTGATAATGGCGTAGTATGTGCTACGCCCCATATATTATGAAAACAATTTATAAATTTTATATTGCCATTTCACCAGTTGTTATTTTAGGTGTTATGAATCAGGTTTTATCTGTTCATTCGATAGATTATAAGCATTATTTTTTATTCCGGCTAATGCCTAATATAATTGCAATTATCTGTGCTGGTGTTTTATTTTATCTGATATATAATACTTTTTGGGATAAATCAAATACAAGATTTTATCTAAAGTCATCTCAGGATATTATCTACAGCGCTTTAATATTTTTATGTTTATTACCTTATCATACCCAACCCATAATTGTATTTGGTTGTTTTTTTCTTGGGAATATAATATCAACAGCTAAAATAAAGTATCATCATTATCTTTTTTACTTGAATGGAGCCTTGGCATCACGTGTTATATTATTTCTTGTACATATACCATTAATTCATTATTCAATATATCAAAATGATTATAATGCAATTACATCTGCGACACCTTTGCTTCATCATGCAATAAATTATGATCTGGGAATATCCGATAAGTTGATGTCTATTGAACAGTTATTTATAGGAAATTGGCAAGGAAGTATTGGCGAAACATCTAAATTAGGATTAATAGCTTCCTTGATTTTGTTATACTTATTTAAACTTATCAGGTTTAGCTCTATTATTATGGGAATTATTGGGAGCTTTTTAGCATATTGCTTATTCTACCAATCAATGGGGCTGGCTTTTTCTGATTTTATTCAGTTTATTATGATGGGTGGCTTGATATTTGGACTTGTCTTTATGACAACTGATCTTTGTACTGCTACATATACAAGAAAGCAGCATCGTTATTATGTATTATTAATAGGTTTTTTGTGTATAACCTATCGAGCATTTTTGCCTTTCCCTGAAGGAATGCTATTAGCTATTATTTCTTCTCAATTATTATTTATAGTCATTGTTATAATGTCTAACCATTTAGAATGGATTTCTAAATCATTACAAGTTAGCCGGTGGAATAAATAATAAGATGGGTTCTAGAAATATTATATTCTAAATATATAACTGATCGTTTAATTTATATCAACCAGAAAATTAGTATATTGTTAACAGATCCTTTATTCCGAAGCTCATTCCAGATTTAAAATCAGGGCGGGATCGCACCCGGTAAACAAATATGAACTAATAGTCACCAGTCCATAAATTAATATGAATTTTAATCCTTTTAGAATACCTTTCTGTTGTCGAAGATATTCATATATCAACCAGGAGCATGATTTAATTGATGTAAATTCTCTTGTTATCAGCGCCATCACCGCAGGATGTGAAAGATGGTAATATATGGAGCATAAGCTCGATTGGTGGAGAAACTATCGACTATTTTCCATGGTATCTCTCGCTGACACACTATTGTCTGAATACCTCGCTCGGTTGTTGCAAAATCTCAAATAGATGTCTTTATCGTGGTTAATTTGCCTCACTTTCCTATTTTTTATACAACCATTTTTTTAATGGTCTATTTTTTAAAGGAGGGATATACATTGAGGATTTGGATATGATGAAAATACAACCGAAGCGATTTTTACTACAAATGATTGCAGCATTATCTGTGTTGGTTGCTTTGGCATGCTATAGCGAGCAAGCCCCGGATATTGTCAAAAAAGTTATTCCTACACTAGAAACATGGGGACATTCACCTGCCTTGGTTGCGGCGGTGAAAGCCCAAAATAGTCAGAACCTGACCCTTGATCAGATTAAGGCGCGCGATAAGAAATGGCGGGCTACTTCCAGTGTCGATTCGTTCATGAATTCATTGATGCATAATGATGCAGCGAAACAGATGCTGAAATTTGAGAAAAGTAAGCCTTATTTTGCTGAGCTTTTTCTGATGGATAATCAGGGTGCTAATGTGGCTATGACCAATAAAACTTCTGATTACTGGCAGGGCGATGAAGCTAAATTTACTCAAACATATAAGCAGGGAAAAGGCGCTGTTCATGTTAGTGATGTCGAATATGATGACAGTACCTTGTCTTATCTGGTGCAAGTTTCTGTGCCGGTTATTGATCACCACAAAAAAGTAATTGGTGCACTGACTATTGGTATTAATTTAGATGAACTTGAAGGCCACTAGTACAGTAAATATTCTTTTAGTGGAATGATTCAGGGAGGGGAATGATGAGTTTCTTTTATAATCTTAAAATTCGTTGGAAATTAACAATACCATTAATTGTCGTTATTTTATTGGTGCTGTTATTAGCTGGCCGGAGCTTTTACACAGAGAGTATACAGGCGAATGCAATTTTTGAAGTTACTCATAACGAACTCCCATCACTTAATCTCGTCCAGCAGGCCGATCGTGATTTTCATCAGGCATGGGTTGCTGAACGAAGTATGCTGACATTACGTGTGCGTTCAGATCAGTATAAAGTGATGCAGCAGATGCATGGGGAAAACATTGCTCAGGTTAAAGAACGTATTCAGAAATTCAGCGAATATTCTCACTCAGGTGAGATCCGCGAGTTGTTGAATCAGTTTTGGCAGGTTTTCCCTAAATGGCAACAGGTGACTGAACGAATTGAACAGGCGCGTTCATCGGATACAAGAAAAGGGCGTAGTACAGCAATCGGATTATCTTATAAAGAAGGTGAGGCTCTGTTTAATCAGTCTCGTGACTATCTGGATAAGATTTCAGAGATTATTTTAAGTCAGGCTGATCAGCGAAGTAATCAGTTGGAAATGCTTCACAGACAATTTCAAGTGACCCAATGGACAATACTTATTATTTCACTGGTGATTTGTTTAGGCGTGTTAATATTCTTTCCTTCTTTAATTACACGTGACCTTAAACAGATTATTCACCGGGTCAAAATTCTGGCTCAGGGTGGTGGTGACCTGACTCAGCGAATCGACATTCACCGTGGGGATGAATTGGGGCAGTTAGGGCATTATCTTGATCAATTCATTGTGCAATTAAATGCTTTGGTTACTCAGATTATCGATAATGCAAAGCAAAGTGATCTGGATGTCGCTGATTTATCAAAATTGTCAGCTCAAAACCGGTTGTCATTACAAAAACAGGCCGAATCGATTAGCCAGGCCAATGGGGTCAGTCGTGAAATGAGTGGTGCAATACAAACTGTTGCAGAGAGTACTGGTGAGGCGGCTGAAGTCTCTAATGATGCTTATGGCAGTGCAGCAAAAGGGCAATCTCAGGTTGAAGCAACCCGTCATAATATTGAACAGTTGAATTCCAGTGTGATGGAAGCGGTTGAAGCGATTTCTAAAATTGAAGAAGTGACCAGTAAAATTGGCTCTGTATTAACCGTTATCAGTGGTATTGCAGAACAGACTAATTTGCTGGCGCTTAATGCTGCTATTGAGGCGGCCAGGGCAGGCGAATTTGGTCGGGGTTTTGCTGTTGTTGCTGATGAAGTCCGGGCCTTGGCGGGGAAAACCCAATTGTCGACAGATGATGTGAAAGAGATGATTAATAATCTTGATGAGAGTGTTCAGTCGGCGGTGAGGACGATGAAAGAAGCCTCTCTGCGGGCTGTTTCAACTCAGGATTCCAGTGTTTTGACTAAACAGGCTATCGATACCATGATGGATTCGATAGGGCGGGTGACAGAATTGGCGACTGGAATTGCAAAAGTAACTGATGAGCAAAGTCAGAGTGCTGAATTAGTGCAAAATCATATTAATGAAATTGAAGAAGTATCTCAAAGTAGTGTTGAACAAGCGGAAAAAGTGGATCAGTCTTGTTCCCGTTTGGCTGATCTTCATCAACAGTTAGGGCAACTGACTGGAAAATTTACAGTTTAATTTTCACCGAGCCTTTTGTCGTCGGTGAGCAGGCTTTCGATTTAATGGTGTGTTAAATAACATTATGAAATGAAATAGTTCGTTATGATATTTGGTTGCTTTTCTCTGGTAAGAGAAAGCCGTGCCGGCTTACATGTAAAGTTATTTCAGTCATTCATATGGCCATTTCACTTGACTTTAACATTAAACAAAGATGTTATCTGAGATACTTTTTTTCGTAGGGCATGATGTGGTTTATGAAGCATATTGATTTGGCTTTTGTTCATACATCGCCAGTACATATCCAAACATTTGAAAGATTACATAAACGATTAGCTTCTCGCCTTGATGTGGCCCATTTTGTTTACGAATCATGGTTGAGCGAGGCTGCCTGCGAAGTAACTGCATCACTGATGAGTGATATGAAACATCAATTTTCAGTGATTAGTCAGCAGGCCGATTTAACAGTGTGCACGTGTTCGACTCTTGGGGGGATTGCAGAAGAATTCAGCTTGCCTGAAAATCCTATTCAGCGAATTGATCGAGCGATGGCTGAACAAGCCGTTTGCTATGATAGAGTTGGCGTTTTAGCCTGCCTTGAGGCAACGCTAGAGCCGACCAGTCAATTATTGCTTCATTGTGCACAACAGAGAAATCGACACCCTGAAATCCAGGGGCATTTGGTCCAAAATGCCTGGCAGCTATTCCAAAATGGTGACCATGTTCAATATGGACAAGCTATTTCTGATGCTATTTATCAAATATCAAGCCAGGTGGATGTCATTGTCTTAGCACAGGCATCGATGGCAACCGTCTTACCATTTACTCGAATGACTATTCCCATACTGGCAAGCCCTGAAACAGGTTTTGTTCATGCACTAAAAACACTGGATCTTCTTTTAAAATAGACTGATTTGTTGATTTATATTTAATTAGTTATCGAATGCTATATTGATAAAACATCGTGGTTTAGCTGACATGATTCATATCTTAGGAGCATGATAAAGATGATGCTTGATGTTGTGCGGTCGTTGATATTTTCCGAAAATTAATCCGAATTTTACATTAGAAAATATCTCTGATTCAACATGGATAAATAGTAATTAAATTGTAATTTTTGATTCAGAATTAAAATAAAAAATGAAATTCATTCTTATTATTTAATACATATAAAATATAAAATCACTCTAATTTTATAAATTAATACAATTGTTATTAATGTGATATAAAATGTATCTATAATATCTATTATTGGATAAGTAATAAACAAGGGGTGATCATGAAAAAACAGGGTTAATTGTTGAAAAGTCGGTTGATTTGTTAATTTATTGTTTATTTAATAAATAACCTTGAGTATTTACTGCTATGGGGTTATTCTAATCATGTCAGAGACATTGTTATCTCAAGTTATTTAATTGGTAGTTTGTAACATCACTGAAGGCTCTCTATTTGTATTGGGGGAGTTTTTACGTTGTTTAATTATCGCTTCTCTCTTATGTTTATTAAGTTGAGAAGCTTTCTGTTGGTCAGAAAGGTTAATAATGAAAAAAGGTTATTTTTATATTCTTTGTGCGACAATATTATTTAGTTCAATGGAAATTGCGTTGAAAATGGTCGCTGCCGATTTTAATCCTATCCAGATGACCTTTTTAAGGTTTGTGATAGGTACTATTATTTTGTGGCCGTTGGCCCGAAGGGATTTGGCAAAACGAGGAATAACGTTTGAGCGTTCTCACATTCCTTTTTTTCTATGGACTGGGTTTCTATGCGTCGTCGTTAGTATGACGTTCTTTCAGTTGGCTATTATGTATACACATGCCGCAACGGTTGCGATTTTGTTCAGTTGTAATGCGGTTTTCGTGATTCCATTGGCTTGTCTCTTCTTGAATGAGAAGATCAATTTTATTGGCTTGGTATCAATTGCATTAAGCTTGATTGGTATGGTGTTTATTATTGATCCCGAGAACTTACAGCATGCCAGAGGCATTATTCTATCGTTATTGTCTGCTGCTACATTTGCTCTTTATGGCATTTTTGGTCAAAAAGGGCGAAAAAAATACGGCTATAGCGGGTTGTCATTGACATATTTTAGCTTTTTAGCCGGTTGTATTGAAATGTTTCTGTTAATGTGTGTGAGCCATTCACATGAAGTTGCGCAGATCTTACTCCGCGATGGATTAAACCAATTCGCTTATATTCCTTTCCTGAAAGATGTGAACTGGCATACTGCGATTGCGTTGATTTATTTAGGCGTATTTGTGACTGGTATGGGTTATAGCTGCTATTTTCTGGCGATGGAAGAAACATCTGCTTCAACTGCATCAATGGTTTTCTTCATAAAACCTGCCTTGGCACCGATTTTGGCTTTGATTATTTTGGGTGAAGCATTAACTGAAAATATTGTTGTTGGGATCTTATGTATTGTTGCTGGATCTTGTTTAACCTTTGTGGCACATGGGATTCATCAGTACAACTTGCGGCGTAGTTACGAAAATCAAGTTTTGGCCGATCACATCAAATAGGACTTTGTCATATGTATGAAGGGATGTTTTTGAATCATTATTCCTTCATTTTTGTGTTAAATCAGTTTACAACAGTAAATCTATTGTAAACTGATTCTATCATATTAAATGATAGTTATTTACTCTGATGTAATTATCCATGTTAAGGAATAGTTACTTATTCTAAATAAGTATATAAATAAATTTATAATCAAAAAAAACACTACCGATTAATTAAATTTATATTTATTATATGTCTTCTTCCTTTAATGTCTTAGCTGGTTTTTGCCAGCTCTTTTTCTTTCAATAAAGTTCATTTCAATTCTGAGTAGAGAATCTTTCTTAGCAATATGAAAGAGTCGATATTCAATCTACTTTTTATTCTGACTTGAGGTTATTGAAGGTTGCTTATTCTTTCTGTACTGCGATGAATACTGGCAATTAAAAATTCAAATCTGAGAGAAAAAAGGATTCATCGCTATGTTTAATTTTTTAAAAACTAGTTCATCTTAATTGAATTTTATTTTATAGAAAATGAATATATATGGCCTGGATTTATTATTTATTTTATCAGTAAAAGGAATGGTCATTCATGGTGCGGTTGCCTATATTTTTGTGCCCCAACTCGGGTCAAATCAAAATTAGTAGCGTTGTTAGATGTGCTTGAATTGTGAAAAATCAGGTTTAATCCTTAGAGCGTATTGACGTTTGGCGATGGTTTTTGCAACTTTTTGCTGTTTATTTAGGTAAGCTAAGTTTGCGCAGTGTAGTCATCTTGACAGATCAGGATCTAACAATGAATAAATAAACAGCAAACGCTGCCTTTTGGGTTTATTGCTCAATTTTAGATCATAGGGGCAAATCTTTCATATGGGAATAGAAATGATGTGGTTTTTCAATATGAATAACGCATGATTATAAATGACTGAATTATCTATTGTTTTATTTGATGTATCAGTCAATATTCATCCTTATTTATTGCATTGTTGATGCAATGTGACATTCCCATCTATTTGAATAGTTATAAAAGTCTCCGGCTTATTTGCATTAAAAAGTTGCAAATAGGGATAAACAAGCACCATTTTTTGCAAAAAGTTCTCATATAAATATGGGAAAATAGTTGGAATGGTCTATGCAATTTTATTCAAATCAAGCGATATTTCAATCTGTCGGCTGATGGGGGATGGATGTTCCTATAGTCATTAACGACAGATTATAACGGTTTAACAGTCATTGAGAGCCCTTAAGTGGTTAGCGATACAACCCATTAGCAATAGCTTCTGAATGTGGTTCTGGGGTGAACTCCGGTAAAAGAAAGGTTGACTGATGCTTGTTTGCCAATGGCATAAGGGAATACAAATGGATAAGGGAGATGGACACAATGAAGAAGTTACCTTCAGCGCTAATTGTTGGCTTTGTTGCAAGTGCGCCAATGATCGCCATGGCTGATACGCCAATTACGGCAGCTACGGTACAGAGTAATCTTAATTTCGTATGGACTATCATTGCTGCATTTTTAGTGTTTTTAATGCAGGCCGGATTTGCCATGGTTGAAACAGGGTTTACCCGGGCGAAGAATGCTGCCAATATCATGATGAAGAATATGATGGATTTTTGTATTGGGTCATTAGCATTCTGGGCGGTTGGTTTTGGTTTAATGTTTGGGACAACCAACGGACTTTTTGGCACAACAGATTTCTTTTTCAGTGGTGCTTCTGGTAATTCTGAAGCCTGGAACTATGCTTTCTGGATGTTTCAAGTCGTATTTTGTGCAACTGCTGCCACAATTATTTCTGGAGCCGTAGCAGAGCGTACCAAATTTAGTGCTTATCTTATTTATTCTGCGGCTGTTTCAGCCTTTATTTACCCAATTTTTGGAAGCTGGGCCTGGGGAGGTTTATATCATGGTCATGGCTGGCTGGAAAATCTTGGATTTATCGATTTTGCCGGATCAACTGTAGTTCATTCTATGGGGGGGTGGTTATCACTCGCTGGTGCTATTGTGGTTGGTCCACGAATTGGTAAATTTGATAAAAAAGGTAAAGCGCGAGCTATTCCAGGACATAATATTCCAATTGCTGCATTGGGTGTGTTTTTATTGTGGTTCGGATGGTATGGATTTAACCCGGGGTCAACTACAACCGGGGATTCATCTATTGCCGGTATTGCAGTAACGACTACCTTAGCTGCTGCATCAGCCAGTGTTTCTGCCATGTTTTATACCTGGATCAAGTATGGTAAGAGTGATGTAGGGATGACGCTGAATGGTGCACTGGCTGGTTTGGTTGCGATTACGGCCGGTTGTGCGAATGTCTCACCATTATCTGCTGTGATCATAGGACTGATTGCCGGAGTAGTTGTTGTACTTTCAGTGATGTTCTTTGATCGCATTAGAGTTGATGATCCGGTTGGTGCAATTTCAGTGCACGGCGTGTGTGGTGCCTGGGGAACATTAGCTGCTGGTATATTTGATAAAGGTGGCTTTTCATGGCAGGTTGTTGGCGTTCAGGCTGTGGGGGTCGTCGCGTGCTTCTTATGGGCATTTATTATTGGCTTAATCCTATTTAAAGTGATTGATGTGGTCATTGGGATGCGAGTTTCCAAAGAAGATGAACTGGCCGGCCTTGACTACTCAGAACATGGTGCAAATTCATATCCTGACTTTCATACCGTCAATATGAGCTCCGGGATCCATTTGGATACAACCGGGTCAGGTTCAAAAGAGGAATCTTCAGCTTCTTCATCTGCCCAAACTAAAGCCGGATATAGTCTTTGATTTATCAGGGGATTGATTGGATTTAGTCAGAATAGATAACCTCAATTCAGGATAAAAAGTCATAATGAATAGCAATTGATTTATAGAGCATCAGAAAAGACTTTCTATTCCGAGTTGAGGTTACTCCTGTTGGGTATGTGCATGCTCAGCTGATTTAGAAAAATGTCCATATCAATGAATACTGCTTTGATTTAAGGCAGTATATTCAGGCATAAATCTTTGGAAAATGATAAATAAAGATGGTGTCCCCACCAGGACTCGAACCTGGAGCACGGACTTAGGAGGTCCGGGATTTATCCTGTTAATCGATGAGGACACGAGCTGTGCATTATAGATAAACTTGACCCTGGCGGACAACCGTAAAGCTGAAAAATTCTGTTCTATCCTGTGAGTTCGATTAATTTTACATCAAGAGTGTATAAAATTAAATCAATTATATGATTTCTATAGAACATCAAATCACATAAAAAATAAAGTTGTTATTAACCTTCCTTTTCGGAGCAATCGTTTCATAGCATTAAGTTGTCTAAATATTTGCAACATCCCGAATATATTGACGGGCTTTAAGTGCATATTCGAGTGGATCCGCTTCGCTTGGATCTTGCTCTGCTTCAACAACCATCCAGCCCTCGTAACCGGCTTTATCTAAAGCATCAAAGACAGGTTTAAAATCGATGACGCCATCACCTGGTACTGTGAAAGCACCAAGGCGAACACCGTCGAGAAAACAGCGATGATCTTTAATGATTAGTTGGCGCTTTTCATCTCGAATATCTTTTAGATGAACATGGGGGATTCTATTGATATATCGATTCAGAACATCCATGATGACAGTCTGATTCCCTTCAGAATAATAAATATGCCCGGTATCGAGCAGCAAACCAACCAAAGGGTCAACTTCAGCCATAAAACGGTCGATTTCAGCGGGCGTTTGAATAGCTGTTCCCATATGGTGATGAAGACAAACTGCCATTCCTTTTTCAGCAGCGATTTCAGATAATTTGTTATATCCTTTTGCCACTTTTTGCCATTGGGCATCATCAAAAGTAGGCTTATCACCAAATACCGGGCGCTCTGTCCCCTGAATGCTGCCGCTTTGTTCAGAACAACCTATGACTCTGGCTCCCATGGCATGGAGAAAATTCATATGATTAATAAAACCTGAGATGGTTTCATCGAATTTGCTATCTGCAAAGAACGTACTGAACCAAGCATTGCAAATTTGTAATCCTCGCATTTCAAGTTGTTTTTTCAGAACAATCGGATCTTTAGGGTACTTATTACCAACTTCGCAACCGGTAAAACCGGCCAGGGCCATTTCACTGATACATTGTTCAAAAGTGTTTTCAGCCCCCAGACTTGGCAAGTCATCATTGGTCCAGGCGATCGGGGCGATTGCGAGTTTTACTTTATTGGTATTCATGTTCGTCTCCGTATCAACGTATGCTCTTGAATAGGGCGTGAAATATTTGTCCTGAATTTTTGTTTGATTTGAAATAAAATTCGATGAGACGAGTCACACTTTTAATCTTCCAAACGTCTTTTGTTATAGGTTGTTTGTTAAATTCGAGGTTGCTGAGTGTTAAGGGCGTGAGGTACTATTAGCTTGCTAGAAGGTTATAGACCGATAATATTTATTAAAATCAAACTATTATAAGATATAAAAGAGCACATAAAGAAACAGATTAAACCTGTAGCTCATTGAATGATGGAAATTTAACAGGCTTGTTTAAAAATGATGATGGACTATTTATTCTATTTTTGAAGCCAGTGTAAACTGGGGAACCCATTTTGCTAACATCGTTTCTAAATGTTCTCTGGTGGCCGGCTTAGCTAAACGATCATCCATTAGTTGGTTCATCCGACAAATGGCTTTATCTCCGGTTTCACCTGATAGTGCTATCACAGGAAGCTGAGGGCAGAGCGCCTTAATTGATTCACAGGCCTGAAAGCCATCTATGACCGGCATTTGAACATCCATAAAGACTAGATCTAGCATACTTTGTTTGACCTTTTCTATCGCTTGCTGGCCATTTTCAGCTTCTTCAACATTTATTCCTAATTTTTCAAGATAAAGCCGGACCAACTGGCGCTGTGATAGGTCATCATCAGTGATGAGTACCTTAATATCTGCATAAGCAGGTTCTGCGGTCTTTATTGGAGTTTGGGGGGTAGAATATTCCTGTTTTAAGGACAGTTCACAAGGGGGTTGAGTTGTTTTGAGAAAGTGAAGAGAGAATATAGTGTATTCACCGTATACCGATTGACAACTGATATAGCCATCAAATAAATTCATAACCCGCTGGCAATAACTTAAACCAAGACCGGTTCCGCCACTTTTTTGGTAGGTAAAAAAGTCATCAAAAATGCGCTGTTGCACATGTGGCGTAATGCCTGGGCCGTAATCTTTAAAATGTAAGCGATTTTCTTGAGCTTCTATTTGTAAGCTAATCTCAATGGTGCTTTCAGGGTACTCGTTGAAATAATAAATGGCATTACGCAAAAGATTAAAGAGAATAAAGCTAAACAGAACATCATTGACCACAATTGTAAAATCACTCTGGCCGCTGAATTTGACGCGTTTTTCAGTGGATTCACTATCAAAAGCAAAGTCATTGATGACAGATTGGATAAGCTGACTAATTGAATAGGGATGAATGGAATCTGACTCAAGGGTGGGCTGATGAGCCTCTTGCAACATTAAATCAATAATTTGATTACCGTGATAAATTGCTGCTTTAGCCTGTTTAATCTCATTGTGTAATTCATCATGATAAGCTGAGTTGGTCGTCTCATTATCAATTTTTTCAAGATGCAGTTGAATTTGGCCAAGAGGATTGCGCATTTCATGGGCAATAGACTGAGCAATCGCTTGTGATTGTTTTACGTGATATTCATTATAAATATAGGTTTGTACTTTTTTTAAAAGTCGCTGAAGAGCAGATATTTCTTCATTGGAATAACTGGCTCCATTTTTTTTATGGGGCGTGATGAGTAAACGAGTTATTGTATTATGATGGTCATATAAGGGCAGGATCATAGCCGTATTGTGCTTAGACATCTGGGTTAGAATTGTCTGAAGCTGTGTATCGGGCATAGTTTCTGCTTTGTATTCGAGCTCTTCAACTAATAATACAGAGTCATTGTTTAATAAATAGGAAGAATATAGTTCATTATTATTGGCATCAGAAATAAGAACTTGTTGTTTATTTAACTTTAATAGATCAGAGAGTTTATTTATTGCTTGATGAATAGAAACCTGAAAGTCATATCCCAGAGCGTTGATTTTATCAACGGGTGTTTGCTTTTGCCCATAAATTATCAGGCTAAGATATTGCCCAGTGTATTGCCAGACTTTTCTCCAGAAAAGACTACAGGAAAATGTCCAGATCATAGCGATAATAATTGCTGGTTTATTATCAATAGAGTGAATGATAATAAATATTGGTATAAGATAAATTAATAAAATAATTATAAAATTACTCGATAAGTAGAGTAGATAATTTCTGCTATAGAATCGGTGATACATAATGGCATAGCCAATTATTAAAAGCTCTAATGAAGATAGAACTGGAGGTAACCAAGTTAAAGAAAATTTGTGAAATACAAAAGTAATAATAAGGTGTATAACTATAGTTGATGATGATGTTATAGTAAATCCTATAGCAATATAAGTTGATTCAGTTTTTTTGATCTTATTATTTGAATTTTTATTGGTGATGAGATTAAACAGTGTAAATATTGAAACTAGTGAAAAAGTTATAAAAAAAGGAATGGTCAATTTACCAAAATAAATTGTAAATTGACTAGGTGCATTAATTAAAATATGAGAAATTGTATAATTTTGAAATAGATTAACTGCTAAAGTAAAGATTACAGTAAAAGAGATAAAAAACTTCTGCCAAATATAGAGTTTCCTGTGTTCTTTATTAGAAGTAAGATGACAGGAATAGATAAATACTGAAAGCATAGTTAATATAGAAAAAATATTAGCGACTCTTGCCATAATGATGGCAGTATTTTCCCCATATTGAACAAGAAAAATAGTATGAAAATAGACATTACTTAATATCCAACTTGTCATAAAAAAAGCATATAATATACATGGATAATATAATGTGCGGAAATAGTATTTCCCATGGTAAGCAGCAAATCGAGTGAAATAGATAAGATAACATAGACTTAAAAATGCTGCAAAAATTAGCAAAATTCCTTTTGGATCAACAGTAGTTGTTATTGCTGTAATAATTGGCATATAAAATTATCTTTAGAGTATGAATGTTTAGTATAATAACTGTGCTTATAAAATTATAAATACATCACTTTTCTTGTGGTAAAGTATACAACCATTTTTTAATCATTTTTACAAGTTGTTCTTTAGAAACCGGTTTTAATAGGCGATCATCCATTAATTCATTAATTTCCTTTTGAGCAGATTCACCTGATAGAGCAATAACTGGTAATTTCGGGTAGAGCTTTTTAATTATACGAGTAGTAGTAATCCCATCCATGATAGGCATTTGAATGTCCATGAATACAAGGTTAAATTGATTTTTTTTGAGTTTTTCAAGCGCATCTTCACCATTTGTTGCTTCAATTACGTGAATACCTAATTGTTTTAGATATAGACAGATAAGTAAACGTTGAGAATTACTGTCATCTGCAACTAAAACACACAGTTCTGAGAAATAAGGTTTTTGTAGTAATTCTTTCTGTTCAGAATTTCTAGAGAATACTTTCTCTAATTGCTTGACTATTGGAAAATATAAGATAAAAGTAGTAGATTCTCCATAAATTGATTGGCATTTGATCTGTCCTCCAAAGAGCTTCATAACACGCCGGCAATAACTTAAACCCAGACCTGTTCCATAACTTTTTTGATAAGTAAAAAAATCATCAAAAATTTGATGTTGAATTAGAGGATTTATTCCGGGACCAAAATCTTTGAAGAAGACTTGATTATATGTATTACCTGGCTTTATAGTTATTTCTATAATACTGTTGGGATATTCATCAAAATAATAGATAGAATTACGGAAAAGGTTAAATAAAATAAATCCAAAAAAGATGGGCTGGACTTTGACTGTGAAATCCCCTTGATTATTTACAATAACTCGTTCTAAATTTTTATTAGAAGAAAATGGGTAATCATTAATTGTTTTTTTTATTAATTCATAAATAGAAAATGGTGCTATAGAACCAGGCTGGATTCGAGGTTCTTGCACCCCCTGTAACATAGCATCAATAATATAATTGGTTTGATAAATAGCATTTTTTGCTTGGCATATCTCATTATTAACTATATAAGATTGATCTCTTTTATCATAGAAAAGTTCAGTTATTTTTTCAAGATGGAGTTGGAGTTGAGATAATGGATTTCTCATTTCATGTGCTATAGAATGTGCAATGGCTTGAGACTGTTTAACATGAAATTCGTTGTAGATATAATTTTGAGCATTCTTGAGTAAATTTTGCAAAGCAGAAATTTCTTCATTAGAATATATAGACCCATCGGATTTATGTGGTGTAATAAATAGTCTAGTAATTAAATGTTCATCATCATACATAGGTAATATCATTGCTGAATTATGTTCTGACATTTGATTATGAATTACTAATAAATGTGGATTGGCAGAAGTAGTTGCATGATATTCAATTTCTTCAATTAATAATACTGGGTCACTTTTTACTAAATAAGATGAATATAGTTTATGGGTTTTAGCATCAGTTATTAAAATTGATTTAGGATCTATCTGGAGCAGCTCGGATAGTTTTCGAGTTGCTTGTTCAATTGATATTTGAAAATCTTTAGATAGTTTATAAATTTCTGAGACTGGAGTTATTTTATGCCCATATATTATAATGCTAATATACTGCCCAATAAACTTCCATATATTTTTCCAAGCTAACCCATAAATTAGAGTCCAAGTAAGTAATATAGTTACATGAGATTCTTGCTGTATATCTATGCTTAATAACATTATTGGAAAAATAAATCCCATTAATGTTATTAATGAGTTTGTCGTTAAATATGAGATATATCTCCAGCTATAAAATCTATGAGCTATAGAAGCGTATCCCATAAATAATACTTCAAAGATTGAGAAAGCTGGAGGCAGCCATGTATAAGAGAATGAATTTGAATAATAAGTTAACAATACACTAAATAAAAGAGTCGAAATCATGAAAACTAACATACCTATGAGCATATAGGTAGACTTAAGCTTGATTAATTTATTCTTACTTTGAAATAATGATATTAGGTTAATTAAAGAACCTAGAGTAAGGGCAGATATTATTGTAAAAAAAATAGGTGCTTGTGATCCAAAATATATGGTAAAATTACTCGCAGAAATTACTTTTACATCGAGAATTATATTCGTAGTAAATATATTTGTATATATACAATAAATTGAAAGAATCCATAAAAAATAAAACTGCCACTTTTTAATACTATGATTTTTTTTATCAGATAACAACCTACAAGTAAAATGATAAATAGATGAATAGGAAATATAAGAAAATATATTAGCAGCCTTAGCTATACCAGTAGCTACATTTGGATTAAAGTACTCCACAAACTTTGTTTGGAAGTACATATTTGATAAAATCCATAGGATAACGAAAAAAGAATATATTATATAAGGGTAATATAGAATCTTTAAGATTAAGATATTTTCTTTTATTGAGTGAAAAATAAAATATATAAA
Source organism: Candidatus Celerinatantimonas neptuna (assembly GCA_911810475.1). Classification (NCBI taxonomy): domain Bacteria; kingdom Pseudomonadati; phylum Pseudomonadota; class Gammaproteobacteria; family Celerinatantimonadaceae; genus Celerinatantimonas; species Candidatus Celerinatantimonas neptuna. The sequence goes on from OU461276.1 coordinate 3,160,502, forward strand.
CCAAATAGAACTAAAGATAGCGGTTACGGCTAAAATACATCCTCTAGGATAGATTGTAGGATTTATAAATTGGTATAGCTCAATCATCTTTATTCCTGAGTGATTTTATTGCGGCTAACCTAAATTCTTTGAAATTACTTCTCGTTAGTTTATCTCCAACAGTTTTGTGGTCTAAGAATCCTTTAAAAATATAATATTTACTGTTTTGTATCGATCGATAGCTATCAATAATGTAACAGATATCATCTGTTGATTGATAAAAACTCATGAAGAATGGCTGATCAGTTATCATATATGATACATAAAAATGTGATTCTACTAATCTTTTCATGAGTTCTTTTTGGGCAAAGTAGAGTAAAAATAATCGAAGATATTTAGAACCGCAAACAGAAAATCTGACTATCTCACATACATTGGATGGATCTTTTATATAGTCTTTAAGTGAATCTTCAAACCAAAGGGTAATATTATCATTAAGTACTAAATCATTAAATATACCTAGATGATACAACTTAGATCTTGAGTCTTCTGTAATACAAGATTTCCAGTGTTTTCCTTGAAAAAAAGGCTCAAAACTTAACCATTTTTTTCTTTTATCCCATCCTTGAATTAAACTAGCAGAGACAAGAACCAATCGATTGTAATTGTCAGTATAATACAGAATGAAATGACGTGATTCTTGAGACAGAGAAATGGAAAATAACATTTCATACCATTTTTGATCAATAATAAGGCTATTAATATTGATCAAAGTGTTTGCATCAGTTAGTGTTAAAGAAGCATTACAATATAAAGTATAAAATTTTCTTTCATCATTTTCAATTCTATCAATCATTTCAGAACGATATTTCGATTCATCATATGGAACATTACTAAATAATGAAATAGGAATTGCTTTGTATTTATGTAGAATACAAAATCGCTCGTAATGAGCCCAGCAAGCTAATATGTCACCAAATAGCTCGATTGCTGTTTTTTCCAAATGATGCCAGTAAAGGTTAATGCTTTTAATAGCCTGTTTTTTAATATGATTAATTGATTGAGGTGCTTCAAAAATTGTTGCTAGATTTCCATTCCTGAGCCCTGGATAGATCTGAATAAGTTCATTTTTTCTAAGCGTTACTAATTCATTAAAACTATGGATTATGTCGTCTTCTTTGAATTGTTCACGAATATCTGAGAATAATTGTTCATGGCTTATCGCTGAATTTTCAACGTAACATTCAATAGAAACAGCAGGCATTAGCTAAAACTCCGCGGAAAACTTTATTCGTATTAATAATACAATTATCATAATTTTTTTGTAATAACAACTATATGACAAATCTATAAAGCATGTCACAAGTTAAATATTAATGATAATCGATATAATCGAATCGATCGTTTAGAAAGCTTAAACCGTGGTGTTCGTCACATACATAAGTAGCTATATGCCTCTTGTTGTCTTAAGTAATCTATATGTCAATAGGATGGTGTCAATGTTAATCTTTATTTTTAAAATAATCAATAAATTTATGTGATTTTATGTCATAAAAAAATATAGGAAATGTGATAAATGTATCAGTCTCGAGTGGGTATCTCTGATGAATTATCATGCTTGATAGGTGGGTATTCATTAAAAAGAGTGGGCAATTTGAGTCGGGGGGATTAACTGGTTATTATTTTTTTATATAATGAATAATCTAATTTAGCTCCAGGCTGTAGCAGTTGGATGGTTATCAAGAGTGAGAGAGAATTCCCCTTTGTTGTGCGTATTAATATTGCCGTGCTTTGGCAATATTTGTTTTGAGCTGTTGTGATGCAGCCCTAATTTCTGGTTTATTGGCGTGTTCGGCTAGCTCAACCCGCCACCAGCTTAAGTAACTGTGTAGCATGGTTTTGGGCAAGATTTTAATATCAATGAGTGTGGATATGATTTGTTTTTGCGCATCGGTAATTGCCTGATGAAGTCCGTCTATATTGGTGATCCTATATGACTTACAGCCATAGCCTTCGGCAATTTTTGCGTAGTCGACCGGAATTAGCCTGCCATCCAGTTGATTTGGCTTATTATCCCGAAAACGAAATTCAGTAAAGAAGCTGTTCATGCCATGGCCAATCTGTAGGTTATTAATACATCCGTGGGCCATATTGTCGAACAGTATAATATTAATTTTTTGGTTTTCCTGAATGGATGATACAAGCTCTGAGTGCAGCATCATAAATGAACCATCACCGACCAGTGAGTAAACTTCGCGTTGTGGGTCGGCCATTTTTGCATCTAAGGCGGCGTTGACTTCATATCCCATGCAAGAGTAGCCATATTCCATATGATAACTGTTGTAAGAGCGCGTTTTCCAGATTCTCTGAAGGTTACCTGGCAGGCTGCCAGATGCGCCAATAATAATGGCATTTTCTGGAATATTGTCGTTAACAAACCCCAAAACGCGGCTCTGTGTGAGTACTGAGCCAGTCAGTTGTTTAAATTCCCGATAGACCTGCTCACGGGGAAGATGATCATCAACCTCTGGAATAAAGTTATCGCCGGTATATTCGATTTGATAAACCCTTGTTCTTGCGGCTTCTAAGTCAGCGCGTGCTTGTTGAATTTGGTCTCCCCAGTTACTTTGATAGTCTGATGCCTGGAGGGTTGCTAACAGGGATTGAATGGCTGTTTTAGCATCGGCAACGATTTGTACGCCATCGAGCTTAAAGGTATCGAAACGGTTGATATTAATGTTTAAGTAATCGACATCAGGATTTTGAAATATCCATTTCGATGAGGTGGTAAAGTCGGTATATCGGGTGCCAATGCCGATGACCAGATCGGCTTCTTTGGCCAGTTGGTTTGCGGCTATGCAACCTGTCTCGCCGATACCGCCGACATTGAGAGGGTGCTCCGATAAGATAGCCCCTTTACCGGCCTGAGTTTCTGCAATCGGAATATCAAAGCGCCCGGCAAATTGTAAAATGGCATCAGTTGCCAGAGCGTATTTTGCGCCACCGCCAAAAATGATAATGGGTTTTTGTTTTTGGGTCAGGAGTTGTTTGGCATCGTTTAGCATGGGTTCGGTCGGGGCCTGGCGTTCTAGACGGTGCACTCGTTTACTAAAGAAATAATCAGGATAGTCATAAGCTTCACCCTGTACATCTTGCGGTAAAGCAAGTGTAACTGCACCCGTCTGCGCCGGGTCAGTAAGTACTCGCATAGTATTGATGCAAGCTGTCATTAACTGTTCAGGCCGGGAGATTCTGTCCCAATATTTACTGACAGCCTGAAAGGCATCATTGGTGCTGATGGTGAGGTTATGGGGCCGTTCGACTTGCTGTAGAACCGGGTCAGGTTATCTTGTCGCGTAAGTATCGCCGGGGAGTAACAAAAGTGGAATATGGTGAGCCGTTGCGGTTGCCGCAGCTGTGATCATATTTGCAGCTCCGGGACCGACCGATGAAGTACAGGCAAATATTCGTTGGCGCAGTGATACCCGATGGCTGCATGGGCCATTCCCTGTTCGTTGCGTCCCTGATGAACGTGCAATTCGCCACTATTTTGTTCCAGTGCCTGACCAAGCCCTACGACATTACCATGGTTAAAAATAGCAAAGATCCCTTTGATGAACTTGATCTCTTTACCATCGACTTCCAAATATTGATTATCAAGAAAGCGAACTAATGCTTGTGCTACTGTGAGTTTAGTTGTTTTCATCATTTGTGTTCCTAAAGTCTGGCTTGTCGACCGGATTTCATGGTTGTCTGCTAAATTCCTGAGGTATCAGGATGGCTTAGAAGTGTTAAATCTACTTGTTATTCTAGAATTATAAGTGCGATTCTTTTCATCCCAATATAAAGTAAAATGTATATTTCATATTGGGATGTGGATCAAATCATGGTAAACGAGGGGCCTTAAAAGTTTCTTTTTGTTACATGTTAACATGGCTAACCGGGCATAAATAGAGAGTTTTACGCTATTTTTGTATGTTTCTTGTTAACTATTGGTTGTTGAATTATCACCCGTGTAGAGTGTGATTTGGGTAGAAAATCTGTGGAATAAATGGGTGGAAACGCATTTAAATATTCTATTTAAATTGAGAATGAAATATTTGATTTGAATAATGCAGATAAGTTTCTTTCATGAGGCACGAGGATAATCGAATGGATAAGGTGCAGAAAAAGCTTGATGTGATCTGTATTGGCCGTATTGCTATTGATTTATATGGACACCAAATTGGTGCGCGTCTGGAAGACATGAGTTCATTTGCAAAATATCTGGGAGGCTCTTCTGGGAATGTTGCTTTTGGCACGGCAATTCTGGGGCTCAAATCAGGTATGTTGGCCCGGGTCGGCGATGAACATATGGGACGGTTTCTACGGGAAGAGCTTGAACGTGTCGGATGTGACACCCAGTATTTTATTACCGATAAAGAACGTCTGACTGTGTTGGTTATTCTGGGAATTAAAGATCAGGATACATTCCCGCTTATTTTTTATCGTGATCATTGTGCAGATATGGCATTGAGTGAGGTTGATATCGATGAGTCCTATATTGCTTCATTACGTGCTGTTGCAATTACCAGGACTCATTTATCTCACCCTAATACCCGGGCTGCGGTGCTTAAAGCGCTGGAGTACGCGGGTAAACATGGCCTCAAATGTGCTCTTGATATCGATTATCGTCCAGTTCTGTGGGGTTGACATCGTTAGGTGATGGCGAGACCCGATATATCGGGTCTTCATCTGTCACGGCTTCTTTACAAGAAGTCCTTCATCATTTTGATTTAATTGTCGGAACAGAAGAAGAGTTTCATATTGCCGGCGGAACAACCGATACCCTGGCTGCGCTTAAGGAAGTTCGTCAGGTCACTCATGCCACTTTAGTTTGTAAACGCGGTGCTAAGGGATGCTCGGTTTTTGAAGGGCTGATTCCAGATAGCTGGGAGCAGACTCGTTTGTATAGTGGTGTTACCGTGAAGGTGCTCAATGTATTGGGGGCAGGTGATGCATTTATGTCTGGCTTGTTACGTGGTTACCTGAATGATGAAAGCTGGGAGCAGAGTTGTCGTTATGCGAATGCCTGCGGTGCGTTAGTTGTATCCCGTCATGGCTGTGCACCTGCGATGCCAACCAAAGATGAGCTGGATGATTATTTACGGCGAGTGCAGTTGGTTCCCTGGCCTGATCAAGATGAACGTTTGAATCATCTGCACCGGGTGGCGGCACGTAAAGTGCAATGGCCAGAACTATGTGTGTTTACCTTTGATCACCGCCGCCAATTAGTCGATATGGCCAAAGCAGCCGGACAGGATGATAGCCGTATTCCAGAACTGAAACAATTATTGCTCAAAGCCGCAATTCAGACCGCTGAATCGGAAGGGCTGGTTCATAACAGAGGTATTTTAGCGGATACGACGTTTGGGCAAGATGCGTTAAATGAAATTACCGGCCGGGGACGGTGGATAGGTCGTCCGATTGAACTCCCTGGTTCCAGGCCTCTGGCGCTTGAGAATGGCAGCATTGGTTCGCAGTTGGTGAACTGGCCATTGGAACATGTTGTGAAGTGCCTGTTGTTTTATCATCCCAATGATAGTGCTGTTCTTAAAGAGGAGCAGGAATCGTTAATTGATGAAGTGTATCAGGCTTGTTGCCATCTGGGTCATGAATTGCTTCTTGAGGTGATTTTGCCGGATGATCAAAATGATAAGGATGAAGTGCATTATGCAACTATTGTCGAGCGCTTTTACCAGTTAGGCATTAAGCCCGACTGGTGGAAACTGCCTTCGTTGTCTCATCAGAGCTGGATTGATATCGGTCATCTAATTGAAGCGTATGATCCATGGTGCCGTGGGATTGTGATTCTTGGTCTGGATGCGCCAGAAGCAGAATTAAGAGCTGGTTTTGCGCAAGCATCCGATGTGCCTTGGGTGAAAGGGTTCGCAGTTGGCAGGACAATTTTTGCTGAACCGTCCGGGCGTTGGCTACGCGGTAAACTTACCGATGAACAATTAATTGATCAGGTTCAGGATAATTACCGGAAGTTAATCTGTTACTGGCGTGAGTTTCGTGCTTAGTTAACCTTATTCTGGGTTAAGGTTAATTGACTTAGGTCTCTCTCAAACGATAAAGGCTTACGGATTAGACTATATCGTTTTTTATTTCCTGATACGGTCTTTTGCAGAAGCGATGAGATCATGTGTGTTTCAACGCTTTTTATGTGTTTTTAATTGCCTGACATTTGCGAATACTTCATTTAATAATATGATTAGAATCAATGAGGTGGAGTGGTGTTTCGTTAGGTTTTTACAGTTGTTGGTGAGGTTGATTATTCGTCACTATAGAGTGATTTTCATCAAAATTCGAAAAAATGTTTTATAATTTACTTGAACGGAAATTTTTAATCATAATATCCTAAAGGTTGTTTATCTATGTTGGTGGTTTTTGATGTAAACGCTGCTTTGTGGGTTTGTTTAAGAACAGTGTTTATATTTATCCAGTTTTAATTAATATTGTGCCCCCGACAACGCGATATGTGGTCACAAGAGAGGCCCACGTTTGGTCATGTTTTTGAAGTTCGTTAAAAGCAAGTGCTAAATAGCCCCGAGATAGACATTCATAATAAAGACCACAAAGTATCACCAATATAATAAATTCTAGTCATCGAATTGTATCAGTAGGCTTTATGACAACATCACCACAACTGGCAGAATTGCAAGAAGATATTCGTACCCGCTATGACAGTTTGAGTAAACGATTAAAGCAGGTCGCTCAATATATTCTGGATAACAGCAATAGTATTCCGTTTGATACCATTGCATCGATTGCTAATAAAGCAAGCGTTCCCCCATCAACATTAATTCGGTTTGCCAATGCATTTGGGTTCGATGGATTTAATGAAATGAAACAGGTCTTTCGTCAGAATCTGATGGAAGATACGGTGAGCTATACCGAACGGGCGCGTCTGTATCGCCAGACGGCAGGTGATAGCAAAGTTCCTGAAACTCCGATGGAAATCCTCAATACATTTGGAATGGTCAATGCCACGGCTTTGCAGCAGTTATCAGGTCAGATTGACTCAGAACATCTGAATCAGGCTGTGAAGTATTTAGATGAATCGACTAATATCTATGTAATTGGTTTACGCCGCTCTTTTAGTATTGCATCTTATCTCACTTATGCATTACGTCATCTGGAGCGTCGGGCTTTTCTCATTGATGGGCTGGGCGGCATGTTTAAAGAGCAGTTGGGCATGATTCAGCCGACCGATGTGGTGATTGCAATTAGTTATTCGCCTTATTCGCAGGAAGTTCTTGATTTGGTTTCTCTTGGGGCTAAAAGTGGTGCCAAACAGATTGCCATCACCGATAGTATGGTGAGTCCTCTGGCGGCATTTAGCGATATCTGCTTTGTTATCCGTGAAGCCCAGATGGATGGTTTTCGCTCTCAGATATCGTCGATGTGTTTAGCACAAACGCTGATGTTGTCATTAGCTGTAAAGGGATCCGCGAATTCAACTCTCAAGTGCAACACTCGCCTATCCGGCCTGACGTAGTTTCTCAAAAATGACGTTAGGCTGTCTAAACTCAAGACATTTTCTTGGCCTGAGGTTTATTCGTGTTTGTACTTGCTCAATATATTCATCGCTCACAGTCCGTAAATCGGTACCTTTAGGAATATATTGCCTAAGTAGCCCATTGAAGTTTTCATTCAGCCCTCGTTCCCAGGATGAATAAGGATGGGCAAAGTAAGCCTTTGTATCCAGGGCTTCAGCTATTGCTTCATGCCCCGCAAATTCACCGCCATTATCGAACGTAATCGTATGAACATGCGCCTTGTAAGGCATCAACATCTCAATAATCGCTTCTTTAACCCCATCGGCTTCTTTGCTCTGAACCCGTTTGACCAAATAAAGCTTACTTTTTCGTTCTGCGAGAGTGACTAAAGCCCCCATCCCTTGTTTACCCAGAACCGTATCGGCCTCCCAGTCACCAAGGCGCTCACGGGTGTCAACGATTGCAGGACGCTCATCAATAGACACACTGTTAACGATCGGTTTTCTCACCATATGTTTACCCCGGCGGTAACGTTTGTGGCCCTGTCGTAAGTGCGTATATAACCAGCCGCCCTGCGCTTTATCCCGAGCAATATGCTGATAAATCCATTCAGGACTAACAGGCAAATTGATCCTCTTGGCAATGGCACTGATTTGTTCAGGGCTCCAATCCCAACCCAGTACCATCTCGACGAACCAAACCGTATCCCTTGATAGACGGTATCTGGCAGCATGGGTCAGTTGCTGGTAACTCATGGTAATACGGCTTTGATTTTGGCGATGAGAAGCATACCACTATCAGCAGCTGACTTTCTCTCACTAGTTCAACCATGAGCGTTGCACTTATTATCTGAATTCAGCAAGTTCCATTTCAGAATATAACTCTGATACAACCGACTATATTGCATTGCAATTCAAGGGTGATTTTTTATTTACCATTGAGGTTCACATAATTTATAACCGGGTAAATCGGAAGTTTTCAACAAGCCTTTGATAATACTTCTGTTCTCTGACGATGCGTTTGGATATCCTCTCGGGTGTGTCGGGTAGTTGAATTAGCGAATATTTTCGAAGCCTGGCAATGTAATCGAGACTATCAGTAATTTCCTGCATTGACTGTAATAGTGGCTGGTAGATGCTATGGGGCGTTTGCGAATGAAGAAATAACCCTGCCCAGCCTGATATATTCATGTTTGGAATGCCTTGTTCTCTGGCTGTTGGAACGTCTTCCCATCCCAAATGACGATGACGACTGGTTGCTGCAATGGCCCGGAAAATATTTTTTTTAAAGAGTGGTGTTGCTATGCCGGTAAGAATAATTGCAGCTGCTAGATTTGAGCTTTTCAGATCCTGAATCAGCGGCGGGAAGTCTCGGTAAGGCAGTGGCCGTAAGGCGATTTTTTTGCTTCGAGATAAAATTTTCATGGCCATATGGCCGGATGAACCATATTGTGCAAACCCGATATCCCGATAGTTTGGGTGTTCCAGCACCCAGTCAACATAATCATCAATGGTTTTGACAGAGCGATCAACGACAGGCCCTAGTGTAATTAAGAAAGTATACCCTCCGAGCAGTACGAGTGGTGTAAAGTCTTCCAGTGGATTGTAAGGTAGCTGTTTATAAATTGCCGGAAAGATGGTCATTTGTGGAGAAACGGCCAGAAGAATACTGCGGCCATCGGCAGGGGATTCTTTGATTTGAATGGGGGCATTCATGGTATGATTGCCAAGTCTAGCTTTGAGATGGTACGCCCATTCCTGATTATATAGAGACAGTTCAACAGCAACTTTTTGTGCCAAAATACCAATTGGGTTTTTGATTAACTTATCATAGCCTGTCAGAAAAATTCGCTCACTGATGCCTGCCGATGCCTTATTCGGGAGCAGTAAATTAGCGCCTAAGAGAAGTGAAAGGCTTAAAAAATCGCGGCGATTTATTTCCATTTATTTCTCCTAGGCTTTAAATGCGGCGTCCATGTTATAACGCTTGGTCATCTTCTGATAATAGACAAGTTCTTGCTGGATTTGTCGGCGAAAGCGGTCTGGGTTAAAAATTCCAGAATTAAGATGAAGCTGTTGTTGTAACTGGTGTAAGTGCTCTGAATGTTCAATAGCACTGAATTGTGATAACAGATCATTAAACAGCGCAGATGATGTTTGTTTTTGTAGCATCAGGCCATACCAACCAGTGATATTCATATCTGATAACCCCAGCTCAGATGCACACGGAATATCAGGTAGTGGTGCAAAACGTTGCTTACTGGTGACCATAATGGGGCGAAGAATTTTGCGTTCGAAATAGTGGTGTCCATTGCCACTGGCAATAAGTCCGGCTGCCAAATTGTTTGCTACGAGATCATTGATAACCATTGATGTGCCAGCGTAGGCAATGGCCTGAAAAGCATACCGGCGGTTTCTGGCAATCATGAGTTTGGCTAAATGGGCAGGCGATTCATAATTGGTAAACCCTAATCCCCTAAATTGAGGGTGATCATTTATCCAATCGCAAAATTGATCCAGCGTGCCAACTGATTTAGGAACCAGTGGTCCGACGGTTAAAATCAACGTGTATTGGCCCAAAGAAACGAGTGGCTGAAAGTCATTCACCTGATAGTTCAGTTGTTGATAGACATAAGGGTATAAGGTCATCGTTGGTGATTTGGCCATTAAAATCGTCGAACCGTCGGGCTGTGCTTGTTTAACCATCATGGTTGCTGTTTCACTGTGATGGCCAGGATTGTTTTCAAATTGATATCGATCGCGTTTAAGAAGTTTGCAGATCCCCCGACCCAGCGGGGTTCCTATTCCTGTCGGGCCGTATCCAAATAAAATTTTATGCAAGGATTTGGATTGGGCGAATACAGGAGGAAATAAACTGCCCAGCAGACATAGAGCCCCTGTTTTCAGAAGCTGGCGTCTATTGATATTCATGATGATTGTCCACTCTATGGTATTTCATTTTACCTCTAGGCATGGAATGCAGTGTCCATGTCATAACGTTCAACCATTGTTTGATAATAAATGCGTTCTTTATCGATATGGTGTTGAAATTGTTCAGGTTCAAAAATGTCTGATGTAAGTTTGAGGTGGTGTTGTAATTGATGAAATGCATCTGTATGAGTCATTGGTAGAATTTGGGATAACAACTGGTTGCAGATATTGCCTGGTGTTTTTTTAGGGAGCATTAATCCATACCATCCACTGATATTCATATCGTTTAGATGAAACTCCGATGCGCAGGGAATATTCGGTAAAGATGGAAAACGATGTGCGCTGGTGACCATAATCGGGCGAAGAATTTTGCGTTCGAAATAATGATGTCCATTGCCACTGATAATGAGCGCAGAGGCCAGATTGCCAGATACCAGATCGTCAATAATCATTGAAGTTCCAGCATATGCAATGCCGTTAAAAGCATACTGTTTATTTCTTGCTATCATGAGTTTGGCTAAATTGGCAGGTGATTTCAGATTTGTAAATCCAATGCCTCGATATTGAGGGTGATCGCTTATCCAGTCGCAATATTCGTCGAGTGTCTTTACGGTTAGTGGAACCAATGGGCCGACGGTGAGTATTAATGTATATTGGCCCAATAATACGAGTGGCTGAAAATCATCAACCTGATAGTTCAGATGTTTGTAGATATATGGGTAGAGAGTCATTGTGGGTGATTTAGCCATTAAAATGGTTTCACCATTGGGACTTGATTTTTTAACTAACAGTGCGGCTGTTTCACTGTGGTGACCCGGGCGATTTTTAAATTGATATCGATATTGATGTAAGTAGTGACAAATTCCTAGTCCAAGAGGGCTGCCTATTCCTGTTTGACCAAACCCAAATATAATATTGTGTATGTGGCTGTGAGAGTGGGCCATAGCAACATAAGGTGGCAATAAGCCACTGAGCAGACAGGCTGAGCTTTTCTTTAAAAATTGTCTTCTGTTTAAATCCATGGTCGATGTTGATCCCTGTATCTGCATTAAACGGTTTGTTTCTTTTGCAGTAATGACTGGCATTGCTTTAGATACTTTTGACGTAATTGTTGGGTTGTTTGTTCGAGCCAGATCCGGTCACTGATTTGAATGTTATTTTGGGGTAAAAAATACATCCGTAGCATGTCTATGTCGTGAATTGCTCCGAGATAGTGGCCCAGCTGTTTAAATTGTTGATCTTTTTGACCCTGTTTATGAATTAGCTCTCTTTGGTAACACCATTGTTTGATCTGCTTTCGGCAAGTATGGAGTGTTTCAGGTTTTGAGGACTCAATGGCCTTTAGAGACTGCCTTTTTAATTTAGGGTACGTTTTGCGAAGTAATTGATGCGTGTTTTCGAGTGTTGTCTGTTCGGGCCATGTAAGATGGTGGATTCCTTTTTTGATCGCATTCCATTTTTTGTTGATTTGCTCCCAGTTACAGGGGGATGATTTTGTGGGATTCAAGTGTTGGGTTAATGACTTAAAACTAACTGAAGGGGTAATCTGATTCAGTTGGGTCAGCAGCGCTAGCATGACGGCTGTATCGCGAGATTGAGCCAGAGCATTTGCTAATTCACGGCAATTTTTTTGGAGTTTTTTTGTTTTTTGAGAATGAACTGATAAATCGTGGCGATGGAGTGCTAGTGCGGCTTGTTGGCGTTTCATACACACTCTTAACTGATGGATGACTTCATCATTTGTACTTTGCGACTGGATAGGCCTGGCTTCGTCCAGCCATGTCAGCAACGTGTTTTTAATTGGGTTCCTTGTTTGTTTGGTATGATGCATAGGAACGACCTTTTTATTGACCTAGTTCCTGAACAAATACTCGCCACAGCTTATCTCTTGCAAGTCCGGCAAGGCTTCGTGGTTGCAGGGGAATGTCTATAACACCTAGCTGAGCCTGATGTTCGATTGTTTTCCCTGGCATGATTTGGGTACGGATTCGATGCATAGCAATAATGGGTTCAGGACGTTGATTTTTGTTCAGACGGGTTGGGAGCGGACCTCCAAAACTGCTTGCTAGTTCATATGGGGTAATAGATGTCGATGCGGTTGTGTCGATAAAAATGGCGTCAGTTTTCATCGATGGTATGGCCAGATTATCAGGAATAAATGTTCCGGATATTCCTGATGGTACTCGTTCTAGTAAAGATTCATCAATGTAAGCGGTTAATTGTTGTTTGTGTCCGATAAGCAGTCGCCCGAGGGTTTGATCGGGGCGAAACCATTGCCCAACGGCTAAATTAGGTGGAATATCGGTTAGATAAGCTGTTTCGGGAGAGCGCCATTGTAGTTGTTTTTGGCGTTCACGCAGGCCTTTTAGATCGGCTTTAGCCTGGATTAACTGGCGTTTTAATGATTGGGTCGCTTCTCTTTCTTCGATTGAGCTTCCAATTCGGTTGACCCGCTTTGTTAAGAGATTAATTCGCAGATTGGTTTCTTTAATTTGTTGTTCCAGTTTGGGAGAGCGAAATGAGAACAGTAATTGCCCAGCCTGAATATGACCGTCTTTTTTTACATAGATCCTGGTCAATTTTGCATCTGCTGGAACATGAATACTGATTTGATGTTGCCAGCTCATCAAGGCGGGGATGAGTGTGCTGCGATTAAAAGGGAACAGAAATAGAGTCAATAGAGCGATGGTTAAAATTGCCAGGACGAGTTTGCGTTTACCTGAAGCATTGCGGCTTAAGTGATAGCTGTCTTTAACTAATTTGATCATAGGAATAACCAATGAGTGAGCAAGCATATAGGCAAAAATTAAGATACCGATAGTGGGGGTAAATAAACGGTAGGCAAAATAACCTATCCCAGTCAGTAATGCGACCCGGTAGCACCAGACTAAAATACCGTATCCGGTCATTAATTTTGCACGTAAAGGTTTCAGTGATTCAGGGGGCGGTAATGTTCGTTTTCCCCAGATTAGCCGGCGTAACCAATAACGGCTGAGCGCTAATGAGCGGGGGTGAAGATTGGCAATATTGAACGCATCGCTGACAAAATAGTACCCATCGAACCGGGCCAGTGGATTGATATTGATAATGATTGATACAACCCAGGCGGTTGTGGCGATGACAAAACAAACTGAACGCAGGATACCTTCAGGTAAAATAGCCCATAGGAAAGTCGCCATACCTGCGATGAGCATTTCAGTTAAGACGCCACCGGCGGCTATCCACATGCGTTGGCGATTGTTGGCTACACGGGCGGAATCGGTGAGTTCTGTATAAAACATGGGGATGCCCATAAATATAGCAATACCAATTTTCCCGACATAGCATCCTAAGCTATAAGCCATATAAGCGTGGCCTATTTCGTGAAAGATCTTAAGGCCAATTAGTGCCAGCGCAAATGTGATGAGGCTGCTGACAGATGTGAATTGGGTAAATGTCAATAAGAAACTATCCCATTGCCTTGCCACTAAGTAGAGTCCGACGATGGTGATAAGTCCCCATCCCCACCAAAGCCCGTGGCTTTCTTTTAAAACCGGGCGGATGAGTTTCAACAAAGGCTTCGGGTCCCAAATGGGAAGCTGAAATATTTGAGGTTGTTTAAGCAGGTTTTTCAGGTGCCATTTTGCATGATGTTGCTCAGGCGCGTAGCAAAGCTGCTGTTGAACGATAAATTTGAGCACTTCTGTGAGATGCGTATCGCTGACTGATTGATGGTCTTTCGCAAGTTTTTCTTTTAGCTCACCGATGGTGTGGCAATCGGGGTGATTGAGTAGAGCCAGATCTGCTGCATCGATGAGAAAATAGCGGTGTTGAACCGGATCATAGATTTGCCATCCGGGGCGCCCGTTGATTAACTGGCTGCGATTGAGTGTGAGTTCCTGACGCAGACGAGGGAGTTTATCATCGGCAGTAAACATGAGCTTAAACTCCTAACCATTGCCGGGCTGTACTAATCGGGCGATGTAACAACTGGTACCACAAGAAAACCTTTTCGGCGTTAATTCGTGCGCTTCCCTGAGCTCCGATTCGGGGTGTTTGATTCGCATTAATGGGTTGGGCAATTAGTTTATAAAAACTGATGCCATTTTCGTGTTCCGCCGTGTAGCTATATGATGTGAGTCTGGCGGGGATGCCACCTAATGGTGCACTTTCCAGATAGATCTGAACTGATTGACCAACATGCAGAGGAATGGCATTACCACTGGATAGTTTGATTTGATACTGAATATGTTTAGGGTCGGCAACTTCCATAATTTGTTCGCCGACCCGCACGGCCCGACCTTCCCAGTCTTGTTTGTCGGTATAGATAGCAATGCCTTTTGAAGGGGCCTTGATTAAACTATGTTCTAAACGTTCTTTGGCATATTTATAATGTGCCTGAGCGAGCTGAAATTCAGCTTGCCGAATGGGTAGGTCGTGAATGGCCTGGCGTTGTTTGAAGGCCAGTGCATTGGTCTGATGATATTTCGCTTTGGCAACTTTAAGTTGTTCCTGGGCGAGAATGGCTTCGTTACGAAGCTCCAAATCTTCAAATTGAATTAAAGGTTGTTCAGCATGTACATCGCTATTGGGAAGTACAAGAATTTGTTTGATGACACCATCCATCGGTGCTGTCAGGCGAGCCGGATTTTTAGCAATAACCGTTACGGGGGCCATGACATTAAGATGTACAGGGATAAAGCCAATAGCAATGATGATGACAGGAATAGCCCACAACCAATATCGGGATATCGGTAATCCCCAGCTGAGTCTTTGTCGTTTGTCCAGCGCTAGCCACGCGTGTTGATAAGTGGTACAGATTCGCTCTAATAACATTTGCTCTTGCTGATTAAATGGTTTGTCATGGCGGGCATAGAGTAAACCGGCTTCTACTTTGTTTTTGACTTTGATAGGGAGCCAGATAAGGTAGCGAAAAGGATAGTGTTCAAATTGGTCGGCTGTATTTTCAAATAGATCTGATATTTGATTTTGGTCGAGAGACTTTTTGTTCAACCATTTTTTGAGCTCAATCAGTAAAGGGGATTGTTCTTCAACCTGATTCAGATCTGAAATTTGAGTGATTGCCATTTTCCCTGATAGATAATGCCGTTGCCAGACAAATCCCTGTTGGAATGAAGCGAGCTCTCTTGGTGCCGTTGCCATATGGGCTTTTAGCTCTGCTACTGTTTTTATGGCACGAACCTTAGCTTCAAACTGGAGTAACCGTAATGCCGATTCAGCCAGGTTTTTATATTGATTGTCCGACTGTGAGGTCTCCATGATTATTCCTTTTGATCTGGATGAAATTGAGCATGACCGCTCATTCCTGGATATAGCGTGCTGTGAGTCGGTATATTTTGAAGCCGGCCGAATACATGAATGGTTTGACTGACTGCATCAACTTGTGGTGAAAGGTATTGGACTTTGCCTTTGACTGATGTCTTGGTTTCATCGATGGTAAATGTAAAAGGGGTATCGACTTTAAGCCAGTTAAGCCAATGCGATGGAACAATAAAGTCAATTTGCAGTGCACTTGGGTCGATGATATCAATCAGCTCCTGACCGGCTGCAACTGCTTCGTAGCGGGAAATCAGGGTTTGCTGCACGATCCCATCAAATGGTGCACTAATCTGGCAGTGATTGACCTTGATCTGTAATGTTTTTGCTTGGGCAACAGCCTGATTATATTCCGCTTCTGATTTAAGAAGTTCATATCGTCCGACTGATTTAAAGCGGTTGAGTTCTTTGTTGATTGCCCAAGCATTTCGCTTAATTGCAATCTCTTCACTGGAGGCTGTTAGTTGAGCTTTGGGGAGCTCGCAGTCAAACTGAATCAGTAAATCTCCTTTATGAAAGCGCATGCCTTCTTTATAAGGAAGTCTGGTGACTTTTGCAGCTAACTCAGATGATAAAATTGCATGGTGAAGGGAGTGTAAAATACCTCTGGCCTGATAGGTTGCAGCTTGTGTATAGAAAAGCCCGCTGCTCAAGATGAATAATGTGGCTCCTGAAAGGAATTGTTTAATGATTAGACTGTTCCTCATTGAGAGCGCTCCTGAGGCTGATAACTGATTGTCGGTAAGGATGCTAATTCTTCGGTCCATTTTGTTTTAAGCGTATTGGCAAGTGTTTTGATATCACTATTTAATTTGATTTGGCGGCTAACGGTATCGATTCCCATAGATGCATATAGATTGGCATAAGCATTTTGTAAGTCCGCATACGCTGTATCATATTGGACCTCGTCTTCAATCGAGTTCATTTCTTCGCGAATAAGCTGATGCTGGCTGATCATATTGACTTTGTATTGAATACGGGTCAGAGCAAGGATTCGTTCTTGCACATCGTGGGCACGGCGAACGGTGTTTAGTTCTTGAGAGAGGCGTATAAAGCGTGCCCGGGAGATATAAACCTGGGTCATGATAGCCATAGTGAGTGCATCTTCACGGGCCTGAAGTACTTTGGATTGAGCCTTAACGGTTGCTTTTTCAAGCGGATAGCGAAATAAATTCATAAGATCCCAACTGACTTGCAGTGATCCTTCATACCAATTGCTATTATAAAGATAGCTGTTCGAATCATAATTAAAGCCCAAAATAGCTTTGACACTTGGTAAATTTTTAATAAATATTTTGTTAAGTTCTTCTTTATTGATCCGTTTACGATAGAGTGATTCCCGAAGTTCTGGGCGGAATTTGAGGCCGAGCAACACCATTTGTTCGGCTGAGCCGGGCAATTCTGGGACGAGATCTGTCCGGTTAGGAAGAACCAGTTTAAACTGGGCATTCGGGCGAACATTCATTAGAGCGGCTAATTGTTTTTTTGCGAGCAGTAGCTCGCGTTGCATTCGTTGAACCCGCCTTTGAATTTGCAGTAAGTCGCGTTGGTAAATTAGTACCTGAAGCGGGGAAACCCGACGACGTCTTTCGAGCTGTTCCGCTTCAAGTAGCGCAACCTGGGCTTGTGACTCTAGTTTAACGAGTTTTTTATGCGTTCTGTCAGCACTGACTGCCCGCCAGTAGACGGTGCGAACATCTTCGAGAATACGATTAATGACTTTGCGTTCACGTTCAGTAGCAATTAATTGCTGATTATGGTTTTGTTTACTTTGTACATATGAAAATCCAAAATCGAGAATATCCCAACTGGCCGTTAAATCACCCGTATTACTATCTCTGTCACTTGAAGTCGATGATTGCAGTGATTCGGTGCCATCTAGCAGCGAACGGCTGCTAGAGCCTGCATCGTTGCTTCGTTGACGTCTGGATAATGAGGCTACAACTTGTGGCAGCATACCGGTTTGACTGAGCTCATATTGAGCAAGACGGAAGGACTCTTCCATGAATTCGATGCGTTTATCTAAGTTATATTTAAGCGCACGGGCCATCGCTTCATAGAGTGAAATTGGTGCGGTAATAGGTTCTTCGTCAGCGATGATCTTTTCGATTCGCTGATTGGAGTCATAAGCAATCTTATCAAAATTCACGCCTTTGTAAGTGACGGTACATCCTGCCAATAGACTCGCAGTCAGTACACTCATACACCTGGCGAAACAACACCTTTGGATCATGAATTTGAAAGTGTTCGAAGTAGTTGTTCGATTTCCTGTTGCTCTAATGCGGCTAATTGATTGAGTTGTTCGTTAAATGTGAGGTTGGTAAACTCTTCTCCTGTCGATGAGAGGTCTTGGGCCTGCCCGAGATCGAATTGACGTTGCTGTTGATATAAATCACCAATGGCTTGGAGAATAACATTTTCATTTGTGTCGATTTCCATGGTATTTCCCAGAGTATTTAGTGCATTGACTACCGCTGTGGTAGGACCTCCGGTTTGAATATCTAATGTTCCGTTAAGACGTTGGATCCCATTTATGGCATCGATTAGAACCGGTTCAAAATTTTCAAAGGTTGTGGCCAGTTCGTCATCAAATAACTCCAAGCCGTTTTCGATACCACTATCTTGTTGGAAAGAGCTTGTGACAGATGAGTCGTTTGATACATTTAGAAAACTTGGATTGACTGTCACAATGGTAGAAAATGTCTGCGTTACATTCCCATTAGATATAGTGTAGTTAACGATTTGAGTTCCAACAAAATTTTCATCAGGAGTGAAGACAATTGAATTATCACTGTTGATGGTGATCTCGCCGTTTTCTACTGAAATACTTGTGATGCTGGTTTCGTTATCTGAAGTTGCATCATCATTTGTGACGGTGACTGGTTCACCGCTTGTTGTGATCAATGGTGCAGATGATCCATTAGCGTTAATTGTAACCGGTATAGTTGCAGTGGTTGTTCCTCCATTTTCATCGATTAATGTATAAGTAATGGTATCTGTTCCTGTAAATCCAGTGTCAGGGACATAAGTGATACTGCCATCGCCGTTAATCGTGATCGATCCATTTTGAGAAGTTGCTGAGGTTATGCTGATTGCAGCGCTTTCTGCATCACTTGCGCCAGAGATGACATCAATGGTGACACTGGAACTACCATTAAGAACAATCGGCGCGATTGTTGCTGGTTGTGGTGAGTCATTGACTGCTTCAACTGTTACGTTAATGGTTGCGGTGGTTGTTTGACCATTTTCATCTGTGATTGTATAGATAATTGTATCATTGCCACTGAAATTTGTATCAGGTGTATATGTCACTGAGTTGTCGTTATTGATAGTGACAGAGCCATTATTGGCTGCTGCGTCAGTAACCGAGAGCTCATCGCTTTCAACGTCTGTTGCGTTACCTAATACATCAATAGTGATCGGGGTATCTTCGTCGGTACTGGCGGTGTCATTGGTGGCAGTGGGTGCATCATTGACCGCATTCACCGTGACGGCGACGGTGGCAGTTGCGCTGCCGCCCTGACCATCACTGATGGTATATGAAATGGTGTCGCTACCATTAAAGTTGGCGTCCGGGGTGTAGGTGAGGGTGCCATCATTATTGATAGTGACAGAGCCATTCTCCGCGCTGGCTGCGGTGACACTGAGATCATCGCCTTCTAAGTCGGTGTCATTGGCTAAGACATCCACTGTCACCGCGGTATCTTCATTGGTTGTTGCGGTATCATTGGCCGCGGTGGGCGCATCATTGACGGCATTGACGGTGACCGCCACAGTGGCTGTGGCTGTGCCGCCTTGACCATCACTGAGGGTATATGAAATGGTGTCGGAACCATTAAAGTTGGCTTCCGGGGTGTAGGTCACCGTGCCATCGGTGTTGATGGTGACGGTGCCATTGCTGGCTGATGCAGCGGTGACACTGAGATCATCGCCTTCTAAGTCGGTGTCATTGGCTAAGACATCCACTGTCACCGCGGTATCTTCATTGGTCGTTGCGGTATCATTGGCCGCGGTTGGCGCATCATTGACGGCATTCACCGTGACCGCGACGGTGGCTGTGGCGCTGCCGCCTTGGCCATCACTGATAGTATAACGGATGGTGTCCGAGCCATTGAAGTTGGCGTTCGGTGTGTAGGTCACCGCGCCATCGGCGTTGATGGTCACTGAGCCATTGCTGGCGCTGGCTGCGGTGACACTGAGATCATCGCCTTCCAGATCGGTGTCATTGGCGAGCACATCGACCGTGACGGTAGTGTCTTCATCGGTGGTGGCGGTGTCGTTAGTTGCCCCCGGGGCATCGTTGACGGCATTCACCGTAACAGCGACGGTGGCGGTTGCGGTGCCGCCCTGGCCATCACTTAGGGTATAACTGATGGTATCTGATCCACTATAGTTGGCATTAGGGGTGTAGGTGAGGGTGCCATCGGTGTTGATGGTCACTGAGCCATTTTCCGCGCTGGCTGCGGTGACGGATAAATCATCGCCTTCTAAGTCGGTGTCATTGGCTAAGACGTCCACCGTGACGGCGGTGTCTTCATTGGTTGTGGCCGTATCATTGGTGGCGGTGGGTGCATCGTTGACGGCATTCACCGTGACGGCGACGGTGGCGGTTGCGGTGCTACCTTGACCGTCGCTAATCGTATATGAAATGGTGTCACTGCCATTAAAGTTGGCATTTGGTGTATAGGTGAGCGTGCCATCGTTATTGATGGTGACTGAGCCATTATTAGCCGTGGCGGTTGTGACGCTGAGATCATCGCCCTCTAAATCGGTATCATTGGCTAAGACATCCACTGTCACCGCAGTATCTTCATTGGTAGTAGCTGTGTCATTGGTGGCGGTGGGGGCATCATTGACGGCGTTCACCGTGACGGCGACCGTGGCAGTGGCTGTACCGCCCTGGCCATCACTGAGGGTATAGCTGATGGTGTCACTGCCATTAAAGTTCGCATCCGGGGTATAGGTCAGCGTGCCATCGTTATTGATAGTGACCGAGCCATTGTTAGCTGTGGCTGTGGTAACGGACAGATCATCCCCTTCAAGGTCTGTATCATTAGCCAGCACATCTACCGTTACCGCGGTGTCTTCATTGGTGGTGACGGTGTCGTTAGTTGCATCCGGCGCATCATTGACGGCATTCACCGTGACGGCGACGGTGGCGGTGGCGCTGCCACCCTGATCATCACTGATAGTATAACGGATGGTATCTGACCCGTTAAAGTTCGCATCCGGGGTATAGGTCAGCGTGCCATCGTTATTGATAGTGACCGAGCCATTGTTAGCTGTGGCTGTGGTAACGGACAGATCATCCCCTTCAAGGTCTGTATCATTAGCCAGCACATCTACCGTTACCGCGGTGTCTTCATTGGTGGTGACGGTGTCGTTAGTTGCATCCGGCGCATCATTGACGGCATTCACCGTGACGGCGACGGTGGCGGTGGCGCTGCCACCCTGATCATCACTGATAGTATAACGGATGGTATCTGACCCGTTAAAGTTCGCATCCGGGGTATAGGTCAGCGTGCCATCGTTATTGATAGTGACACTGCCGTTATCCGCTGAAGCGGCGGTCACCGACAGATCATCGCCTTCCAAATCAGTATCATTGGCCAGCACATCGATAGTGACGGCGGTGTCTTCATTGGTTGTCGCGGTGTCGTTAGTTGCCCCCGGCGCATCGTTGACGGCATTCACCGTGACGGCGACGGTGGCAGTCGCAGTGCCGCCTTGACCATCACTGATGGTGTAATTGATCGTATCTGAACCACTGAAATTAGCATTTGGTGTGTAGGTGAGGGTCCCGTCATTATTGATGGTGACACTGCCATTATCCGCTGAAGCGGCGGTCACCGACAGATCGTCGCCTTCCAAATCAGTATCATTGGCCAGCACATCGACGGTGACGGCGGTATCTTCATCAGTCGTAGCGGTGTCATTGGCCGCGGTTGGGGTATCGTTCACCGCATTCACTGTGACAGCAACCGTCGCTGTGGCGGTGCCGTCTTGGCCATCACTGATGGTGTAGCTGATGGTATCCGAGCCATTAAAGTTCGCATCGGGGGTGTAGGTCACCGTGCCATCGGTGTTGATGGTGACTGTGCCATTATTGGCTGATGCAGCGGTGACGGATAAATCATCGCCTTCTAAGTCGGTATCGTTGGCTAAGACGTCCACCGTGACGGCGGTATCTTCATTGGTTGTCGCGGTGTCGTTAGTTGCCCCCGGCGCATCGTTGACGGCATTCACCGTGATGGCGACGGTTGCGGTGGCGCTGCCGCCTTGGCCATCACTGAGGGTATAACTGATGGTATCCGAGCCATTAAAGTTCGCATCGGGGGTGTAGGTCACCGTGCCATCGGTGTTGATGGTGACGGTGCCATTTTCCGCGGTGGCTGCGGTGACGGATAAATCATCGCCTTCTAAGTCGGTATCATTGGCGAGCACATCGACGGTGACGGCGGTGTCTTCCTCGGTGGTGGCGGTATCGTTAGTTGCATCCGGCGCATCATTGACGGCATTCACCGTGACCGCGACGGTGGCCGTGGCGGTGCCGCCTTGGCCATCACTGAGGGTATAGCGGATGGTATCAGACCCGTTAAAGTTGGCGTCCGGTGTGTAGGTTACCGTGCCATCATTGTGAATAGTGACACTGCCGTTATCGGCACTGGCTACATTGATTGTAAGGTCATCACCTTCGAGATCGGTATCATTGGCCAGCACATCGACCGTCACCGCAGTATCTTCATTCGTGGTGGCGGTATCGTTGGCTGCGGTGGGGGCATCATTAACTGGGATAACTGTTACTGTAACTGTCGCTGTGCTGGTGTCTCCAGTATCGTTATTTCCGTTATTGTCATTATTATTGCCATAGGCATAGGCATAGGCATAGGCATAGGCATTGCCATTGTTACCGTTATTGTTGTTACCATAGGCATATGCATTACCGTTATTACCGTTGTTTCCATTATTACCGTTGTTTTCGTTATTATCTTGACTGATGGTATAGGTGATGGTGTCAGTGCCATTAAAGTTAGCGTTCGGAGTATAGGTTAATGTGCCATCATCATTGATCGTTACACTGCCATTATTGGCTGATGCAGCTGTGATGGATAGATCGTTGCTGTCAGAGGGGGTGTCGTTACTTAAAACATTAACGATAACTGAGGTGTCTTCGTTTGTAACTGCTGTGTCATTGTTGGCTTGTAAGTCATCGTCGTCATCATCATCGTCATCGTCATCGTCGTCATCGTCGTCATCGTCGTCATCGTCGTCATCGTCATCATCGTCATCGTCATCATCATCGTCATCATCGTCATCATCGTCATCATCATCGTCATCATCATCATCATCGTCGTCATCGTCATCATCGTCGTCGTCATCATCATCTAGATCATGTTGCCAGTCTGATGCGGTAAATTCGGTGGTTTCGATTGCACCTAATTGTTGTTCGAGTTCCCAATCTCCGCTTAGTCCGGTAATATCATCGGATGCAGCAACATCGGTATCGGTGAGTAGTGATAGTTGTTGCAAAAATGCATCGTCAGAGGCTGCAACTTCACAGCCATAGAGCATAATGTCGGCGTTATCGGTTAAGTGTTCGCCAATCTGTTCAAGTTGAGATTGATAGTCGGCAAGATTATCGCTGGTTAGCTCAGTGCTGCCCAGTTCGACCATACCATTATCCCCATGGCTTAAAATATGGAGTGCATCGATATCTTGGTGTTCGGCTAACAGGTTTGTTACCTGTTCCAGACCTGGCTGGTCGGTCTCTAAAATATAGACTTGCGCCGAGTCTGGAATTTCTGAAGTGAGTACATCTTGATCAGCCAGTGAACCGTCAATAATATAGATTTCGTTTCGGTCCCGGTTATCTTGCCCGGATAGGGCTGCGGTTAATGCCTCGGCATCTAATGTTCCTGCTTGGATATCAGCATCTGTTTGTGCATCGACGAAGTCATTTTCTACAGATTCAGTTGCTTCGCTAAGTGTTTGTTCGGCACTGACTAAAGCGGCTGCATCAAACATAAGACGTTTTTCTTGTGCAATCAGTGTTGCACTTAATCCACATGCTTTATCTTTCATCAGAATATACCCCAAAATACAACCATCCAACATAAGTGTAGGAAGTGATGGCGGGTCCTGGTGGTTTTTTATATGCGTGTTACAACTGTGTGTATCTCTTGTTTTTATATTGTTTCTGATGTGCGTGTTTCAAAAGTAGAGATGCTCTGATTAAGTGACTTTTGTTTGGGGCTATTGCATTGATTTATTAAGGAGCGTTGTTTTATGGTTGTCCTTTCTTATTGGAAAACGCAATATTATTTACCAGGTGGAAAGTGAGAAGCAGGAGAAAGTGATAAGGATGATTTACTTCGTGAAATACAAGTGGCATTAAGCCTTTCATTATCCCAATTCATTGAGCTATGACGGGGTTTCCCGGGATCATGCTGATGGAAAATACAATGGGGTGGATGTGCTATCGGGCTGAAACAGAACAACATCCAGTGGTTAGTGCAGAAATTGAAGAGATTGTCTGGATAAACAGCCAGAGGCGATCGCTGTGCTCAACTGCTGCGCGACAAGTATTAGACTGGCTTAAAGAGCAGGATCTGATTGATTAAATAACCTCAGCGCAGGATATCTGACAGACCATAAAGCAACTGCTAGGGTGTGTTGACGTTTTATCCCGGGTTGAGGTTAAATAAGCATGAAGGTATATTTAATACACCCTCGTGACGTTTTGTCTCAATAATTACAGGGCGGCTTGAATGGCCTGGATAATGCGCGCATCAGCAGGTGCAATATCTGGAGCAAAACGTCCAATCACTTTGCCTTCACGGCTGACTAAGAATTTTTCAAAGTTCCAGGTGATATCGGTATCGTTTTTGGGAGCGAATCCGAGTTCATCTAATTTTTTTTCTAATTCACTGTTGGGGTTACGTAGTGGATGGAGTTTTTCCTGGATTAGGGATTGGTAAAGCGGGTGGCGATTATCACCATTGACAGAAATTTTTTCGGCCATGGGAAAATCAACACCATATGTTGCGCTGCAAAACGTTTCAATTTCAGCATTGCTGCCGGGTTCCTGCTCGGCAAAGTTATTGGCGGGGAAGCCGAGAATGACCAATCCTTTTTCTTTGTACTGATTATAAATTTTGACTAATTCTTCGTATTGTGGAGTCAGTCCACATTTGGATGCGACATTGACAATCAGTACAACTGAACCGGCATATTCGTTAAGTGACGTTGATTGACCATTAATTTTATTAAATGGAATGGATTGGATAGATTGGCTCATAAGTGTTCCTATTTGTCTCGATTCGATGTTTCACGAAATGCCAAAATAACATTAATAATGCGACTTTGACATGGTTTGTTGAACTTTTTGTAAATAATTTTTAACAAAATTCGGTGGTGTTATCATGACTGTTAATCTCTGGACTATCAAACTTGATCCGACCTTTATTGCAGAGTAACTTAGCCATTTTCAGAGCGTTGATTTTTTAAGATATTTATCTAAGAGAAAGATCCTCCTAAATAGCCATGCGTTAGGATCAACTTGAATGTGGTGATTGAATACCAAACGCTGCTTTCAGGGTTCATTAAACGCGCTTGATATGAATAAAACTCAATCATAAAAGAATAATATCCCCTAACATAAACAGATTTTAGTTGATTTTTCAGGTTTGAGCTGTGCAGATTTTGAGAAATCAAGTATACTAATTTTCACAAGGTATTAACAATATGTCAACTCAGGATCAAGATGCTGTAGCGATTCGTCGTATCCATTTACAACGGGTCAAGCATGGCCTTATACATCAGCTTACGGATGATGTTGTGGCAATTGAGGAACCTCTTCAAATTAGCCTGCAATGGTTTGATTCTGAATCGGGCCATTCAAAGCAGCGTGAATGGAGTATGACAATGCGAACTCCTGGCCAGGATAAAGACTTGGTTAAAGGTCTATTACTTACCCAACAAGTGATTTCTTCATTGCAGGATGTCGAGTCGATCACCTATTTTGATGAAGATAAACGTCACGCCGGAAACCACCTTTTAGTGATCCTTAAAGATCATATTCAGCCTGATTGGCAACTTTTAGAACGAAGTTATATCAGTCAGTCCAGTTGTGGTATCTGTGGTGTTACATCGATGCGTTCTTTGTGTTTGCGCCGTCCGGTCAATGTGGATCAACAGCCAGGCTGGTTGTCTGTCGACAGTATTTTGTCGATGCCAGAACAACTAAAGGATGGACAAGGTCTGTTTGCTAAGACAGGTGCGATGCATGGTGCTGGCTATTGGGTCGATCATCAGCTGGTGTGTGTGGCTGAAGATGTGGGCCGACATAACGCGGTTGATAAATTGCTCGGGCAGATTTTTTCCTCTTCATTGTGGCGGCCTCAGGGGGTGCTTGTGTTAAGTGGGCGGGTGAGTTTTGAGTTGATGCAAAAGGCGATGATTGCAGGTATTGCCGTTATTGTATCAGTCGGGGCCCCTTCCAGCCTGGCCGTTGATATGGCTAAACAGTTTGATATGACACTGGTCGGTTTTATTAAAGGTGATCGCTTTAATATCTATAACGGGCACTGGCGGTTGCAATTGCCTTCTTCTACGTAGCAAAAGATAAAGGAAATAAGAGATGAGTTATAGACAATATGATGGTCCGGCTGGTGGCTGGGGTGCGTTAAAAGCGACGACATTGCATCTCATCAAGAGCCAGAATGTCGCCAAAAATATATCGAATCTCTTAAGTACGAATCAAAGCCATGGATTTGATTGCCCGGGGTGTGCCTGGGGTGAAAAGAATGTAGCGGGACGGTTCCGGTTTTGTGAAAATGGTGCAAAAGCGGTGAACTGGGAGGCGACAAGCCGGCTGGTTGGTCGGGAATTCTTCCAACAACATCGTGTCAGTTGGTTAAATCGACAGAGTGATTATTTTCTCGAGTTTCAGGGCCGTTTAGCTGAACCGGTTCGCTATAATTCCGATACTGATCATTATGAGCCGATTTCCTGGGATGAGGCGTTTCGTGTCATTGCCGGGCACCTGAATGCATTAGATAATCCGAATCAGGCCGAATTTTATACCTCTGGCCGTGCCAGTAATGAAGCAGCTTTTCTTTATCAATTATTCGCACGCCGTTTAGGGACCAATAATTTCCCTGATTGTTCCAATATGTGTCATGAAGCAACCAGTTATGCACTGGCCCAGTCAATTGGGATTGGGAAAGGAACCGTGACGATGGCTGATTTTGAAAAAGCAGATGCCATCTTTTTATTTGGACAGAACCCCGGAACCAACCATCCCAGAATGCTTGAGACGTTAAGTCATGCCTATAAACGGGGTGCGCGGGTTGTTGCATTTAACAATTTGCGTGAACGGGGGCTTGAGCGTTTTACTAATCCGCAAAATCCCATTGAAATGCTTAAAAATGGTTCTACTCCGACGACCAGTGATTATTTTACGCCTAAATTAGGTGGTGATATGGCAGCCGTCAGGGGGATTGTTAAAATCCTCTTGAAGCGTCATCAGCAATTGCTTGATGAAGGACGTGCTTTGTTTGATCTTGAGTTTATCAAACAACACACCCAGGGAATGGATGATTATCTGTCTGAAGTTGAAAAAACGCCCTGGTCATTTATCGTTGAACAGTCTGGTTTGAGTCAGGAGCTGCTTGAAAAAGCTGCAGATATTTACCAAGGGGCTAAACGGGTCATTGTGACTTGGGCAATGGGGATTACTCAGCATAAACATTCGGTGGCGACGATTCAGGAACTTGTCAATCTGCAACTGCTATTTGGTCAGATTGGTAAACAGGGCTGCGGATTGTGTCCGGTCAGGGGACATTCAAATGTGCAAGGTGATCGAACGGTTGGTATTAATGAAAAACCATCTGCTGCATTTCTTTCTAAAATCGAACATGTTTTTGGTTTTATACCTTCGTCGAAACCAGGTCATAACGTTGTTCAGGCATTACAGGCTATGCTTGATGGGCAGAGCCATATTTTTATGGCGCTCGGCGGGAATCTGGTTGCGGCAGCTCCTGATACAAAATTAGTGGCTAAAGCAATGCAACATTGCAGGCTAACGGTTCATGTTGCGACTAAGCTAAATCGAACTCATGTGACGCCGGGACAGGACTCAATTATCTTACCGTGTTTGGGCCGAACTGATGTGGATGAACAAGCTTCGGGGGCACAACGGGTGACGGTAGAAGATTCATTTTCGATGGTTCATGCGTCTTCTGGAAAAGTGAAGCCGATATCTGATTTGATGCGCTCAGAACCTGCAATTATAGCCGGAATAGCGCAGGCCTCCTTTGGAAGTGATGATCCTATTGACTGGCAGTCACTTGCAGATAATTACGATAGAATTCGTGATCTTATCGAACAGGTTATTCCTAGTTTTTCTGATTTTAATCGCCGTATCGAACACCCTGGGGGATTTTATTTAGGCAATTCGGCCAGAGATTTGGTTTGGAATACTCAAGGTGGCAAAGCCATGATCATGACTCATTCGCTACCTGAATCGATTGTTCCGTTTTCCAATCAGGGTGATGGGAAAGTGTTTACACTGCAAACGCTACGTTCTCATGATCAGTATAATACGACGGTGTATGGTTTTGATGATCGTTATCGTGGGGTATTTGGCGAGCGGATGGTGGTATTTATGAACCCTGATGATCTTCAGGCTCTCAATCTTCAAGAGGAGACGCGGGTTGATATACAAACCGTTGATATCGGAGATGGCGAGCCGCGTTGTGTTCAAGGATTTAAAGTGATTCCTTATGCTATACCTCAAGGAGATATAGCTGCTTATTTCCCGGAAGCTAATCCGTTGATTCCATTGTCAAGTACGGGTGATTTTAGTGATACGCCGACATCTAAATCTGTTGCAGTGACTATTAAAAAATCGGTTGATAAAGTGATTTTAGGTGGGACAAATGAAACCGGGCGTTTCATTTAAGGCAAAGGTTTTTTGAGCATTGTATCTTGTAATTTAACCTGAATTCGATTTTAAGTTAATGATAACGATTATTTTAGTACTTAACTACAACTCGGGATAAGAAGGCCTTTTCTGATAGGGATTAAAGTTTGTTCGAAATAACCGGAACCATTTCATGTCAAAGGTTCCGGTTCGTGAAGAATCTGGTGTTAATCAGGTCTTCACTTGATTTCTTTTTGTGTAATATCAGTTGTTATCTAAGTTTTTACTAATCGACTCGTTTAATTTAGCAAGTAAATGAGCTAAAGAGGCTTTTTCATCACTTGTCCATTCATGGAATACTTTAGCGGTATTCGTTCGTTTTTTTGCCTGGGTTTCATTGAATTTTTCAATGCCTATTGGTGTAACGTTGATGAGGCATCCTCGTCGATCGGTTGGATCAGCTAATCGCTCAATTAAATCTAAATCAATCATCGCCTTGATTTGTCGGGTAACGGTTGATGAGTCTAAACCTAGTTGGAGTGCAAGAACCCCTGAAGACTGAGGCGATTTCTCTGTTAGTAACCTTAATAGGAGATAGTGAGCTCGCTCTAATGGGTAGTTTCGACGCCTGTTGTTAGCTTCTAACCAGCGAGCCAGATATGACAAGTTTTCCTCAATTTTTTTGATTGATGGATCATGATTAATATCGCTCACGATTGAATATCTCCCTTGTATTTATTATATGATTTATCATCTTCTATCCTTTATTTTTAATATATTTGTAATAAGTACATCATAAGAAGCCAATATGACACATCATTGTTTAAGTTTCGTGTTGTGATGACTTGAAAATACAACTATCACAAATAGCTTACTAATCCAAGTTAGCCTTGTCTCTCACAATAAAAATGAGACATAGGTTTCGTTTGTAATTTAAAATATAACAATACATAAATTGTACTTTCACCTGTAAATTATGGTTGTACTGGTGAATTTTTGTTAAATCTAACCCAAAAAAATAATTTTTTGCCATTTTTTTATCGTTTCCAGCTTTTTATCTTAAATTGGCATAAGCAGTGAATCTAGCAATAGACAGCCTAAAACCCCGCATTTTTATTATTAACAAGTAAAACGGGGGAGATATACCCCTACAAATCCTATGTAATTAGTCATCTTCCTTAAAAATGAAACTATATTTCTATATTTGTTAGAAAAAAATGGATGTCGTGAGTAGATATATCTATATGTTTTAAGCCGTTTTCAATATTTATCGGCTATTTTTCATATTTTCATAATTATTTAAAATAACTCTATGTTTTATAAGAAATTAATCATATAGTTTTGTTATGTTAATCATTGGTTGTTTTGTTAGGGCTGTGTTGCCTTATTTGCGTAATATCCGATATAACATGTTTGAAAGTATGTTAAGTAAAGTGAAAGTGATGTAAAATCTGCTTGTTTCTGTTTGCTTGGTTTATCAACTGGTTTACATAATCAGTTCGAAAAGCACACGGAATGAGCCACTGATAGGCTCTGTCATTAGCCAGGCTGGCCTTCCTCATGCAGGTAATCGTTGTGTGCCCAGATTATGGCTGCTTTTAGGTTGACCGGTATCCGGTAATGATAAATATAAAAAAGAAGAAGCAAAACCGTAGGCTATGCTGAGGGGTTGCTGAGCTTTGGTGGTAGTTTTTGCAGCAAATACTGCCCACTGGATTTATTTAACACGTCTTGTGCTTTGTTGAGCCAATTGACTTAGCTTGCTAAGTTCTATCGGCTTTGGCTTATCCAAAAGTGTTTAATATAAACAAAATCTAATCACCAAAGGTCAATGACTCTGTGGCCGGTTGATCTTTTATGATGGTTTTTAGCAGTCATTTGCTGTTTGTTTAGACAAGATAATACAAGTGCTTAACTGTCCGTTTATACGGATCATAGACTAAAGTAAAAGTAGTGAGTTCATTACGGATTCTTATAAGTGTCTATGGTGCGTTGAGTGAATATCGCTTATCGCGTTTAAACGTGTTTGTTTCGAACAAAATTAACCAACATATGTCAACAACAACTTTAGAGTTGGTCGGTTAACTCTTCTATATTCTGGCGCATCGGATGACTGGATTCTGGTGTTTGTCTTCTAAATTTTTATAAGCGTAATTGCTATGTCAACAACCATTGATGTCATCGCCCAGCATTGGGCATTTTCGGTGTTCTTGGTCGTCGCGGTCGGTTTATGTGGCGCCATGTTGCTAGGGGGCTATTTGCTTGGTGGACGAGCTAAAGCTCCCGCAAAGAATACGCCTTTTGAGTCAGGAATCGCGTCGGTTGGATCGGCAAGACTTCGTCTATCTGCAAAATTTTATCTGGTTGCGATGTTTTTTGTGATTTTCGATGTTGAAGCCCTATACCTTTATGCTTGGTCTGTTTCGATTCGTGAAAGTGGATGGACCGGTTTTGTGGAAGCGGCCATCTTTATCGCGATTTTACTTGCAGGTCTTTTGTATCTTATTCGTACCGGCGCCCTGGATTGGACTCCGTCTCGCTCTAAACGTCAGACGAAGCAATCTGAAATTGTCAAATTGGTTAATGGTTCTCATAAATAACAACGAGGTTCATCATGGATTACACGCTCACCCGCATTGATCCCGATAGTGAAGGTGATCGCTATCCGCTGCAGAGCAAGCAGGTTGTGACTGACCCGCTGGAACAACAGGTTCATCGCAGTGTTTTTTTAGGAAAGCTTGATACAGCGCTCCACGATATGGTGAATTGGGGACGCAAAAATTCTTTATGGCCTTATAACTTTGGCCTGTCCTGTTGTTATGTAGAAATGACCACATCGTTTACAGCCGCTCATGATGTCGCTCGTTTTGGTTCAGAAGTATTACGTGCTTCGCCCCGTCAGGCTGATTTCATGGTTGTTGCCGGTACTTGCTTTACTAAAATGGCACCGGTTATTCAGCGTCTTTATGATCAGATGCTGGCGCCAAAATGGGTGATTTCAATGGGCGCTTGCGCTAATTCTGGTGGTATGTATGACATCTACTCTGTGGTTCAGGGGGTGGATAAATTCTTACCTGTTGATGTTTATATTCCCGGATGTCCTCCGCGTCCTGAAGCCTATATTCAGGCGCTGACATTACTGCAAGAGTCGATTGGCAAGGAACGTCGGCCGCTATCTTGGGTTGTGGGTGATCAAGGTGTTTATCGTGCCAATATGCAATCAGAGCGCGAACGAAAACGCGGTGAACGGATTGCCGTTAAAAACCTGCGTACACCAGATGAAATTTAATCGCTTAGAAATTTGATTTTAGAATCCGAGATAGTGAGCAATGATGTCAAAAAACACAATGCAATCTCCTGCTGAACCTTGGCAAACAGCCGATCATCAAGATGATCCGGTAGTTGCCGAATTGGTTCAACAGTTTGGAATGGACATTTTTTCTATCCAACCAACCCGTACTGGGATGCCTGTTATTTGGGTTGCACGGGAACATATTCAGAATGTTTTACTGTTTTTGAAAAAACAGCCTCAACCTTATTCGATGCTTTATGATTTGCATGGCGTTGACGAGCGGCAGCGAAGTCATCGTGATGGGCTTCCAAAAGCTGATTTTACCGTCTTTTATCATCTCATTTCGATTGATCGCAATCGGGATATTATGCTCAAAGTTGCTTTAGGCGAAGCAAGCCTGGAGCTTCCAACGATTACTCAGATATTTGCCAATGCCAATTGGTATGAGCGCGAAACCTGGGAAATGTTTGGTATTGTTTTTAAAGGACACCCTAATTTGCGGCGGATTATGATGCCAACGACCTGGGAAGGTCATCCGCTGCGTAAAGATTATCCGGCCCGTGCGACAGAATTTGATCCATTTGAACTGACACGTCAGAAAGAACAGTTAGAAATGGAAGCGCTGACTTTCAAACCCGAAGAATGGGGGATGCAGCGCGGTAATAATAAAGAAGATTACATGTTCTTGAACCTGGGGCCGAACCATCCATCAGCCCATGGTGCTTTTCGTATTATTTTGCAGCTTGATGGCGAAGAGATCATCGATTGTGTCCCCGATATCGGTTATCACCATCGCGGTGCCGAAAAGATGGCAGAGCGTCAGTCCTGGCATAGTTATATTCCGTATACCGATCGAATCGAATATTTAGGTGGTTGTGTCAACGAGATGCCTTATGTGTTAGCGGTTGAAAAACTGGCTGGCATTCAGGTGCCTCAGCGTGTGGAAGTTATCCGTGTGATGCTTTCTGAACTGTTCCGAATTAACAGTCATCTGCTTTACATCTCGACCTTTATTCAGGATGTCGGTGCAATGACACCGGTATTTTTTGCGTTTACCGATCGTCAAAAAATTTATGATTTAGTTGAAGCGATCACCGGTTTTCGTATGCACCCGGCATGGTTCCGAATTGGTGGGGTAGCTCATGATTTACCGAGAGGTTGGGAACGTTTGCTCAAAGAATTCCTTGATTGGATGCCTAAACGTCTGAATGAATATGTAACTGCTGCATTGAAAAATACGGTGCTTAAAGGTCGGGCGCAGGGCGTTGCCACTTATACCGCACAGGAAGCTCTGGATTGGGGCGTGACAGGTGCTGGCCTGCGGGCAACGGGGATTGAATTTGATGTCCGTAAATGGCGGCCATATTCCGGTTATGAGAACTTTGATTTTGATATTCCGGTCGGTGGTGGCATCAGCGATTGTTATAACCGGGTGATGTTGAAAGTCGAGGAGATCCGTCAGAGTTTAAGGATCCTTCAACAGTGTTATGACCATATGCCATCAGGTCCGTTTAAAGCGGATCATCCATTGACGACTCCGCCGCCTAAAGAGCGGACATTGCAGCATATTGAAACATTGATTACTCACTTCTTACAGGTTTCCTGGGGACCTGTGATGCCAGCCAATGAGTCGTTCCAGATGATTGAAGCGACTAAAGGAATAAACAGTTATTACCTGACGAGTGACGGAAGTACCACGAGTTATCGTACCCGGGTCCGGACGCCGAGTTTTGCGCATTTGCAGCAGATCCCGTCAGTGATCCGAGGTAGTCTGGTATCAGATTTGATTGTCTACCTCGGGAGTATTGATTTCGTTATGTCTGATGTGGATCGTTAATCATGAAGCAACCAACACAAACAATTGAAGTGTCGGTCGACTATGGTCATGGTTTCGTTTTAAGCGAAGCCGATGCACAGTTGATTGAACAAGAAAAACATCACTATGAAGATCCGCGTGCTGTGTCTATTGAAGCACTAAAAATTGTTCAAAAGAGTCATGGCTGGGTGCCCGATGGCGCCATTGGCGCTATTGCTGAATTACTGGGGATTCCTGCCAGTGATGTTGAAGGCGTTGCAACCTTCTACAGTCAAATTTATCGACAGCCGGTTGGCCGTCATATCATCCGTTATTGTGACAGTGTTGTGTGCTACATCACTGGTTTTAAAAGTATTGTCGATGAGCTTGAAAAACAGCTGGATATTAAACCCGGGCAGACAACTGTTGATGGCCGGTTTACGTTATTACCGACATGTTGCCTTGGCAATTGCGACAAAGGGCCAACGATGATGATTGATGATGATACGCACAGCCATCTGAAAGTGTCTGAACTTGCGGCTATTTTGGAGCAATACCAATGAGTCTGACTATAAATCGTACGGCAGAAACACATCCTCTGACATGGCGGCTACGTGAAGATGGTCAACCTGTCTGGTTAGATGAATATCGCCGTCAGGAAGGTTATATCGGGGTTGAGCGGGCATTGGCCATGTCACCGGATGAAGTGGTGACTCAGGTTAAAGATGCAGGTCTTCGGGGCCGCGGTGGGGCGGGGTTCCCAACCGGTTTTAAATGGAGCCTGATGCCTAAAGATGAATCGCTGAATATTCGTTACTTAATCTGTAATGCTGATGAAATGGAGCCTGGTACATATAAAGACCGGCTGCTCATGGAACAGATGCCTCATTTGCTGATTGAAGGGATGATTATCGGAGGCTTTGCAATTAAGGCTTACCGCGGCTATATCTTTTTGCGCGGGGAATATATAGAAGCTGCCGAACATCTGCGAAAAGCGATTGAAGAAGCCAAAGCTGCTGGTTTGCTGGGTAAAGATATTCTTGGAAGCGGCAAGGATTTCGAGCTGTTTGTGCATACCGGAGCAGGTCGTTATATCTGTGGCGAAGAAACAGCACTGATCAATTCACTAGAAGGACGGCGGGCTAATCCCAGGGCTAAACCGCCATTTCCGGCAATGTCCGGAGCATGGGGAAAACCGACCTGTGTCAATAATGTGGAATCGTTATGTAATGTCCCTGGGATTATGAACCGTGGGATTGACTGGTACAAAGGCTTGTCAGCCAATGGTAGTACTGATGCCGGGACTAAAATGATGGGCTTTGCTGGTCGGGTCAATAATCCTGGTCTGTGGGAAGTCCCAATGGGAACGACTGCCCGGACCATTTTTGAAGAATATGCCGGTGGTATGCAGTCAGGGTTGACTTTAAAAGCCTGGCAACCTGGCGGTGCGGGGACTGATTTTTTGTTACCAGAGCATCTGGATTTGCCGATGGATTTTGATCACATTGCCAAAGCCGGTAGCCGGATGGGGACGGCTTTATCTATGGCGGTGGACAATGAGGTCAATATGGTCTCATTGCTGCGTAATCTGGAGGAATTTTTTGCCCGGGAATCGTGTGGTTGGTGTACCCCATGCCGGGATGGATTGCCATGGAGCGTGAAGTTGTTAGAAGCCATTGAAAAAGGCGAAGGTCAACCTGGCGATATTGAAACACTTGAGCACTTATGTCGCTCGCTTGCTCCTGGTCATACGTTTTGTGCTCATGCTCCGGGGGCTGTAGAACCTTTGCAAAGTGCAATTAAATATTTCCGTGGTGAGTTTGAAGCTGGGATTAAACAGGTTGCGAATAATTTACACGATATTCGTGGGATCCAACCAAACCAGCGATAGACGTGCCAGGCACAACCAAATTTTTGAGTTCAACTCCCGTTAGATATTTAACGGGCCATTGGGAAGCATACTGAATATGGCAACGATTCATATAGATGGTAAAGAATATGAAGTCGACGGGGCAGATAATTTATTACAGGCCTGCCTTTCGTTAGGACTTGATGTGCCTTACTTTTGTTGGCATCCGGCGCTGGGGAGCGTGGGATCTTGCCGACAATGCGCAGTGAAAGAATATAAAGATGAAAATGATACACGCGGTCGCTTGGTGATGTCGTGTATGGCTCCGGTGAGTGACGGTGCCTATATCTCCATTGAAGATGATGAAGCGAAAAAATTCCGCGAAAGTGTTGTGGAATGGCTCATGTCAAATCATCCTCATGACTGTCCGGTTTGTGAAGAAGGCGGAAACTGTCACCTACAGGACATGACAGTGATGACCGGACATAGTTTTCGTAAGTATCGTTTTAGTAAGCGAACTCATGAAAACCAGGAATTGGGGCCATTCATCGCTCACGAGATGAACCGCTGTATTGCATGTTACCGCTGTGTCCGTTATTACAAAGATTATGCGGATGGTGAAGATTTTGGCGTTTATGGGGCACACAATAATGTTTATTTTGGACGGCCCGAATCCGGTACGTTAGAGAGTGAATTTTCAGGAAACCTGGTTGAAGTATGCCCTACAGGCGTGTTCACTGATAAAACTCATTCATCCCGTTATAACCGTAAATGGGATATGCAGTTTGCACCGAGTATCTGTCAGCAATGTAGTGTGGGTTGTAATATTAGCCCGGGTGAGCGTTATGGTGAGCTGCGCCGGATTGAAAACCGTTATAACGGTGAAGTGAATCACTATTTCCTTTGTGACCGGGGACGCTTCGGTTATGGGTATGTGAATCTTGACTCACGGCCTAAGGCACCGATTCAGCGCCGTGGTGATGATTTTATTGAGTTAAATGCTGAGCAGGCTGTTCGGGCAGGATCAGGTTTGCTTAAACAGGCTAAACGGGTGATTGGGATCGGATCGCCAAGGGCAAGTCTTGAAAGTAACTACGCACTGAAGAAATTAGTCGGTGATGACAATTTCTATACCGGCATTGAAGCGGGTGAGCAGCAGCGCATCGAATTAATGCTGGATGTTTTACAGCATAGCGGTATTCGGACACCTTCTTTACGTGAAATGGAAAAATACGATGCTGTTTTCATTCTCGGTGAAGATGTGACTCAGACCGCTGCTCGTATTGCCCTTGCTGTCCGTCAGGCCGTTAAAGGGAAAGCCCGTAAGATGGCTGAAGCCCAAAAAGTAGCTGACTGGCAGATCGCGGCTGTGCAAAATATTGGTCAGCACGCTAAATACCCACTGTTTTTGACGCATTCAGACCAGACTCGACTCGATGATGTTGCAGCCTGGAGCTATCGTGCTTCGGTTGTAGACCAGGCCCGCTTAGGTTTTGCTCTGGCGCATGCTATTGATCCAAGTGCTCCGGCTGTTGATGGTTTAGATGAAGTATTAAAAGCCAAAGTTGAGTGGATGGCCAGTGCTCTTAAAGAATCAGAACGACCTCTGATTATCAGTGGTAGCCAGGCCGGAGATAAGGCTGTAATCGAGGCTGCTGCGAATGTTGCTAAAGCACTTAAAGGTGTGCAGAAACAGGTCGGCCTGACATTGGTTGCTCGTGAAGTGAATAGCTTTGGTCTGGCTATGCTTAAAGGACAATCGCTTGATGCGGCAATGAAAGATTTGATTGACGGGGAAGCTGATAGCGCCATTGTTTTGGAAAATGACCTCTATCAGCGTTTGCCTAAATCTATAGTTGATAAAGCACTTGAACAATCAGAACAGTTGATTGTTGTTAATCATCAGCAAACTGCTTTGAATGAACGGGCTGATTTGGTGTTATCCAGCGCGAGTTTTGCTGAAGGTGATGGTACGGTGGTTAACCTTGAAGGCCGGGCTCAGCGTTTCTTCCAAGTTTATGATCCGAGCTATTACGATGAGAAAACGATTGTTTTGGAAAGCTGGCGCTGGCTGCATTCGATTGAGGTTCAGTCAAGTGAGCGTCAGATTGAATGGAGCACGCTAGATCATATTATTCAATCTCTGGTTGCTGATTATCCTGAATTGTCCGGTATCGTCGATGCTGCACCAAATGCTGATTTCCGCGTTAAAGGGCAGAAACTGGCGCGTTCTCCGCATCGTTATAGTGGCCGCACTGCAATGCGTGCAAATATCAGTGTTCATGAACCACGCCAGCCTCAAGATGTTGATTCCCCGTTTGCATTCTCGATGGAAGGGAATAACAGCCCGATGGCTGATCGCAATGAAGTTGCCTTTGCATGGGCGCCTGGATGGAACTCTCCTCAGGCATGGAATAAATTTCAGGATGAAGTCGGTGGGCATTTACGAAATGGTGATCCTGGTATTCGGTTAATCGAATCTGAAGGGGCGCAAGACTATTTTAGCCAGATTCCTGATGCTTATGCAGCGGTTAAGGGACAGTGGCTGATTGCTGCTCATTACCGGTTATTTGGCAGTGATGAATTATCCGCGCGTAGTGAAGTGATTCAACAACGTGCCGGTCAATCATCTGTGACGTTAAATCCTGAAGATGCGGCTCAGTTAGGTATGAATGAACAGTCGGTACTGTCATTTAGCTGGGGCGGTCAAAGCTGGCAATTTCCACTTCACTTAAGTGATCAGTTAGCTTCCGGAATGATTGGCTTACCACTGGGTGTTGATTCTCTGCCTGCGTCTATGGCTGGTCAGTCGATTGAACATTTACAGGAGGGGCTGGTATGAGTTTTCTGACACCGACTGTCATTGCTTCGCTCATCGCGGTTGGCAAGGCGTTAGTTATTTTGATTGTCGTCGTTGCCTGTGGTGCGTTGATGAGCTTTGGCGAACGTCGTCTGTTAGGTTTATTTCAAAACCGTTATGGGCCAAATCGGGTCGGATGGGGCGGTTCGCTGCAATTAGTTGCGGATATGCTCAAGATGTTCTTTAAAGAAGACTGGATCCCGCCTTTTGCTGACCGATTCATTTTTACTCTGGCTCCGATGATCGCTTTTACCGCGCTTTTGCTGTCGTTTGCGATTGTCCCGGTTAGTCCAACCTGGATTGTTTCAGACCTTAATATCGGCTTACTGTTCTTTTTAATGATGGCCGGTCTTGGTGTCTATGCGGTGCTTTTCGCCGGATGGTCGAGTAACAACAAATATTCATTACTGGGGGCAATGCGTGCTTCGGCTCAAACGCTCAGTTATGAAGTGTTTCTTGGACTGTCTTTGATGGGGGTCGTCGCTAAAGCGGGTTCTTTTCAGTTAACGGCGATTGTGAATGACCAGGCTCATTTATGGAATATTATTCCGCAGTTTTTTGGTTTCGTAACGTTCGTTATTGCCGGGATTGCAGTTTGCCACCGGCATCCATTTGACCAACCCGAAGCTGAACAAGAATTGGCTGATGGATACCATATTGAATATGCCGGGATGAAGTTCGGTTTATTTTTCGTTGGTGAGTATATCGGTATTGTGACGATTTCAGCATTGATTGTGACACTGTTCTTTGGTGGTTGGCATGGCCCTTGGCTCCCTCCGTTTATCTGGTTTGCGCTAAAAACAGCCTTTTTCATGATGATGTTTATTTTGGTCCGGGCTGCGCTTCCAAGACCACGTTATGACCAGGTGATGGCATTTGGCTGGAAAATCTGTTTGCCTATCACACTTGCCAATCTATTAGTTACAGCGGCTATTGTGCTGCTTCAAAATAGTTAATAAGGAGACAACCATGACATTAAAAGAATTGTTGGTTGGCTTCGGTACACAGGTCCGTAGCCTGTGGATGATCGGAATGCATGCTTTTGCTAAACGTGAGACGCATATGTATCCCGATGAGCCAGTCCCTGTTGCACCTCGTTTCAGAGGGCGCATTGTTCTGACCCGTGATCCAGATGGAGAAGAGCGTTGTGTTGCCTGTAACCTTTGTGCTGTTGCATGTCCTGTCGGTTGTATTTCACTGCAAAAAGCCGAGAAAGAGGATGGCCGTTGGTATCCCGAATTTTTTCGGGTCAACTTTTCACGTTGTATCTTTTGTGGAATGTGTGAAGAAGCTTGCCCGACCACGGCAATTCAGCTGACCCCTGACTTTGAGTTAGGTGAGTTTAATCGTCAGGATCTGGTGTACGAGAAAGAAGATTTACTGATTTCGGGTCCAGGGAAGTATCCCGATTACAATTTCTATCGAATGTCCGGGATGTCCATTGATGGTAAACCGAAAGGTGATGCAGAGCACGAAGCTAAACCGATCGATGTGAAAGGGCTGATGCCTTAAGGAGTTTAGCTATGGATATCGTTTTTTATATTGCTGCTGTGATCGCTGTACTCACAACGTTACGGGTGATCAGTCATACCAATCCGGTTCATGCTTTGTTGTATTTGATCGTATCGCTGCTATCTGTTGCGGTGGTTTTTTTCTCAATGGGAGCTTATTTTGCCGGTGCTTTAGAGATCATCGTTTACGCCGGAGCCATTATGGTGCTGTTTGTTTTCGTTGTGATGATGCTAAACCTTGGTGGGGAAATTATTGCTCAGGAGAAACTGTGGCTTAAACCATCTCTATGGATTGGCCCGGGGATTTTATCTGCTCTGTTACTGGTTGCTTTAGTTCATGGGATCCGCAGTCTTTCTAGCACTGAATTTGCTCATACCATGATTGGTGCTAAAGCGGTTGGTATTAGCCTTTTCGGACCTTATGTGTTAGCCGTTGAGTTGGCGTCAATGTTGTTACTTGCTGGGTTGGTTGTTGCGTTTCATCTGGGACGAGATTCGAATTCAACCGCAGCGCGCAGTATGGAGGACAAAGCATGATTCCTTTACAGCACAGTTTGATATTAGCTGCCATTTTATTTGTTTTAGGCCTGACCGGACTGCTGATTCGTCGGAATCTGTTGTTTATGTTGATTAGCTTAGAAGTGATGATCAATGCCTCTGCACTGGCATTTGTCGCAGCCGGAAGCTATTGGCAACAAGCCGATGGCCAGGTGATGTATATTTTGGCAATTACTCTGGCAGCGGCTGAAGCAAGTGTGGGTCTTGCCATGCTATTGCAATTACATCGTCGTCGTCAGTCTTTGAATGTTGATTCAGTCAGTGAGATGCGCGGATGAATTTACTCTATTTAACTATTCTGTTGCCATTGCTGGGATTTTTACTGTTGTCATTTTCACGTGGAAGATGGTCAGAGAATACTTCAGCGATAATTGGTGTTGGTTCTGTTTTTCTAGCGGCTTTAATAGCAGGCTTTGTTGCTGTTAATTTTTTAAGCCAGCCTTCACATTCTCCATTTCATCAGACCCTGTGGACATGGATGAGTGAAGGACCATTTGATATCAAGGTCGCTTTGCGTCTGGATGGTTTGTCTTTAACCATGATGTCGATTGTGACCGGGGTCGGGACGTTAATTCATCTGTTTGCATCCTGGTACATGCGTAATGAAGAAGGTTATTCACGGTTTTTTGCCTATACCAACCTTTTTATTGCCAGCATGTTGGTCTTGGTTCTGGCCGATAATTTGTTACTCCTTTATTTAGGATGGGAAGGGGTTGGGTTGTGTAGTTATCTGTTGATCGGGTTTTATTATAAAGATCCGGCCAATGGTGCTGCAGCCATGAAGGCCTTTATTGTCACTCGGGTCGGGGATGTTTTCTTAGCCTTTGCTCTGTTTATTCTTTATGCTCAGTTCGGAACGTTGAACATTCAGCAGTTGATGACGATGGCTCCGGCACAGGTTGCGGTTGGCTCAGGTGTGATGTTCTGGGCTACATTGATGTTACTGGGGGGGGCGGTTGGTAAATCCGCGCAGTTGCCTTTACAGACATGGTTAGCTGATGCGATGGCAGGGCCTACACCTGTTTCTGCTTTGATTCATGCTGCAACCATGGTTACAGCGGGTGTGTATCTGATTGCGCGGATGCATGGCCTGTTTTTGCTTGCGCCTGAGGTTTTACATTTAGTCGGTATTATCGGTGCAATTACGTTGGTTATTGCCGGGTTTGCTGCACTGGTTCAAACTGATATCAAGCGGGTTCTGGCCTATTCGACGATGAGTCAGATTGGCTATATGTTCCTTGCTCTTGGGGTTCAGGCATGGGATGCGGCGATTTTCCATTTGATGACCCATGCATTCTTTAAGGCCTTGTTATTTTTGTCGTCTGGTTCAGTTATTTTGGCTTGTCATCATGAGCAGAATATCTTCAAGATGGGCGGATTACGTAAAAGTATTCCATTGGTTTATACCTGCTTTTTAGTCGGTGGTGGTGCGCTATCCGCATTACCGCTTGTGACTGCTGGATTCTACAGTAAAGACGAAATCTTGTCGGGTGCGTTGGCGACAGGGCATATCAATTTGCTGACTGCGGGTCTAGTTGGTGCTTTTTTAACATCTTTATATACCTTCCGAATGATTTTCATTGCGTTTCACGGGAAAGAACAGATTAAAGCGATTCCGGGGCGAGGATTTGCGCATCATGTTCCGTTGATCGTGTTAATGGTTCTCTCGACTTTTGTCGGAGCCTTAATTATTCAGCCTTTGCATGGCGTTTTACCTGATAACATCGGACATGAATCGATGACTGTTCAGCTGATTTCAGCTTCAGTCGCGGTACTGGGTGTTCTGATTGCAGCCTGGTTATGGCTTGGTAATGGCCGTTTGGTTAGTCAGGTGGCTATGACCGGACTTGGTCGGTTATTGCGGCGTTACTGGTTTAATGCCTGGGGGTTTGACTGGCTATATGACAGGTTGTTCGTCCGTACTTATCTGATGATGGCCCGGCTGTTACGTAGCGATCCGATCAATGCGGTGATTGATAGTTCCCGTTATCTGGCTATTGGTGGCAATAAAGGTCTGACTGTGAGTGAAAATGGCCAGGTTCGCTGGTATATGGCTTCGATGGGTATCGGTGCAATTATTATTTTAAGCCTACTGCTCTGGAGCTAGTCGGTCGTGTTTTGGTGCCAGCCACTGTGCTGGCAGTTTCATTAAATCAAAAGGAACGTATACGCCATGCTATTACCTTGGCTTATTCTTCTGCCTTTTATC
The DNA here is from genome assembly GCA_911810475.1 of Candidatus Celerinatantimonas neptuna. NCBI lineage: Bacteria > Pseudomonadati > Pseudomonadota > Gammaproteobacteria > Celerinatantimonadaceae > Celerinatantimonas > Candidatus Celerinatantimonas neptuna. Next base: position 3,203,270 of record OU461276.1, read on the forward strand.
GGCGGTCTGTTGTGCTGGCAGAGTGAGCGATTCGGACGGGCATTACCCCGCTGGATTGCCGTACTATCGATGGCTCTGACGTTGCTATTGTCTTTGGTACTGTGGGGACAGGGAAATTATTCTTTGGTTATGCCCCATGGAATTCCTCAGTGGCAATCTGAGTTTTCGATTCCCTGGATCCCTCGTTTTGGGATATCGATTCATTTAGCTCTGGATGGTTTGTCATTACTAATGGTTGTTTTGACAGCATTTCTGGGGCTGTTAGCGGTGATTTGCTCCTGGAAAGAGATTGATCGTTATGAAGGGTTTTTCCATCTGAATCTGCTGTGGATTATCGGCGGTGTGATGGGGGTCTTCCTGGCCATCGATTTATTCCTGTTTTTCTTCTTCTGGGAGATGATGCTGGTTCCGATGTATTTTCTGATTGCTCTGTGGGGACATAAAGGTTCTGACGGGCAAACCAGAATTGCGACAGCGATTAAGTTTTTCATCTATACCCAGGCCAGTGGTCTTGTCATGCTGGTGGCGATTTTAGGGCTGGTGTTTGTTCATTATCAGGCAACCGGCGTCTGGACATTTAATTATGAGCAGCTCATCGGGACCACTATGAGTAGTGGTGTTGCTTATATATTGATGCTGGGCTTTTTCATTGCTTTTGCTGTCAAAATGCCATTGGTGCCTTTCCACGGGTGGTTACCGGATGCTCATAGCCAGGCTCCGACTGCAGGTTCTGTGGATTTGGCCGGGATACTATTGAAAACAGCTGCCTATGGTCTTTTGCGCTTTTCGTTACCATTGTTCCCTCATGCCTCGGCTGAGTTTGCTCCTATAGCGATGTGGCTTGGCGTAATCGGGATTTTTTATGGCGCATGGATGGCGTTTTCTCAAACCGATATCAAGCGCCTGGTGGCTTATACCAGTGTCTCTCATATGGGATTTGTGATGGTCGCAATTTATAGTGGCAGCCAATTAGCCTATCAGGGGGCTGTTGTCATGATGATTGCACATGGATTATCAGCAGCTGGTTTGTTCATCATTTGTGGCCAGTTGTATGAACGTCTTGGTACACGCGATATGCGTGAAATGGGCGGACTCTGGGGGCGACTGCGTTATTTACCCGGACTGTCGATGTTCTTTGCTGTGGCGACATTAGGAATGCCGGGTACAGGGAATTTTGTCGGCGAGTTTATGATGTTATTCGGTAGTTATAAAGTCGTACCGGTTATTACCATTATTTCGACTTTCGGGTTGGTTTTTGCTTCTGTTTATTCGCTAATTATGATGCAGCGGGCCTATTTCGGTCAATCTCGCAGTGATAAAGCATTGCCGGGGATGTCGGTTCGGGAATTGTCAATGATTCTGGTCTTGGTCGTGTTGCTGGTGGTGTTGGGTGTTTATCCGCAGGGTGTTCTAAATACATCGCATGCAGCGATTGCAAATATCCAACATTGGTTTACTTCTTCATCTTTATCAACCACAAGGCTGTAATTTGCCATGACCATAACAATTCAACAATTGATCGCTTTGCTACCACTATTGATCGTTGGTTTGACGGTCGTGGTGGTCATGCTGGCCATTGCCTGGAAGCGTTGTCATACAGGTGTCGCTCTATTGAGTGTCATTGGTTTGAATGCGGCGCTGATATCGTTAATCGCTGTTGCTGGTGAAACCCCGACCATCGTGACCTCTCTGATTAAAGTTGATGGTTTTTCGATGCTGTATACCGGGTTAGTTTTGCTGGCGAGTCTGGCAACCTGTACGTTTGCCTATTCATGGCTCAAAGGGTATCCCGATAATCGTGAAGAGTTTTACCTTCTCGTGCTGATTGCTACTGCGGGTGGTTTGTTGCTTGCCTGCTCGAATGATCTTGCAACCTTATTTTTAGGTATTGAACTGATTTCGCTACCATTATTTGGTTTGGTCGGGTATGCATTCGAACAACGACGTTCGCTTGAAGCCGGTATCAAGTACATGCTGCTTTCTGCCGGAGCATCGTCCTTTTTGTTATTCGGTATGGCGTTATTGTATGCCGAATCGGGGTCATTATCGTTTTCCAGCCTGGGTCAGAGTCTTAACGAGAATCTACTGCATGAGCCCGTTCTGCTGATGGGAATCGGGATGATGCTAGTTGGAATTGGCTTTAAATTGTCTTTAGTGCCTTTTCATCTTTGGACACCAGATGTCTATCAGGGAGCACCAACACCCGTTGCAACCTTTTTAGCGACAGCCAGTAAAATTGCTATTTTTGCTGTAGTTGTGCGTTTGTTCCTGGATGCTCCTTTGACCACAGATCATTCTGTTCAGTTCGTGCTGGCTATTATTGCTTTTGTTTCTATTCTCTTTGGCAATTTAATGGCGGTATCGCAGCGTAATATCAAACGGCTCCTGGGTTACTCATCGATTGCCCATATTGGGTATTTGTTGGTGGCTCTGGTTGCGATTCAACAGCATCAGTTGGCGATGGAAACAACCGGTGTTTATCTGATTGGTTATTTGTTTGCGAGTATTGGTGCGTTTGGTGTTGTGAGCTTGATGTCCAGTCCGTACCAGAACAGTGGTGATGCGGATTCATTATTCTCGTATCGTGGTTTGTTCTGGCATCGGCCGATTCTGGCAGCGGTAATGACGGTGATGATGTTATCTCTGGCTGGTATTCCGATGACTCTAGGATTTATTGGTAAGTTTTATGTGCTTGCTATTGCAGTTAAGGCTCATCAGTGGTGGCTGATGGCTGCTGTTATCGTGGGAAGTGCAATTGGCTTGTATTATTACTTACGTGTTACCGTGAGTCTTTATTTGGCCCCACCCGAGCAGTTTGCCAGAGATACAACGCATGACTGGGCGATTACGGCCGGTGGTATTGTGGTATTGATTTCTGCTGTATTCGTGTTCTTTATTGGTCTTTATCCTCAACCAGTGATTGATATCGTTCGGTTAGCTACCCCCTGGTAAGCGTTATGATAAACCGCCGTATGGCGGTTTATCACGGCAAAACTTGAGAAAAGTCGGGCCAGCGTGTACATTCTACGGCTTTGCGATAGATGAATTTGATGAGAAAGGAATAGTGTTATGCGCATTATTTTGCTAGGGGCTCCCGGTGCAGGGAAAGGGACTCAGGCACAATTTATTATGGAGCGTTACGGGATCCCCCAAATTTCTACGGGTGATATGCTTCGGGCTGCAGTTAAAGCAGGGACTGAATTAGGCCAGCAGGCGAAGGCAGTTATGGACGCAGGACAACTGGTCAGTGATGACCTGATTATTGCTCTGGTTAAAGAACGTATCGCCAAAGATGACTGTGCCAAAGGGTTCTTGCTGGATGGATTTCCACGGACTTTGCCTCAGGCTGATGCGATGAAAGAGAATGGGATCGATATTGATGTCGTTCTTGAGTTTTCAGTTCCTGATGAAGAGATCGTTAAACGGATGAGTGGCCGCCGGGTGCATCCAGGATCGGGTCGTGTTTATCACATTGTTTATAATCCGCCTAAAGTGGAAGGTAAAGATGATGTCACAGGTGATGAACTGATTATTCGTCCGGATGATGAAGAAGCTACTGTGCGTAAACGTTTGGCAATTTATCATGAAACAACTAAACCATTGGTTGATTACTATAATCGTGATGCTAAACAAGGGTTGAATAAATTTTTTGCAATCGATGGAACGCACTCTGTTGCCGATGTCAGTAAGCAGTTGGCTGAACTGCTGGATTAATTGAATTCAAACGTTCGATTGATAGGAAAGGTTGACTGATTCAGTCAGCCTTTTTTTGTTTATATCCCCTGATAATTGGTTAAACTGAATGATAATATATTATATAAAAGGGTAGGCCTATGAAAAATCCTTCGACGACTGTGATCCTGGCTAACTTAGGAACGCCAGAGCAACCCACTCCTGCCGGGGTGAAGACTTTTTTAAATTCATTTCTTTCTGATCGTCGTGTGGTTTCATTGTCCCCCTGGGTGTGGCAGCCTTTGCTCAAAGGGGTTATTTTGCCTCTTCGTTCACCACGGGTTGCAAAGTTATATCAGCAAATCTGGCTGGAGGAAGGGTCTCCGTTACAAGTTTATAGCGAGCGGTTGGTGGATAAAATTCAATCGATTTTAAGCGAGCAATGTCAGGTTAAACTGGCGATGAGTTACAGCGCTCCAACTATAGAGACGGTTATTGAGCAGGTTTTGGATGAAGGGTGTGAACGGCTGGTTATATTGCCGTTGTATCCACAGTATTCTGTGTCTACAACAGCTGCTGTTTTTGATGCATGTGCCAGAGCGTTTAAAATGCGTTTTGCATTGCCGCAGATGCGCTTTGTCCGTCAGTATTATGATAAAGAAGGTTATTGTGAGTTGCTTGCTGAACGTATCCGAAGCCGGGGGATTGACTATGATCATCATTATCAGCTGATTTTTTCCTTTCATGGGATCCCTGTTCGGTATGCACAAAGTGGGGATCCGTATCCGACACAATGTGAAGATACAGCCAGACGCGTAGCCACTCTCCTTGAGCTTGATGAATCGTCCTGGAAAATGAGTTATCAGAGTCGGTTTGGTCGTGAACCCTGGGTTGAGCCTTATACTGATGAGCTGTTAACTGAATTGGCTAAACAGGGAGTGGAAGGCATTGATATTTTAAGTCCGGCTTTTTCGGTGGATTGTCTGGAGACTTTAGAAGAGATTAGCTCTGAGCTTAAGGATGTTTTCATACAAAGTGGAGGGAAGCAATTTCACTATATTCCGGCTTTAAATGATGGCGATGATCATGCACAAATGTTGAGTGAAATTATTTTAGCTCAGCTTGAGTAATGGTAAAATGCCGCGCTTAAATATCTGGATAGACAGGTTGTGATGAAATTCCCAGGTCGTCGTAAGACAAAACATTATTTCCCAGTAAGTGAAAAGGATCCTTTGGTTCGCCCGGCAAATGTGCATCTGGCGTTAGAAAATAGCTATATCGTTGGTATTGCTCAAGTGATGGTTGATATTGAAGCAACTGTTAGTCGTGAATTTATCGAATCATTTGGTCTGACACTGGGCGAATCATTACTGCTTGAAAATGAGACGGCAGAGCAATTGTCAAAAGCTCTGTCTGAATTACCGGAGCAGGTTCGTTGTTTTGCCGGAGGGACGATTGCTAACACCATTCATAATTACTCTGTTTTGGCTGATGGCCCGTCTTACTTATTAGGAACCATGAGTGGGGATATTCAGGTAGGTAGTTTTGCGTATCAGTATCTATGCCATACTTCCAGTCGGGTGAATTTGCAACATTTACAGCCTGTCGATGGATCGATAGGCCGATGTTTTACGCTCATTTCAGAAGATGGACAACGGACCTTTGGGATTAGTAAAGGGAAGATGAATTATCTGGATGCGGCTTGTGTTCCGCAATCGCTCATCAATAAAAGTTGTGCATTGGTGATTTCATCCTATTTAGTGCGAACCAGTGGTGATGAATCGATTATGCAGGCCACAATGCAGGCGATTGAATATGCGCGTCAGGCTCAGGTCCCGGTTGTTTTAACACTAGGAACGCAGCATTTAATTGCTCAGGAACCTGACTGGTGGCGCCAGTTTATTATTGATTATGTTGATATTTTAGCTATGAATGAAGATGAAGCATGGGCATTGACGGGTAATAAAGCTCCGCTTGGGGCGATTAATGATGCGCTGGAGTATTGTGATTTAGTGCTTTGTACGGCTGGCGCTGAAGGGTTGTATATGGGCGGGTTTTGTGACATTGAATCGTTAAGACAGACCCGGCATCCACTTCGATCTTCCCGGGATATTGGTGAGTTCAACTATTATGAATTTAGCCGGGCCATGCGCAGGGGGGATTGTCAGGAGCCAACAAAAATATATAGTCATATTTCTCCTTACATGGGTGGCCCTTATCAGATCCGTAATACAAATGGCGCTGGTGATGGTGCTTTGTCTGCTGTTTTGCATGATATAGTGGCTAATCGTTATCACTGCCTGACTGTTCCTAATTCAGCAAAACATTCCCGGCCATTTTTGACATATTCTTCACTGGCACAGATTTGTAAATATGCGAACCGTGTGAGTTATGAGGTGTTGATGCAGTCATCTCCGCGTTTAAGCCATAGCTTACCTGAACGTGAAGATAGCCTTGAAGAAGGATATTGGGAGAATTAATTCAGCTCGTGAGAAACTGCTGGTTGCTGCTAAATTGAGTCTTCTGATTGCTCAATTTATCGACCATTAGATTTTTATGTTATCCGACATACTAGTTTAGTGGAATTTAATCCACTAAACTTTTGATGATTAACAATCTTGATTTAAAGCAAACTGTTACTCAGATTTAGCTGATTTAATTTTTCGCGCCAGTTCCCTGCGTTCTTTGGATAACTCAGCATTTTTGATTGTGTATTCATCCACACGATCTTCATAGTCATTTTTCATATTTTCAATAATGGCCATGATTTCGTTAAAAGTCATACCTTCTTGGAGATAGTCCGTTAGGTTATTTAGAAGCTCGACGCGTTTACGGTTATCGCGGATCTTTTTCGCATCATCGACCATGTCTCGTTTTAGCTTATTACGGCGGCGAGACATAGATACTAATTCAAGTACCTGAGCCATACGTTGATTACTTGGTTTTTCCATGAGAACTCCAACAGATATAAAAACAGTTCATATGATGATGCCTAATGTACCTTTTCTTATAGGTCAGGCAAAGGGTTACTGACAGAAATTATTGATATGGCGCAAGATGGGGTGAAAGACTTGCTTATTCTCGTGCAAAAAAATAGCCGATTTTCCAGGATTGCATCTCACTGATTTGTTCTTCACTGAGATCTTCCTGGTTGATCGAATGTGTAACTTTCAGGTTGAGTTGCTCCAGACTTTCGATTGGTAAGTCGTCAATTTGTTCTATACCATCATGAAGCCGTTTTACATACGGTTTCAATTTATTGGCGGGATTACTGCCTGCGACAATTGAGAAATCCTGATTGCTAAGCTGGACCAGCGTTCCTGGTGGGTAAATGCCCAATGCGTTTGCCAATGCCTGAGCCATTTCAGGGTTAAACTGTTTATGATTTTTCAGTAAAGACGCAATGGCCAGTTGTGGAGATAATGGTTTTTGCCATGGATTAGGACTGACCAACCAGTCATAGTGATCGGCAATTTGAAGTAATTGGGCTTTTTTTGAAATTTGTTTTTTTGATAGTCCTTTAGGGTATCCACTTCCATCAAGCCGTTCATGGTGCTGTGCAACCAGTTCGAGTAAATCTGCAGGAAATGTCTCTGCCTTTCTTAAAAGATCAATACTATATCCGACGTGTGCTTTATAGAAATTTAATTCAGCTGATGTGAGAGATGTTGTTTTATGGCGAATTTGATGTGGAACTCTCAGAAAACCAATATCTTGGATCATTGCGGCTAATGCGATTAATTGACCATCCATCAGACCAAAACCAAGAACTTTAGCAATGAGGATTGATAGTGCGCAAACATTCATCGAGTGGGTAAACAGATTATCACTGTTCTTACTATTTAAGATGAGATAAACGTTTGGCAATTGGGTATTTTTCCATATAGGCTCGCATATTTGTTGGATGCAATACAGTAATTCCGAATAGACGACTGTGGGGTCGGCGTGGAAACGGGATAATGTATTTTTAAACAGGCTGATCTGGTCGTTATACCATTCTTCTGTCTGACGTTGTTGAATTTTTTGCTGGCGTTGAAATGTTTCTTCAGGACCGAGAGTGGGTTTTGAAATAGAACGTAAGTTTTGTGTTTCAAACGCGGCTGTTCGGGATGGACGCAAAGAAGGATCTGATTTTGCCAGGTTCACTTCAATTTCTTTTAGTGGGAGTTGTTTTAGAACCAGAAGTTCTTCTGAATTTTTTATTTTAAAGTTGTTTAGTAAAAAAGGATGATTTGTCCAGCCTAATGGGAGGCAGACATAATGACCAATCTGTAGTTTTTCTAAAGGTATTTTTTTTAGTGCCATCTTATTTCTACCCTGATCATCTGTTTTCTTTATCTTCAAAAAAATATCAATAACATCTTTATATCCTATAGTTACCCCCATATTTATTATCGTACGACTTTGTACTAACTTTAAATATTAGTGGTATATTGGTGTTTTTAAAGTCAATTTATTTAAACATACGTTGAATAGTTTGAAATATCTACTATTAAGCTGTGTTGATATGAAAGGTGATTTTTACAGCTATTGCTGTTTATTTAAACAAAATAGGTTTTATACCGTGTCGTTATCTGCTCAAAGTAGGAGAATTTCAGTTTTTTTGAAGGTGTTTTGGGGTTCTGATAATGATTTCTTACTTTGAGTTTATCGGACTATAGCTTATTGCTTCATTCATTTTTATTGAAGGTGTTGAACAAAAAGTTTGTTATTAACTTTTAAATCTGAGGTTAATTTGATTATTCTTTTTGTTTTTTAGGTAGAAGACTAGAGAGGTTTATTTGCAAACGATTACTTTGGCTATCACAGGTGCTTCTGGAATACCTTATGCCTTGCGATTATTGGAAGTTTTGGTTGCAGCAGAGCATCAGATTTATTTATTAATATCTGGTGCGGCAAAGGTTGTGCTTGCTACTGAAGCCGATGAACGTTGGCCTTCATCGGATGAACAATTCGATGCGTATGTTATGCAGCGTTTTAATGCACTCTCAGGTCAGATTGTCAGATTGGGGAAGGAACAGTGGTTTTCTCCTGTTGCATCGGGGTCATCTGCTCCAAAACAGATGGTGGTTTGCCCATGTAGTATGGGTACCCTTGCTTCTATTCGTCATGGTCTGTCTGATAATTTGATTGAACGAGCTGCTGATGTGGTAATTAAAGAGAAAGGGCAATTAATTGTGGTGCCAAGGGAGATGCCTTTTTCTACGATACATCTGGAGAATATGTTGGCTTTATCAAAGATGGGGGTTGAGATTTTTCCTGCAGCACCAGGCTTTTACCATAAACCGAAGCAAATAAGCGAAATGATTGATCATGTTGTCGGGCGGATTTTAGATCATCTGCAAATCCCGCAACAGATCATGCCTAAGTGGGGGTGTCAGGGATGTCAGGGCGGGTTGAAAGAAAAAAATGAAAGAAAAAAATAGAGGAAGACTTTATCCCAAGATCCGCTTAGGTGTGAGTGCTTGTGTTATCGGTGAAAAAGTTCGTTTTGACGGGGGGCATAAATCTTCAGCTTTTCTAGTGGATGAACTTGCTCCGTGGGTTGATTTTGTTTCATTTTGTCCGGAGATGAGCGCAGGTTTAGGATCACCCAGGCCTGCAATTCGTCTGGTATTGGTTGATGATTATATTCGGGTTCAGGGGGCATCGAGACGATCACTGGATGTGACTGAATCTTTGCTGTCGGCGGTTGATTCATTAACTATCAAAGCCAGAGATTTAACCGGGTTTGTTTTTTGTGCTAAATCGCCAAGTTGTGGGATGGAGCGGGTCAAGGTTTATCAACCAAGTGGTGATCCGCTACCTCAGATGCGTCCAGGCGTTTTTGCCGGGAAGTTGATGGTATCATATCCGCAAATTCCCTGTGAAGAAACTGGCCGGTTAAATGATCGATTACTTAGAGAAAGCTTTTTGTGTCGATTATTTTGCCATGGAGATTGGCAACAACTATGTAAAGATGGATTAACCCGGGCTAGTTTGGTTGAATTCCATAGTCGATATAAGCTGCTATTAATGGCTCACTCTCCAGAACATTATCGAAAAATCGGACCAATGCTTGCAGATCTAAGAGGGAAGGATTTAATTGTATTAGGTGAACAGTATATTCGGTGTTTGATGGATGGATTAGCTATTACTGCAACACGTAAAAAGCATACGAATGTCTTAATGCATATTCAAGGGTATTTTAAACGACAACTCTCCTCAGTTGATAAAAAAGCTTTGACTGAAATGATTTTACGCTATCAACAAGGCTTATTACCTTTAAGCGCTCCGCTGGAAATGCTTTGTCATCATCTGAGACATTTCCCTGACGATTATTTGCAATTACAAACATACTTTCAACCTTATCCAATAGAATTGGTCACTAAAAGTGTAATTTAGTATTAATCTGGTATAAAGCTTTTTCGACAAGGCTTCAGGCCTGACAAAATGGTAAGGTAGATTTGAGCTAAAATGAACAAACGTTTTATGTTTTGGGTACGGCTATTAAAACGCGTTTTGTGATTATTGTGAGTTCTAGCTGGTTGTTTTCCCTATGACAGAGCTTGATGCCGGGAACAAAACGCGTTTAATTAAGTAAGATGGATACAATCCATATCAGTCAATATGCCTCTGTTGGACTACCTGTTAATCTTCCTGGTGATCAGGGCAACTCCCATCAACACAATTACCGTATAGGTATAAGCTATGGTTCGTTAATTTGACGTGATGTTGTTCAGCAATGATTTTTTGCCGTTCTTCAATAATTTCATCACGAAATTCAATGACTTTACCGCAGTCCAGGCAGACGAGGTGATCATGGTGATGCTGACTGTTTAGCTCAAAAACAGATTTTCCCCCTTCAAAATGATGACGGGTAACAATTCCTGCATCATCGAATTGGTTCAGAACTCGGTAGACGGTTGCCAATCCAATTTCTTCACCTTGGTCGATGAGTTTTTTATAAAGATCTTCTGCACTAATGTGAGCTGATTCCGGATGTTGCATCAAGTCAAGGATTTTGATCCTTGGTAGCGTGACTTTCAGACCTGCTTTTTTAAGTGCTTGGTTATTATCTGGCATATTTAGAACTATTCGCTTGATTAAATGAATCGATCAGGTGTTGTAAGCGTATATTATAATACCTACTCGAACTTAATGACGATGACTTTTACCTATCAACCACTAAGATAATACCAATTTACCATGAAAATACGTTAATACCTATCAAATTAAGGAAATGTATCGGTATTGGAGATGAATTAGTTGATTTACAATCAAAAGTTGTTATTTGGATCCCATCTTGACATGACTTTTTTGACATAATGCTGCGTTTCCTGATATGGAGGTATACCGTTATAACGTTTAACTGCATTTTCTCCGGCATTGTATGCAGCAAGTGCCAGTTGAACAGATTGAAACTGATTAATAAGTAAACGTAAATAACGGCTGCCGGCATCAATATTAGCTGCGGGATCAAAAGGGTTTTTGACTGAAAATCGCCGGGCTGTTTTTGGCATTAATTGCATCAATCCCATTGCGCCAGCTTTTGATACGGCTTTATGTCGATAGCTGGATTCGACAGCGATGACTGCTTTGAGTAACTGAACCGGGATCTTGTATCGCTTTGAAGCTTGTTTGATGAGTCTGGCAAACGGATGCTTATTTGTTTTTGATTCAACAGCGTTGTCACCAAAAGGGGACGTTTGTTTGTTTTGAAATTGTTGTGCGTTAAGCTTTGGTTTTGATGATTTTATGCGAAACCGTGCAGGCATCGATGCTCCCTGAGAGTTTCGCATCAATAATTTCCACTGGGGACCTTTTTGATGATTGGCAAAAAACATCTTGCCCTGACTATCGTAACGATACCAGAGGTCAGCCTGTACTGACAGACTGAATAAACTTAGAATTAAAATAAGAACAAGTTTGAATTGCATATCACCCAACTGCTATCCCTTTAACGTTAGTGATAGCGGCAAAATCGGGGAATTGTTTAGAAAAAAGCTGAAAAATATTCAGCTTTTTATCGTAGAAATTAATCTTCGAGTTCAGCTAAGCACATTTCATCATAAACTTGTTTACACCAAGTTTTGACTCGTTGTTCTGTCAGTTCGGGCTGGCGATCTTCATCAATACCTAATCCGACAAAGTGGTTTTCATCAACGAGTGCTTTGGATGCTTCAAATTCATATCCTTCACATGGCCAGTGACCGATAATCGTTGCGCCTTTGGCTTCTACGATATCTCTGACGGTTCCCATTGCATCTAAGAAGTACTCGGCATAATCTTCCTGATCACCACAGCCGAAAATTGCAACCAACTTTTCGGAAAAATCAATTTGTTCTAGTTCTGGGAAAAAATCATCCCAGTCACATTGGGATTCACCGTAATACCAGGTCGGAATACCAATTAAAATCAACGAGTAGCTATCAATATCTTCTTTTGTTGATTTAGCGATATCGCGAACATCTACCATATGTTTGCCCAATTCTTTTTGAATCATTAGGGCAACAGCTTCGGTATTACCGGTATCACTACCGAAGAACAATCCAACGCTTGCCATAGTTTTACCTGTTGTTATCGTGATGGTTCTGTCTTTAAATCTGCCAGATGCTTGATAAGCACCTGCTCTATCAGTTCGCTGCGGCTGATCCCTTGTTTCTCTGCCAAGCCATTAAGGTCATCGAATAGTTGATTCTCTACTTTTAGCTCGATACGCTTTAATCCTTTTTGGCGATCCCTGCGGAGCTGATTCCGCTTATTCACCCGAAGTTGCTGTTTTCGGGGAAGGGGATTTGTTTTTGGCCTGCCAGCACGCTTTTCATTTGCAAACAGATCGATCGTTGTCCGATCCGTATTTTGTTTTGCCATAAACCTACATACTAGCAGTTATTAAAAAAACCTGAGTCGGCCCAGGCGAGATTTTTATAGTCTCATGCTGAATGTTTTGGTATGCACAAGAACACGCTAATATGTGAATATACCTTAAACAAAGATTGGTTGATTTATCGCTATTTTATGTTGTAAAAATAGTGATAATCATTGCCATAAGCTGTTTTGCCGCTTCTTCAACATGTTTATCATATCAACTGACATCATTAAAGATTATAGCCGATGGGTTACCAAACTTGTTTTTAGATAAGGATTAACTATCCCATATCAAGATGCTCAAAGGCCCTTTAAACAAGAGCGGACTATAGCATAAAGGATTCACTTTTGTTAATTTTCTAATGCGAAAAATTGACTGACTAGTCGATTAAACTGTTGTGGTTTTTCTGCATGAAGCCAGTGACCTGTATTCATAAGAATCTTAACTTTTGCGTGAGGGAATTGTTTGAGTATTGTATCTTGATATTTCTCTACCAAATAATCAGAGAGTGCTCCTTTGAGAAATAGTGTCGGACCGTTGTATTTTTCTTCTGAAAAAGGCCAGTTGATGATATCTGAATAAAATTGTTGTAATTCATGGATGGCAAATTGCCAGAACCACGTTTGGTTTTCGTGTTTGAGTGATTTTATGAGAAATTGTCTGACCCCTGGATTCGCAATGAACTGGGATAATTGATTATTCGCATCCTGTCTGGAGCATATAGAATTTAAATTGACACTATTTAAGCCGTTAAATTCGCTTTGATGACCGTGACTGTAAGTCACAGGGGCTATATCTGCTACAATTAATTTTGCGACTCGCTTCGGTGCTAAGAGTGCTGTTGCCATTGCTATTTTCCCACCCATCGAATGGCCTAACAGATAGCAACTATCAATTCCCAAAGTATCCATTGTTGAAAGCAATGCCTCAGCCTGAGCATGGTAATCCATTGTTTGTACACGGGGTGATTGGCCATGATTTAATGCATCTATCAGATAAACCCTGGCAAATTTGCTTAATTGTTTTCCTAAACTTGATAAATTAGAACCGTCGCCAAATAATCCATGGATTAACAGAATGTAAACGGGCGAAGGGTTTGTCCCTGTATACTTTAAGGTGGTTGTATGTAATGGCTGCATCTATTGTTTTCTATGGTTGTAGCTTTATTGATTATTGTGCTGGGTCTTGATGGCAGGCTCAAGAAATAATTAACTTCAAATTGAAAGATGTATCTTTTCCCTATGAATATCGGTGATGTTTTGATTGTATCGATTTCTTCGGGGGGTTATTTAAAATATAGGAATGATTCAGTTTGATTGTGTGCAGAAAACAAACAACAGATTAGATAAAAAACAGATTGCATAAAAAATATCCAATGGTTAGATGAGTATGTTGGAATAGGGTATGTTTATTGAGCATTAATTATCTGAATCAGCAGTCGAGAATTTATTTCGACAATGTATAATATTTGCAGTAATTCAAACCGTTTTGGTGAATGTTAATCCCGATGAAGTCAATCGAAATAGACGAAGATCTTTACTATTATATAGCCAGTCAAACTCAGCATATCGGTGAAAGTGCCTCAGAAATTTTGCGTCGGTTATTACAAGTTGACGAACAATCAGTCAATGATAGTAATAAAAAAACACCGACTGTCTGTGGGCAGCGAGAGCAATTAGAAAAATTGGTTGCAAGTCAAGAATTTGTTAACCAGTCCAGCTCGGTTGGCCGGTTTATGCTATTACTCAGTTACTTATATCAAAATAATCCTAAAGGATTTAGCCAGGCAAGCCAGATTAAAGGCAGTAAGCGTGTTTATTTTGCGACCAGTGAAGCAGCATTATTATCTAATGGTAAAACAACCAAGCCTAAGATGATTCCTGGTTCACCATTTTGGGTGATTACCAATACAAATACAGGTCGTAAACGATTAATTCTTGCTCAAGTCATGCAGTCAATGGGGTATTCTGAGTCAGATGCTGGGTTGGCTTGTCAGGTTATATAGTACTTATTTTGTGAGTATTTAAATATTAATCATTGGAGAAAATAATTATGGCGATCCATCCACGAGCAGGACAGCTCGCAGAGCCTCAAGATTTAACAAATATTCCAAGGCTCATGGCTGATTATTATTTGATAAAACCGGATCCAAATAATATGAGTCATCAAGTGAGTTTCGGTACATCCGGACATCGTGGGTGCGCTAGTGATGGGGCATTTAATGAAAGCCATATTCTGGCGATTAGCCAGGCAATTGCTGAGTATAGAGTAGAGCAAGGGTATACCGGGCCTTTGTTTTTGGGGAAGGATACGCATGCGTTATCTGAAAGTGCTTTTTGCTCGGCGATAGAAGTATTTGCTGCAAATGGTGTTGAAGTCCGTTATCAGCAGGGGCTAGAATATACCCCGACACCGGTAATTTCTCATGCAATTTTAACCTATAACGCTAAACATTCGGATAAAGCAGATGGTGTTGTAATTACGCCATCTCATAATCCACCTCGTGATGGTGGGTTTAAGTATAATCCCCCTAATGGAGGACCGGCTGATACGAAAGTAACTCAGCTTATTCAAGATCGTGCAAACGAGTTATTGGCAAATAATTTAGATGAGGTCAAAAGGCTTCCTTATACTCAGGCAATGCAAGTAAATGGAGTGAAGTCATACGATTATATCCAGCCCTATGTTGACGATTTAAAAAATGTAGTTGACCTGAAAGCAGTTGCTGATGCGAAGATTAAAATAGGTGTTGATACTTTAGGTGGTTCAGGTGCGGCATATTGGCCTGTTATTGCTAAAACATATGGTCTGGATATAGAAGTCGTTAATAATCGCATCGATCCGACATTTTCATTCATGACTTTGGATAAAGACGGCAAAATCAGAATGGACTGTTCGTCTCCTTATGCGATGGCTGGTCTGATTCAATACAAGGATCATTTTGACATTGCTGTTGGAAATGACCCTGACTACGATCGCCATGGCATTGTGACCAAATCAGCTGGCTTGATGAATCCAAACCATTACTTAGCTGTTGCCATTGAATACCTTTTTACGCATCGTAAAAATTGGCCGGCGAATGCAGCCATTGGTAAAACATTAGTGTCAAGTTCGATGATCAATCGGGTTGCTGAGAAACTGCAAAGGCCTCTTAACGAGGTTCCTGTCGGTTTTAAATGGTTTGTCGATGGTTTATTTTCCGGTGAGTTTGGTTTTGGTGGGGAAGAGAGTGCCGGGGCATCTTTTTTGCGTTTTAATGGGCAGGTGTGGAGTACTGATAAAGACGGTATTATTCTAGCGTTGCTGGCTGCTGAAATTTTAGCGGTGACAGGTCATGATCCTGCCTGGCATTATCAGCAGTTGGTGGCTCAATTTGGTGATCCGATTTATCGTCGGATTGAAGCACCAGCAAATGATAAACAAAAAACTGTGCTTAAACATCTCAATCCAGAGTTAGTTGAGGCTGATTCGCTGGCTGGAGAGCCTATTATTGCTAAATTAACGCAAGCTCCTGGTAATGGCGCGGCTATCGGTGGGTTGAAAGTTGTGACTCAAAATGGCTGGTTTGCAGCCAGACCTTCTGGAACAGAAGACATCTATAAGATTTATCTTGAAAGTTTCAAAGATGAGCAGCATTTAGATCAAATTGCGAAGGAAGCTCAAGAGATTGTTTCTGCCGCTTTTGCTAAAGCAGGGTTGTAGTATTCGATACGTAAATTTTGTGTGGTAGGGCTTAAGTATGCTTTGAACTTAAGCCCCGTACCAGAAATTGTGTTGGTATATCATGAGTAAATTGAGATTCAGGAGCCATTTTTTCCTGAATTAATTTAAGTCTATCCTAATGGCTGTTACCGTTCTCACCATTTTAAATTTGGCCTGTCGTTATTTTTCTTACTCTTTATTATCTTGATTTGATACCAGGTGCCTGTTCCCCGATAATTCCCTATATAAGAGGCTAATGTATCAATATTACTGAGTGATTTTTGTTGATTAATATGGGAAATGTTAGTGAGGAAAAAGACCACCGGCGATGCAGCACCGGTGGTAACTAGGCCTCCATATTGACTTTCCAAGCTATGGGAGAAAGCTTGGTTTTGACAAAAAAGTCAATAGGTAAATTTTAGACATGATGGTATTTAATTGCAAGGTTTTTTCTGAGGATTCAGATAACATCTATTTGAGCTTGTAGAATTTTTTGTCTGATACAATTGAAGACGGGGAAGTTTTTTAGACAAAGGACAGATCTGATTCTGGTGTTATGATTCATGAAAAATGATGACAGCATATATTACTTTGGACGCATCATATTACGTCATAGATAGTTCTGAGACTGAATGATGGATCGTGATTCATTTGAGGCTTTATCTGGGATTAAATAATTTTAATGTAAAATAATTAATTATATCGTCATTTATTTAATTATAAGATGAGATAAATATAATTATTTTGAATTAATTATGTTGTTTTGATTTTCTATTTAAAGTAATCTTAACAATTGATTGGCAAGTTCCCGGTATTGGGACTTTAATTTATCTCGATTAGCCACCGCAATGCTATCGGGGGCTTTGCCAACACCTTCTTAATTCCTGTTTCGCTTTCCTTCATTTTTTAGTTTGTTGGTGTGCATTGATTCACTCAGATTTGCAAATCTCCCTATCTTGGGGTGTTTCAAAGCAGTAAAAGGCTAACAGATGATGAATTGTTTGGAGTTGTTCTTTATGAGTATTTATGATCTGTTTGCTTTTGAGTAAATGGTTTCGTTATTTTTTGACTTTCACTAAATATAAGCTGCTGGGCAGATGATGGAGAGATGATGGATCCAGTTTCTGAAATTCCTATACTCATTAGGCAGGCTGGAATGCCCGATTTCGATGCAATAGTCCGATTGGTGACTGAACTGCATCATCAGCATTATCTTCTTGCTCCCCATATATTCATTGAACCAGATGTAAATGCTTCTCGTCAGTACTGTCTTAAGTATCTTAATCAAAAACAACATTTC
The DNA here is from genome assembly GCA_911810475.1 of Candidatus Celerinatantimonas neptuna. Lineage (NCBI taxonomy): Bacteria > Pseudomonadati > Pseudomonadota > Gammaproteobacteria > Celerinatantimonadaceae > Celerinatantimonas > Candidatus Celerinatantimonas neptuna. The sequence goes on from OU461276.1 coordinate 3,220,795, forward strand.
TTATTAGTTGCTGAGCGAAAGGATGAAATTGTCGGACTTCTTGCTATATGCATTCATCGTTCGGCTGAAAATTTCATGCTAAGGGTTGATCCGATAGGGTATATTTCATTATTGATTGTTCAGCAGAATTATCGCCGTATTGGCGTTGGAAAACGATTAATAATAGCGGCTGAAAAATGGTTGATTGATCATCGTATAGGTGAGATGCGTCTTGAAGTTCTGGAGATGAATACAGACGCGAGGCATTTTTATAATAGTTTAGGTTTTATTAATCAGTCGAGACAACTCAGTAAATTTGTAATGATCTAAGTTTAGAGCATGTTAGCGTTTGGTGATTGTTCTGCAGCAAGTGAATACCCCTATGGTTTTTTTTTGAAACACGTGTTATGAACAAATTCAGCTATCAAACGCTAATATGCGTTAACAACATAATCGTTATTTATAGTTGAGATGATTTTAATGTATAGCAATGAACCATTGAGCTGAATTTGTAAAACAGATTAGCGAGTTCTTGTTTTCCAACCTGCTAATACGATAAAGGTAATAAATGCAATAAGGTAGCATCCAAAGATAGTTCTGGTCATCGACATGAGTGAGCTGCCGCCTAATCCACTGATAGGCGAACTGACAGCACCTAATCCAAACATCGCAAGTCCTATTAAAGCTGAAGCTCCACCGCCACTACTACTTGGAACAACACGCATTGCTAATGCTGTTCCTGTTGTTCCAATCATGCTATTAACTGTTATCGTGATGAATAATACAGGGAGAACAAGCCAAAGTGATGGATGTGTGAAACTAATTAAAAATAATAGAGTAGCGGCTGAGATAGCAAGAATTAAACTTGTTTTAAGAATAGCCCATTCCCCATGGCGTAGGCTTAGCTTAGCCGCGATTTGGGCTGCAATGACAAGCCCTAGTCCGTTAACGGCGAAACAGTAGCTAAATTGCTGGGCTGTAAGGTGGTAGATATCTTGTAGAACAAAAGAAGATGCCGCAATGTATGCGAACATTCCGGCAATGATAAATCCTTGAGTCAGACATAGCCCCATAAATTGCCGGTGTTTTAATAAAAGTCCCATTGCTTTGATAGAGTTGGATAATCCTCCAGGGCTGCGGCTTTCCTTAGGCAAAGATTCTTTGACCTGTAGATGACTAAACAGAAATAAAAAAACACTTATCAGCGCTAAAACAGCGAAAATTCCCCGCCAGTTCACGACCATTAAGAGGCCTCCTCCCAAGACAGGGGCCAGAATGGGGGCAACGCCGTTAACCATCATCAATAATGCAAAAAACTGGGTTAAATCGCTTCCTCTATATTGGTCGCGGGCTATCGCTCTGGATAATACAATCCCTCCAGCACCTGCGATCCCCTGAATGAGCCTGGCGCAAACGAGTTGTGTAATCGACAGTGACATTGCACAAGCGATTGATGCAACGATCATGATAAATAAGGATAGTAGTAAGGTGTTTAATCGTCCCCACCGGTCACTTAGAGGCCCGAAGAAGATTTGACCCACCCCTAAACCTAATAGAGACGCAGTAAGGCTAAGTTGAGCACTTGATGCTGTAATATGTAACGTTTGACTGACATCCGGCAGGGCTGGAAGATAGAGGTCCGTACATAAAGGCCCTAAGGCTGCCAACAGACCTAATATGATGGCATATCCAGCCCTTGTCTGTGGAAGGCGAGCTGCAAAAAACATGATACCTCTTGAAATAACTAAGTTAACAAAAGATTGTTGAGCTTATTATGAATAATAGTTGCTTAAATTAAAACGGTATGATTGTGACAAACTTTTTGATAAAGAAATTTGTTCATGCAAGAAATGCGTTTATTCAAAAAAGCAAAATGATGTCTAAAAGCCAACAGACTCAGAATTAATTAATATATTATAAAAAATTATTTATAGCCCAAATTACTTTTACATTTGTTCACATTGTTATATCACCGTTGCAGGGTTTTATGAGGGTTTTCAGCCATAAACCTGTGTGATAGTTTATTGATCGGGCTATCTTTATTATGAATCTGTTAAGGTTTTTATGATTAAAGTGCGAAGGGCAACTATTGATGATTCTGCTGAGCTATTGCAGATATACAATTGCCCGGAAATTTATGCGGATACATTACAAATTCCATATTCGACACAAGCGAATTGGCATAAAAGATTAGCAGATAACAATGCTATTCACCTAATGGCTACAATTGATGAAAATATTACAGGGCATATGGGAATTATGCTTTATCGTAATCCAAGGCGTAAGCATGTCGCTAGTTTTGGTTTAGCTGTTATACCTGAGTATCATCGTCAACACGCCCTAGCTATTTGATCCGTGAAATGTTCGATTTATGTGATAGCTGGCTTAATATTCGTCGCATCGAAATTGAGGTCTATGCAAATAATGATGCTGCTCTATGCCTGTATCGAAAATTTGGATTTAAGGAAGAAGGGTATTTTAAAGACTTTGCTTTTCGTCAGGGGGGTATGTTGATGCCATTGCACTGGCTCGTATTGTTAGTTAACCTCAACTGGGGATAAGAAAGCCTTTTCTGATAGGGATTAAAGTCGATTTCGGCGTTAAATCCGCTTGCCATAGAATGGTTATGGCGGCTCAGATTTGCCTTGAACTCAACTTTAAATCCCACATCAGAAAATAAGACTGACCCATTAAGAATCAATCGTGATTCATTGCGACTTCTTATCCCGAATTGAGGTTAGTTAAGAGCGCTTGATAATTGAATGTATCTTGAATCATAACCTGTTGATTTTGATAGGGATGAAAAATAAATTACAGTGGCAAAATATCATAGATGATAAAGGATCCTGATATGCCACTGTGCACTTTTCATAGAAATTGCGTGTGTCAATTATTGATAGTCATGATTAGTAGCTAAAATGAGGCATTTCTTCATGAAAATGAGTCATATTTTGAATTGGCTCTCCTATATTCAAAGGATGCTCTTCTTCATGACTTGAGCCTGTTGTATAAAGTAGAATTCGATCCCGTATGGGATCTTTTAGAGTTGTTGTAAATAGAATAAGCTCTTCTTTTGTTAACTTCATTAATGAATCAACGACCAGATCCCTCTGATTAAAATTCTCATCTTTATTACCAATACTGATCCAATAACGTTGTGCCCGGGTTCGCATATTTGACTCTTGTTCTAATATTTGGCTGGCAAGCCCATGTTTTGCTTCTTGCCACTCTTCTTCACTAAGTGTTGCAATGACCTCAGGGAAACTATCTAAAAACCGGTCAATAGCTTGAACCATATGAAAAGGCGTTGCGTGAGGCGATTGAATATAAAAAATCATGCCAGGATGTCGATTGAGCGGTAGATTTCCATTGCCCACAATATAGCCTAGTTGCTGCTGTGTTCTCAGCTCATAGAAGAATGTTGAAGACATAAGGTGATTGCAAAATGTAAATAAAGCAATTTGTTTTGTTTCAATAGATGCACTCTGAAAGTACATGAGCAACGATGAATCCGGGTGTTCACAGTGTAAATGATAACGGAGTGTTTGCTGGCCACTGATATTAATCAACTGACGAGGTGTCTCTGTTGATGGCTGGCTGTCAGGTGCAAGTTCTCTTTGTAGATATTCTCCGATTTCGATGGCCTGGCGTTTAGACCAGTTGCCGTATATCAATGTTTCTATGTGAATATTGGCATAGAGATGTTTGATAAATTCAGGCATCTCTTCTCGTGTAACCGTTTTTAGAGCTTGATTCAGTTCTGCCCCTGTTGGATTGTTAGGTTGCAAGGCGGCAGTCAATTGGTGAAATAGCTGGTTAATTGGTTTTATCTGAGTTTGATTGTGCCAATGTTGGTGCAGCTGTTGTTTGATAATATCAAATCGTCCTGGATCGAAGTGACCGAAAAGTCGTTCATTTAAAATCATTTTTAACAGTTCTAACTGTCGTTCGTTAAAACCCGCTGTATGAATAGTGTATCCACCCTGATGGGCATAAATCTGGTAACTCATACCGGCAATTTCAGCCTGATAGGTCGTTTCGGTCAGATGATCTAACAGCATTTCGACAGCAAATCTTGATCGGACAATATGATCAATTGATTGTACCGAAAATGCGGAATCAACAGACAGGTAAATATGTCCTTTAGGAATTTTAAATTCGCTATCTTGTTGATACCAGAGCCTGAATCCTGGTTCTTCAATCAGTTTTCTGGGCCTGTCTGAAGCCCCCTCTGTCGCAAGAAGCTGAGTTGGTGAACTTCCTATAAAAGGGTTTGCAGGTGGTAATAATAGTTCGAATGGCCGAGGGTTTAACCAATGTTCCAGTTGTTTGTCTGAGAAAGGCACGACTTTATAGGGTGTTTGATACCATTTTGCAATTCGGTCTGTTTCTACTTGCTGACTGATAATTGTTAGCCGCATGCGCTTAGCCGTCATTTGAGACAACAGAGATTGTATCTGGATTTTATCAAAATGTTCCATCAGATAATCGCCGATGAGGATATCTGATTCGTCGAAATGGTGCATGTTGACAGCCAGGTGCGAGACCTGATCAATTGCCCTGATTTTTTCTTGATAAGACCAGGCTCTTTCCATTACCCGTTGTTTTTCAAGATATCGCCATTGTTCTAAGCCTTGATTAGAAATAAGGCTCAGGTAATCAAATGTAGCCTCAATGATTAAATCAATTTGTTTAAAGCCTTGGTCAGTAAGTTGAAAGCTGAGTGTAAACTCTCTGAAACCCTTTCCCGATATTCCGCCACCGGCCGACATGGTCTGAATCAGGCCTTTGTGACGTAAATAAGCAATCAAGCTTTCTGATCCTTCATATCCAAGTAAATGAGCTAAAAAGCCCAGAGGTTTACTTTTATATAAATGGCTGAGATCCGAAAAATCAAACGACATGGTCAGTCGTTGTATTTCTTTTACCGGGTGAGCATAGATTGCGATGCCGCGATCTTGTTCTCTTAGTAATGGAACATTTGTCCGGATGGGGCAATCGTGACGGGGTATATCATTAAACCGTTCGCTCCATGAAGTTAATGTCTCCAGTGATTGATTACTAAGTATGACCAGTGTCATTTGCTCTGAAGAATAGTAAGTCTGATAAAAATTCAGTAGATCGTTGCGAATCGATTTGTCTGGCCAGTCAGCGAGCGTTTCGACCGATCCAACTGAGAATTTACTAAAAGGGTGCTGCGGATTAATAGTCTCTTTATGAACCTGATAGAGACGACGGACATCATCCTGAAGTTTTAATAAATACTCTGAATGGACGGCCTGACGCTCTTTTTCCACGAGTTGTGGATCAAAGCAAGGGGCAATGAAAAATTGGCAGAATCTGTCTAATGCGTCGTTAAACCAATTATTTTCAATATCAAAAAAGTAATTGGTGAATTCAGTCCCTGTCCAGGCATTGTGGCTTCCGCCATGGTGGTTGATAAATTGTTGGTATTCCCCGGCTTTTGGATACTTTTTAGTTCCAAGAAATAACATATGTTCAAGAAAGTGAGCTAATCCTTGTCGCTCAGGAGGATCATCAAAATGGCCAACATTGACTGTTAACGCTGCAGCAGACTTGGACGCATTTTTGTCACAAATGAGAAGAGCTCTCAGACCGTTTTGTAACTGGACTGATTTATATTGACGGGAATCGTTGGGACTGGTTCGCAAAGTGCGCTCCAATGTTGACACTATTCGATATATTATCAGCGTCATTGGCAATACTTGCAAACGAATGCACGATATTTTCTACGGCTGGTTTGTTTGTTCGACAGAGGGTAACATGTCAGGATCTCAAACAGATAGGTAGCCATTCGATGGAAATTTATGTTATGCGACATGGTCAGGCTAAAATGATGGCAAAGAATGATAGCCAGAGAGAACTGACCAGAAACGGTATTACACAAGTTAAAAAAATGGCGAAGAAGCTCTCTTTGCAGATCTCTGCTTTTGATTATACGTTGGTAAGTCCTTTTGTCCGGGCTCAGCAGACGATGAAAAAAGTGGGGGCCATTATTCCTGAATTAGGAAAAATAGTGACACTCGATGAATTAACGCCAGGAGGTGATGCCGGATCTGTGAAGGCTTTTCTTGGTGAATTGGAAGAGAATAGTCGGGTGCTTATTGTTTCACATTTACCACTGGTTGGTTATATGGTTGAGGTACTGGTTCCAGAGGCTGGAGCCCCACTTTTTGCAACATCGGCGGTTGCTCATATTCGAACTGATCAAAGGAATACAACGCTGGTTTCTTTAGAACAGCCTGGCCGTTAATTCAGGTAAATTTTATTTTGCAATGTTTTTCAGGGACATTTATTAGTGATGAGATAGAAATCACAAAAGTATTATATAGGTTCATATTTTGATCACACTTTTACTGTAGTGTATCGCGCTGTGGAACTTTTTTAGGTATTTTTGTCTAAGATATATGTTGTTGACAGAATTCAGTACTTAAAAAAAGGATATTTATAATTTTTTATATGTCCATGTGTGTTCGATAGGAAGGATACTCCTAAGATCCACCGCTATTGCAGGTAAGAGATCGATATGAAAATTTTTAAAAAATATTCGCCCAAACATATAGCTCGTTATGTTAAAACCTTTTTTAAAGGGCGCATTTATATTCAGGGTCGGGGTGCTTATGAGTTTGATCAGGGTAAATTGATTATGCTTAATCAGCATCGCACACCAAAGCATCGTAAGACTGTTGCTGAAATCAATCATTATATCGACGGCTTTAACCGGAATCAGGCGGCATAAACTCACTATTGCAGTCAAGTCAAAGCCACCACAATAGATGGTGGCTTTTTAATTCACTTGTAAATATTTTATTTAATCCTTATTAGAAATATTCCTGATACAATATGGCGAATAATCATTCAGTAGTTATTCTGGAATTTTCAGTAGAGTCGGTAGCAGATTAGCGGGGGAGTTTGATTAATACCAACAAGGCGCTATTGCCACCCCATTCTTTGGGGGCTTGGTGGAAAGCTGCAACATCAGGGTGCTGAGCCAGCCATTCTGGTACTTTTTGCTTTAATATATTCTGCCCATGTCCATGCATAATCGATGCGACTTCTAGCCGTTGATTCAGGCATTCGTGAAGCATTGCGGCAATTTCTTGTTTCGCCTGATGACGGGTTAATCCGTGAAGATCCAAGAATATTTCGGGGGCGTATCGTCCACGACGTAATTTCTTAAGTTCATCCGGTTCGGTTTGTTCGGCACGCCAGCGCATCGGCCCCTCTTCAGGTAAAAGCGGGCTGTATTCATCAGAAAAATAGTGCAACTGTTGATTGACCTGTTGATGTAACTGCCCCAACGTGGGTCTTTTTTTCTTGATTCGAGGCGGTTGTGGCCTTATTTTATCTTGCTGAATTGGTGTTATTCCACGCATTGCTTCCTGAAATAAGGCAAAATCAGTATCTTTTGAGGATTTTTTAGGCATAACGTGGTTAAACTAGCAAATAAGTATATTTGATTGTACGCAATCTCGGAGTGAAATTGGAAAAGATTTTTGTTGAGGAAGCGGTTAACGAATTACATACCATTCAAGATATGCTGAGATGGACAGTAAGTCGTTTTAATCATGCTAATATCTATTATGGCCATGGAACTGATAATGCTTGGGATGAAGCGATTCAATTGATATTCCCATCGCTATGTTTGCCTTTAGAGATCGGTCAGGAAATTAAAGAAGCGCGTTTAACTAAAAGCGAGCGTGAGATGCTGGTTGAGTTGGTTATCCGGCGTGTTAATGAACGGATCCCAGTGGCTTATCTGACCCAAAAAGCATGGTTTGCAGGTTTGGAGTTTGTGGTTGATGAACGTGTTTTGATTCCTCGCTCACCGATTGCAGAGTTGATTGAACAGAAATTTCAACCATGGCTACGCAAAGAACCTGCTCGTATTTTAGATCTATGTACGGGGAGCGGCTGTATTGCGATAGCTTGTAACTATGCATTTCCTGATGCAGAAGTCGATGCTGTTGATATATCTACAGATGCGCTGGCTGTTGCTGAACTTAATATTCAAAGTCATGGTCTTGAGCAGACGGTTTTCCCAATTCAATCTGATGGGTTTCAGGCGTTAAAAGGGCAGAAGTATGATTTAATCGTGAGTAATCCGCCTTATGTAGATGAAACAGATATGCAGCATCTGCCTCAGGAGTTTTGTCATGAGCCCGAACTAGGGTTGGCATCAGGTGTTGATGGATTATATTTAACGCGACAAATTCTAAAACAGGCTTCGGATCATTTGAATGATGATGGTGTGCTGATTGTTGAAGTGGGGAATAGTCAGGTACACTTAGAATCTCAATATCCTCAAGTTCCATTTACCTGGCTGGAGTTTGAAAATGGCGGGCATGGTGTCTTTGCAATAACGAAAGAACAATTATTGGCACACGCTGATCAATTATTAGGTGATTAAAAGAGGAATGCATGGCGGGAAATAGTATCGGCCAACATTTTCGGGTGACGACTTTTGGTGAAAGCCATGGCGTTGCATTAGGGTGTATTATTGATGGGTGTCCGCCTGGTCTGGCACTAGATGAAGCGATGATACAAAAAGAGCTTGATCGTCGCCGCCCGGGAACATCTCGTTTTACAACTGCACGTCGGGAACCGGATGAAGTTTCGATTCTTTCTGGCGTTTTCGAAGGAAAAACAACCGGAACATCAATCGGTTTGATGATTAAGAATACGGATCAGCGTTCTAAAGATTATTCGTCTATTAGTCAATTATTCCGCCCCGGACATGCTGATTACACCTATCATCAGAAATACGGTATCCGGGATTATCGGGGTGGAGGTCGCTCATCGGCTCGTGAAACTGCGATGCGGGTCGCTGCAGGAGCTGTTGCTAAAGCTTACCTTAAGCAGCACCTTGGTGTAGACATTAAAGGTTATTTAAGTCAGTTAGGACCGATTAAAGCTCAGAAAGTAGATTGGTCTCAGGTAGACCAGAACCCATTCTTTTTCCCAGATACTGATGTATTAGACAAATTGGATGCATTTATGCGGGATCTGAAGAAGCAGGGAAATTCGATTGGTGCAAAAGTGAGTGTTGTCGCTTCTGGTATTCCAGTGGGATTAGGGGAGCCTGTTTTTGATCGCTTGGATGCAGATATAGCACATGCGCTGATGGGTATCAACGCGGTTAAAGGCGTCTCTATTGGTGATGGATTTGATGTGGTTGAGCAACATGGTAGTGAGCATCGTGATGCATTAACTCCAGAAGGTTTTGCCAGCAATCATGCTGGAGGCATTTTAGGTGGAATTTCTTCAGGGCAAGATATTATTGCGCATATTGCATTGAAACCAACTTCAAGCATTACTGTTCCGGGACCAACGATTAATATAAAGGGTGAATCAACTGAGGTGATCACTAAAGGTCGACATGACCCTTGTGTGGGTATTCGGGCTGTGCCGATTGCTGAAGCGATGTTAGCTATTACGTTGATGGATCACTATCTACGCAATCGCGGACAAAATGCTGATGTGACGACAATAACACCTAAATTGTCATGATAATTGCGTGCGGGGGAGTCGAGCCTGCTTCTCCGCATATGTAATGAAATAAACGAAATTCATTTCATGAGAATAATCAGAGCAAAGTAGAAACTATCAATAATTGTTAGAGATACCTGAAGCGTATTGATAATTTGAATGATGTTTAAGCGAAATTGTTTGGACAGAGCGAAATAACAAAATATTAGCATCCTGAATGGATAGATGCTGATATTGTATTTGAACCACAAAAACGGGCTGCCTTATTGAATAAGTTGGCCCGTTCTTAGCTCTTTCTTTTAATAATCACTGCTCACACGCAGTGAATTATCAATTAAAGAGGTTTAATATTTTCAGCCTGAGGGCCTTTTTGACCTTGAGTGATTGTGAATTCTACACTTTGGCCTTCAGCCAGAGTTTTAAATCCGTCACCAACAATTGCACTAAAGTGTGCGAAAACGTCAGGACCATTTTTTTGTTCAATGAAACCAAAACCTTTCGATTCATTAAACCATTTAACAGTACCAGTAACAGTATTAGACATAACCAATTTCCTAAGTAAAAATTTGAGCCATTTTGGCAAAGTTGCGGGAGGAAAACCGAGTACTTAATTTATATAGAACGAAAGATTTATGACTAAAACTTGCGGGATATATCTATGTAACGCCGTGCCTTCACTCAAGCATTGCTAACACTACACGTGAAATTGATATCGGTCAATAAAAAACACGAAATTAGATGTGGTAAATGAAAGGTAGATCACTAAATGAAGAATGATCATCATTTTTTGGGGACTGAATCACCTTTAGTCATGTTTTTGCAATATGTTCTATTCATTCTAATAACAATAGTGGCCGTTAAATCAGTTGTTTCATTTTTATTTAACAAAATAATTTTCGAAATATTATTTTCATCCATTAATTTCTTAATGAATAAAATTCGCTAAGTATCTTCTGAGTATGTTGATTTTTATTGCTATCTGCCCGCTTAGAATATGATGTTTTACGGTCCGCGATGCGTCTCAAATGCGTTTCATTTGAACAAAAGTTCAATCGACGAACGGTAAGATCCTCTGGTTAAACGTTGACATTTTATTCAATAATGAATGTAAAAGGCGGTACGGTTATGTGCAAAGACTATCAGCGATTGTTCAGTGCTGATTTTGACTTGAATAGCAATGTAAAGATGTGTATGTCACATCATTTGTGACTTGCTTCAGATAATTGCTTGTTTTATAAAATATTTGACATGTTTTTAAATCAAGCCTTTCTTTTATGAAAATTATGAGATTTTGTAATTTTTCTTTGTGTTTATTATTGATGTTGCCTTTCACTTCCCATGCTTCTGTTGAAGCATCTTTGGGTCTTGTGGGGGCTCATTTAAGCTATCGGGAAACCGGTGTCCATCAAAGTGGTTATCTTACCGGACTGAAAGGCCATCTGGCTGTTCATCAAGGCTTAATGGTTCGGTTTGATGGCTCGTACATCTCTGGACATGTTGACTATAACAGTACCGATACAGGCAGTATGAAAAACATGTCCGATTATATTTATGAAATCAGAGGACTTATTGGACAGGATTTATATACACCAGGTTTACGTATTACGCCTTATACCGGTTTGGGGTATCGCAATTTGAAAAACAATTCGGCATATCGCAGGAGCACAACGGGTGCTTTGGGGTACAACCGCGAACAGAGTTATATTTATTTGCCCGTGGGTTTAATGTTTCAACAGATGGCTATACTACCAGGCCATTGGGGGGTCGGTTTTAAGCTTGAGTTTGATCAGTTAATCCGTGGATATAACACGTCCGAATTAGGGACAATTCCAGGGAAAAGGGATTTATCCTTTCATCAGAAGACGGGGTCAGGGGCCCAGGCTTCAATCACATTTAAACGGTATTTGGATTCAGACTTTTTTATCCGGGCCATTACATTTACCCCCTATGTGAAATATTGGGATGTCAATGCCTCTAACGTAAATGAAGGGTATTATGAACCAGATAATACGACTGTTGAATTTGGCGCTACATTATCTGCTTCAATTTAATGTAATAATCTGCTTTATTAAAAGATGAGTCTAAACTGAGAAAAAGGACAGCATCTGATTGAGCTATCCTTAATATTTTAAGCTAGAGACTGAAATGGTTTTTGTGCGATTACGATGGCTCGCTTAGGGGCTGGTAAACCTTCAAGTGTTTGGGTCGGGTCTTTCTGATCAAGAAATTCTGCCAGGGATTCATTGGTCATCCATTCTGTTCGTCGCTGTTCATCGGTTGTGGTCACTGATACATCAACGCATCGTACTTTCTTAAAGCCACATTTTTCCAGCCAGAGTGTTAATGCATCGACACTGGGTAAAAACCAAACGTTGTTCATTTTTGCATATCGTCCCGGGGGGACAAGCACCGTTTGCTCATTACCATCGACTATCAGGGTTTCCAGAATTAATTCACCTCCATCAACAAGCTGATCATACAATTGTTGTAGATGTTCAATAGGTGAACGACGATGATAGAGAACGCCCATTGAGAAAACAGTGTCAAAAGCCTGTAGAGGTGGAAGCTGCTCAATACCCAGAGGTAATAGGTGAATCGATTGAGGAGCACCTGCAAGTTGCCGAATAGCTTCAAACTGAACCAGAAACAAAGATGAAGGGTCTATGCCAACTACAAATTCAGCACCGGCACCAAGCATTCTCCACATATGGTAGCCATTGCCACAACCGACATCTAATACATAACGATGGTGAAGCGGACTAATATGTTCTGCGAGTCTGTCCCATTTCCAATCACTACGCCATTCAGTATCAATTGTAAAATCAAAGATCTGATAAGGTCCTTTTCGCCATGGGTGATAGCTGCGAAGTAAATTTTCAATTTTGCGTTTTTCACCCTGAAGCAATTGAGGGGGAGTATCGATAGTCATTCCATTTCGTAAATGAACAATTGCGTTATCTTGTTGAGGTAATTTATCTAAAACGCGCTCCCAATTCGGTAGCAAGCCATGGGCCTGCTCACTTCGCCACTGTTGTAATTGTTTTGGTAAAATTTCCAGCCAGTGCGCCAGTGGCCCCAATGCAATTTGGGCGTAAAAACGATTAAAATCGATCATCTTGTGGCCCTTTTATGGCGAGGAATGATGCAAAATTAAAGCATTGGAACCACTGTTGTATATGGGTAAATCCAGCCTGTTCAAATCGTTTAAAATGGGCCTGCTGCGAATCGCTACGTAACACGTTTTCCAGAGCGGTTCTTTTTTGACTAATTTCAAGTTCGCTGTAGCCGTTTGCCCGTTTGAAATCTAAGTGAAGATTTGCCATCAGTGCTTGGATTGATGGATCATCGAAATGAATCTTTTCGCTGACAATGAGTATTCCTCCGGGTAAAAGCCCCTGGAAAATGGAATTGATTAGAGAGTCTCTGTATTCAGGATCTACAAATTGTAATGTGAAGTTCAGAACAACGATACTGGCTTTATCGATCGGTATATTCTGTATATCTGCACACTTTAACGTGACCGGGGTATTGCTTTTAAAAGCGTCGAGATGCCGTTGGCATCGTTCAATCATGGCTGCTGAATTATCAATACCAATGATCTGGCAACCGCTCTGATTGATGTTTCGACGCATCGACAACGTTGCAGCACCTAAAGAGCAGCCTAAATCATAAAGATTTGAATGGGCTTGATGGTATTGAGCTGTTAGTTGGCCTATTGTCTCCAGAATTGTACTATAACCTGGGACTGAGCGCTGAATCATGTCTGGGAAAACGTCTGCGACGTGTTGATCGAATCGGAATTCCCCCAGTTGGGCAATGGGTTTGGCGAAGATATTATCCTGACGATGTATCATGGTTCATTTACTAAGACTGGATTAAAGCGAGCGCGCATTTTAGCGCGGTTTTATTAAGCTGTCTTGTTATCTGGGCTTTGTTCGTAGAGTTTTATTGGTTCAATATTCTTTTTTATGTTCAAAATCTTTTATAATATGGCCCTTGGTTTACCTTATGCTGTTGTTTTGAAGTAGCCTTTCTAAGGCAGCATAAAGTAAGGTTTGTTTTATTTCTGCAACGGGAAAGCGTTATGCGCACAGTGTACTGTGGACAAGTCACATCTGAATATGAAGGTCAGGAAATTGACCTGGTTGGTTGGGTTAATCGACGTCGCGATTTAGGCGGTGTTATCTTTATCGATCTGCGAGATCGTGAAGGAATTGTTCAGGTGGTGTTTGATCCGGATCGCGATGATAGCTTTGCTGTTGCTAATTCATTACGAAACGAATTTTGTGTACAACTGCGTGGACGAGTCCGTCCTCGTCCTCAAGGACAGGTCAACCAGGATATGGTGACCGGAGCAATTGAAGTACTGGGGTTGGAGCTTAAGATTTTAAACCGGTCAGCGCCATTGCCTTTAGATAGTAATCAGGAAAACAGTGAAGAACTCAGGCTTAAGTATCGTTATTTGGATCTTCGCCGACCCGAGATGACACACCGGTTAGTTTTTCGGGCTAAAGTCACCAGTTTTATCCGTCGATTTTTGGATGAAAATGGCTTTTTAGATATTGAAACACCTATTTTGACGAAAGCTACCCCAGAGGGTGCTCGAGATTATCTGGTTCCTAGTCGGACCAATCGCGGCAAGTTTTTTGCTTTGCCACAGTCACCGCAAATTTTTAAACAGTTATTGATGGTCTCAGGTATGGACCGTTATTATCAGATTGTGAAGTGTTTTCGTGACGAAGATTTAAGGGCTGATCGTCAACCTGAATTTACTCAGATCGATATGGAAACGTCATTCATGAGCGCCGAAGAGGTTCGTGCGATTACCGAAGAGATGCTTTGTTCGATGTTTCGTGAGCTTTTAGATGTTGAACTGGGTGAATTCCCGATTATGACCTGGAATGAAGCAATGCGTTTATATGGCAGTGATAAACCAGACCTTCGAAATCCGATGCAGTTGATTGATGTAGCAGACCTGGTTAAGTCGGTTGATTTTAAAGTGTTTGCAGGCCCTGCAAATGATCCGAAAGGCCGGGTGGCAATGCTCTGTGTTCCTGGGGGGGCATCTCTTTCCCGTAAGCAACTTGATTGCTATGCTAAATATATCAGTGCTTATGGCGCGAAAGGTCTGGCATGGATGAAAATCAATGATGCAGCAGCTGGTATCGATGGTGTTCAGTCTCCAATTGCTAAATTTTTGACTCCGGAAATTATCGAAGCATTGATTAGCCGTGCCCAGGCAAATTCAGGTGATATTCTTTTGTTTGGTGCGGATAGCTTTACGGTTGTAAGTGATGCTATCGGGGCATTACGCTTAAAAGTGGGTGAAGATCTTGGTTTGGTGAGCGAAGGCTGGAAACCATTATGGGTCATTGATTTCCCAATGTTTGAAGAATCTGATGGCCGGTTGACTGCGATGCACCATCCATTTACAGCGCCTGTACCGGGTGTTACACCGGAACAGTTGCGTCAGCACCCGCAAGGAACATTGTCGAATGCTTATGATGTGGTTCTTAATGGTGTTGAAGCCGGGGGGGGCTCAGTGCGTATTCATGAACAGGATATGCAAAGTGCCGCTTTTGATGCGTTGAGTATTTCACCAGAAGAAGCCAAGGATAAATTTGGTTTCTTACTTGAAGCATTGAAATTTGGTGCTCCTCCACATGCAGGTTTAGCACTTGGTTTGGATCGATTAATTATGCTAATGACCGGAGCATCGTCTATTCGTGATGTTATGGCTTTTCCGAAAACGACGACAGCAGGTTGTCCTTTGACAGATGCTCCTACGCCGGCAAACCCGCAGGCGTTAGAGGAATTAGGGATAATTTTGAAATCAGATAATGAGGAATAATCTTAATTTCTCTGTTGTTGAATGTGAACGGGTCTATCATCGATAATTATATTTTTAGTTGTGTTTGGATTCGGGCCATAGAAACGTCATATGGCCCAATAACTCCATTTGATTCTCTTTATGATCAGAATAAACACTTGGCTGCTTGTTGCATTAAAGGTGTTTGATTAGATGTGATTCGGCAACTTAAAATTCAATAGACCTAATATCGAAGCGGGCATTGTTCCCGCTTCGATCGATTTAATAAAAATTTTGAAGTGGAGAACTCGTTATGGCTGGTCATAGTAAATGGGCCAATATTAAACACCGTAAGGCAGCACAGGATTCAAAACGAGGTAAAGTCTTTACTAAGCTGATTCGGGAGCTCACTGTTTCTGCTCGCGAAGGTGGTTCGGATGCCGATAGTAACCCCAGACTTCGGGCTGCGATTGATAAAGCATTATCTAATAATATGACTCGTGATACCGTTGAACGGGCTATCAAGCGAGGTGCAGGTGAACTGGATGGTCAGGAGCTTGAAACGGTTATCTATGAAGGATACGGCCCAGGGGGAACGGCCGTTATGGTGGAATGCATGACTGACAACCGGAACCGGACTGCGGGTAGTGTTCGTCATGCTTTTAGTAAAAGTGGCGGGAACCTCGGAACAGATGGCTCTGTTGCTTATCTATTTGATAAAAAAGGTGTGATCAATTATTCACCTGATTTAGATGAAGAAACGGTTATGGATGTCGCTTTGGAAGCCGGCGCTGAAGATATCATTACTAATGAGGATGGTAGCATTGATGTTTATACCTCACCTGATGATTTTGGTGTTGTTAAAGATGCATTGGACCTAGCAAATTTTGAAGCTGAAAATGCAGAAGTGACTATGATTCCTTCCACATCAGCTGAGTTGGATGAGCAAACAGCACAGAAGCTGATGCGATTGATTGATATGCTTGAAGATGATGATGATGTTCAGGAAGTCTATCATAATGCTGAAATTTCTGATGAAGTCATGGAAAAACTAGGTTAATGGCTATTTTTCTAGGGATTGACCCTGGCTCGCGTCTGACCGGGTTTGGGGTTATTCGTTATCAACATGGTCAATCAGAGTATCTTGGTAGTGGTTGCATTCGTATGGCTGATGAGCCATTACCTTTACGGCTTAAGATGATTTATCAGGGAGTTAGCGAGATTATTACCCAATATTCACCCGATGAATTTGCTATTGAACAGGTTTTTATGTCGCGCAATGCTGATTCCGCATTAAAATTAGGTCAGGCTCGCGGCGCGGCTATTGTGGCTGCGGTGAATATGGAATTGCCCGTATTTGAATATTCAGCCAGACAAATTAAACAGTCTGTCGTTGGAACAGGCGGCGCACAAAAAAGCCAGGTTCAGCAAATGGTTATGAGAATGCTGAGTTTAAACGATACACCTCAGGCTGATGCTGCCGATGCTTTAGCTGTTTCATTATGCCATGCGCATACACGGCAAAGCTTAATTAACATGGCCGGTCAGGCCCATAAAGTTGTTCGCAGACGACTACGGTAGTTATATCTGGGGTGAGTATATTCTTAGAATACCCATTTTTAAAAGATCACAAAGTAGAAATTCTATGTAGACTTTGCGATCTTTTAGCGTGAGAGATAGTCGCTTTACTCAGTTAAGTATACTTTTTAGAAGTTGAAGTTTTTTTGTTGAGATTCCCGATGTATTCTTGCTAATCGATGTAGAGATTTCAGTAGTTGGCTTCGATCAATCGTTCCTACTACAATATTATTTTCGACAACCGGATATAATTTAGGGCGGCAAACTGCTGCCCGTGTGAGGTCATCTGCAAAACTGCCTGGTATACGTTCTTCATCTGTTGATTTTGTATCAAACATTTTATTGGGATCAAAAACCATATAGGCTGCCAGATCATCGATTGTCTCATCTGGACTAACGGTCACAACATCATCACGCATAATGTCGCCGATGCAGCGTTGTATGTCGAAATCAAAGTCATTAGCCCATAATTCACGCATAATGTCTTGTTCGGATACAAAACCTATTAAGTTATTTTGTTCGTTCACGATCGGTGCACCGCCGGTGTGATGATCCAACAATAACCCCAGAGCGCGATGCAATCCCATAGATACTTTTAATCTAAGTGGGGAATTATTCATTAAATCACGCACTGACATTTTCTGAATAGTACGAAGCATAACTTCACCTCCCTTATTTTCGAGTGGTCGAACAGTTAATATTATTTCAGGTAACTAAGGCGCTGATTGTGATGATGCCTGACAGGCTGGTTCTGGTCGAAAAATTGTCCAAAATCCCAGTCCAATGATGACGGCTCCTCCCACAATATTGCCCAAAGTTACAGGTATTAGATTGTTCATTACAAAGTGTTTTACAGTTAAATCTGCAAAATCACCCGACTGCATGCCGATTGAAGACCAGAATCCGGCATCCGCAAAATAGTGAAGCGCAATACCCATAGGAATCATGAACATATTGGCAACACAGTGTTCAAATCCAGAAGCGACAAACATGGCGACAGGTAAGATCATCAGTATCGCTTTTGATAAAGGGTTATTGGTTGAGAAAGTGAGCCATATACCAAGACAAACCATCATGTTGCATAAGATACCCAGAGTAAATGCCTGTAAAAATGTGTGGTGAATCTTATGTTGTGCCAGATGCATGGCATTTAATCCCCATTGTCCATGATCTGAGGCGTAGAGGCCTGACCCTACAATTAAAAGGACAACGAATAGAGAGCCTAACATATTTCCTAAATAAACCCGTATCCAACATTTCAATAGTGTTAGAGTGGACAATTCACCGTTGACTCTTGAAATTAAAGATAAAACGGTACTTGTAAATAGTTCTGTTCCACAAAGAACAACGAGTATAAGCCCCATACTGAAGACTAATCCTCCCACCAGGTGGACGAGCCCCCATGGACCACGACTGCCTGTTGTGACCGTTACATAAAAAACAAATGCTAAAGCAATAAATATTCCTGCTGCAATTGCAAGCAAAAAAGAAGTTTTAGCATTTTTAATGACCTTATGATGACCATAATCCTTGGCTCGAATTGTCATCTCCGCTGGTGAAATTGCAGAGTCTGCAGCGGGGGATAAACTCATAACTTTTCCATTCCTTTTCTGGCTGTGAGCATATTTTGATGATCAAGCATACTTATTGAGTTTATAAGTAAATATGCTTGATCATTAAAACGCGGCTATTTTGAGCTAACTGGCAGCAAATAGAAATATCTTGGTGTAATCAAATGCGAAAATTCATGATCTTTGTTGATATAGATCAGCCTTATCTTAAGCTGATTTATTATGTAATCTATTAATGTATTATAAATCCTTCTTTATTGTTATTTTGCAAGATAAAATGTAAGCCTTTATGTACCTTACAGGTGCAGTGAAACAATATTCATTGGATACTTTTTAAACTGAGTATTGAAATTATGGGTTGCAGTAACACTTTGGCTAAACTGTCAATCGACAGGGAAAATTCAATCGGTTAAAAACATCATTGGGGATTTTGTAACAGGATCTGCCTCTATTACAGCTTTTACATTGAATACATCTTGCAATAATTTCGGGGTTAATATTTGTTTCGCATGGCCCTGTGTGTAGATTTGACCATTTGCCACAACAATAATTTCATCACAATACCGACAGGCCTGATTAATATCGTGAAGGACACACACAACTGATTTTCCCTGTGTTTTAAGTTGATTTAATATCCCCATGAGTGACACCTGATGATTGAGATCCAGGTAAGTTGTTGGTTCATCAAGGAAAAGGTATTGGCTTTGTTGAGCTAACGACATGGCCAGCCATGCTCTTTGTCTTTGGCCTCCTGAGAGAGCACTGACAGATTGTTGCCGTAGAGGGGCCAGTTGACATATCTCTATA
This sequence comes from Candidatus Celerinatantimonas neptuna, assembly GCA_911810475.1. NCBI lineage: Bacteria > Pseudomonadati > Pseudomonadota > Gammaproteobacteria > Celerinatantimonadaceae > Celerinatantimonas > Candidatus Celerinatantimonas neptuna. The sequence continues at coordinate 3,240,049 of OU461276.1, forward strand.
GCGTGATTAATGATTTGATGATCGTTTTTGCTAAGTTTTCCCCACCAGTTATTGTAGGGCGTTCTGCCAAATGCAACGAGTTGTTCGACGTTTATTCCTTCCGGGGATGTATTCTGTTGGGCAAGCATTGCAATCAGTTTGGCTCTTTGGCGATGAGATAGCGATGAAACAGGCTTATTTTCCCATAGGATTTCCCCTTCAATTGATGGTTGTTGTTGCGCAATCGTTTTTAGGATAGTTGATTTGCCGCAACCGTTTGGACCAATAAGCGCATAAATTTTCCCAGGTGTGATTGTCATATTGATTTTGCTGATCAGTGGATTGCCCTGATAACCGACACTAAGCTGGCTAATTTTTAACATGAGCTTCGCTCCTGTTTCACGATTAACATAAGAAAATAAGGCGCTCCAAGCAGTGCTGTTACAATTCCGGCAGGAATTTCTATAGGTGACAGAATCATACGGCCGATTAAATCAGCTAAAAGTAATAACAGAGCACCACTTAACATCGCCACGGGGAGCAGTAATTGATGTAGTCCGCCTGAAATTTGTCGGGCTATATGGGGAGCAATTAGGCCAATAAAGCCTAACGGGCCACATAGGGCAACACAAATGGCAGTTAGTACAATGGACAGAAGTATGGCTAATTGCCTGATCCTATGGGTGTGAATACCTAATGATAAAGCTGAAGATTCGCCTAAGAGCAATATATTCAATGGCTGACTCAAAAATAGCGGCAGAGGAAGGAGAATAAGGCTTATAACTCCCCACTGGAGCTGTGGCCACCCCCGGCCCCAGAGACTTCCCGTTAGCCATAATAGGGCGTCAGATGTCGACTGGGAACGACTTAGCAGTAGATACTCGTTAATTGCAGCCAGCCAGGCACTTAAGGCAATACCACTTACAGCTATAAATAATGGGGTGAATCGTTTACCAATAAATAGCTTTAACGCGATGGAAGCCATTAATGCACCTGTCAGGCAAGCCCATGGTAAATAAGTTATTGGTAGATTTGGACATCGGGTTAGTATAAATACAGCTGCCAGAGCAGCACCATGATTGACGCCCAGAATATCGGGTGATGCTAGAGGATTTCTGAGTGTCGTTTGCGTGAGTAATCCGGAACATCCTAAACTCGCACCGACTAATATAGCAAGCAGTGCTCTTGCCAGACGCTGGCTGACAACCATATTCCAACTCCACCAGTATTCGCCGGCTGGTGCGATTCCCGTACGTAAGCACAAAATGGTGAGTACACACAAAAGGAAAAGAGAGAGTCCTATGATTAAGCTAGTTTTCATGCACGACGTACCAGATAGATTAGACAGGGAGCGCCAATGATTGCTAATACTGCCCCGGCAGGCGTTTCGGCGGGAAAGTTGGTTGCTCGACCCAATAGATCCCCCCAACTGACTAAATTTGCTCCGATTAGCATGGAGACGGGTAGCATAAATCGATGTCTATGGCCTGTTAGAAACCGTGCCAGGTGGGGAACCAATAAACCGACAAAGGCAAACTGACCACAGAGGCTTACAGTTGTTGAAACTAAAACGAGAACAAGCAGGCTCAATGATATCTGCCAGTAGTTAAAAGAAATGCCTAAATTCTGAGCTTGTTCCCGTCCGAGTTGAAGAAGATCTAATCGATGACTGATTAATAGAAGAATGATAAGTATAGGAACGATGATTTTCATGAGCCAGAACACATCATGTGCACGTAACCCGGCTAAGTTGCCGGTTAATTGGTTGAGTAGACTGTGACTACTGGATTCGAAAAAAAGCAGTAATACCCGGGTGATAGCACTGCAAAAAGCGGTGACGGTCAATCCGCATAGAATCAGTTTCAGAGAATTATTTTGTCGGCCTGTATGGGTTAAAAACATGATGATTCCCCAGCAGCAGGCAGCGGTTATCATGCTAATTAATTGATCATAGAGCCAACCAGGCCATATCGGAAGAATGGTTGCTAAGACAAGCCCCAGAGAAGCCCCTGCGGTGATTCCAAATAAACTTGGTGATGCAAGTGGGTTACCTGTTATGGCCTGCATGCACGTTCCTGCTGATGCTAAAGCAGCCCCGATGAGTATTGCTGCGATAAAACGGGGAATACGTAACTCACGGATGACTAATTCAACAGTATTTTGTATATTTTGACCACTTATAACATGCCAGGCCTCCTGTATGTTTAATGATAGAGGTGAAAATTGGGTTAGCGATAAAATACCGGCAAGGATAATGAGTGAACATAGCCCCAGGCAAATGGCAAAATAATGATTGTTCATGATGAATGCACCAAAATGCCCACAATACGTTTTGCCATTATTTCAGAGCTTAAAAGCCCACGTCCTTTTACCCAGATATTTCCGTTTACGGTATAGATATGATGTTTTTGAACGGCTGGTAGGCTATGCCAGAGTGGGTCATTTTTCCAGATTTGAGAGAGTGAATAACGACCATAGCGGCCAAGGAGTAATCGATCAGGGTTCATGGCTAAAAGCTGCTCGATGCTAATCTGCCGGCTTGGCTGACTGTCATTAAATCCGGTTTCTGCCGGAGTTAACCCTAAAGCGGTTAAAAGCCCACCAATATAAGAGTCGGCGGAATGAACAAAAATGCTCGGGCCTCTTGATATCATAAATAGAATAGGCTGATGTTGATAAGGTATTAATTGTTGACGTAGATGGCCAAATAAATCCCGGTGTTGTTTGATTCTTTGACGCATCTTTTGGGATAACCCTAAGGATTTTCCAATTTGGAAAGCAGCATTAATATTTTCGGTATAGTTGGCACGTCTTGACGCCAGCAATAAAGTGGGAGCTATTTGTCGCAGTTGATCGGTGATAAATGAATGCCGGTTTTTATCGGCAATAATCAGGGTAGGGTGCAGAGCAGCAATTGCTTCAATATTGGGCTGGGCCCGACTTCCGACAGATTGTATGTGGAGATTCTGCAGGGCAGGAAGAAGCTGACTGGGTCGCCCGTCATCTGCAATACCTACAGGCGTTATACCGATAGCAACAAGATCTTCTGCAAAAGAGAACTCAAGAGCTACGACACGAGGCGTGCCGGCGAATGACGTGAAGCTAAACAGGCTCATAAATAGCCCGATTAAAGTACAACTGAGAGAGTTTAGCCACATAACTTGAAGTAATAAGGTGTTGGTCAGAGGCGTTATCTTAACCAGATAAAACACAAAAATAAATAATAATGAAAACTATTTCTATTTACGTAAATATTATTAGTTGTACAGAGTTGTGTTTAATCGGTTATTTATTAGAATGCGAATCATTTTCGTTAACATAAAGGGAATGATGAACATGAAGCGAGCTATTAGGTTAACTGGTTTAGCTTTTATTTGTACGGGTGTGCAATGGCCTGCCTATGCAAGTAGTCAGGTTAGTTTAGATGATATGGACGTGTCTGCTCAAACGACCCAGACGACCAGTAAAACAGGAGCGCCTGAAGATTCGCAAAGCTTAACGATCAATCAGCTTACGGCAAATCAGATTGAACAGAGTCAACCAGAACAATTGTCAGATGCTATTTCATTATTACCTGGGATCCAGGTATCCGGTAGTAATAGTTATAGCTATGTTTCCCGTGGATTCGCGCTGAGCAGAGACAATGTCAAAATTGATGGTATGAATGCCTGGGCCTTGAAAGATAACCAGATCCCATTAATTGCCATCGAGCGGGTCGATGTGCTTAAAGGCGTTGGCTCAATGCTATATGGCAGCCAGTCGGTTGGTGGAACAATTAATGTGGTGACTAAAAAACCTCAGGCGAAGCGTTACCATGAGATACAAATTGAGGGAGGAAGTTATATGAGTCCCTCAACTGACCAGACAATTGGGGCTCGTCACCTCGCATTTGATAGCACCGGAGCAGTTGATCATCAGGAGCATTGGCTCTACCGTTTTTTAGGGGATTACAAAGGCAAAAGTGGTTTTGCAGATAACCAAAATACCCATGGTTATTATTTTTCGCCAATGTTGACATGGCAACCAGATGATCATCAATCCTTAATAGCGCAGATGGAACTGACCCGATATACCTATAATTATGCTTCAGCACTGGTTGCTCCAGACAGTGATATCAGCAAAGTGGCTGCGATTACAACTAATTATTTCGGTCCTCAAAATGAAGCTAGTGATCAGGGCGTTTCTGCGACGTTAACTTATCTGCGTCATCTTGATAATGGATGGGACAGTACAACACGCTGGCGCAGTGTCTGGCATCGTGATGAAAGAGCGAATTTTGCGATAGGTTCTGTGTCATCGACAAGTGTTAAACGGCGTTATCGTCATCTGCGTAATCATCAATTAAATCATCAGTTAGATAGCTATCTGACTGGCCGCATGATGACGTATGGTGTAAGTCATGATTTGACGTTAGGTATGAGCTACGCTCACACGCGAAATGATTTTAACCGGTTAAACTGGGGGAGTAATGATTCAGCTTTGACCGTATCTGTTTATGATCCTCAATTTACCCAGATTGATACCAATTCGATCTCAAATAGTCCGGGAACGCATCGAATTTATACCTATGATACTTATAGCCTGTATGCTCAGGATATATTGGGATTAACGAAGAAACTAAATTTACAATTGGCTAACCGATTCGATTGGCAACAACGTGACGCGACATATGTTCCTTATACCAAATCCAATGGCACATTTGTCAGCGGAAGTCATGAATCAGCAAGCGAGCATTACTGGACGCCGACATTAGGATTAAGCTATCGTTTCACACCGATTATACGCTGGCATGGCAGTTATGCTCAATCGTATGCGACCAGTGGTGTTGATAAAACCGATGCATCGGGTAAGCCGTTTGATCCAACCCGAGGTATCCAATATGAAACTGGGTTACAAATTACACCGGATCAGCTTTGGAGTGCTGAGTTAAACTTATTTCACATTATCAAGAAAAATGTCATCGTGACGGATGTTGATGGAAACAATGCTGCACTGGGACGGGTACGTAGTCAGGGGGCAGAATTAAGTGTGACCATGCAACCGACATACCGTTGGAAAATGAAAGGTGCTTATACCTGGCTTAAAACAGAAGTACTCAAGGCAAACCAGTCTGGCAGCAGTACGCAGGGAAACGAATTTATTAACGCACCACGGCAGCGAATGACATTACAAAGTAATTATCAGTTATTGGCTCCATGGTCTGTTGGTGCGGTTTTGATTGCCCAAACACATAGTTACGGAAGTACAGATAATCAACTGGTACTTCCTGGCTATGCAACAGTTAATTTAACAAGCCGTTATCAGATTAATAAGCAGTTAAGGTTGGATGTTGGCCTTAAAAATTTACTGAATAAGACATATTATACATCGGCTAAAAATGCGAATACGATTTATGCAGGTGAACCTCGTTATATGCAGGCAAAATTGAGCTATCAGTTTTAATCTGAGTTCTGTCATTTGTTTAGCCTTTTAACTGCCTGATTTCAGATAATAAGTGCGACACTCATGGAAAGGTGTAGAAGAGGTAGCCAACGGCTGAAAGTGGTACTCTCTTCTTGCCAAAGAAACAAGCAGTACTACCATGAATTATCAGCAGTTGACCCAGGAAGACGATACCAGATTTCCCCTTTTTGGAACTGGGAATTTCGATCGCCGACATCGCTAAAAAGAAAGTGTCATCGTTCAACAGTGTATTGTGAAATAAAAAGGCATCGTACGCACAACCACTATTGTCCACAAAGCGCTCATGCATCTTCTGTCACTCATGAATGGATTTATCGGTATGTTGCTCTCGATAAATATCAGGGTGGCAAGCGCTACCGTCACTTGAGACACGGCCCCAGCTATCAAGAATGCTGAATCAATTGATAATCGACCAGTGATTGTTGATAGCCGGGAACGGTTTGGGGGCTGGGAGATTGATACCGTTTTAGGTCAGCACGGGACGGAGCGATAGTCACCTTTTTGGAGAGAAAAAGCCGTTTCTATTTGGTTAAAAAAGTCCCGTCTAAATCCGCGGATGCAGTGACTAAAGCAACGGTAGACCTGCTGCTACCGTACAAAGAGCATGTACATACGATCACAGCAGATAAGGAGCTTCAGTTCGCTCAATCAAGGATTAATAACCGTCACAAAAAGTGTTTAGGGTTCAAACAGCCAGCCGTGATTTTTAAAAAAATGGCAATGGCTGCTTGATATTAGAGAGTGTCGCATTCCCGAGTTAAATTCGGGATTATTTTAATGATAATTAATTCTTTTATAGAGCCATTAAAAAATATTAATTTAAGTTATTTTCCCATCCATATATACAATATAAATATAAAATGTTTTATATATGAATATTTACGACTTCATAAATATATTGAGTGAGTGATGATGGTTTCTTATCCATTATTAAATGATATTTATTACTAAATAAAAATAATACTTTTTTAGATAAAATAAACGCTCTGTCGAGATAAAAACATTCCAACCCCATTTTATTGGGTGAATAGGTTAAATTCATTTATAAGCCGAATTTTATTCGGTTCAGTTTATAAATATAGTTATTTATATCGCCTGAAAGATACCCCTGTGATTTAGAATATATTGATTATAATCAACAGGTTAATATTATTTGATCTTGTTGTTTAAAAAAACAATAAATGTTTGTTGACAAGAACTGAATAAATGCTTTACACTTTCTGACAAATTAGGAGCGGTGATATCTATATTGATATACGAACAACCCGGTTCGTCATGATATTAATGCGTCATTTTTATTGTATCTCGGTTATTGAATCATTCTCATTTTGATCGTTACCCGATATCTATTCTGAGCCCCTGATTTTTTCTTAATGATTCAGTCCATTCCGGCGGAGGTTTTATTCCGGTTAAACCCCCGGGGCCGGTGTGCCGTTTATTTCATATATAAAGAAGTTATTGGAATATGTTATTTTCAGGGATATTACGTCATTTATGCCGTTCAGGCTGGCTGGCCGGTTGTCTGGTCATGGCCAACGCACATGCAGCGGTCGATGCTCTGCCACATCATTATCAGGACTGGACCTATCAGTGTGCGCCTTCTTCGAATAATCTGGCGGTGCCTTCATGCGAGGTGTCACAGGCGGTTAAAATTGACCGGCAGGGTCACCTGGTAACGATTTTAGAGCTGGCTTTGTCAAAACAGGGCCCCACGCATCATGTGTTGACCATTCTGGCGCCGTTAAATTTATACCTCCCTTCGGGCTTTGAGCTGGCCTGGGGCACCCACCACTCTCACGCGGTCCCATTTCTGAGCTGCTCCCGTCAGGGGTGTCTGGCCCGGATGCGGGTGACCCCGGCGTTACTGGCCGGACTGAAACATCAGTCCCGGGCCACCGGGTTGTTCCGGCTGGCCAATCATAAAGAGGTTCGCCTGCTTTTTTCGCTGAAAGGTTTCTCTGATGCGTTTGCGGTACTGCAACAGAACGGGCCTGGTCCGGTCCGGCATTAATTGCTGAGCCAACCGATGAACAAGAGAACACGCGCCGTGCGGGCGCTGTCGGGGGGGGTGTGTTGTGCGCTGTTGCTGGGGAGCCCCATGGCCCGGGCGACAGTGCCTGAGTCGGCGATTGTGCAGGCGATCCGGTTGCAACAGAAGCGGGCGGCCCTGAAACGTCGTCAGGCGCTTGTGCAACAGCAACACCAGCGCCTGCCGCAGCGTCAGGCGTTACCGTCCCCTTTGGTTACCGGCGTGACAGGCCAGCGGTGTGAGCGGGTCCGGACCATCCGGATCACCGGTAACCATGTCATATCTTCATCGCGCCTGAGCGCACTGGCCCGGCCATATGGAGGGCATTGCCTCGGGCTTGCCCAAATCAATGCGCTGCTGAAACAGATCACGTTTGTTTATATGAAGCGGGGGTATGTAGCCTCCCGGGCCTACTTACCCCAGCAGGACCTGGCCAGCGGGCAGTTGCATATTGTGATTGTCGAGGGAACTTTGACCCGGATCACCTTTCATGAGCCGGTACGGGCGCCTCACCGGCTGGCGGCCATGATTTTCCCCGGGCTGACCGGTCAGCCGGTTAATCTGCGTGCGATTGAACAGGGGCTGGACCAGCTGAACCGGCTGCCGTCCTGGCAAGCCCGGACGGCATTACACCCCGGTGCCAGACCGGGGCAGTCCCGGCTGCTGATTTTAGGCCAACCCGGGAAGGCGTGGCGACTTAGTGCCAGCGCCGATAATCAGGGAAGTCGCTCGACGGGGCACTATGACAGCGGCCTGGGACTGGTGGTCGATAATCCGGCCGGTCTTGGGGATCAGGTGAGTGTGCATTATCAGCACAGTATGGCCGACAGCCCGTTGGCCTGGTCCAAAGACCGCCATCGCAGCGATGATGTGATGCTCAGTTACTCGGTGCCCTATGGCAACTGGCTGGTGCGGATGAATGGCTCCGATTACTGGTACCATTCACGGTTGCAGGGCAATCTCACCCCGATCCAGACCTCCGGCACCAGTCGTTCCTGGACCCTGGGGGCCTCCCGGATGGTGTTCCGGGACCGGGTTTCTAAAACGCATCTGTCGCTGTCTCTGGGGTGGCAATCCAGTCACAACGATGTGGATGGGACCCAGGTGGATGTGACCAGCCATGCCTTGACCACCCTGACCCTGGGCGTCTCACATGTCCGCCGGTGGCTCGGGGGACAACTCAGCGCGTCGCTGGATGATCGCCGGGGATTGCCCTGGTGGGGCGCGGCGCATGATCACCGCACCCGCCCGCAGACACCTAAAAGTGAATTTAACCTGGTGGACGCACAATTCGGTTTTTACCGGCCATTTCAGCTGGGGCAACAGCGCTGCAGCTGGAATGCTCAGCTGAGTGGGCAGTGGAGTCCCGAACGACTGTACTCTTCGCAGCAACTGACGCTGGGCGGGGCCAACAGTGTCCGGGGGCTTTCGTATGCCCTGTTTTCGGGCAATAACGGCGTCTGGCTCAGAAACACCCTGGCCTGGGCTCCCCAGCTTGCTGTTGCTCCCGGGGTGGCTCGCTGGCTGGGGAGCATTGAGCCCTATCTGGGTCTGGACGCCGGTCAGATTTTGAGCCAGCAGCGCCTGGCGATTGACGGGGGACATCTGGTGGGAGGCAGTCTCGGGCTGCGTAGCGTGGGGGGGCGGGTCCATCTGGAGCTGACCTGGAGCCATATTCTGGCCTATACGCGGGTAGCCGGACAAAGTGGTCTTGGCCGGGGCGTTCTGTACGCCAGCCTGGCGATGACCTATTAACACAACCGACTGACAGGGAATGTGCACATGACAATGTTTCATCGGATCCGGCTTTTTGAACTGTGTAACCGGCTGATTGTCGATTTTCTCTGTTTTTTACTGGTGTTTCAGCCCCTGCTGGCCAATGCGGCCCAGCTCAAAGCGGATCCACATGCGTCGGCGGCCAACCGCCCGGTGATCACCCAGGCGGCCAATGGGGTGCCGATGGTCAATATTGCTACCCCCAATGCTAAAGGGCTCTCCCATAACCAGTATCATGATTTTAATGTGGGCCGCCGGGGACTGATCCTCAACAATGCTACCGCTGAAATGGGGCGCTCCAAGCTGGGCGGGATTGTTGAAGGAAATCCAAATCTGAAACACAGTGGCCCGGCGGCGGTTATTCTCAATGAAGTGACCAGCACCAATCCGTCGACCCTCAAGGGCATGCTGGAAGTGTATGGCCATTCGGCGGATGTCATCATTGCCAACCCCAACGGACTGACCTGCAATGGCTGCGGGTTTATCAATACCCCGCGTGCCACGCTGACCACCGGGGTGCCTCAAATTGCCACAGACGGGACACTGAGCGGATTTCGGGTGGGCCAGGGACGCATTGATATCGGGCGTAACGGCGCCGATTTAAAGCAGACGGCCCTCTTTGATCTGGTCTCCCGACAGATCCACCTTGACGGACCGGTCAATGCAAAAAACCGGCTGGGCCTGTTTAGTGGCCGTAACACCTTTGATTATGCCACCCGACAGCTGCATCCGCTTCAGAAAGGCCGTCACAAAGCGGCCCCGGAAGTGGCCATCGATTCGACCGCCTTTGGTGGGATGTATGCCGGTCAGATCCAGATTATGGCGACAGACGCGGGAACCGGAGTACGGATGCGCGGTGATATGGCCGCCAACGCAAAGGCCATGCACATTACGGCCAGTGGTCAGATTGTCCTGAATCATGCCACGGCCCAAACCGGTTTAACCGCAACGTCGACACATCAAGGTATCACCGTGACCGATGCGGCCTATGCCGGAAAAAACCTCAGTCTGAATGGGCATACCCACGTGGCACTGGCGAAACAGGCCGACGTGGCGGCGAAACAGGCCATCACGGTCACCAGTCAGACATTAACGCTGGGCGATCAAAGCCAGATCCTCAATGGGGTGGACTCGAAAGGAAACGCCACGCAGACCCATGATGCGATCCATCTTCACACCAGCGGGAACGCAACGCTCGGACAGGGCCAGGTCAGTTCGTCCGGGGCTTTAGATATCACGGCCAATACCCTTGATGTGAGTCGATCTGCGGCGACGACGAGCAATACGCTGAGTGCACAAAATGGGCTGACGATCGCAGCCCGGCAGATCCTCGCACAGCATGGACGCATTGCGACCAATGGCAATTTAAAACTCAGCGGTGCGCCTGATCTGACACTGGACCATGGGCAATACACCGCACAGGGAACGATCCAGATGTCAGCGACCCGGTTGTCGTCCAGTGCGACGATGACCGCAGGGGGAAACCTCACGGCCACCGCGACAGGACAGCAACTGCAAAACAGTGGGCAGGTGCACAGTAATGCCGGGGTCGTATTGCAATCGGCCGGGGCTCTGACCAACAGAGGCACCGTCAGTGCACAGGCCACCTTACAGAGCAGCGCCGGGAGCACGCTGAGTAATACCGGAACACTGAATGCTAATGGTATGCAATTGGCGGCGTCCACTCTTGTGAATAGCGGCACGTTACTCAACTATCAGCAGGCGTTGCAGCTGATCGCTCATCAGGCCCTGAGTAACAGCGGACGTATCGATTCGCTGGACACCCTGAGTATCCACGATGCGGGGGCACTGACCAATAGCGGAACCCTTGTGGCCCAGCAGCCGCTGACCCTGGAGACCGGGATACTGACCAATTCAGGGCAGCTGAATGCGGCGCAAATTCATGGCACTCTCAAAGGGATTGACAACCGGGGGGCCATCGAGAGTCTCAGCGGTGATTTAACACTGCAGGATTCCGGTGATCTGGATAACCAGGGGCAACTGGTCTCAGCGGCGCAGAAGACGACTATTCAGGTTCAAGGCGATATCCATAATGAGGGTTTGATCGCTGCAAAGACGGCCTTGAGCCTGACCGTCAACGGCCAGTATCAGAGCCAGGCTCAGGGCACTTTGCAGGCCGACTCGGTGACGGTGCAGGCGCACGGGGTTGATAATGGCGGACAGATCACGGCCAGTCAGGGCGCGCTGATGCTGGCGAGTGCGAAGGATATCACCAACAGTGGAACCCTTCAGACCAAACAGGGGCTGACCCTGAGCCTGCCGGGGGATATGACCAACAGCGGCACGGTGCAAAGCGGGCAGACGCTGAGCGTTACCCCAGCGAAGCAACAGACTATCGGCACCCTGACCAATCAGCAGGGCGGACAAATCAAAGCCGCCAGCCTGAGTCTGCCGGTGGCGAAGCTGATCAATGCCGGCGTGATCCGGGCAACCGGCGCGCTGAACCTTCATGATCGCGGGGCACTTCAGAATGCAGCGCATGGCCGGATCATCGCCGGAACCTTGCAACTGAATGCCCAGTCACTGACCAACCAGGGGACCCTGGGCACGTTGGATGGCGATGCACAGATCACCACCTCGGCTGGGCTGACCAACCGCGGGATCCTGCAAAGTGCCGGTGGATTGCAATTAACAGTTCACCAGGCATTGACCAATGATGCAGCCGGGCAGATCCAGGGAAAAACCCTGTCAGTCACCAGCCAGGGACTGAGCAATGCCGGGGTTCTGGGCGCCCGGGCAGGATTATTCCAGCTGACCGACACCGGGGATGTAACCAACAGTGGTGAGCTGCTTGCCAACGCCAATCAGCAGCTCACCATCACCGGCAGCCTGACCAACAGCGGTGTGATCCAGAGCCTGAAACAAGTCACCATCACCACTCATACCGGTCCGTCGGCCGGGACCTATCAGAGCAGTACCGGCGGTGTACTACAGGGGCAGTCAGTGACCCTTCAGAGCGATGACGTCACCAATGCCGGGGCCATGACAGCCAGTGGCGGTATCCTCAAATTGAGGAGTGATCATCAAATCACCAATAGCGGGGCTATCGAAGCAAAAAGCGCTTTGCAACTGATATTACCGGGAACCCTCACTAACAGCGGGATACTGCTCAGTGAACAGGGACTGAGCGTGGCGCAGGCCAGTGGCGCGGCCATTGCCGGGCTGACCAATGACCCGAGTGGACAGATCCAGGCGATGACCGTGAGTCTGCCTGTCGCGAGTCTTCGCAATGCCGGTCACATTCGGGCCGTTAAAACCCTGAGTATCACCGACCACGGGGCCCTGACCAACCAGGGGACGGTGCAGGCGAATGACGATATCACCCTGCATATTCACGGCAATGTCGATAACCAGGGAACGCTGAGTGCCGGCGGCACACTGCAACTGCAGGGACTGGCACAAGGAGCCAGTGGGACCGTGCACAATGAACAACATGGCCAGTGGATTGGCGGGCAGCTGACCCTTCACAGTGCAGCGCTGACCAACCAGGGGACCCTCGGATCCACCCTTGGAGATGTGACCCTGGAGACCCCAGGGACGGTGACCAACACCGGAACCTTCGTCAGCCAGGGCAACCTGAGCCTGCAAACGGACCAGGCCCTGACGAACAGTGGGACGTTACTGGCCCATCAGCAGCTCACGTTGAGTGGGTTGAAAACCACGCAGGCCAATGCCGCGCTGACCAACAGTGGCATTCTGCAGGGCGGCACCGTGCAGCTGCACAGCACCACCGTCAGCAATACCGGGCGGATGGTCGCGACCGGACAAGGTGGGCTGAGCCTGACTACCCCGGATGCGCTGACCAATGCCGGGACACTCGACAGCCTGGGAAGCCTGACCCTGCATCTCGGCCATGGCCTGACCAACCCCGGTCAGATGGAAGCGAAACAGGCGCTGAGTTTGATGTTGAGCGGGGATCTGAGTAACCGTGGCACCCTGCTCAGTGAACAGGCCCTGAGCCTGCAGGGCGTCGCCTCATTCACCAACACCGCCAGCGGTCATATCCAGGCTGCCCGGTTAAATCTGCCGGTGGGCACCTTCAGCAATGCCGGTTACATCGGGGCGGTCAACGACCTGATCATCACCGACCCGGGCACCCTGACGAACAGCGGTTCTCTGCTCAGTGGTGGGGATAGTTCCCTGACCGTTGCGAGCAGCCTGACCAATCAGGGCCAGATCCAGGCCAACGGCACCCTGACCGTGCATGGTACCACCGCCAGACAGGCCAGCGGGGCGTTGACCAATGACGCCAAAGCCACCTTAAGCGCGACCACCTTACAGCTTCATGCGGCCCGCTTCACCAATGACGGCACCCTGAGCAGTGGGGCCGGTGGCATGACGGGCAGCTGACCACCGCCGGTACGCTTGGCAACAAAGGGGCGCTGCAAAGTCAGGGCAACCTGCGCCTGGCCATCGGGCAGCAGATGAGCAACAGCGGCACGGTGCAGGCCGTCAAGACCCTGAGCCTGAGCGGCGTGAAGACCGGCAGCGCCAGTGGCCTGCTGACCAATACCGCGACAGGACAACTCAAAGCCGGGGCCGTTAGTCTGGCCAGTCAGGGAATACGCAACGCCGGGCTGATAGGGGCCGTGAGCGGGCTGCTGAGCCTACAAGATAGCCAGGATATGACCAACAGCGGGCAGCTGCTGGCTAATGCCGACAGTGCACTGACTATTGGCGGCAAACTGGATAACAGCGGGCTGATCGACACCCGCAAGAGCCTGACGCTGAGTACCGGCAAAGCGCTGAACAACGCAGGTCAGTTGATCAGTTTAGGTACTGCGCATGTGCAGGTGGGGCAAGGCTTTACCAATCAACAGAAAGCCCGGCTCAGTGCGGGCACACTGCAATTGCAGGCGGCCAGCCTGAGCAATGAGGGCACGGTACAGACCGGTCGGGGGGCCTTGCAGCTGACCAGTACGAAGGGGCTGACCAATCAGGGCACAGTGAGCGGGGGTGGCGATGTCACGGTGACCCTGGCCGGGGACCTTCAGAACAGCGGCACGCTGCAAAGTACGAAGATACTGCAGGTGGTGAATGCCCATCAGGGCGCCATTGGTGCGCTGACCAACATGCAAAGCGGGCAGATGAAAGCGGCGCAACTGGATATGAACGTGGCCAGCCTGAGCAATGCCGGGGTGCTGGGCGGGACACGCATGTTGCAGCTACGTGACCGGCAGGACCTGACCAATAGTGGGCAGCTGCTCTCCAGTGGCTCGGCGACCTTGCAAGTGGGCGGAACCGTGACCAACCAGGGGGTCATCCATGCCCGCGATGCATTGCAACTGAGCGGCGCCAACGGGGCGGCCAGTGGGGCATTGAGCAACCAGAGCTCGGCCAGCATGACGGGTGGGTCAGTGCGCGTGAATGCCTCAAGTGTTACCAATGCCGGGCAGTTGGGCTCTGCGACAGGCAATACCACCGTGAGCAGCGCGGCGACTCTGACGAACAGTGGTCAGCTGCTCAGCCAACAGGATTTAACCCTGGCGCTGCCCAAGGGGCTGACCAATACCGGGACGCTGGCCGCGCAAGGCACTTTAACGGTGCATGGGCTGACCGCCAAACAGGCGGGCGGGGCGCTGAGTAATGGTGCTAAAGCCAGCATCAAAGCGGGGCAGATGGATGCGCACGTCAGCAGCCTGAGCAATGCCGGGGTGCTGGGGGCCACTCAGGGGGCACTGACCCTGCGTGTGCAGCATAACCTGAGCAACAGCGGGCAACTGGCCGGCAATGCGGATGTCACTCTGGCGCTGGGCGGCACACTGACCAATAGCGGGACGCTGACCAGCCTGGGGCAACTGGCTTTGGGGGGACTGGGGGCTGGCGGTGGAGCCGGAGGCTTGATTAACCAGCGGGGGGCCAGCCTGAAGGCCCATGCCCTGAGTCTGGCGACTCAGACGCTGACCAATGCGGGGCTTATCGGCGCCAGCCAGGGCACTCTGGCCCTGACGCTGGGCCAGGATGTGGACAATAGCGGAACGCTGGCGTCGAACGGGGATTTGACCGTGACCAGTGACCATCTGCTGACCAATGCCGGAACCCTGGTCAGTGCGAAGACGCTGACGGTGCGTAATGCCACATCCAAGGGCAAAGGCCAGTTGATTAATGCCAGTGGCGGGCAGTTGCGGGCGGGCGGTCTGAGTGTTGCGGATGCAGCTTTTAGTAACCACGGGGCGATTCAGGTGGGGGGATTGGGTGGCCAGTGGGCGGAGCAGGGTGACTGGGTCAATGATGGCCAGATCACGGCCAGTGGGGCGCTGGTGATTGGGGCCGATGGACAGATAGCCAACCAGGGCAGCGGTGCGGTGCAAAGCGCGGCGCTGTTGCAGCTTCAAGGGGCCAGTGGCTCGAATGCCGGGGCGGTGTCGAACACGGTGAACGGGCTGCTGAGCGGGGCGAGCGGGGTGGCGATTGCGGCGGCTTCACTGACTAATGCGGGGCAGCTGGGGTCGGCCAGCGGGGCGGTAACCACGGCACTGACGGGGAATTTGACCAATACCGGGTTGCTGTATGGCGGGACTAATCTGGCGCTGCGTCTGGATGGGGATGCGGTGAATAATCAGGGGGATATGCTGGCGCAGCAGAGTCTGACGCTGCGCGGGCTGTCGGCGGCTAATGCGGCCAGTCTGGTGAATGAGAACAGCGGGATGATGGAGGCGGTGGCCGGGGATGTGGGGATCGCCAGTACGACACTGAGCAATTCGCTTGGGTCGACGGTGAAGGTGACAACCACCAAAACGACCCGGCATTGGCATTCAGGTGCGAAAAATTATACCACGGTCACGACAACCCAGCATGCGTCCAACATTGGCAATGTTTCGCATCTGTTAGCCGGTGGCAATATGACGCTGACCGGGCAGACCATTCTGAACCGTTATGGAGAAATTGCCGCCAATGGGGATGTAACCATCCATGCAGCAGAGATGACAAATGTATCCCAGTCGCTGATGCAGACTCAAAGGACAACAGGGTATGAAGCATTTTCTCGTTATCATTCAGGCGGAGGGGGTGAGCATAGTAGCGCTTCCAATCATATGGGATATACTGATATATGGACTGTTGGTTTACCAACCAGAACTACAAAAAAAGCCCTGACCCCAGTTTACGGTAGTATCAGCGCCGGTAAAACCCTGACGGTGAATGTCACCGGCACCTTTAATAATGTCGGCACCCGGCAGGGGGCTGCGGCACAAAGCTTATCGGCAGATGCCCAAAAAGTGGCGAAAAAAGCGAGCGTTCAGACCATCGCGGCCGGGGTTAGCCAGAGCAACTCACTCAGTGCGGCCCATCCAACCGTGGCCACATCCGGTGCGGTGCACGTTGTTGCCTCATCGGCTGATAAACAGGATACCCAGGCGCTTCAGGCGGTTCGTTCAACATCGGTGGCGACAACTTCTCAGGCGACGGTCCGTGCCAAGGCCCATCTGGCAACGTCAACAGCCGGGGCGCTGGCCACATCGGCGGTTGCCGCCCAGGGCCTTTCGTCTGCGGGCGTATCCACACTGAAAAAAGCGGCCCTCACTCAAGGGCATATGGCCCTGACCCATACATCAGTGCCCCTTCATCATACCGCGGTTTCCATGGCGAAGGCTCCGTCGGCCATGACCCTGGCACAGAGTCTCAATGCGCACGCCCCGGAAAAAACCATCATGGCCAATGTCAGCGCGCTACAAGGGCATAAAGCGCTGTTTGTTACGCAAAAACAGGCGAAAACGCCATATCTTATCGAAACCCGCTCGAAATTTATCAATCTGTCACAGTATGTGGGCTCGGATTACTACCTGAAACAAATTGGCCGGGATAAACCCAGTACCAAACAGCGTCAACTGGGGGACAGCTATGTGGAAACCCGGCTGATTGAAAATCAGATTTTTGAGCTGACCGGCAAGCATTATCTGGGGCATCAGACCCATGCCAGTGATGAAATCAAAGCGCTGTATAACAATGCGGTGGATGAGCGTAAAGCACTGGACCTTAAAGATGGCGTGGCGTTAAGTGCCGATGAAATCACCCATCTTAAAAAAAATATTGTCTGGCTGGTGAAAGAGCGGGTCAATGGTCAGAGCGTGCTGGTGCCGCACCTTTATTTGGCCTCGGCCACCCTCCCGGCCAGCGGGGCGCAGGTCAGTGGTCAGCAGGTGGCCATCACCGCCAATCAGGTTAATAACAGCGGGGCCATTACCGCCGGGGTTGATTTAACGATCCAGGGGCTCAGTGGGGTGAATAACCAGCATGGGCTGCTGTCTTCCGGCGGGGATTTAACCGTCAAAACCAATGGGACCCTCAATAACGATAGTGGCACCCTTAAAGGCCAGAGCATTACCCTGGAAGCCAATAATCTGACCAGTGACACGTTGATCACCCGACATCATTATTCACAGGGGTATGCCGATAGCGCCGAATCCCAGGCCAGCATTACGGCATTAGATAATCTACATATCACCACAACCGGCAACCTGTCATCGGTCGGCAGTCAGATTTCAGCCGGTGGCAATGTGTCACTGGATGCCGGGGGCGATATTACCCTGGGCTCAACAGCGCTTAGCCACCATTCGGCGGTTTATTTCCATCACGGCCATAATATTCGCTCGAGTCTGACCCATGTTCAGTCGTCACTGACCGCCGGTGGGGCGTTAAGCATTCAGTCGGGCCACAACCTGACCCTGACCGGTGCTCATCTTAAATCAGGGCTGTCGACCAGCCTGCTGGCTAAAAACAACCTCACGATTCAGGCCGCAGTTGACCAGAGTTACAGCGATTACTTCAAGAAAAAACATCACGGCGGCATGTTCCATCACTCGAAGACGGTGAGTCGGGTCAGCTCCAGTACCACGGCCCATAACACCACCGTTCAAAGTGGCGGCAACCTGACACTGAGCGCCGGCAACAGCGCAACACTGGCAGGTATCACCGGTCTCTCGAAAAAGAATTTAACGCTCAAAGCGGCCCATGATATTCAGATAACATCGTTGCAGAACCATCATACCCTGCACCTGAAACGCAGCAGCAGTGGGACGTTCAGCACCTCGAAAAAAACCGAGGATGAATCATCGACCACCACCCATGCCAGCAGCCTGAGCGCGGGGGATAACCTCAATATCAAGACGCAGGCCGGCTCGCTGACACTGACCGCCGTCAATCTGAAAAGTGGCGCTCAGACAACGTTGTCGACCCCGAAAGGCATTCTGGCGCTGAACGCCAATACCGATGAAGACTATCAGCAGAAGAGCAAACACAGTAATAGCACCGTCTGGCAAGGAACTGAGAATAAAGGCCATATGGTCACCACCGTCAAAGGCGTGACCATGACCGCCGGGGGAGGCATAACCCTCAACGCCGGCAAGGGCGTGGTGGTGCAGTATAAGAAAACCGGTTCACTGGATGCATCCTTGAATGAACTGGCAAAAACACCGGGCATGAGCTGGGTCAGTACCCTGCGGAATAACCCGAAATATGCCAAAAAAGTCGACTGGCAGGGAAAAGTTGAAAAATCGAAGCATTGGGCGCAGAAATCTTCAGGATTAACCGGGGTTGGAGCCTCAGTCATTCAGTTGGCTGGTTCGGCAATGGGGTTCCCTCCGGAAGTCTCCAAGGCCGTTGTATCCCTGATTAATAATCACGGGAATATAAAACATACAGTGAAAGACCTGTCTAATAATATGTCACTGAAAGGCATGGTTGCTTCTGCCGCTTCGCAGGCCCTGACTGATTTTGTATCCGCATATTTTGATGTTCCGGATAGTTCGGAAATTGCATCTCAGACCGCTAGCCAAACGTTGTCTGCAGAGTTTCAACAGGCGGCAGAGAGCCATTTAATTAAAGCGGCGAGTTCAACAGTAGCCAATGCCACCATTGCGGGGAAAAGTCTGAAAGAAACCGCGTCTCATGCCCTTCGTAATGCAGCTATCAGCACAGTGACCGGCGTTGTGGCGAACGAGCTCAACCAGTATGCACTGGCCCATCATCAGGCGATTAAGGCAGGTGACGGTGAACTGAAGAAATTAGGGACTGAGCTGGAACAGTCTGCGGAGCAGAATCTGGTGCATGCGGTGGTGGCAACCGGTGTCAATGCGACCGTGGGGGGTAAGTCGCTAAAATCGGCAGCGACCCAAGCCCTCCGGCAAAGCGTGCTGACCACAGCGGGTCAGGTTCTGTCAGAGCAAATTGGTGATTATGCGCTCACGCATCACATTAAAGAAGGCGATATTCGCAAAGTGCTGGCTCATGCGCTGGCCAGCTGTGCCGTAGCCGCTGCGGGCTCGAAATCCTGTGTAGCCAGTGCGATTGGAGCTGGCGTCAGTGAACTGACGGCCAAAACGGTTGGAGAAAACAAGTCACTAGCGGATCAGCATACGAAGGCCAATGTCCAGGCGCTGATTGCCGGGGTGGCGGATGTGCTGGTGCAGGGCCGCAAAGCGCAGGTGAACGATGCGGCGGGTGCCGCGAAGACGGTGTATCAATATAACTACCTAAAACATAAAGACCTGGTGAAAGCGATTGCGGCTCAACGAGCGTACAACCATTGTACATTGGGGCATGCCCATTGCTCCGTTAAGCAGCTGACAGCGCTTCACAACATATTAAACAGCTACCGCAAGAAATCCCTGCAAAATAGCCAATGGGTGCAGTCAGTCTGTAAAGCCGATAGCGGCAGTGCGGCCTGCCAAAAGGGTATCCAGGACTTAAATAGTTATGCAGCGGATGTGAAGCATTTTGACGCGCAGCCCAAAGGTCCTGCGATGCTAGCGGCATCGCCGTATCGATATAACACCCGACAAGCTCTGGGTTTTGATGATTTGGCGTTACAGAAGGCCTTTAAAACGGGGCTGGCCGCAGGTGATAGTCCGAAACAGATTGTTGAGCATTACCAGTCCCAGGTCGCGCTGCGTAAAAAAGAAGTGGATACAGGCGTTAATCTCGCTTTCACTGCTACGGATTTATTGGGTGGTGCCGGTGAAGTAGTTTCAGTTTTTTCTAAAGCGGGGAAAATTGCTGAAGAGACTGATAGTGTGCTAACAGAAGGGGCCGTTGCACGGAATGCTCTATCTGAGGATGTAAAAGTCAATCGCGATACCGGGCTGGAATTAAATCCAAAAACAGGAAAATGGGAGCACTCAGGGGAAAATGCTGATATAACAGCGAGTGAGGGTTCGATTGATAAAGGACTGACTCAAGAGCTGAGTGAAGATGGTCTTGGGGATGTTACAGGACTTACTTCTAGCAAGGTTAAGGACTATTTATCAAATGTGGAAGATGTGCCGCGCGAACAACTTGTTAAAGACTTGCAGTCTATGGGACTAAAAGTTAAAGGGCAAAGTCCTGATGGACGTTTCATGGAGTTCGTTGATAAGGAAGGAAATGTACGAGTTAAAATTCACCCATCTGATAAAGTGACCAAGTACAACCATCTACATGTTTACGATAAGGAAAGCAATCCATTAAACAGTAGTTTAAATAAGGTGGATCGAAAGTCTCCTGAAGCTCATATAAAAATTCAGTAGGTGAGTTTATGATAATTATTAATAAAACAGAGCTAGGAAAACTGTCATTTCCGGATTTTACAGTTACTCAAATGGTAATTAATCTAGATAAAAAAGTATCGGAGATATTTACAGATGGGGCAGTAATAGATGATGACGCGGGATTGATAGAACTAGATAGTGGAAAGTTAGTCATAAAACATTGGCAGGAGATTAGTATTAGAGAGTATCAAGCAGATATCTCTAGTTGGGTTGGCATCGAATTACTGCAAGCTGATAAGCTAAAAGATATATGCGAAGAGGTATTTGATGATGATATCGTTCTTCGTGGATTTGGTTATCAGTCAGGATTATGGCTCGAATATAAATTTATCAAGCCTGAAATTATGTATGCTGAATTTGATAAAAAATAAGAAAAGGAATCGGTTTAAACAGGAGACTGTTCATAATTCTGTGTCACGCTTATCCTCACAAATCCAGATGCTTATTCAGCCGGTCTGGAAAATGGATGCTCAATTGAGACAGCGTTAAATTCCAAGGTGTTTAATTAATAATTTAGGCCATCCAAGAACAATTTAAGACATCCACCAAATGAACCCAGTGATGACAAGGGTTCATGATGTTTTCTTTTTAATCCTTCGAATAAAACAGCTTATTTAAGCTGCCTATCTGTATATAGCCGACGTGCTGGTGTAGGGCTGCAAAGCCCAGGTGAACGATGCGGCGGGTGCAGCGAAGACGGTGTATCAATATAACTACCTGAAACATAAAGACCTGGTGAAAGCGATTGCGGCTCAACGAGCCTACAACCATTGTACATGGGGGCATGCCCATTGCTCCGTTAAGCAGCTGACAGCGCTTCACAACACATTAAACGGCTACCGCAAGAAATCCCTGCAAAATAGCCAATGGGTGCAGTCAGTCTGTAAAGCCGATAGCGGCAGTGCGGCCTGCCAAAGGGGTATCCAGGACTTAAATAGTTATGCAGCGGATGTGAAGCATTTTGACGCGCAGCCCAAAGGTCCTGCGATGCTAGCGGCATCGCCGTATCGATATAACACCCGACAAGCTCTGGGTTTTGATGATTTGGCGTTACAGAAGGCCTTTAAAACGGGGCTGGCCGCAGGTGATAGTCCGAAACAGATTGTTGAGCATTACCAGTCGCAGTTGGCAGAGCATAATGAACTGGTGAATACAGGTGTTAATGTGGTTTTGGCGGTGGTGGCGCCTGAAGCTTCTGAAGGGGAGGAAGCTGCTGAGAGTGCGGTCACTGAAGAGGCAGGTGTATGGCCTGATGATGTAAACGTTAATCGCAATGCAGGGCTGGAATTAAATCCAAAAACAGGAAAATGGGAGCACTCAGGGGAAAATGCTGATATAACAGCGAGTGAGGGTTCGATTGATAAAGGACTGACTCAAGAGCTGAGTGAAGATGGTCTTGGGGATGTTACAGATAGTACAGTCCAAGCCAATAAAGCTGCGGGCGATGCCGCGAGAGATGCAATTGCAGCTAGAACCGGTGGCGTCATTGAGCAAAACTTCCGAGTGCCCGGAGGCCTTCGTAGAGTTGATGTCTTAGATGGCACTACAGCCATAGAGTCTAAGGTTGGTAGAACTGGCTTGACCAAGCGGGTACGTCAAGAACTAGCCCGTGATGTGAAAATGCTTAGATCTGGTCAGGTAGACCGTGTTCAGTGGGAGTTTTCTCGTAGTGGCGTTACTGGCAAGAGTGGTCCTACTGGTCCTCTGAGACAAAAACTAGAAAAATTTGGCATCGATATAGTTGAGTAGTTATGAAATTTAATGATTTTGCAGTTGCCTTGGCCGAGCGGATGTCTGGGCCATTGGAGGTTTTAGGTTTTAAAAGAGTTTCAGATGATTTGTTTGTTCGCTTTAATGAAACTCATGAAATAAATGTTATTTCGGTTCAGAAGCATAGTTCTGAACCGAGTGTTTGTTTGAACTTTGGCGTTCATTATGACTTTATGCCAAAAATTGGTTCAACTGAATTACCCAGTGAAGGAGAAGTAGAGTTACCAGATTGTGAGGTTAAGGTTCGTATAACGCCTGATCTTTCTCAAAAAGATCATTGGTGGCCAATAAGCTCAGACTCAGTTGATGAAATTGTTGCTTTGACTGAGAGCAGAATTGAAGGCTTTTTTAATCGTTATAATATCAACGGAGACATATCTTCAATTGTCGTAGATGATTTGAATGATGGTCTTCCTGATGTTTTTGCTTCATTAACAAAAGTAAGATTATGCTTAGTTTTAGCGAGAATACAGGAAACACTTAGTAATACTGAAGCTGCTGTGGCGTTCGCCAAATACGGAATAAAAGCAGCTGGAATGGCTGTTGGACCTAAGAAAATGCTCAAAGAGGTTCTAAAAAGAGTAGAACAAAATTAGTTTTTCTGATAATAATTCAAACAATAAGTTAGGCCATCCACCCAATGAGCCCAGTTATATTAAGGGTTCATGGTTTTCTTTTGTTAATTCTTCGAACCAAACAGCCATTTAGTTTTTATTTCCGAACACAATACGAAAGCCTGCCAGTCAGGGGATAAACAGGCGTGTGCGCAGAAGACAAAAGAGCTGGTTGCGTATGAAAAAGCGGTTGATGAAGAAGATATTGATGCTGAATATCCACAATATAACCTGGGGGGATATAGCCTTTTAGGCATCGATAAAGCACTGGGCAAGCAGCTGACGTCGGTATCCAACATAGGAAAAGACGCGACAGGCGTAGTGAAGAATTTTGTCCTGAAGCGGAATAGTCGTCAGGGGGCTGTTAAATCAGTCGGTGAAGTGATTGGTGCAACAGCAGGCGCGGCTGCTGTTGTGGGGGGATGTATTGCCACGGCGGGAATTCCCTGTTTGATAGCCGGCGTGGCCGGTGGGCTTGGGGCCGCCAATAGTGCGAACCATCTTTATGGGGATGGTCAGCAGGCCTTGACGGGTAACATTCAATTCAGGCCATCCACCCAATGAGCCCAGTTATACCAAGGGTTCATTATTTTTACTTCAGAATAATCCATTAAACCAAGCAAACAATTTAGTCCACCAACCGCATGACTCCATCATGAACTCAAATATTCCTTTTTTGAATGCTTGTTTTACGAGAAGGCCTGTTCATATTGGGATTGTTGAATGGGTGGCTTATCTTATTCTCCAGGCGGTGCAAAAAAACTGCGCTGTCTTCCGTTTCGCCCTTATCTGTCTGCCAGTTACCAGCACGAGTTGGTGTTGGTACCCTGGTAAGCTATCACCGGGGAGACTTCGGGTTCCCCTTACATCATTTAGTTGCAAGAGGCGGCTATGAGGCTGATGCCGCACGGCAACGAGAGCAGCTAAAAAAGGGTGGTTATATATATCACTAAGTGCTATGGTTTGACGGTGAGAACAAGGGCGAAAATGCGGATATTTAAAAACAAGGCGTTCTGCAAGTGGGCGGCAAGGGAAGGTCTGGATGATGACGCCTTGCGGGCTGCGGTTGATGAAATGGAGAGTGGCCTGATTGATGCTGATTTGGGTGGCCATGTGGTGAAAAAGCGCGTGGCTGTCGGTGGCCGAGGCAAAAGCGGTGGGGTAAGAACTCTATTGGCGTATAAAGTCTGTGATAAGGCGTTCTTTGTTTACGGTTTCGCCAAAAACGCACGCGCCAATATCAGTGCCAATGAGCTGAAAGCCTTGAAGCACTTGGCGAAAGAGTTATTGGGGTACAGTGATAAAGCATTAACAGGAGCCATCAAGTATGGCGCGTTAGTCGAGGTAGAAAAAGATGGATAAATCAATCTTAGACATGGTGCATGAATCAGCCCAAGACCTGCATGCGGCTGGTGTCATGAAAGACACGACGCTGCGTGAGTTCGATGCTATCTGCCTGCCGCCAGTGAAAGAATATACTGCGGTACAGATCAAGCGAATCCGCACCAAGAACCATGCCAGCCAAGGTGTGTTTGCAGCGTATTTGAATACCAGTGTATCCACGGTACAGAAGTGGGAGCAAGGCCAGAAGAAGCCTAACGGCCCTTCGCTGAAACTGCTTAACCTAGTGGCAGAAAAAGGGCTGGAAGTGCTGGCTTAATCAACAGACTACAGCAAAAAATAAAGCCTCGATGTGCTAACGCGCCTGGGGGCTTTTTACTGTTCTGGGCGTAACAAAATGAAAAAGTGCGTTTAAGGCTTAAAGATCGAATAATCGTGCATTCCTAAGCGGAATGTTCTTTAAAAGCGAAGCGGCATATTCAGGCCAGTGTTCAGGCGCCATATAATTTAAGCCACCTACCCAATGAGCCCAGTTATATCAAGGGTTCATGATTTTTTTTTGTTAATTCTTCGAACCAAACAGCCATTTAGTTTTTATTTCCGAACATAATACGAAGGCGCTGATGAAAGCCTGCCAGTCGGGGGATAAACAGGCGTGTGCGCAGAAGACAAAAGAGCTGGTTGCGTATGAAAAAACGGTTGATGAAGAAGATATTGATGCTGAATATCCGCAATATAACCTGGGGGGATACAGTCTATTAGGTATCGATAAAGCCTTGGGGAAACAGCTGACGTCGGTATCCAACATAGGAAAAGACGCCACGGGCGTAGTGAAGCATTTTGTCCTGAAGCGGAATAGTCGTCAGGGAGCTGTTAAATCAGTACTCGACACAGGTGGTGCGGTTCTAGCTGGGGCCGCTGTTGTGGGGGGATGTGTTGCCACGGGGGTCATTCCTTGTTTGATAGGCGCCACTGCCGGAGGTCTCGGGGCCTTCAATAGTGCCAACTATTTGTATGGGGATGCGCAACAGGCCTGGACGGGTAAAGCACATTCAACGGCGCTAATATCGACGGCGAAGTGGTTGGGTGCATCATCCTCAGATGCAGCGCGCTATCAACGATACGCGGATATAGCCACAGCGGGGACAGCGGCGCTGGATTTAGGTTTGGGTGCTGCCAGTCTGGTGAAACTTACCCGTGTAAGGGATGAATTCAGTGGGGTGGCTGCGGGGAGTCAGACTGAACGGCTGAATGTCGTTACGAAAAAAACCACTGTTCTGAACTGGAACGCCTGGGAAAAGCCGAAAGCCAATTCTGATGCCGTGCCGGACATGAGCGTATCATCTTCAGGACGGCAAGAGAGTGGACAAAATGCTGACACTTTATTGCTCACGCCAACCCGGGAATCTGTCCGTAGCGATTTGGATAACCTGCCGGATGGACAAGGTGAGAATCATACGGTTCGACAGCTATCGAATGGCAAATTTACGACGGTGAGAAAAGATATTCATCTTTCCCATCCGATAAAGGTCACGGATGAAGGGAAACTCTATGCGCCTTTGAAACAGGTGGTGAAAAGCTGGCAATCTGCAGAAGTTGAATTAAAATATCCAGGGATAGATCGGTTACCTGAAAGTACGGCGAAGGCTGGGAATAGAGTTACAAAGAAAATACCGATTCACCATGTTTGTACGAATAAGAACTGTATATCTACAGTACGAGGAGGCCCTTGGACTCCACGATTTAATGAAATATTTAAGAAGGCTGATCTTGATTTAGATGATTTTGTAAACAAAGTTGCAGTGCCGGGGCATAAAGGGCCTCACCCAGAAGAATATCATTCTTATGTGCATAAAGAGCTTATGTCTGCAACTCGGGGGTTAAAACCAAATACAGATGTATATCGAAAAGTGGTTACTGGAACTTTGAAACGAATTAAAACAGAAGCAACTACAACAGATAGTCAAGTTAATAAATGGTTAACAAAGAAATGAAGTATTTTGAACTTAACGATGATATTAATTTCCCTAATAGATGGTACTTAGGTGATATTTTGGGAGTTGATAATTGGGAACTATCTACGTCGGTCCCAGAAGGCATTGCAAGTTTAGAAATTAAGCTTGTACATGATGGTGATGAAATGGATTTCACGTATACAGAAGCGTATGGGGTGCCTGTTATCAGTAGGAAAGTGAAAGAAGTTCTTGACGATATTAAAGGTATAGATTTTATCCCTGTCAAAATCCAAAGTAAAAGATGCCTCACTGATTACTTTGTCCTGATTGTTAGTGAACTTATTGAATGTGTTGATGAAAAATGTTCGGAATTTCAAAAATTCGAGCTCAATGATCCTGTAAGGCCGGATAAAGCTGGAGAATATAGAGCATTTATGAAATTGAGATTGGATACTAGTAATATTAACGGTATAGAAATTTTTCGAGTCAAAAAATTTGAAATTTCGATAATTATTAGTGAGAGAGTTAAAGAACGGTTGAAGGCCATAGCTGTAAAAGGCTTAGATTTAATATCTGTAGTTTAATGGGGACAATGATTTAGGTTATCCACCCGATGAGCCCAGTCATAGAGCAATAGAGCAATCCAAGCCATCTACCCAATGAGCCCAGTCATAGCAAGGGCTCATCGTTTTTCTTGTTTAATTTTAATCCATCTACCTCATGAACCGTCATCGAATGAAGAATGAATACTTAAGTAATTTAAGCCACCCACCCAATGAGCCCAGTTATATCAAGGGTTCATGATTTTCTTTTGTTAATTCTTCGAGTCAAACAGCCATTTAGTTTTTATTTCAGAACACAATACCAAAGCCCTGATGAAGGCCTGCCAGTCGGGGGATAAACAGGCGTGTGCGCAGAAGACAAAAGAGCTGGTTGCGTATGAAAAAACGGTTGATGAAGAAGATATTGATGCTGAATATCCGCAATATAACCTGGGGGGATATAGCCTTTTAGGCATTGATAAAGCCTTGGGGAAACAGCTGACGTCGGTATCCAACATAGGAAAAGACGCAACAGGCGTAGTGAAGCATTTTGTCCTGAAGCGGAATAGTCGTCAGGGGGCTGTTAAATCAGTACTCGACACAGGTGGTGCGGTTCTAGCTGGGGCTGCTGTTGTGGGGGGATGTGTTGCCACGGGGGGCATTCCTTGTTTGATAGGCGCCACTGCCGGAGGTCTCGGGGCCTTCAATAGTGCCAACTATTTGTATGGGGATGCGCAACAGGCCTGGACGGGTAAAGCACATTCAACGGCGCTAATATCGACGGCGAAGCGGTTGGGGGCATCATCCTCGACCGCCGGGACGATTCAACGTGGTTTTGATATGGCCACAGCGGGTACAGCGGCGCTTGATTTAGGGGTAGGCGCTTTCAGTCTTGCTTCTGGTACGGCCCGGGTGCTCAATGGTGCGGATAGGATGGGATCTAATGTTGAGGAGTTGAGTGCATCGGCCCGTCAGGCAATCAGTTTGGATGTGCCAACCTCTAAGTCAACGATTCAGTTGAATGCTGTTAATAGTCAGACAGGGGAAAGGCTGGCGAATATCGATAACGTGTCGGTTAAACCCGTTCATATTGGAGAAAGCGCTAGTTCTGGTATACTTCAAGGGGAGCTGAAATACCCAGGGATCGAGCGGTTACCGGAAAGTACGACGAAGGTTGGGGATGGTGTTACAGGCACGGCGTCGTTAGAAGATGTTGTTACAAAGGGCGCAGACAATATCCCGCTTATTAATGGAAGGAAGCCAATCAATAGCCAGTACGCGGGTAGGACCCACCCTTCAGGGGTGAAGTTTAATAATCAAGGTTTCCCTGACTTTTCACCCTATTCTAAGGCGCAGGTTGATATTAAAGGGTTGACCGGTAATTACGCTAAAGACGCAGCGATGGCCAATAAGGCTGTCGGCTTAAAAAGCACTCCAGATGGGTATGTTTGGCATCACGTTGAAAACGCAAAAACAATGCAACTTGTACCTAAAGATATACATAACGCAGCTCGTCACACTGGCGGGGCTGCGGTATTACGTAATCAGTAAATTCTGGAGTTTTCTTAATGAGCGTAAAATTCTCTAAACCAAAAGCTATTGAGCAAAAAGACATAGACCTTTT
Organism: Candidatus Celerinatantimonas neptuna; assembly: GCA_911810475.1. Lineage (NCBI taxonomy): Bacteria > Pseudomonadati > Pseudomonadota > Gammaproteobacteria > Celerinatantimonadaceae > Celerinatantimonas > Candidatus Celerinatantimonas neptuna. The sequence goes on from OU461276.1 coordinate 3,268,685, forward strand.
TGCTCAGGTTCTAGGCTGTTCTATACCTGATGACTTGAAAAAGTTTTTTGTAGAGTTCAATGGTTCGAAACCTGAGACAAATATTTTCACTATCAGCCAAGATAATGAGTCGGGAATTAATGAATTGATTCCTATCTCCAAAATTTTGGGAGAGCGTAAATATTTGGATCATGTCGGGGAAAGAGTCTTTCCGGTGGCAGTGGCTGAAGGCGGTAACTATGTTGTTATTGATCTTGACCAAGGCCAGTCAGTTTATTTTTGGGATCACGAAGAGCCACAAAATATGATCAAGTTGGCAAGTGACATTCACGAATTTTTAGATGCCTTGGTTCCGTTTGACCTAGATAGTGTCGAGTTAAAAGAAGGGCAAGTTGAGTCAGCATGGATTGACCCAGATTTTTTAAAAAGCTTGAAATAATTATCTAGCCCGCAACCGCGGGCTTTTTAATGGACTGCTTGCTGGATTACTGTATCTAGCATCTCCATCACCAACTGCTGCTTCGCTCTTGGTAGCTGCCTGACCTGTTCGATCTGCTGTTGCAGCTTCGACAAGCAATTCAAGCCACCCACCCAATGAGCCCAGTCATAGCAAGGGTTCATCGTTTTCACTTCAGAATAATCCATTAAACCAAAGCCAGAATAAGTTAGGCCATCCACCCGATGAATCCAGTCATATCAAGGGTTCATAAGTTTTCCTTCAGAAATCCACATCAAGTCAAATTAGGTTACTTACCTCAGATCCCCTTAAATCACTGGGGAACATGTCCTTAGTCAGAACGGTACTCAGAATAAAGCTCTACTAAGGCAACGGGCCCGCTTCATTTCGATTTCTGAACGTAATAAACAATTTAAAACATCCACCCGATGAACCCAGTGATAGCAATGGTTCATGGTTTTTTATTTTTTAACGCAAATAATCTAGTTCACCTACCTCATGACCCGATCATGAACTCAAATATTCCTTTTTTGAAAGCTTATTTTACTGGAAGGACTGTTCATATTGGGCTTATTGAATAGGGATAAGCCAAAAATAATTTAAGCCACCCACCGAATGAACCCAGTGTTAGCAAGGGTTTATGGCTTTCTGATGTTGCAAAAAATAATTTAGGTCATCCACCCGATGAGCCCAGTGATATCAAGGGTTCATGATTTTTACTTCAGAAAAAAACATTAAACCAAGCAAATAATTTAGGACATCCACCGCATGACCCTACCATGAACTCAAATATTCCTTTTTTGAATGCTTATTTTACTGGAAGGATTGTTAATATTGGGCTTATTGAATGAGGGGCTTAGCTTATTGAACTATTTGTATGGGGGTGCGCAACAGGCCTGGACGGGTAAAGCACATTCAACAACGATAATTTAGGCCATCCACCCAATGAGCCCAGTCATAGCAAGGGCTCATGATTTTTACTTCAGAATAAAGCCTGCTGGGACAACGGGCCCGCTTAGTTTCGATTTCCGAACACAATACGAAAGCCCTGATGAAAGCCTGCCAGTCGGGGGATAAACAGGCGTGTGCGCAGAAGACAAAAGAGCTGGTTGCGTATGAAAAAGCGGTTGATGAAGAAGATATTGATGCTGAATATCTGCAATATAACTTGGGGGGATACAGTCTATTAGGCATCGATAAAGCCCTGGGGAAACAGCTGACGTCGGTATCCAACATTGGAAAAGACGCGACAGGCGTAGTGAAGCATTTTGTCCTGAAGCGGAATAGTCGTCAGGGGGCTGTTAAATCAGTACTCGACACAGGTGGTGCGGTTCTAGCTGGGGCCGCTGTTGTGGGGGGATGTGTTGCCACGGGGGGCATTCCTTGTTTGATAGGCGCCACTGCCGGAGGTCTCGGGGCCTTCAATAGTGCCAACTATTTGTATGGGGATGCGCAACAGGCCTGGATGGGTAAAGCACATTCAACGGCGCTAATATCGACGGCGAAGCGGTTGGGTGCATCGTCATCAGCTGCCAATCTATATCAACAGTATGCGGATATAGCCACAGCGGGGACAGCAGCGCTGGATTTAGGGGTAGGCGCTTTCAGTCTTGCCTCTGGTACGGCCCGGTTGCTCAATGGTGCTGATAGGACGGTATCTAATGTTGGGGAGGACTTGAGCGCATCTGCCCGTCAGGCAATCCGTTTGGATGTGCCAACCTCTAAGTCAACGATTCATTTGAATGCTGTTGATAGTCAGGCAGGGGAAAGGCTGGCGAGTGTTGGAGAAAGTACCGGTTCTGGTGATATAGTTAAGGATATTCCCCAAGGTGAGTTGAAATATCCAGGGATCGAGCGGTTACCGGAAAGTACGGCGAAGGCTGGGGATGGTGTTGGAAAAGGTGGAGGACAGTTTTGGACTAGCCCTACTACTTTTAAAGGAAATAAAGTCTTTCAGAGAAATGACTTGATTGATCCTTGGTTAGTAGATGCTCGTGGACGAACAAACTTGGAAAGAATGCAAAAGGGGTTAGCACCAATTGGCCCTGATGGAAAATCGATTAATTTGCATCACATGACTCAAAGGCATAATGGTTCGATTGCTGAGGTTACGCAGACATTCCATCAGCAAAACAGTAAGACGATTCATATCAATCCTAATTCTACACTTTCAGGAATTGATAGGTCTGCGTTTAATAAATGGCGAACAGATTATTGGAAATCCCGGACAAACGGTTTTTAATTTGGCAGGTTGTTTAATATGAATGATTTAAATGAGGCTTTTCAGCTAATCAGTGATTTCGGTGGTGATTTCGAGGGTGAAAAGGATATTGCTCTGATTGAAAAAGCTGAGTTGGCATTAAATTTAAAGTTTCCACCATCATATCGAATATTTTTAAAAACATTAGGGTGTGGAGATATTGAAGGCTTAGAGTTTTATGGGCTGATTGATGGTAACTTTGAAAGCTCTTCAGTACCAAATGCTATCTGGCTGACGCTGTATGAACGTAAAGCTTCTGCTCTACCGGATCATCTAGTACTTATTTATGGCGTGGATGACGGTACATTTTATGCCGTAGATACTAAAATAACGGGGTTAAATGGAGAAAACCCTATTGTTAGGTATAGAGCTGATGGTGTAACTGAAAAAGTCGCTGATAGTTTTGGCTCTTTTTTACTATCAGAACTTAAGACTATTTTATAGTACAGTTTTTGTTTAAGAAAGCCCGCACATTTGAGCTTTTATATCTTAACTAATAAATAATTTAAGCCATATATGGACGCTCCAGTGGCAATAATTTAGGCTATCCACCGCATGAGCCCATTCATATCAAAGGTTCATGATTTTCTTTTGTTAATTCTTCGAACCAAACAGCTATTTAGTTTTTATTTCCGAACACAATACGAAAGCTCTGATGAAGGCCTGCCAGTCGGGGGATAAACAGGCGTGTGCGCAGAAGACAAAAGAGCTGGTTGCGTATGAAAAAACGGTTGATGAAGGAGATATTGATGCTGAATATCCGCAATATAACCTGGGGGGATACAGTCTATTAGGTATCGATAAAGCCCTGGGGAAACAGCTGACGTCGGTATCCAACATAGGAAAAGACGCGACAGGCGTAGTGAAGCATTTTGTCCTGAAGCGGAATAGTCGTCAGGGAGCTGTTAAATCAGTACTCGACACAGGTGGTGCGGTTCTAGCTGGGGCCGCTGTTGTGGGGGGATGTGTTGCCACGGGGGGCATTTGCCGGAGGTCTCGGGGCCTTCAACTGTGCCAACTATTTGTATGGGGATGCGCAACAGGCCTGGACGGGTAAAGCACATTCAACGGCGCTAATATCGACGGCGAAGTGGTTGGGTGCATCGTCATCAGCTGCCAATCGTTATCAACAGTATGCGGATATAGCCACAGCGGGGACAGCGGCGCTGGATTTAGGGGTAGGTGCCGTCAGTGTTGGCGCCTGAAGCTTCTGAAGGGGAGGAAGCTGCTGAGAGTGCGGTCACTGAAGAGGCAGGTGTATGGCCTGATGATGTAAACGTTAATCGCAATGCAGGGCTGGAATTAAATCCAAAAACAGGAAAATGGGAGCACTCAGGGGAAAATGCTGATATAACAGCGAGTGAGGGTTCGATTGATAAAGGACTGACTCAAGAGCTGAGTGAAGATGGCCTTGGGGATGTTACAGGACTTACTTCTAGCAAGGTTAAGGACTATTTATCAAATGTGGAAGATGTGCCGCGCGAACAACTTGTTAAAGACTTGCAGTCTATGGGACTAAAAGTTAAAGGGCAAAGTCCTGATGGACGTTTCATGGAGTTCGTTGATAAGGAAGGAAATGTACGAGTTAAAATTCACCCATCTGATAAAGTGACCAAGTACAACCATCTACATGTTTACGATAAGGAAAGCAATCCATTAAACAGTAGTTTAAATAAGGTGGATCGAAAGTCTCCTGAAGCTCATATAAAAATTCAGTAGGTGAGTTTATGATAATTATTAATAAAACAGAGCTAGGAAAACTGTCATTTCCGGATTTTACAGTTACTCAAATGGTAATTAATCTAGATAAAAAAGTATCGGAGATATTTACAGATGGGGCAGTAATAGATGATGACGCGGGATTGATAGAACTAGATAGTGGAAAGTTAGTCATAAAACATTGGCAGGAGATTAGTATTAGAGAGTATCAAGCAGATATCTCTAGTTGGGTTGGCATCGAATTACTGCAAGCTGATAAGCTAAAAGATATATGCGAAGAGGTATTTGATGATGATATCGTTCTTCGTGGATTTGGTTATCAGTCAGGATTATGGCTCGAATATAAATTTATCAAGCCTGAAATTATGTATGCTGAATTTGATAAAAAATAAGAAAAGGAATCGGTTTAAACAGGAGACTGTTCATAATTCTGTGTCACGCTTATCCTCACAAATCCAGATGCTTATTCAGCCGGTCTGGAAAATGGATGCTCAATTGAGACAGCGTTGAATTCCAAGGTGTTTAATTAATAATTTAGGCCATCCAAGAACAATTTAAGACATCCACCACATGAACCCAGTGATGGCAAGGGTTCATGATGTTTTCTTTTTAATCCTTCGAATAAAACAGCCATTTAAGCTGCCTATCTGTATTTAAGCCACCCACCCAATATACCAAAGCCCTGATGAAGGCCTGCCAGTCGGGGGATAAACAGGCGTGTGCGCAGAAGACAAAAGAGCTGGTTGCGTATGAAAAAGCGGTTGATGAAGGAGATATTGATGCTGAATATCCGCAATATAACCTGGGGGGATACAGTCTATTAGGTATCGATAGAGCCCTGGGAAAACAGCTGACGTCGGTATCCAACATTGGAAAAGACGCGACAGGCGTAGTGAAGCATTTTGTCCTGAAGCGGAATAGTCGTCAGGGAGCTGTTAAATCAGTTCTCGACACAGGTGGTGCGGTTCTAGCTGGGGCTGCTGTTGTGGGGAGATGTGTTGCCACGGCGGGTATTCCTTGTTTGATAGCCGCCACTGCCGGAGGTCTCGGGGCATTCAATAGTGCCAACTATTTGTATGGGGATGCGCAACAGGCCTGGACGGGTAAAGCACATTCAACGGCGCTAATATCGACGGCGAAGCGGTTTGGTGCATCGTCATCAGATGCAAATCGTTATCAGCGGTATGCGGATATAGCCACAGCGGGGACAGCGGCGCTGGATTTAGGGGTAGGTGCCGTCAGTGTTGGCGCGGGCCTGTCCCCCCGGGTGCTCAATGGTGCTAATAGGACGGTATCTAATGCTGGGGAGGACTTGAGCGCATCTGCCCGTCAGGCAATCAGTTTGGATGTGCCAACCTCTAAGCCAACGATTCATTTGAATGCTGTTAATAGTCAGACAGGGGAAAGGCTGGCGAGTGTTGGAGAAAGTACCGGTTCTGGTGATATAGTTAAGGATATTCCCCAAGGTGAGCTGAAATATCCAGGGAACGAGCGGTTACCGGAAAGTACGGCGAAGGCTGGGGATGGGGTTTCAGGTACGGTGCCGTTAAAAAATGATGTTGCAAAGGGCGCAGACAAACTGCCAATATATGATGCCCGAACTCTAAAGAGAATGGGAGAAGATGCATTCCATAATTTCCCAGACTCGTTTGAAAAATCTATTTTGTCGCAAAAACCGATTGTGCGTTCAAACGGTCGCTCTGAATTCTTACAGCAAGGAACCATCAATGGAAAAGAAGGTGTCTTCCACATCACAATTGATAAAGGTGGCAAGGTGATGCGCCACAGAGCTTTCATTCCAAAAAGCGATTGGACGCGTTATTCGAAAAGATGGGAATTACCAGGGATTGATGGGGTTGCAAAGTAAAATAATGATGAAGCATTTAAAGTCGGTTTTTGAAGGTAGCGATTACGATCAGACGTTAAAGCTTTTTTATGATGAAGCCCAAGCTTTCTATGGAGTAGCTGATGATTTGGTTACAAGTGTTAATGGAGAATTGCAGTTACGTCTGAACTTTTTAGGTGGCGAGGGTTTTCTTCATACGCTTAGGATTTCTGGTGAGTTTGTTGTTCTCGTTCCTGTTATTGCCAGTGTTAATGCAGAGGCATATCTTAAATCTTCTAGTGAGATGGTTTTGGCTTGGCCTTTAAAAGACTTGGTAAGCTTGTGGGAACAGTTGAGGTATGACCCTGAAGAGTTAAAAAGTCTTGCGGTAGCTACCTCTAGCGAGCTATTTCTGGTTTGGTTGATATCGAGTCAATATTATTCTGTTCAAGTGTTAGACTCTTCTACTATGTCTGATTTAGTAGGCAAGAATATTATTGCTGAAGATGTTAATGGTGTTCCCAGTACAATAGATATCATCAATCAGTTGAGCAAAGGTGAGCTTTTACTTGAAACTGTTGAGCGTATTTCTAGTACGGAAGATAATGCCATTACCGTATATATTAATGATGTTGATGGCTCGGCAATAGAGTGGAAATCTATTTCCTCTGATCGTAAGCGTTGTTTAATTGGTAATGATTTAGGGGTTCAATTAATCAACCCTACTTGATCTCTTAATGTTATAATTTAAGCCACCCACCCAATGAGCCCAGTTATATCAAGGTTTCATGGCTTTCTGATGTTTCAAAAATAGATAAACACCTGCTGTCTATTCGATAGAGTTAGTTGTATCTATGAGTGATTGATTTGGGTTGATTTATTGATAGAGTACTGTATAAATATGCAGATAATTTTATCAGGGAAGAAAATTGCTTATGCCTAAGCCAAGACGTCAGCAAATCAGCCTCAGCGAGACACCGTATTATCACTGTGTGTCCCGTTGTGTTCGCCGGGCGTTTTTATGCGGTGAAGATACGTTGACTGGGAAAAGTTTTGAGCATCGTCGGGGTTGGATAGACAATAATTTAGGCCATCCACCTCCTGAACCCAGTCATATCAAGGGTCGATATTCCACAAAATCTGGACTGTAACATTTAATCCATGCATAAAAACTGTGAGTTGTTGTGCCTAATCGTGTGGTGATATCGGCTACAGAATGTCCTGCTATGGTAATCGGTTATAGGCCTATTATGGAGAATTAGATGGTTTTAAACTTCATCTATTTGATGAAGTTTTATACTGTTTAACTAATGAAATAAAATGAACCGGTTCATCTTCCAGAATATCTTGATCCATTAGGAGATCGAAACCTGTCAGTGTTCGTAATTTTTGCATTCGATTGGCAAACATGGCCAGTAAACCTTGATAGATCTGGCCATCTTTATCACAAAAATAGTCATCTTCGAGTAAGTGATCACTTGGACAGGTTCCTGTTAGACAGTCTTGTCGTAGTGCTATAAATAATGCCGCTCTTTGTTCTGTTAATAGATGTGCACAGAGTCTGGGTGATAATGTCTTTAGCAGATGATGATAATTTTGGACCCGGATACCAACATACCCTAACTCTCTTCTTTCAAATCCCCGACCTACGGTTGGGATCCCAATTCGTTGGATATCAGACCAGTGCAGACTCCATCCTCCATATTGATGATGGAACTGTATATGGTCATGACAAATAACGATTCCGTAATCAGGCTGATTTAGCTTACTGATACCTATCCGGATACCGATGTAGGCAGCAATAATTCCGAATGATGCCAGAAGACTGATAGTGACATATGGAATATAAAGTAAAGCGACACTGATGATACTCATGAGTAACCCTAACACCAAAAAGGTTCGGGCGTTGCGTTTATTTCCTCTGGGGATTTTCAACGTGTCCATGAATCAATGCCGGTTAGATTACATGAATAGAATATGTTAAGTATGTTGCGAAAATAAGACTAATGCAAGATAGAAAGTGCGTACCAAAGTAAAACGGGCATCGTAAATAGAGCCAGAAAATTACCGTAAAGTACCATAGCGGCAACCGCTGGGCTGTTCAATTTATATCGTTCTGCAAACAGATAGTTCATAACAGCTGGTGGTAGCATAGTAAACAGCACCATCATTTGTTGTTCCTGCAGGGGTAATTTGATGAACTGGTGAATAATAAAAAAGGAAATGGCTCCGGTGCCAAGAGATGAAATGGTACTTAATAAGCCAATTTTAAGCCCTGAGCGATTTAAGCTAATGAGTTGGCTGCCTAAAGTAAATAGCATCAGAGGTATACAGCTCTGACCAAGTAGATCAGCGGCTTGTTTGAGAGGGGGCCATATTTTGATTCCCGATAAATTAATCACTAAAGCAGCAAAAGTAGCGTAGAACACGGGCACGTTAAAAAGCTGTTTGAGTCCTCGGCGGTCAAGCCCTTTAATAATTAGTATGCCGATACTCATTTGTAAACAGGTCGCAACGACCATCATAAGGACGGCATCCCCCATAACTGCTCGCCCGAAAGTATAGACAAAAATAGGGATGGCTAAATTACCGCTATTTCGGAACATATGGGGGGGAACCCAGACCCGGGTGTCTAAATGACATAACCGGCATAATCCCCACATGAGAATCCCAGGTAATAAAACGGCGGTAACACTAGCTGCGATTAAGTCCACCTGGCGTGTACCAAGGGGCATTTGTACTAATGCTCCAAAGACCAGTGCTGGCGTAAAATAATCCAGGTTTAGACGGTTGACAACGGCCATGTTGATTTTAGTGCGCCGTGCGCAAATATATCCTGCTAGTACAATGCTAAACATCGGAAATAGAATGGCAATGACTCGTAGTAGCATTACTAATTTTGTTTTTTGGGTAGAATATTGGCCGTGGTATACATGTATTTATTCATTCCAATACCAAAATCCTGAATTAACCCATTGGGTAAGCAGGCCGGTAAACTCGGGGTCGGATATTGCTTTGCTCAGATGGGTTAGATTTAGGCTCATTTGGTTTGCCAGTAGTCGGTAAGATTCGGCATTTGCTGAAAAAGGATAGGATTCACCATCAATGAATAATTCATTTAGCCCCTGTAAATAGAGGACTTTAAGACCTTCAACCCGATGTAATGATATACCATGATTAAGTGTGCTGATAAGCTCAGTTGTATTGATCCGGCTTTGCTCATCTAGGGGAAGGACATTTATATCTCTTTGAGTTGCTGAGAAAAATCGACCAAAAAAATCACGCATAAGACGGCTATCATTGACCATATTTTGCATTAGGCCCATGAGTTTTTGTTGTTGATGGCGGGTAATTTCTCCCCATGCATGATCGTTAGAAAGTTCAGGATCACTATAACGTGAATAGTTCTGTTCGTCGTCTAACAAATAATCAGCGAAAGCATTAAATAATTCACGTTGATCCGGTGCCCGAAATCCAACTGAATAACTCATGGAAGGAGATAATGAAATACCGCAATGTGGGCAGCCAGGAGGGATATATAAAATATCACCGGTATTAAGAACCGTATCGATGACAGGTTTAAACTCTTCACATTGTTTTAGGCCATCCCCGGTTGCAAATTCGCACAAAGGTTGACAGGCACCTACTTTCCAATGTCTTGAGCCGCTGCCCTGGATGATAAAAACACCATATTGATCAATGTGCGGACCGACACCACCTTGCTCTGTGGCGTAGCTCACCATGACGTCATCAAATCGCCAGTTAGGGATAAAGTGGAACAGTTCAGCAAGCTGACTACAATTGGGATGCCAATGGTTTGTGGCTTGAACCAATAATGTACTGGCGTTTTGTTCGAGTTTCTCAAATTGTTCAAAAGGCCCTGATATGGCCTGCCAGTTTCCCCTATGGTTTGTGACAATTCTAGATTGTACCTCTTCTTCCATTGCTAAGCCCGCTAGTTCTTCCGGGCTTAGTAAGTCAGGGAAAGGCTCAATGCCTTGACGGATAACAAGCGGTTGGCGTTGCCAGTAATCCACCATAAAGTGATTGATATCGAAATTGATCTTCATGTAGATGTTTAACCAATAGAATAATGGCGGCACTAATGCCGCCTAAAAATCAGATATTTCGGGCAAGTTGTACAGCTTTGCCAATATAATTTGCCGGAGTCAGTTGTTTGAGTTCTGATTTAACAGAATCAGGGAGTGATAATCCGTCAATAAATGCCTGCATGATTTGAGCATCGACACGTTTTCCCCGAGTTAATTCTTTGAGTTTTTCGTATGGTTTTTCAATACCATAACGGCGCATGACTGTCTGAATTGGCTCAGCCAAAACTTCCCAGTTATGATCCAGTTCGTTACTTAGATTGGCTTCATTTACTTCTAACTTGCTAATCCCTTTGAGCGTTGCCTGATAAGCAATAAGGGAGTATCCCAAAGCAACGCCAAGGTTTCGAAGAACCGTTGAATCGGTTAAATCACGCTGCCAACGAGACACAGGCAGTTTACTTGCCAGATGATTAAACATGGCATTTGCTATGCCTAAGTTACCTTCCGAGTTTTCGAAATCGATAGGATTGACTTTGTGTGGCATGGTTGATGAGCCAATTTCACCAGCAATCGTTCTTTGTTTGAAATGGCCGACACTAATATATCCCCAAATGTCACGATCAAAATCGAGTACAATCGTATTGAATCGCGCTATAGCATCATAAAGTTCGGCAATATAGTCATGAGGTTCGATCTGTGTTGTATATGGATTCCAGACTAACCCCAGGCTGTTGACAAATTCTTCAGAGAACTGATGCCAGTTAATTTCTGGGTAAGCTGAAAGATGAGCATTGTAATTACCTACTGCGCCATTGATTTTTCCTAAAATCTCGACTTGTTCGACCTGTTTAATCTGGCGACGTAGTCGTGCAGCGACATTAGCCATTTCTTTACCTATGGTCGATGGTGATGCAGGTTGACCATGGGTTCTTGATAGTAGAGGAATACTGGCATATTGGTGGGCGAGAGTGACGATAGAGTCTGTTAGTTTATGCAAATAAGGAAGCAGAATCTGCTCCCGGGCTTCACTAAGCATGAGCCCATAGGACAGATTATTAATATCTTCTGAAGTGCAGGCAAAGTGGATGAATTCACTGATTTGTGCAAGTTCACTTTGCTTGGCAACTTTTTCTTTTAGAAAATATTCAACGGCTTTGACGTCATGGTTGGTTGTTTTTTCGATGTTTTTAATGCGTTTGGCATCTGATTCATCAAAAGAGTTTATGATCTCATCGAGAAATTGATGAGCCGATTCACTTAATGAATTGACTTCTTTTATTTCGGGATGTGAACTTAATTTTTGTAACCAACGGACCTCAACAGTGACCCGATATTTAATCAAACCGAATTCGCTACAATGTGAGCGAAGTTCGCGGGTTTTATCACCGTAACGGCCATCAATGGGGGAAATGGCTGTCAGCGCTGACAGTTCCATGGCGTTCTCCTGCGTAAATTGGCTTAGAGCTTAGATAAGCATGTTTCTACATGCGAGAGTAGCTTATTTCGTGAGAAGATAAGCTGTAGTCGTTTACCTCCGACCTGCTGCCATAACACGGCGGCCCGAATACCACACAGTAATGTGGCTCTGACCCGATGTTGTACAGCTGGCTGCTGCAGTAAACTTTGTTCACCGGTGACCTGAATACGGCTACCGAGAGGACTGATTATATCACTATAGATCGCAGCTAAACTGCCTATTATCTGGTCATCGGTAATGGCAAAATGGTTCAGCTGTCTTTTTACCTGCAAAATTCGCTCACCCAACATCGCTTGTAGATCTAAACGTTTTAATAGTTTTCTTGATAAGGTGATAAGAGCTACAAGGTAACGGGTTATTTCTGGGTCGCGTTGTTCATTTTGGTGTCCCAGCTGTTGCTGCATAACCTGTAGCCCTGCTTTTAAGGATGAAAGAGTTCCGAAAACATCTTCAGTTGTGACAGGGTCAGTGTTGATGATACTTTGCAATGACGCTTCCCAGATACTGGTTTGTTTCTCCTGTCCCCATGCTAATTGTTGAACGAGTTTCGCTGCCTGACAGATCCCTGCGAATGCAATCACCTGCTCCTGCATAGTGTGAGTTGTCATGAGTGTAACCCCTGAAAGCGTTGTTCGATAATTCCTCCGCCGAGGCATTGTTCATGGTCGTAAAATACGGCAGATTGTCCTGGTGTTACGGCAACTTGATACTCATCGAAAAGAACGAGCAAAGTGTCGTGGTCCTGAGGCATAACCTGACATGGGATATCTGCCTGGCGATAACGTGTTTTGACAACACAGCGAAAAGGTTCTTTACGTATTGTGCGATTGACCCAATGGAGCTGTTTTACCTGCATCGACATTGAGCGCAGACGAGGATGGTCATGTCCTTGTCCCACGATTAAAACATTGCGTTTGATATCTTTATCGACAACATACCATGGCTCTTCTGGACTGTCTTTGCGTCCACCTATATATAGCCCTTTGCGTTGTCCTAAAGTGTGATACATTAGCCCTTGGTGTGTTCCTATAACTTCACCGTCGCATGTTTCTATGTTCCCTGGCTGGGCGGGTAAGTACTGCTGTAAAAATTCGGTAAACTTACGCTCTCCAATAAAGCAGATACCCGTTGAATCTTTCTTCGATGCAGTGATTAACCCTTGTTCTTGAGCAATTTTTCTCACATCAGGCTTATCCAATTCTCCAACAGGGAAGAGCGATTGAGCCATGTGTTTTTCGTTGAGTGTATATAAGAAATAGCTCTGGTCTTTATTGGAATCTAGTCCGCGTAACATTTTCCAATGTCCGTTTTCATAAACCCTTCGAACGTAATGACCTGTTGCAATATAGTCAGCCCCTAATTCTTCCGCTGCAAATTCTAAGAACGCTTTAAATTTTATTTCTTTATTGCACATGATATCCGGATTAGGAGTCCGGCCAGCTTTGTATTCTTCAAGAAAATGTTCGAAGACGTTATCCCAATATTCAGCTGCGAAGTTAACCGTATGTAATGGGATCCCGAGTTTATCGCATACTGATTGAGCATCAGCCAGATCGGCGGCTGCCGAGCAGTATTCGGTCCCATCGTCTTCTTCCCAGTTTTTCATGAAAAGGCCTTCGACTTGGTAACCTTGCTGTTGTAATAAATAAGCACTGACGGATGAATCAACACCACCAGACATACCAACAATGACTTTTTGACTATTATTTATGCTCATGATTGTCTATGGGTAATAATTTGTTTGCAATTCTACCAGAAGCCATAACCCGGATCACTAGGGCGTGTTTAGACGACGTTTGGTTGTGTGTTTGGGTCTGGGTCTTTGCTTCAAAAGTAATTTGAGCGATTCGTCATGATTAATGTCACGATATTCTCCTGGTGAGAGTTCAGTTAGTGACCAGGGGCCAATAGCTACCCGGATTAAACGAAGCGTGGGAAATCCAACAGCAGCTGTCATTCGTCTGACTTGTCGATTTTTCCCTTCTGTGATGGTTAACTCAACCCAACTGGTCGGAATGTTTTGCCGAAACCTGACAGGTGGATGTCTCTCCCAAATATCGGGTTCTGTTATCGTTCTTGCTTTTGCAGGACGCGTAAGCCCATCTTTGAGTTCAATACCATTTTGAAGCTGATTTAATGCTTTTTGATTAATAATCCCTTCGACTTGAGCCCAGTAAGTTTTCGGCATTTTATGCGAAGGGTCGGCTAAGCGGTGTTGAAGTTGGCCCGAATTGGTCAAAATCAGTAATCCTTCACTGTCTCTGTCAAGACGACCGGCAGCATAGATGCCTGTCTCGCGTATGTAATCGGCTAATGTCGCCCGGCCATCTTGATCCGTGAATTGGCAAAGAACCATATGGGGCTTATTGAAGAGAAAAACCTTTGTCGGTTGCTTCTCTGACATGTGGCGATACGTTTTTGAATGGAATGCGTTTTTGTTCATGATATGAGTATATCAGAGCTGGTTCGCAGATTAATAAATTTATTCAGATAGGGTTGGAGTTTTGTTATATGCTGGTAAATGTATTGTACAAAATCATCAATAGGACGTCAGGAGGTCTTGTGAGTACCCAAATTACCTTACCTCAAGGTGGGCAAGCGATCCAGTGTGACAAAGGTGGTAAATTAATTGTTCCTGCTAATCCAATTATTCCATACATTGAAGGTGATGGAATCGGTGTTGATATTACACCTGCAATGCTTAAAGTTGTTGATGCGGCTGTTTCAAAGGTTTACGGACAAAAGCGGCGGATTCATTGGATGGAAATTTATGCAGGTGAAAAGGCAACGAAAATATATGGTGATCAGACATGGTTACCCGAAGAAACTCTCCAGGCTGTTTGCGATTATCATGTAGCAATTAAAGGTCCTTTGACAACACCTATTGGTGGGGGAATCCGTTCGCTGAATGTTGCTATGCGCCAAGAGTTAGATCTGTATGTCTGTTTGCGTCCGGTTCGCTATTTTAAAGGGGTCCCAAGCCCTCTCAAACATCCTGAATTAACAGATATGGTTATTTTTCGTGAGAATTCAGAAGATATTTATGTGGGAGTTGAATGGGCTGCAGGGAGTGAATCAGCGAATCAGGTGATTGATTTTTTAGAACAACATATGCATGTGGATCAGATTCGTTTTACAACACAATGTGGTATTGGCATTAAACCTGTTTCAGAACAGGGTTCGAAACGTTTGGTTCGAGAAGCGATTGATTATGCTATTAGCAATGATCGGCCTTCGGTTACATTGGTTCATAAAGGTAATATTATGAAGTTCACTGAAGGTGCATTTAAAGCGTGGGGCTATGAAGTTGCACGAGATGAGTATCAGGCTGAGCTTATTGGTGAAGGACCATGGTACCAGTTTAAAAATCCTAATACTGGGAAACCGATTATTATCAAAGATGTGATTGCTGATTCCTTTTTACAACAAATATTACTTCGTCCTGAAGAATATGATGTAATTGCAACATTGAATCTTAATGGTGATTATATTTCTGATGCTCTGGCAGCTCAGGTGGGGGGAATTGGTATTGCTCCTGGCGCGAATATTGGTCATGGGATGGCATTATTTGAGGCAACGCATGGGACTGCGCCAAAATATGCGGGTCAGGATAAAGTAAATCCCGGATCTTTAATTTTGTCGGCGCAGATGATGTTGACCCACATGGGGTGGAATGAAGCTGCTGCACTGGTCGAAAAAGGCGTTGAAGGTGCTATTCGTTCAAAAAGAGTGACATATGACTTCGAGCGTTTAATGGAAGGTGCAACATTGCGTAGTTGTTCGCAGTTTGCCAATGATATCATTGATAATATGTAATGGTGTCTGGTGCAAAAAAGCAGGTCTTTAAGACCTGCTTTGAATGGAAATACTAAAGGGGAGGATGGCAATTATTTAGCTTGCTCATCAAAAACAATGCTGGTTGCATGATTTCCCTTCGGTCCTTGTTGCATTTCATATTGAACGTGCTGACCGGCTTTTAGGGTTCGATATCCGTCCATCTGAATTGTTGAATAATGAGCGAAGATATCTTCGCCTCCCTGGTCTGGGCAGATGAACCCAAATCCTTTGGCATTATTAAACCATTTTACTGTTCCGGTTTGCATACGACATATCCCTATATACTTGTGTTCTTACCAATTAGTCACCATCATAACTTTAGCAGGTTATTGCGCAGCTATGATTTTATATGGCAATTTAACAATCTAGTAAAAAATTAGCGACAGTCAAGCTCAAAGTTATAAATCTGCTGGTGTTGTCAATTTAAACTGGTTAATGTGGTAGTGGTATATCTTTAAGGCTATATTGAAGTATGAGTAAGGCATCTGATGAGTTTGATTTTGAAGAACTGATCCAAACTCACCGTGACATAAAGTTAGAGCCCCCATCATTATATAAAGTCATTTTGAACAATGATGACTATACACCGATGGAATTTGTGGTTGAGGTTTTGCAAAAATTTTTTAACATGGATCTGGACAAGGCAACTCAAGTCATGCTAACTGTCCATTATCGGGGAAAAGGGATCTGTGGTATTTTTACAGCAGAAGTCGCAGAGACAAAGATGGTTCAGGTCAATCAATATGCTAAGGAAAATGAGCATCCTCTACTTTGCACAATGGAGAAAGCCTGAATCATTTGTCATTAAGAACCCTTGATGTTGAGCCGTTTTGTAGGAGTCAACTATGTTAAATAAAGAACTAGAAGTCACTCTGAATCAGGCGTTCAAAGAAGCTCGCCAAAGAAATCATGAATTTATGACGGTTGAGCATCTGTTATGCGCATTAATTGACAACGGAGCAGCTCGTGAGGCGTTAGAAGCCTGCGGTGCTGATCTAACTCAGTTAAAGGAAGACCTGAATAATTTTATTGAGCAGACAACCCCTGTTATTCCACCAAGTGATAGCGACAGAGAAACTCAGCCAACGTTGGGTTTTCAACGAGTATTGCAACGTGCAGTATTTCATGTCCAGTCATCAGGAAATCAAGAGGTCACTGGCGCAAATGTTTTAGTGGCCATTTTTAGCGAACAGGAAAGTCAGGCTGTTTATTTCCTTAAAAAAGCTGATATCAGCCGTCTGGATGTTGTGAATTATATTTCTCATGGCGTTCGGAAAATCGAAGGTGGTGATGATAGTTCTGGTTTAGGTGTTGAAGATGGAGAGTCTCTTTCTGATGAGCAGAAACAACTTGAGAATTTTGCGACGAATCTGAACCAGCAGGTGCTCAATGGTAAAATTGATCCATTGATTGGTCGTGATAGTGAATTGTCACGGACAATTCAGGTTTTGTGTCGTCGACGTAAGAATAATCCATTGCTGGTGGGTGAAGCCGGTGTTGGTAAAACAGCTATAGCTGAAGGACTGGCCTACCGGATTGTTCATGGTGAAGTTCCTGAAGTTATAAAAGATGCAACGATTTATTCGCTGGATATGGGGGCGTTGCTCGCTGGCACCAAATATAGAGGCGATTTTGAGAAACGCTTTAAAGCATTGCTGAAACAGCTAGAGGCTGCTGAGAATGCGATTTTGTTTATCGATGAAATTCATACGATTATTGGTGCTGGTGCCGCATCAGGTGGACAGCTGGATGCAGCTAATCTGATTAAGCCATTATTGAGTAATGGTTTGTTAAGATGCATGGGGTCAACAACTTATCAGGAATATAATCAGATTTTTGAAAAAGATAGGGCTTTAGCTCGTCGTTTCCAAAAAATCGATATTGTTGAACCCAGTGTTGATGATACTGCCAAAATTCTTATGGGCTTAAAAAGTCGTTACGAAGCTCATCATGATGTTCGTTATACGCAAAAAGCGTTGCGTGCAGCGGCTGAGCTGGCTGCTAAATATATTAATGAACGACATTTGCCTGATAAAGCTATTGATGTGATCGATGAAGCAGGGGCTAACATGCGTATGTTGCCTGTAAGTCGTCGTAAGAAAACGATCGGGGTTGGCGAAATTGAATCTATTGTTGCCAAAATTGCTCGCATTCCTGAACAAAAAGTGTCTTCATCTGATCGGGAAGTTTTGAAAACACTTGGTGAAACATTGAAGATGATGGTCTTTGGACAAGATCAGGCGATTGATGTTTTGGTGGATGCAATTCGACTCAGTCGTTCGGGACTGGGCGCTGAAGATAAACCTGTCGGTTCATTTTTGTTTGCAGGTCCAACAGGTGTGGGTAAAACAGAAGTCACACAGCAGTTAGCTAAAGCAATGGGTGTGGAGCTGGTTCGCTTTGATATGTCCGAATATATGGAGCGTCATACTGTATCACGTTTGATCGGTGCGCCTCCTGGTTATGTTGGTTATGATCAGGGTGGGCTATTGACAGATGCTGTTTTAAAACATCCTCATTGTGTTGTTTTGCTCGATGAAATCGAAAAAGCGCATGAAGATGTATTCAATCTGCTCTTGCAAGTGATGGATCATGGTACCTTGACTGATAATAATGGCCGTCATGCTGATTTTAGGAATGTGATTCTGGTTATGACCAGTAATGCTGGCGTAAAAGAGACACAACGTTCTTCAATTGGTTTTAAAGAGCAGGACCACAGCTTTGATGCTATGGACGAAATTAACCGGATCTTTTCTCCTGAATTTCGTAATCGCTTAGACAGTATTATGTGGTTTAATGCGCTTGATAAGAATGTCATTGATCGTGTTGTCGATAAATTTATCGTTGAACTTCAGGCTCAGCTCGATGCTAATGGTGTGTCTTTAGAAGTTGATAATGATGCACGGGCATGGCTTGCAAAACAGGGATACGATCCGACGATGGGGGCAAGACCAATGGCTCGGATGATCCGTGAAAAACTTCGTAAACCGCTAGCAAATGAAATATTGTTTGGTGAGCTCAATCATGGAGGGCATGTTGATGTTTCTCTTGATGGAGATGAACTAAGCTTTGAGTATAATAAAACACTAGAAGAGCAGCTCTGATTTTATTGAGCTGTTATTACACTATGAAAAGCAAAACCAGCCGTCAGGCTGGTTTTTTTTGCATAGCGAAACAGTGATTTAGCGGGCACGGAATACAATGCGTCCTTTAGACAGATCATAAGGTGTCAGCTGAACAGTCACTTTATCGCCAGTTAGAATACGAATGTAATTTTTGCGCATTTTACCTGAGATATGAGCTGTGACTACATGACCGTTTTCCAGCTCTACGCGAAACATTGTGTTAGGTAATGTTTCCAGAACTGTGCCTTGCATTTCAATGTTGTCTTCTTTCGCCATGATTCCTCGGTGAGTGTACTCCAAATAAAAACGCTGGAAGGATGCCAGATTCGCTCCTCTGTGTAAAGTTTATTCGCTCATTTAGAGCCAGTAATATCAATGTTTTTTAGCTTTTAATGAATGGGTTAACGATTCGATTTGTATATCTTTAATAATCGATTGTTGTTGTCTCCTATGATTGTGCATTATATACCAGAAAAATCATTCTTCACTTTGAATGACTTGATGTTCTGGGTTTCTTATCTGAGCCAGTTTTTATTTCCGATTGGACAGATTCTGACTACGCGCTATTTTTATCCTGGCTCGGATCATGAAGCCTTTTCGACTGAAAGTTTAGTTCGATTTTTGTGTTAAGTCTGTTTGCTGTAGATCTACCTGGAACCGAATTTAAATCTCTATCAGACAAGGCTTCTTTATCCCGGGGGGAGGTTATTTATTAAGGCTCGGGTCTTAATCTGTTGTTGCAGGAGCCTGATAGATGATTTGTTCTGCCTCAACCTGAAATTCTTCAGCAGAGCTAGAGTTCCACCAGGTTTCCCAGATCGGATTGGGAGTATGGTGTTTTAAAAGGTCATTGGTCGCTACTGGTTGAAAATGTTGGCCAAGTGACATCAATTGTCCATCTGTTGTGCGATGTTTAAGCATGTGAGGTTTGAGTTTTGCGGGGTCATCAAGGCCAATGCTACCAACCAATTCAAAGAAACTATGAAGTGTGTTGTGGTGAAAGTTTTTGACTCGTTTGCTTTTCCTGTCAATATTAACAGCTTTGCTTCGGGCCGGGTCTTGTGTGGCTATACCTGTTGGGCACTGATTTGTATTGCAATGGCGAGATTGTAGACAACCAATTGCAAATAGCATGGTTCGGGCTGCATTGACAATATCGGCTCCTACAGCAATCTTAGTGAGTAGCTCAAAACTTGAGGCGGTTTTTCCTGAAGCAATAATCCGAATTGATTCTCTTAAACCGGTGCCAATGAGGGCATTATGTACAAAATGGACACCTTCAAGGCATGTCATGCCGAGTCGGTTAGAAAATTCTACAGGGGCTGCTCCTGTGCCACCTTCTGCACCGTCGACCGTGATAAAATCAGGAAGAATGCCCGTTTTCAACATGGCTTTACAGATACCGAGAAAGTCTGCCGGATTACCGACACAGAGCTTAAATCCAATTGGTTTTCCACCACTGAGATGTCGTAATTTTTCAACGAACTGAAGTAGTGCTATAGGGGTAGTACATTCAGGGTGAACCGCTGGAGATACACAATCTCTATCTATTGGGATCTGGCGAATTTTCGCGATTTCTTCAGTAATTTTTGCCTGAGGAAGCACACCGCCATGGCCAGGTTTAGCTCCCTGACTTAATTTAATTTCAATCATTTTTATATTGTCATGGCTGGCTATATTTTGAAATGCTGATTCATCGAACTTTCCATCATTAGTTCGGCAACCAAACAGGCCAGAGCCTATTTGCCATACGAGATCTCCACCATGTTTTAAATGATAAGGGCTGACCCCACCTTCGCCGGTATTGTGATAACAGCCAGCCAGTTTAGCTCCAAGGTTTAATGACTCAATTGCATTAGCACTTAATGCGCCAAAGCTCATAGCGGAAATATTCAAATATGAAGCCGTGTAAGGCTTTTTGCATTCATGGCTACCGATACGTACACGCATGACTTTTTCATTAACAGTTTTGGGGGACATAGAATGCCAGAGGCTTAGATAGTTTTCGGCCATCAGATCGCGTTGAGTACCAAAGGCAATTGTATCCCGGACATCTTTGGCTCTTTGATAAACAAGTGAGCGCTGCTCTCGGTTAAAAGGGCGCTCTTCCGTATCACTTGCAATAAAGTATTGCTGGATTTCAACTCTGAAGGATTCCAGAATATGTCGGATATAAGCGACTACAGGGTATAATTTGTTGAGATTATGAGAGCTCAAAGTAAGGTCGTAGAGTCCAATGAGTGTATAACTAATCGTTAAAATGAGAAGCAGTAAAGTAAAAGAATGCTCAGAGACCAGATACAAGTATATCGAGATAGCATTGCCAAAAGTGGCAATCAGCCAAAAAATTTTTTGCATGATCGTCATAGAAAATCCTCTTAATCGTTGCGGCTTTGTTTATATATAGTTTATATATGAGGTATCATATTCCTTTTTCCATCTTTTAACATGATTAGCTGCAATGCATAACAAATTGTTATCATTCATTTAAAAATTAGTTGGAAAGAGTTTTCGTATTATGGTCGGAGTGTTGCTTTGGGCTTTGGTTGCCTGGCTTTTCCAGATACGGTATCTCTGCTGTTCTGTCAATTTGAGTATGATTAATCAGTGAGAATACATAAAAGTTTATATGTATGAATCAATAAATTTTTGTGTGATTTTGTCGGATATTTGAGAAATATCGGTATAATGCCGCGCTAAATTAATCTCTGTTTCTTATTCAGAACGGAGGTTAGCGCGTTAATTCGAATGGTATTCGAGCATAATTAATCATAGATCTGCAGAGGTATCGATAAATATGAGTCTTCCAAATTGTCCCAAATGTAACTCAGAGTATGTGTATTCCGATCAAGAGATGCTGATTTGTCCTGAGTGTGGCCATGAATGGAATCCCAATGAAATCGTTGTCGATGAAGATCGCCTTATTGTTAAAGATGCAAATGGAACCCATTTGCAAGATGGGGATAAGGTGACTTTGGCAAAAGATCTGAAGGTCAAAGGTTCGTCTCAGGTATTAAAGATTGGAACTAAAGCAACGATTAAACGTTTAGTGGAAGGCGACCATGATTTGGATTGTAAAGTTGATGGCGTAGGGGAAATGATGCTTAAGTCTCAGTTTGTCAAAAAGGCCTGAGATACGAATTTCGCATAAAATACTTTGGTAAGCCGGTTTGGTAAATTGAATCTTTATCTTTTACAATCGGCAGGCCTTTTCTGTAAGAGTCCATGGCCGGAATCCACTTGCCATAGAATGACTATGGCCGAGTGATTTGATTTGCCTTGGACCCTGGCTTAACTGTGTCAGATAATTATCTTGGTAGTTTGAATGAATAGCGAATCAATCGTGGTTTTTGTTTTGAGTCGAGATAAAACACGTTGCAACAGGCTTTTCATTGACTCCCCAGCTTTCAATACATTCTATTTATTTTGAGAAATTTGGTTCATAATGTTTGGGGTATCCAGCATTCTTTATTTAATGGATGATCGCGGTGTTGTTCAATTAATGACCGAAAATGCTGCCTTGAGCATGGTGTAACTCCCATGCTCGTGAGATGCGCTGTTGGCATTTGAGCATCAATCCATTGACCACCATTTTTCCCAAAGTGTTCAGCCAGTCGAATAAATGCGAGCTTGGATGCGTTCGTTGCACAGTGGAACATAGATTCTCCACAAAAGATTTGACCTATACAGACACCATAGAGTCCACCAATCAGTGCATTTTCATCCCAAATTTCAATTGAATGGGCGACTCCAAGTCGATGGAGATTAATATAGGCCTGTTGCATGCCGGCTGTGATCCAAGTGCCTTCATTGGGGCGATGGGCACAATAATGAATAACTGATGAGAAATCATGATTGACAGTTGTTTGATAGGTCGTTTTTTTCAGCCATTTTTTCATGCTATGGCTGATATGAATGGCTTCAGGTTTTAGGATGGCCCGAGTTTGGGGAGACCACCATAGTATGGGTTGATCATCACTAAACCAGGGGAAAATGCCATGGCGATATGCATTAATCAGTCGTGATGGTGACAGATCACCACCCATTGCAAGAAGACCATCGGGGTCATCGATTGCCTGCTCGATATCCGGGAAAATATTTTCTTCGTTGAGAACATGCAATTGCATGGGGTTTTCCTTAAACTGAAAGTATTCAATATTGCCTGAGTGTGGGGTTTTGATGAAAATTCATTTGATTATGACGATGCTCATTGCTCTTTTCTTGAGTTATCCGGCTGTTGCTGAATATCAGCGTAATGTGGCCCGGCCTGTAGAGCAAGTTGTTTTTGGGAGCGTTGATTCGGTTCGCTATTTTACCAAAGAAGAAGCGACTGTGGTTCATCATAATCCTTGGACGACGTTATTAGGGGGGGTAGTTGGCGGTTTAATCGGAAACCAATTTGGTAAAGGTTGGGGAAGAGTTGTCGCGACCGGGGCTGGAGCGTCTGTTGGAATCGCAATGACACATCGACCAGATCAGTTAAAGCGGACATCATACCGGTTAGTTGAACTGCTGATTCGCGATTCAAAAACTGACAGGTTGATTGATGTTATTCAGGATTATGATCCATCGATGATTTTTCATAAAGGTCAGTCGGTGAGAATTCTATATTTTAAAGATGGAGTACGGGTTGATACCACGTATTAGATGTTGATTCAGGTACATAAACTTCAATGCTCATTTTATGAATTACGTTGAAACAACCTGAATGATAAAGCTCACTGCGACTGATGATGCTTATTAGAAGTTAAATCAGATATTTTTGAAAAAGATGTATCGGTAGTTCTACAACCTGTCAAAAAAGCTTGGAGCCCTGTGATAGGGCCCCGATGAATAGCTGGGAGTATAACTCCAATTGTGTATTCAGAGCTGACTTATAACCTTATTTTAAGCTGTCCAGATAACGCTCTGCATCTAATGCAGCCATGCAGCCTGCTCCAGCGGATGTTATTGCCTGACGATAAATATGATCGGTTACATCTCCTGCTGCAAATATGCCCGGGATATTAGTGGCTGTTGCATTGCCTTCACTACCGGAATGGATTTTAATATAACCGTTATTCATCTCAAGCTGATCGTTGAAAATTTCAGTGTTGGGTTGATGTCCTATCGCGATAAAGGTTCCCATAACATCTAATTCGCTTAATTTGCCATCATGAGTATCTTTAATCCGGACACCTGTAACCCCCATGTCATCACCTAATACCTCATCGAGTGTTTTGTTGAGATATAAGATGATGTTGCCTGATTCAACTTTATTCATCAGACGATCCTGCAGGATTTTTTCACATCGGAAAGTTTCTCTTCGGTGGATCAGATGAACTTCGGAGGCAATATTTGATAGATATAAAGCTTCTTCGACAGCTGTATTTCCGCCTCCAACTACAGCAACCTTTTGGTTTCTATAGAAAAAACCATCACAGGTTGCACAGGCTGAAACCCCTTTCCCTTTGAATGCTTCTTCTGATGGCAGGCCAAGATACTTAGCTGATGCACCTGTTGCGATAATCAGGGCATCGCAAGTGTATTCGCCATTATCACCCGTAAGTTTTAGAGGTTTTTGGGTGAAATCGACCTGATTGATATGGTCGAAAATAACGTTCGTATTGAATTTTTCAGCATGTGCTTTCATGCGTTCCATTAATGCCGGTCCGGTAAGCCCCTGTGCATCCCCCGGCCAGTTTTCGACATCAGTTGTCGTTGTTAATTGCCCACCTTGTTGAATTCCGGTGATCAATGTTGGTTTTAGATTGGCTCGTGCAGCGTAAACGGCAGCGGTATATCCGGCCGGCCCTGAACCTAAAATAATCAGCTGATTATGGCGTGTATTTGTCATTTTTTTCATCCATCCGTTCTTGATTTGCTTATGATAGTGGAATGTTTCAAATGAGCGAACTATTTCCTATAACATTTTTACATCATTTATAAGGAATATGAGTTGATATGGTCTATCTTGTTTAAATCTTCAGCAATTGCTGAAAAAATCGTCACAAAAGAACGATATCTCCCAGATCCTCCAACGATCAAGAGTTTTATAGAGAAAAATGTCGTTTAAGGGTTGCGGATTGACCATTTTTATGAAAGATTGAGTTTGTTGGTGAGCTTTAATGACAAAGAGGCTTTTACCTTTTAGACCAAAGGCATCCATGTAGCATTAAATGGGCATGGAGATAGTTGAATGGGTTGTATTTGCCAATACTAAAGATTGGCTGATTCGGTCGACTAGATTTGCTGCTATTTTAGTACAAGAATTACAAAATAGAATAAGTTACAAGTATCGGTGGTGAAGAGCCATCGGTTATGAGTTGGCTCAGCAGTTGGGGCAATTCTTTGATTTGCTCATATCGGTTCGCTTTCTCGCCGGAGGTTTTCGAAAAAGAATTTCATAACACAACACATCATGATGGAAGTCAAAGGTCAGCACATGAAGGAACTAGATCGGATCGATCGCAACATACTTAATGAGTTGCAGCAGGACGGTAGAATCTCCAATGTGGAGTTGTCAAAGAGGGTTGGTTTGAGTCCGACACCTTGTTTAGAACGGGTAAGACGGCTTGAAAGGCAAGGTTATATCTGTGGCTATACAGCTATTTTGAACCCTCAGTATCTGGATGCATCTCTACTCGTCTTTGTTGAGATTACTTTAAATCGGGGAGCCGCAGATGTTTTTGAACAATTTAATAATGCGGTTCAACAGCTAGAAGAAATACAAGAATGTCATTTAGTTTCAGGGGATTTTGATTATTTGTTGAAAACCCGCGTGGCTGATATGTCGGCATATCGTCGGCTCCTTGGTGAGACATTGCTGAGATTGCCGGGGGTCAATGACACACGAACTTATGTCGTGATGGAAGAAGTTAAGCAGAGTAACCGGTTGGTTATTAAGCATTAATTATAATAACGATAATGATATAGAAGCGATGATGACGAGAAGGAGCGGCAACTAGCCGCTCTTTTATTTTTGATTGATATAGTTTTGGTGATTTGAAACATCAACAGGTATGAATATGATTTAACAATTATACCTGCAAGAAGTGCCAAATTATTTTTATAATAGGGGGGTGTTTCTTATGTTTGTGATATTGAGTATTCGAGGAGTTACTGTTTGGCCAGTTTATTCCCTTCAAAATTAAATGGTGTAGAACGTCTTCAGGAAGCTGGAATTATCCTGGTATTCGCGATGGCTGTATTTTGTGCAATCGCTTTGTTCAGTTTTAATCCTGCCGACCCAAGTTGGTCGCAAAGCTCCTGGCAGGGACATGTAGCAAATGCTGCAGGTTCTTTTGGGGCGATGACCTCTGATATCCTTTTCTTTCTATTTGGGTTAGTCGCTTATGTGGTCCCAATCATTTTATTTGGGGTAGGGTATTTGTTGTTTTGGCGTCCATCGCCTCTACAGCAACTTTCTTTTTTTAATGGTGGATTAAGGTTAATTGGATTAGCGTTAGCTTTAGTTAGTGCCAGTGCATTGTCATCTATTAATTTTAATAATTTTTATTATTTTTCGTCTGGGGGGCTTGTAGGAGATTTGAGTTCAGGAGTTATGATAGCAACGTTTGGTCATCTGGGAAGTACGATTATACTTTTGGCGGCGCTGGCCATTGGAATTACTCTAATTACCGGGGTTTCCTGGGTGACTATTGTAGAAAGCATCGGTGGTGGTTTAAGTTATTTTTGTCTGTGGTTTAAAAATAGTTGCGGTCGCATACGTGATCGTCGTTCAGAGGAATCTCCTATAGAGAAAACGGTTGTTGAAGAGTCTGTTTCAGTAGAACACTTACCTCATGCATCTAAAATAGTTCAGGGTAGCAGTACAGATGAAAACTGGTTAGATGACATTGAGAATATAGAGTCATCCAGCTCAGGTAGTGTGGTTAGTCGTTCTGAGCCTTTATTGATGATGGATAATATTGATATATCAGAGACATCATCAATATCGGGTGGCAAAGATAAAAAAGTAACGGCAAAAATGGCCGCGCCTGCCAATAGTAAAACTCTTGATGATTTTAAACCGGTAGAAAGACCGAAAGATTTGTCTCCATTACCAGATATGGGGTTGCTGGATCGACCCGATAAAAAAAGTAATCCGGTCACTCAAGAGGAACTGGATCAGATAGCCCGTTTAGTTGAAGTTAAATTATTGGACTTTAATATTGAAGCTAAAGTGGTTGCTGTTCATCCGGGACCTGTGATCACCCGGTTTGAATTGGATTTAGCTCCAGGCGTTAAAGTCAGTAAAATTACGAATCTGTCTAAAGACTTGGCTCGCTCTCTTTCGGCGATTAGTGTTCGGGTGGTTGAAGTGATCCCTGGAAAATCGGTTATCGGACTGGAGCTACCGAACAAACATCGTGAAATCGTCTATTTAAGTGAAGTTTTAAACTGCAGTGAATTTCACAAGAATAAATCACCTTTGACGATGGTCTTAGGCAGTAATATTTCAGGTGAACCTGTTGTGGTTGACCTTGCCCGTATGCCTCACTTATTAGTTGCAGGGACAACTGGTTCAGGGAAATCGGTTGGCGTTAATGCAATGATTCTGAGCATGTTGTATAAGTCGACACCTGAAGATGTCCGGCTGATCATGATTGATCCTAAGATGCTTGAATTGTCAGTTTATGAAGGCATCCCTCATTTGTTGGCTGAAGTTGTAACGGATATGAAAGAGGCGGCTAATGCGCTGCGGTGGTGTGTTGGTGAAATGGAGCGCCGTTACAAATTAATGTCAGCTGTCGGAGTTCGTAATCTGAAAGGATATAATACTAAGGTGTTAGATGCTGCGGCTTTGGGGGAACCAATTACTGATCCATTATGGAAGCCTGGTGATAGCATGGACGAAGAGGCTCCAGCATTAACGAAATTGCCATCGATTGTCGTTATCGTTGACGAATTTGCCGATATGATGATGATTGTCGGTAAAAAAGTCGAAGAGCTGATTGCCCGTATTGCTCAAAAAGCCCGTGCAGCAGGGATACACCTTATTTTGGCAACGCAAAGACCATCGGTTGATGTGATTACTGGATTGATTAAAGCCAATATTCCAACACGTATTGCATTTCAGGTTTCGAGTAAAGTAGATTCGCGGACAATTCTGGATCAACAAGGTGCAGAGGCTTTGCTTGGCCAGGGGGATATGTTGTATTTACCGCCTGGTTCTGGTGTTCCTACCCGTGTGCATGGCGCTTTTGTCGATGACGATGAAGTTCATCGGGTTGTTGCCGACTGGAAACTAAGGGGCGAGCCAGACTATATTGATGAAATTCTAAATGGTGAAACAGGCCCAGAGGCTCTTTTACCTGGTGAACAGGCTACCGGTGAAGAAGAATTTGATGAACTCTATGATCAGGCTGTTGCGTTTGTTACTGAAACCCGACGGGGCTCTGTTTCAGGTGTTCAGCGTAAATTTAAAATTGGTTATAACCGGGCTGCCCGGATTGTCGAACAGATGGAATCACAGGGAATTGTTAGCTCCCCAGGGCATAACGGGAACCGGGAAGTGATTGCACCACCACCGGTAAAAATTGATTAGTATTTGTTTAACAGATGGGGATATTTGATGAAATTGATGCGAATGATGGTCGTTCTTATGGCCTTCATCAGTCAATATGCACTGGCCGATGCTGCTAGTACATTAAGGGCAAAGTTACATCCGATACAGCAGTTTTCAGCTAATTTTGAACAAACGGTGATTAGTCCTCAGGGGAAAGTAATTCATCGGGCTTCAGGTAAATTAGTGATCGCAAAACCAGGAAAATTGAATTGGCAAGAACGCCATCCTGAGCAAGATCAAATTATCTCCAATGGTAAGACAATTTGGTATTACAGCCCTATTGTTGAACAGGTTTCAATTTATAATACAACGGATGCTATTGCCCATACTCCTTTTATTTTGTTAGCTGATCAGCGAAAAGAAGTGTGGCAGAATTATCGGGTTAATACCGTTAAGACTGGTTTTAAAGTTGAAAGCAAAACAGACTCTCAACAGCCGTCCTTTATCATTTCATTTGATAAACAAGGCGCAATCAGGGAATTTGATGTGGTTGACCACCAAGGGCAGCGTAGTGAATTTAAATTGAGTCATTTTAATCTTCATCCCCGCGTTCGTTCAGGTGATTTTATGTTTAAAGTTCCTGATGGCGTTGCGATTGACGACCAGCGCCATGACTAATCTGGGTTTCGATTTTGCAGCAGATTTCAGGCCATTAGCTGCTAGAATGCGGCCTTCATCGCTGGAGCAATTCGCTGGTCAAAAGCAACTGCTAGAGTCAAGTAAACCACTTTATCAGGCGATTATAAAAGGTCAGCTTCATTCGATGATTCTGTGGGGACCTCCGGGAACGGGGAAAACCACATTAGCGGAGTTGATTGCCCATTATGCTGATGCGCAGGTTGAGAAAGTATCAGCAGTGACGTCAGGGATGAAAGAGATTCGCGAAGCAATTGAGCGGGCTAAAATAGCCCAGCAAAGTGGCCGAAGAACAATACTATTCGTGGATGAAGTCCACCGTTTCAATAAAACACAGCAAGATGCTTTTTTACCTCATATTGAAGACGGAACGGTAATTTTCATTGGAGCAACTACAGAAAATCCATCTTTTGAAGTCAATAATGCATTGCTCTCAAGGGCGAGGGTCTATGTACTTGAGCGATTAAGTGATGAGGATATTCAGCAGGTACTTGAATCGGCTTTGATTTTTGATGAACAGCTTAAGTCCCGACAGTTACATTTTTCTGAAGGTGCGGCTGAAAAGCTGGCGCAGTTTGCTCAGGGGGATGCCAGGCGTGCTTTGAATTTACTTGAAATGGCAACTGATCTTGTCAGTGATGGTGATGAAATCAATGACTCTATGTTAGGTCAGGTATGTGGCGCTCAGTTTGCCCAGGTGGATAAATTAGGCGATCAATATTATGACTTACTTTCAGCTTTGCACAAATCCATTCGAGGCTCAAATCCTGATGGGGCTTTGTTTTGGTATTGTCGGATATTAGAGGCCGGTTGTAGTCCTTTAATTGTGGCTCGCCGATTATTAGCTATTGCATCGGAAGATGTTGGCAATGCGGATATCCGGGCGATGCGAGTCGCGTTAAATGCCTGGGATTGTTTCACCCGAGTTGGACCTGCTGAAGGTGAACGGGCAATTGCCCAGGCCGTTGTTTTTCTGGCTTGTGCAGCAAAAAGTAATGCGTTATACACTGCTTTTAAAGCAGCCAGACAAGCGGCTAAAGATTACGGACACTTGCCTGTTCCTATTTATTTGCGCAATGCACCCACAAAATTAATGGCTGAAATGGGCTTTGGGGCGGAGTATCGCTATGCCCATCTTGAACCGGGGGCGTATGCGGCAGGAGAATGCTATTTACCTGAATCGATTGCTGACTTGCAGTTTTATCAGCCATCGGATCGCGGACTTGAAAAACAAATTCGTGAAAAATTAGATTATCTACATGAATTAGATGCAAAAAGTGTTAAACAACGATATCCCAATAAGTGATAGAATAAAAGGATCAATGACTTTATAGTGTTGAGTTAGAGGCGCAAGCCGATTTAGTGTATGCCTGACCCCAGGCTGATGGAATAAAAAATAAGGTTTATCATGTTAGATGCTAAATATCTGAGGAGTGATATTGAAATTGCGGCGAAACGTCTTGCTCGTCGTGGTTATCAATTAGACATCGCATTAGTCACCAAACTGGAAGAACAACGTAAATTGTTGCAGATCCAAACAGAAAATCTGCAAAATGAACGTAATTCTCGCTCCAAATCGATAGGTCAGGCAAAATCCCGGGGTGAAGATATTCAACCACTATTGGATGAAGTTTCCTCTTTAGGCGACCAGCTTAGTAATGCAAAACAACAATTGGCCGATGTCCAAAAACAACTAAAAGATATTGCGTATCAGATCCCTAATCTGCCAAATGAATCTATACCTGAAGGTAAAGATGAAAGTGAAAATGTTGAATTGTTGCGTTGGGGAACACCCAGAGAATTTGATTTTGAAATCAAAGATCATGTCGATTTGGGTGAAGGATTAAATGGTTTAGACTTTAAAAGTGCAACTAAGATCAGTGGTTCTCGCTTTATTGTCATGAAAGACAAAATTGCCAGGTTGCATCGTGCTATCGCACAATTTATGCTGGATACCCATACTGGTGAGCATGGTTATCATGAGATGTATGTCCCTTACCTGGTTAATGATGATTCCTTGTACGGAACCAGTCAGTTGCCGAAATTCAGTGAGGATTTGTTCCATACTCAGCCGGCAACTGAAGAAGGGATTGGTATGAGTCTGATCCCAACGGCGGAAGTACCGTTAACAAATATTGTCAGAGATGTCATTCTCGAGGAAAATCAGCTACCGCTTAAAATGACCGCTCATACACCATGTTTTAGAAGTGAAGCGGGTTCATATGGCCGTGATACACGTGGGTTAATCCGACAGCATCAGTTTGATAAAGTTGAAATGGTTCAGGTCGTACATCCTGAACACTCGTATGAAGCACTAGAACAGATGCGCCAACATGCAGAAACAATTCTACAAAAACTGGAATTACCATATCGTGTTGTCACATTATGTACAGGGGATATGAGTTTTTCTTCTGCAAAAACGTACGATCTTGAAGTCTGGTTACCGGCGCAAAATACGTATCGGGAAATATCGTCAATTAGTAACTGTGAGGATTTTCAGGCTCGTCGTATGCAGGCTCGTTTCCGTCCGTCTGGTGCAAAAAAACCAGAACTTGTTCATACGTTAAATGGGTCAGGTTTGGCTGTTGGTCGTACGCTGGTTGCTATTTTAGAAAATTATCAGCAGGCTGATGGTTCGGTTATCATTCCAACTGTACTTCGTCCGTATATGAATGGATTGGAACGATTACAGAAGGCTTAATGCCTTGATACAGCAAAAGGGAAAGTCTTGACAGGGCTTTTCCATATTATTTAATCTTAATGTAAGACGGTTGAATTTGAATTAAACTCAACTAAAACCGATTGCGATGTCATTCTTGTTTTGAATAAAAAATTAAAGGATTAATGGCAGATGTTTTTTTGCAGGGGGGACGCTCTTGTTTAAAAACTATTTTATAGATTCAATGCACGGATGAACTATAGATAATTTACAAATCAGCTTTAGAGAGTTCAGTTTATATGGAAAATCTGTGGGTCCATGCTTCAACGGTATTTATGAGTTTTTTTGCGATTATGAATCCAATCGCTAATGTTCCAATTTTTTTAGGGTTAACCTCTAATGATGATGCGGGTACAACTCGCATTGTTGCATTGCGGGCTGTTGTTCTGGCTTTCTTTATTGTCGCAGTATTTACATTAACTGGTCATCTAATCTTTCAACTTTTTGGTATCACTTTATCTGCATTTCGTATCATCGGAGGTTTGTTAGTTTGTACCATCGGATTTCAAATGTTGCATGGCAATCATTCAGGAATGCATCAATTACCGAGTGAAGATAATGATGCTTGCCGGGAAGCATTATTAAGTGTTTCTATTTTTCCATTAGCAATGCCGATTTTAGCTGGCCCCGGGACTATTGTAACGGCAATGAATTATTCAGCTCATGGTGGTTGGCTTGAGCTGGCGATCACTTTGATTGCTTTTGCTCTGTTGTGCTTTATTACGTTTATATTTTTCATTTTTGGTAAGCGGTTCGTTGCTATTATTGGAACCGGTGCACTTGGTGTGATAACACGTTTGATGGGGCTAATTCTTGCTGTTATTGGGGTACAGATGTTAATTGCCGGTATTCATGGAGCATTTCCGATGTTGCATGGGTAGATGCGTATTTGTGGGGGATATTACCTCTAGTAAAAGGCTGTTGTATTTTTTGCTCAATTTTAGCTTAGATTCCATATGAATCGGTGTTCTCATTCAGACCAATTCTAAGTAGGGGCTGAAAATAAATGGTAATTATGTATCTTAAAGGGAGATTTTAGCGCCTTTTGTTTGAGTTATTTTATCCTTAAACGCTGAGTATAATGCCTGATGTGATAATGGAGGATTTTTTTGATTAGGTCTGCATTAAACAAGCTTTAAAGAGCTATATTCATTTCATCAGTCCATTGATTGCACTAAATTACAATTCATCATGCTTTGGGGAAAGCTCTATTGATATATATTTGGCCGTTTTGAATAGTCGTTTCGAATGATTGACCCCATATTTTTAGGATATTTTTGAAAGGATCTTATGGCTAGATTAGATCGAGTACTAGGCTTTTTAACTCAATTATCCCGTCTTCATCAGTGGTTGATATTAATAATTGCCTCGGTACTTTTGGCATTACTCATTAATGGGGTAGGTCTGGCTGCCGGTTGGATGCTTGGTCCGATGTTTGCCGGGATTGCTTTAGCCCTTACCGGGAGTCAGATTAAATTACCGAAATGGAGTTATCTGCTGGCACAGGCTTTACTAGGCTGTTTGATTGCAAAAACACTTACCCATTCAATTTTGTCAGAAATTTTTTCGGATTGGTTGCTATTTTTCTCGGTGATTATTTCGATTATGGTTTTGAGCTGGGGACTTGGCTTTGTGATGGCTCGTCTTCATGTTATACCCAGTAGCGTTGCTATTTGGGGGGCCTCTCCAGGTGCAGCTGGGGCGATGGTCGTTATGTCAAAAGAGTTTGGAGCTGACGCCCGGTTAGTTGCTTTTATGCAATATCTACGTGTGTTATTAGTGGTAATTGTTGCGTCATTGGTTGCTTCAGCGACACTTTCCGGAAATTATACACATCAATCTCTTTTTGCCGGTTGGTTTGTTACTCCTAATTGGTTTGATGTTGAGATGACGCTGCTTGTTGCTGTTGGGGGTATTGTGATCGGCCGAATAGGGCGTGTTCCTGCTGGAGCGATGTTAGTTCCTATGATCTTGGCTGCTTTTTTGCATTTGAACGGCTACTTAACAATTGATCTTCCCCAACTATTATTAATCTTAAGTTACTTAGTCATTGGGTGGGTTATTGGATTAGGATTTGATCAGCAGACTTTAAAGGCCTCGTTATATGCGTTGCCGAGGGTGTTAATTGCTAATGTAATTCTTATTTTTATCTGTGCATTACTTGGGGTTGGTGTTAGTTATTGGTTCCATGTTGATCTACTATCAGCTTATTTAGCAACAAGCCCCGGAGGGGCTAATGTCATTGCAATTATTGCTTTATCTACGCCTGTCAATGTACCTTTTATTATGGCGTTGCAAACATGTCGACTCATTATTATTATTTTATTTGGCCCCTGGATTGCAAGGTTTATGGCCAAATGGGTCCATTAATAGTTAAATAATCTTGTTGTAAGGGATGATTTTTAGTTTCCGGCTAACCATATCTTCATTTTGTTTAAAAATATCTTATTGAGTAAATTTTAGTTATCTAATTCAAACAAATCTTCTATGTAGCATAGAATTCTATTGTTCGATTTAGAACGGCATATGTGATGATGCTCAACTGCTTTTTGAGTGCATCAATGACCATATTTCTTGATGAAAATCAGGCTGATATTAATAAAGTGAATCATTAATGCCAACAACTAGGCAAGTTCTGCGTAGGCTGATGTTATGCACTTTATTCACATAATCAACCAGATCACGGCGAACCGATGGCTTTAAAGCTTTTTTCGATAACCTCTTTGAGAATGGAGTGATCCAAACTCAAGTCTGCATATATTTGTTTTAACCGCCGGGTCTCCTTTCCAAGCTATTTCAATCGCTTGATATCTGAGCTTTCCATATCATCATATATGGCTTTATATATGGCTTTCCAGTTGTAATAAGTAGTATTAGCAATGCCGTATTCACGATAGACATTCGGTACTTTTCGGCCAGCTTCAACCTCCTTCAAGATTTTAACTATCAGCGATTCCGTATAGCGTGATTTTTTCATCAGCGTTTTCCATTGGGTTAATTTAAACGGAAGAACTCTAAATCGGAATACATCTATTTTGAGAGGAGGTTTACATCAGCACATAAAAAATCCAAATAGCAAGTGTATAGCAACACATACTATTGACTTAATCTTCATGTTGCATGGGCAAAAAATGAGCTAAACTTTCATTTGTCCTCTATTTTTAGAACTCGATTGCCTGAAAATTGTATCAATACCATCAATATTAGTAAGAAAGTGCTATTGTTTCCTGATTTTTTATCGCCATAATTATTGGCTGACCATTTTATGGATCAATTAGCATCATTGATAACAAGGCATGTAATGAAGATTTACCAATTTGATTTAATCCTTTCAGGTTTGCGACAAGCTACTCCAGAAGATCTTGCTGTGCTTGAGCGTGAATTGAAAATACAGGGTTGTGAGCACCCAAACCCTCGTCAGGATAAATATGGCGTACGAGTCACTGTAGCCGTTAATGCTGATACGTTTACTCAGGCTATTTTCCAGAGTACTCAGTATATTTCAGCGATAAAGGGCTATCATCTGTCGGTTCGTTCGGTTGAATTTAACTGATTTCTTGTAAAATGCTATCCAACTATTGGTCAGAGTGACTCAATCGCTGTTATCGCCATCAAGGTTTGGTACAATCTGGTTTTTGATAGACAGTGAGTATGCGGTTTACTGTCTTTGTTCTTGTTTCATTATATAGGATCAAATACCCATGAATGTTGCCGACCAGGTGATGGCTGTCAATAATGATTTACCAATTCGTACGGCTTTGCCCGTCCATAGCGGTAAGGTTCGATCGGTTTATTGGTTAACAGAGGATGACAGTCGAAGGTTAATTCAGGAAAAGGACTATCCGGTTGCTTTCGACACGCCGTTGGCTGTGATGGTGATTAGCGATCGTATTTCGGCTTTTGACTGTATATGGCATGGTGATCAAAATATGCAGGGGATCCCGGGTAAAGGGGCTGCACTTAATGCAATTTCTAACCACTGGTTCGAGCTGTTTCGTCAACATGGTCTTGCACAAAATCATATTCTTGATATTCCTCATCCACTGGTATGGATTGTACAAAAAGCCCGGCCTGTTATGGTTGAAGCGATCGCCAGACAATATATTACGGGATCTATGTGGCGTTCCTATGAATGTGGTGAGCGTCATTTCTGTGGTATTGAGTTACCTGATGGATTGAAGAAAAACCAAAAGCTATCTGAATTGCTAATCACACCATCTACAAAAGGAATTCTGGAAGGTATTCCTGGTGTTCCTGAGGTTGATGATGTCAATGTGTCCCGAAGTGACTTAATTGATAATTATAAAGCGTTTGGCTTTCAGAATACTGATGATATTTCGCAATATGAGACCTTGCTAAAGCAAGGTTTCAATGTGATTAGTAATGCCCTGTCTGCACATAATCAAATTTTTGTAGATACTAAATTTGAATTTGGTTATGTCACGGATCGAGATGGCCAGGATCAGTTAATCTATATGGATGAAGTCGGTACTCCTGATTCATCACGAATTTGGGATGAGGATGCCTATCAACAAGGGAATATCGTTGAGAATTCAAAAGAAGGTTTTAGGCAGATGTTACTCAACTTTTTCTCTGATCCTGATATTTTACTGAACAAAAATCGTATGGCTGAGCGCTTTGCTCTTGCTCGTGATACGGCTTTGCCTGTTGAGGC
Source organism: Candidatus Celerinatantimonas neptuna (assembly GCA_911810475.1). NCBI lineage: Bacteria > Pseudomonadati > Pseudomonadota > Gammaproteobacteria > Celerinatantimonadaceae > Celerinatantimonas > Candidatus Celerinatantimonas neptuna. Next base: position 3,304,996 of record OU461276.1, read on the forward strand.
GATGATGGACCTTTCGCGAACATATATACAAATAGCACAGACCATTACAGGTCAAGCTATTCAATTGTCTGATCATCCGAAAAATGACATTATTCGTTGTTTAAAAGAAGACTATCAGTTGATTGACTAAAGTATGAAAATTCAAGAGGTGAAGATTTAATGAAATATACCCCGAGTTTGGATCGGTTGATTCAGGCGTTTCAGGCTTTGCCGGGAGTTGGGCCCAGAAGTGCTCAGCGAATGGCATTTTCATTGCTTGAACAGAAAAGAACACAAGCTGCTGAATTGGCAGAAGCGTTATCTGAGGCTTTGGTGAATATCGGCCATTGTTCTCAATGTCGTAACTTTTCTGAAGGGGATACTTTATGTCCGGTTTGTCAGTCATCAAAGAGACAGAGTGGTGGATTGCTTTGCATAGTGGAAAGCCCGGCAGATGTTGTTGCTATAGAACAGACAGCCCAGTATTCTGGATTGTATTTTGTACTTATGGGACATTTATCTCCAATCGACGGTATCGGACCGCATGAAATAGGGTTGGATTTACTTGAACACCGGTTGGATGAAGAGCCTATAAACGAGTTGATTCTGGCTACGAATCCAACGGTAGAAGGTGAGGCAACGGCTTATTATATTGCTGACTTGGCAAAACAAAGGCAGATTAAAGTATCAAGAATCGCCCACGGCGTACCGGTCGGCGGTGAGTTAGACAATGTTGATGGAACAACCTTGTCCCACTCGTTTCTTGGCCGCCAAGCTTTTTAATTTACGATTACAATGCAAAAAGATCCTGTCGTTTTTGCATTTGACGTTTTTTCTCGCAACTCTCACAACGTTGGATGCAAGGATCCTTTTCTAACCGATGTGTTTCAATTTGTTCTTCACAATCGCTACATATACCATAAAGACCAATATCGCATTGACAAAGCGCTGCATCGATTCGGCGCAATTCAACAAGTAAAGGCTCCAATGTCGGATCAACAATTGTACATGCATAATCTACAAAATCGGCATGTGATAGGGTATCAAGAATTGCAGCTTTTTTTTGCCATTCCAGATTGTCAGATTTCAACAAATATTCAACAATTTGCCGCTTGACTGCTACCATCATCCCTTCCAGTCTAGCTTGATAATGCGAATACTCCAAAGTCATTCCCATATATTGTTATTGACACTAAACGGTAAGTATATGGAGCAGTTTTGTTAACAGTCATGATATGAATCAACAACCAGTCTATATTTTACTTAATTTATGAGGTTATTTTAGATAGTCGATTGAATGAACTATTGATGATTTATCTGTTATTTATATGTAATAGCAAATATGAATATCTGCTTTGAATTAAGAGTCATAATATAAAGTGTGTCAGTTGTATTCTTGGCTTATTTGGGGAGCTTGTTAATTATTTAAAGCAGCTATTAATTCATGCTTTATATCATGATACTCGCGTAAAACTCTTATTTTTCTAAAGAGAGGATCCGCTTGCGGATAGCTTAATTTTAGGTAACTAAACCATTGTTTGACCCTGGCCGGGAAATAAATGGCTTCATGAAGGCTCGCTGGGTGTTCTGCAAATTGGATTAATAGTTCAAGGATACCAGTCCAGGTCATTTGAGGTTCGTCTTTTTTTATCATCTGAGCGATGTTTGGCCGGGCAATAGCTCCTCTTCCTATCATAAAAGAGTTTGTTTTGGCTTGCTCTTTACATTGATTAAATGATGCTTTATCCCATATTTCACCGTTAGCTACGACGTCGATATTAATCCGTTGACGGATGGCGTCGATCCAGTGCCAATAGGCTGGAGGACGATAGCCATCTATTTTTGTTCTTGCATGAACGGTCAACTCATCTGCTCCTGCTGTTGCAATTGCATCGGCTATTTCAAATGTGTGTTGGGTGTTTTCATAGCCCAGTCGAATTTTTGCAGAGACCGGAAGGTGTAAAGGAACTGCATTACGAACAGCTCTTACAATATCAAAAATGAGTTGTGGTTCTTTCAGTAATATTGCACCGCCTCTGCTTTTGTTGACAGTTTTAGCTGGACAACCGAAGTTCAGGTCAATCCCAGCAGAGCCGAGTTTAATAGCAGTTATTGAGTTGATTGCAAGCCAATCGGGACTTTGGCCTAGTAATTGAACCCGCACTGGAACACCCGAAGATGTAACTCCATTGTGATGTAATTCAGGGCAAAGCCGGTAAAAGACTTTGGGTGGGAGTTTTTGTTCTGTAACTCGAATGAACTCGGTTACGCATAGATCATACCCACCAATCGTTGTGAGTAGCTGGCGCATTTGTGCGTCAACGACGCCTTCCATGGGGGCTAAAATAAGGCGCATAATTGTTCCTGAAAAGATAATGTCGGCGTTTTAAAGTATTCTTGGGAAAAAGTCCAGTATGTTTTTCGAACTTTTTTGTGGATTTTTAAATTCGTCGTGTCGTTCTGGTGTATCTGTTTAAGTTGGGCTTTGCAATGTAGCTACAAATTGCGATAATCTGTCTTTAAGATTGGGGTGTTGATGGGTGAGTTTTTACTGTAAAAATCAATACACCCGCAAAAGGCCCTTGCTATGCAATGGGCTTTTTATTTGACGATTTGGATAGATTATGAAGCCAGAAACTTACGCTTTAATTGCACAAAGTATTAAAGCTGTTCCCGATTACCCTAAGCCAGGTATTATTTTTCGCGATATTACGAGTCTTATGGAAAACCCACAGGCCTATGCCGCCACTATTCATGAATTGGTTGCTATATATAAGGATTGTGGTTTTACTAAGGTCGCAGGTACTGAAGCGCGTGGATTTTTATTCGGTGCGCCGCTGGCGCTTGAGTTAGGTGTTGGATTTATTCCGGTTCGTAAACCTGGTAAGTTGCCCCGGGAAACTATTAGCCAGAGTTATGAACTGGAATATGGTATGGATTGTGTTGAAATCCATAAAGATGCTTTAAATGAAAATGATAAAGTGTTACTTGTTGATGATTTAATTGCAACAGGTGGGACTGCAGAGGCAACGGTTGCATTGATTCGTCAATTAGGGGCGATAATTAGTGACGCAGCTTTTGTAATTAATCTTGTTGATCTTCCTGGAAAACAGCGTCTGGAACAGTTGGATGTGAAAGTAACTCATCTGATTGAATATCAGGGTGAATAACTAGTTTGCTGATAGGAGCATGATCATGAGTTATTTAGCCTTAGCTCGGAAATGGCGTCCACAGCAGTTTGCTGATGTCGTTGGGCAAAAACATGTATTAACAGCGCTGACTAACTCGTTAGAAAAGCAAACGCTTCATCACGCATATTTGTTTTCCGGAACCCGGGGAATAGGGAAGACAACTCTTGCACGATTATTTGCTAAAAGCTTAAATTGCGAAAAAGGAGTTTCTGCCCATCCCTGTGGTCAATGCAGTAATTGTAAAGCTGTCGAACACGGGCAGTTTGTCGATTTGCTGGAGATCGATGCAGCCTCAAGAACCAAAGTGGAAGATACGCGTGAACTTCTGGAAAATGTTCAGTATCGACCGGTACGGGGACGTTATAAAATCTACCTGATTGACGAAGTCCATATGCTATCCCGGCATTCATTTAATGCGTTATTAAAAACATTGGAAGAACCGCCTGAGCATGTGAAATTTCTGTTGGCTACGACCGATCCTCAGAAACTTCCAATTACTGTTTTGTCTCGCTGTTTACAGTTCCAATTGACGGTTTTTACCGAAGAACAGATTCGGGATCGACTAGCTTATATTCTTAAAGCTGAAAAGGTAACGTTTGATGACTCTGCCTTGGAATTACTCGCACATGCTGCTGATGGCAGTATGCGAGATGCTCTAAGTTTAACGGATCAGGCACTTGTTTTAGGGAATAACCATATTGGTTATCAACCAACTCTTGATATGTTGGGGATCCTTGATCCTCATCATGTTCGACAGTTGCTATATCATATTCTTGCCGGTCATTCAGACAAGGCTTTTCAATGCATTGAGCAGTTACAATTGTTGTATCCAGATTATCATCAATTACATCAACAGATGGCTCAGTTGCTTCATCAAGTCGCATTGCATCAGCTATTGTCTAATGCGACAGATCCTGATGTTGCTTCGCTGGCCGGGCAGTGTGATAGCCAATTGATTCAACTTCTTTACCAGATTGTGATTACCGGTCTGCGTGACCTGCCTTATGCGCCAACGCCTCGTAGTGGTTTTGAAATGACCGTGATGCGGATGTTGGCTTTTCAGCCAGTTGCTGCGATTGATCTATCGTCTGGTTTATCAGATCTAAAGGCGGCTTCGTCGAGTATGAATGATGCTGTTTCAGTCAGTCATATTCCGGATAAATCTGGAGGGACTAATGCGACTGATGATGAGCAGCTCGCAGGTCAGCTCATTGCAGAGCAACATGAAATTGAAGCGCAGGCTGTTTTGTTATCAGGGAATGATGAGCAAAAAGATTTGAGCGGGACTCAGAGCGTATTATTATCTGCAGAGCCAGAGCCAGAGCCAGAGCCAGAGCCAGAGCCAGAGCCAGAGCCAGAGCCAGAGCCAGAGCCAGAGCCAGAGCCAGAGCCAGAGCCAGAGCCAGAGCCAGAGCCATTTTCAGTAGCTTCGTTATTAAAAACACGCAGCCTGTTACGTTCGCAAGTGAAAACAATTGAAAATGAGGTGTCGGAATCGGTAGAGACAGCACACACAATTTCTTTTAAAGAAGGAACACGCCAGACACAAAACGATCAGGGTCAGGTGCAGAGTGCTCCATCTGAGCACTGTGATGCTGAATATTCTCAGAGTGAAGATGCCTCCCCTCCGGAAGAGTTTGAGCAGGTGCCTCCTCCATGGGAACAGGATGAGCCGTTGTCTGTCGATGATTTTTCATCTGATGTGACTTACTGTGATAAAAATGTTCAGGCCCCGACGATCCGTGACGATGAGATCCCAACTCCCGTTTATCAAAGTGAAGCAGAGCTTGCCGCCAGAGACAGCGCAAAACGACGTAAGGCTGCGCTTGAACTCGAGCACCCATTGCCCCGGGCGGATATTGGATTACCCAAACATCATTGGGCGGATGTTTTGGATCAGTTATCTATTGGTCCCCGGGCTCGTCAGGTTGGTTTGAATTCTGTATTTGAACTGACGGATAATTCATTGTGTTTGCATGTGAAACCAGAGTTTAAACATCTATTGCAAACAGCTATCACGCAAGAGTTATCTGTAGCGCTACGACCTTATCTCGACGGACAGTCAGTTGAATTTCAGGTTGGCTTAAATGCAAATGCTCAGACGCCGTTGGAACACCAACATACCTGTCACCAGTTACAGTTAGAAGCAGCCCGGGAAAGATTGATACAAGACCCAGATGTGCAATTTTTGACCCGCCGTTTTGGGGCAATATTAGATGATGATAGCATCAAATACTGATTGAGCTTGATTTTAAGCGATCAGATCGGGTTTAATTGCTGCAACTAGCCAAGAGAGAGAAAAATTATGTTTAAGGGTGGAATGGGTAACCTCATGAAACAGGCTCAGCAGATGCAAGAGCGCATGAAACAAGCCCAGGATGAAATTGCTAATTTACAGGTGACTGGTGAGTCAGGTGCCGGTTTGGTAAAAATAACAATGACCGGGAATCATAATGTTCGTCGTGTCGAAATTGATGATAGCCTGATGGAAGATGATAAAGAAATGCTTGAAGATTTGGTTGCAGCCGCAATCAATGATGCAAGTCGCCGGGTTGAAGAAACCAGTCAGGCAAAAATGGCAGAAATTACTGGGGGAATGCAATTACCACCTGGTATGAAAATGCCTTTTTAGTGTAAATATAAAGCGGGCCCTGATGGCCCGTTTTGTTTGAACAGTTAGTCTGTTTGGCTTGATTTTGTATTTGTTATTTTGATGAGCAGTTCGCCATTTAGCATAGCCCGTTTAATGAGTGCTGCCCCTCCGATTGTTGGTGTATTTTGAAAATAGGCCTTATCAATTTTTAGTTGTTTTCTAAAAGAGGTTAGTGTTTGGTGGCGTAGGCTTTTATAAAGCCTCTCGAATAATCTGTCTCCAAGAGACACAATTTCTCCGGCAATTAAAATTTTTTGTGGGTTGAATAGATTCACGATTATTGCAATTGCTTGTCCTAATGCATCAATCGCTCGTTCGACTAACGGTTGGCAGAGTGCATCACCTTTTGTTGCAAGTTGATAAACGCGTTCAATCTCATCATCCATACAAAGGTCTGAGTGATATTCAGAGTTTCCCAGTAACTGCCGGGCCCGTTTCAAAATAGACGGATTAGAGCATATGGTTTCCAGACAACCAATGTTCCCACATTGACATGTCTCACCGAGAGGGTCTAATTGGATATGGCCTATTTCACCTAAGTCCCGATCCGGATAGGTGAATACCTCATTTGCTACAATGATGCCAGCACTTGTCCCATGGTGAACACTGACTAATACGCTATCTTCGATATCTTGTGCATTCCCAAGGTAATGTTCGGCGAGAGCCATCGCCCGTGTATTATTACCGATGTAAGTCGGGAGGTGAAATCTCTGGTGAATGAGACTTCCCAGAGGGCAGTCACGCAGCCCGAAGTGAGGGGTATAGCGAATGATGCCCGTTTCTGTTGCAACTAATCCTGATAATGTGATAGCAATGGCTATCAGCGGCAAATCAGTGCCTCTGTGGCGGAGCATTTCCTCGATTGCTCTAATTAATTCTTTTACAACATCGTCTTCATGAATAGCTATAAAAGGCTGACTTTGATAGTCATATTGATGGCCTGCCAGGTCATAAATGGCCAGATCCAGGCATCCTCGCCCTAATCGAATAGACAGAAACTGAAAATGATCATTACTCATCAGTGAGATAGCCCGTCGTCCACCGGTCGATTGCTGCTGAGCTGTTTCATGAATCAAATCGGCATCTAATAACTGACGTGTGATTTTGGTGATGCTGGCTGGTGCCAACTGGCTGATTTTAGCAATATCAATTCTGGAAATAGGGCCGCATTGATCAATAAGGCGATAAACTACCGCTATATTCATCCGTTTGATTTGCCAAGGGCTAATCATGTTGTTTGTGTTATTCAAATCGGATTAATTCCCCTGCTTCAATGACTGATGTGACGTTATATTGAGGGTCAAGCAGGACCAGATTGGCGATAAAACCGCGGGCTATTGTGCCCAGTTGATTATCAAGACCAATGGCTCTGGCAGGGTACAAACTTGCCATTCTCAGCACTTCTTCTTTTTCAATGCCGACGTGTTGTATGCAGTTTCGTACGGCTTCATTCATCGTTAGCATTGACCCGCCTAATGTTCCATCAGTTCCAATACAATGGCCATTTTCCACATGGATTGTCCGTCCGACAAATTCAAATTCGTGAATGTCTGAGCCTGCTGCTGCTGTTGCATCCGTAATCAGATAAAGATGCTCTTTGAGTAATTTTTTGGCTATTCTGACGCAGGCATAATCTATATGTAAACCATCAACAATGATGCCGCCATAGATGTTTTTACTATCAAAAATAGCGCCGAGCACACCAGGCTCTCGTCCTTTGAGACCACTCATTGCATTGTAGACATGCGTCGCATATTTTGCTCCAGCATTAAAGGCCGCTTGGGTTTGTTCATAACTGGCGTTTGAGTGGCCGAGCGAAACACGAATGCCATTTTGTGACAATTCTTTAATCTGTTCTGGACTTGCATTTTCCGGGGCAACCGTTAACAGGGTAATTTCGTTTGCATGTTTGATTAGTAATTTTACATCTTCGTCAGTTAACGGTCGGATAAAAGATTCCGTATGGATCCCTTTTTTGGCTGTTGAGATAAAAGGTCCTTCAAGATGTAAGCCCGGGAGTCGGTAAGGATATTGACTGCGATAATTCGATGCAACAGTAAAGGCGAGATTCATCTCATCCTGGCTTGTCGTTATCAATGTGGGCAGAAAAGTTGTTGTACCACTTTTTAAGTTAGCCTGATGCATTGTTTCGAGGGTTTTTTCACTGACAGAGCCATTAAACATGACCCCCCCGCATCCGTTTAGTTGTAGATCGATAAAAGCCGGAGCAATTAATTGACCAGGCATTGCATAGCAGGTTACATGCGAGGGTAGTTTTGTTTCAGGAACAATGGATTCGATCTGATTACCTTCAAGAATGAGTGCGTGATCAGAAATAATTTTTTCCCCATCAAAGAGGGTGGCTTGAGTTAATGCGTATTTCATAAGTTGTCCAAAACCGATTGAATATTTCCGGCTTCAAGCTGTTTGAAGTAATTAGCTGTTTTGACTTTGAGCTCTCCCATAGATGACTCATCGCAAACGATGATGCATTTTTGATGAAGTTGCATGGCTGAAACTGTCCATAGATGATTGACGCTGCCTTCTACCGCAGCCTGAAGAGCCAATGCTTTGTGTGGACCATCAACCAGAATCATGACTTCCTGTGCATCGAGTAGTGTACCCACACCAATTGTTAATGCCTGACGGGGTACTTCATCTAATGAGTTAAAAAAGCGTGAGTTGGCTTGTCGGGTATTCTCTGTTAGGGTTTTAACCCGTGTTCTGGATGACAAAGATGACCCCGGTTCGTTAAATGCGATATGCCCGTCACTTCCGACTCCCCCCATGAATAGATGAATGTGTCCATATCTGGCTATTTTAGCTTCGTAGTTTTTACATTCTTGTTCCAGGTCGATCGCATTTCCATCCAGAAGGTGGATGTTTTGTGGCTGTATATCAATATGGTTAAAGAAGTTATCGTACATAAATGTACGATAACTTTGGCTGTGTTCGGCTGGGAGGCCCACGTATTCATCCATATTGAATGTTACAACATGCTCGAAGCTGACTAACCCTCTTTGATAGAGGTTGATCAGTTCTTTATAAGCACTTAGTGGGCTGCTACCAGTAGGGCATCCTAAAATAAATGGCCTGTTTTTATCCGGTGCGAATTGGTTAATCCGGTCCGCAATATACTGACCAGCCCAGATACCGACATCAGAACCGTTTTGAAGAGGGATTAAGCGCATACGTACTCCTGTGTCAACATGACTAAACCAACGATAGTCTAATTTTAACTTATTTCATACAAAAAAATAAGACAAGCGAAACGTTCTTTTCGAGATACTAATTCGTCTTGAAAAGAATATTTAATACGATAATTATGACAAATATTTGGCTTTTTAATATTAATTAATTATTTATAAAAAATAAGTCTTGATGATAAGTATCATGTCATTTATCTGGGATATATTTGTGTTGGTTTATTCCTAATTTCACTTAACTTATTATTTTTAATAAAAGCGAATTGTAATCACTCCCTATGACAGATTTTGATTGTATTTTTTGGTAAGGCTTCTGATTTGCCTGAATTATCATCGAATTGATCTTTAAGTAGGCTTTTATCATCTATAGAATTCAGATAAGGCTTGTAGTTCGCGGGAAGATTAGCGATGATACTTGGCTATTCAAGGAACAATGGATATAGGTAATAAGTGATGAGTGAGGCGGAGTCACGCCCTAGCAATTTTATTCGTCAGATTATTGATGAAGATTTGAAAGCGGGTCGGCATACAGCTATTCATACTCGGTTCCCACCGGAACCAAATGGTTATTTACATATTGGTCATGCAAAAGCAATTTGCCTGAATTTCTCTATCGCTGAAGATTATCAGGGTCAATGTAATTTGCGCTTTGATGATACGAATCCTGAAAAAGAAGATATCGACTATGTTGAATCGATCCAACAAGATATTAAATGGTTAGGGTTCAACTGGAGTGGTGATGTCTGTTACTCGTCAAATTATTTTGAAAAGCTATATGAATTTGCCGTTGATTTAATTCAGCAGGGCAAAGCATATGTTGATTTTCTTAGCCCTCAGTCCATCCGTGAGTATCGGGGCTCTTTGAAAGAGCCAGGTAAGAACAGCCCTTACCGTGATACACCTGCTGCAGAAAATCTGGCTGCATTTGAGAAAATGCGTGCAGGTGAGTATGAAGAAGGCAAAGCATGTCTTAGAGCTAAAATCGATATGGCATCTCCATTTATGGTGATGCGTGATCCGGTTTTGTATCGAGTTCGTTTTGCTCACCATCATCAGAGTGGCGATAAGTGGTGCATTTATCCAATGTATGATTTCACACATTGTATCTCTGATGCTCTGGAAGGAATTACTCATTCGTTATGTTCACTTGAGTTTCAGGATAATCGCCGGTTGTATGACTGGGTTTTAGATAATCTGTCAATTGATTGGAATCCTCGTCCTCATCAATATGAATTCTCTCGACTGAATCTTGAATTTACAGTCACATCGAAGCGTAAATTAAATACTCTAGTGACTGATGGTATTGTTTCCGGGTGGGATGATCCGCGTATGCCAACGGTTGCCGGTATGCGTCGACGGGGTTATACACCTCATTCGATTCGAGATTTTTGTCAGCGTATCGGGGTGACAAAGCAAGAGAACACAGTTGAAATGGCGATGTTAGAAGCATGTGTTCGTGAAGATCTTAATGACCATGCTCCGCGCAGCATGGCGGTATTAGATCCGGTTCGCCTGGTGATTGAAAATTATCCGCAAGGTCAACAGGAGACAATTTCCGCACCGGTTCATCCACAACATGAATCGATGGGAGAGCGGGAAATTACTTTTTCTCGTGAGTTGTGGATTGAAAGAGAAGATTTCCGGGAAGAAGCCAACAAAAAATATAAACGGTTAGTTCTGGGTAAAGAAGTCCGCCTGCGTAATGCTTATGTTGTTAAAGCTGAACGGGTTGAGAAAGACGATATTGGGCAGATCACAACCATTTATTGCAGCTATGACCCCGGTACACTTGGCGCAGCTCCTGAAGGTCGGAAAGTAAAAGGTGTCATTCATTGGGTGAGTGCCGATACTGCCAAGCCTGCTGAATTTCGTATCTATGACAGATTATTTAACGTGCCAAATCCTGGTGCTACAGAAAGCTTTTTAGATGTGGTTAATCCTGACTCATTGAGTGTATGCAAAGGTTTTGTTGAAGAGACAATGCAAAATGCGAAAGTGGGGGAAGGTTATCAGTTTGAACGTCAGGGATATTTCTGTTCAGACTCTGACTCAACACCAGAACATCTGATCTTTAATCGTACAGTTGGTTTACGTGACACCTGGGCTAAAATGAATGTAGCTTAGTTATTTTTGTAATACCCTATGGAAGGCATCTGTAATGAAGGTGCCTTTTTATTTGTTAATTCGTTGATTATTCGGCTGACATATTTATATAAATAATGTAGCGTACACATGGTATTTATGGCTCAACAAAGGCCCGATAAGTATCAGAATGAGGAGTTAACATGGTCGATAAAACCATCATGGTAAAACCGGAACAGGCTTTGCCCGGGCGAGCAGATAGTATGCCCGTTTCCGGAGAGCATTTTGTGCATCATACATCTTATTTACGTCCCTTTGATAAGTCGATGGAAGTGACTTATTTTGGGCTAGGATGCTTTTGGGGAGCAGAGCGTTTATTTTGGGAACAACCAGGTGTGGTATCGACAGCCGTTGGATATGCGGATGGGTATACACCAAACCCGACTTACGAAGAAGTTTGTACGGGGCAGACCGGGCATGCTGAAGCTGTATTAGTTGTTTTTGACCCGGTGAGTACCAGTTATGAACGGTTGTTGAAGCTCTTTTTTGAAAATCATGACCCGACTCAGGGGATGCGTCAGGGCGGAGATATCGGAACTCAATACCGTTCATTAATACTTACAACTAATCCACATCAGTATCGTCTAGCAGAACGTGCATTGGAAAGTTACCAGCAGGCATTGGCTCAGGCTGGTAAGCCTCCTATTACAACAGAGGTTCATCCTGCCGACGAATTTTACTATGCAGAGGATTATCATCAGCAGTATCTGGCAAAAAATCCAGAAGGTTATTGTGGCCTTGCTGGAACAGGGATTTGTATGCCCCCGATGCTGCAAAGTTAAATTGTAATAGAACAGCCAGCAGGGAAAGCTGGCTATATAGATTATCGTAAAAAAGGATTATGTGACCGTTCATCACCAATTGTTGATGAAGGGCCATGACCGGGGATGATGACATAATTATCTTCAAGTGTTAATAATTGTTCCCGGATCGATTGGATCAATTGTTCATAGTTGCCTTGTGGGAAGTCGGTACGTCCGATGGAACGGTTGAACAGGACATCGCCAACCCAGGCTATATGTTTTAAATGATCGATAAAAACGATATGGCCGGGGGTGTGGCCTGGACAAAAGCGCACGTCAAGACAAATATTCCCAACATTGACTTCATCACCTTGTTTAAGCCATTGATCAGGCTTGAATGAATCTGTTTGTCCAAATCCAAACATTTGTCCCTGTTCAGCCAGAGCATCGAGCCAGAATTGATCGGCTTGATGAGGTCCAATAATGTCAACCCCAAAGTGCTTTGCGATGGCTGCTGTGGCACCGACATGGTCAAGGTGCCCATGAGTTAAAAGGATTTTTGTGAGTGTTAATTTTCGCTTTTCAACGGCCTGAATCAGTTTGTTTGCTTCTCCACCCGGATCGATAAGTGCTGCCTGAAGGGTTTCATCGCACCAAAGAAGAGAACAATTCTGTGCAAAAGAAGTGACTGGAATAATATGATAAGACATAGTTTTATCTTTTTAGATAACGAACACTAAAAGCAATGATTGCATTTTAACTGAACTCATCTAGATCACCTAATCGATATCAATCAGTTATTCACTGCAACTCGTCCTTGAGTGTTATAAAAATAGGTTCTATTCAGCGATATCATCTTGGGTCAAAAAAGCATATTCCAGAATGGGGATACGTCCCGCGGCTTGTGCACACCGAATCGACGGTATATTGCCATTGGCAATACATCCAAGTAAAAGATTTGATTTGCTATTGCCTGCGAGTTTTTTACAGAGCTTATTTTGAGCAATTGCTGCCAGATGCTTGCCTCGAAACTCTGGCAGAATAACTTTTTCATCGACCCAATAGCCCGGAATAAATGCATAGGTATGGAAATGATAGATGAATAATCCAGCCGGACTTTGCCTATAGTAGATAATGAATGCGTTTGCATGAGTAATAGCCTCTTCAACAGTGGCCATTTGGGTTGGTTCAAGCAGACCTCGAAGGTGAGGCATTTTAAGAAGTGTCGTTTGATATGCACGCTCTATTGCCTGCATACACCACTTTTTAAATCAGATGATGAGGCCCGGGTTATCTGGCAGTCTGTATCGGTTACTGGCGAAATAGTCTGGTTATTTGAAAGCGTTCGGACATAAACGAATTGATCTATTTGACAGTTTGTTGGGCTGCTTTGAGTATGGGTACGCCGCAATATGCGTATTGCTTTTGCTTTTAAAGGTTGCCAGGTTTTAAAAATTTGTTCAGCAGCCTTCGCAGTCAGAGGTGCACTCGAGGCGGCTAATTCAATGAATGGTTTATGAATATTCCGGTTAACGTAACGTGGACCGGTCAGATACGTATTTCCGTCTGATTTTATGATTTTTTGTTGAAAAAAGTGTTGAGGCAGATTCGTTTCCCTAAAAGGAAAACAAGCAGAAAAATCAGGGTTGTCACACCATGCAAGCTGTTGCTTGAGAAAATGATTCAAGCCTTCTGTGAGCTGTTTCTTTGGTAGAGGAAGAAAAGAGAAACTTTGTAGCATATAGTCAAGCAATGAAATTTCTCAAGTTTTTTGAATATGATGTTAATCAACATAACATTGATTCAGATGTTAAGAAAACAGGATTTTCAAATGAGGGATAGATGTTCCAGTAAGACAGGGAAATTATAAATAATAAAAGAGAGTTAAAGAATTGGTTGCGGGAGCTGGATTTGAACCAACGACCTTCGGGTTATGAGCCCGACGAGCTACCAGACTGCTCCATCCCGCGACACTTAAGAATATCGGATTGGTTGCGGGGGCTGGATTTGAACCAACGACCTTCGGGTTATGAGCCCGACGAGCTACCAGACTGCTCCACCCCGCGTCCGATGAAGCGCATATTAGGGAAGATGATTGACAAATGCAAGGATAATTATAAAAAATACTGCTAAACGCTTATTTTACGATCAATCTGCTAAAAACTACGGATTTAAACTAAACAAGGCTATAATGGATAACTATTTTATCCATCGATTTGAGAGATTATGGCAGAGTATTTTGCCTCGGCAGCGAAAGGCCTGGAGCCTCTTGTTGAGTTAGAGCTGCGAGATTTAGGAATTACTGATTTAAAAATCGTCGGTAGCGGTGTGGCTTTTAAGGCGAGTGAGGAGCAGGCCTATCGGGCATGCCTGTGGAGTCGCTACGCATCACGTATTTTGTATAAGCTCTCAAGTTTTGCTATCCATGATGTGATGGATTTGTACTTAGCGGCAAATTATATTCACTGGGAAACCTGGTTTGAACCGACTCAGACTTTTGCGGTTCATTGCTCCGGGACCAATCAAATCATCAATAATAGCCAGTTTGGGGCAATGAAGGTCAAAGATGCATTAGTTGACCGTTTTAACACTAAATGTGGTCAGCGCCCGAGCGTGGACCGTCATTCACCTGATATCCGGATTGTTTTGCATATTCACCGCGACCAGGGGAATCTTTATTTTGATATGGTTGGCGAGCCGTTGCACCAGCGTGGTTATCGACAAGAGCAGGGCGCGGCACCTTTAAAAGAAAATCTGGCTGCTGCGATTGTCGCCCGGGCCAACTGGCAACAAAATCTATTGGTTGACCCCATGTGTGGCTCGGGTACATTACTGATTGAAGCATTGATGAGTGCTGCAGATATTGCCCCTGGTTATTACCGGCAGCATTATGCCCTAGAACAGCTAAGTTCATTTGATCAATCACTTTGGAAATCACTCCGGGACGAGGTCAATGAACGGGCTGAATCGGGGAAAAAACAGTGTCAACGCCGGTTATTTGGTTTTGATATTAGTGGCAGAATGGTCAAAATGGCGCGAGCGAACGTTCAGCAAGCCGGGTTAGCTAAATGGATCCAAATTGAATCAGGTGATGCCCGAAATGTAACAAATCCCTTTGATTCGGATGAACCCGGCCTTGTGCTGTCGAATCCACCTTATGGTGAACGGCTCGATGATGCACCGACATTAACTGGATTGTTTAGTGATTTGAGCCGTCAGCTGAAAGCCCATTTTGCCGGGTGGCAGGTCGCCATGTTATCTTCATCCGTTCATCTGTTGGATTATTTGCGACTGCGTTCCTATAAACAGTATCGTTTCTTCAATGGCCCGTTAGATTGTTCTCTCAAACTCTATCAATTAAATGAGACACCTGTTGTCGGTGAAGCGCAGCGTTATGCTCAGGATTTCATTAATCGTTTGCAGAAAAACCAGAAAAAACTGAATAAATGGCTGAAACGAGAAGGGGTTCAATGTTATCGGCTCTACGATGCGGATTTGCCTGAGTATAATATGGCTGTAGACCGATATCAGGATTATTGGGTCATTCAGGAATATAGGGCCCCCAAATCAATAGACCCTAAGAAAGCCAGTCAGCGTTTATTTGATGCGTTAACCGGTATTGTTGCGAGTGGCTTATCTGAATCGGATAAAGTGATCGTTAAACAGCGTCAGCGTCAGCAGGGTCGTCAGCAATACCAGAAAATTGATGAACAAAAAAACCGGATTATTGTTCATGAGTATGATGCGAAATTTTATGTCAATTTGCGAGATTATCTGGATACCGGGTTATTTCTGGATCATCGAAACATGCGTCGTTGGTTTTTCGAACATAGCCGTGGTAAACGGGTTTTGAATTTGTTTGCTTATACCGGAACGGCCAGTGTGCATGCTGCATTAGGCGGGGCAACCCGGGTAACGACAGTCGATATGTCGAATACTTATCTTAATTGGGCAAAAGATAATTTCCGATTGAATCATCTGACCATTAGTGATCACGAATTTATTCGGGCGGATTGTCTGAAATGGTTATCCGATTCTGTCACGCAAACATATGATCTTATCTTTTTAGATCCGCCGACTTTTTCCAATTCGAAAAAAATGGAAGGTGTTTTCGACATTCAACGTGACCATATTGAGCTGATTGATAAGGCGATGGGCTGTTTGAATGAAGATGGTACCTTGGTGTTTTCAAATAACAAACGACAATTTAAGTTGGATGAGCAGGCGATGACCGAACATGGTTACCAATGGCAAAATTTTTCAAAGCAGTCATTGCCGGTTGATTTTGAACGGAACAAGTCAATTCACCAGTGTTGGTTAATTACCCGAATTCAGGCACAATAATCGCCGATGGTCGGGATATTCGCTGAATAAATAGAATGAGAGCAAAATTGTGTTAGTCAATTTACAGGACGCTATGTTGGCATATGGCGACCATCCGCTATTAGATAATGCTAATTTACAGATACATCGTCAGGAACGGGTTTGCCTGGTTGGGCGCAATGGGGCTGGGAAAAGTACTCTACTTAAGGTCCTTGGGAATGAAATAGAACTGGATTCTGGCCAGAGACAGGTGGTTAATGGTGTCGTGGTTGCACGTTTGCAGCAGGATCCACCAGTAGCGCAAAGCACAACGGTTTATGATTATGTTTCTCAAAGCGATAGCCGGGTCGGTGTGCTTTTAAGTGAGTTTTATCGGCTAAGTCAGAGTGGTGATTCAAGTGAGAAGGCCCTGAATCGGCTGGCTTTACTTCAAGAAAAGATTGAGGCGGCTGATGGTTGGAGTTTCGATCAGCAAATTAACAAGGCCTTGTCCTGGTTGGGGCTCGAAAGTTCGCAGACTTTAAAAGGATTATCTGGAGGATGGCTGCGAAAAGTAGCTCTGGCTCAGGCACTGGCGAGCCAGCCTGATCTATTGTTGCTGGATGAACCAACAAACCACCTTGATATTGATACGATCCGTTGGCTTGAAGAGTTTTTACTGAATTTCTCCGGCACCATCGTTTTTATCAGTCATGACCGGGCATTTATTCAAAAACTGGCGACTCGTATCGTTGATATTGACCGGGGAATTCTTACTTCATGGCCAGGTGATTATCAGACATATCTTGAAGGGAAAGCTGAATGGTTACGCGTTGAAGCTGAAAAAAATGCGCAGTTTGATAAAAAATTAGCTGAAGAAGAAACCTGGATCCGTCAGGGGATTAAAGCACGACGAACTCGTAATGAAGGACGGGTCAGAGCATTAAAGGCATTGCGTCAGGAACGCCAAGATAGAGCCCAGAGTCAGGGCGTGTCACAAATGAAACTCGATGACGGTTTACGTTCCGGTAAATTGGTGTTTGAGGCTGAACATTTGGGCTATGACTGGGGACGCCAGATGATTATCGGGGATTCCAGTTTTCAGGTTCAACGGGGCGATAAAGTCGCTTTAGTGGGTCCCAATGGCAGTGGCAAATCAACGCTGTTGAAACTATTGCTTGGGGAATTATCACCAACACGTGGCTCCTTGCGTTGTGGAACAAAACTGGAAGTTGCCTATTTTGACCAATATCGTCAAACCCTGGATCCAGAGAAATCGGTAATGGATAATCTGGCTGATGGTAAACAAGAAGTGACCGTTAATGGGCAAAGCCGCCATGTGATGGGGTATTTGCAAGATTTTTTATTTCCACCTAAACGTGCATTTACACCGGTTAAGGCCCTCTCTGGAGGAGAGAAAAACCGTTTATTGCTTGCCCGGTTATTTCTTAGGCCAGCAAATTTATTGGTTTTGGATGAACCAACCAATGATTTAGATGTCGAAACGCTGGAACTTCTTGAAGAGTTAATTGCGAATTACAAAGGGACTCTCTTTTTGGTGAGTCACGATCGTGCGTTTATCGATAATACAGTGACTCAGACTTGGTTTTTTGCAGGTGAAGGGCAATTAATTAAAGCTGTTGGTGGCTATCAGGATCTACAAAATCAGCTGGCAAGGCAGTCTCAACCCCCTTCTGTTGTTAAAAAAGACAAGGCTGCAGATAAACCGAAGAAACGACAAAAGGAAAATAAAAGTCGTGAACGATTATCTTACAAACAAAAGAGGGAACTTGATGAACTCCCAGAGAGAATTGCGCAAGTAGAAAAAGATCTGGAAGGGCTCCAGACCCAAGTAAGTGATGTGGGATTCTTTTCGCAGGATGTGAAAGTCACACAACCCATACTTGAGCAGCTTAAAGCTGCTGAGGAACAGCTGGAGATGTTGTTTAACCGTTGGGAAGAATTGGAAGAATTAAAAACTAAATGATGTTAAAACAATTTTTGCGCTATGTACCGATTGGCTTTGCATTACTGGCCTCCTACAGCTATGCCGATGTTGATCCTTATTTTACAGTTCAGGAAATAGGGATTGATCAAACAGGTAGTTTAGCTGATGCACGCCATGAACTGACCGGAGCGGCTGTTTCAGAAGATGGTGATTTCATTACTTCAAATGCACAGGCGGTACGAACACCATTCAGCTTTTTTGATATTAATCAGCCTTATACGTTTGGTTATGGATGTCAGTACGCCAGTTATGTCTGTGATTTGTATTGGAATGGCGCTCAGACAAACGGCGTTGATATTGGTGATGGGTTTGATGATTATCGCGAGCTCCTAAAAACGGCATTTAATGATGGCAGCGGTTATAGTAGCCAGTTTTTTGCTCTGACCAGCTCTGATCTTTCTTCTGCTACAGCCACAGCTTCCAGTAGTTTCAGTAATGTTGATGTCTTAACCGATAGTAGTGGTGATAGTGTTTTATCCAAATACTACGTGTTTGATACCTCAAGCAGTGATAATCACGATACGCACATTACCGATATGACTTCTGAGAAAGAGACTATTGGTGGTGTGAGTGCCTATTGGGTCACGGGATATGATTTTTCTCCTGATTCTCAAACAGCGCCTAAAGGATTTGTCGAAAGCTTAGATGGTGATTATCGAATTTCACTGACGCCTAGCTATACCTCAACCGGCGGTGGTTTGTCGGTAGGTTATACGTTTGGAGAAGATAGCTCTGGAAATCTGTATGTGGCAGGGATGTCTAGTACAGCGTTAGTTGATTCAGATACAACCAGCTTCGATGAATGTTATAAAGATGGTGATACCGATGGCAGTGGTTATTATCGGTATTGTCCCGGGTTTGAAACACAAGCCTGGGTTTGGTCATTAGGGAGTATTAGCAGCCTGACATCGGGGACTACTCAGGCTTTATCAGGAACGGCCTTAGCCAGTGGCTGGTTAAACAGTAAGTCGGCGAACTATTTTGCTGCAGCACTCCGGATGAATGATGAAGGTGCTATGGCCGGTTTTAGCAGTTACTCTGATAGTAGTTCACGGCGTGGAGCCCGTGCCCGGGCGGCATTATATACCTATGACGGTTCAACTACTCACCGATATACAATGAGTGGCACTGATTTGATTGGTGCCAGTAATGATGATGATGTACGAGATCAGTGGGCGGTAGATATTACTGATCCGATTAGCAGTTCAGTGTATGTCGTTGGTAATGAGCGCTTAACGACCAGCAAAGCAGCCAGTGAGAAAAATCAGGCGGTTAACTTCTTTATTAGTAAATTAAGTAGTGTGAGTAGCGGTGTGCCAACTTCAGGGGCCGGAACAGTTAAATGGCCACTGGAAGATAATCCATTTGATGGTGCTAATAATGAAATTGGGGCAATCGATCATACTACAGGCCTTGCCGTAGGCTGGCGTGATGCGAGTGGACAGACCCAAACCTCATATAATGGGATTAGTCGTGAACAGGCTGCGTTTTTATTCGATGTTCCTGGATATATGAGTAATGGAGATGCAGACAGTCATGTATGGTCACTGGCTAGCCTGACATGTTATGAAGAGGGAACCACAGCAAAAAGGCCTTTTTACCGCTTTGAATACGCAAAAGCAATTCAGTCAGATGGCAGCAATATCTACGTTTTAGCCTCGGGCTATAAATATCCGTCGAAGGCTGATTATATCGATAAGGTGGATGCAACCCCTGTTTTATTTAAACTAACTCACTCCGGGACAAGTGCTCCAGATTCATCGAGTCTTTCGTCTTGTCCAGATTACAGTGCATCAACGGAGCACTATAAACGCCAAGGTGCGGATGGAAGTTGGTTGGGTTTGCTTTTATTGCCCGTATTACTCGTGAGATTTGTCACAAAACGAAAAAAATAATCTTATCTGTCACAAAAAGATCAAGTAGTTAGACTAGGCTGTAAAATTTGCTCTTTGACGAATGATTAAAGCTCAGCGATAGTAAAAACAGAAGGTGAAAATCATCTTCTGTTTTTTTTGTTTAATGAACTACCACCAAGTAAGAGGGTTGCTCTATGAAAAGACAAAAACGCGATCGCTTAGAAAGAGCTCGGGCAAAAGGGTATCAGGCCGGTTTATCCGGACGATCTAAAGAAACATGCCCTTATGTTGGAGCTGATGCCCGAGGGTATTGGTTTGGCGGATGGCGTGATGCGTCTGAAGAGCGTAGTGGGGGAATGCTAACAAATTAACTGGCAGCGTTTGAATTTTTTCATTAGATAGAAGCCCGGATGAAACCGGGCTCACTTTTAGTTAACCTCAGCTTGAGCTTATCCTCATAAAGAAAATAAGAAAAAGCTTCCTTATACTAAGCAAAGGTCATATTAAAAGGTACTTGGATCCTGGAATAACCCGACTTTCAGCCCTTTGGCATGATAAATTTCTTTGCCGTCGACTTCGACACGCCCGTCAGCGATTCCCATAATTAAAGACCGATTGATGGTTCGTTTAAGGTCAATTCGGTAAGTCACCGTTTTAGCGGTTGGTAAGATTTGTCCGGTAAATTTCACTTCACCGACACCAAGAGCCCGACCTTTACCAGGGCCACCTTGCCAGCCTAAGAAAAAGCCGACGAGTTGCCACATCGCATCAAGCCCTAAACAACCAGGCATAACTGGATCGCCTGGGAAGTGGCAGCCAAAGAACCAAAGATCTTTTTCAATATCCAGTTCGGCAATGATTTCACCTTTGCCATATAAACCGCCTTCATCAGAAATATGGACAATGCGGTCCATCATCAGCATATTGGGGGCTGGTAGCTGGCTATTTCCCTCTCCGAATAACTCACCGCGGCTGCAGGCAAGCAGTTCTTCCCGGGAAAAACTATGTTTTCCTAATTCTTTTTGTGATTTGGCTTGCTCGGACATATTGACTCTTTATTCCAAAAAAATTCCGTGTACTTTAACGAACCTATAGGGATGAAACAACTACCCTACTAATTTTTTTAAGGTTTGCTTGAGTGATCGCATCCAGCGATGGATGATTTGATCATCTCGTTCTAATTGATAAAAGGTTTGTGAGCGCTGCTCGATTAATTCCAATAGTTCATTTCCTGATAGAGATGAGCGGATGGGAGAACACAGAAGTAATTCGATCGCCTGAGTAACATGTTCTACCGGATAAATGTATAAACGGCTCTGCTGGACTGCGTCGATAATCTCTTCTGACAGATTAAGTTGTAGCATATTTGCTTTGGGAATGATAACTGAATGTGTGTGTTCAGGGTCTAATAGCTGGCAGACTTGGTAAAAGCCATCAATTTTTTCATTGACGCCACCGACAGCCAGAACATTTCCCATTTGGTCAATGGCTCCAGTTGTTGCAAAGGATTGATCGACCGGTAGATTACTTAATGCGGATAAAATTGTAATTAAACCCGCAAGTGATGCACTGTCACCATCAATTTCATGATATGACTGTTCAAAGACTAATGTTCCTGATATCGGTAAATGCCCGTCTCTAGCAAACTGACGGGTTAAAAAACCATGAATAATCATCATCGATTTTGCGTGGATATTTCCTGCTAATTCAGCTTTTCGCTCGACATCGGCTAAATCTCCATCACCCGGATGAACTGTTGCCGTAATGCGAAGCGGTTCCCCAAAAGGATGACTTAATCCAGGACTCTCCAGAACAGATAATCCATTAATTTGGCCGATCTCTTTGCCCTGTAGGTCTATTTTGACTTGTCTGTCCTGATAGCTTCGGCGTGACCATTGGCATTCATTCGAACGATAGGATTGTTGCTGATGATAGGCTTGCCTTAAATTGTCTTGCGTGATTTCCCCATAATGGATTTTACAAAAAAGAAATAGTTGCTTTAATGCATAGAAATCTAAAGCCAGATAATGATTATGCTCGCTGTGTTTGCTGGCTTGCTGGAGTAGCCAATTCTGTACATCAGCTGATATTTCATCGTGGTGCTGAACTTGGTCAAAAAATGCTTCAAGCCAGGCTTGAGAATATTCCAACGTTGCAGGAACCTCTTCTTTGAGTTCACATTTGCAAGCTGATTTGATCCAAAGCTTAGGGTAGGTTTCGATTATGTCATCCAGTTCTTGCGCGTTTCCCCATAAAAGTACTTTCAATTGAACGGGAGCATTTGGCAGGTTTAAATTGTCTGGCCATTGCTGTACAAATCGCCAGTCAAATTGGCCGGTGCACAGGCACTGATATACCTCAAGCCATAAAGATGGTTGAGCTAACATGTGGGCTACAGGAAGAACTAGAATGCCGTGATTAGCCTGCCAAATCAGTCCCGGGCGATATCGCTCCAGAGAATTTGTTAAAGAGCCATGAACTAGCTCTGGTGCACAGCGACCAAAGAGTGTCTCTCGATCAACGTGCTCTGCAACAATAATCTCAGAGCGAGGATTAGGATCCATCACCTTATCTGTCGGGTTCAGTTTGTCTAAATCATCAATCTGTAGGACTCTCGTGCGGCTTTCGTCAATGGAATAAACAGTGATAGATTTGGGTTGAGGCTGAAAGAAATCGTTGAGCCATTCTTGCGCTTCAATAAAAAAAGGCGCTTGAACCAGCATTAGATTTGAAAATGATTGTTTACAGAAGAAATCCATTGCATCTGCAAATTCGGGTTGCAAAGCCCTATAAGCTGATGATGAAGAATAATGACCATTTAGAAGTTCACTAAAATCAGGTTGTAAACGTTCAAACGGAATAGGGGATATGCTCAAAGATAAAGCCTCGTTGCAATATAATAAGGATATTGTTAGTTTTTGATGATGGTTTTTGGAATATTGTCTTTGTTGACTTACAAACAGACAAAACGAACCACCTTCACGTTAACAGGCCTTTAGTTAATCAGTTATTCAATTGAATGATGAATCATTGAATGAATTTACATTGTGCACAAGCCTGTCTTTTTAGATTCTTGTTTTTACTGATGTGTTAGCATGAAAGTAATGATAACCAAACATGTGCACAGACTCATTAATTATACGCGGTTTTGCTGTTTCATGTTTTCTTGTTTGTTATTGAAATATCGTTCATTTTCGCGTTAATCAACATAAAAGCGTTTTCTAATTTGTAGCATGGTTTTGTTCATCATTGATTTCTGCATGATATACGGGCCATCCGCCTAGTTCTTGCCACCGGTTAACAATAAAGCAAAATAGTTCTGCTGTTTTTGTCGTATCGTACAAAGCGCTATGTGCTTCGTTATGATCAAATTCGATTCCGGCATTCAGACATGCTTTTGCTAAAACTGTCTGACCTAAAGCCAGGGCACTTAGTGATGTGGTATCAAAACTGACAAATGGATGAAAAGGGTTCCGTTTGATATGGCAACGTTCGACAGCAGCATTGACGAAGCTCATATCAAAGGCCGAGTTATGGGCTACCATCACGGCTCGGTTGCATCCATGAGCTTTTAAATTTCGTCTGACTTCCCGAAAAATTGATTTGAGAGCTTCCTCTTCATCAACAGCTCGTCTGAGCGGATTAAAAGGGTCAATACCTGTAAAATCCAGAGCACTTTGCTCAAGATTCGCACCTTCGAACGGATTGACATGAAAGTGACACGTTGAACCTATTTTTAATTGCTGCTTGCTATCGATATCCAATAAACAGGCGGCAATTTCGAGTAATGCGTCAGTTTTTGCGTTAAAGCCTGCTGTTTCAACGTCGATAACAACAGGGTAGTAACCGCGAAAGCGGCTTGCTAAAAAAGAACTGGTCTTATCAGTCATAGAAGATGTGATTTGTTCATCGTCCCGCTATTATTACAAATGGCTTGCCTGAGTGCGAATATGTTTAAAGTTTTTTATGTCATTGCCGATATCAGGGGGTAGGATTAGGTGAGGATCTATGAAGCGACGACTATTATTGTGTGGGGCTTGTTTATCTACACTGGTGAATGCCAGTAGTGGGCTGCGCCTTTATCAGGCCCCTATGGATGATTCAACTTGGGTTGTTTCCGAGTCGACGCCGTTGGCGTGCGAGCTTGATCATGTGATTCCCTCGTTTGGCGTTGCACGGTTTACCAGTAGGGCTAGTCGCCATGTTAATATGGATTTTTCGCTTGATATGCGCCGGTTACCTGCCCAGACTCATGAAGTATTACTGAGAAGTGTTCCCCCGCCATGGCGTCCGGGGCGATCGGCTAAGACTGTCGCACAGTTGAATTTTTATCAGCAATTTGATGGGAATTTGCGCGATCGGCCTGCCTGGGAAATGCTTTCCGAGTTGGATAGTGGGAATTTTCCAACATTTTATTTTAATGATTGGTATTCAGGTGGTGGCGCAACAGCGGTTGGCTTATCGTCGATTAACTTTCGAAGCCATTACAACAAATTTATGCAGTGTGTGAGTCGTTTACTCCCTTATTCGTTTAACGATATTGCATTTACAGTCCTTAATTACCAGCAAAACAGCGACCAGTTGACAAAAGAATCCAAGAAAAAATTGGCGATGGTCGGGCGTTATGTCAAAAATGATCCCAAAATAGATATGGTGGTCATTAATGGATATACCGACAGTTACGGTGGTCGTTATAAGAATCTGGAATTATCCAGAGAACGGGCTAAAGCCGTGAAAGCTTTCTTTGTCGAGCGAGGGCTTGATGCCAGTAAAATCAAAGTTACTGCATATGGGGAGAAACGTTTTATTGCGCCAAATACCACATTGCTTGGACGAAATAAAAACCGGCGAGTGGTTATTTCATTAGGAAAAGAAGGATAAACTATTAGGGCGTGTTAACGAAGTTGTAATGAATCAGCCAAATGCTAACACGCTTGAATTTATTAGCCCAGACCTTTCCCCGCACCTTTTTTTTCGATGAGTTCAATGGCGTAGTTATCAGGGTCACGAACAAATGCAATCACCGTCGTACCACCTTTTACAGGTCCGGCTTCCCGGGTAATGTTGCCCCCTAATGCACGAATTTTGTCGCAGGTGGCATAAATATCATCCACTTCAATCGCAATATGACCATAAGCATCACCATGGTCATACTTATCTTTACCCCAGTTATAAGTTAACTCCAGAACGGCTTCTTCTGTTTCCTCTTTGAAACCGACAAATGCCAGTGTGTATTCGTATTCGGGATTTTCGCTTTTGCGAAGCAATTCCATCCCAATGACCTGGGTGTAAAAATCGATAGAACGTTGCAAGTCACCAACTCGTAGCATTGTATGAAGGATTCTCATTGGATTACCTCTATAGTCACGTCACTCAGTAATTATTAAGTATCATACGTAAGCGAAACGCACTTGGCGAGTCGTAAGATATAGTTAATAATTAAAGTGCTCTATCAAAGAAACACTATTGGCGATAGTTATCGCAAACAGCGATGCTGGGGTATTTATCTCAGGTGAGTCAAATTTATATTTAACCTTTTGTTATATATACAAAAAACTTCTGAGTGGCCAGCCAGGCTAGATGCGGCTGATGGAAGACCCGTTATTCAAAATTCATTACAAAATAACTTGGTTTTGTAAAATGGCAAAAAAGTGGTAAAGCTCCGTGAACGACGATTGTTCGCATAGCATTCGGTGGCAAATTACTTAATCAGTATTCGCAGGGCATGCTTATGGTTTAGCCTCAGTGAAACCAGTTATCGTTATTAGGCTAAATTAGTATCAGAGACGAGATTGCCCTATGGCTTGTCAAACTGACCGGTGAGTAAAACGGCTGGGATTCGGCTTGTATTTCACGCTATCTATGTTATGTGAAAAAATTTTTCTGGGATCATAAACGCGTCTACCGCATATACGGAGAGTCGGCTTTGCACCTTTGTATCTGTCTTAAGCGAAGACTCAAACGTCATAAACCTGAGCCTTAAGAGAGCCATTACGTTTAGATCAAGTATGCATGCGTGATCAACTCGCTGATGGCAGAAACTATCGCTTACTTAACGTGAGCGATGACTTCTGTCGTGAAGGGTTAGCAATCGACTCTGGATTTTCTCTGCCTTCACTTCGGGTGATCCGGGTATTAGAACATTTGTTGGCGTGGTGATGAACACCAATAACGATTCGTGGTGATAAGGTCCGGAATTTATCTCACATGAATTTACTGACTGGGCGAAACTCAAAGGGATCAGGATAGACCACATTGCCACCGGGCAATCCTTAACAGAATGCTTATATCGAACGACATAATCGGACAATACGATATAGTTGGGTGAGTAAATATCTGTTTGATATATTGGAAGAAGTACAAGACTATGCAACACAATGGCTTTGGTTTTACAATTATGAACGTCCCTATCAACCGAATGGAGGAAAACCACCTTTGTGATGGTGGCTTATTCTACTTTTAGACGCAGTGACAAATGGGTGGTTTACAGTATTATTTTGGGGTTTGAGAAAAAGCTTTTCTTGTGCAAATCAATTTGGCATAGCAACGCATCGAATGGTCATCATGTCCGCCGAATTTTTCTATGATGTGAGTTTTTTTACCGTGGAAATATGTAAATAGTTAAAATCGATTGGCAAAGATACATGTTTTAACGGGAAAATTTATAATTCTGGTTGAAGCGATAATAAAATATGTAAGAGTAAGTGAAATCTAAATAATAATGTCGGCTATTAATCATTAAAACTGATATGCCAAATGATGGTGCCCGGGGCCGGACTTGAACCGGCACGAACTTGCGTTCGAGGGATTTTAAATCCCTTGTGTCTACCTATTTCACCACCCGGGCAATCAAATTGTTATGGAGGCGGGTCCCGGAGTCGAACCGAGGTACACGGATTTGCAATCCGCTGCATAGCCACTCTGCCAACCCGCCTTCGCTATTTTGGAGCGGCACACGAGGTTCGAACTCGTGACCTCAACCTTGGCAAGGTTGCGCTCTACCAACTGAGCTAGTGCCGCTTTAAATAACTCATCAACTAAAAGTCTTTCTACCCCTGTTGACGTGGTGAGCATTTTAACGAGGTTTCGTCAGGCGTCAACAATAAATTTTAAAGTTTTTGTTCGTTCGCGTGAAAATTAGCCGTTTGTAGTTATTTTGTCGCCGATTCGTCCCCATTTTGACCAGTTAAATAAGGCCATGCTGCTTTTAAATAGGTGACCATTGACCAAATAGTGAGTACGGCAGCGATGTAGAGTAATATTTTCGCCAGAAAAATCATCCATGGATCGTATTGCCACAATAATCCTGTAATTGAAACCATTTGAGCTGTTGTTTTATATTTTCCGAGCTGATTAACTGCAACACTGGCGCGACTGCCGATTTCTGCCATCCATTCTCGCAGAGCGGAAATAACGACTTCTCGGCCAACCATAATCATAGCAGGCAGACTAATCCAGATAGAATGATAATGCTGAACCAGGACGACTAGAGTCGTTGTGACCATAACTTTATCGGCTACCGGGTCTAAGAATGCACCAAAAGGTGATGTTTGTTTCAAACGTCTGGCCAGAAATCCATCCAGGTAGTCAGTTGCAGCGGCTAAGACAAAAATGGCTGCTGATGCAAAGTAGGCCCATTGAAAAGGTAGATAAAATGCAACTACAAAAAACGGGATAAGGAGCAAACGGAAAAAAGTTAAGGTGTTAGGTATTGTATTCATCGGCGTATAAAGTTTACATCCATAAGAGTATCTTGCCTGTTTCCGATTACTCTTGCAATCGGTCTACGATGGTTTGTGCCAGTAAACGACTGATTCCGGGAACTTTGGCGAGTTCATCGACAGTGGCTTGTTTTACCTCTTGCATTCCTCCCATATATTTGAGTAAAGCTTGTCTTCTTTTTGCCCCAATTCCAGGTATTTCTTCAAGGATACTATGTTGACGTGCTTTATCACGACGATGGCGATGTCCGGTAATTGCGAAACGATGACTTTCATCTCGAATATACTGTATCAAATGTAATGCGTTTTCGTGCTTTTCTAAATGAACCGGATTCATTGCTCTTCCGATTAACAGCGTTTCTAAGCCGGGTTTTCGGGTAATTCCTTTTGCAACACCAACTAATAGTGGTTCATTAGTCAGTTTGAGTTCATCAAATACTTGATAGGCTGAATTTAGCTGACCTTTCCCGCCGTCAATGAAGAGTATATCAGGCATTTTTGCATCTTCACCTGATTTACCGTAACGACGCCTAAGTGCCTGATTCATTGCGGCGTAATCATCACCGCCTGTTATACCTTCTATATTGAATCGCCTGTATTCACTCTTTTTGGGGCCGCTTTCATCAAAAACGACACAAGAGGCGACAGTCCTTTCACCTTGTGTATGGCTAATATCGAAACATTCCATACGCTTGATTGTGAAATCCAATCCAAGGAACTGCTGGAGTGCTTTGAGTCGGGTTTCGGCGGTAGAGGCTTCCTGAAGTTTACTCGTGACAGCTGTTTGGGCATTAATATTGGCTAATTCCAATAGTTTGACTTTATCACCACGGCTTGGGTGATGCAATTCAACCCGATGTTTCGCCAGTTCACATAGTGCTTGTTGTAATAGCGGCCATTCGGAATGAGATGAGTCCACGAGAATTTCTTTAGGAAACTGCCCCTCTCGTTTATCTGCCAAATAATATTGAGAGAGAAAACTATGAATCACTTCTGTAATTTCTGTATCTTTTGGCACTTTAGGAAAATAGCTGCGACTACCGAGTAATTGTCCATCTCTAAATAGCATAAGATGGACTGCAGCAATGCCATTGCGATAATCAAATCCAATGACATCAGTCTGCGCAGCTGTCGTTCCTGAAACCCATTGTTGTTCTTGTATTCGTCTTAATGCCTGAATTTGGTCTCGGTACCTTGCTGCCTTTTCGAATTCGAGTTTTTGGCTGGCTTCATCCATCGATTGAACAAGTTGGTCGATCACTTCTTCGCTTTTTCCTGAGAGAAAAAGTGTAACCAGCTTAACTTGTTTTTGATAATCGTCGGCGTTGACCAGATCGCAACAGGGAGCACTACAACGACCAATTTGGTATTGAAGGCAAGGTCGGGTGCGATTTGAGTATTCGCTGTCTCTGCATTGTCGAATTGGAAATGTTTTTTGGAGTAGAATTAAACTTTCACGAACGGATGTTCCACTGGGGTATGGTCCGAAATATTTCCCTTTGAGACGTTTATGTCCACGATGCAGGGCAAGGCGAGGGTGGCAATGTTCAGTTAATACTATATAAGGATATGATTTGTCATCACGAAGCACAACATTGTATCGAGGCCGAAATCGCTTGATAAGGTTATGTTCAAGAATCAGAGCTTCTGTTTCAGAGTTGGTAACGGTTGTTTCGATTCGGCGAATTTGCCGGACTAAAGCGGCTGTTTTAGGGCTATCGACGTGCTTTCGAAAATAACTACTTAGTCGCTTTTTAAGCGATTTTGCTTTACCAACATAGATGACGTTATCTGCGTCATCATACATTCTGTAAACGCCAGGCTGAGCTGACGTTCTTGCAAGAAAAGCGGATGAATCAAATTCACTCATTTACAATTTATCAGCATCTAAAATACCGTGCCGGATAGCTAAATGGGTTAATTCAACATCACCGCTGATATTGAGTTTATTAAATAAACGATAGCGGTAACTATTCACAGTTTTTGAACTCAGGTTCAGCTGTTCTGATATATCCGTAACCCGAACACCTTTTGTAATCATTAGCATAATCTGTAATTCCCGCTCAGAAAGTTGAGCGAAAGGATTATCACTATTCGGGGAAAAAGAACTTAAAGCAACCTGCTGAGCAATTTGTGGTGAAAGATAACGCTGCCCACAACTTACCGTTCGGATCGCTGTAAGCATCTCTTCAGGGGCTGCTCCCTTTGTTAAATAACCGAATGCCCCAGCTTGCATAACCTTACTAGGGAACGGGTTTTCAGTATGAATCGTTAGTACGACAATTCGCGTCTCGGGATCGTAGCGAAGTATTTTCCTTGTTGCCTCTAGCCCTCCGATCCCTGGCATATTCATGTCCATGAGAATGACATCAGCGTGGTTCTGTCGGCACCATTGTACCGATTGCTCACCGCTTTCTGCTTCTCCGACAACTTTCATTCCGCGTGCATCTTCAATAATGCGACGAATCCCTGTGCGCACCAATTCATGATCATCAACTAGAAATACGTTAATCAAGCGTACATCTCCGCACAGTCAAATATAAACTAACAATACGCTCATTAATAAGCGCATCCAAGTGACCTTGTAAGTTATATCCTATAGGGAAGGAACTTAAAAGAGCCTTATTATGTCAATTTCTTATTACTTGAGTCAATTATACTACCGATCTTTAAAGATCGGTGTAACCAAGTACAATAATAATAACAAAAAATGATTATCAGTTCACATAGTTAGCTATGAAGATCTTTTTCAAAAAACAAAAAATAATAGTTTTTCTGTAAGGCTCTCTTACCTGAAACCCGTGATATCATGCTTGTTTTAACCGTGTTGGCTGTGACGTCTCTCATAAGAAATGGCGTTCGTTGGTCAATGGGAATGGTCAATCACTCATATATATTGAAGATAAGTTCATTGGTTCATTTAATAAACATAAACCTACTCATTATATAATATAGTCAATAAATGTATTTGTAATAAATAAATTTATACTTAATTGATTTGAATTAAGTCGTTAATGTATTTATTTATGGTTATATAGTTAATGTTAAATAGATATAGACTTATCGAACAATGCAAAAACTGATAATGAATATGTAATGTATGGAGTTTTTCTATTGATAGGAATGTGTTTGCGATACAGTATTTTGATAAACTAATAACTACTTTTTAACTGGATTTTTGAAGAAAAGATGAATTAATGATAGACGTTACAGGTTTAGTAAGAAAATAACGTAATAAAAGGAATGGCGGAGGAGGAGAGATTCGAACTCTCGGTGGGCTACAAACCCACGCCGGTTTTCAAGACCGGTGCATTCAACCGCTCTGCCACCCCTCCGCAACAATGAGCGCATATTATCGATCCCATTGGCGGTTGTAAATACCAAAACTGTATTTTTTACTTTAGGATTGAGCCGTTAAGGGTTCTTTGAAGAATTAAGAAGGATAAATAATGTCATTCATGGGGCTTCGACGAAATTGCTAGGTTTGAGATAGACTAATCATCATGATTTATTTCTATTGTAAACCTTATTAGTGAACGACTTCTATACTAGGTTTAACGCCTCCCCGGAATGTGATTGATGTGTGCCTGGATGAGGAAGAACAACAAATCCATGTGACTGTCGCATGTGATGGACACGCCCAACTCACCTGTCCTTGTTGCGGGCAGCCCGTCTCTCGATATGACAAGCGTAAAAGGCAATAGCGCCACCTTGATACCTGTCAGTATCAAACCCTCATTGAAGCGCAAGTCCCTCGTATCTACTGTTCTGAACATGGTTACCAGACATTGCCTGTCCCATGGGCTCAAGCAAACAGCCGTTATCCTGAACTCTTTGAAGCTTGAGTGATCGCAGCCTTACACATCGCCTCGCTGAACGCTGTCAGTCATTTCTATCATCTTAGTCGGGGAGCAATTGACCGCATCATGCAACGCGCTGTAAATCGGGGACTATCCAGACCCAGGCCGGTTTTTTCTCAAGCTGTCAGTGATGGTCGTACTGTTGAGAGCTTAGCTGAGTGTTTTGCCCAATTGCCTAAAAAAGCGCTGGGAAACGTCAATTCAATTAGTATGGACATGAGTTCAGCATACCTGAAAGCGACTCGGTCTCATATTAAGAATGCCGATAAGAAAATTGCCATCGATCATTTTCACATCAGTAAGCTGCTCACAGAAGGCGTCAATGCAATACGCCAACAAGAATTGATGAAATTCATTCCTTCTCTGAGAAAGGACGCATATCGAACTCGCTATTTATGGTTAACATAGCGACATAACCCGAGCAACAGGGCGCGAGATAAACTCAGTCATTTAGTCTCTCAAATGTGGATACAGCATTATCCTGGTTATTTAAAGAGCAAGCTTGGGATATCTGGCATGGAAATCGTGTCCGAGGCGCACGAGCTCGTTGGAATGACTGGATAGAGCTTGTTAAAGCCAGTCGTTTAAAACCCATGGTAGCGGTAGCTAAAACAGTGAAAACACACTGACAAGGGATCTTTAATCCGATGCGTTTCAAAGCATCAAACACACTAGCCGAAGTGATAAATGGAAAATCAGACAGATGAAAGTAAAGGCAATGGGATATCGTAACAAAGAGCGATTTAGGCGAGCTATCTGATTTCATTTCGGCGCTCTGGATATGACGTTCCACTATGAACGGTAAAGATCCCTATCCATATAAGCAGTACAACAAAAGGAGAAAATATAGAACAGACTAGAAGTAAATGGCGGAGGAGGAGAGATTCGAACTCTCGGTGGGCTACAAACCCACGCCGGTTTTCAAGACCGGTGCATTCAACCGCTCTGCCACCCCTCCGCAGCGGGATTGAATAATACTGAGTCAGATTTTAAACGCAACTTTTTTTTCATGATAATATTTTATATGCGTATTTTTTGTTCAAATCGATGATTTAATACCTGTTTTAAGGTGATATATGGTGATCATACGTATCAATTGATAGTAACTGTAAAACGAGAAAAGCTTAATGGCTTTGTTAATCTTATTCAGATAGTCGTGTTGATATTATTCCGCTGATACCCATTACAATAGCCGTACAAGATAAGAGAATAAAACTCACTGACCAGTTGTTGGTTATTTGATGAAAGAAACCTATGACAGTTGGGCTGGTAGATGCAACAATATAACCACCGCCCTGAACAAAAGAGGACATTTGTCGATTTTCTTGTAGGTTTTTTGCTTTGATCATCACCAGTGTAAATATGACCGAAAATCCGCCTCCGGCACCAATTCCTCCTGCTAAAATCCATAAGGGCCAAAAATGTATATCAATTAAAAATCCAACAGGCATTAAAAACCACGCTGTAGCGACAACAACGAATAATTTGGCATGTGAAAATCGCAGGACAGAATTAAGATATGGAACGCCAAGGCAACCGACTATCCCTAAAATTTGAAAAGTAGCGGCGATACTTCCTGCCTTATCGATATTCATATGGCCATTGTATATAAGATAATCGGGTAACCAGGCTGTCATTGCATAAAAAATAAATGCCTGGCATGCAAATGCAGTCGTCAGTAACCAAACAATTTTTTTGCGCCATACTTTCTGAATGGGAGGAATATCTAATGATGATGAAAGTGTATGATCAGATTCCCGTTGTGTGACAATTCCTTTCCTTGCTTGGTTTGCGCGTTTTCGGGACATTTGTAGACAAAATGAGAGAATTACACCTATTAGCGCTAATATACTCCAAAAAGAAAGTGCTGCCCTCCAACCCATGATGGAAGTCATAGGGACTGTCAATGCTGCACTCATTGTCGCACCAATACTCATGGCCATCACATAGATACTAGTCATCAGGCCGGCGCATGTATAAAAATCACGAGCGATAATCAATAAGGAAACGATATTACCAAGTGTTAGTGATGCGCCAATTATAATGGTTCCTATGAGCGCTAAAGTAAATCCATCACTTGAACGGATGAGAGAGCCGAAAATAACACCAAACAGAGTGATAAATATTGATTTTTCAATTCCTACGCGATGAAGTAATGCTGATGCCAGGGGCGTTAATGCACCAAAACACAAAACCGGAACAGTGGTAAGTAACCCTGCTAATCCTGACGCAATGTGTAGATCCGCTTTAATATCATTAATAACTGATGGTAAGGATGTCAGAGGGGCTCTCATTGTGAGTGATAATGCTATAAATGATGCAATGAGAAGCCACTGCGGTGATGATGTCTTCTTGGTGGTTCCTGATAGGTAAGAACCGTTTGATCGTATACTTTTCACATTAAATCTCAGAGAAATGGGCAGAGCAGCTATTTATAAGCCGTTTTTTGTATTGTTCTTGATGATTATACCGGCGAGTTGTATGTTATTTGACTTGTTTTGAACAAGCGGTTACTCACTGTAAAAATATCATAAATGATTGACAGGCTATAATACTATAGCGAATTTCTGAGTTATTCGTAAAGATGTAATACGAATGTTAAACTAAAGTTGATTATCAAAAAGAGCCTATTGAATAAATATCATAGTAAGAGTCGAGTATTGTTTTTGTATATATACATAAAGATATGGTTTGTTTATTTTTTACAGGGAGACGCGGGTGTAAGTCGCTCGGCCTGTTTTGTAAGTTTCCCATTGGGTAATATCTTATATATGATTGGATTGCAATGAATACCATCGAGACTTATGTCTATTGTATAATGGGCGTTTGGCTTTGGTGTAAAATAGACTGGTGATGAACGGCAATATTCATGAATGTTATTTGTATCCCAACCTGTTTTCAGATAGAGCTTTTTTGATTTAGGAACGGTAATTTTTAAAGGCTTAGATTGAGTTAGTGTATACCAATCAGTCTGTTTCTGTACTAACCCTGCAAATTGATAATCTGAGCATTTATTTTCTCCAGAAGTGTTTAACCAGAGGAGATGTGATTCTTCAGTGTAGTCATTGTAGACGGGATTTGAAGGCCGTCCGGCAAACTCTATGACTGGATCATCTTTTTTGGGGTTATTATATTTATAGTGCGCTGAGCAGCAATAAAGAACAATCACGAGGAGCAGAGAGAGCATCGTTTGCATATGTGTGTCATGAATAATACCAATATGATGAATTGAGATTTACTTCATATAGATGATGGAGTGTAGGTCGAATTTCTATTTTCGACCTGTTTAATGGCGTTTACCTCATTATTCTAATAAGTGAATGGGCTGATCATCTATCCTGAAATCTGAAATTTTCGGCCATAATTTTTCATCTAGCTCTCTGAATCAGATGATTATATTGACCTGATATGTGTATTGAGCATTGTGAATCCTTTATGAGCGGATATGGAATCTTTGCCGGTAGTCGCTGGGGGTGATTTGAAAATTCCGTTCAAAAACACGTCGGAGATTGAGTTCATGACCAAATCCAGTTTTATGAGCAATAATATTAATTTGTGTTTGGCTTTGTTCCAGCCATCGCCTTGCCTCGTCAAGACGAACTTTTTCAACATATTTAGCAGGCGTAATTCCAGTTTCCCTAGTAAAGATTCGTGTAAAATTTCTGGGGCTCATAGAAACATGATTGGCCAGATTATTTACTGATAGATCGCTATCTAAATGTTGAGCAATCCAGTTTTGTAATTCGCGGATCGGACCAGGGTTTTGTGCTTGGGTTAATAAATATCGGCTAAATTGCGACTGGCCACCAGGTCTGCGTAAAAACATGACAAGATCTTGCGCTACATCTCTTGCAGTATCAAAACCACAATCTTCTTCTATTAAAGCAAGCGTCAAATCAAATCCTGAACTTACACCAGCCGAAGTCCATATATTGTCGTCCTGTACATAAATAGGTCCTTTCTGTACTTTAATTTTGGGATATTGTTGTTGCAATGTGTCTAATAGTTTCCAGTGAGTGGTTGCGCATCGGCCGTTGAGCAAGCCAGTTGCAGCAAGTATTAATGCGCCGCCACAAACAGAGGCAACTCGGCGGGCATGAGATGCTGCGTTTTTAATCCATAATGTCACTTTTTCTCTTTCGGCGTCAGATATTCCTTTTCCTGTAACGATGATGGTATCGCAAGGGGCCTCACTGGATAGGTGATCTAATGTTTGATGTGCAAGAAGATTTATCCCAGCAACTCCCTGAATGACTTCATGTGGTTGAGGGGTGACAACGGTAATATGGTAAACATTCTGTTGATTTTTCTGATAATACAACTCATTTGCATGGTTGAGTATATCAACAATACCGACAGCTTCGAAAAGCATACCACCTTGAGGGACAAGAATAATAAACTGTTTCATGTTGGGAATAGGAATGTTTTTTGATTGAGTATTATACGATATCTGTCAAATCTTTCATCTGTTGCTTTAACTGTCGGGCATATTTACGTTTGTAAGTACCCTCGAGTTTACAAGTCTGGATATGTTTTTTGGAATGAATATTCGCTTATTTGTCCAGAAAATTGGAATTTTTTTTATTGGAACGCTATGGTAAAAATTCTTAGCTGAGAATCATGGGGGTTTCTGAATCGAAGCTAATTGGCATTTGCAAAGTTATCATTGAATTTTGATTTGACCATTGTTGATGGTCTTTGTGGCTATATCAGGCTAGGGCCGGGAGTAATATGATTCAGGTTCATCATTTAGAACAATCTCGGTCAACACGAATACTTTGGCTATTAGAAGAGATGAAATTACCTTATGAAGTAATTCTCTATCATAGGGAGCCAACTTATGAAGCTCCGCCTTCTTTAAAAAAGATTCATCCATTGGGGAAATCTCCTGTTATTACGGATGGTGAATTAACGATTGCAGAGTCCGGGGCTATTATTGAATACATTGTTGATACGTATGATCGGGATAAACATTTCCGGCCAAAAGATGGTCAGGCACGTTTGGATTATCAGTTTTGGTTGCATTTTGCAGAGGGAACATTGATGCCATTATTGTTGATGCAGCTGGTCCTTGGTAAGGCTGAATCTGCACCAATGCCGTTTTTTGTTCGACCTATTGCTCGTAGGCTAGTGGGTAAAATCAATGAATTATTTATTTTGCCGAGACTGAAATTGCAGTTTGAGTTCATCGAATCGACGTTACATCAGAAACAGTGGCTTGCAGGGAATGCATTTAGCAGTGCGGATATTCAAATGGGGACCTCTTTATTATTCG
Organism: Candidatus Celerinatantimonas neptuna; assembly: GCA_911810475.1. NCBI lineage: Bacteria > Pseudomonadati > Pseudomonadota > Gammaproteobacteria > Celerinatantimonadaceae > Celerinatantimonas > Candidatus Celerinatantimonas neptuna. The sequence continues at coordinate 3,341,932 of OU461276.1, forward strand.
CTCGTCAGCGTTGCGATTTAACGTTGTATCCTTATTTGTGTCAGTATCTGGAGCGATTAGAACAGCGCCCGGCCTATCAGAAAGTGAAGCTAGAAGGCTAGCAACTAATGGGTTTAAGATAAACAAGATGAATCGCACTGCGTTAAATCAGTGCGATTTTTACCTCTGGGGTCTTAGACCTTTCGGCGCACTTCTTCGAGAGCATTAAACAACAAATGTTTATCTGATTGACTGAGATAATGATTATTGAGGATCGTCTGAAATTCAGGCCATTCATTTTGAGTAAAATGGTGCCCCGCTGCTAAGTATTCAGATAGTTGTTCGTTAAGCTGGTTATCCAACACGATTAATGCCGGTCGAATGACTTGTTTTAGATCCCGGGGTTGTCGGGTTGTCGGTTGACTGAGAAGATCTGCCCGGTATCTGTATTGAATTGCTTTGGCCACACTGATTTGTGCTTTGGCTAAGTTAGCGGAAGATGTTGGATTAAGTTTATATTGATGGGCCGATTGGGCAGCTTTTTGGATGACGACTTCTTCACGGGGAATATCTTCGATTGCCTTGTGATGTATCGCCTTATAAAGGGCGACATCTTCCATGTAACTTAGTCGTTCATTTACGGTTTGAAAAATAGCCTTTGCGCTTGGTATAGCAGCTGCGCAGGCGAATGATGCAAAAGATAAAGAGAATATTAATACCTTATGAAGCATTTAAGTTATCCAAATGTAAAATAAAGAAACCTAATCATAAGGTAATGTGAGTCAAAAATCATTAAAAAGACTTTAATTAATTTTGTAGAGTACAGAAGAACTATATTTAAAGGCCGTATCTAAAAAAGTGTTTAATTTGAAGCAGATGGGATTATGCAAGACAAATCGACCTGATTATGGAATATTCGCTTATGCAAATATATACGGAACAGATTTCCCCTAATCGAGAGATTAGGAGAAAATAGAGAAGCATGTTGTAAACATCCTTTATTTATGGTGGTTTGAGATTGGCGTAATTCTTTACAAGTTTAATTTTCCAGAGAATTCGCACAGATCTTCAATAATGCAAGAACCACAGCGTGGTTTGCGGGCGATGCAGGTATAACGGCCGTGTAGGATTAACCAGTGGTGGACATCCACTTTAAATTCAGTAGGAACAACTTTAAGTAATTTTTGTTCAACTGCTTCAACGTTTTTTCCCATTGCAAATTTGGTGCGATTACAGACCCTGAAAATATGCGTATCAACGGCAATGGTTGGCCATCCGAAGGCTGTGTTTAAAACAACATTAGCTGTTTTTCTTCCCACACCCGGCAATGCTTCTAATGCCTCGCGATTTTCCGGAACTTCTCCCTGGTGGAGTTCCAAGAGCATCTTGCAGGTTTTAATGACGTTTTCTGCCTTGGAATTAAACAGGCCGATGGTTCGAATGTAAGACTTTAACCCCTCGACACCTAATGCCAGAATGGTTTCTGGTGTATTTGCAACTGGGTAGAGTTTGTTGGTTGCTTTATTGACAGATACATCGGTTGCCTGTGCTGATAGCATGACAGCAATCAGCAGTTCAAAAGGTGTTTTAAATTTTAACTCGGTCGTTGGTTTGGGATTCGCCTCACGAAGGCGAATCAGGATCTCTTTACGCTTTTGGTTGTTCATGAAGGGGTTACTTCTCCGACAATTGCTTTTTCAGCCGCTGTAGCGCGTTTTTCCAGTTTTTGATCGATCAGATACTTGACTGCAATTAGCAGACCTAAGCAAATAAATGCACCTGGTGGTAAAATAGCCAGTAGCATATGTTGGTTAAAGTGAAACACTTCAACTCTGAGTACGCTGGCCCAATTACCAAGCAGCAGGTTTGCACCATCAAATAATGTTCCGTTACCAATGAGTTCTCTTATTGCACCAAGAACGACCAGTACGCCGGTGAATCCAAGCCCCATCATTAAACCGTCAAAGGCTGCTGCCGGTGCACTGTTTTTTGCTGCAAACGCTTCTGCTCTACCGATAATAATGCAGTTTGTCACAATAAGAGGAATGAAAATCCCGAGATTTAGATAGAGGCTGTAAACATAGGCATTCATTAATAGTTGGATACAGGTAACAAAGCTGGCAATAATAATGACAAAAACCGGGATACGGATTTCATTCGGTACCCATTTGCGAATCAGTGAAATGCAAACATTTGATGCGATAAGAACCATCATTGTTGCAACACCTAATCCCAAAGCATTCGTTACCGTTGCTGTAACCGCTAAAGTGGGGCATAACCCCAGACGTTGAACTAATCCCGGGTTATTTTTCCACAGCCCTTGCAGGGCAATATCTTTATATTGAGTCATGTTCAGTCTCCACAACGTTGGGTGGCGTTGACAATCTGTTTCACTTTTAGTCGGTTTAGTTCTAACGTCCGTTTTACAGCATTAACGACTGCCCGGGGGGTAATGGTTGCACCTGTGAATTGATCAAACATGCCACCATCTTTTTTTACCGCCCAACGACTATCATTTGGGCTTCGTAGTTTTTTCCCATCGAATTCTAAAATCCAATTCGACTTACGTAACTCAATGTTATCACCTAATCCTGGAGTTTCATGTTCGCTAATCACACGAACACCATATATTTTACCGTTGCTTAAAACGCCGACAAGTAAACTAATGGCGCCATTATAACCATCGGGAGCAATCGTCTGATAAGCAATGGCCTGAAGTTGATTTTTCTGTTTAGCAACCCATACCCGGTGCTCTTTGTTATCTCCCAAGTAGTTGGGGTAGCGGATTAACCGGCAATTTTTTAAAAGTGCGGCATTGACTAATTTTGGCGGAATTACTTGTTTTAAAGAACGACTCAGTTTGGCCTGTTTTTGTGATGCGATGTCTGTTGAAGTGAGTTGATGTGTTAAAACAACCAACAGCGTACATATCAGTGCAAATATGGCCAGCAGAACAGCATTTTTTACAACCGGATTACTCATTGGATGACTTCCCCCGATGCCCATAGGCTCGTGGCTGGGTTAAATGATCTAAAAGCGGAACACACATATTGGCGATCAAAATGCCAAATGCTACGCCATCTGGGTAGCCGCCAAAGTGGCGAATAACAAAGACTAATAATCCAATTAAAGCGGCATAGATTAATCGTCCAAGAACTGTTGTCGATGCAGTAACCGGATCGGTGAGAATGAAAAAAGCTCCGAGCATGGTTGCTCCTGAGAATAATTCAATAACAGGTGATGCAATTCTATCGGGGGCAATCAGGTGTCCAAGGCCACTGAAGACAAACAAAGTGATGAGAAATGCAACAGGGATGTGCCAGCGAATAATTTTTCGCCAGAGTAGATAAATTCCCCCTACTAAAAACGCGAGATTGACCTTATTCCACCCATGGCCGGCAAAGGCACCGAATAAAGGTGATGCTGTGATCTCAGAGACACTATGACCAACGGTTAACCCGGTTTTTAAGGCGTTTAGCGGAGTTGCTTGAGTGATGCCGTCCGCACTGGCTGCTATTTGATGCAGGCTGAAACCATCTAAAGTAAAGCCGGTAAAAATCAGGTGAAGGCCATCTAAAAAACTAAAAGGATTGGTCACTAGTTTTATCGGGGGAAGCCAGCCTGTCATGGCAACCGGGAATGAAATGAGCAAAAAAACATAAGCACCCATCGCCGGGTTAAAGATGTTTTGACCCAAGCCACCATAGATATGTTTTGTCAGCAAAATTGCGAAGAGCGAGCCAAGTAGTGCAACCCACCAGGGAGCATATCCGGGGATTGAAATCCCTAACAGAACTGCGGTGACAAGTGCACTGTTGTCACTTAATACAGGGAAAACGGGCCGGTGACGTAATCTGAGGACGACTGATTCGGCAATTAAGGCTGTTAAAATACACAGACCAATCTGGATCAGATGTCCGATTCCAAAGTAATAGCTCTGAACCAGAATACCAGGGATACAGGCCAGAATAACTTGTGCCATGATAGCGCTGGTTGACTGATTCGCTCGTTTAAATGGCGAACTGAGGATGGTCAGTTTCATGAGTCAGAAGATTCCTCATTATGATCAGAAGAGACATTTTGCTGCTTGTTTTGTGCTTTTTTGGCTTTAGCACGGGCCACGGCAACAGCAACCGCCGCTTTGCGTGGATCGCTATCTGCTTCAGATGATGTATTTTGTTGCTGTGCTTTTTTAGCTTTAGCACGGGCCACGGCAGCAGCAACAGCGGCTTTGCGTGGATCGCTATCTGCTTCAGCCGGTGCGTCTTGTTGTTGCTGTGCTTTTTTAGCTTTAGCACGAGCCACGGCAGCAGCAACAGCGGCTTTGCGTGGATCGGTATCTGCTTCAGCCGGTGTATTTTGTTGTTGGGCTTTCTTAGCTTTAGCACGCGCCACAGCCGCAGCAACCCCTGCTTTGCGTGTTGTTTTTGCCGGGGTATATTCGGTTGATGTGGGCTGGTTTTGCCCAGTCTGCCTGGCTTTTACTCTTGCCATTGCTGCAGCAATCGTATCAGCCTTTTCCGTTCCCTGTATTTCCTGTGATCGACTTTTAGCAGCTTGTTTATGACGTAATTCGCGTTCTTGCTTTTCACGTTCTAAGCGTTGCTCTCTGCGTTCGGTTCGTTGCCTGGCTCTTTCTGCATCTATAGTGAGTTGATGTTGTTCCCGTAGTTTTGCTTTACCCTGGCGGTAAAATTGAACCAGGGGAATTTTACTGGGACAGACATATGCACAGGCCCCACATTCAATACAATCTTTCAGGTGATAATTTTCTGCTTTTTCAAGTTCGTCACCCTGAATAAACCAGAATAGTTGTTGTGGTAATAAATCAGCCGGGCAGACATCGGCACATTCTCCACAGCGAATGCAAGGGAGAGAGTATTGTTTTGCACCAAATTCTTTTTCATTACCGACCAGAATGCAGTTACAGGTTTTGGTGACCGGAATTTGTTCTGATGGGAGTGTATAACCCATCATGGCTCCACCCATAATGATTCGTGGATGCTTGGGTAATTTTTCAGGGACTAAAGCAGAAACCGGTGTGCCAATATCGACCCATATGTTGCGTGGCTTCTTAATGCCATGGCCTGCGATTGTCACAATGCGTTGTGTGAGCGGTTCACCGATATCAACCGCCCGGTGAACGGCATAAGCGGTTCCGACATTCTGGACGATAATTCCTATATCTGCCGGCAATCCACCCGCGGGTACCTGTTGCCCTGTCAGAATTTGAATCAGCTGCTTTTCACCACCCGATGGATATTTGGCCGGGATCGGGCGCACCTGAAATTCAGCTCCGGCGATGGATTGCATCGCGCGAATCGCAGCCGGTTTATCATCCTCAACGGCTAATAGAGTCAGGCGAGGGGAGAGGATCTTTTGCAGCCAGAGAATCCCTTTGCGGATCTGCTCTGCATAATGCTGCATTAAGGTATCATCAGCTGTGATATAAGGTTCACATTCTGCACCGTTGATAATCAGCAGCTCAATATTCGTGCGCGAAGCAAGTTTAATGGCTGTTGGAAAACCGGCACCTCCCATACCACTGATCCCGGCCTGATGGATGGCATTTATAAGCTGCATCCGGTCGTTGCATTCAGTGACCGGTTGCAGTGGAATTTGGTGATTTTCACCATCCGGTTGCAAAATAATGGCGAGCTCTGGCCGGGCGGAAGGATGAGCTGTTGGGCGCATTTCAATGGCTTCGATGGTTCCGGATGTCGGAGCATGAATCGGAGGCGCTGAAAAGAGAGCACTTTGCGTCAGTGCCTGTCCTCCTAAAACATGATCCCCGACTTTGACGATGATTGTGCCACCTTCGCCAATATGTTGATGAGGATGCAATATGTAAGGCAACTGATGCTGTAGCTTGAGTGGTTTTCCGGTACTGATCGATTTTTTATGGGTTTCAGGGTGAATACCACCGTGAAAGCTCCAGAGTTTGCCATTTTGAATCTGATTAAACGTTTGCAAAGTCATTCATTGCCCTCAATTTCAACAACAGGGATACTATTTAGCTGCCAATCCCAATTTTTAGTCGTCTGGGCAAGTGGGCGCATTTCAATACAGTCAGTCGGACAGGGGGCGACACATAATTCACATCCTGTACATTCGCTGGCAATGACGGTGTGCATTTGCCGGGTACTACCGACAATGGCATCAACCGGACAAGCCTGAATACACTTCGTGCAACCGATGCAGGCATCTTCATGAATTAAGGCAACTTTTTTAACGTGTTCTGATATTTCGGCTGAATCATTTTGAGGAACCTCTACACCGAGAAGGTCTGCTAATTTTTTCACGGTTACGTCACCGCCCGGAGGACATTTATTAATGACTTCACCATTGGCAATTGCTTCTGCATACGGGCGACAGCCTGCATAACCGCATTGTCCGCATTGTGTTTGAGGAAGGATCTGGTCTACCTGATCGACAAGCGGATCAGCTTCAACCCTAAAACGAATCGATGCATAACCCAGTATTGCGCCGAAGACTAGTCCGAGCAGCAGCAATGCAAGTGCTGCATAAAGAATTGTGATCATGACTATAACTTAATTAAACCGGTAAAACCCAGGAACGCCAGAGACATCATGCCGGCAGTAATCATCGCAACTGAAGCGCCTTTAAAAGGTGCAGGCGTGTCGGCTAGTGCTAATCGTTCCCGGATGGCTGAAAATAAAATTAAAACAAGTGAAAAGCCGACAGCAGCACTAAACCCGTAGACAACGGAGTTTACCAGATTGTGATTTTTATTCACGTTGATTAACGCAACACCCAGTACAGCGCAGTTTGTTGTGATCAAAGGGAGATAAATTCCAAGAAGCCGGTAAAGTGTCGGACTGGTTTTTTTGACAAACATCTCGGTAAACTGGACAACCACTGCAATAACCAGAATAAAAGTCATCGTGCGCAGATAAACCAACCCCAGCGGAAGTAAGATGTAATGATCAACCAAATAGGAACACAGTGATGCGAGGGTTAAAACGAAAGTCGTTGCCATTGCCATGCCGGCAGCTGTTTCAACTTTGCCTGAAACACCCATAAAAGGGCATAGTCCCAGAAACTTGACCAGTACAAAGTTATTTACAAGAACAGTACCAACAAACAGCAAAAAATAGTTAGTCATGGACGAGTCTGCTTTATTAATAATGGCGCTTATTATCGTCGTTTCCCATCTATTAAACAACACTCAGACATTATGGAAATTGCAATACCACAGTTGGTCGATTATCTACCACAAAAGAGTTAATACTGATCCTGATCAAGGGTTTGTGAAATACAAGAGCACTATATGTTGTGTTGGATTATGATTCAATTACTACATATTGAAGGACAAACATAAAAATGAATTTTCAACCTGTTGTAGAAAAACGCGATGGAAGCCGTGTTCCCTTTGATCAACAGCGGATTTGTCAGGCTGTGAAAGCTGCCAGCGATGCGTGTGAACCAGTCTCAGATGGATTTGCTGAACAAGTCGCTTGTGATGTAGCTAAACAGTTTTCAAATCAATCACCAAGTCATGTCAAAATAGAGCAGATTCAGGTTGCTGTAGAAGAACAATTAATGCAGAGCCCATATAGAAAACTTGCCAGAGCCTACATTGAATACCGCCACGACCGGGATATTGCCAGGGAGAAAAAAACCCAATTAAACCAGGATATCGCCGGTTTAATGGAACAGAGTGATAATGAAATCCTCAATGAAAATGCTAATAAAGATGCGAAAGTAATCCCAACCCAACGGGATTTATTAGCCGGTATAGTCGCTAAACACTATGCGAAAAAATATATTCTCCCACGCGATATTGTTAAAGCGCACGAACGTGGTGATATTCATTATCACGATTTAGACTATTCACCATTTTTCCCAATGTTTAACTGCATGTTGATCGATTTAGAAGGCATGTTGACCAAAGGGTTTAAAATGGGCAATGCTGAAATCGAAACACCTCGCTCGATTGCAACAGCAACAGCCGTTACTGCGCAGATTATTGCGCAGGTCGCCTCACATATTTACGGTGGTACAACGATTAACCGTATTGATGAGATCCTGACGCCTTACGTGACTCGTTCATATGAGAAGTATCTTGAAACCGCAAGGCAGTGGGGGATCAGTGATCAGCGGGCATTTGCTGATGAACAAATTAAAAAAGAATGCTTTGATGCCTTTCAGTCTCTTGAATATGAAGTAAACACATTGCATACAGCCAATGGCCAGACGCCATTTGTTACGTTGGGTTTTGGTCTTGGAACCAGTTGGCAGGCCCGTTTGATTCAACAGTCAATTCTGGAAAACCGAATCGCCGGATTAGGTAAAAATGCAAAAACAGCTGTTTTTCCGAAATTAGTTTTTGCTATTCGTGAAGGAGTTAACCGTAAAAAAGAGGATCCAAATTACGATATCAAGCAGTTGGCACTGAAATGTTCCACTGAGCGGATGTATCCAGATATTCTAAATTATGATCAGGTTGTTAAAGTTACAGGTTCGTTTAAAACCCCAATGGGCTGCCGTAGCTTTTTAGCACCATATGAAAACGAACAGGGTGAGCTGGTTCACGATGGGCGAAATAATTTAGGTGTTGTCAGTATCAACTTGCCGCGTATTGCACTTCAGGCTAAAGGCGAACTGGATAAATTCTATCAGATTTTAGATGAACGCCTTGATATTGCATTTAAAGCGTTGATGACTCGAATTGAGCGGTTGTCTAATGTGAAAGCCCGGGTTGCTCCTATTCTTTATATGGAAGGTGCGTGTGGCGTTCGACTTAAAGCTGATGATAATGTTCTGCAGCTATTCCAGAATGGTCGGGCTTCAATTTCACTGGGTTATATCGGTATTCATGAAACGATTATTGCTTTGTTTGGTCAGAAAAAACATATTTTTGATGATGAAGTGATGCGTAAAGAAGGTGTTGAAATTGTCCGTCGTCTTCATGATGCAACAGTACGCTGGACAGAAAAAACTGGCTATGGCTTTAGCCTGTATGCGACACCAAGTGAAAACTTGTGTAATCGTTTTTGCAAGCTTGATACTCAGGAATTTGGCATCGTTGAAGGCGTAACCGATAAAGGTTATTACACGAACAGTTTCCATCTGGACGTTGAGAAAAAAGTAAATCCATATGAGAAAATTCAATTCGAACAGTTTTATCCTCCACTGAGTAGTGGTGGATTCATCTGCTATGGTGAATACCCTAACATGCGTAATAACTTTGAAGGGTTAGAGGACGTTTGGGATTACAGTTATACCAAAGTACCCTATTATGGAACGAATACGCCGATTGATGAATGCTACGAATGTGGTTACAAAGGTGAATTTACCTGTACCAGTAAAGGGTTTGTATGCCCGAAATGCGGTAATCATGATAGCAGTAAAGTGTCTGTTATACGGCGCGTTTGCGGTTATCTGGGGAGCCCGGATGCCAGACCGTTTAACTATGGCAAACAGCAGGAAGTCTTGCGTCGAGTGAAACATTGCTAATGCATTATTCTCAATATTATCCAGTTGATGTTGTTAATGGGATTGGAACCCGATGTGTATTGTTTGTCTCCGGGTGTACTCATCAATGCCGTGGATGTTATAACCAGGCAACCTGGCGTTTTGATGCGGGTTGCGAATTTGGTGAAGACATGATGGCGCAGATTATTCATGATTTGCAAGATGAGGAGATCCCAAGGCGGGGGTTGAGTCTGAGTGGTGGTGATCCGCTTCATCCAGACAATATACCAGACATTAGCAAACTAGTTAGCCGGGTCCGCAGTGAATGCCCTGGAAAAGATATCTGGTGTTGGACGGGATATACTATTGAGCAACTCAATGAAGCCCAGTGGCAGGTCGTTCGTCAATTGGATGTATTGATTGATGGTAAATTCGAGCAGGATAAACTGAGCCCTGAGCTTCCCTGGCAGGGGAGTTCTAACCAGCGGGTTATTGATATTCCCAAATGGTTGGCCGAACATACGGCTTAATGTAAAAACCCGGCAACAGCCGGGTTTTTTAATGGATTTTTCAAGCTGGATCTGAACCAACGAGACATAAATTATCAGTCTGGGGTTTAATGGGCTGAACCTGAAAGAAAATAATAGAAGGCGATTCTTGAATGGCTCCCCAGGTTGGATTTGAACCAACGACACATGGATTAACAGTCCACCGCTCTAACCAACTGAGCTACTGGGGAATAACTTTGTAGCATATGCTGCTACGCTATGAAACGAATCTTAATCACCGATTATGGAACTGTCAACGGGATGATTTAAAAAATAATTTATATGGATTATTTTTGTACATTCAGTTTGATTGAATGTACAAATAGGCTTTTATCAAAGGATACAGATGGACAGATACCGGGGGCTTTGTCCGGTTTGGGTTCTGTTGCCTGGATTCCCTCAGAGGTGATTTTGTGATGTATTGTTTAACTGAATCTGTTTTTTGTATAGGCAAAGTTTGTATGTTTCAGATTGATGAATATCAATGATAACAATTGAATTTGGGTTGATATGATAGAAAAAGCCTATAAATGATACTCAATGCCTTAAACGATGTAAAACAGGATGAAATGGATACAATTCAGTCCCTATTTGTTCATAAATGCACTAAAAATGGGCTCAAAAAATGGGCAAGGTTATGCACATGTATTCTAAATCCAGAGCTAAAGCGGTCTCCACATGGTTATCCACTAAATCTGTGGATAACCATGTGGATTAGCGGATGAAATCGTGCTGTAAGCCGCATTAATACTGGATTTCCGATAAAATAACCAAAAATACAACTGTAGATAAAAATCTTTTATTTCAATGACTTAAAAAGAATAGCTCCGTGTTAAATAAAACCAGAAATTAGTATTGCAGGTATAAGAAATAAATGTTAAAGGCTGTGCATTAAATTTTACAAGTAGTGTTTTATTCTGTGTAAAAAACCTTGACTTCTATTCGATGAGCTATTTTTTATAATGATTTAATCATTGATTACAGCTTTCTCAATGAATATTGATTAAGATCACGGATTACTTACACAATTATTACTCAATTTTGGCTGAAATAGTCTAATGAAATCGTTTGAATTAAAATCATCGTACCAACCATCAGGTGACCAGCCGAAGGCCATCGATGAACTTCAGGAAGGGTTACATGATGGGTTAGCCCATCAAACGCTACTTGGTGTAACCGGATCAGGTAAGACATTTACAATTGCCAATCTGATTGCCAGAGAAGGGCGACCTACACTGATTCTGGCACCGAATAAAACATTAGCGGCCCAACTTTATGGAGAAATGAAAGAGTTTTTTCCGAATAATGCTGTCGAGTTTTTCGTTTCATATTATGACTATTATCAGCCAGAAGCCTATGTACCGACAACCGATACCTTTATCGAAAAAGATGCGTCGATCAATTCCCATATCGAGCAAATGCGTCTGTCTGCTACAAAAGCTCTCATAGAGCGTCGGGATGTCGTTCTGGTGGCTTCTGTTTCAGCGATTTACGGTTTGGGTGATCCGCAATCCTATTTAAAGATGATGCTCCATTTAACGGTTGGAGACATTATTGATCAACGAAAAATTCTTCAGCGTTTGGCAGAGCTGCAATACAAACGTAATGATGCGGCATTTGAACGGGGCACATTTCGGGTTCGCGGAGAGGTTATTGATATTTTCCCGGCTGAATCGGATAAAAATGCCCTGAGAGTTGAGCTATTTGATGATGAAGTAGAACGGCTAAGCTATTTTGATCCTCTGACCGGAATTGTTGAAGAAAATATTGCCAGAGCAACAGTGTATCCTAAAACGCACTATGTGACGCCGCGGGAAACGTTACTTGATGCGATTGAGCAAATCAAAGTTGAACTTAAAGAACGTAAATCTCAATTATTGGCTGATCATCGTTTACTGGAAGAACAAAGGCTAAGTCAGCGGACTCAGTTTGATATTGAAATGATTCAGGAGCTGGGTTATTGCTCAGGGATTGAAAACTATTCACGTTACCTTTCGGGGCGTGGGCCAGGCGAGCCACCACCGACCTTAATTGACTATCTTCCTCCTGATGGATTACTGGTCATTGACGAGTCGCATGTGACGGTACCTCAACTTGGCGCGATGTATAAAGGGGACCGTTCACGTAAAGAGACGTTGGTTGAATATGGCTTTCGTTTACCTTCCGCGCTGGATAATCGTCCTCTTAAATTTGAAGAGTTTGAATCGATCACCCCACAGACCGTGTTTGTTTCAGCAACACCAGGGCCTTATGAAAAAGAGAAAAGTGATGGTAGGTTTGTTGAACAGGTGGTTAGGCCAACGGGGCTACTGGATCCGCGCATTGAAGTTCGCCCAGTAGCAACGCAGGTTGATGATTTGCTGTCTGAAGCAAGGATACGCTCGGCTAAAGGTGAGCGGGTATTAGTGACAACGCTAACCAAGCGCATGGCAGAAGATTTAACGGATTATCTGGATGAGCATGGCGTAAAAGTCCGATATCTGCATTCAGATATCGATACCGTTGAGCGAATGGAAATTATTCGGGATTTGCGGTTAGGTAAATTTGACGTTTTGGTTGGGATCAACCTGCTGCGAGAAGGGCTGGATATGCCTGAAGTCTCGCTGGTGACTATTTTAGATGCCGATAAAGAAGGATTTTTACGCTCAGAGCGTTCTATTATCCAGACCATTGGCCGGGCAGCCAGAAACTTAGAAGGCACGGCAATTCTTTATGCTGATAAGATCACAGGTTCAATGGAAAAAGCCATTGAAGAAACTAACCGTCGGCGGGCGATTCAGAATGCGTTTAATGAGAAACATGGCATTACGCCTAAAGCACTGAATAAAAAAGTCTCTGACGTTATGTCATTAGGACAAGGACGAATTGATCGGGTGCTTAAAGCGAAAGGAAAACTCAAAGTACTGACTCCTGAGCAACTGATGGCGCAGATCCAGACCTTAGAAAAACAGATGTATCAACATGCAAGGGATCTGGAGTTTGAAAAAGCGGCGGCACTTCGTGACGAAGTGAAGCACTTGCAGCAACAGCTGGTGGATATCAGTTAACTTTAATGTGAACCATACTTCTTTCAGGCATATTTCTGGAAGTCGGTTTCTGTTTAAACCAGCTATTTTTTCTTTTTCTTATGGGGGATATCAACCTTAAATGATACGTCGGATAAACGTTTGATGGGTCATTAACAGGTACTTGTTCGGAACCAAACGGCTTATGACCGGTTTATATACCTTTGGGATTTTCGTCAGATGTATTTGATATAGTCATAAATTTTGACAAAATATTTATCGTGGCTGTGGTGAGATAGTCGATGGGCCTCGCGGTCTATTATTTGTGTTTCATTTTATGGATGAAGAGATTTAATCGATGTTTTTAGTCACGTTTATACATTGGCTGATGAGTCCTGAAGGATTGGTTTCAGTGCTTGGTCATAACTGGTTATTGGGAACAATGATTGTTGCCATGGTTATTTTTTCAGAAACCGGTTTTGTCCTGTTTCCCTTCTTACCAGGTGACTCGTTATTATTTGCAACGGGGGCTTTTTATGGCGCAGTTGGGCATAATGTAGTTTTTGCGATTGCTTTTGCCGGATTAGGTGCTTTTTTAGGGGATACCCTGAATTATCTGATTGGTCGTTCTTTGCTTGGACAAAAATTATTGCATTCTCGCTGGGTGAAACCCAGGCATGTTGAATCAACGCATCAATGGTTTGTCCGATATGGTGGATTAACGATTATCGTTGCGCGCTTTATTCCGATTGTAAGAACGTTTGCTCCTTTTATTGCTGGCATGACACAAATGGAACGTCGCAAATTTATCGCATTTAACGCCCTGGGTGCGGTGCTATGGAGTGGGCTTATTCTGTTGTGTGGGTTTATCCTCGGAACAAATTATTGGGTTAAAGGCCATATGCAGTGGGTGAGTCTGATTATCATTATTTTGTCACTCATCCCTGTCATGATGCATTTGCCTAAATTTATTAAAGAACATTAAAAACCGACTTTGAGGTATTTATTTTGCGTTATTCATCAATTTTTAAATTGATTCTTACTCCGATGAATTTTATTTTTTCAAGTGATTTTATTCAATCTAATGGTTTGTTTCTTAAGCAATTTGTGACTAAACCCCGTAGCGTAGGGGCCATTCTTCCCAGCTCGAAATTTTTAGCTAAAAAAATGATGGACCAGATCGATTTTTCCAAAGCCCGGTGCATTGTTGAGATCGGTCCGGGAACCGGAGCTTTTACCGAACAGCTGCTCAAGTATCGTAAAAGTGACCAGTGCCAGTTAATTTTAATTGAGACGAATGAGCTTTTTTGCCGACAGTTGCAGGATAAATATCAATATGTTGAGAATCTCCGGATTATTCATGATTCTGGAGAAAAGGTTAATTTCTATAAAATGAAATATGAGATTGATCAGATTGATTACGTCGTCTCTGGTATTCCATTTTCCAGCTTACCTAAGCAGGTTTCACAGAATATTTTAACCAGTGTGACCAAGGCTATCGGTAGCACAGGATCATTGATTCTTTTTCAGTACAGTTTATTTAAGATGAAGACGATTACGATGTTTTTTGATATCACCCATATCGAACGCTCATGGCTTAATGTGCCGCCAGCATTGGTTTTTTCTTGTCGGCAAAAAGCAGAATAATACGTTTATGTTTTTTTGTCTTATTGGCTGGCATCAGTTATATGCTGGTGTCATCTGAATGCTTTATGCGCTGCAAACTCAGGTTAAAGGAATTGAGCTTGAGACGGCCAATACAAACCGGGTTGCACAACGTCTTTATGAGCAAAATTTTAACGGATCGGCTTATTTTAACGCCAGTCCTGCCACATCATTTCGATGTGTTTGCGCAAATTATGCGCTCATCTGTTGCAACGCGCTATTTACCGAAAGAAGAACCGTATACCGATCAGGAGATTACCCGTTATGTCGATGTCCGGGTCGCACACTGGCAACGTGGTTTTGGTACTTATGTGGTTTCGCTAAAAGCTCAGCCAGAACAATTGTTAGGCTATTCGGGTGTTGAATTCTTACCAACAAAACTTCATTGTGATATTCGCTATGGATTGATTGAATCGGCTCAGGGACAGGGGATTGCTTATGAAGCAGCTTCTGCTGTGGTTTTTCAAACCTTTCATACACAACCTGTTGATACTATCTATGGGGTGGCCGTTGAAGCTAATCTGCCTTCAGTTCATTTAATCAAAAAATTGGGGATGAAACCCGCGTCTGTTGAGCTGTATCCCGGGGCTTATGTCGTTACGTTTTCTATTAGCCGACGGCGCTGGTTTGAACAAGCATAAACCATCGCTTTATTTGAGATTGTGTTTCAGGGGAAAAAATGAAGACTTTCATCAGTATTGACGATTTCAACCAAAATGAAATTCACCAATTGTGGGATAGTGTTCATCAAATAACCCCATTGAGGTTGGATAAACCGATCGGTTGGTCGTTTGCCGGAAATGGCGTTCGCACCCGAACAACCTTTATACGGGCTTTTCAGCAATCAGGCTTACAATATATTGAATTGCCCAATTTACTAAAGAGCCATGAACAGGTTGATGAATTAGCAGGCTATCTTGATCCGTTCTATGCATTGTATGTTATTCGTGAAGAAAATCATGAGAGACTCAAGGCATTTGCACAGGCATCAAGCCGACCTGTAATTAATGCGATGAGTGCTCAGGCACACCCTTGTGAAGTTCTTAGCGATGGATTTTGGATCCAACATCAGTTTGGCGATATTTATAAACCGCATATTCTGCTTTGGGGGCCGAAAACCAATGTTTTTAACTCATGGTATGCCCTGGCTAAAGTCATGGGAATGCAGATGAGTCACTATGCGCCTTTATCTCAACGACATCAGGCCGATTGGATCCAATATCCAGAACAGATTGGCGGGCACTATGATTTGATCGTGACTGATGGCTGGCCAGAGGGTTTTGATGATCCCCGGTTTTGTCTGACGGAGGCTGACCTAAAGACGCTTGGTGATCCTTTATTGCTGCCGACACCGCCGGTGACAGTGGGACATGAATTGCAAAAACCATTAAGCCAGTACCACCGGTTTGTCGGATATGATCAAAAACAGTGGTTGCTTCCTGTGCAGCGGGCTATCATCCATTTTCTCCTTCAGCATCTTTAACGTCGATTAACCTCTAGTCCCTATCAGAAAAGGTTTCCTTATCACGCGTTGAGTCAAATTAAGCACATTTGCCTGTAGCGGCCCATCGACCTTGCCAGTTTAAATTAATTTTTTCATAAAAAAATACTTTACCTCAACCAAGCTTGAGGTTTTATCGTTTTTATACCGAAGCAATTTCGGCCAAGACTGCGTTGACAGGCATGACTTGAAACGGGTCGTTATTTATTTGAATTATGGAGAACGGTCATATGATCCATTTAGAACATGTAAACTTAGTCGTAAAAAATATTCCAGAAAGCTTACGGTTTTACCAGGCGGTATTCCCCAATTGGTCTGTTCGTGATGAAGGGGATTCTGACTGGTATGGTAAACCTCGTCATTGGCTTCATTTTGGAGATGATTATCAATATATCGCTTTTAGTGATCATGGAGAAAGTGATATTCGAGAGCGTGAAGGTTTTCAGGTTGGGTTGGCTCATTTCGCTTATGTGACAAATAATCTGGATGCACTGATTTTGCGCCTTAAAAATGCCGGGTTTAATAACATCTTACCAGGCAGTGATCATCCTCATCGTAAAAATATCTATTTTACGGACCCTGCAGGGTTTGAAGTGGAATTTGTCGAGTATTTAAGTGACGTGGTAGCTGAGCGAAACAGCACGGTTGAGTGAATGTAAATAACCTCAGCCCGGAATAAATGAGATTTTCTGAAGCTGAGGTTCATAGGATGTACCTAATGGATGAAGGAAAAATAATGATTGCCCTGATTTATTACACAAAAACAGATATAACAGGCCAGTTAATGGCATCTGTTAAAGAAGCTGTATCTAAACAGGACATTGAATGCTTTAGTTATCAAATTCAGGATCGGGATATTGTTGATGGTCGTTTTGTAAACCAGAGCATATTAGATCAATTACCGGATGCACAAGCAATTATCTGGGGATCTCTGACGTATATGGGCAACGTCAGTGCTCAGTTTAAAGCCTTTGCCGATGCGACCAGTAAGTTTTGGTCAGATCAACGATTATGCGGGAAAATTGCCTCTGGTGTGACGTCGGGCACAGGTTTAAATGGGGACCAGGCCAATACGCTGCAATATTTTTCAACATTGTCGAGTCAGCACGGCATGATTTGGGTTGGACTGGACTGCTCGAATGAGAGCCATCAGTCGCAAATAAACCGGCTGGGTTGCCAGTTGGGCATTGTCGCTCAATCCAGTGATGGTTATGTGCATCCCGGCGATCAACAGAGTGCTTATTATTTGGGCGGCAGGGTGGCTGAACTTGTGAAAAAATTAAGCTATGCTTGAAATTACTTGGGAGGTTGTCATAAAAAGTAGGGTTTTATGAAAATTGCAATACTGGATGACTATCAGGATGTGGTTCGGGAGCTGGCCTGTTTTTCGCGTCTGAATGGGCATGAGGTTGTGGTTTTTAATGATTCTCCCGTAGATGTTGACATACTGGCTGAGCGTTTGAACGATGTTGAAGCATTGGTGTTAATTAGAGAACGAACCTCCATTAGCGAAACACTGCTTCAGCGGCTTCCCAAATTGCGGTTGATTAGTCAAACCGGTAAGGTCAGTCAGCATATTGATCCTGCTTTGTGCCAGAAATATGGTGTCACGGTTGTGCAGGGCGCAGGTTCACCGGTTGCACCATCTGAGCTATGTTGGGCTTTGTTGATGTCTGCCTATCGGCATATTCCGGGCTATGTTCATCAGCTCAAAAACGGGCTATGGCAACATTCCGGCCTGGGGTTAGGCCGGGTGTTAAACGGTAAGACATTGGGCATTTGGGGATACGGAAAGATTGGTCAGCGAATTGCCCGGTATGCAAAAGCCTTTGATATGTCAGTGATTGTTTGGGGCAGTGAATCGTCACGGCTTTTAGCCGAGCAACATGGTTTTTATGGGGCGACAGATAAAGCCAGCTTTTTTAAAGAATGCGATATTATCTCATTGCATCTGCGTTTAAATGAAGCAACATGTTACTGCGTTAAAGCAAAAGATCTGGCACTCATGAAAGATGATTCATTGCTTGTAAATATTAGCCGCTCCGAACTTATCGAGCCGGGCGCATTGTATCGTGATCTAAAAATGCACCCGACTAAAATGGCCGCAATTGATGTTTTTGAAGCTGAGCCGGCAACAGCACAGAGTGAGCCATTATTAGCATTGCCCAATGTGGTGGCAACACCTCATATTGGTTATGTTGAACAATGCAGCTACGAGCTGTATTTCAATGCGGCATTTGCCAATGTAGTTGCCTTTGCTCAGGGTCGGCCTAAAAATGTAGTCGAGATTTGAAAAACACTTAGTCAGCCGTTTTTAACATGCGGTTGCAACTGAAAAAAAGTTATGTTTCTGGTACCACTTCTCACGGGTTAACTGATAAAAATGGCATGCTGGTGCTTCGGGTTGATCTTTAATCGTCGAAACATAATTCATTCCCGCTTTTAATAGTACCCGTGTTGAGGCATGGTGATATTCACGAACGGTTGCGCAGATGAGTGGTAGCTCGTATTGCTCAAAACCGGCCTGAAGCATTCCATCCGCTACCTCTGTTGCATAGCCGTTTCCCCAGGCATCAACAGCAAACCGGTAACCAAGGTTTATGATTAGCCGATCCATAAAATGACGATGAGTTAGTCCACAAAAGCCCAGGATCTGTTCTGGATTTTTGCGATGAGTGACCGACCACATTCCGAATTGATAGTATTGCCAGTGATTGATCCAATGCTCCAGGGTCTCTTTTGTATACATCAAATCAGGGAAAGGGCCTGCAGGATTAAAATGATTTGTTTTTGGATCACCATAGATACGAAAAAGATCTGACAAGTGATTAATTTTAACAGGGCTAAGCGCCAAGCGCTCGGTTAAAATTCTCATAGAAATTGACTGATTCTTCTATTTTGACGCTTACTTTACGCCGTATTTATTGCAGGTTTATGAACCTTTAGTTTTAAGGGATTTTATCTGGGTTGAGTGAATTTTATTCAGATTAAACAGGTTTCAGACATATTTGGGTTGAGCGAACTCAGTCAGATTGGTCAATTGACCATAACAAATTACAGACTATTGTAAATTTATAAAAATATCTTTTAATTCAAAGGGAAATAACAAAATCAGACTTGCTCAGCTCTCACGATGGACATTAAAAGGTGGTATGCTAATTTCAATTAAGTGATGGGAAATTATGGATTTTGGTTCGTTTCCCATGATGTTGGTTTAGATGTTAAGGAATTTAAAATATGGGTCATATCGACTTCGACTCACTACAAAATTCGGAAATTCGATTAGAAACACCCAACATGGAGCGTGTCGAAGAACTTCATGAAGTGGTTCGTAATTCGCAGCTCCGGTTAAAAGAATTTTTACCCTGGGCCAGAGAAGTCATATCACTTCAAAAAACAGAGCTGAATTTACAACAAGCGATAGAGAATTTTTCAAGTATGAGCCATGAGCTGCGTTTTTCGATTATTGACCGGCAAAGTGATCAATTGCTTGGGCTGATAAGTTTGAAAATTGTGGACCCATTAGTACCATTTTTTGAAATAGGCTATTGGCTGGGAAATTGTGCTGTCGGGCGAGGGATCATGAGCCAGTCTGTCAAGTTAGTAGAACACTTTGCGATTGACATACTTAAAGCCAAACGGATTGAAATTGTGACAGCAGCCAGTAATCGGCGAAGCCGGGCCGTAGCTGAACGTTGCGGCTATCACCAGGACGCTCTGTTTCGTCATCACAGGCGCCTTCCTTCTGGCGCTATGGATGATACAGTTGTGTATAGCAAATGTCCCCATGATGAAAAACCCAGTCATAAGGAAACCTATTGGAGCGCTATGGTTCCCGAACTGTTGGTGAGCGATTTTGAAAAATCCCTGCATTTTTATACAGAAGCATTAGGGTTTAGTATTCGTTATCAGCGGCAAAATCCAGATTTTGTCTATCTTGAGCAGGGCGCTTTGCAAATTATGTTAGAAGCTGAGCATGGCCAGGCGCAAAAGACTGGTGAACTGTCGTCTCCATTGGAGCGTGGAATAAATTTACAAATGGAATTAGAGTCGATTCAGACACTTTCAGAACGCCTACATCAACTGCAGATCCCTCTCTACCGTGAATTACAAAATCATTGGTATGACCTGGGTGGGCGTGTATCAGGCGAGCGTGAGCTTCTTGTTCAAGATCCTGATGGATACCTGCTTCGTTTTTCTGAACATCTTGGTGAGCGCAGTAAAGTAAACTGATATCTGATCGTGTTAATTTTAGATACGATGTTACAGACAAACGTAACACGCTCTAGTCTGTGAAAAAGGAGTTAATCATGCCGGTGCTTACGGCTCAACCGACACTCAGCGATTTTCAGAATTATGTGAGAGAACTGGAAGATGAACGCCGGTTTGCCAGTCAGGATATTCTGGCTAAATGCTTACTTCTGGGTGAAGAAATCGGTGAACTATTTAAAGCCATTCGTAAAACACAAAATATTGCGATAGATCCGACATCCAAAGTCAATGATGTCAGTGATGAGCTGGCGGATGTTTTTATTTATCTCTGTTCTATTGCCAACCGTTATGAGATTGATTTAGAAGCGGCGTTTTTAGCAAAAGAAGAAAAGAATAAACAACGTACCTGGAAGTGATCCCATATACTTTTGTCAGATGCTATTGTATCTAGACGTCTTTGTATAAGGAATTATGATAATTGATCATTTAAGTACCTATGCAATGGATGACCTGGCGACCAGAGCGTTTTATACCAGCGTTTTTAAGCCGTTGGGCTATTCACTTCAGAGTGAATTTGTTGCACATTGGAATCAGCAATTCCCTACATCAACAGATGTGCGCATTTGGCATAGATGGTAAATTTTCATTCTGGGTGATTGAAACTCAGCAGCCATTTACGCCAAGACATATTGCCTTTTCGGCAGAAAACCGAGCCATGGTTGATGCTTTTTATCAGGCTGGCATGGATGCTGGTGGCCGGGACAACGGGGCCCCGGGGTTAAGGCCTCTTTACCATGAGCATTACTATGCTGCTTTTTTGCTTGATCCTGATGAGAATAATGTCGAGGCTGTGTGCCATACCCCAACAGACCAGGGGGTGTTGGCATCTGGTGATTGAGTTTTGTTCAAATGAAACACGTGTTGGTTGCGGCGGGGGATGATGAGCCTTGTTTGTTGATAGAACAGGCCCTTGGCAAGGCTTCTTATGTCGTTGTTTCATCATCAGTGAGGGAAAAATGAGTTACATTCAAATTGTTCAGGGTGATATTACAAGCGCCAAAGTTGATGCGATTGTGAATGCTGCCAACTCAAGAATGTTGGGGGGCGGGGGTGTTGATGGGGCCATCCACCGGGCTGCTGGCCCTGAACTATTAGCTGCATGTCGACAGGTTCCGGTGGTTGATGGTATTCGCTGCCCGGTTGGGGAAGCGCGAATGACTCAGTCTGGGCGGCTCCATTGCCAATATGTGATCCATACCGTGGGGCCGGTTTATCATTGTGATGTATCGCCCGCTGAACATCTTGCATCGGCTTATCGTAATTCACTTCATCTGGCATCAGAACACTTGTGTCATTCGGTTGCTTTTCCGGCAATTTCATGTGGTGTCTATGGTTATCCTCACCAAGAGGCGGCTGAAATTGCGCTGGCAACCTGTCGGGATTTTACGGTTACAGAAATGAACATTATCTTTTATTTATTGGATGTTGAATTCGTTAATCTCTGGCAAACAGTTTGTCGACAACTGATTGATTTTGAGTAAAAAAAAGAGATTTATCCTGATATCCCACCTGAGTAGATTGTCATGACGCCTTAATCGTATTAACGTATTGATTCTTAAGGTTAAGGATAGTGAGATAAGGATATGCAATCTGGATTGAAACAATTAATCTGTTCATTGGCATTAATCAGCCCTCTGGTATTAACTTCATGCGCCAGGAGCCAAACTGAAAATCATCAACCGGGTTTGAGTAGTGTGGATATGATCCGCATTAGTCAGGTGCCTTCTTTAAATTGGGTTTCTGTCGCTGATATTGCCAAAGAATTAAAAGGTAAACCGCCCATGGCCGTGGGTTTTGATGTTGACGATACCGTTCTTTTTAGCTCGCCCGGTTTTTACCATGGTCAGCAGGTCTTTTCACCCGGAGGTTACAGTTATCTGAAAAACCAAAAATTCTGGAATGATCTGAACTGTCATTGGGATGCCTTTAGCATGCCTAAAGAAATTGCTAAAAAACTCATTGCCATGCACCAGAAGCGCGGAGATGACATCTATTTTATTACGGCACGAACCTATTCTAAATGTGAAATCACCACACAATATCTTAAAAAAATCTTCCATATCAAACATATGAATCCGGTGATCTTTACCGGTAGTAAAAAAGGCGTTTTAACAAAAGTCCCTTATATTAAAGCTCACGATATCAAAATTTATTACGGCGATTCGGATAGCGATATCCTGGCTGCGCGCAAGGCTGGAGCCGAAGGCATACGAATTATTCGTGCGGCTAATTCCAGTTATAAACCCGTGCCTAAAAATGGCGATCTGGGTGAGCAGGTAGTCCGTGATTCACAGTATTAACCAGCCAGTATGATTTAGCTGCTTTGAAATGGCTGTTTCGTGCGAATCAGCCATCATGGCTCGCTCTAAATTGCGACCCAACGAAGAGGCCGCATTTTAGTTTTAGCCAAACATCTTTTACCTGTGGTTGTCGCAATCACATTAGCCGGGCTGATATTCTAAATCTTAAACACAGAGGAACAAAGTTGATGAAAACAATAGGTCTGATAGGCGGTATGAGCTGGGAGTCTACAGCCAGTTATTACCGGGCCATTAATGAAGGCGTAAAAACGTGCCTTGGTTGAAGGCGTAAAAACGTGCCTTGGTGGTCTGCATTCAGCAAAAATATGTTTATATAGTGTTGATTTTCATGAAATCGAGTGGTTGCAACAACAGGCCAAATGGCAAGAAGCCGGGCGTATATTGGCTGATGCAGCGAAAGCGATCGAAGTCGGTGGTGCCGGTTTTCTACTGATTTGCTCAAATACAATGCATAAAGTGGCTCCACTGATTGAATCGGAGATTTCAATTCCACTGCTCCATATCGCAGATGCAACTGCACAACAGTTGATTGCCGATGGCGTGACCCGGGTTGGCCTGTTGGGAACTCGGTTTACCATGGAGCAGGATTTCTATAAAGAAAAATTGATTAAACAATACCATATTGATGTCGTCGTTCCGGAACCGGCAGAAAGGGAAATGGTTGATCGGGTGATTTTTTCTGAATTATGTCTGGGTAACGTGAACCCCGCATCAAGAGATGCCTACCTGAAAGTGATGGATTCAATGCATGCCAGGGGAGCTCAGGCTATTATCTTAGGGTGTACCGAAATTGATTTGCTTATCAGTTCGAAATACACTGATATTCCTTTATACGATACAACTGCGATTCATTGCGCGGCTGCGGTTCAATCAGCCATACAGGAATAACCGATCTGAGCTATTAATACCGGAGAGAATATAGTGAAAAGTTTAGCGTTAATTGCATTGGCGTTACCATTTTTGGCACAGGCTCAATGTGTAGTGAATGACCAGTGGTTAAACAGAAATTATGATCAGCACATTGATTACAGTAACCCAAATGTACAAACCGATTTCTTTTTGCTCGTTTTCTCTAATTCGCCACAATTTTGTAAGAAAGAACAACAATCGGGTGCTATTGAAAACTTCAGGTTTCAATGTGAATCACCTAACCATTTTGGCTGGGTGATTCACGGATTGTGGGGCAATTCGAGAGAGGCGTTTATCAGCGGAAATATCCGCAGTCAGCCGCGTTTTTGCCAGGGCGATCTGCCTAAAGTCCCTTTATCTGAGTTAAAACCATATTTGTGCATGAGCCCTGGTACAAAATTGTTGCAGGGTGAGTGGGAAAAACATGGTGCCTGTGATTTTTCTTCAGCCAAAGCCTATTTTTCGAAAGAAAAAGAACTCTACCAGCGCTTTAAACTCCCTTCTGCTGATGTAAATGCAAAAACAGCAGTTCGTTGGATGCGGGACAATAACCCGGTACTGGCTGATAAGTGGCTTTACCGCCGTGGCAGCGAATTTGGCATCTGCTTTGATCGTTCATTTAACGTGATCAGTTGCCCGAAACAATCCCGGTGATTGTGTCGGTTGTCGCATGGTGCTGACATATATTGTTCTAACAAATTGTAAATATTCATATTTTCAGATTTTATATAGGTCTGTGTATGCCAAATGGCTCCCTTTCATCCTACAAGGTGACGCGATCTATACCTGAAAGGGTGACCTAACACATTGCTATGATGGAGAAAAATCAACGGTCTCAATCGGAAATTAAGTAAGACAACTAGCCAGCATATGGAGTGAGCCAACAAGTATTAATCTGTTAGATCACAAGCAAATAGTAAGGAGTATCTGAATGGCGTTTCATACATTAGTGTTATTTACACTAGCATGCTTATCAATCAACCTGATTCCTGGGCCTGATGTTATTTATATTGTTTCTAATACGATGAAAGGGAAAATGGTGTGTGGGATGAAAGCTGCACTAGGGTTAGGCGTTGGCTATTTTGTTCACACATTAGCGGCATGCTTAGGCTTATCGGCAATTATATTGAGTTCTGCTGTAGCTTTTACTGTTATTAAGTGGTTAGGTGCCGCTTATCTTCTCTATTTAGGGTTTATGTCATTAAAATCCATGAGGCAAGGTCAATCTAAACTTTCAGTTAGTAATAATTTCGAGATGGGAAATCATGTTTTTAAACAAGGAGTCATTGTTAGCGCTTTAAATCCTAAAGTCGCTTTATTTTTCCTTTCCTTTTTGCCTCAATTTATTGATGTGGCTGCAGGATCAACTAATATGCAGCTTCTTATTTTAGGTTTACTATTCAGTGTATTAGCAACATTATGTAATGTCACTTATGCAATAGCCGGTAGTTGGTTGCTCGGTCGTCCCAAAGCAAGTCGTTACACCCGAATTATTGAGGGAGTATCTGGATTCCTGTTAGTTGGGTTGGCGGGTAAAATTGCATTGAGTAAGTGATAGTGATCTAATAAGTTAATTAACTGGATGTATTACAGTTGTTATCTGAATAAAATTCAACCGCCAAACGTCAACACGCCCTAGTGAAGTCATCTGAGTGAGGAAACCTGATTCGCTTTTAGGGGAAAAATCTGATAAAAATCTAAGCGTATAGATTGGATTGTAACGAGTATGGAATTTAAAAAAGGATGCTTAGATCATCCGGCAGTGATTGAGCTACTCGAAGAGCATTTGAGTGAGATGTATGCCACATCGCCACCAGAGAGTGTGCATGCACTGGACCTGTCAAAACTTAAAACACCGACTGTTAGTTTTTGGAGTGTATGGGATGGCGCGCAGCTATTAGGCTGCGGTGCTATAAAATGGTTGGGCGAGTCACATGCAGAGCTTAAATCGATGCGTACCCGTGCTCATTTCAGAGGCCGTGGTGTTGCAAAGCAGTTATTGACGCATCTTGTTGATCAGGCGCGCCAGAATGGATACCAGCGAATCAGCCTCGAAACAGGCACTGAGCCTTATTTTGCCCCGGCCAGAGGGCTGTATCAGCGTTTTGGTTTTACAACATGTGAACCTTTTGCCGATTATGTTCCTGATCCCAACAGTGTGTTTATGACCATGGAACTTTGATTGCAAAGAAGAGTTAAACCATCGTAAACCGATCACGATTTTTATAGA
This sequence comes from Candidatus Celerinatantimonas neptuna, assembly GCA_911810475.1. NCBI lineage: Bacteria > Pseudomonadati > Pseudomonadota > Gammaproteobacteria > Celerinatantimonadaceae > Celerinatantimonas > Candidatus Celerinatantimonas neptuna. The sequence goes on from OU461276.1 coordinate 3,367,800, forward strand.
AAAGCCCATTTATTCAACATTAAATGGGCTTTTTGTTAGTTAAACGTTTTTGTTTAAACGACATTAACGTGGATCATGGTAGTTTTCACACGCTTCTAACGTATTTTCCATCAGGCTGGCGATGGTCATAGGGCCAACGCCACCGGGGACCGGAGTAATCCAACCGGCACGCTGCTGAGCAATTTCAAATTCAACGTCACCAATTAACTTACCTGATTCGAGCCGGTTAATACCCACATCAATCACTATAGCGCCTTCTTTTACCCATTTGCCGGGGATAAACTGAGGCTTACCGACAGCGACAACCAGTAGATCGGCACGTTTGACTTCACCTTCAAGGTCTTTAGTAAAACGGTGGCAGGTAGTGGTGGTGCATCCGGCCAGTAACAGTTCCAGAGTCATTGGCCGGCCGACAATGTTCGAAGCCCCGACAATCACCGCATGCATTCCGTAGGTATCTACCCCGGTTGTTTCTACAAGGCTCATAATCCCTTTAGGCGTACAAGGGCGAAGGGCAGGAATACGCTGGGCGAGGCGCCCGACGTTATAAGGGTGAAATCCATCGACATCTTTATCAGGGCGGATTCGCTCGATAATGAGAGTTTCATCGATATGCTCTGGTAACGGTAGTTGAACCAGAATGCCATCAATGGTTGGGTCTGAATTAAGCTGGTCGATAATATCAAATAATTCTTGTTGAGAAATACTGCTTTGCAGCTCAAACGAGCGTGAGACAAAGCCGACTTCTTCACATGCCCGGCGTTTTCCGCCGACGTAGACTTGTGACGCAGGGTCATCACCGACTAAAATGACCGCTAATCCAGGAGCACGAAAACCTTTAGCGAGGCGTTCTTTCACCTTGACTGCAACTTGGCTTCGTAGTGATTGGGCTATTTTTTTTCCATCAATAATCTGAGCAGACATATACATATGGGGGTCATTTGTTTCGTATTAATATTGTCTCAGAAAGCGATCTTTGAGCCAATGGTTTTTACGACAATTCACGTGAGTGTGGTGTATAGTTAAGCACGTGAGGGTGACAATTGCCTAATTTTAAAACAAAATATGGGGTTGGGTCTGAAATTCACCCAGATGACATAAAAACATTTGACGGCTAATATCAGAATAAGTATTATCCGCTCCCGTTACCTCTAACATTCATGTTTGAGTGTTCATAACGCGCCCTTAGCTCAGCTGGATAGAGCATCGGCCTTCTAAGCCGGCGGTCGCAGGTTCGAATCCTGCAGGGTGCACCATTCTCATCTTTCTTAGTTTTCATCCAAGTTGCTATAAGCCGTATAAACACTTTTTGTATCAGCGTAGGATTTTCCGCTGTTTGTTATTAACCTCATGATCCGTAAATTTTTTATTCTCTGGTGGGTATCTTCAAATCATTTTCTCTGAACAGTTTTTCATGTCAGCGGAAATGATGAACTCAAATATCTTTTTTAAATGCCTATTTTTCTAAAGTGTTGTCATTGGGTTCTACCCCGTTTTTACATCGGGATCCAAATGTTCAATCGACCATTGAACGATTCAGACATGGAAAGTCCAAATGGATTATTAGCATTGGGATGATTGCAGAGGGGACTGATATTCCAAGGCTACAGGTTTGCTGCCATCTTTCTAATATACTGACCGAATTATTTTTTCGGCAGGTCTTAGGTCTAATATTACGAATCACTGATACAAGTAATCAACAGGCATGGCTCTATACTTTAGCGGAAGAAATCTTAGTTCAATTTGCTCAAGCGATAGAAGATGACATTCCCGACTCTTGTCTCTATATTAAACCGTCACAATCTTCTGTTGATCTTTTAAATGGAGGAGGACTTGAACAATTTCATTCACCTACAGATATTCTTGAACAAAAGTCTATTCAAGACCGCTCTAGTGACCCAGAACTGGATTGGAATGACGATTTGAATAATACTCTAGAATTAACGCATATATCGCTTTCTTTTGGTTGTTTTAAAGAACAAGTTATTGAAGCCTTTTGTTCTTTGTAATTTACTCAAATGGATCTATAACTTTTAAATATCCTTGAAATAGTGATTCTTCCCATTATTGATCTCATCCTTTTGAATTAACGCTACTAAAATATTTAATCAATCCACTGCTTTTTATCAAAAAACACCCTTTTTAAGCTAGCATTCAGGACAAATCCACATAGAATTAAAAGACTTATTAAAGTCATGATGAAGTGCTCAAGGTCGAGCGATATGCTTAACATTCTAAGCCCAAAGAACAGGGATGCTGCGGCTATTCTTGGGGCGGTAGCGTGGTGATTAAAGCGGATCGACAGGGCTGATGACACCGGCATAATGCTGGCCTAATACGTGCGTATAAATTTGCATTGTTTTGACATCATTATGTCCCAGCAGCTCTTGTACAGTGCGGATATCAGCGCCTGCGGTTAAAAACTGGGTCGCAAACGAATGCCGAAAAGTATGGCAACTTACTTTTTTAAATACTCCCGCTTGCTGAACTGCGGTTGATAACGCTCTTCTTATTGACGAGCTGTGTAAATGATGGCGGCATATGCGACCCGTCATCGGATGCGTGCAAACCGTTTGGCTAGGGAACCAGAACATCCAGCCGGGTTGACGAAATGCATTGGGGTATTTGTGGGCCAAGATACCGGGCAAAGATGGGCTGATACCGTTTTGGTTATCGTCTTTTTGAATGGATAAAACCTGATTAAGTCGCATTTTTAGTAATTTTGAACACGGCTTGCTGAGAAGTGTTTGTCGATCTTTATGCCCCTTCCCATCACGGACAATGATCGACAACTTATCAAGATCGACGTCCTGAATTCGTAATCGCAGGCATTCACTGATTCTTAAACCGCTTCCGTAGAGAATGCAAATAATCAAGGCCGGTTCTGGGGCCAGATGGCGTAGTATTCGACTGATTTCCTCCGGTGTAAGCACTACGGGTAGTCACTGCTGTTTAGTGGCTAAAGAGAAGCCCAGATCGCCTAAATATTGGTGAAGATATTTTTGATATAAGAACGCCAGCGCATTTAAAGCCACTTTTTGAGTTTTGATTGCCACATGTCGTTGGTTTGCGAGAAATGAGAGAAATTGAGTTACTTCAGTCGCTCCCATTAATGAAGGATGGGTTTTATGTTGGAACAGAATAAACGCCTTAATCCAATATAAATAACTTTTTTCAGTGCGAATACTATAACCACAGAGGCGAATGTTTCGTCGAACATCTTCTAAAAAAGGACTTTGATTCATCATGGCATCAATTGATAAAATACTGTTTATTTATACAGTATTATTTTTTAAGATGAAAAAGCAAGTACATTTTGCTTAAGTTTGTGCATACATTATGTGTGATTTTCAAAAAACACACTATAAATCAATGCATTAAAGTTTTTTATTGGGAAGAAATTGCGCAGGTGGTTTTTGAGCGTGCGCAATATACAAATGTTAGATTTACCGCCCCATTGGAGATAGGAATTGGAATGGATGATCAGGAAAGAATAAAAGAAGAGCTACCCAAAAACATCGTAGAGAGAGCTCTAGAAATTCCAATTGATGCTATTGGTTTGCCTGCTCGCGCATTAAACCTATTATTACAGGACGGAGCCAAAAACAGTTTTGATGCGATTACTATAGTGTTATCTGGATTTTCTGGCATGCGCGGCGTGGGTGTGAAGACGGTTTCGGAGAGCCAAGCGGCTGTTTTCAACTTTATTAATAAAGTTGAAAAGTCTACTACCAAAGAAATTCAATTAATGATTGATCCACGTAAGGAATACCTTTCCTCCGCTAAAGGGAACCTTGTTGAAGTTTTTCCTGCTGTGGTTGAGTTATATTTATCAAAAATGAAAGGGAAAAGCCTAAAAAGAGATCGAGATATTCTCTATAAAAGATTTGGCCTGGAGGGAAGCTCCAAATATACATTGGAAGATCTAGGAACCTTCTATGATGTCACGAGAGAGCGTATACGGCAGATTGAAGCGAAGTCTATTAAGGAATTAGATAAGGCTCTCTTGGGCGAACTAGTAACTAAAAAATGGCGTTTATGCCCAAGAATATATGCTTCATATAAATCGATAAAATCCTCGCTGGAGGATTTTGAGTGGCTAGTTAGAAAAGACGACGTAGATCAGGTTTTTTCCGATCATTTTGGAGAGGTTCTCGGTGATGCCTATTTAGATCTGTTTATGGAGGTTCTGGGCTACGTTAAGCTGCCGCATTCGATTTCTGGATTTCGAGGGAGTATATGTGAGTCGTGGAGCCTTTCCCGAAAGTATAATAAAAAGGAAATTGAGGCCGTTTTTGTAGCTTTAGATCATATTTACGATAGTCCGAAAGTGGTTCCAATATTTGATTTGATAATTTCTGCTAAGAAATACAATAAAAAAAAGAGATCGATATCAAACGATTCTATTATGGTCGCTCTTTCAGCAACTACTGATATTGAGCGAGATGGCGAAGCTGTATTGGTTAAGTTTTCACGGTTGCGTAGTGCTTCAGATAAAGCCTATAGGGTGTTGGAATCTAAAAAGAAACCAATGCATTTTTCCAAAATAACACAAGAAATTAATTACCTCGAAGGCTCAAATGGTGCAGTTAGGGAGACAAACCTAAAGAATCAGCTTGTAGCTGATGAGCGCTTTTCACCCATAGGGCGAAGTGGCGAGTGGGGGCTTTCAGAATGGGATAATTTAAACAATCTCACTATAATACAGGCTATCGAAAAGGTTCTTAATGAGTCCGGTGAGCCTCTTTCTTTTTCTGATATAAAGAAATGTGTTGGTGACCTTAGACCAGATGCTTCAGAGAAATCTTTACGAACATATTTGAATGATCAGCCTTTATTTTCACGAGTCGGAAAGAGTTTATTTGCGCTGAGCGCGTGGAGACTAAAATCGGCAAAAATACAGCCCAAAAGAACCCCAGTCGCCACAAGGGATTTTAATGAGGCCATCATTAGTGTAATGGAACAGAAGAATCCCATCGATCTTCCTGAATTGATATGTTCCGTAGGGATTTCCACAGGATTATCGGGTGTAAGTGTTAGGCAAAGACTTCTATCCACTTCGGTATTAGAAATAACCTCAGTGAAAGGGAGAAGATGCAAGTCAGTTTTTTGTGGTGATCTTTCTCGTTTATCTAACGACATGAAGGAGTCAAAGCTCCTTCTCCGAGATAGGGTACAAGATGAAATTAGATCTATATTGTTTTATAGACCTAATGCGCCTGTTACTAAAGGAGCTTTGTACAAGGAAGTATCGAAAACGATTGACTGTCTTCGACCTACGTTTTATCAGTATTTAGACAAGATGAGCGATATACGTCAGTTTAAAGAAGGGAATTCGTACTACGCTGTTTATGATCATATTGAAAAAGTTAAAAAGATCGGGGTTGATCCTTCTAAATATACGAGCGACACTAAGACGCTCGATTTATTGAAACGCCCGCTATCTCTTTTAACCATTGAGAATGTTGATATTGCTCTATTTGAGCTGGGATTGATATTTGAATCATGTTTAAAAGAGTATCTCGAAAAACAAAAGGCCGCACAGTCCTTTAAAGTAAATTCAAAAGACATGTCAAGACTGGTCAATATGATTGATTGTGTAGTCAGAGAGGGAGTAGTAACAAAAGGACATCACTTGAGCACTTTGAGAGAGGAGAGGAATAGCAGGGCACACGGAAAACTACCAAGCAAAGATGAAAGGGAGGATCTATATAATAAGGCTCACTATATTTCAGACCTTTTCGTTAAGTACATTTGCTTTTTTCGGGAGAAGTGCAAATAAAACCTAACAAATCAAAGCACGTGGACGTCGCTACGCGCCGCCGGTGTTTGAGGCGTTACGTGTCCACACATTTCGGAGAGATAGGATGAATCCTGAGAAATACAATAAAAGTATAAGATTACTATGCCCAACATGCGGGTGTCCCGATTTTTCGTATGATGAGGGCGTAGATGAAACTATTCAGATAATGACTTGTGCTTCATGTGAAAGAGAGTTCAACAAAGACGAGTTGATTCAAGAGAATAGTGAAAATATTGATGAGCACCTTTCTGAAATTAAGAAAGAGGTTACAAAAGATATCGCTGATGAACTTCGTAAGTCCCTCAAAAAAGCATTTTCAGGTAGCAAAAATATTAGGATCAAATAATGCCAGTAAGTATTGATGCCGGTGACATTATTGCTGGCTTGGCATTCCTTTTATCAGGCTATGCAACTTGGCAAACTGTCAGTTTCAACAAGAAGCAGAAGTCGCTTGTTGAAAGCCAAGAGAAGCTAAACAACCTTCTACTGGAAAAAGAAAATGATGACTCATTAAAGGAAAAAAGAGCCGATCTTGGAGCGTCTTTCATTAAACTAGGTAGTAGTAAATATCGGCTAAAAATATGGAATAAAGGTGCTTCGACTGCTAGAAACGTAAAAATTGAGTTTCCCGAGGGGAACGATGTGGTAATTGATTCTGAAGTCACTGATAAATTTCCAATGGAAAGTTTAGAGCGGCATCAGTCTGTCGAATTGATCGCTGCGGTTCACATGCAAACTAAACGTAAGCATGTAGTTCGGCTTATTTGGGAAGATGATTCTCAATCTCACAATGAAAAGTTGTCATATCCCACACTTTAAACACGTAACACATATGAGCCTTCGGCCTGTCAATAGACGAATTTAACTAATCTGGCTTTTTTTAGTCAGATTCAAATCAATCAACAAATGCATTTACTTCGTCTGTCATACGGCTGTTAATCATCGTTTACAGCAAACACATATAGAGGCTCTCTTATTGCGGTCTTACCGTTGCCTGTCATTTTTCATTCCATTGAAAGAACAGGGGTGCTAGACATTTATCGGTTAACCCTAAGATGGCACTACTCAAGCTCAGGTGCTTTATGTGCACAGTTAGTTTCAGGCTCATTTAAGGTGTAAACGATTTTGTTGATTGTAATTGAGTGCGCGACAATAAGGTGTCTAATCAAGGCGACGTAGCTTACGCTCATGGCACAGTGATGATGAAAAAAATGAAGTCCTGCTTCATTGGCGGCATCATGCACAGTGGTGCTCGCTTTTATCTAGTTAGACGTTCAGCTCACCTTATTGCGCGACTTATCCTTTTAAGAATCGTTGTTCATCAAACACCGTTTTGTTTTTCAACATGAAATAGACGCAGCGGCCAAGCTTGTGCGCCAGTGCAGATAACGCTTTAGCTTTACTCATGCGTTTTTGTAATCGATTAAGGTAGTTACGGGCTTTATCATTACCACGAAGGTAAAGCACTGCCGCTTCAGAGAATGCCCATTTAAGATGCGCATTCCCGATTTTATTTCCCTGAGTGCCATAGGTTTTACCCGCCGATTCTGCTTTGCATTTGACTAAGCGGGCATACGACGCGAAATTTTGAACGGATTCGAATCGGGAGATATCCCCGATTTCATATAAAATGGTGAGCGATAATATTTTGCCGATACCAGGAACGGTTTTGAGCAGTTCAAGATAAACAGGATTGTGGGCTTTCGCTTGTTGTTCAATAAACCATTCAACTTGTGCCAGCTCCTTTGCGTAGAAATCGAGGATGGACATATCCATATCGATATTGCGCTGAACAATCGGATCTTGGAATTGTGCTCGGAGTTTTTGTCTGGCGGAGATGTTTTTTTAGGTTGAGTTCGGTCGCGGGTAAGTTGTACTGACTATTGGTATTCACCATATGGCCTTTAAGCATCGCGCCATGGCGAACAATTTTCATCCGACGGCGAAGTAAGTCACGAGCCGCGCGCATTTCGCTTGGGTAATCATAAGCAATGGGAAAATTTCCGCCGTGTATCGCTTTCATATACAGTGCATGACCAAGAATGAAATCGATGTTGAGCTCTCTGCACCAGTCAGAGACCCAATACCAACAATGCATGCATTCGATGCCAACAATGACATGACCAATATACGGTTCGAGGATGAGTAATAAATCGTTTTTATTGGCCGCAATCTTTTTATGAACGATGACATTGGCTTGTGAGTCAAGAATACAGACATAAAGTAAACGGGCATGGAGATCGATACCACAATAGTATGGATGTGAGTTATTATAAAATCTCATTGAGTTTTCTCCTGTTGGTTTGGTCACCTTAAGCATACCGCTGATGCGGTGTGTGAGGGAGAAGGCTCAATGAGTATCAAACGCCTTAAATGGACGCAAAACGCTTGGCTTGCGCTCATTCTTCGCTGATTATAACCAAGCATTTTCCGCCAGTTAGGCGGGCGTTATGCGTAAAACCATGAATGAAGATATAGCAATCACATTAACCAAAGATGAGGCTTGGGTCTTATTTGAGTTCGTTCGCCGGTTCAGTGACTCGGATAAATTGAACATCGAAGATCAGGCTGAGGAGCGTGCACTTTGGAATTTGTGCTGCACCTTTGAAAAGTCACTACATCAAGAAGAAAACATTGAATATAAGCAGTTCATTAAACAATGTCGCGATAGGCTGCGCGATGAATCGTAATTCACGCATAACAAAACGCGCAAGCGGGACAAAGTGCTGCGCACTTCGTCCCTTCGCTTGGCGTTATACAGCTACAAATCAGGAGTAACCTTTGGATATACAAGTAGTTACAAACGAAAGGCTGAAATTTGTTCGTTTCTTTTATTCAGAGCAGTGCTAATTTAGGAGTGCTAATTTAGGCAGTGCTAATTTAGGCCACCCACTACATTAACCCCTACTATTACTGGATTCATGTGGTGGATGTCTTAAATTGTTCTGATGTCTTAAATTGTTCTGTTAAATTGTTCTGCCACTCTTTGGCCTAAGAATAGCAGGCCTTTCAGTAAAATAAGCATGCAAAAAAGATATTTGAATTCTTGAGCCCTGCCGACAAAAAGACTTGTTTCGATAATTACGGTTATTCACCTTGAAAAAACATGATTTGTGGGTGTAATTTCGTTCAATATGAAGGAAACTCGGATTTTTTCGCGTAACTGTCCGGCTCAAACAGGGTTGAGTCATCAGGCAAACAAAGAAAGGTCATAATTTATGGAGTTAGCAGCGCTGGCATATCGGGCGCGTTTCTCGCTCGAAGGAATTTGCCCTGCTGTTATTTGAAAAGCGTTTACACCCCGTCGCGATATCGAACCAATCGGCTGAAGTGAGGTTCAGTCGTTGCAGGATGGGGTGTAGCGATAAATCAATCGAGCCCCGTTTATCACCCCGAACCACTCGCGCGGTTAGTTCGACCAGCGCTAGATAGTCCGTCAGTTTAAATGGCAATCCTTCGGGCATATCCTGACGGGGGTCGCCGACGAATGGATACAGTTGTTTCGGTTGGCTTTTCTGTTGTTTTGCCGTTCCAACCCGTTTTTTCACACTGGTAAAGTCGGATGTTTCTGGAGTTTGGCTTATCGCAGCTCTCACCGGGTTTAAGTCAACATAGGCCATACACGCTGCCAGTGCGGCTTCATCCAATAAAGCCTGGGATTTAAAACGACCTTCCCAGAACCGACCGGTGCAGTTATCTTCCGCATTGGCTTGTCGGGCAATCGGTTCATTCAACTCACGCATAAACCAGCTGATATCCATGAGCCTGTCCCGATAGATTTGTGCAGAAGATTCCACTAACTTCAGGGCAAATGGTGTCAGTGTTTCACCCTGTTCGAATTGCTGCGTAAACCGGGTCCCCTGATGCAGCTGATGCCATCGGTGAAGAACCTCCAGGGTTGACCAGTTTTGTGCTTTAGCCTCATTGATATGCAAGACCACATGCACATGGTTACTCATCACCGCATACGCACAGATATCAAGGGCAAAGATATTGGCTAAAAACAATAATCTCTCTTCTATCCAACCCCGACGATGCTCGAAACTTTTCCCAGTCAACGCATCTTCACCGCATAAAAAAGCCCGGCGAACACAACGGGACACACAGTGATAATACAGCGTATCGCTAAGGCTGATTTGCTGACGTCTTGGCGTAGGCATACGTGGTTTTCTTCCTTGATAAAATTATCTGTATATTTATACAGTATTATATCAATAATTCAACCTGAATGGCCACTCTTTAGTATCGAAGTACTCATTCGATAACGGTTCATAAAATAGATGGCTTAACAAGCTGTTTTATTCGAAGGATTAAAAAAGAAAACGCATGGATCCTTGGTATCACTGGGTTCATAGGGTGGGTGGCTTGGATTATTACTGACTCGGACAGGTACAGGCCAAGCAGTTCCTTCTTACCTTCGACGTTTAAGCCCAAAATCGTGTACACCGCTTTGCTAACATAGCGGCCATCTTCCTTGATCTTGTAGTGAATAGCATCAAGCCAAACAAACGGATAGAGCGGATCTATCTGCTAATTTAGGCTGCTAATTTAGGCCACCCACTACATTAACCCCCACTATTACTGGATTCATGTGGTGGATGTCTTAAATTGTTCTTTAGTGCCGCTTCGGTGATTTTGTTTGATGAGAGGCGTTAAGAAACCATCTTTGCCTGTCAGATCTTGCCCTGACTGAAGAGCTTTAATAGCTTGTTCTAGGTCGAAGTCTTTGGTCATGTGTCATTCCTGTTTTGTATATTCTACTGAAATGACACAGATTTCTAAACACTACCCTATATTTATAAATTAAATTGTTAGAATATGAGATTCAAATAATTTAATACAAGCATTTGCTTCTTTTTTTAATGCCTGTTTAATTTTTTGAGCATGATTTGCTACCATCTGGTTATAATTAGGTTGTCCTTTTTTAGTTTTTGGAAATTGTTTACAATTTCCTTCTGCAATCACTTTTGCTGTTTTAGTATCAATCAGCTTTAAATGCGCATCATAGATTACTCTATATGTATCCCATGAGAAGGGAAAATAGTTTATCCCCCAACCGGTTGTCGTAATATTAATTACATAATCAGAATGGCTTCTTTTTGCTATATCTTTGACGTTTTCATCAGGTGTCGTTATCACTGATTTAACTGGCTTAGTGCCAAGTTTTTGAGCCATATCCATATTTAACTGAGAAGCAATATCGAGAGCCGGGTCAGCAATTTTATTATTATGAATAATTTCATTTCCCTTATGCATTGCATATACTCCCCCCCAGATACCAAACATAGCGTCTAGTGGAGACATAGCGAGAAAATTTGGTTTAGAACCTTCAGTAATAGAGACCTGTCTATTCTTTATTTGAGTTAATTTTTGAGGTGTAATCGGCTGTTGTCTTAAATTAGCACATCCAGATAGGGTAATGACTGTTAATATTGCGATAATGAGCTGAATTTTTTTCAACTTGAATTCCTTTTTATCTGAAATAATGATCATTATCAGATTATCATCTAAATAAATAAGTGCCAGATAATGACCTGAATAATATGGAGTTACCAGAAGAGTAATTAATTTAACAGAAATTTTGTTTATATCCAAAGTAAATCAAATAAACAGAATTATTTTCTATTTTAAGTAGTTTGGTTTGAATCCCGTGTTTTGTGTTCCAGATAAACACCAAGAGTGAACGCCAATAGTTGGACACATAAGCTAACACCTTAAGTGGTTAATCCAGCTCATGCATCATATCTTTACCTACAGAAGTATGCTTGATCAGGAGTTAGGCCACTAAGACTTTGATGGTTACGTTCCTCATTATAAAACACCATGTAATGGCCGATTTCAAGCTCTGTTTCCCGGGGCGTTGTATAAGCTTTTAAATAAAACGCCTCATATTTCAGACTTCTTGGAGGTCACTTCTCCACAGAAACACTGAACAGTTTGGAGATTTTGTTACCTTAATCTCTTTATCTAAGAAGTAAAAACTGAAAAAACAACAGGTGAATAAACTGAGCTACTCACCTTATGAGCCTTGTTGCATATAATTGTCCAGTTATTCATTTGAAGATTATTTTTTGAAAGATCCGCTATGACTGGTTTTACTGTGTGGAGCGGGTTGGGTGATTTATACCTACTTTAATTATTATTTTATTTGTTATTAGGTATAATAATTCTTCTTTTATACATTGGTTTTCTCCATCTGGACAAGAGAAAAATATGATTGAATCCTCAGAATCGGATGTTAATAAATATTCAAAAAGTACGGTATCTGGTACTGGATATCTGGCATATCGTGATATCAGTAAACTTATATCAGAGCTTCATTTAAAACCTGGTCGAGCACTGGATCTTGGCTGTGGGTGTGGTCGCTCTATTGGTGTTATTAAAGATTTGTGTGATTCAGTGACAGGAAGCGATATGAATGCTACTGCACTTGAAAAAACACGTCAAGCTTATCCTTATACTGAGTTATTCTTAAATGACTTATCTGCTAAAAAATACCCAGGCGATAAATTTGATTCAATTTTCTCTGTTTTTATGTTTTTTTATTTTGAATCCATTGAGTCGATGCATATGGAATTATCCCGATGTTATGAATCTTTAAATGACGGCGGATTCCTTTTTGTGGTTCACGGTAATTTGAGCTTGGCGAGTGCACGATATGCCAGTGTTGAGGGCATAGGGCAGCCGCCTGAAAAGGAAGGAGATCATCATCGGGTGTTGCTGAAAAATGTAGATCTCATTGTTGAAGATGTTTACTGGAGTGCGAGTACTATCATCCGGGAATGCGAGCAACTTGGTTTTCAACTGATTAAGCACCACCAGCCTTTAGGCAAGCAATCAGATAACCAACCTTACATCGATGAATATGTGAATCCTCCATATTCTTATTTGGTCATGAAGAAATAGAGAATAAAGATGGAACAATATATCGATATGAATGGGCAGAAAATTCTTCTAACACAAGAATTAATTGACGAAAACCCTGATATTCTCAATAGAATCGATGGTAAGTCAGCTTATTTTGCTGGCCGGGCAAGAGGTTGCTATGACCTTAAAAAAATTAATTACACGGTCAGGAAGCAGGAATATAAATATATATTACCGCTGTCTATCATGCTAGTGATGGTGATGATTGTTAGTAATATATTATCCAGTAAATTAGTCTCATTGAACGGTTTTACGATTACCGGTGGGATGTTTCTTTATCCATTCTCTTATATCTTTGATTATGTCATTACGGATGTCTATGGATTTCAATATTCACGCAGAGTGGTATGGAGTGCATTCTTTTCTATGATTTTTTTCACTTTTTGTATCTGGCTGGTTATTATTCTACCACCATCTCAATTCTGGCATCTCCAAAAATCTTATAATATCGTGTTTGGCAATATGATCAGAACGTATATTGCTTCTGCCATTACATTTTTGTTTTCATTTATGATTTCAAGTTATGTATTTCAGAAGATCAAGGTTAAAAAACGTGGGTTTTTATTTCAGCGCATATTCCGGTCATTATTAATATCTGAGATGGTTGATACGGGTCTGTTTTGTTTAATTGCTTTCTACGGTGTATGGCCTGTAGCCAATATGCTTCATTTTTTGGTGTTTTCTTTTTGCACAAAAGTCTTGTATGAAATCATCATGTATCCCATTGTGACTAAAAGAGTGATTAACTGGTTTAAGCGTGCCGAGCAAAGTGACATGCTTGATAGCCAAACCAACTTTTCTCCATTTAAGTGGGAAATTGACTATAACGAAGAAAATAACCTGTTTAAAGCCTGATTATGTGAATTGAGATATTAAAGTACCATCTGGAATAATTTTCTGGATGGTTTTAATGAGTATGCCAAGTTCATCTTTTAACATTTTGCTTGTATCAGAGGTCGCCGGATTCAGTTCTAAAAAGGCGACCTTGCCAATCATATCAATATGACAAAGTTCGTATACATTGGAAAAATAGTTCAGGCTTCGAATCTCTGTTGGATTTTTTAGTCCGATGTCGATTTTGTTATCTACTACAAACAGGCAGGTATCCCCGTTTTTCATATTAAATGATTTTATATCTGGGTCGACAATTACCACATTTCCTTGATTGAGATACTGGCCGGTAAAAGATCCGTCATTGCGAACCCCTATCAGATGCTGACTATCTGGAATAAAGTCGACGGCCATGACGAGTCCTGGTGCAATCACGTGATGAATAATATCCTGTCCGCCGATAAGAGGAATATGTGTGATGTAAGGCTCTTTTTTAATCATATCCAGTAATGAAGTATTGAATAAATTGCACAGCAGCAGTGCTGCAAGCAATGATAATTCATGCTGACCTGACAGAATCCGGGGTATGATTTGTCTCGACAGGCCGGTCTTTTCGTGTATTTCGTCCGTGGAGAGCGAAGCGGAGCTGATTTTATTGTTCACGTTTGCAATAAATGTCTGACTGGCTGCATGTAGTTCTTCTGCTGTCAGTTCGATAGAAGTCCGGTTATTTTCGATGCCATATTCAAGCCATTCAGGTGTAACATCAAGTGCCAGCGCGATATCGACAACCATTCTGGTTTTCTTTGATTTACCTGTGCCGAGTTTACTCAGAAAAACTGGGTTTGTATCGAGCCTTCGGGCTAATTCTCGCTGAGAGATCCCTTTTTGTTTAAGTGCCCATAAAAAGCGTTCCGCCATGGTCTGACACTTAGCTCGTTCCATCGAAAATCTCCAAAATACTTATATAACCGGTAAACATTGATAAAAAATGATATCTGAAATGCTGTGTTGAATCAGAAGGTAATGATACCACATGAATATTGTTGATATCATGCATAATAAAAATGTTATCATGATTACTTAGGTAATCATTATTGTAAATAACTTGTTCGCGACGCACAAGATGCCCAATAACTGGTGATTTCATTTGTTTCATTACATCGGGTGATGATTTCGCTTTCGATACTTGACAAGTCGTCTTATGAGTGTAGGAAATATGGATTTCGAAGAACTCAAATTTTGGTTTAACGTGGTGCTTCGTTGCACTGTTCCGGCAGACGGAAATTTACTCACAGCAGAGGAAAAAACAGCTTTGGCACATAGTTGTCGGGTCTTGGTTCAAATTGCTCAGAATGTTGCTGATGAGGTTACAGAGCAACGATAATTAGTTCATTATCCTAATACCCATTTCATTAATCTCCACTTAGAGCAAGTGATATCAGGGTGAAGAGCCGTAACAACTGAAACAAATCTCATTGTTGCATAGAAAAAGGTCTCAAATTTTTGTTTTTTGAAAGCAGTTTTTTGGGGAATCGTTGTTGTTACTGGCTTGGTTGAGTAGGTGGCTTAGCTTATTTTAGCTTATTGTTCTCTATGGTTAGATGCAATGTTTACCATTATCAGCAAATGCTATGCCCATGCTTGATTCCATCCGGCAGCAGGCGCATGCTATTGTCTATTCATTAAAGTGTCATATTTCTCTGATTATGATGAAAAGAAACTTTAAAGAGGAGCCGTGCCTATTATTAATCAGCCATTATCAATAACTATTGCGCATTTGAATAAAATAATTTAGGCCACCAACTACATTAACCCCTACTATTACTGGATTCATGTGGTGGATGTCTTAAGTTGTTCCATCTTAAGTTGTTCCAACTTGCCTCTATCCTACGCCTCATATGATGTTCTTGTTCATCAGCTCGCAGATTTGCGTCCGGCTTCCTTCAGACATTCTCTTACGGTAATGCCCTTGCCATTCGCTAGTAGTTAGCGTTTAATAATCAGAATATTATTAAACGGCGACCTTCCTACAGAGGACTTTCACCTCATTAGTTGGGCGTACACAAGTCAATCAACTTCACGCTTACGGCGCCGGACGCAGCAAAGCTGCGCCGGTTATTGAGGCGTTATAACCCAATATCAGCAGTTGTACATTACGTAATCTAGAACTATAATTTGTACGTTATTTTGTACCAATTGGAGTTCAATATGAGCCGTATACAAATCGATAAAGATATCCAACCTTTGTCAGAGTTTCGAGCTGGAGTTGCATCATACATTAAACAAGTCAATGAAACTCGCCGGCCTTTGGTGATTACTCAACGTGGTAAAGGTGTCGCAGTTGTCCTTGATGTCGCTGAATATGAGGCAATGCAGGAAAAGATCGAGTTGTTGGAAGAAATGAGAACAGCCGAGGCTCAATTAGCTTCTGGTTTTGGTGTAGCCAATGAAGATGCGCGTGCTCAAGTGCTAGGGCGCATTCAAAAATGAATGTTGTTTGGTCTCCTTTAGCACTACAGAAATTGGGTGATGCAGCTGAGTTTATCGCACTTGATGATCCAGCTGCTGCTAAAAATTGGGTTAACAACGTTTTCGATAGAGCTGCATTATTGAGTACAATGCCAGAAATGGGGCGGTTGGTTCCTGAACTACCAAATACAAACTATCGAGAAATTATTTTTGGTCATTACCGCGTTATTTACAGTCTCAGCCATGAAATTCGTATATTAACCGTAAGAAATTATCGTCAATTGCTGTCTGAAGATGATGTGTAAAATTGGGTTATAACAAATTGCTCAAGCCGACTGCTAACGCGTGGCATTTTTGTTATGCAGCCAATTCGGTGTTTGTAGAGTGAAGCAAAGGCTTTTGTATTGCGTTAGCAGCAGCTTAGCAAGGCGTTATAAGCCTCAAGGAAGGCAAGGTATAGATGAAGAATTCTGAGAACTTCAAAACCGTAGCCAGTTTTACTTGACCACTTCATATACGGGTATTTTTATCAGGGAAGAAAACTTCTTATTCCTAAGCCAAGACATCTGTCAATCAGCCTTAACAATACACTATATCACTGCATTTTTCGTTGTGTCCGTCGAGTTTTATATGCGGTGATGGGTCATGATGTATGTTGTATTTCATATTTATGAGGCCAGAGCAATAATCGATGCAAGGGTGGGGTGTTCCCGTCTTGCAGGTGAATTCTTATATAGAAATACAATAAAACCATCATATTATCTAGAGTTAGTCGTATTTGGAATGATTAGCGCATGTTGTTGGAGGCTTGATTCCATCCGGCAGCAGGCGCATGCTATTGTCTATTCATCAAAGTGTCATATTTCTCTGATTATGATAAAAAGAAACTTTAAAGAGGAGCCGTGCCTATTATTAATCAGCCATTATCAATAACTATTGCGCATTTGAACGATACCCACTCATATTTTGAACCTTCTTCATTACAATTGAACCTGAACATTGACGGTGAATGCGTTTCACCTTTTGTCAGTGCTGGTGGGGTTGCTCGAATTGCGACTCGAGTGCAGCATTTCAAGAGTGAAGCTGAACGTGCTGGGCGGGGCTTTTTGTTTCTTCATGCCGGTGACTGTTTTCAGGGAACGCTGTATTTTTCTTTATTTAAAGGGGAAGCTAATGCTGAGTTACTGAATGCACTGGGTATTGATGCAATGGCTCTGGGCAATCATGAGTTGGATTTAGGGAACCAGATTGTTGGCCGTTTTGCCCGTAACATCCATTTTCCTCTGTTAGCCGGTAACTGGGATCTCAGCGCCGAAGCTTCAGACAAACCAGAGCGTTTATCCTGTTTGCCTCATGTCCATAGTTATGATCCGATAACTGGAACTGCGAAGTGGATGGTCCGGGAAGTGAATCAGGAACGGGTGGCAATTTTTGGTCTCTCGCTTGATCGAATGGATGAAATATCAAATCCGGACCCGGATACTCCTTTTCGCTGGTCGACTGAGGTTGCAAAGCAAACCATCGGGGCGATTCAGTCCAGTGGAATTAATAAAATTATTCTGCTCAGCCATTTGGGCTATGAAGCCGATTTACAGTTGGCCGAAGCCGTTTCGGGGATCAGTTTAATCATTGGCGGGCATTCACATATTTTGCAGGGTGATTTTTCGGATATCGGTCTGGGAAAAGCCGATCCTTATGGTGTTCGAGTCGGTGATACGTATATCGTACAATCTGGTCTGCATGCTTTAGCACTGGGACATTGCCATATAGATTTTGATGCAACCGGTAAAGTTGTTTGTTTTGAAGGAAAGAACGAATTGCTTATCGGCAGGCGGCTGTTTGTTAATGCTGCACGGGAATCTCAGGTTGACGCAACGATTTATGAAAAAGCCAGAGACTTTTTGCGACAACATCCATTGGTTCATTCTTGTCCAAAAGATCAAAAGATTCAGGATATTCTGTATCGCAGATATTTACCTCATGTCAGGCAACAGGAAGAGGTTCAAATCATTACTTTGAAAAGTTCACTCTTTCATACCCGAATTCCGGGAACTGATGGCGGGAGTGAAGTGGCTCCGCTGGTTGCCCGTTCATTTGTTCATGCAATGAAAAAACAAGACTTTCCGGTTCAGTTTGGTTTGCATAATGCAGGCGGAGTTCGCTGTTCTTTACCATCGGGGCGCATTACTGTTGCCGATATTGCCGGTCGATTATTGCCATTTGCCATTCCTATAGGTGTTTATTACATCACGGGGGGTACTTTAAGAAAAATCCTTGAAGGTGCGATAAACAATGCTCTGGACAATGGTGTTAAAGGAACAGGAACCGGCAGTTATCCATACTGTTATGGTCTTGATTTTTCTTATGATCCTTACCAGCCTGCCGGTCAGCGAATTTTAAGTCTTAAGATTTTCATTGATGAACAGTGGGAAAATGTTGATTTTTCAGCTGTCTATTGTGGTTCTTCATCTGCCTATACGATGAAAGGCAAAGAAGGGTACCATGCGATCACCGACAGTGTGCACCCTCCCTATGTTTCGCAAACATCCATGGCGGATGCTTTCATGGAAATGTTACGGGATTGTCCCGATCTGTTTGATATTTATGAACGGGCAGAGCAACTGAACATGCATGATTTATCTGGCTGATGTGTGTAACGAGCATACGCATTTGCCTGTTCCCATAGGGTATTCACTTCTGTAATCAGTAGACATTATGGGACATCAACAAAAAAATAAGCCATTCACTTCATGAGCCTAGTTATAACAAGGGGGGACCTTATCCTGAGTTAAGGCTATTTAGGCTGAATGATTTAGGCTATCCATCCCAATGGAGCATCACTCGAGCCATTTAAATCAACTTCAAAGTGGTATAACAATCGTCCTAATTTTTATTTCCAACAGCTTATCCGTAGAAGGGCCTGTTATGACAGGCTCTTCTGAGTGGGTTTATAAGCTTTAGAGGGGTTGGTTTTGCTTTCTTTTTTACAAAACCGTATTGATATGGCTGACAATCAGTGCTGCATTTACGCCACCGAATCCTGAGCTATTACACAGGGCATGCGTGATTGTATGTTTTTTGCTGATATTGGGGACTAAATCCATATCGTGAGCTGCATCATCGGCTTCATCCATATTCAGAGTCGGCGGTAGCTCCCCATTGATGATGGCCATTGCTGTAAAAATAGATTCAATGCCTCCGGCAGCTCCCAGTAAATGACCAGTGGCTGATTTTGTGGCAGATACAGGTATAGTCGGCAGCGAATCAGCAAATACGTTCCGCAGGGCAGCAAGTTCAGCCTTATCGCCTACTTGTGTTGATGTTGCATGGGCGTTTACATGCTCAATTTCACTGGCAGAAAGTCCGGCCGTACTCAGCGCTTTGTTGATCGCCCGGGCACAACCTGCACCATCGTCAGGCCCAGCGGTGACATGCCATGCGTCACTGCTGGTGCCATAACCACTGAGAATTGCCAGTGGGGTGGCTCCTCTGTCCTTCGCATGTTCCAATGTTTCAATTACCATAAGGCCTGCACCTTCACCCATTACAAAACCGTTTCGCTGTTTATCGAATGGGCGTGAGGCGGTGGTTGGCTCATCCGATAATGATAACGCTTTTAAGGCATTAAAACTTGCCAGTGAGAGTGGATCAATACATGCTTCAGCTCCCCCGACCAATGCAATATCTGCTTCATTATTTCGAATAAGCCGCATTCCATCACCGATTGCCTGAACACCGGCTGCACATGCGGTAACGGGGCAGCCGATTGGCCCTTTAAATCCGTATTTTATTGATAAATTACCAGCAGCCAGATTGGCGAGAAAAGCGGGGGCCGTAAAGGGTGATAACCGTTTAAATCCGCGTTGATCAAGTGTCTCTTTTGCTTTTGTGATTGTTGTAAATCCACCAATGCCGGTTGCGATGACTGTTGCTGTTGCGGCCTGATCATCTTCTGTCTCTGGGAACCAGTTTGCCTGAGTTAACGCTTCTTTCGCGGCCGCCAATGCAAAGCAGGTAAACCGGTCAATTTTCCTTAATTCTTTGGTTGTGGCGACTTTTGTAACATCAAAACCGGCTTTTGGGTCTTGCTCAATCGTCGGAACCTGTCCTGCAATGGTGACGGGCATTTCAATATTGTTGAATCGATCAAGTTTTCTGATACCAGATTTCCCAGCAATCAGACGTCGCCAGACTGTTTGAGTACCACAGCCCAGGGGGCTTATAATGCCCATACCGGTGATAACGATAGGTGAGTTCATTGAATGAGTCCTTCACACAAAATAAAAAGTTTATGTGTGAAGTTATCACCGAACTATATATGATCAAGATAATATGAATCGGTTGAGGTATATCAATATGCCATATAATAAGCAACATAAAGATCGAACCCGCAGCAAAATCTTGCGATCGGCTTCATCGCTATTTGCCCGGTATGGATTCGATAAAATTTCTATCGGTCAGATTATGAAAGACGCTAACCTGACTCATGGTGCTTTCTATGCGCATTTCGAATCTAAAGAAGCGTTGTATGCGGCCTGTTTTGTGGGTGTTTTAAAAGAATGTAGTGGTTCCCGGTTGGTAAAACAGCCGCTTTCTGTGAGCAACTTATTAAAACTTGCTAATAATTTTCGGGGGTTGCATCAATCCGGTACGGTGATGGAGCCGGGACCAGAAGCTATTTTGTTTAATGAGACCAGTAGTGACAATGCCCGCATCCGGCAATTGTTCCAGCTATCATACGATTATATTCGTAATATGCTGGAAAAAAGAATTACTGCTTTAAGCAGAATTAAACGGAAAAACCTTTCTTCCGAAATGGTCAAAGAAAATGCACGGGCAATATTAGTTTCTTTGGTGGGGGCCGTGACGCTGGCAAAAATGATCCCGGATGAAGATGAGCGGGAGCAATTATTGAAAACTGCCCAATCACATATTTTGAGTGTACTGAAATAATGACTATGACCAAAGGTGGGGACGGTTAAAACATTCAGCAGATGAATTTATCTATCCTTTGGAGTCATTTTTTATTTTTAAAGTTGATGGATGATTAGTGCTGATGTTTCAGGCCTCAATGAAAGGGTTTACAACTCATATTCATACCAGATAAAACCAGTTGTATGAGAAAACAGGCTGTTTTGGTTGAATTTCTGATAAAATACTGTATAAATGTACAGGATATTTATCAGGGATGAAAACCGCTTATGTTAAAATCAGTAAGTCCATCGATTAATCTTCGTGATATACCAAATATCATAGCTTTGTCATTGTGTTTGTCGGTGATTTTCATGGGGTTAAAAGCTGTTATGTCCATGATGCTTATATCCGAACGAATAGATCTTTTCCCCCATTCACCTAAAAGTGGTGAATCTTTTTTCGAACCTACAGATGTATTTTGTTTCTGCCACCTTATACAGGATGACCCTTAAGGACGTGTTGACGTTTAACAATGGTTTTTAAGTTGAACTTGTTCAATCAGTCATCCAATAAAAAGGTGAATTAAGAATGACTTTATATATACGGAATAATCGGTTTTTGTGGCTGCAAATCCCTGGAGAGGTAATCGATATATTCTTGGATTATATATGGCCAGATATAGCAGAACATTAGCTATTGTATGAAAGATAATCTTCAGAAATTACAATTCTCAAATTAAGGTTTAATTGTTTATGAACAATAAGTTACATGGGCCGCTTTTTCTGGTGATCCTTGGCACGTTGATGGCTTTTGCATCTTTATCAACGGATATTTATTTACCTGCAATGCCGCTGATGGCAAAGGAGTTACAGGGTGATATTGAACTGACTATCACGGGATTTCTAATTGGTTTTGCTCTGGCACAGTTGGTGTGGGGGCCGCTTAGTGATGCGTTGGGTCGACGTTTGCCACTATTTATAGGCATGGCGATGTTTACTATTGGCTCCGCCGGATGTGCATTGTCGGCAGATATTCAGCAGATGGTTTTCTGTCGGGTGTTTCAGGCATTTGGGGCCTGTACCGGGCCAATGCTGGCCAGGGCTATGATTCGCGATTCATTTACCCGAACCCGGGCTGCGCAAATGCTCTCGACACTACTTTTTATTATGGCTATTGCTCCTATTGTCGGGCCACTGGCTGGTGGGCAAATCATCCGGATTACAAGTTGGCACGTTATCTTCTGGTTATTGGTGGTGATTGGTGGATTGATGTTTTTCTCACTGTTTTCTCTGCCAGAAACTCTTCCACCGGAGCTGCGCGTTAAAGTCTCTTTGTCGGGGGTCGTTCATAATTATTTAATGCTACTTCGTAATCGTGTGTTTATGCGTTATACGCTATGTCTGACATTTTTTTATGTTGCAGCTTATGCTTTTATGGCCGGCTCACCGTTTGTCTATATCAGTTTTTATGGCGTTGCCCCTCAATATTATGGTTGGCTATTTGCTCTTAATATTGTCGGAGTGATGGCTATGAGCATGGTGAACAGGCGCCTGGTGGTCCGCCATTCGCTGGATAGTTTGCTGAAAATTGCTGTGGGCGTAGCGGCAATAGCTACACTGATACTCGCACTGGTTGTAAAGCTGCAGCTTGGTGGTATTGTTGCTGTAGTGGTGACTATTTTTCTGTTCTTCTCAATGAATGGCATTATCGCAGCTTCTTCAACAACTGCGGCTCTGGATGCTGTTCCATCACTGGCCGGTTCTGCGTCAGCATTGATCGGGGCGTTGCAGTATGGGAGCGGTATTATTTCTTCGCTTTTACTGGCATTTTTTAATGATGGTACGCCATGGACAATGACATGGATTATGGTGTTTTTTACTCTTGCCAGTGTGGTTATCCTTTTATGCCCTAACACGTCTGGTTTCAGTAGTGATTCATGATAATTTGTTTTAACGTAATAGCTTATGGATTGTATTTACAATAGTTTGTTTTTATGGTCGCTGTGTTTTGGTTTCAATGCTGGGTTGTTCAGGTCGAGTTAAAGCTTTATTTGACAACTTTAAGTAAACCTTCATTATTATGTGGGTCATAAGTTGTGCATTTATCTTTAGAGAAAAACATGAAAAATAGAGCAGTATTTTCTGCGTGCCGGAAATACCGATATGCACTATGGAGAATGTGGGATGAGTCAAAACCGTATGTATTGTTTATTTGTCTAAATCCTTCTACTGCTGATGAAACGCGTGATGATCCTACTGTAACCCGCTGTATCCATTTTGCCAGAACATGGGGTTATGGCAGTGTTTGTATGGCTAATCTTTTTGCTTTTCGCGCAACAGAACCGACGGAAATGGAATCTCAGTTAGAGCCGGTCGGTAAGGATAATAATCAGTGGTTAATGAAACTGGCACAAGATGCAGAAGTAGTGGTCGCTGCCTGGGGGAATCATGGCCGATATTTAGGACGCTCGAAAGAAGTTGCATCTTTAATACCTAATTTGTGTTTTTTGAAATTGAATAAGTCTGGTGAACCTGCTCATCCATTGTATCTCAATGCCAAACTGATACCCCAACGATGGGTCATTTAATATGCTGTTATAAGCATGAAAATGATAAATTTAATAATAAGTCGGGTTGTCGCTATATAAAACAATTTATATTGTGGGGCTATGTACCTATTTAACCTGAACTCGGGATAAGAATATAAGGGAACTAAAAGCTGGTTCTGCGATCAGATCTTTCGACGAAGAAGGACTAATCACAAAGGAACCAGCTATGCGTAAATTAGTAGAATTATTCTGCCATGTCGATGATTTTTGCAAGGCTTTCCTACCTCAGTGGCAAAAGTTACAGCTCGAAAGTGGTGAACGTAAGCGAAATCGCAAAGGTCGTCTGTCTGAGAGTGAGACCATGACCATCATTATTGCGTTTCATATGTCACATCAACGTGATTTCAAAAACTTTTATCTCGGCATTGTTCGCCGCTACTACAAAAGTGACTGTCCAGCCTTACTCAGTTACACTCGTTTTCTTGAAGTAATGCCTTCCGTTCTCATCCCACTTAGCTCTTTCTTTACACATGTGAAAGGAGAGCCAACAGGGATTGAATTTATTGACTCAACCAGCATCAAAGTCTGTCACAACCTCCGCATTCCAAGGCATAAAGTGTTTAAAGGAACAGCAGCCCGAGGGAAAGGGACGATGGGTTGGTTCTATGGTTTTAAACTTCATATCATCACGAATCATCTTGGTGATATCGTGGCAGCGAAGCTGACTCCAGCCAATACAGATGATCGCGCGCCCGTTAGGGAGTTATCTAAAGGGTTACTGGATAAGCTGTATGGTGACAAAGGCTATATCAGTAAAGCACTGGCTGAGGACTTGAAAGTAGAGGCTGTCACACTTATCACCACTCAGCGTAAAACATGAAGCCCAAAATGCTTGCCGCTTGGGATAGAGCAATGCTCTCTAAGCGCTTCATTATTGAAACGATTAACGATCAATTGAAAAATATTTCTCAAATAGAGCATTCTCGTCATCGAAGTTTACACGGATTTATGCTCAATCTTTTGGGTGGCTTGATTGCCTATTGTTTAAAGCCAGAAAAGCCATCACTTAATATGACTCCAGTTGAAAAAACGGGTCTAATGGCGATGGCTTAAACCGATCTCAGGTTATTTATTAAAACGATGAATGATTCACTTTTATTTTTTGTTGTAGCTCTGTTTTTATTATTGTCATGTTTTGATCTGCTGATAGATGTTTAGGTCGGGTATGATTATCGTCAAATAATATCCAGTCATTACAAGGGGTATCAGGAAATATCTTACTTTTTTTAAATCAGTACTGTATTCTCCTCTCATAAAATTAGTAACATCAGCAAATATAAATAGTTATAAGGCGTGTTTCAATGAACTTAAAAGGCTGCATTTGCTGTTCATTGATTCATTGTTAGGTCTCCTATTTGTGTAGGTGGCTATACGCTACAGTATCGGCTGTGACTAAATAAACAGCAACAGCTGCAAAAACCCATCGCCAACTTTAATACGCTCAGGCATCCTTTTATTGTTATGGAGAATATTTAATGCACGTATTTTATCGTTCTAAACTTCTTTTACTCGCTGTAGCTACATTTCTGGCGGTTGGTTTGAGTGGGTGTGCGACAGAATCACATCAGGTTATAAAAACCGATTCAGTTGCAACACATCTCAGTAATTATAATGGTCCTAAAACGACTCTCGCAGTTGGCAATTTCCAAAATCGTTCTACTTATATGAACGGTGTATTTTCTTCTGGTGCAGATGAGTTAGGTCGTCAGGCAAGAACGATTTTGAAAACAGAACTTCAAAAAACCAATCGTTTTTATGTTGCAGACAGAGCCAATATGGAAGCACTGCAGAGGGAAGCAGGTTATAACGGTATCAAACAGAAAATTTCTGGTGCTCGTTATATCGTGACTGGTGCAATTACCGAGTTTGGCCGAAAAGTAACTGGTGATACACAATTATTCGGTATTTTGGGAAATGGTAAAAAACAGGTGGCTTATGCCAAAGCTACTTTGGATGTTGTCGATGTAAAAACATCAGAAATTGTTTATTCAACTCAGGCTTCTGGTCAATATGACCTTAGTAACCGTCAGATCATCGGTTTTGGCGGAACAGCCGGTTATGACTCAACATTGAATGGAAAAGTACTTGATTTGGTTATCTCTAAGGCTGTGCAAAATATGGCAAAAGATATTGATAGCGGAAAGTTACAGCTAAAGAGCCAGAATTCCAAATAAGGACTATTCATGTATTTACGTTCAATGCTGATAGCGGTAGTTTCTCTGCCGCTACTGCTTTTGTCGGGTTGCGCCAGTAAACCTAAGCCGGTCTTTTACTGGGGTGATTACGAGACTCTCATTTATCAAATGTACATGAAGCCTGGTTCTGCTGACCCGGCTACCCAAATTTCCAAACTTACGGTGGATATTCAAAAAGCACATGCGAAAGGCTTGCCTATTGCACCTGGAATTCATGCACATTTGGGATATATGTATATATTAGACGGGAAACCCGCTCTGGCCAGGGAAGAGTTTTTAAAAGAAAAACAACTTTATCCAGAGTCAGCCAGTTTTATAGATGGCATTATCAAACGCATGGATGAGAAGAAAAAATAATGACGATCAAACGATTTTTAATTCTTCTGGGGCTGGTCGCATTACTTGGATTAACGGGATGCGCAACTAAAACAACCCCTTATAATTATGATGCACTTATCAAAGCAAAGCCTCGTTCAATATTGATCATGCCGCCGTTAAATGACTCTATTGCTGTGAATGCGTCTTATATCGAAATGTCGACTCTTTCACGTCCGCTGGGAGAAAAAGGTTATTACGTTTTTCCAGTCGCAGTGATTGATAATTTCATGAAACAAAACGGCCTGCCTACACCGGCTGAAATGAATAAAGTACCACTGGAAAAACTCTATGAAAATATAGGTGCTGATGCGGTGCTCTATACTCGTATTGAGGATTGGGGCCAGAAATACATGGTCCTTAATTCCGAAACCGTTGTTAAACTTGATATGAAGCTTGTTGATTGCCGAACTGGTGCGCTGTTATGGAATTCTTCTGTTACCGCTGTTGATGATTCCGGAAATAGTAGTGGCGGTGGATTATTGGGGGCGTTAATCAGTGCAGCGGCTAATCAGATAGCTGGCTCTATTTCTGACAGAACGCCGGCTGTTGCACGAAAGGCTGACTATACTGCTATTTATAATAAATCTCGCGGATTACTGAATGGCCCTTATGCGCCATCGACAGCATCAGCAAAATAGAGGTTTGTCTGGTCGAGGTTTTGTCCACGACCAGATTATTATTGCAGACATGTTTACCTCTCTCAGTGGGCAGAATTTTACGGGTAGGTCATGGGTTATTCTGGTCATCAATTAGTCTGTGTTTGGGGAGGAGACATTTAATCTTTTGATGTAATCATCCTCTATGTTTTATTCCTAATGATTTATGTAGCCTTCAATAACAGACTCGCCTCTTATTCTTCTTTTCTTTATTCTACACATAACGTGATCACCTGAGAATCATCCAAAGCGTAATAGCAGTTTAGGATCCGCGAGTTCTGGCATGTTTCACAAAGCGTTTTTGTTAATGCCAGGTTTATGCGATGCTCTGTGTTATAAACACGGGTTAATCGGGCACAGGAGAAGTCAAAATAGCTCTGAACGCTCGGGTAGAGCGCTTTAAATAAACTTTCTTTAGCAGAAAATAACAGCGTTGTTGCCTGTTGGCGACTCAAGCCTGCGTCAATCAGTTGCTGTTGCTCGAAAGGCGTACAGACGAGAGTTTCAACATCTGAGACAGTTTTTTGATCAATCAGGGTTTCAAGGTCAATGCCTAATATTCTGAGATTACGGTGCTGGGCTGCCACAGCCAATGCCCAGTGCGCGTTGTGAGTGATCGAGCCGATAATCCCTTCTGGCCAGAGGGGTTCTCTTGATGAGCCAATACCTAAAGTCCCCCGAAAATCGACACCTAAATTTTGTAGTACCGTCCGAGCGCAGTTTCGTCCTGTTAAAAATTCGACCTGACGTTTAAGAATGGCGTGTTTCAATGATTCAGGCAATTCAAGCTGAGCCTGTTGCAGAGCGTTTCGTTTATCTTCTGTTTTCTCAATTGGCTGTGCTGATACCGATATCATTCCTCTTATATGTTCTGGGAGAGAAAATAGAGCTTCAAGAGAAGCGGGTTGCTTTAAATATGGCTCAATTAACATGCTTGATGACCTGTCGTTTATTCGAGTGTGGTAATGGCTTAATTTTAACAATTACACGCTGACCGATCCGTAAATGCGAGCCATCAAGTAGTGATAACACACATTCAACGACACGCATATCTTTTGGGTCTGTCGGGCCATCATTCAATTGTGCAGGACCAAAAACATCACTGATGCGAATAACTTTCGCATGATAGATATGACTGCTGTTCCCATCTTCAAGTGAGACCAAAGCCAGTTGACCCGGATGGACCTGATTGATAAAGAAAGGCTGGATTTCTGCGCGGATAATTCTAGGCTGATCAGGCACTAAAGAAAATAGCCGAGTCACATCAAGTGTTGAGGCTCCTTCACCAGGTGATGCATAGCGTCGAACGATCATACCGTTTTTTGGGGCACGTATTTGATATTGTCCGAGATCGAATTTAGCAATGGCAATTTGTGCCTGTGCGATTTTAAGGGCAGCCTGTTTCGATTTAAGTGATTCGATTGCCAGAGAGACTACATCTCCCAGCTTTTGTTTTTTCTGTTGTGAAAGAGTCGATGTACTTAATTTGGATACCCGGTCAAATTCTCGTCTGGCAATACGCAGTTGGGTTTTAGCCGTATCTACAGCCAGCTGTGCTTGCGTGAATGCATATTGTTGTTCCTGAAGTGTCAGTTCGGCTGTTGTATCGGTGATGGTGGCCAGTAGTTGTCCTTTTTTAACGTTATCACCTTCTTCAACTAATATTTTTTTGATAATACCGGGTTTGGATGAATCGATACTGATAATGCCACCTTCAATGGTTACATACCCTTTGGCAACAGCAGCCCATGGTGATTTAACTGACTGAGTAAGTGGTTTGCCTTGTGGGGAACACCCAGTGATGAGTAATAATGCGCTTAACCATACACAATAGATTGGTTTCATGCTTGGAGCTCTCCGGTCTGTAATGGGCTGGAATCATGTTCGATGACGCCATCTTCAATGGTGATAATTCGGTCTGCATGGTCAATCAGACGGCTGTCATGAGATACCGCAATTACGGTTGAGTTATCGTGATGTGCAATATGGCGCAAGATGTCGATGACAGTTTGTCCATTCTTTTTATCAAGGGCACTGGTCGGCTCATCGGCAAACAGAAACGGGGTTTGCTTGACGAGGGCTCTTGCAATTGCAACCCGTTGTTTTTCTCCCCCTGATAGTGCGCTGGGGTAGAGTTCCTGACGGTGGGATAATCCCACATCCGATAACTTTTTGGCTGCAATTGCCCTGGCTTTTTTATCTGGAAGGTGAAAGCCATAAGTCAACGGAAGCATGACATTTTCAATGGCGTTGAGAGCTCCGAATAAGTTGTATCCTTGAAAGACAAATCCACAGTGATTGAGCCGGAACTTTTCAAGTGCCCGGTTAGAGAGCTGAGCAAGATCCTGACCATCGACAAGCACCTGACCTGACATGGGTCTGAGCAAGCCTGAGATCATAGCCAGTAGGGTACTTTTCCCCGAACCTGAAGGACCAATGATAAGCGTCAGCTCACCACTGGCCAGTTGTAAATCAACATTGTGAATAACAGTTTGTTTTATTTTGCCCGTTGTGAAACTGTGCCAGAGTTCGCGGGCATCAATTGTCATGGTTTTATTCATAATTTCTTCAACGTAACAGAGTAAAAGGTTCAGCCCGGTTCAGTGAGCGAAGCGATGTCAGCCCTGAAAATAGGGTGATGAGAATAATCATTACATAGATGCTAATCATTGCACCTACTGGCAGAGTAAAGGATACATATACCATTTTGGTGATGACGGAGACCAAGACCACAATGATAGTCGTGACCAAAAGACCGATTATCCCAATCCAAAAAGATTGTTCCAGAATGACTCTGCGAAGAGTTCCGGGGGAAATTCCCATAGCCCGTAGTGTTGCGTATTCGCGCTGTGCTGCAATTACGGCTGCTCTTAGCGTTTGCCCGGTGATAACGATCCCAACGATAAATCCAAGTGCTGATGAAAACAAAAAGCCAACACCCACGCCCGACTCAAAGAGCCAGTAATTTACTGACTGCTGCGCAAAGTTGTTTGCTGTCCAGACCTGAAATCGTTTCCGTTGGTTTTTGGGTTGTAGCTGATTGCGGACAAGATTCGCCTGGGCTGAGTTTTTTAGTTTTACGAGAAAATAGTCGAGGTTATTACCTGATATCAGCGATGGATCAAGTGTTCGGGCTGTGTAGAGTGAAGACAGAATATTTACGCCCCCCATTGAACGCATTCCGTTGACTGTTCCGGCAACTCTTACTTTTTTTCCGTTTAGTTCGGCGGTATCTCCGACTTTTACACCGAGTTTATGTAAATCGCTGATATCAACCAGAATGTTTCCGGGGGTGTCTAATAAAAGTCTGTTTTGAGGTGTCAATAGATGGGCGAATGTCATTGAGTTGGGATATAAGCTGATGCCGATAATAACTGCTGAAATCTGACCTCCTGTCGGGCGCCGCCAGTTTCCGGTGGTCCATGTCAGGCGTTCGACTTTTTTGACATGGGGATTCATTAAAAGCTGGTCCTCGATATTTGCGTTAATAGTGTGGGGCTGGTCGACACTCTGTGTGTCTGGAAATCCAACCCACAAATCTGCAGATGATTGAGTTATATAAACACTTACAGCTCCGAATAACCCAAGTAATAAACCCAATTGAACAACAACTAATAGTGCTGAAAATGCAACAGCAAGAATAGCAGGTAAAAAACGCCGCCACTCATGAATGAGGATAGATCGGGCTAGGGAAACCATATTGTCTCCTATGAGATAGATTTTATTTTTAAATAAAATATAAAATATTCCCGCGTTATTCTTACATGAAAAAAACATATCATAAAAGATCTTTATATATAAATATCATTAAATTTTTAATAAATATAATATCTATCTGAAATAAAAGTTTATAAAAAGTGTTAATACTAAAGTGCTAATGTATGTGTAAAGATCACCATGTACACTATATAATATTGTTAATTTTTTTATATAAAATGGCTAATTGTTATATCAGATTTTTCAATTCTAATCGAATTAATATCGATTATCATTACAAACAAAAAACTAAACATGTCAATAACATATTGATATATAATATTATTTTAATATATTTAATATTTTTTAGTGATTTAAAGTTAGGTTAAATTTAAACTAATTTTTTATAAAATAGACAGGAACATAGAAGGGAGTATTAATAGAAATTAAACAGTTTTACATACCGATATTTAATAAAAGAAAGAAATAAAAACCTGTTTTTTTAATTTATTTTAATATAAAAATCTACGCAGTTGTACATACAGCATCTAACGCGATGATTTAAAAGGGTTTTTATAAAAAATATTTTTAATATTAACTAATTCTTACAATCTTGTAATGTAAAGTTTTGAAAGGTAGTATCTATTAATGAAGTTGTTACTTGGTTTGTTTTAATTAAATCACCAAGAACAATATAATTAAAATAAATATGTAATTAGCAACTAAATTAAACTAAAAAATATTTCGATCTATATTGTCTCGTTGTTCATTTATCTGGTATGCCAGATTGATTGAATGTTAGACTATTTATTTAATAGATGGACAAGCATTAATGAATTTTAAGGTTTTTATTGAGATAGCTATTCGAAGTCTGCTAGAGGTTATTTTCTTTGGTGGCATTTATTTTTTTCTGAATTCTCTTAGAAATCATATAAAAATTGATTATTATTTATTCAATATTCTATTTGTTGTATTATCAACATTTTCAATTGTTGCAGAAGTATTTCTCTCTTATATCAAGAAAATATTTATAGATAATAAGAGCATCCCTCCTTATATTGTTCAAAATTCAAATGATCTGAATCGATATGAAAAACATGTATGGACCAAATTAACTATGTGGTGTCTGCTATTCTCAATACCAGCTATCGCAATTACATCATATTTTATACATTTTTCAAAATTAAATGAGAACTTATTTGAACTACGTTTTCTTATAGTTATGTTTGTGGTAATTGTAACTGTTTCGTCATTAGTTTTTCATGTTTCTCATCATAAGATGATAGCATACTATGGTGAGAAGTTTAATGAGGGTTCTACTCCCATTGATAATCAACAAAGTGACTGGTATCTGCTGGTGAGTTATTTTATTCCCTGGGGAATTATTGCAATTATGAGTTCTGCGTTATTAACCTATGGGTATTATCAGGGAAAAGCTCTTAATTTTGACTTACATGCTCTGGCGTTTGAGTGTGGTGGAACGGCCTGGATTGTTACTCTTTGGATTAGTCTGATATCAGAAAAACGTAGTTATATAGATAACAGTGCTAATTTATTGAAATTTAATGATAAAGATAATATTGATGAATCGTCGATGTATTTTTTAATTAGCATGTTCAGTGCTATTGTAGTCGGTGCATTTTATCTGCTTAGCCATTTTATATCTTATAACGTAACAAGCATAAATATACTTTGTATTGTTAATGCTTTCATTGCTTTCATCGCTTCTATTACCGGAAATTTAATCGGTATATTAAGAGGTTTTGATAAGTATAAGAATGCATAAATGTATGGATGTAATATATATTTAATTTGAACCAAATAAGAAATAGGGAACTATATAATGATATAAATTATATTTTCTTGTCGTGATAACTATTATTCCTGAATTAGATATTGCTGAATATTTAAATATATTCGGATGGGCCGGCTTTTCTCAAATGTCAGAGCTGAGTACCGGAGCGAGATTTTGTAATCAAGGTGATTTATATGTCGAAAGTTCAAGATAATGCCAATGATATTGCAATTGTCGGTATGGCGAGTCATTTTCCAGATGCAGCCTGCTTACATGAATTTTGGCAAAATATTATCGATAAGAAAGATTCAATTACTGATGTTAATAATCAATCCGGGGATTCATATTGGTTTAAAAAAGATTTTTTTCATACTAATCCCCAAGAGCCAGATAAAACATATGCGCATAAGGCGGGATTTATAAAACCAATTTGCTTTGACCCGGTTCAGTTTAAAATGCCACCAGCCATAATGGATTCGATTAGTACCGCGCAGCTATTTGCTCTGCATGTTGCAAGACAGGTGATGGAGGATTCAGGAATTGTTGGGCCAGATAGTCCGCTTGATAAAGATCGAATCGGGGTTATTTTAGGGGGAAGCGGTAACGGTAATACCTCTTTTTCGCTTGCAGCCAGACAACATGCTCCTTATCTGCGTCGAGTCATGATTAATTCAGGGCTTTATGAGGCAGTTGCTGATGATGTGATTGAACGTGTTTTGGGCCTTTACCTTGAGTGGAATGAAGATAGTTTTCCTGGATTTTTGGGGAATGTCACCTGTGGACGTATTGCCAGCTGTTTTGATTTGGGTGGGACGTCTTATATGGTTGATGCAGCTTGTGCCAGTAGTTTAGCTGCGATTAAATCGGCTATTGGTGAGCTGCATTCAGGGAGTTGTGATGCTGTTTTAACCGGTGGAGTTAATCTTGAGAATTCAGCTTTCTCATTTCTATGTTTTAGTAAGACCCCGGCGTTGTCAAAATCAAATATTTCTCGCCCCTTTGATAAAGATTCAGATGGCATGATGATGGGGGATGGTGTGGGTTTGCTGG
Organism: Candidatus Celerinatantimonas neptuna; assembly: GCA_911810475.1. Classification (NCBI taxonomy): domain Bacteria; kingdom Pseudomonadati; phylum Pseudomonadota; class Gammaproteobacteria; family Celerinatantimonadaceae; genus Celerinatantimonas; species Candidatus Celerinatantimonas neptuna. Next base: position 3,401,125 of record OU461276.1, read on the forward strand.
TTCTTAAACGCCTTGAAGATGCCAAACGTGATAAGGATAAAATTTATGCCGTTATTAAGTCCGTTGAAGCATCCAGTGATGGACGAGCTAAAAGTATTTTTGCGCCTCGTTATGAGGGCCAGCTTAAAGCTCTGACACGGGCATATGAGCGTGCTGGTGTGAAACCTTCGGATATTCAGTTAGTTGAAGCACATGGCACAGGAACAGCATCAGGGGATCAGACCGAACTTAAAGCGCTAAGCGCAATTTACACAGCCGATGGTGTTAAACCTCAATCGACTGCTTTAGGAAGCGTGAAATCACAAATCGGTCATACACGCTGTGCTGCTGGTGCGGCTTCAATGATCAAGGTCGCGATGGCCTTATCGCAGAAAGTGCTTCCATCAACGATTAATGTCGGGCAGCCAAATGAATTATTGTCTGACAAAAATAGCCCGTTTTATGTAAGTCAGAAATCCCACCCCTGGATCAATTCAGATCATTTAAAGCCACGCCGGGCAGCATTGAGTGCGTTTGGTTTTGGTGGAACAAACTTTCATGCTGTTTTAGAAGAATACGGCCATGAACCTGTCGGTTCATACCGGTTGAGTGAGTTTCCGGTGGTATTGGTTTTTCATGCTGCAGATACTGATTTGCTCAGTGCCGAGTGTCGAGCGGCATTAGAGAGGTTTGAATCTTGTTCTGCTTTAGTGGCTATTCGTGAACATTTACGAAGCCAGGATCTCGGCGCTCTTAAAGCTGATGATGCTCGTTTGACGATGGTCATTACGCATCCTGACCAGCTTTTGGTGATGCTTAATCAGGGCATAAAGCAATTAGAAAACAATGGTCAGGTGGGTTGGGAGCATCCTCTGGGAATTTATTTTCAGCCTCGGTCTATGGTTCGTTCCGACCAGATTGTTGCGATGTTCCCTGGTCAGGGATCTCAATATGTCAACATGGGGCGTTCCGTGGCGGTTGATTTTCCCCCTATGCGGCGCGCTTTAGAGTCATTAGATCAGGTAACGTTGGAAGAGCAGGGCAACGTTCTTAGTCCTGTGATTTTTCCGCCACCGGCATTTGTTGATGAAGATAGATTATCTCAGCACGAACAGTTGACCAATACAGCCAATGCCCAGCCTGCCATAGGTGCTATAAGTGCGGGTTATTATCAGATACTCAGCGAGTTGGGATTTAAAGCAGAGTTTTTTTGCGGGCATAGCTATGGTGAAATTTCTGCGTTGTGGGCCGCCGATGTTATCTCGTTATCCGATTTCTTTAAAATCTCACTTGCTAGAGGTCTTGCAGCAGATAAGGCCAGTCGATCTCAGGGCGATTGCGGTGCTATGTTGGCCGTTGCTCTGAGCAGTGATGCCTGCCAGGAGATTTTACGTCATTATCCTGATGTTGTTATTGCCAATGATAATGCGACTAGTCAGATAGTTTTAGGCGGTTCCAGTGATCAAATAGCCCGTATTGCCCAAGATTTAGAGTCTCGTCAGATTCGTTGTCGTAAATTACCGGTTTCAGCCGCATTTCATACGCATTATGTTGAATCGGCCTGCGAGCCATTTCGTCAACAGTTAGAATCTATTTCGTTTAATCAGACATTTACCGGTCAGCTTTATTCGACTGCCCGTGCTGAACGTTATTCTAATCAGGTTCAGAATATTCCTTCATTATTGTCAGCTCAGCTTACTCAGCCCGTTTTATTCCGCCAGACTATCGAATCTATTTATCAGGCCGGTGGCCGCATGTTTGTCGAAATCGGTCCAAAAGGCGTCTTAGGTAAATTGGTTGGCGATATTCTCGGGGACAGACTCCATCATGTCGTTTCGGTCGATATTAATGATAAAGGGGATGAGCGACTTCATCTGTCGCGTGCGATTGCAAAGTTAGTTGCTGTCGGGGTTGAGTTAAGTTCGACCGATCTCTATGCCCGTCCGGCAATGGTTGATCGTACTAAGTTGAGTCCGGTTGCCGTTGAGCTGGATGGCGGATTTATGATGTCTCCTAAAAATAAAAAACGTCGTGAGCATGCGTTGCGCAAGGGGGATACGCAAATTGTGGATGAATTTGTCCGCCAGAAAGCGGCCTCATTTACTCATTTTGAGGCATCGTCGAAAACAGAACTGAAGCTGTCTGATTCAGCCAACGTTATTAATTCACCAGGTCTTGCTGTCGTAAAAGATAAACCCATTCAACCGTCCGTTAACATCAATGTGTGTGACAACAAAGCACGTGTTAATGAGAACCTGATTGATCCCGTAGAGCAAAGCCATACTGGCGGTCGGGAACAGTCTATTCATTCATCATCCCATCTAACCCGTCCAAGAGGATCATTTATGGAAACAAAGGCATCTTTACCTGCTCTGCAGGAGGATCACCAGCTGAGTCAATTGCTGTCGGCTCAACAGGTGATGAGCCAGCTTCATCAGCAATTTCAGACGAATCAGCAGGATTATATCTCTTTACTGAGTACTTTGTTGGATAAACAGTTTTCCCTGATGGATAAATTCCCTGAAAATCCGAATTTACCTCATATGTTGCAGAGTTTGGGCCACAGTGTTGAATTACTCAATCGTAACCTGGAACTCTACCACGCTAATCATGAACGTTATTTTGCAACTCAGCAGGCGCTTTTTAGTGCAGAAGCTAGTCAGCCTCATGAGCAACTGAATTCACCTGTCACGCCTCGTGTCGCTTCGCTTGTCAATGCTCCACAACCTGCTGCAACTGTTGCTCAACCAGCACCTGTACAGGTACAGGCTTCGGCACAACCTAAGCCTGCTGTTACTCGGAGCGCGCCAGTTGCAGCGGCTCCGGTTACTCCAGCGAAGCCTTCGCAAGCACCTCAGACACCTAAGATGTCCGTCCCACCAATGCCTGAGCATCATGTTGAAGTATCACCAGTGGCAACTCAGCCAGTTGCGGCCACTGTTACTCCCGAACCGGTTACTACTCCGGAGAGCTCTGTTCAGCTGGATGCCTCGACTCTGGCAGAAATTGAGCGTCTACAGACGGTTCAAATCGACGAGATTATTAAGCGCCTGACGGCTATTGTGAGTGATCGGACAGGTTATCCTGAAGAGATGATCGAACCAGAAATGGATTTAGAAGCCGATTTAGGGATTGACTCTATCAAGCGTCTGGAAATTTTCGGGGCTATGTTTGATTCTTTTGCTGCCGATGCTGAAATTTATCAGGCAACCCGAGGCGATGATATGGAAACTCTTGATATCGATGCACTGAGTAATGTTCAGAAAATCGCGTCTTTCTTCATGGATATGTTGGGTGAAATTATCGATGAGTTGCGTAGTGGTTCAGTGGACTTATCAGATGAATCTCAATCAGTGCAAGAAGATTCACCACAGACAGCACCCGTTGTCGAACATGATGCTGGTTCTGTGGCTGCTTTGCATAATTTCGGGTTTGTTACAACTACTTCTGAGGCATCGTCTCTGGTAAAGATGCCAGCTGAATCACGGAATAAGATCGCTGTGATTCAGCACCCTGACGCTGTGGCTGATGCTTTGCAACGTGCTCCTCTAGGGGTGGGGCGCTATGCCGTTGTTTCTCAGTCATTAGCGACCCCAGATCGTTTTACCGGGGCTTTTGCCAGGCCCCTTAACTGGCTACTGATTGAAGAAGAGGATGGCGATGCAAAGGAACTGGGCCTTCTGTTGGCATCACTGGGACAGAAACCTGTTTATCTGACCTTTAAAGAGGGGTTTTCTGGCTCAATCAGCAACCGAATCCAGTATCAATTAACATCAACTGATCCGTCATCGGTGGATTCAATGATTGATTTGATTGAGTCTGAACAGGGAAGTATTGGTGGTGTTGTTTATTGGTGCGCCAAGCGCCAGTGTGTATCGTCTTTGCAGGATCTTTTCCCGGCAAAGGATTATCAGTCAGTTTCTGGCGTTTATTGGTTGGCTCGTCGTCTTCAGAGCAGTTTATCAGGGCCTTTGCAAAGCTATTTCTTTATTGTTTCACGAGGTGATGGTCAGCTCGGGAGTGGTGTATCTCAGCCGTTGCCAGTGATGAGTTACGGTCTTTGCGGATTAGTTAAATCATTGAATATTGAATGGGAGTCTGTTTTCTGTCGCTACCTGGATATTGCATCCGTTTTCTCGACGGGTGAAATGGCCGCAATGGTGGTACAAGAGCTGCAAGATACGATGCGTCATGAGGCGGAAGTCGGTCGCCTTGCCAATGGACAACGCATGACGTTGAAAACAGTTCCCGTTGATGAAACATCAACGTTAAATCCGGGGATACCTGTCAAATCGGATGATGTTTTTATTGTCACCGGTGGAGCCAGAGGCGTGACAGCTGATTGTGTCCTGCAGCTTGCTCATCAGGTACCAGCAACGTTCATTTTGTTGGGGCGTTCAGTAATTGATATCGAGTATCCGCAATGGTCAAACGGCTGTGAGGATGAGCGTCAACTTCAACAAGCGGCGATCAGTTATCTAAAAGAACAGGGAGAACGGGTGACGCCGGTTCTTGTTGAAATATTACTCAGGCCTATAAAACGTGCCAATGAGGTTCGTCAACGCATTACACAGATGCAGCAAAGTGGCGCAACTGTGGCGTATTATCCATGTGACATCACCAATGCCGATGACGTGATGAAAACAGTCCATGCGGTTGAACAGCAATATGGGTCTGTGACTGGTGTCATTCACGGTGCAGGTAATCTGGCGGATAAACGGATTGAGAAAAAAACAATCGATGATTTTCACAATGTATTTGATGTGAAAGTGCTGGGGCTTGCCAATCTGTGTAAGGCTTTAGATATCTCGCAATTGCGTTATTTAATGTTGTTCTCTTCTGTTTCAGGATTTTTTGGTAATGCCGGGCAAACTGATTATGCTCTGGCGAACGAAGTGCTGAATAAGTTTAGTTGGATGTTCGATCAATATACGCCATCGTCTGTTATTGTCCGGGCTATTAACTGGGGGCCATGGGACGGTGGTATGGTCAATGAAACGCTTAAACGTGCTTATGCAGAGCACAATATGACGATTATTCCGATTGAAGAGGGATGTCGCCGATTTGTTGATGAGTTTAAGCATATTACACCGCCTCAGGTCACAATTGGTGGTGCTTCTTATCGCGCTCAGGGTGATGTGTCGTTGACACAGGCAGAGCAGATCGAATGTGATTTACAGGTTTCAACGTTACCTTTTGTTTCGGACCATGTGATTGACGGAGTGGGCGTGTTACCGCTGGCTGCTGCTATCAATTGGTTAACCCGGACGACTCTGGCACGTTTTGCCGGATATCGACTGGTCGGTGTGCATTCGGCACATGTTCTAAAAGGGATAAAATGCAATGAAGTGACTGAAAATCTATGGCATATTGAATTAAAACCTGCGGCAATGGAGCTGCATGATGGACTGGCGATCGAAGCGCGTTTATCAGCGGGTTCACCGGATGAGGCCTATTACCAGGCAATACTGGTGATTAGCCGTCAGGCTCCGGATATTGTGACACTTGATAATTTACCTGATCTTAATAGACGTGTTGCGACTGAATCATCTCTTTATGGTGATATGACTCAGGGAGCCTTGTTATTGCATGGACCGACATTTCAGGGAATACAGGACATTGTGTCTATTGATGAGCATTCATTAATTGTTGCGGCGAAAATTCAATGTGCTCAACCTAGTGTATTATTGAATTTTTCATTAAATGAATTTAATTTCATTCATTATGATATGGCTTTGCAACTTCCATTTATCTGGCTGATGTTAAATAGTCCGAAATTAGGCTTGCCTATGAAAATTGGAAGTATCAAACATTATTCATCCATTCAGGATGGACAAGAGTTTTATATTTCAATGACGGTGGTGGCGAATAAATTAACATCATTTATTGCAAACATAGTGATGTTTAATGGAAGTGGCCAAATATATAGTCAGTTAGAACAGGTTGAATATACGGTTTCAAAAGCTATCAGGAATTTACTAACTCAGCCTCAGCAAAAAATAAATAAAGCTATTTAATTTAAATACTATTTTTATTCACAGTAAAGCCCGGGCTTATTCTGAGGAGAATAAATTTATGGAACCAATTGCAATTGTTGGTATGGGATGCTTATTCCCGCAAGCTAATAATCCCGAAGTATATTGGAAAAACTTATGTCAGAAGAAAGACTGCTCGACGCCGATCTCTGAGCATGAATTAGGTATTTCACCCGACTATTATTATTCCCCGGAATCAGCTGTAGCCGACACAATTCACTACAATAAAAATGGTTACATTCGGGATTTTAAATTTAATTCCACAGGTTATAACTTATCGGAAGACGAATTAAATTCATTAGATGATGTTTTCAAGTGGACATTATATAGCGCTGAGCAAGCTTTAATTGATAGTGGGTATCGCCATCAGAAAAAATGCTTAGATAAAACCGGATTAGTTATCGGTAATATTGGTATGCCGACACATTCTGTGAAGCATATGATGACTCCTTTTTATCATCAGCTGCTTGAACCTTATATTCAGGAATTATTAAAGCGTCCGGATTTTAAATTTGATTCGATATGGCCTGAGAGAAAATATGATGATGTGAATGTCATAACCGGTGGACATATTGCGACTGTGTCTTCGCTCGCATTGGGATTATCCGGACCTACTTATGCGCTGGATGCCGCCTGTGCATCAGCTTTTTATGCTATTGATTTGGCCATTGAATATTTAAATAATCATCAAGTCGATATGATGCTGGCTGGCGCGGTTTGCTGTGCAGATCATATCTATATTGGTCATGGTTTTAATATTCTTCAGGCCTATCCTGATAAAGGCGAATCTATTCCTCTGGATAACCGTTCACAAGGACTTAAATCGGGTGAAGGCAGCGGAATCGTCGCTCTGAAACGCTATTCGGATGCAATTGCCAATGGCGATAAAATTTATGGTGTGGTTGAGGCGGTTGGTTTGTCCAATGATGCTGGCGCCAAACATATTTTAGTCCCTGATATAAAAGGGCAAAGGCTTGCGCTGGAACGGGCATATCGCAATTGCTCCTCTGATATTGATTATCTTGAGTGCCATGCAACCGGAACTCCCGTTGGTGATCAAATCGAGTTGAATTCTGTTGAGAGTTTTTTTGCTGAGCAATCTAAATTGCCATTGATTGGCGCCAATAAAGCAAATAATGGCCATATGTTGACAGCTTCGGGTATGGCCGGATTGTTTAAAGTTCTTCTGGCTATGCACCATGGCGAGATCCCGGCGACACTGGGAGTAGAGCAGTTTCTTTCAACGACCAAAGGACGGCTTTCATCTGATTATCTGGTTCGCAGCACTCAGTCCTGGCCTGTCAGTCATAAACCTAAACGTGCGGCGATCAATGCCTTTGGTTTTGGTGGTGTTAATGCGCATCTGGTCATCAGCGAAGACCATGCAACATTGCGTCATCAGAAAGCCTCTGCTGTCACGCAATTTTCTCCGTCACCGGTTGCGATTGTCGGACTGGGCATGCATCTGGCTGAAACAGAGCAAACAGGTCAGTTAGCTCAGACACTCCATCATCAGAAACAGTTTTTTTCAGAAGTGCCTGACACACGTTGGATGGGGATGCAACAGCATCAAGGGTTGATGGCCAGTCGGGGAATAGAGCAACCGCCACAGGGTGCCTGGATTGAGCATTTTAAATTTGATTGTAAACATTATCGTTTGCCGCCTAATGTGGTCAGCTCTCATATTTTATCTCATGTGATGACATTGCCGGTGGCAGAGCGTGCTTTTCTGGATGCCGGATATAAGCGGGATGAAAAAAGCCGAAATATTGCAGTGATTGTTGCCGGTGGCGTGGATTACGGCTGTTTTCGTTATCAGGCAAGAAATGAAATTAGCTGGCAGTTGCAGCAGAGCCTTACCCGTTGTGGTATTGAACTCAATGATGCTGATTTGAGTGAATTAAAAGAGATTGTAAAAGACAGTTTGTTCCCGGCTCCTTTTGCTGAGGGGACCACAGGTGGCATCGGGAATATTGTTGCATCTCGTATTGCAGCGCATCTTCACTTGAACGGGCCTTCATTCTCGTTATGCAGCGAAGAGAATGCGGTCTTTAAAGCGATTGAGTTATCACAGTTTATGCTGGCCCGTCAGGCGGTTGACGCTGTTATGGTCGTGAGTATTGGTCTGGCAGGGACACCAGAAAATGTCTTTTGGGATCATCAGTCTCTTAATGCTAATCAGCCGGTAGGCGATGGGTGTGCTGCCATTATGCTCAAGCGAGAAGACAGTGCAATTGCTCATGACAACGAAATCTATGCTGTTGTTGAAGGACTTTCGATTTCTCATCAGCCGGATCAGAGCCTCTGCTTTGAACCATCGGTTTCTGTTATGGCTGAAAACGTCAGGCAGGCGCTCAGACGAGTGGGTTGTGATGCAAATCAAATTGACTATCTGGAAATTTATGCGGGTGCACGGCCTCAAGAGCTGGATTCTGAATTAACGGCACTTGCACAAGTATATCAGCGCCCACGGGAGCAGCAGCCGGTTACGTTGGGGACGATTAAAGCTCATTATGGTCATTTAGGCGCTGCAAGCGGTCTGTTTTCAATCATTAAAACAGTTGTTCAGTTTTCAATGGAGTCTCTTCCTGCGTTACCTGAATTTTGTTTATCTCCACTGATGCGTCAGTCGGCGACTCACTTTGGGTCATTCCCCCGTTTGGGCCAACTCTGGAAACATGAAAGTCACCGGGTCCGGCGCGCCAGTATTAACCATTTTGGGATTGATCGGGCGTATAGCCATTTGATTTTACGGGAATCTGTTGAAGGTCGCCGCGCTACATTAAACGATGTACAGGTTCAGGCCGATAAACCGTTATTGATTGATGTGTACACCGGGCGTCAACAGAGTATCGCAGACATTATTCTTTCTGAAGAAAACAAAGCGCGATTTGCTTATGTGGCTGAGCAGCAGTCTGCTGAGCTGGTAGCTGTGATTGATGGCGGTGTTCGCACCATTGCGCTGGATGATTCGCGTCATTTGGCTCGCCATGCGTATACCCAACTGAAATATCTGCAACTTGAAAGTACCTTTAATCAGCTCCTTCAGCGGCAGATTGCCCGTCTGTTGGATGAACCGGCTCAAGAAGGACACCGGCCAGTCATTTTTGATTATGAACAGCTGGTTGAACTAACCAATGGCTGTGTTGCGAAAGTTTTGGGCAGAGAGTATCAGGAAGCAGATCAATATCTGGTGCGTACCCGTATGCCATCGCCACCTTACATGTTTGTCTCCAGAATTAACGCCTTATCTGCACAAAAAGGCAAGCTGGAACCTGGCTTTATCGAGTGGGAATACGATATTCCGGTCGGTGGATGGTATATCGTCAATGATCGCTCACCCTCGTTTGTCGCACTTGAATCATCACATGCCATGATTGTGGCTTTTACCGTCATCGGCTGCGACATGATGTTTAAAGGGCAGTTGTGTTATCGGGCTGTTGACAGCAAAACAACTGTTTATAGCGATATGCCTAAAGCAGGTGAAACCATGCGGGGTCGGGTCAATATGACTTCGGTTGTCCGGGCCGGTGGGGTCACACTGATTCATTATGAGTATTTTTGTTATGTCGGCGAGCGGCTTGTTTTCAAACTGGAAGCTAACTCCGGATTTTTTGGTCTTAAAGATATTCAACGCGCTAAACCACTTGATACGTCCAGTTACTTCGCCAATGCAACTAAGCAGGTTGGGTTTGTACCAGTGCGCCATACGGATAAGACATCGCTTAATGAGTCAGAGATTAATGCATTGATGTCGGGCGATATAGCCGGATGTTTTGGTCCGTCATATCAGCGTGAGGGATCCAGGCCTATTTGTAATCCATCAACGCAAATGGTCGAACGGATTGCTTCTATAGAACAATACGGTGGTGCTTTCGGGCTGGGGCAAATGATCGGTGAAGTGGATATTGATCCAGATCATTTTATTTTTAAAGCACACTTTAAAAATGATCCGGTTATGCCTGGTACTTTCCTGGTTGAAGGCTGCGAACAGATGGTCTCCTGCTTTATTCATTATCTTGGGTTTAATTCTGACTCGTCATTGGTTCCTTTTTCACTGTGTGATCACCAGCATAGTGCCCGTTTCAGAGGGGAAGTGAAATGCGAACGTGAAACACTTCGTTATCGTCTGACCTGTAAAAGCATCGATGCGACATATACACCATCAACGGAACAACTCGAATCAGCCACGATGACGTTTATTGTTGAGATGATCTATCGCGGTAATGTGATTGGTCTGTGCGACAACCTGGGTGCTGGTTTTAAACGTGTATCGATTGATGATTCTGTGATCTCAACTTATTCCGCTAAGGACTGTGATTATGTGTGAGGTGAATGTTATGTCGCAAAAGCACGATTCGTTTCAAATCCCGGTACGGCTTATCCGTCGTCAGAATTCGATGATAGTCGACTCGTCAGAACAACCACTGACGAAAGGCGATGAGCTGATCGGTACTTTGGTATTACCGAATGAACAAAATTTAGGGGATCAACGTTTCAGGCAGGATTATGGAGTGTGCATGAGCTGTTATGCCGGTGCAATGGCCAATGGCATTAGCTCGCCTGAAATGGTGATTGCACTGGGAAAACAACAGTTATTAGGCATTTTAGGTGCAGGTGGATTGAGTGTCGGGCACATTGCTGATGCAGTTAGAACCATAAAATCGAGTCTGTCTGGGGCGTCATTTGGGGTCAACTTATTGCACAACCCGGCAAATCCTCAATGGGAAATGGATTGCGTGCAATTATTGCTGGATGAGCAAGTCCGGGTGGTTGAGGCCTCTGCTTATATTAAGTTGACCGAGGCGTTGGTTTATTACCGTGTAGCGGGGTTACGTGGTGAAGCAAACGGACAGGTTCGGATTCAGAATCGGCTGATCGCCAAAGTATCCCGTCGGGAAGTGGCTTTGAATTTTATGAAGCCGGCGCCAGATAACCTGCTGGGAAAATTACTGGCTAAACATCTGATTACAGAAGAACAGGCTGACTGGGCACGGCGTGTACCGATGGCCGATGATATTACTGTCGAAGGGGACTCTGGTGGTCACACCGATCAGGGGACGCTGAACTGTATTTTTGCATCTATAGTGGCCCTTCGTCGTGAGTTAGCTTTATCGCAATCTAATATTGCACCGGTTCGTATCGGAGCGGCTGGTGGCCTGGGAACACCCTCTGCGCTCAGGGCCGCTTTTGCGATGGGTGCGGCTTATATAGTTACCGGTTCTGTCAATCAGGCCTGTGTCGAGTCGGGCACATCGGCCAAAGTGAAACAACTATTAGGGCAAATCGGGTTGGGTGACGTTGCGATGGCGCCTTCTGCTGATATGTTCGAAATGGGAGCAAAGGTACAGGTCGTTCGTAAGGGCAGTATGTACGCTGTACGGGCTTTGAAACTCTACAATCTGTATAAGCAATACGATTCGATTGAAACCATTCCCGAAGCTGATCTCAACCAGCTGGAAAAACAACTCTTTCATCAGTCCATTGATGCCATCTGGCAACAGACGCAAGTGTTTTTTAAACAGCGTCATCAGATTGGTCTGATTACACAGGCCAATCAACAGCCAAAGAAGAAAATGGCTCTGATTTTTCAGTGGTATCTGGGCCAGTCCTCACGTTGGGCCATTCAGGAAGATGCTAACCGGACTATCGATTACCAAATCTGGTGTGGACCGGCGATGGGTGCCATGAATGAATGGCTCAAGGGGTCAGTCTACGAAGATGTCAGTCAGCGAAAAGTGGCCGATATCACCTTCCTGTTAATGCGATCAGCGGCGTCTCTAATGCGTACTGAGCTTTTATCAAATCTACATATTAATGCTGTTCAAACTTCTGAACACACCATATGTGACAGTGAAGCACCCGAAGCGGACATCAATGACGAGTTTCAGGCCGATGTTTCACTTTTTCCTCAATCAACTGCCAGGAGTCAAGAGACTATGGGTAACGACACTAAGTTAAATCTGGACCTTTCAAAAGATTTTTACAAAAAATGCTGGGATGTTCTTCCGGGGGGGACGCATTACAACTTCGGTGATCCGGAGCGTCCACTGGTGATTCCTTTTAATAAAGGCCGTAACTCCCGTGTCTGGGATTTAGATGGTAACGAGCATATCGACTTATTTTGTAAGTTCGGTGCACTCATTATGGGGCATCACAATGAAGCATATGACCAAAAGTTGATTGATTATATGCAGAAAGTCACATCGGTTGATACTTGTGATCTGGAAGTGGATGTCTGTGAAACTCTGATCCGACATATTCCTTGTGCTGAGATGATTCGCTTTTGTTTAAGTGGTACCGAAGCGGTTCAGAATGCGCTGCGTCTGGCTCGGGGCTTTACCGGTAAAACTCGATTTATCCGTTTTCATGGCCACTATCATGGGAACGCCGATAACATCATGGGCTGGCATAAAAAAGAAGATCTGAGCTTCCCTGTTCCTGAGCAGTTTAAAGGTGACATGCTCGATACGCTGGGCCGTGCACCCAATATTATGGTGGATCAATCGTTTGTTCTGCCATGGAACGACATCGATATTTTAACCGCAACGATTGAGCGTTATCACGGCGAAATTGCCGCAGTTTTGATGGAGCCGCTTTGCATCAATGGTGGGGGAATTTTCCCGAAAGAAGGATATTTAGAAAAAGCCAAAGCGTTGTGTGAAAAATACAATGTGGTGTTGATTTTCGACGAAATTATAACCGGTGTTCGTGTCGGTTTGGGTGGTGTACAGGAATTACTCGGTGTAACGCCTCACCTGGCCACTTATGGTAAAGCGCTGGCTGGCGGGTCTATGCCTGTGTCGGCGATTGCTGGCCGTCGTGACATTATGGACCTGTATACTCGTGGCAAAGTGATTCATGCCGGGACCTTTAATGGTTATCCATTAGGTCTTGCAGCCGTTAAAGCAACATTTGATTTAATCGAACAAGACCCGGGATGTTATGACCGGATGTCCGATGTGATGCGTCAGATTTCTGCGGTCTTTGTAAAAGCTGCTGAAGCTGTTGATCTGCCGCTGGTTGTTCAGGGAATGCCAACTGCTTTGGTTTATCACTCTCAGTCAACTCCGGTTGAGAGCTCTGAAGGGTATAGCGACAGAGTAAAATTCTGCGACATTATCATCCGTGAAATTTCAAAACGCTACGGCATTCAATTCTCTCCGTTATCACGTATCTACTCGAATGTTCTGATGTCTCAGGATGATGTTCGCTTCTTCGAAGAACGTATTTTTGATGCGATGGAAAATGCTCGCAAGATTATCGATATCACCTTTAAAGAAGGGGTGGACGCATGACAGAGCAGATTGCTGTAGTCACGGGGGCCGCCGGTGGTTTTGGCCGGGCGATTACGCAAACGCTTTTAAATATCGGTTATCACGTCGTAGCGACAGATTTGACTGCATCGGGGCTTGAAGCACTTCGCAATGACCTGAACACCCCTGAAAAGCTGAGTGTACTAGAGATGGATGTGACCGACTTTGAGTCGGTCCGCCTCACGGCTGAAAAAATAGTTGAGCGTCTTGGAAGCTGTATCACCGTGTTGGTGAATAATGCCGGAGTGATAGATCGCAGTTATTGCCTGTCGTCCAAAGGGTTACGCAGTACTCAGAAAATTATGGATGTCAATCTCACCGGTGCTTTCAACTGTACCGAGATCTTTGCCCGCTATATGGCCCGAATGAAGTATGGACGGATTATCAATATTGCCTCTGTTGCAGGGATCTGGGGAGCTGGTGGCGGTTCTGCTTATGCGGCTTCAAAGGCCGGACTGATTAGTGCCACAGAATCCTGGGGGTGTGAACTGGGACAGATGAATATCAGTGTGACCGCTGTCGCTCCGGGGATTTGCCATACCAATATGTTAGAAAAATTTGTGGATGGAAACGTCGTTGGCTCTGCAGAAGAGGTCCGCTATGTGCGCTCTATTGTCCCGGTCGGGCGATTCGGCGATCCAGAAGATGTGGCTGAAGTAGTCGGTTTTTTGGCCAGCTGTAAAACTAATTATCTGAATACGGCTGTTATCCCATTGGATGGCGGTATGCGTGTCGGAACGATGTAGTGACTTAATTACAGGAGAAACATATGTCGACTCAGATATCTAATTCACCTGAGCATGTTTTTTTGACAGGTGCGACCGGTGTGCTCGGTGGGCGGCTTTTACAGGAAATATTATCTTCTGGCAGTGCGAATATTTATTGCCTGGTTCGGGCTAAATCAATGACCCAAGCTCGTCAACGCTTGGAAACGATGTTGTTTAGCTATGATCGCGAACAGGTTTTACAGTCACAGCTTGACCGGATTGTTCCCTTATTGGGGGATGTTTCGAAGGCCCATTTCGGATTGGCTCAGGCTGATTATAAAGAGTTACAGGGTATCGTGGACAGGACGATTCATTGCGCGGCGAATGTTAGTCTGGTTGCGTCATATAGCAAGGTAAGTCCGGTGAATGTGACCGGGACTGAGCATGTGATTGAGTTCTGTCTGGGGGGGCGTATTCCTCTGTTGTATAGCTCCAGTTTTAGTGTGGTTGGCAACAAGCTTTATCATGAATTTGAGCTACAGGAAACTGATCTGGAATTTGGTCAGAGCTACCCGGATATGAATTATGAACGCTCTAAATATGAAGCTGAAAAAGCGGTTCACCGGGCCGGTGAACGGGGCCTGATCTGGTCGATTGCACGACCCGGAAATATCTGGGGCGATAGTCAACATGGGCGTTATCCGCTTAATCAGACACGGGTAAAAGGAATCTATTATGAGATGATCAAATCCCTGATTGAGACCGGTTATACCTTTCAGTCTTCAGAAGATTTCGATATTACACCGGTGGATTACGTTGCCAGAGCGTGCTGGCATGCCTGCCTGAATATTCATGAATTTAATGGAAAGACGCTTCATCTGACCCATCCCAACCCGATTACCTACGACGATATTGTTGTGATGCTTCGTGATTATGGTTATCAGATCCGCAATGTAGCTAACGAGGATTATTTCGAAGCATTGTCACAAAACCGTATGCTCCGACAAGGAAAACCCTACCGTTCTGCTTTTACTGATTTGATGGCGTTATTTCACAACGACACAGATTTAGATGAAAAAGCGAAATATGCCACACAAATAACCCGCGATGTGCTGTCTGGGAGCGGGATTGAGTGTCCGCCTTGCGATCAGAAACTGTTATTTGGTTATTTCAAGTTCTTAATCGAAGAAGGTTTTGTCTGTTCGCCGAACCATCAGAGTGAGCTTGCTCAGATACAGACCACCTATAGTCGCCCCAGTAGTTTCCTTGAACATTTGTTTGAAGCTGATTTGTGATGCCCGTAATTGATAGTAAGCAAGTAAGAGGTGTGCCATATGAAAGATTTGACCATATCGTTTGTGCAGTTGGACATTGTTTGGGAAAACGCGAAAGAGAACCGGGTGCGTATTGAATCGTTACTTAAGAAAAATATACAAGATAGTGACGTCATCATTTTACCCGAAATGTTTACAACGGGATTCAGCATGTCTCCGACTGGAATTGCTGAAAAGATGGAAGGAGAAACCCGTAAGTGGATGAAGAAGATGGCGACTAAATACAAAGCCGCTGTTGTTGGAAGCATCATCATTGAAAATGATGGGTGTTTCTATAACCGACTACTTTGGGTGACAGAAGAGTGTGTTCAGTATTATGACAAACGTCATTTATTCACCTATGCCGGAGAGGATAAAGAGTATACCGCTGGTGAAGCGCAGAGCATTGTTGAGATTAATGGTTGGAAAATCGCATTGTTTATCTGTTATGACCTGCGTTTCCCAGCCTGGTCACGCAATTTAGAAGACCGCTATCAGGCGGCTGTCTATATAGCTAACTGGCCTAAAGGTCGTCGTAAACACTGGCAAACACTACTGCCTGCCAGAGCGATTGAAAATCAGAGTTACATTATTGGCGTTAATCGGGTTGGTCAGGATGGCAATGTACTTGATTATACCGGTGATAGTATGGTGATCGATCCGATGGGCGACATCATTCTCTCCGCGGAACCATCTGTGGAATCCGTGTTTACAACAACGTTGTCGGCGCAATCAATTCAAAATACCAGAGAGAGTTTTCCGGTACTAAAAGATGCCGATGGTTTTGAATTTGTTTCTTCTGTATCCGAACATTTGTGATCTGGACCGGGGGCTTATTCATGACGATTTCTGTTGAGTTTGAAAAAATTGTTGCACAATTTCCGGGCCAGACTGCGGTAGTTCAGGGGGACAGTTTTTGGACTTATCGCCAGTTAAATGATCGCGTTCTGTTTCTTTGTCAGGGGCTCATCGAACAGGCGGGTGATGATGATTATGTGTTAACTTTTCTGGGGCAGGATCTGAACCTGGTGGTGTCGGTCGTGTCAATAGGGCGGGCTGGAAAGGTTTTTGTCCCGTTGGCACCGCAGTTGCCTGCCCATCGACTGGCGATGTTGATGGCGCGTTTTCCGCAGGCATCGGTTATTACATCAAGACAGTATCTGTCACAGATTAAGCCCCTGATTGTCTCTCAAAAAGTTATTTTGGTCGATGATGAAGGTAAACCTGAGATCCAACCCAAAGCGCAGACGGGAAAACCAATCGGGCATGAATTAAATTATATCTACTTTACATCGGGCTCTACCGGAACGCCAAAAGCTGTTCAGGGAAGGGATGACTCATTATTGCATTTTATTCGCTGGGAAAGCCGGGCATTATTAGTTACGTCTGAGGATCGGGTCACTCAGCTCACAGCTCAGATGTTTGACCCGTTTTTACGGGATCTCTGGTTACCTTTATTAAATGGTGCAACGCTGCATTTGTTGCCTTCATCGACGTTTATCTATGATATTCGTAAATTATTGTGCTGGGTGAAGCAGCAACAAGTGACCGTGATGCATGCGATTCCGTCACTGTTTCAGGTGATGTTGGAACAACAAAATTCTCAGGCACTTCAATCCCTTCGCTGTATTGCTTTGGCGGGTGAAATGCTCAAAGTGGGCCTGGTCGAACAGTTTTTCGATGCCCGGTTATCAAATAGCTACTTATTTAATTTTTATGGGCCAACAGAAGCGACTTTAGCGAAGTTCTGTTATCCGGTCACTCACAATGATGTTAAACGTAAGGTGATCCCGGTTGGTTTGCCGATTGAACAATCTCATGTTGTGCTTGTCGATGAGGTACTCAACCCGGTTTCTCAGGGAGAAATAGGTGAAGTTCTGATTTGCTCTCCCTGGTTGAGTGCCGGGTATCTGGAGAGTGACAGTGATGCGTTTATTCAGTGGGGTGATGATTCGCTAGCCGCTTATCGGAGCGGTGATTTGGGTTATCTGGATCAAGATGGTCTGTTGGTTTTATGTGGGCGTAATGACACTCAGATTAAAATTGATGGCCAGCGGGTTGAAGTTGGGGAGCTTGAAGGCCTTCTAGAGCGCCATCCCCAGGTCCATCAAGCCATTTTGTTGGTTTCTGAAAGTGAGCATAGTTCACCACGATTGCAGGCTTTTGTTGAGCGCCATGCGAATCAATCGCTTAGTGGGGATCAATTGCGTCGTTGGCTGGCTGATTATGTCAGCACAGCCTGGCTACCTGCCCAAATTCAGGTTGTGGATCTGTTTCCCCGTTTAGCCAATGGCAAGGTTGACCGCGGGGCGCTAAGGCAGGCCTATCCGATATATACGAAGCGTGTTGTCAATATATTGCCAAAGGGGCAAAAAGAAGAACAATTGGCCCTTATCTGGCAGCAGTTATTAAACGTTGACATGATTGATCGTCACGATAACTTTTTCAGGCTGCATGGCACATCGTTACTGGGTATTCGAATGATTGCCCTGGTCCGATCGCAGATGGGACTGAATTTAGATTTCGGTGATTTGCTCGGTCATCCGACTTTAGTCGAATGTGCTGAATGCTTATATGAAACGCTGGAAGCGTCTTTTGATGTTCAGGCAGAAGTGACGGTGAGCCTGGAGCAGCAAGGCCTGTGGCTGATTCAAACCTCACAACCGCAAAGTCCTGTTTATCATATGGCCTATCGCAGTCACTGGCAGGGGCCACTCAATCATTCGTATTTTGAACAGGCCGTGGCAGCTGTTCAGCTGCGATATGACGCACTTCGAACTGCATTTGTCGAATCTGATGGCGAACCACTGGCGAAAATCGCCAGTGATGCAGCGGTGACGATCACCCATCAGTCATCAGATTCCTTTTCTAATCCACAGGCGCTGGATGACTGGCTGGTTGATTTCGCCCATCAGCCCTTTGATCTGAATGTTGCTCCATTACTACGCATTGCATGTCTTAAGTTGGCAGAGCAGAACTTTTTATTTGTCGTGGTGATGAATCATCTGATTGCCGATGAAATGTCCGTGGCATTGTTCTGGCAATCTGTGCTTGAGCAGTACCGGCAACTGGTTATGCAGGCTGAATTAGTGGTACAGGTGCATCCCTGTGGACAAATATTTCAGGCTCAGTTGCAGCGTCAGTTGCTAAATTCAGAGCAGGGGCGTCGTGCCAAGGCTTATTGGCAGGAGAAGCTGGCAGGTGAGCTGCCTTTGTTACAACTGCCTTATGATTTTCCCCCGCAGTTAACCCATCATTATTACGGGCATCGGGTTGGTTTTTTGCTTGGTGAACATGATAGTCGTGCTCTGTTGAAAATGGCGCAAGATTTGGGGGCGACACCTTATATTTTTTTGATGGCTGTCTGGAATGCGTTTTTATCAAGATATTGCCGCCAGCAGGATATTTTACTGGGCACGCCGGTTTCACGGCGCCATCAGCTAGCGGATGAATCGGCTTTCGGGGCGCTTTTATCGGTGTTTGTCATGCGCTCTGAAATCGATTTGCATCAGCCATTAAGTCATGTGGTGCATCAGCTTCGCCATAACTTTATTGAAGCGATGGATCACAGTGCTGTTGCGTTAACGCAGCTTCCCGAATTGCTGCATCATGTTCCTGTTAATGGTGTTTCGCCTTTGTTTCAGTCGATGTTTGTGTGGCGTGAGCAAACGGCTGACAGTGAACGAATTGCTCAGGCGACGATTGAGCCACTGCAACAATATGATATCGGGGTGGCCCGTTATGAATTGACACTTGAAATGTGGCAGGATGCGCAATGCTTAAATGGTTCTTTTGAGTATGCTTTGGCTCGGTTTAAACCCGAAACGATCGAACGGTTATCAGCCGGTTTTCAGGTCTTTATCGCTGATATACTCCGGTTACCTCAAGCTCCGCTCAATCAATTATCCATATTGCCTCAGGCCGATTATCAGCAGTTGGTGGAATGGAATAGTGGCCAGGTTCCATATCACCAGGAATGTGGGTTAAACGCACTGATTGAACAGGTAGCCCAACGTCTACCTGATGAAATAGCACTTGAATCGACGCATCAGCGAATCAGTTATCAGCAGATGAATGAACGGGCTAATCAGCTTGCCCGGTTATTGAATCAATACGGGGTGGACGAAGGGATTGCGGTCGGTGTCAGTCTTGAACGGTCACCGGAATTAATGATTGCAATGCTGGCCGTATTTAAGGCCGGGGGGATTTATGTTCCTATCGACCCCGACTACCCAATGGCTCGCAATCAGTATGTGATGAAAGATGCATCGGTTCAATTATTGTTGACTCAGCAGCACTATGTTGAGCGATATCAGAATAGTCATTGTCCTGTTCTTGATATTGAAAGCCAGGCTCGGCATTTTGCCTTGTTAGCTACTGATAATTTAACCCGTGCCGTATCTGGGAATAGCATTGCTTATGTGATCTATACATCCGGTTCAACCGGGGAACCCAAAGGGGTTCCGATTCGTCATCACAGTGTTTGCAATATGGCTGAGCAGAATGTCCGGTTAATGAGAACGGGACCGGGTCATCGTATTGTATTATTCGCTTCAACCAGCTTTGATACCTCGTTGATTGAAATCACGATGGCCTTGTGTGCCGGGGCAACGTTGGTGCTCGCTTCGAAAATGGAGCTAATGCCAGGGCCCGATCTGCTGAAATTTCTCAAAGAAAAGCGGATTAATTATTTGACTATGCCGCCTTCGGCGCTGGCGGTGATGCCTTATGAAAACCTTCCAGATCTAGAAGTGATTTCAGTTGCCGGAGAACCTTCGGGCCACGAATTATTAAATAAATGGGGAGAAGGCCGCCGCTATGTCAATCTCTATGGGCCGACAGAGACGGCAGTCTATATGACTCATACTCAACTGGAACCCGGTTGTGAGCGGATTCATTTGGGACGGCCCATGGCAAATGTCAATGTCTGGATCCTCGACGAATACCATCAACCATTGCCGATTGGTGTTGTGGGCGAGATTTGTATAGGTGGCGTTGGTTTATCTCCCGGTTATCTGAATAAATCAGAGCAGACACAGCAGCGCTTTATTGCGCATCCATTTGCTCAGTCATCATCTGAGCGTATTTATTGTTCCGGTGATCTGGGACGTTATTTACCTGATGGTTCTATTGAATGTATTGGGCGAATCGATCATCAGGTAAAAATTCGGGGTTACCGGGTTGAGATGGGTGAAATCGAAACGGCGGTGAGCAAGCATCCATCCGTTCAGGATGCGGTGGTTATGGTGCGTGAGGATTATTTGTCGGCGACTGCAATTATTGCTTATGTTGTCACCGAGACCGATAAGGTCGTCAGCTCAGATGAGCTGGCTGATTATCTAGGGCAGCGACTCCCTGAATATATGTGTCCATCCTGCTATATCACGCTGGAGGAATTCCCCCGTTTACCGAATGATAAAATTGACCGTAAACGGCTGCCTTGCCCACAGTTGTCTCTGAACACTGAGATTGAAGCCCCGGTGAATGAGACCGAAGCGGCTATCATCACTGTCTGGCAAAGTTTGCTGGGGATTGGAGCCATTGGCCGCACAACATCCTTTTTTCAAATCGGTGGCCATTCTCTGTTGGCGGCTAAAGCCGTTGCACGACTGGCAGAGCAATACAGATTGCATTTGCGTGTAAGCGACATTTTCCGCTGGCGTACTCCGGCACAGCTGGCAAGCCATGTTCTTCAGGATGACACTCAGGTGAGTCTGAGTGACTTTCCGGCTGATATGCACTCACCGCTTAGTCGGGCCCAACAGCGGATGTTGTTTTTGTCGCAACATGATCAGGATGATAGTTACTGGATCGGGCAGGTTAAATTATTTAACCGCCTAGTTGATTTGCAATTGTTGCACGATAGCTTAGTGCAGCTTTGGGAACTTCACCCCATACTGAATCTGCGTTTGACGCAAACCGGTGACGGAAAAGTCGTGCAGTATTTTAATAATGCCCCTGTGATTTGCGCAACTGAACAGTGGTCTTTGGACAATTTTGCACAATGGCAACAGCATCTGCATGACTATACGCGCGAATTGATGTCGCCTGTGGACAGCCTGCTGGATATGCCGCTCTATCGGGTCGTCATCGTTGAAAACAAAGAGAAAAACCAGATAGCGTTGATTATGGTTCTTCACCATATACTGGTGGATGAACAATCTATGCAGCAATTAGATGAGCAATTGCTGGCTTTGTGTATGGGGCAAGCGGTTGAATGTGAACCTGTGAACTACCTGCAATATAGCCGTTGGGAGCAACAGGCGATTGATCAGTCATACTGGCTGTCACAGCTGGCGTTTTGGCAGGAACAGTTTAAAGAGTTGCCTCCGGCACTGAATTTATCCCCGGGAGTTAAGCCTGATCGGGGTGATCATCGTGGCGCTGTCTTCAATCTGAATATAGAGCGGGTCCATACAGAGCAACTTCGTCAACGGGCCAGACAAGGCGATACCAGTTTATTCAGTATTCTTTTTGCGACATTTCAGCTATTGATGCAGCGTCATAGCGGTGAGCGCGATATTGTCATCGGTGTTCCTGTTTCTTTAAGAGAAGATCATCCAAATTTACAGTCAATGACCGGCCTGTTACTCAATACGCTGGCCGTTCGTCAACGTATCGGTGCTCAGCAGACCGTCGATGAATTTTTATCGGATAGTGCTCAAAACTGGACGCGAGCGTTTGAAAATAAAAGTATTCCATTTGAACTGGTTGTCGATAGTGTGCTGCCCGGCAAGCGAGAGGCATCTCTTTTTCAGGTGATGTTTGTTTATAACGCTGAGCCTGCCAGGTTGAGTGATGATGCGTTGAGTTTAACTAATCTGCCGGTTGAAAATCATAGCGCGAAGTTTGATTTGACCTTCTTTGTTAAAGACCATGGCGATGAGCTGACATTACAAATTGAGTATCGTCAGTGCTGTTTTAGCGAGAAACGAATTGAACAACTGGGTGAGCATTATCAGAGATTATTGAAGGGTATTATTCAATATGCTGAGCAACCGGTGATCGCTTTGCCACTTCTCTCGCAGGCAGAGCGACAAATGCAATTGAAAACGTTGCAAGGAGAGCATCTTGATCTTGAGTTTGTTCCGGTTCATCAATGTTTTGAAAAACAGGTCGGACTAACCGCTGGCGCTGTGGCTGTTCAATGTGGTTCCACGCGCTGGACGTTTAATGAGCTGAATCAGTATGCGAACCAAGTCGCTCATCAGCTTTTATCCTCAGGGATTGGAATTGAAAATCGCGTCGCTATTTTGCTCCCTCGTGGTCTCTGGCTTGTCGCAGCCATTGTTGGGGCAATGAAAAGCCGGGCCGCCTGGATCCCTATTGATCCGAATTACCCGACGCAGCGGATTAGTACGATGCTGGAAACGGCTAAAGTGGATGCCGTGTTAAGTTTTGCTGAGAATCAGATTGATGCTGATGTCCGTGTGATTGCGGTTGATCAGTTATCAGAGCAATTACCTAAAACAAATCCAGACTTACCCATTCACCCTGAGCAGCTGTGCTATATCTTGTTTACTTCGGGGTCGACCGGTACGCCTAAAGGGGTGATGATCCCGCACCGGGCACTTCATCATTATATTTCCCATGTCTGCCACCATTATGTCAGTGCATCAGGCAATGGAGCAACACTGCATGGTTCGATTGCCTTTGATGCGACGTTAACCAGTCTATTTATGCCTCTTGTGGTTGGCCAGAGCATTCATATTGTAAGTCAGGATGATGATCTCGGTGCGCTTGTCGATGTGTTGGAAAATACGCCCGATTTAAGTTTGGTGAAGTTGACTCCGGCTCATCTTGAACTACTCAGCCAACATCTTTCAAAAGATGCGGCACAGCGAATTTCCCGATTAATTGTCGGAGGTGAAAGTCTTCTGGCGAATACCTTGCAATTCTGGCGCGAAGAAGCGCCTGAAGTTGAAATTATTAATGAATATGGCCCGACAGAAGCAACCGTTGGTTGTACGACGTTTACACTCTCTGCTGGTGATGTACCTGATGAAGGGCAGATATCCATTGGTCGACCCATTGCTAATACTCAGATCTATTTGCTGGATGAGTTTTTGCAGATGGTGCCAATGGGGACGGCAGGGGAAATCTATATTGGGGGTCCCGGGGTTGCGCAG
Organism: Candidatus Celerinatantimonas neptuna; assembly: GCA_911810475.1. Lineage (NCBI taxonomy): Bacteria > Pseudomonadati > Pseudomonadota > Gammaproteobacteria > Celerinatantimonadaceae > Celerinatantimonas > Candidatus Celerinatantimonas neptuna. The sequence continues at coordinate 3,424,604 of OU461276.1, forward strand.
GGTTATGATCAGCGTGATGATCTTAGCGCTGAGCGATTTATTGCTAATCCATTTGTAGCAGAATGTGCTTCTCGTTTGTATCGTACTGGTGATCGGGCCTGTTACCAGGACGATGGTAATTTATGCTACCTTGGCCGGGATGATCACCAGGTTAAGTTAAATGGCTACCGGATTGAGCTTGAGGAGGTTGAAGCACAACTTCGTAGCTGTGATGGCATACTTCAGGCCGCTGTGGCTGTGATGGATGTCGCAGGGCGTTCACATCTGATGGCCTGGGTTGCCGGGGAGTCGCGTTATGAACAATCTGTCCGTGAGCAACTTGCACAACGGTTACCCCGTTTTATGCGGCCGACCCAGTGGCAATGGTTTGATTCACTGCCATTAACAACGAACGCAAAGATCGATCGCAAATTCTTATTGGCACTGCCGGTCCAGGTGATAGAGCAACCGCATGTCGATCGGCCATTAACCAATACTGAGCAGAGTTTACAGGCGATTTGGCAACAGGTTTTAGGACGAGATGTAATCGGCCCCGACGAGGACTTTTTCGCTCTGGGCGGCGATTCAATTATGAGTCTGCAAATTGTTTTCAGAGCCCGTGAAGCTGGATTGTCCATGACGGTTGCGATGCTTTTTGATGCTCCGACTATTGCTGAACTTGCAACACGACTTGTGCCTTCTGAACCCGTTAAGACTTCATCTGATCATCTTGTGACGGGCCATTATGATCTGCTACCGGCACAACGGTGGTTCTTTAACCATTATCAGCATCTTCCGAATCACTATAATCAATCGATACTCTGGCAGTTGTCCTCTGGGGTGAATCATGCATTACTCGAACAATCACTAAGGTGGTTGATGGATCACCATGATGGATTAAGGGCTTCGTATGATGGGCATCAGGGGTTCATTAGAGCCCATTCATCCCATTTCAAATTAGACGTTATTGAACTTGATTGCGTTGATGAAATCGACGCACATATTGCTGATTATCAAAGCTGTCTGAATATAGAAATGGGGCCTTTATTTGTCCCTGTCTTATTTGATACACCTCATGGGAAATGGTTGTTTATTGCAGCCCATCATCTGTTAGTCGATGGGGTTTCATGGCGAATCATTGAAGATGATTTAACCGTGTGTTATCAGCGATTATGTCAGGGGATGCCATGGCCTGAACGGTTAAAGTCTGCATCACTGATTGAATGGACCGACCATCTAAAACAGGTTGATGTAGCGGCGCAACAATCCTTCTGGGAACCTCGTATGAGTGCTCAGGTGAAAAGGCTCCCCTGTGATTGCGGGGAGTATCCGGCCTTGGGTCTGGAAGGCCAGGTTCAGCGGTGTCAGATCGTGTGTGACAAAGCGTTGACTCAGTCATTTCTGCAAGATAGTTATCCGGCCTACAGGACGAATCCGGGGGAGCTTTTATTAACGGCTCTTGGGTTGACTCTTTGTGAATGGAGTGGTCATAAAAAGCTGCGAATCGATACTGAAGGACATGGTCGGGATGCGCTTTGCAATGATCTGGATGTGAGTCGTACCGTGGGTTGGTTTACGTCATTTTATCCACTGGTTCTTGAATTAGATACGCAACATTTGCGCCAGGCAATGATTGCAGTGAAGGAGTCTATCCGTCAGGTGCCACATGGTGGAACCGGCTATGGCGCCATGCTGGCCAGTCAGCAGTTAAATCATATCTGTGCAGATGTCTGTTTTAATTATCTGGGGCAGTTTAGTCATTCTCAAGTGTCTGGCCTGTTTGCTAATGCCGGGAGCCTTAATCTTGTCAATCAGCATGCAGATACCATGGAACAGGCCTGGCCGCTGGAAGTTGAAGGATTCGTGAGGGACGGTCAATTACATCTGAGCTGGATTTACAGTGATAGTTACAAGTCGTCCACGATTGAGCAGTTAATGGCCCGGATGACGTTTTGGCTTGAAACGTTAATCGGACATTGTCAGGAATGTCAGTCTACCTATTGGACTCCGTCTGATTTTCCTCTGACCCGGTTAGCATCTGAACCATTATTTCAATTGCAAACACGGTTTACGGATATCGAAGATATTTATCCGTTGACTCCGCTTCAAGAAGGGATGTTATATCACTCAATGAGTGGTGATAACTATCATGAGCAGTTGTGTTATGCATTGCCAGACGGGTGTGATTTCGCCCGGCTCAAAGCAGCCTGGCTTGAGGCAATGATTCACTATCCGATTTTAAGAACAACATTTGATCTGCAACACTTTAATGAACCGGTGCAGATTGTTCACCACCGAAGACCTTTGAGTTGGGAAGTGATTGAACTGAGTTCAAAGAGCGAGCGTGAAGCGTTTTTAGCATCGGACCGTGAGTGCGGATTCGATATGGAACAATCGTCATTATTCCGGTTGGCTATCCTGAGGATCCCAGAACAACTTGATGAGCTTGTTGTCAGTCATCACCATGCCATTTTAGATGGTTGGTCGGTACGTTTACTGACTGAGCAGATTGCCAGGTTTGTTTGTGAACCTGAGATGTTCTGGCCAAAAACGCCAGCGTATCGTCAATATATTCGTTATTTCAGACAATTTGAGAAAAGTGCGGGTGAATATTGGCAGAGTCAGTATGAATTGATGCATCAGACATCTTTGCCATTTTCCTGGCTTAATCGTCAGGAAAATGATCAAAAGCATGTGTTTTCATATGCGTTAACCAAAGAACAGACTGAACCGCTGGTCCATTATGCCAGAGCGAATCGATTAACGTTGAATACGCTGCTGCAAGGCGCATGGGCATTAGTGTTACAGCGCTATAGTGGTCAGCAACAGGTGATGTTTGGTAGCACAGTTTCTGGGCGAAATATTACGCTTGTAGGGGTTGAGCAGATGATCGGTTTGTTCATTAACACATTACCTACGTGTGTTGATTGTGAGCGTTCAATGTCTGTCACCGATTGGTTACGTGCTTTGCAGCATCAGCATCGTCAGAATGAAGATCATGCACAGATTGCTTTGACCGATCTTAAGTTAAACACACGTTTAAATACCCAAGAACGTCTGTTTGATAGCGTGCTGGTGTTTGAAAATTATCCTCAGAGTTCGCCGGAATTGACATGTCAACTGCAGTTGGTCGATGCGTATGAACGGACGAATTATCCGCTGACGCTGGTGGCTTCGCTTCGAGAGACGTTATACGGGCAGTTCGTGTATGACAGCGGATTGTTTTGTGAGCAGGAAATCGATCAGCTGGTTCAGCAATGGCTTCAGTTGCTCAAGGCACTGACTCAGGCGCAAACGCTCAGTGATCTGGCGATGGATCATAAAGAGGAACAGTTGCTTTCGTCTTTTCAGGGTGAAGAGCAACCGGTCATGATGCAGAGCGTCTATCACCAGTTTCTTCAACAGGCGAAGGTGCGACCTCATGCGGTTGCCGTGATTGATGGCGACCAGGCGTTCAGTTATCAACAATTGCAGCAACGTGTGGAACAATTTGCATGGCAGCTCAATTCTCAGGGAATTCGCCAGGGTGACCGGGTTGTTGTATGGCTTCCCCGTTGTTGTGATTATCTGGCAACTATTCTGGCTATTCATCGTTTATCGGCCTGCTATGTTCCGGTGGATAGTCACTGGCCCGATGAACGGGTGCAATGGCTGTTAGATGATTGTCAGGCCGGTGTGTTGGTCACAACATCAGCGCTTTTCGCAAAACTCTCTTTAAGTCACGAATGTCTGTTGGTGGATCACTTCTCTGATGCCGAGGGTGTGCTGCCAATGGAAGCTTCAATAAAGCCATCGGATCTGGCTTATATCATCTATACATCGGGTTCGAGCGGTACTCCCAAGGGGGTCATGGTCGAGCATCGTCATCTAAATCATTATCTGGGCGATGTCGGAAAACGTTATCAGGTCGATGCAAAAACCCAGACATTGTTTTATTCATCTATTAGTTTTGATGCGACGTTAACCAGTGTGTATTTGCCATTAATTCATGGCGGCACCGTACGGATTATTCGTGATGATGGCGATATTAACGGGATCCGCGATGCTCTGCGTCAATCGGATGGCCCGGTGGTGCTGAAATTAACGCCGGTGCATCTCAATTTGCTGAATACGCAGTTAGATGCAGGGGATAAACAGCGGGTAACAACCTTAGTGTTGGGTGGGGAAGCACTGACCTGTGCCGCGGCGCAAAACTGGCTGGACGATGCACCTTTGTGTCGGTTATTTAACGAGTATGGACCCACAGAGGCGACAGTTGGTTGTTGTGTTTATCAGGCTAAGAAACTGATCTCTTCAACCCGCGCTACAGTAGCTATTGGTGCGCCATTGTCTAATACCCGGTTGATGGTCCTGGATGATTACGGGCAGGGGCTGCCCCGTGGAGCCCTCGGTGAGCTCTACATTGCAGGAGAGGGCGTTGCGCGTGGGTACTGGCATCGTGAGTCGCTCACCGGCGAACGTTTTATTGAACGAAGTACGCAGGATGGCCGGCTGCAACGCTTTTACCGGACCGGTGATCGCGTTGCCAGTGATTTATCCGGCGTATTGCATTATTTAGGTCGTATGGACCGGCAGATCAAACTGCGAGGTTTTCGGATTGAACCGGGTGAGGTCGAGGCAGAACTGTTACGTCATCGTTATGTACAGCAAAGTGCCGTTCAATATGATCAAGTTGCTGACCGGTTGGTGGCATGGGTTGCCAGCGATACGCACGATACATTGAGCGAATCTGAACTCCATGTATTTTTAAGTGATCGATTGCCGTCGCATATGGTGCCAGGGCGGATTGTAATACTTGAACAGATGCCTCAAACCGCTAACGGGAAAGTCGATTATCGCCAGCTAAGTATTCCTGAAATTGAATTACCAATTGTGAATGCAGAGCCTCAGACAGAAACCGAATCGCTATTGTGTACGATTTGGCAGGATGTTTTAGGTGTAAAAAACATTCACTGCGAACAAAATTTTTTCCAATTAGGAGGGCATTCGCTACACGCATTACGGATAGTTGCCCGCATTGAGCAACAGCTATCGAAGCAAATTTCTTTGCATGAACTGCTTCACACACCAACGATTCGACAACTGGCATTGCATTTAGACAAACAACAAACTGGTACGTCGGGTCAATCGATTCATCGGGTGGTACGTCGCAGACAGACTCACTCATCTTCCACTGCAGTAGATAAATAATTAGAGCCTGGGGGCAATATGCAAGATACTTTTTTTCAATATGAGGCATCGTTAGCACAACGGCGGTTATGGCTCTTGCAGCAGCTTGAGCCGGAATCGGCTAATTACCATATCCCGACGTTACTGGAGATGACCGGTCTGGTGGATAGTCGTATTTTACAAGAAGCACTTGATCAATTGGTGGCTCGTCATGAAGCATTTCGCACAGATTTTTGTTTTGAAGAAAATAGTCTATGGCAGTGTTGTCATGACAAGGCGAGTGTAAATATTGAAACACATGATCTTCAGAGTCTTGATGAAATGCAACAGGCCCACGCCATTGATGACGTTCGGGATCGTCCTTTTGACTTAACCTGTGGTCCACTGGTTCGAGTGGCACTGTTTCAATGTGCTGAACAACGTTATCAACTGTTGTTTGTGTTACATCATATTATTTCAGATGGCTGGTCAGCCGGGATTATCAGCCGAGAGATCGCTAAAAACTATAATGCCATTCGCAAAGGCGAGTCGGTTCAATGGCCTGAGTTGTCCATTCAATATATCGATTATACCGCCTGGCAACAAGAGCAGATGGCAAGTGAAGCGTATCAGGAATCGCTGTTATGGTGGCAAAAGCAACTTGGCGGGATTGAACCGGTTGAGTTACCCACTGATTTTGCCAGGCCTGCAAGACTAAGCTCTCAAGGTCAGTCGTATCGTTTTGTATTACCTGAAGCGATCAGTTATCAGTTGGCAGAGCGGTCTAAAGCACAGCGCAAAACGCTGTTTAATACTTTGTTAAGTGCATTTTACCTGTTGCTCTATCGTTATAGTGGCCAGACCGATCTCGTGGTTGGTTCGCCCATTGCCGGACGAGGTTTGCAGCAGTTGGAAGATGTGGTTGGCTTTTTTGTCAACACGCTGGTTTATCGGATTGACCTGGCTGAATCACAGAGTTTCTCCCAGTTGCAGGAGCAGGTTTTTGATATGTTGCTGGCGAGTTTCGAACACCAACAGGTCAGCTTCGATCAGTTGGTTGAAACCATCAATCCAGAACGGGATCTCAGTTATTCTCCGCTGTTTCAGGTGATGTTCTCATTTGATGAGTATGAACCCAGTCAGTGGCAGTTTGATGAGATTGATTGCAAACGAATAGAACGTTTAGCTCCGTATGCGAAATATGATTTGACTCTGGCAATGGAAAAACAGGGGGAACATCTGTGCGGGGTTTTTGAATACAGTACCGATCTTTTTTCAAAAGAAACCATCGAGCGTATTTGTCAGAATTTTGAATATTTGTTGTCTGAAGTTGCGGTCAATATGGAGCAGCCTTTACATCAATATCAGGCGATTGCGCCGGTCGAACGGGATTTATTGATCAATCAATGGCAACGTGAACGTGTTTCTCATGATGTCGCAACCACTTTGCATGAGCGTTTTGAACAACAGGTGAAGTTATATCCGCATGAGATTGCTTTAAGTTGTGTGCAAGCAGAGCACTTGACTTATCTTCAGCTTAACCAGCGTGCTAATCAACTGGCTCATTACCTGTTAAACATTGAGAGTCAGGCTAAGGGGGATTTGGTCGGTATCTGTCTGGGGCGCACCACCGATGCGCTGGTTGCCATTTTAGCTGTGCTAAAAGCCGGAATGGCTTATGTACCAATCGATGATGGACATGCTCCGGCCCGAATTCGTTATTATGTTGAAGATGCAGGTCTTTGTTGGGTGATCGGGTCAGAGGCGACCAGTAGCTTATTTGAGGATTGTCCGGTTGATTTGATTGATATCGACGCGGAGATGGGGCTGATTACAACGATGCCTCAGGGGAACCCTGCGATATCCGTCAGTGCGGATGATTTGGCCTACATCATTTATACATCAGGTTCGACGGGAAATCCCAAAGGGGTGATGATTCCCCATGCCAATGTCCTGCGGTTATTTGAATCAAGCCGGGCTTGTTTTGAGTTTTCACATCAAGATGTCTGGACTCTTTTTCACTCGTGCGCTTTTGATTTTTCTGTGTGGGAAATATGGGGAGCACTGCTCAATGGAGCCCGGTTAAGTGTCGTACCTTACTGGGTCACCCGGACACCAGAGCGTTTGCTCAAATGGATCCAGGATGAAAAAGTCACCATTTTAAGTCAGACGCCTTCAGCATTTTATCAGTTGATTCACATTGATCAGCACAGTGATGAGCGCTGTAAAAGTTTGCATTATGTGGTGATGGGCGGTGAAGCGTTGGATCCTTCAGCATTAACCCCCTGGTTTGCTAAATATGGAGATAACAAACCACAGATTATTAATATGTATGGGATTACTGAAACCACGGTCCATGTGACCTGGCAGCAGGTTTATCAATCCGATGTAGAAAATGCGGGTAAGAGCCCGATTGGAGTTCCTTTAGATGATCTGGATGTCTTCTTGCTAGACAGACAGCAGCAGTTGGTGCCATTAGGTGCTTTGGGGGAAATGTATATCGGTGGTGCCGGCGTCGCTAAAGGTTATCTGGGCCGTCCGGAATTAACTGCAAGTCGTTTTGTAAAACGTGATGTTCTATTCGCTGATGCGACCCCGGATGAAACGCTTTATCGAAGCGGTGATTTGGCGCGGTTTCGCCCCGATGGTAGCCTAGAGTATTTAGGCCGGGCCGATGATCAGGTCAAAATCAGAGGGTTCCGAATCGAGTTAGGTGAAGTCGAAGCGGGACTGAATAAATTGCCTCAAGTCGATAAGGCTTTAGTACTGGTTCAAAAAGAAGGGCAGCAAAGTCGACTGGTGGCTTTTTTGATGTGTCATCGTCCGATGACAACCGAACTGTTGCGTGAAGGGCTTAAAGCCACATTGCCTGATTATATGCTGCCTTCTGCGTTTCATGTTTTAGAACAATTCCCTCTGACGATTAATGGGAAAGTCGATCGCAAAGCATTACTGGCCCTGCAACCACAACGTCCTGAATTAGAGAGTGAATATGTTGCTGCCCGTAACGAAACTGAGGTGCGTCTGGTCTCACTGTGGCAGGATATATTACGGATTCCTGAAGTCGGCGTTCACGATAATTTCTTTGCTTTGGGGGGCGATTCTTTACGTGGTGTGCAATTTGTCGGTGCGATGGTTGAAGATGGCTGGTCACTGTCACTGGTTGATTTATTTCAGTATCAGAGCATCGCTGAGTTAGCTAAAGTTCTTATTGCGCGTCAGAAAGAAGGGCATGTGCAAATCCAAAGTGTTGTGCCTTTTAGTCAGATATTACCCTCTGATCGGGAAAAAATGCCTGAAAGTGTGATGGATGCCTATCCTCTTAGCCGGATGCAGGCGGGGATGTTCTATCATATGCAGCTGACACCTGATTCGAATGTGTATCATTGTACCGGGTCATCACATCTGCGTTTGGCTAAACCGCTCGATCCGGAGGCATTTGACACGGCGGTTCAGGATACTGTTCGTGAGCATGACGTATTAAGAACCGCATTTGATTTAGCAAACTACAGTGAACCATTGCAGTTGGTGCTGCGTGAAGCAAGGCTTCCGGTTGTATTTGAAGACTTGCGTCATTTGAGTGAAGATGCACAAGAAGAGAGAATTCGTGAACGCTTAGAGATTGAGCGCATGACCGGGTTTGATCTGTTAAAGCCGACCTTACTGCGTTTCTTTATTTATCTGCGTGATGAAACAAGTTTCCAGTTCGTCTTGACCGAGTGTCATCCGGTGTATGATGGCTGGAGTTATCATTCACTGATTGTTGAAATCTTTAATCGATATGCCGCACTGACTGGTTTGCAAGATTGGGTCGCACCGGCAAAACCGCTGCTTGAGTATCGTGATTTCATTGCCCAGGAACAGCGGTTAATTCATACACCTGACCAACAGAATTGGTGGCAACGACAACTGCAAGATTGTACGCTGCTGAAATTACCGCATAAACCCGGTTCTGAAGCACTCATTCATGTTCCCCCTGTATTTAATTCCGTTCGTGTGACACTTGAACCTGATGTCTATCAGGGGATCCGTCAGTTGATGACTAAATTAGCTGTGCCGCTGAAAAGCGTGTTGTTGGCAGCTCATATCAAAGTGATGAGTATCTTTAGTGGTGAATCGGATATTTTAACTGGGATCCCAACTAATGGTCGTCCTGAAATACAAGGTGGTGATCAGATCTTTGGTTTATTCCTGAACATATTGCCATTTCGTCAGAAGTTATCGGCAGATAGTTGGGAAGCTCTGATTCGCCAGACTTTTTCCCAGGAGAGCGAAGCCATTGCGTATCGCAGTTTCCCTCTGGCTGAAATTCAAAAACAGTTTGGGCCTCAACCATTACTCGATGAAGCTGCATTCAACTACATGGATTTTCATGTCTATGACCGACTCTTACCTGAGTTGAATTTTGAAGTAGCGAGTAATCTGTCTACCGATCGAATTTATGAAGGGACTCACTTTGCATTAAGTGCTCATTTCCAACATTACACGTTAACTTCGGCACTCGTCAGCGAACAGGTTTCATTCCAGCTCGATTATAATGCCAATCTGATTGATCGCATGCTTGTTGAAGACATGGCAGCGTGTTTTGTCGAAGTTTTCCATGCGATGGTTGAAGATAGTCAGGCTATTCATAGCGAACTTTGTTTTGTCCCTTCGCATCAGAAACCATTGATTGAGAACTTTTCAAAAGGAGAATTTCCTTATCAGGGGGATGAGTCTCTTGCCACTCTTTTTACCGAGCAGGTTGCAAATAATCCACAGGCTATTGCGCTGATTTGTGGTGACAGGCAACTGACGTATCAGGAATTGGACGAGCAGACTAATCAGTTGGCTCACTGGCTCGCTGAAAAAGGTGTCGGCGAAGGCGTTCGGGTTGCGTTGTTATTTGAGCGAAGCATTGAATTGATTCAACTGATTTTGGCTGTCACTAAGCTTGAAGGCATCTATCTGGCAATTAACTCAGAAGATCCGGCCGCCAGACGTAATGAATTGCTTAGTGATGCTCAGTGTCTTATTTTGGTTGCGGCGCAGCCTTACTTTGAAGAGGCAAAAGCGAATAGTCCTGTTCCTGCTTATTGCATTGATGAGGACAAGCGTTGGCAGTCTATGCCAGTAACTGCTTTAGCGTGTCACGATAATCATCGCTCGGGTCTGCTGATTTATACCTCAGGCTCCACGGGAAAACCCAAAGGCGTTTTGCTCAGACAAAGGGGGGTGGCTCAGTTATCTAAAAATATCGATTATATGGATTATCAGCCTGGCCGGAGGTTTCTGATGGTCGCAGCTGTGAGCTTTGATGTGTCAACTCCTGAAATTTGGTCTCCGTTACTCAATGGCTGCACGATTGTTGTTTACCCATATCAGGGGATTGATCTGCCGCGATTGAGCGATTGTCTTGAGCATCATCATGTCGATGGCATGATGGCGACTGCGTCATTATTTAATTTGATTGTTGATGAACGTCCGCAGATGTTGGCTGGTTTGAAAGTGTTAATGAGTGGTGGGGAGGCAATGTCTAAACGACATGCAACGCAGTTTAAGTCGCTCTTCCCTGAAATTGAGTTGATTAATGCTTATGGGCCAACTGAGAACACCACAATCACCACCACATATCATTATCACAATACTGAAGAATCATCCGATTCCGGGAGTGTACCGATTGGTAAGCCGGTTTCTGGAAATGACGTGTTTATCCTCGACTCTTTTATGCAACCCGTTCCGATAGGAACACCCGGTGAGTTATATCTGGGAGGCGATGGATTAGCTGTCGATTACCTAAATCAGCCAGAACGTTATCACGATGTGTTTGTTCATTCAGTCACTGAGCCTGAAAAATTACTTTATAGGACAGGAGATCGGGGGATGTGGTTACCGGATGGAAATATTGAATTTCTGGGGCGGTTAGATGATCAGAATAAAATTCGTGGCTTCAGAATTGAGCTGGGTGAAGTTGAAAGTGTGATTTGTCAGCATCCGGAGGTAGACAGAGCTGGTGTTGTTGTTTTGCAAGGTGCCAAGGGGAAGCGTCTGAGTGCTTGTATCGTTACTCGAAACGATAGCCAGTTAGACAGTTATCAGCTTCGCGAATTTATGCTGGAGAGACTGCCTCGGTATATGGTTCCGGTCAACCTTTACTTTATGGATTCGTTGCCCATTACCCGCAACGGAAAATTAGATGTTTCCAAACTGAAGACGAACCTGACACAGGAAAATGTCTTTCATGATGTTCAGGATCCGATCATACAGAAAATTCAGTTAGTCTGGTCTGAGATCCTTGATATTCCACTGCCTGATCCGCGTCAGAATTTCTTTGATTTGGGGGGAGATTCACTGTTGCTGACGCGTGTTCAGTTACGGTTGGTGGAAGCTGGATTCGATCAGCTGACTATGCTGGATCTGTTGAATTACACCACGATTGAATTGTTAGCCCAGCATCTGAAAGGTGAAAAGAATGAGCAGGCAGATCAGGCAATAGAAAAAGTTGAGCAGAGCCTGAAAAAGGGACGCAGTCGGCTCTTGGCAATGCAGGCGCGGGGTAAAGGCCATGAGTGAACAAAGTCAGCAATTGAGTGGCTATGAATTAGCCATTGTCGGAATGGCTGGTGTTTTCCCCGGCGCTAAAAATATCGAACAGTTTTGGCAGAATCTGAGCCAGGGAAAAGAGTCGATTCGAACATTAAGCGATGATGAACTGACTGCCGCAGGGGTTAGTATCGAAAGTCGCCAACAAAGTGATTTTCAGCCTCGGGTGGCTGCGTTAGATGATGCGTTTGGCTTTGATGCTGGATTTTTTGGCTACTCTCCGCGAGAAGCTGAAGTTCTGGATCCCCAGCAACGTCTTTTTCTTGAAACTTGCTGGCATGCTTTAGAGCATGCCGGGTATGTTCCTGAAAAGTTTTCTGGCTCGATCGGAGTGTATGCCAGTAGTGGAAGCAATAGTTATCTGATTGATTGTTTAAGACACCGACAGAGTGTGTTTTCGCAGGTCACGATGGATGAGCTGAATCATGGCAATAACAGTGATTTTGTATCAACGCGTGTCGCGTATAAATTGGGCTTGAATGGTCCGGCAATGACCATTGGGGCCGCGTGTGCAAGTTCTTTAGTGGCCTTGCATCATGCCTGTCAGGGATTACTGCTCGGTGAGTGTGATATGGCATTGGCTGGTGGTGTACATATTGGGGTGCCTGATAAAGTCGGTTATCATTCAAGTGAAAGCGGTATTTTATCGCGTGATGGAAGCTGTCGGCCATTTGATGCCCGCGCCAGTGGTACGGTTGGCGGTGATGGTTCTGGGGTCGTTGCACTCCGTCGTCTGCAAGATGCGATTGATGCACGAGACTCAATCATAGCGGTTATTAAAGGTTCGGCAATCAGCAATGATGGCTCACGTAAACTTGGCTTTACGGCTCCATCGGTGCCCGGTCAGGTTGAATCGATTAAACGGGCTTTAGTCGCTTCTGATGTTGAAGCACAAAGTATCGGTTATGTTGAAGCCCATGGTACCGGGACAGAGCTTGGTGATCCGATTGAAATCGAAGCTTTAAAAACTGCATATCAGTCGGATGAGTCTAAATGGCGTTGCGCTGTGGCTTCGGTCAAGGCTAATGTTGGTCATCTTGATGCGGCTGCCGGGGTGGCAGGCATCATTAAAGCGGCCATGGTCTTACAGAATCAGTATATTCCACCAGCGGTAAATTTTGAGACGCTGAACCCGAAGATTGAGTTGGATCATTCACCGTTTTTTATCCCTAAACAAGGTGAAAAATGGGAAAGTGAGCATATCCGCCGTGCCGGTGTCAGTGCATTTGGTGTTGGAGGTACGAATGCGCATGTCATATTAGAAGAAAGCTGCTTTAATTGGCCCTGTGAGCCAGCTCATCTTCCTCAGCTATGGTGTGTTTCTGCTCAGTCTCAATCTGCTTTACAGGCCAATATTGCCCAGTTACATCAGTGGCTGAAGGCTCATCCGCAGGCTAATCTGGCAAATGTTGCATTCACTTTGATGCAAGGGCGCCGTGATATGGTATTCCGGCACAGCTTTTTAGCGAAAGATATTGACCAAATGCTTCGCGAATTATCGTTACCACAGTCTGCTATCCGCAGTGAGAAGTCTTTGTCGATGGTCTTTATGTTTAGTGGGCAGGGTTCTCAGTATCGTGGAATGATGGCACCACTTTATCAGCATGCACCGCGATTTACTCAGGTGGTCGATGAGTGTGCCGGTCAATTGCAATCGATCTTGGACCTGGATATCAGGACTCTGATGTTTGATGCGTTTGATGGTGGCCGCCAAGATGATGCACTGTATCAAACTCAGTTTACGCAACCGGCTCTATTTGTTGTTGAATATGCATTAAGTCAGCAGTTAATGGATTGGGGCATTCAGCCAAATGCGCTGATTGGTCACAGCATTGGTGAGTATGTTGCAGCTTGCCTGGCTGGCGTATTTAGCCTGTCGGATGCTTTGCAGCTGGTTTGCATGCGTGGTTCACTGATGGGCCGTATGCCAGCCGGTCAAATGGTGGCGGTTTATCTTGGCGTTGACGAAGTGCAACCGTATTTGGTTCCTCATACATCGGTTGCTGCGAATAATGCGCCCGGATTTTGTGTCGTATCCGGAACTGATGAAGCAATGCCTTTGTTAATTGAGCGGCTGCAAAAAGATGATATCGAAGTTAAACCTTTGCAGACATCTCATGCATTTCACAGTGAAATGATGGATGGCTGTCTGGATGAATATCGGCGCTGCTTTGATCAGGTTGTACTTCATCCCCCGAAGTTACCGTTTATTTCATGTGTCAGTGGTGACTGGATTACCGATGATCAGGCAATCAGTCCTGACTATTGGGTTCAACAACTACGTCACCCCGTCGCATTTTGTGAAGGCATACAGGTTTTACTGGCCCGCTCAAACTCGATTTTGTTGGAGGTGGGACCTGGTAAAGTTCTAACCGGCCTGACTTCATTACAACTGGGTGACCAAAAGGCCCATCATCGGGTGATTCATACTCAGCCGGAGCCTCGTCAGTATCTTCAGGCTTATAATCTGTTGTTGGGGGCATTGGGGAAAATCTGGGAAAGTGGTGTGATCCCGGATTGGCAACGTTTTATGGGGGGAGCCCGGGCCCGGGTTGCACTGCCCGGATATCCATTTGAGCATCAACATTATGAATTAAAAGGCCAGAGCTTAAGACAACCTGACTCGCTCTCAACATCAGGTGAACGACTCGATTTAGATCAATGGGCACATCAGCCTTGCTGGCAACAAAAACCTGCAATTTGTGCTGATTTAGCGGCTATACCTGGCCAGTCTGTACTCTTGTTTATGGATAATTTTGGTGTTTGTGAAAGCTTAGTACAAGAGCTACTTCAGGCAGGATGTCGTGTCCAAAAAGTGTATAAAGGGCGTCAGTTCATATGTGGGCATGATAAGTTTACGTTAAATCCTGCTTCAGACAGTGATCTGAGCCAATTGGTCGATGAGCTAAATTCGCAGGGGTTTGAAACCGATGTGCTCGTGTATGCAGAAAGTCTGTCTACAGCCGCAAAATTGCGATTGTCGCAGGCCACAGAGCATTATGAAACGTTGTTGGAGCTGGCCCGGCAATTTGGCCGTCAATTGCGGCCACTGAATATGATTTGTCTGACTAATCATCAGCAAGCGGTTTTGCCAACTGAATTGTGTGATCCTGCCCGCTCACTGATGATTGGGCCATGTCGGGTCATTTCTAAAGAGTTTGAACAAATTCATTGTCGTTGTATCGATATTGATTTACCGGTTCGTTCACGATTAACTCAGGCGAAATTGCCCCGTTTGGCAAAATCAAAATTAACAGATTTCTCAAACGTTCTTTTTCACGAGTTGTTTGTCGATGATGTACCTGTGTTAGTTGCATATCGTCAGGGCATTCGTTACCAGCAAGGACTGGAAGTTGTGAAATTAAATGCAGTTGAGCATTCAGATCTGCCACTACGTTCACAGGGATGTTATTTGATCACCGGTGGCTTCGGTGGCATTGGCATGACGTTTGCCAAATGGCTGGCAAAATACAATCGTGCTCATTTGATTCTACTGGGTAGAACTGAGCTTCCAGCGTCTGAACACTGGCAACAGTGGCTGGCGAATCACTCACAGAATAACCGGAAATCTCAAATGATCCGGCAGGTGCAAGCACTTGAGCAACTAGGGGCTAAGGTGCATGCAGTCGCTGTTGATATCAGTAATGATCGGTTAGTGCATAAGGAGCTTAAGCAGGCCGAAGCGCAATTTGGCGTTGTTCATGGTGTATTCCATTGTGCTGGGGTTGCTGATGGCGGGTTGATTTTGCAACGTCAGCGAGATGACTCGAGCACTGTTTTCAGAGCGAAAGTGTTTGGAACACAGACGGTTGAACATTATTTCAGGCGTCATCATTTAGATTTTTTTGTTCAGTGTTCATCGCTTGCTGCATCGATCGGGCCGATGCGTCAGGTTGCGTATTGTTCTGCGAATGCTTATCAGGAAGCCTGGAGTATTGCTCAGACTAAGCAAAACCATCATCAAACCCGATATCTTTCAATTGGTTGGGACTCATGGAATGAAGTAGGGATGGCAGTTGATAGTATCAATCAATGGTATTCAGGAGAAAGTGAGCAGGTTTTAAGCCATGGGATCCGCTCTGATGAGGGATGTGAGCTTTTCGCCAGGTTACTGGCCAGACAAGAACCTCAATATGTGATTTCAACGCGTGGATTACCCTTGCCTGATGCGGATTCAGACTATGAGCCTGCTGATGAATTGAAAGGTGATGATGTTCGACCAACGTTGTATCCCAGACCTGATTTGGGCAGTGAGTTCGTGGCGCCTGGTGATACATATGAGTCAACTATTGCCTCAATTTGGGAAGCAAAAATCGGTGTTGGCCCGCTTGGTATTCATGATGATTTCTTTGAGTTAAATGGCCATTCATTGATGGCGGTGCAGATTGTGGCTCAAATCAAACAAGAGTTGGGTATTAAGTTCCCTGTGGGCGTGTTGTATGACTATCCGACCATTGCCCGTCTTTGTGAACTGGTTCGGGAACAGGTGTCAGTTATGAATGTTAAGGAGGCATCTTATGCGTAGGGCTGCCAGTGATGTGTCTTCTATCCCATTGGTTTACTCTCAGCACTGTTTTTGGTTTGTCGCTTCTATGCTAAAAGATACTGCGAATAATCAGTGCCCAATTTTAATTGAAGGAAACCTTGATGTTGACCGGCTTGAGTGGGCGCTTAATGTGCTGATTGAACGGCATTCGAGTTTGCGAATGGCTATCGGGGATTGGATGCCTGTTCAGCGATTACAGTCGGTTGGACATTTTGACCTGCCGGTGCAGTCGGTATTGGGATATTCTAAAACTGAGCGGGATACTCAGCTGGCTGCGATATCTCAATCTATGGCGGTTCCCTTTGAACTTTTAAAACCGCCACATTTACGGGCCCATCTTATTCAACTTGAGCCTGAGAAGTATATTTTTATTTTCTGTTTTCCCCACATTATTGCTGATGGTGGCGCTTGCCATCTGTTTGAGCAACAACTCTGGCAGCTCTATCAACAGATGGAAACGCCTCATGGCTTCTCAAAAACAGAGCCTGTTCAGCAAATCGGTCATTGGGTAAGACAAGAGCGTCAGCGTAACACTGCATCAATGCTCAAAAAGGATCGCCAATTTTGGCAGAGCCATTTAAAAGATGCACCTTTAGCCTGTTTCCCTTTAAAGATGATTAATCGCAATCAATTGATTGATCATGAAATAAATATGCTTGTACCCGAAATGAGTATTAATGCATTAGAAGTGCTTGCAAAAGAAAGTCGTATGAGCTTTCAGATGGTTTTAGTCAGTACTTTGGCTAATGTAGTTCATGAATTAACCGGCCAGTTACGATTTTCACTCATTTCTGTTCTGGAAGGGAGGGACCAGCCAGGAAGCGAGACGTTGATGGCTCCTCAGTTAAAAGCGATGCCAGTTCCGTTTGATTTTAGCCAGAAACCGGTGTTTAGCCTGTTACTTCAGCAGACAAGAGCAAACATCTTATCTGCCTACGAGCATATTAATTCTGCCTGGAGTACTCCGGTAGGCGTTCTGGCCCGATATCGTTGGAAAAAGAGTCCGTTTTTGCTGGTGAAATTGATTGAGTGGCTCAGTCGGGGGTATGCGTTTATTGCCCGTAAAGGCGCAATCTATCCAGAATTTTTGGCTGATTTTTTATTTATGGAACCCAAACCTCCCAGGTGGTTTTGGCAGCGTGATGACTTTTCGAGAGCGAAAGCCGTATCTGACCCGATTATAAATATCAATATGCTACAAGCGGCATTTAAGAGTGATATTTCATGCTCAAGTGAAGCTGATCTGAAAATCAGTCGGTTTTCAGAAAAAGATCTGGTTGCAGAGCATGATGATGGCGCTCATTGGGAAAGCGATTCGATTAATATTTATGTCACCCGATCATCGCAGCAGTCACTCAAACTTCAAGTTATATGTAGCTGTTTTAATCAGCAAGGTATGGATCTGTTTATTCAAACGATCGAAAAGCATTTAGAGCGACTGGCCATTGACCATTATCGGGGTAGCGAATCGTATGCAAGCGCGTGAAAAAGTAATCGAATTTCATCAGGTAACGAAGTCGTATCGGGCGTTTCAGGCCTTAAAAGGGATTGATCTGGATGTTCATCGCGGTGAGTTTTTGGGGTTATTAGGGCCTAATGGGGCAGGTAAGACAACGTTGGTTGAAATTCTGCAGGGGTTACGTCAGCCCGATCAGGGATCAGTGTCGGTGCTGGGTAAACATTGGAAAACGGATACGCCCTGGTTGCGCCGTCGGGTCAGCGGTGTTCTTCAGGAACCTTTATTCATTAACAAATTAACCGTTCAGGAAACCTTTGCTCTGTTTACCAGTTTCTATCGCTGTTCACGTCAGCGGATGCGTCAGGTGATGGATATGGTTGAGTTGGGTGATAAACGTAAAACCTATGTTGAAGGATTATCCGGAGGACAGAAGCAGCGTTTAGCATTGGGCATTGCCATTATCAATGAACCGGAGATCATGATTTTAGATGAGCCAACAACCGGGTTGGATCCGAGGATCCGTCATGAGACCTGGGAAATTTTGCGTCGTCTTAATCGGGAGCATCACGCGACTATGTTGTTGACAACGCATTATATGGAAGAAGCTGAATTTCTCTGTGACCGGATTTGTATCATTAATCAGGGAGAAATTTTGACGCTTGGAACCATGGATGAGCTTTTGAAGCGCCACTGCGTCGGTGAAGTGGTTGAGTTCCGGATTCATGAGTCACAGCGAGTTGCTTCATTGGCTCAGCATCCTGATGTGATTAATTATCAATATGATACATCATGTCATCGGATGCGGTTTGTGACGGCCAACGCGACGAAATTTATGTCAGTACTGATGTCTTTTACTCATCAACATAATATCTATTTCGATGATCTCTTGGTTCGCAAGAAAACCCTTGATGATCTGTTCATGAACATAGCTACTGGAGCACTCCATGAATAATGCTTTTGTCCAATTGATGCTAACTCAGTTTCGTCAGTACATTCGCGAGCCGCAAATTTTGTTTTGGTCGTTTGGGTTTCCGATGTTGTTAATTTGGATGTTGGGGGCAGCTTTTTCCAGTCATGATGTACCAGTGCACCATATTGGCGTATTGCTCCCCCACCAGGCATCGCAACAGCAGCAGGTTAAACAGTGGGGTAAACATCTGATGGCCAGTCACCATTTTATCCCATCGGTTTTGCACCGGGAAAAAGTTAAAGAACCTGATGTAATCCAGACAAAGTACCATGTTTTGTATTTCAAAACATATCCACAGATGCTTAATTCACTCAAACAGGGTGATATTCAGGTGATGATTACTCCTGTGATGCGAAAAGGAAAGCTGGCCTGGCATTATGCTTTAGATCCCGAGAATCATGAGGCGATGCTAACTTACTATTCTCTGACTGATTTGGAGCACTCTTTAAATCATAAAGTTCAGCAAAATTTGAAGGTTTTGCAAACGCCCGGGTTACGTTATATCGATTTCTTAATCCCGGGCATGGTGGCTATGGCGGTGATGGAAACCTGTTTAATTACTGTAGGCTGGGCTTTACTTGAAAAACGGATGACCCGGGTTGCCCGGCAGATGTATATCACGCCAATGCGCAAGTCAACTTTTCTGCTGGCACATTTGATGTCTTGCTTTTTAATCAATTATGGTGTGATTTTAATCTTATATTGGTTTTCGAAGACCTTTTTTGGTATTTCGATTCAGGGTAGTTTCACGGCATTTTTACTGTTGATTTTTGCCGGAAATATTTGTTTTTCTGGTATTGCCGTGCTTTTGTCTTCCCGGGCGAAAAAAGCCCAGACAGCGAATGGCATGATGGAAGTCGCTATTTTAGTTCAGCTGTTAATTTCTGGTATCTTCTTTAGTTATAAGCACCTGCCTTTTTCCAATATTATTGGTTGGATGCCGTTGACGTTTATGGCCGAGATGATGCGTAAGGTCTTTATTGAAGGTGCCGGTTTAATGTCGATCTGGCCTACATTTATAGGACTTTCTGTTATTGGGATTGTTACTTTTATCGTGGGGATGCGAATTTTTCGCTGGTATTAAACAAAGAAGTACAGATGTAATTAACGGTTTTTCATGGATGTGCTGTCAGGTTTGATACGGGTAAATGTTCGATGTCTGCGTTATATCAAACCTGATGAGCCAGTGAATGCTACCCGCTGATTTTTGGGCTGTTTATGCATGATAAACAGCTCTAGCTAGCCATTTTATATTCATTACCTTTTCAAATCGTGTTCTTGATTTTTACAGACACTGACGATTATTTGTTGACTCTCTGACTTGTATTTTGAGGATATATTTCCTATCAATAATATATCAGACTGGGTGAATTTCACTCAACCTTAGCCCCTATAACATTTGGAGAATATTTTTATTGTGTCGGGAAGGTTCCAAGTCAGTTTTGTTTGTGCTCTAAAAGATGATACCGGGATGTGTTTATGAATACATGCGCCTCATAGCGTGAACTGGGTCATCAGTAATAAGGATAATAACTACGTATGGACTATTATCAGATCTTAGGTATCGCAAGAAATGCGAGCCTTCTGGATGTCAAACGCGCATACAGACGATTAGCCCGTAAATATCATCCAGACGTCAGTAATGAATTTGATTCTGAGCAGCGTTTTAAAGAAGTAGCGGAGGCTTATGAGGTTTTGAGCAATCCACAAAAAAAAGCAGTTTATGATCAAGAGAATCCGGATGTTTCAAACGGTCATTCTGAGCAGACTATTGGAACTGGTCCTCATGGAAAATCACCGTTTGGTCGTGGTGTATTTGGTGATATTTTTGAAGATTTGTTTATAAAGGAGGGCTTTTCGGGGTTTCATGACAGAAGAAATGCAGCTGAGCTGACAGGCGAAGATGTTGAAACAAAGATCACGATTGATTTAGCCGATAGTTATACCGGTGCAGATCGTTTAATGACTCTGGATATCGGTCGGGGACGCACACGGACTTTCAATGTTAAAATACCTAAAGGGATTTTATCAGGACAGAAAATTCGTCTTAGTGGACAGGGGGTTCCCGATATCGGCGGAGGAATGCCGGGAGATTTGTTTTTACAGGTTTTTTTCAGGGAATCAATGCAATATCGGATTGATGAGGCTGATGTATTTTGTCGGTTGCATGTGTCACCATGGGAAGCGGCATTAGGTGCTCCGGTTATATTTCCATTGCTAGGCGGACGACAGGTTGAGTTAAAAATTCCTCGAAACTCAAGTGGAGGACAAAAATTAAGGTTAGAAGGCTGTGGTATTCCAGCTTCGCCTCCGGGGGATCTTTTTATTGAGTTGGTGATAGTCCTTCCTAAAGCTGATTCAGAAAATGCCCGGCATGCTTATCAATCGTTTAAAAAGTCATTTGATTTTCATCCCCGAGGCTGAATAATTGCCAGAGCCATTCCCTTGGCCGGTTGAATGTTATTTATCACTATGGTTCTGTTGTTATACCTATTGAATTATTTTCCAAATGACTCCTGACGATGGAGGAGAATATATCCTCCTGTACCGGCCGCAATCAGCATGAAGCATAAATATAAGAAAACGATGCTACCGTCAACGATTCCAAGACGATTCGATACCCAGCCCATCGTAACAATGCTCAATGCAACCATTAGGTAACCGCCAAAAAAGAAGGTTGAAGTCGAGCGTTGTAAGGTCCCCATAGGTTGAAATTGTTTGATGAGATGAGTGCCTGCCAGTTGCGTCATGCTCTGAGCAACCCCGATTAGAATTGCAGCCAGGATCATTAACATTTCCCAATGGTTTACTTCAGCGACCAGAATACATGTTCCTCCTAAAAACGATGTGACAACTCCGATGAGTATTTGTCTGCTAACTGAATGATTTTTAAGGATTAGCTGACTTACAACACCGCATCCGAAGAGTAATAGAATGATTGAGCCGATGAGGGTATGGCTATGGGTATGCATGGTTTGAATCATCATGCTTGGCCCGAGTGAAATAAAGAGTCCTGCAAGTGCAAAAGGACCGGCAAATAATGCGGTTGAAACAAAAGCCATTGGATAATTATGCGGTGTTTGCGAGTTTTCCTGCGCTTGCTGTTGAGAAAGGTGCGGACGTTCATCAGTTTTGCAACGCAACAGGATAAGAAAACAAAGCAGGATCAGAAATAACAGAGGAATGAAAATAGTTGAAACAGGGTTATGAACATAATCAACGAAAATCCCTGCATAGAATGGTCCGATACCAAATCCGAAAACACAGGCCAGTGTCACAAATAGAGGTGTTTGGTGAATTTGCTGTTTCAGACCAATTTTAAGAATAAGCGAGGTGCCACAAGAGACAAATGTTCCACAGCTCAAGCCGACAATAAAACGAGCAAGCAATAGTTGCCAGAAATGCCGGGCATAAATAAATAGAAGAATTGCGATGATTGTTCCAATAAGTGCCATAGCAAGTAGTCGTTTAATGTTGTGTGACTGTTGAGCATGCCTGACTAGAAATAATGCAGCCATAACGCCTATGTTATAGGAAATAAAGATGATGCTTAATCCACCGGTACTGTAATGCATATAAGTTTGCCAGTATGTATATAAGGGCGTTGTGGCATTAGCTGTCATAAAGACCAGAAATAAAGACAGGGTTAAAAGCAGTATCGCCGGAGTTGAAAAAAGTGTCAGTTTTGAATGGGCCATTGTTGTCTTTTGGTTACCTTTATGTTTTAAAAAATAACATGCCAGGCATTGATGTGAAACATAATTTCGAGAAAACCAAGATATTATTTGAGCTTAAATATGGGGATGGGGTTACAGAACTCAAGCTCAGGGACCGCCAATAGTTTCGTATTCTGAGTTAATGCGTTTTGCAATAAGATTGATATTAAGTGTTGCAGTCTGTCGGATTATCCCTTATTTTGCCATTTATTTAGATTTTTAAATTACAGGATGGCAGTAGCCATAATAAAATATGTCTCATTCAATGACCATTTTAGATGGTGGGTTAGGTCGTGAACTTGCCCGCCGTGGAGCCCCATTCAAACAGCCTGAATGGTCTGCTTTAGCTATGATTGAAGCGCCTGAACAAGTCCAGGAAGTTCATCTGGACTTCATTCGAAGTGGTGCGAAAGTTATTACAACAAACAGCTATGCTCTGGTGCCTTTTCATCTTGGGGAGCAGCGCTTTTATGAGAAGGGTCCGTCTTGGATTCGTCGTTCTGGTGAAGTTGCAAGGGCTGCAGCAGATACAATGGCTGATGTTAAGGTTGCCGGATCTCTTCCGCCATTATTTGGCTCGTACCGGCCCGATCTGTTTGATGCCACACATGTGAAACAGATTGCTCAGCCATTGATTGATAATCTTTCTGATTTCGTTGATCTTTGGTTACTGGAAACGCAAAGTATGATTGCTGAAACTGAAGCAGTATTGGCGTTATTACCTAACGATCAGAAACCTCGCTGGACTTCTTTTACTCTTGATGACAATCATCCTTCTGAGCAACCTCATTTACGTTCAGGAGAATCAGTTAGTTCTGCAATTCAGGCAATGGTCGGCCAGAATGTTGAAGCGATTTTATTTAATTGTTGCCAGCCTGAAATCATCCTTGCAGCCATTCATGAGGCCAGTGAGACTTTAGAGAAACTAGGCCTGAAAGATTCGGTTCGAATCGGTGGTTACGGGAATGCATTTGATACGGCTCAGGCCGAGGATGCAACAGCCAATGAAGGTTTAGATGAGATGCGCCGGGATTTAACACCTGATGCATATCTTAATCTGGCCAAACAGTGGCAAGAAGCTGGCGCGTCTATTATTGGTGGATGCTGCGGCATTGGCCCTGATCATATTGAAAAACTTGCTACGAATTTGAAGTGATATTTAATATTGGGTTGGCAACGAAGGTGAGTTAATTTTCTACTTTAACTTTCCTTGTTGCAGCCTTCCCATCATGAATGTAAAGTTCCCCTTTTTTTACGCGTTATTCACATTGATTTGTATAAAAATCAACCGATTATATCAGTTGACCTTGGTCAGCTATATGTTGCTATTAGGAAATTCTTAAATGAGTTATAAGAAGATTGGCCTGATCTCTCTTACTGCATTGGTATTTAGTTCAATGGTGGGATCAGGCATCTTTAGTCTGCCACAAAATATGGCAGAAGTTGCTGGCGTAAAGGCAGAATTGATTGCCTGGTTGATCACGGGAGTTGGTATTCTCTCTCTTGCTGGTTGCTTTTTATATTTGTCGCGGTTGCGCCCCGATCTTGATGAAGGTATTTACACTTATGCACGAGAAGGTTTCGGTGATTTAGTCGGCTTTTTTTCTGCGTGGGGGTATTGGCTTTGTACAACGATTGGTGTTGTTGCATATCTGGTCGTTGCTTTTTCGGCTTTAGGTGAAATCTTTGACCGACCCGGGCATATTATTTTTGGTGAAGGGAATACATGGATTTCATTTATTGGATCATCAGTGGTTTTATGGTTGGTGCATTATCTGATTAGCCGGGGGGTCAGAGAAGCGGCTATATTTAACTTGCTGGGCTCACTGGCAAAATCGATTCCATTGTTGATTTTTATCGGTATTGCAATTTACTACTTTAAACCATCTATATTTACTTTTGATGTAGATGCGGTATCGCTCCATCAACCTGTGGTGGATCAGGTTAAAAATACCATGTTGATTACACTCTGGGTCTTTACAGGGATCGAGGGTGCGGCTGTTTTATCTGCCAGGGCTAAAGATAAACATGATATTGGCCGGGCAACTTTTATTGGTGTTTTACTGGCGGCTTTTTTGTATATTTCTATTTCTCTGTTGTCTCGGGGAATTATGCCTCGGGAGCAAATTGCTCAATTAGTCAACCCATCAATGGCAGGTATCCTGGCCGCTATTATCGGTGGACCTGGACAGTTATTGATTGGTGTCGGGCTGATTGTTTCGGTTATCTCGTCTTATATTAGCTGGGTGTTATACGCAACTGAAGTTCCTTATTCAACGGCGCGTCGCGGGGCATTTCCTAAAATATTTTGTCGACAAAATAGTAATGGCGTTTCAAGTGCATCGTTATGGTTGACTTCGATTACGGTTCAATTTTGTCTTATTCTGATGGTTTTTACCGGGAAGAGTTATACAACACTGGTATTAGTTTCGACGTCGATGATTTTGGTTCCGTATTTGTTGGTCGGGCTTTTTCTGTTAAAAACGTCTCTACGGGAAAAACTCTCATTACCGATTAAAATCGTAGCATTGTTAGCATCTGTTTATGGCGTTTGGTTACTTTATGCGGCAGGTTTGAAAGGGTTATTGTTAGCTATTTTGTTGTATGTTCCTGGAATGTTAATTTTTCTTTATAGCTGGCGGAAAAATGGCCAGCAGGTTCGTTTTAACCGGGCAGAAAAATTGCTCATTGTACTTGTGCTTTTAGCTATTATTCCGGCTATTTGGTCGTTGGTGCATTAAGTATTTGGGGGCAAGTTGCCCCCACTCGTTGCAGTTTGTTTGTCGGCGTTTAGTCATGTTTTTTCATCAGTTATTTTTTGAATAAACAGTCGTAAAAAATAGTTAAAGATAACCAGAGCCCAGGTTTGTGATAGGATTAAATGTGATTCTATTTCATAAAACTCAATGTGTTATCGCCTGTAGGTTCTAATATTTCAGGAACTGCGATATGAATGTTGAGTGATGTTTTGTTTTATCATTAAGTTAGGGTATAAAACAAGAATAAGCTTTATGTGGGTATTGTAATCAGGTCGTAACAGATCTTAATACATGCTTTAATGAACATAAACGGGTGTAAAAATTATCATCAAAGATCAACTGACGAGGATGATTCATGCTGTGTCTGTTTGAATGGAATTTCGGATAAATTATGCAAAATAAAATTCGCGTTGCCGTATTATTTGGCGGACGCTCTGCCGAGCATGAGGTGTCATTACAATCGGCAGTAAATGTAATTAATGCAATTGATACCGAACGTTTTGAGACTGTTTTAATCGGTATTGACCGCAATGGGGCATGGTACCTAAATGATGATTCAAAACCATTATTAACCAGCCATGATCCTAAGTTAATTGCTTTAAATCAGCATTCTAAATCTGTCAGTTTGATGGCTAGTGATCAAAGTGGCCGGTTTATTTCTGGTGTTAATGAAGGTCTTCAGGTTGATGTTTTATTTCCTGTTCTACACGGACCATATGGTGAAGACGGCTCGGTTCAGGGATTGGCCCGTTTGGCTAATGTGGCCTGTGTCGGAAGTGGCATTTTGGGTTCTGCCGTTGGGATGGATAAGGATGTTGCAAAACGGTTACTACGTGATGCAGGTATTAAAATTGCCGATTATCTTGTTGTGAGACGTTCAGAGCTAAGTGAGCAATTAGCCACAGAATTTGCGGAAAAATTTGGTTTCCCAGTTTATGTGAAGCCAGCCAATATGGGGTCGTCTGTGGGGGTGGTCAAAGTAAATGCTGCCGAAGAGTTATTTGATGCACTGAAGGTTGCATTTGATTTTGATATGAAGGTCATGATTGAGGCGGCTGTTATCGGACGCGAGCTGGAATGTGCTGTATTAGGTAATGATGATCCGCGTGTTGCTGAAGTGGCTGGTGAAATTGTCACAGATGGCCACTTTTATAGCTATGAGCGTAAATATATTGACGAAAACGGTGCGCGGCTACAGATTCCTGCAAATGTTGATTCTGCAACACTTGATAAGCTTAGAATGACTGCATTAAAAGCTTATCAATGTCTAGAGGCAAGAGGCATGGCTCGGGTAGATATGTTTTTAGCTGAAAATGGAGATATATTTGTCAATGAAATTAATACGTTACCAGGATTTACAGCTATCAGTATGTATCCTAAACTGTGGCAGGCTTCAGGGGTTGATCCTAAATCGCTGGTTACGCAACTGATTGAGTTAGCATTGGAAGATCATCAGGCGAAAAATGCATTAAAACAAAAGGAATAGTTGTTTTTATTTATCCTGGGAATAGATTTGTGGATATGTTTAAAAAGGTCGGTTTTGATAAACCGACCTTTTTCTTTGCAGAAGTGTTGATAACAAAGTAAGTTAAAACACTATCATTTGTTCTCGTGAGCGGAATTTGGCAGGCGATCTTTTCTGATAAAAATAGCCAGAAATGAAACAACTCCCAGTAGCATGGGATAAATACTCATTACGGAGATATCCAGCGGAGATAGTTTGAATAATGATCCTAATAGAAGGATTTGAGCACCGTATGGAACGAGCCCTTGAATAACACAAGCAAAGATATCTAAAATAGAGGCACTTCGACGACCACTGATTTGATAATCGTTAGCGACTTCTTTGGCCAGACCTCCGGCAATAAGAATCGCAATGGTATTATTTGCTGTGCAGATATTTGTCAGCATAACCAATATAGCAATCCCGAACTGTGCACTGCTTTTCCCCTGTCCAAATTTAGAAACAAGTTTTCCGACATATTTCTGAAGGAAAGCCAGTCCTCCCTGAAGACGCATCAACTCACTTAATCCACCGATAAATAGTGACAAGATAAAGATTTCTTGCATTCCGGTGAATCCTTTATAGATATCCTTAGCAAATTCCATAAAGGCATAGTTGCTGCTGATCATGCCATTGAGACCAGCCAGAACAATACCCAGAGCTAGAACGACAAAGACATTGACTCCACCGATAGCGAGAACCAGAATAAACAGGTAGGGGATAGCTGGCATAATTGCGATATGATCTTGCGTGGGAACGGTTGCATGACCGCTGAGATACCAGAAAACAACTAATGCAATGATAGCAGCAGGCAGTGCCAGTGCGAAGTTCTCCCGAAATTTATCTTTCATCTCGCAATTTTGAGTGCGCGTTGCCGCGATGGTTGTATCAGAGATAATTGATAAATTATCACCAAACATCGCTCCACTAAGTACTGAACCAGCCATCAGGGCAGGAGATACGTCTGTTGCATGACTAATACCAAAAGCTATTGGAGCTACTGCTGCAATCGTTCCCATTGATGTTCCCATAGCGGTGGCTATAAACGCGGAGACAATAAAAATACCCGGGACCAGAAACCAACTTGGGATGATGCTTAAACCTATGCCGACGACAGAATCAACTCCGCCGGTTGCTTTTGCTACGACACTGAAACCACCGGCCAGTAAATAGATAAGACACATTGTTATGATATTGTTGTGTCCCATGCCGTGGATCATTTGGTCAATTGATTTGTTCAGGCGTTCCTTGCTGATAATCAATGCCAGTGCAAGCGCTGGTAGAATAGCAACAGGTGATGGCAATTGATAAAACGCAAAGTGCGTTCCGTGAATTTGTAAATAGAATCCTACTCCAATAAAGATCAGTAAGAATACTAAAATAGGTAACAGTGCAATGGCCCTTGGTTGAATAGAGCCATCTTTTCCTTGTCTAGTCATAATCATTAATCACATCAAATATAAACCGGGGCCATTTTATAAAGCATTTTTTGTTTGTCAATCTAGACGTCTAGAAATCTAATTCGATTTGGTTCTGAATCATAACCTCAGAACTTTGGAGCTGAGTGATTTGCTGATTTTTTGTGGGTATCAAAAAGCTCTCTTTAAACTTGAATTTAGACTACTGGGATGATTTGAGATTGTATAAGATAGTCAGGCAGGATAATTTGTTGTGTTGGCAAAATTTTCGATAGTTCCTATTTTAATCAATTGAATTTAATGTGGTACATGGAATAGTTATGGTAAATCCGGTTCCTGAGGTAGTTGAACGATATTTATGTCATCAGCATGTATTGACGTTGTCAGGAATGGATCATGAAGGGATCTGGGCTGCAAGTTGCTTTTATGTCTGGCATTCGTTATGGGGTGGTTTTATTGTATTGTCTAGTGAGAAAACCCGCCATGGGGCACAACTTGCGTGCTACGGACAATTTGCCGGAACAGTTTGTGAACAAACTAAGGAGATTGTTCACATTCAGGGGATCCAGTATCAGGGAGAATGTGTTCCTTTGAATGATGAACAGGAAAAAGAGGCTCGAAGTCTCTATTATCAGCATTTCCCTATCGCTAGAGCAAAGCCTTCTGCAATTTGGTTCGTCAGGGCTGATTTAATCAAAATGACAAATAACCGGTTAGGATTTGGACATAAATTAATATGGGAACGCTCTGAAACTTGCGAAAAATAAGCTCTCGTAGACACTATTAAAAAGGCCTGGGTTATCATTCCAGGCCCGGTTACCTTTAAAAAGGTAACATTCTTGTCGTAAAGCGTTCTTACATTTTCAGTTTATGCCTAATTGTTGCTATCTGCGGGATTATTTTATCAAATTGTGATCATTGTTCGACTCATCTGCATAAAATTTATTCATTTAGGCCAATCTTTTTTATTTTCCTATTGAAAATGAATCAATCAGCCCACAAATATGGTTTCATCTTAGATAGAACCAAGCCAATAGCGTGGAGAGTTGCAGACAATGGCAGAACAACACATCGAGAATCATAAATTTAGTGCGCATACTGAACAATTATTGCATTTGATGATTCATTCACTCTATTCAAATAAAGAAATTTTTCTGCGAGAGTTGGTCTCTAACGCCGCAGATGCAGCCGATAAACTTCGTTTTAAGGCATTAGAAAATAATTCGTTATATGAAGATGATGCGGCTTTGCGTGTTCGAATTAGTTTCGATAAAGATGCTCATACGATTACATTTGATGATAACGGCATCGGTATGAGCCGTGATGAAGTCATTGAAAATCTGGGTACAATTGCTAAATCTGGGACAAAAGAATTTTTTGGTAATTTGACAGGCGACCAGGCTGCTGATTCACAGCTGATTGGGCAATTCGGGGTTGGATTTTATTCCGCTTTTATCGTTGCTGATAGGGTCACTGTTGAAACCCGGGCTGCTGGCACTGAAGCTGGTCAGGGAGTACGTTGGCAATCTGAAGGTAAAGGTGAATTTGATATTACCGATATCGAAAAAAAAGTGCGTGGTACTCGCATTGTCCTGCATTTGAGAGATGAAGAAGAAGAGTTTTTGAATGACTGGAAATTGCGTTCTCTGGTTACTAAATACTCTGATCACATTAGTATCCCCGTTGAAATGTGGAAAGAAGGTAAACCTGAATCAGAAGGTGATGATGGAGAGAAAATTCCTGCTGAACCTGGCCAATGGGAAGCTGTTAACCGGGCTCAGGCATTGTGGACTCGCTCTAAAAGTGAAGTATCAGATGATGAGTATAAAGAGTTCTACAAGCATATTTCCCATGATTATTCAGATCCATTGATCTGGAGCCATAATAAGGTTGAAGGTAAACAGCAATACACTAGTTTGCTTTATATTCCTACTAAAGCCCCTTGGGATTTGTGGAATCGTGACCATCAACATGGATTGAAATTATACGTTCAGCGTGTGTTCATCATGGATGATGCTGAACAATTCATGCCAAATTATCTGCGTTTTGTTAAAGGGGTTTTAGATTCGAATGATCTGCCGCTTAACGTGTCTCGTGAAATACTTCAGGATACTAAAATTACAGCGAATTTACGTCAGGCGTGTACTAAGCGTGCGTTAAGTATGCTTGAAAAACTGGCTAAAAAAGAAGGTGATGAGTATCAGAATTTCTGGAAAGAATTTGGGAATGTTCTAAAAGAAGGTCCTGCAGAAGATTTTGCAAATAAAGAGAGGGTTGCAAAACTGTTAAGGTTTGCTTCTACTCATCAAGGTAACCCGGAAGCTACGGTTTCTTTAGAAGATTATGTTAGCCGAATAAAAGAAGGTCAGGACAAAATTTATTATATTACAGCGGATAACTATGAAGCGGCTGCTAATAGTCCTCACCTTGAGATCTTCCGTAAGAAAGATATCGAAGTATTGCTGATGTTTGATCGAATTGATGAATGGTTGATGAGCCATCTGACTGAATTTGATGAAAAACAGTTTGTTTCTATTACTAAAGGTGATTTAGACCTGGGTGAATTAGAAGATGATGAAGAGCTGAAAAAACGTAAAGAACAAGATCAGAATGAATATGCATCATTTATTGATCGTGTTAAAGAGGTTCTGGGTGATTCAGTCAAAGATGTCCGTTTGACCTATCGGTTAACTGATACCCCTTCGTGTATCGTAGCGGATGAGCATGATATGAGCACGCAAATGATTAAATTAATGCAAGCTGCGGGTCAACCTGTGCCTGAACAGAAGTATATTTTTGAATTGAATCCTGATCATGCAATGGTTAAACGTATTGCTGATGAGCAAGATGAAGGGCAATTTAGTGAATGGACACATTTGCTTCTTCAACAAGCTGAATTGGCCGAAAGAGGAAGTTTGTCTAACCCTGCTGATTTTGTTCAACGTGTGAATCGTCTATTGAGTGCTTAAATATTGTAAAAGCTTAAATCCACATTTTGTGAGATTTTAGGCAAGATGTTGACAGAATAAAAATAGCCATCAATGATGGCTATTTTTATTTATTCAGTTTTTTTTTAAGATAGGAAACTGCGCCTAATAGGATATTGGGTAAGCAATATATATAGAATTTGAAAATAGGAGGTTGTTTATTATTCAATCATGATTATTGGTTATCTTTTCTTTACATAACATTAATAGAACTGAGATTTATAAATAAGCTATTTATCATGATGAACTTAAGGTTGTGTATGCGCAAATGATAAACATACATTCAAATTATCTTAATATGTATTTCAAGATAGTTCATTCCAAATATGGTCATTAAATACCCGCTAAGAATGAAAGCAGAGTATAAGCTCCCATTACATCATGACCTAAATGAAGATGTTTTGAATTAGAAAGGAATTCTATAGTTTTTAGTAGGGGAATTGTAGTTCGTGCAATTTTTTTGAGACGAACTTTTATATTTTCATTTCCTGTTTTTGATAAATATACATCAATTGCTTCCTGATATATCACATCATTGCTAATTGTTGTTAGCGAAAACAGAAATAGAAAGAAGTCACGGAATTGAATGTCTTCTAATGAATAGCAATTAGCAAAACTATCTTCAAAGTCGATTGCGCTAATACCTTGTTCAGAAATAGTATAGTTTTTTATCTGAGCACCAGCATGGTAGTTTCCACTGTTGTGGATCTGACATAAAACCATCAAAGCCTGAATGATCGTTTTTTCTTTGTGAGTTTGAGACAGTTCATTGTTTTTTAGATATTGACGTAAATCTGTTCCTGTGTCTTTAAGGAATAGAAATTGAGTGTCGTGGCCAACTACACGTGGAACTGGAACGTCTATCGCTGCAAGCGATTTGAGTTTACTTACTTCAAACTCAAGGCTTTGATGGGCTGTTTTATGTTCAACAGGTATTAGGACCTTCAACCGACTCAGGCGATAGAACATTTTATGAAAAATATTTGAACGGGTAGCTTCAGAGCGTTTTATCCAAATAAGATGATCGTCAAATTGCAGCCGATCAATCTTTTTATGATCAGTTACCATTTTATCAGTAATTCGACTTTTATGGATTGCTTGAGCACACGTTTGATAAAAATTTTGCATATAAAAATATTACTGATTCGTATTACGGACCACTTATTCCGAGTATTAGCCAAGATTGATTAAACTTACTCCATTATAATTATGTATAATACATCAGTTTGAAAATTTTCACCAGTATAAAATATTTTTTATAAGGGATGAGTAAAAGCTGTATTCGCTAAGATTTGATTTGTATATTAGCGATTTTTAATATCGTTATATATAGATGTTTATCCGGAGTTAATTAACAAAATGGTTGAATAAGCAGGGTGAGATCGCGAACATTATATAACCAATTTTATCTCGTTTGACCTGCAGAGCGAGTTGTGATCTGATACTCTCTTTTCCGAGAGTATCACAATGAGCATCGATGCTTTTTCTCAGCACTTCTGAGATCTGAAAGACCCACGTCAGTCAGCGAAAATCCGTTATTCATTATTTGATGTTCTGTTCCTAACTGTTTGTGCAACGATGGCCGGCGCCGAAGGATTGGAAGGCATTGATGATTTCGGTGAAATCCACCTTGGCTGGCTCTAGGGTAAGGGCTTGCTCAATGAGGGTCTATCTGTATTGTATCATGATACTATTGTCCGGATAGTCTCACGCCTTGACCCGGGCGAGTTTTAGCAGTTGGATGCAAGCTGTCTCTGCTCGCTCCGAAGGCGAACTGGTTACCCTTGATGGCAAAGTCTTGCGTGGCTCCTATGACTGTGAGTCCCGGCAGTCTAAATAGCTGATCCTAATTATGCTTCACTTTTTGTGTTCCGTGACTACCGCCAGGAAATGGCGAAACATTATCCATAAAATTGCGTACCTGTTTTAATAGCTGCCACATTGCTTTGCATTGATGATTCCGTGTAATCGTTTCATGCAAGGCATGCCAAAGCTTTTCTATCTTATTTACCCATGGAGAGTACACGGGTTGAAAAAGCAGAATAAACTTCGGATTTTTCTTTAACCAGTTCTCGGTTTTTTTGCTCTTGTGAATAATGTAGTTATCCACGATGAGCGTAATGGTTTTTGCTCGGCGATACTGACGCTTCAACTGTTCAAGCATCTTGATAAAAAGCTCTGAGTTTTTGCTGAAACTGCCAACATATGAGACTTTTCCTGTCTTGGCGTGCAGAGCTCCAGCTAGGTAGTGTTTGGTGTTTTGCCCTGGTGTGGCGACTTTCTTTTGCTGACCTTTGTGTATCCAATCCGCTCCAATCTTCGGATTCAGATGAATATCAACTTCATCTTCATAAAACACCGGATTGTCAGCATCACACTGCTCTAAAGCTTGTTTAATACGGGCGAGTTTTGCTTCTTTGTCCGGATCTTTGATATGCAGTGTTGGAGCCGCTCTGCGCCAGACAATCCCAAGTTTAGGCAGCCATCGACGGATGGTGGATGAGTGAACGTTAAGTTCAAATATCCGGTTAATTTCAATAGCCATTAATTCAGTGCTCCAACGTGAACGTTGGTAACCTAAGCTCTGGGGATCCAGCGTTAATAACGTCGTCAATACGGCGGCAATTTGAAGAAAAGGAAGTGTTGCAGCTCTGCCCCGAGTTGAGCTTTCTAACCCTTCAATACCACAATCCGTGTACCCATTAATCCAACGTCCAATGGATGAGCGAGCCGCAGCGAGAAGCTTTGACACAGCGGTAACAGAATGGCCTTGAGAAAGGAGCAATATGGCGTTCAAGCGGCGGCAATGGTCTTTATCTCTGGTTTTATGCATTTTTTTAGCAATACGACGTCGCTCTGCTCGGTTAGGTAATGTTAGAATCATAAGGCTCTGTGTTTCTTGTTCGTCTAATAGGTTTGGCGACATATCAGATCACACAATTAGCACAGAGTTCCCACAAATTTATCAGAGCCAGTGATCTACATTTAGGAACAGTTATTTAGCATCCACATGGTCAAGTGCATACGCGACGACAAACGGTGTTGTTCTCGGCCTGCTAAAAACAGATGCGAAGTTGAACAAAATAACGGCTATCCCAGAACTCACTAAGTTACTGGATATCAAATATCTATTGATGCTATGGCTTGCTAGAAAAACATGGCTTCAACCATTGTCGATAGTGGCGGTGATTATCTGCTTGTAGTGAAAGGTAACTAGGAAACACTGACTAAATCTGTTCAACAAGTATTTGGAAGAAAGCATAAAAGCCACGAGGTTACGAAATGATGTCGCCATCGAGCAGGGCCATGGCGTGTTGAAGTCCGTGAATACCATGTTCTGCTAGCAGGTGAACTTACCCAACAGTTTCCAGGCTAGAAAGGATTAGAAAGTATCGGGGTTGCTATCGGTTATCGTATTGACAAAGCGGGTCAAGAATCACTCGATTATCGCTATTACATCAGTTCTGCTGAGCTGATTAAGGAGCGTTTTGCAACGGCTGTTCGTGGTCACTGGGGCATAGAAAATAGCCGCACTGGGTTTTGGATGCATCGATAAATGAAGATGCTTGCCAGATATTCCGCAGCAACGCCCTTGGGATCATGGCTTGTATGCGCCACATAGCTATAAATATGCTGCACGCTGAAACGACCCGAAAAGCCAGTATCCGGCGTAATCAGAAGATTGCGGCAATGAGTAGTAGCTATTTTGACAGGGTACTGCTGGCTG
Organism: Candidatus Celerinatantimonas neptuna; assembly: GCA_911810475.1. NCBI lineage: Bacteria > Pseudomonadati > Pseudomonadota > Gammaproteobacteria > Celerinatantimonadaceae > Celerinatantimonas > Candidatus Celerinatantimonas neptuna. Next base: position 3,459,399 of record OU461276.1, read on the forward strand.
GTTTTAAAGTGGGTGAGTAAAAAGTGAATATTCATGCTCTCACCCTGATTGAATAAGGCTTTAAACCATATTAAAAGTCTTTTATTTTAAATCGTTCTGGCTTGCACCAGTTGAGGATGACCAGAGGTCCGTTTAAAGACACATCCCCCGGTCCACGATAAGTACTTGACCTGTGATTGATTTCGATTCATCACTAGCGAAGAAAAGAATGGCGTTCGCTTGATCTTCAACTGTGGATTGTCCTACTGTGAGATCTGAATGGCGAGCACAGATATCGGCAAATGCTGTATCCATTTTATCCATGTTTTCGGGTGAGAAAATTTCTGTTGGCGTAGGGCCCGGGCAAATGACATTACATCTGATGTTTGTTCCCGCATACTGTAATGCAATATTTTTACTTAGTCCAATAACGGCGAATTTTGATGTAGAATATGCTGCACCTGCATTGGCATACACACCAGCTATTGAAGAAATATTTATAATTGACCCTTGACCTGAAGGCTCCATATATTTGAGAGCTTCTTTACAAAATGTAAAAATACTTTTTTGATTTAATTCGATGATCTTATCCCAAAAATCGTTTGCGACTCTGGTGATTGGTTGATGATGATCACCGGCGCCTGCATTATTGACTAAGATATCTAATCTGCCGAATTTTTCGATTGTTTCCTGAAAAATATTGTGACAATCTTCTATAGAAGTTACATCTCCACCGATTGCTAACGCTCTACCTCCTTCTCCTTGTATTTTTGTTTTTAATTTTTGTAGCCGTTCCAGTCGGCGAGCTACCAAAATAACTGTTGCCCCTTCTTTTGCTAACCTTTGGGCTGTTCCTGCTCCTATACCTGAACTCGCTCCTGTCAATAGCGCTATTTTCCCTGCCAGTCTTTTCATTTTCCTCTCCAATGGTCAACCGTCCTTTGGGTAAATTTCACATCAATGAGCATAGGCAAAGAGCAACCTTTGATTTAATGCTGTGTCATTTTTACAAGGTAAAAGTTAGTCAACTTTAATGATTATCAATGTAATCGATGGTGTATTTTTAGTCGTTTATCACGAAAGGAGAAATTATGTGGGCTGGGTAAATGTGATCTAAATTAGATTTAGAAGAGCAATCATGAATTGAATGCAAGCTATTTCCTTAAAAAGCAACGTGGTCAAAAAAGCTTATAATTATTTGTTGGGCCAGGGAAAGCATCTTATCGTGGTCAGTTTCTGGTTATTTTCCGCTATGTTAAAAGGCGACTTAACAACGCAAATCAGACAAATTTAACCATTTAAAAAGCTTTGTATCCTCTGGCCGTCAATAGTTTATTTGTTATTTTGGTTCAATAGCTCGTTTAGGGTGTTAACAAGTTGAGTCTGATCTTCAACGTCTTTCATTTGATCGTAAATAGTATCCGTTTGTGCAATACTGTTCTGAGCCTGATCAGCCATGTCACTTGAATGGTTTGCCAATTCTGTTAGTTCATTACTGAGTTGTGTGGATGTACCGGTAATCGTTTCTAGCATATTGTTGATATCTTCGACATATCGACTAATTTCACGGATTGAATTAGATACATCATCAATAGTCTTGCCTGTTTCATCCAAACTACTCTGAGTTCTTTGCGACAAGGCTCTGACTTCATCAGCGACAACAGCAAATCCACGTCCGGCTTCTCCAGCACGTGCGGCTTCAATTGCAGCATTTAAGGCTAACAGATTCGTCTGTTCTGCAATTCCACCAATAGATTGAATGATATTAACAATTTGTTCAGAGCTCTGTCTCAGTTGTTCCATTCCAGATGTCAGCATTTGGCGTTGCTCTGCTTGTTGTTCTATCTGTAGCATGAATTGGTCAAATTGTTGTCGAAGTCCATTTTGTTGCGTTGCTGAATGATTGGTTTGTTGCGCGACATCACGTAGTTGCTCTGTTGATGAGCGTAGCTTAGGCTGAAAATCGATTAATTGTCCGATAAGTTCCGATTGAAGTTGACTGATCCGTTTCTGACTCGTGAGTTCGGTTAATGTATGGTAATTTTTGAATATCGAGAAGTAGTATGGATAATGGCTGGCATATTTATCTTCGAATGTTTGGCCTGGAGCTACCTCAAAAAATCCAAGGGCTGTCAGTGTCTGGTTCTGGTGGACTCCCAAAAACTCACCAAACGATGAGAACCCCGAAATACATAAATTGTCAAAACTTTTGAGATCATGCAAATGGTTTTCATTATTAAGCCGTCGCAAAATGCAATCATTTGCAATCATTGCGATAGGGTGGCCTGGCTTGCCTTGTAAAAATTGTTGATAATCACGTGCGGTGGTTCCTGCGAAGTCAACAGCTTTGACTAATTGTAAACGTTCGCCGAAACTCATATCACTAAAAAATTGAATGCTTCCGTTATCATGAATAGTTGCGACTGAACGGATATAGATGGATCCGCCAATAGTTACGCCAAAGGAGTGATGGTTCAGATTGTCTGCAAGTTTATCTGGTTGACAATGATAGTACTCACAGAGAACTTCGACAGGTGTTTTTAACTGTCGGTCTTCTGTTAGAACCGTATGAAGAATTCGTGTAAACGGATCAAATTTGGCTACTTTTAAAGCCATACCTGTTGGCTCAAAATTATGAGTTTTCAGGATGCCATATCGATAATTTGGAGCAAGTTTACAAAAAGTTAATAATACGCAATCTTCGGATATATTCCCATTATAAGCAATTTTCGCTTGCTTAAAGTCTAATTTACCTCCGGCACTACCGCCGATAAAGAAACAGGGAAGTTTGCCATTTTGGTAGAGAGCTTCAGTGAAGAAGTTTTCACTGTTGCGGAGTCCATCGAAATAGGTTAATGCAATACAATCTTTACTATCTATAGAGAAAGGAACATTGATTTGCTCTAATTGTGAATGGATGTGTTTTACTCGTCCTTGAATTGTCTGTACCTGGTGGGACGAAGATGGGGGTGATAGTGATATGGTTTCAACACTAACATGACTAAACAATAACTGGCTAAAGCTGTGTAGAACGATACCATCCCATTGTTCAGGCGTTGGATGATACAACGTTGTATATTCTCCGCCTAATTCGCCAGCAGTCATCATTGTAATGATATGCTGGGCAAAAGGCATCATTTGTGAGAGTTGCGCTGTTATGCGGCTAAAATCGCAATGCGGAGATATAAATGCAATGACTAATGCAGTTTTTTCTGGAAAATCTAATTTACTTAAGTTTTCAGCGCTGAGTTCGTGACTTGATAAAGTACATGTCTTAGAAACGGTTTTATTTTGATGTATTTGGTCTTTATCCATGGTCCGACGTTTGAAGAACATCTGTTTGTTCCTTAACAATATATGTACGCTACTTAATCATAGTTTAACTACAATTAAAAACCGGGTGACTAACTGATGTCATGTTTTTAGGTGAAATGTAATGATATTGCAAGTAAGTGTTGAATGAAATAGTGTAGATAACCTTTTTATTATTAAATGTAAATATGAATATGAATCATTTATGTTTTTGGAAGATATCGTTAATGCCTTGTCGTATGTTGTTTAGTTTACGGTGATGTCGTTTTTATCATAGCCATATAAAATGGGTTATACCCACGTTTTGCGTAAAAACACATAGCATTTTTATTGCTGATTAGCACATCTAATCTGAGTTGTTGATTCGTGCCAAGGTGGTTTTCGATATAATTAAGTAGTTTTGATGCATATCCTTGGCGTCGATGTTCGCGATCAGTTACCAATTGTCGAATGTAGCAATACTCATCTTCATGGCAGGCTAATAAATAGGCCACTAATTGGTTCTGATAGATATAGCCAAAACCAAAATAGTCACGATTTTTAAGCCATCTGCTCATTCTCTGGCAGAGATAATCATAACTAAGTGATTTATGATTTCCTTCATCTTCAAGAAGTTGTTGATTAAGTATGCCAAGTTCATTGACATGGGTGATATTCAGGCTAACAATTGGTGACATGACTATTTATATTCCAGTGTAGGTAATTATTTATATAAGAGATAATGTTCGTTATATAAGAAAGATAGATGCCAAGTGCGTGTTTATATTTTTATTATAAATATTGCTCATGGGATGATATCTGGACCAACTTCGTTGGTTATTGATATAGAGTCAGATTTTTTTATTTGAATCACTAAATACCATAAATATCTCCTCGTAAAAGCTGATAATTGTTTAAAAATCACCATGAAAAATATTCCGGCTTATAAATAAATGATTAAAAATTAAATAATAAAATTAATAATGATTTATCTGTAACTAATTTAGTTGCTCTGGGTACAATTGTCGATGATTTTATTAAGGATAAGTCGATTAATTCAGATTAAAGTATGTCGAGTAAGGAGCTTTCAAAAAAAGAGACATGACAATATGTAGAAGAAATGGTCGGAACGAGAGGATTTGAACCTCCGACCCCCGACACCCCATGACGGTGCGCTACCAGGCTGCGCTACGTTCCGACGCGTTGGATATATTACTGTTTTTTGTCTGCCATGCAACTATTTATGCTAAGTTATAAACTGTTTGCTCAGCTTTTAAGCAACCCTATAATTTTACGAATCATCGCGATAAAAACGACGAAGTTCATTTAGAACCTGAAGTATTATGGGCATATTTGCTTTTATATGAACACGCCTGTAATTTCTGTTTCTCATTTCATAATTACCATCACTAGTTAAAAGGGTAATTTGATTTTTTTGATAAATAGCCTGCTCATCAGAGTCTCCTATTAAAATCCACTTTCTTGACGGTTTAAACAGATCTCGCCCTGTTGTATAGTCGCTACTACGGTTTCTTATACCGAGAAGATGGGTATCGATCGTTGCACTGATATCTAAATGACTTGTATCTTGGTTAATGACTTCAGGCTCTTTATTAGGCCAGTAAATGACCAGAGGAACCTGCGTCTGAAAGCGAGAAAAATTGTTTCCGTATCCCCAGTGATCACTGCCCATATCAGCAAATTCCTGGCCATGGTCAGAGGTGATGATAACGATAGTATGACTGAGTTGTTTGTCTTGTCTTAGCTGTTCAAGAATAATTTGAATTTTTTTATCGACTTGTTCTACGGCATGTTGATAAATCGGTAGCCATTGTTGTCGATCATTAAGCGATTTGGGGGCAATCTGGCTTGGGCCATCCAGATTAACAACACCATTCAGGTCAATGTAATTAAACCATGGTGCATTTGCTGAGTGTTGTTGTTGCCATTGTTGCCAATTTTCAACGATTGTTTGATCATCTAATTTGGTATTGGATGTTATACCCGGGTTGAAGGTCTCTTGGGAAACATGAGCCCAGACTGTGTCTTTTAATTGTTGATCATGGAAACCATTACTACTAAAGAGAGCTGTTCTGTAGTTTCTTTGGCGTAGAGCATCCATCATCACGGGTGATATATGGGCGCCTTGAATACTTTTCCAATAAGATGTTGGAAGACCATAAAATAGTGAATAGACCCCTAGGGTATGATTATTACTTCCACTAAAGTGGTGAGTAAAGCGTAAAGATTGATCAGCAAAATTCCAAGTATTTGGCATAAGCTTAGAATTAAGTGAATCAGATCTTACACCTTCAGCCATGATAATTAATAAATTATAGGGTGTTCCATTTTGGTTTTTATACTGGAGTGGCCTTTCGGGATAGTTCAGAGGGTTTCCATTGTGCAAGCCAGCCTGCTTAGATTTTTCTCTGAGTCGTTTTATATCAATTAATCCATAAGAGTTAAGTAAACTACGGGCAGTCATTGGGTAGAACAACGGATAGTTTATTTTCTGTGCTGTAATAGGACGATATACAGTTGCATCAGCCCAAACATGGATAACGTGGGTTAAAAAAAAGCAAGCCAGAAATACAATTGCAATGGGTTTGCCGATTTTCCGCTGTTCTAGACGTCTTAAACTTACCCAGCACAGTCGGGCAAGCAAGAGTTCCATGAAAAAGATCACGGGGACCAGAATAAACATCAGGTTAAAGTCTGTGCCTCGTCGATTATTTTCTTTATCAATCAATAATTGCCAGAGCATAGGATTAAGATGGACATAAAATCTTGCAAATATCTGTGTATCAATGGCCAGAGCACTAATACCAACAGTTGCAATAATTGCCCCAAGAAAGCGCATCGTTCTGTTACTTGGCAATAAAAAACTTAATGGAAATAAGGATAATAAAAATACGACAAATGGTAAGAATGAAAATTGACCAAGCCAGCTTATAAACATATAAACCTGACCAAGATGTGTATCGGGCCAATGGGCTATGGTTAAATAACGCATAGATATGAGAAGTGAGACGACAATATTGCCTAAACAAAACCAGTGACCCCAGCTAATGAGTTGGGATACTTTGTCACGGTATGTGAGCGCGCCTTGAGCCATATTGTTGTTGTTTCCTTTATAACGACAATTATCTAACAAGTGAGCTTTTTAGCGCTTTGCTGAATTTATCAGCGAGTGCAAGACGTTGTGATTGAGCGACATTCTGATTGATCAGATGTGTTGCTGCATTACCTAATACCATCAGCGCCAAATCAGTCGGTGCCTGATGTTTTTCTAAGACTGCGATGACCTCTTGCAGCATTTGTTCAACTTGTTCAGATGGATATTTTGAAATGATAGCCATTTTGTGAATCTGATTCCAAAAGAAAAGATGCGTATAATAACTCACCCAAGACATAAAAACTAACAAAACGAATATGAGTCTATCAGTTACACATCTGGTTTTACACTCCATCGGGTTAGATGAGCAAGGTCATGTAGCTTTAACGCTAGGTGATCAGGAGTCGGAGCTCAATGATAATGCGTTGGAGCTCGTGGAAGATTTACATTTAACTTACAATAGTAAAGCAAGTAAGGGCTTTGGTTATTTTGCTGATAATTCGAAATGTTTAGTCAGTGAACTGACTAAATTGATTGAAAATCAAACAGAATTTTTGGATTTTTCGAAAACTCTTGCTCAGGAATTAGTCGAGAGAATTAATCATTATGAATTGAATGAACAGGGCGTTTTGCTAATCAGTCAGTATCAGTTTGTCGCAAGTGACTATCTGCAAATTGTTTTATTGCAGGATAAAGTATCACCATCAGTTAACGATCTGATGGAAATTACGGCAAGCCATTATCTGGAAACGTCGTCAATTCAACTCGCGGCCCGTGTTGAACTAACTGAGATGCAACGCAATCCAGATTCTAAACGTTATGTCTCGTTTATACGTGGTAGGGCGGGACGTAAAGTCGCAGATTTTTTTGTCGATTTTTTAGGGTGTGAAGAAGGGCTTGATACAAAACAACAGAACGCATTACTGATGAATGCCGTGGATCAATATTGTGATGTTGCCAATTTTGAACCTGAAGAGAAGACTGAGTATCGCCAGCAAATTAAATCGTATTGTGATCAGCAGTTAAAGGATGGCGAAGAGATCCAGGTTAAAGAGTTATCTCAGTCTTTGCCTGAAACAGATAGTGAGGCTCCTGATTTTTATTCATTTGCCGCAGAAAATTTTCCTTTGGAAGAACAATTCCCGGCAGACCGGGCATCACTTAAAAAACTGACCAAGTATTTTGGGCAGGGCAAGGGGGTCACTATTAGTTTTGAACAGCAGTTACTTGGTGAACGTATACAGTATGACCCACAAACTGATACGCTAACAATTAATGGGCTTCCACCGAATTTAAGAGAACAGCTGCGCCGTGCCAGAGGCGATGACTCACAATAGCTAAAAGCCTCTGTAGAGAAAAATTAACCTCAACCCTGCATAAAGAAGTCTTTTAAGTACGAACTGTATTTTAATTATGACTTTTTATCCGGGTTGAGATTAAGTTTAGCTTCGATTGAATATCAGTCTTTGTCCATTTGGTTGACATTGAACTGCGCCTTTATCCCACACGATCTGCCCGTTGACGAGTGTTGTCTGGATACTGGAGTGGAAGTTTTGGCCGTTAAATGGTGACCAACCGCAATGATATAAGATATTTTGGTCATTAACTGTCTGAGATTGTTTTAGGTCGACTAATGTTAAATCTGCAAAATAGCCTTCTCTTAAATATCCCCGGTCTTTGAGCTGATAACGTTCAGCAACAGCATGTGAGGTTTTGCGTACAATGGTTTCAAGACTGAATATCCCTTGATGATAGAGCTCAAGTAATGCGGGTAGCATGTGTTGAACTAAAGGTAGACCTGACGGGGCTTTAAAATAGGTATTTTGTTTTTCTTCCCATGTATGAGGGGCATGATCGGTTGCTATGATAGCAATACGGTCATCATTGACTGCTCGCTGAAGGGCTTTCTGATCTTCTGGTCGTTTTACCGCAGGATTACATTTTATCTGTGCTCCCAGGCGGGCATAGTCATTTTTATTAAACCATAAATGATGAATGCAGACTTCGGCGGTCACATTTGCGCTGGCAAGTTCGCTTAATTGGTGAATAGGATCAAACTGATTGAGTTCTTCAGCGGTTGTTAAATGGAGGACATGCAAGCGGGCATTATGTTTTTTAGCTAATTCGATAGCGGTTGATGATGATTTGTAGCATGCTTGGCGACTGCGGATCTCGGCATGCATTTCCATTGGAATATCATCGCCATACTTCTGTCGGTATTGTTGCTCAAGCGCTTGGATCATCGGCGTATCTTCGCAATGTGTTGCAATAAGAACTGGGGAGTTGGCAAAAATCTCTCCAAGAATCTGTTCATTATCGACGAGCATATTGCCAGTGCTGGCACCCATAAAAATTTTAACGCCGCATGCTGAGTTAGGGTCAAGTGACTTAATAACATCTAGATTATCGTTCGTCGCACCAATATAGAAGCTGTGGTTAGCGTAGGCACGACCGGCAGCCCGTTGATACTTAGCTTCAAGTTCCGCGATGGAGGTTGTCTGAGGGTTTACATTAGGCATTTCCATAAAGCTGGTGATCCCACCGGCAACAGCTGCTTTTGATTCGCTGTGGATATTTCCTTTATGGGTCAGTCCTGGTTCTCGAAAATGCACCTGATCATCGATAACTCCCGGGAGCAAGTGTAATCCTTGTGCATCAATGAGCTGTTCGTGAGGTTTTGCATCCAGATGGGTGCTGATGCTTTCGATGCGTTCGCCCTGAATCCGAACGTCACTTTCATATTGACGTCCTTCATTAACAAGCGTTGCGTTCTTTATCAATAGATGTTGCATGGGACTTGAGCATTCATTTGTGAAAGGGTGTAGGTATAATACCGGATCTAGATACGAATCACAGAGCTGTTGAACGACATCAATGAAACTTTTTGTTAACGATTTAACTGTTATTGATTCAACTTTCTTATGTCCTGACCGGGGTTTGGTTGGCGAAAGTTGGATTGTTGATATTGAGCTGGGTGGGCAGCTTAATCAGATGAACATGTTACTTGATTTTGGATTGGTAAAAAAAACCATTAAAAAAGTAATCGATGAACATGTTGATCATAAATTACTTGTTCCCCGGCGTTCGCCTCAATGCGTTGTTCAAAATAGAGACGATGAACGTATCTTGGTGAGTTATCTGCGCCCGAATGGAAAAGGGGTTTATTTGTGCTGTCCTACTCCGGCTTTTTGTTTTGTTGATTGTCTGGAAATTACCGAACAGGAACTGGTTCGCCATTTAATTCAGGTTTTAACACCTCACTTACCAGAAAATATTTCAGATCTGACGATTAAACTACGTAATGAATCGATTGAAGGTCCTTTCTATCATTACAGCCATGGTTTGAAAAAGCATGACGGAAACTGTCAGCGTATTGCCCATGGGCACCGTTCGATGATTGAGATATTTATTGACGATGATGCTGATGCTGATGAAGAGTTATGTGCTAGTTGGGCCATGAAATGGCGTAATATTTATTTAGGATCAGCTGAAGATTGCTGCGACACGGCTGAACTAAGTTTTTCTGATGAGGTCGAATTGAACGATCATCAGGCATTTAGGTATCATGCACCGCAGGGCTTTTTTGAGTTGGCGGTACCTCAACGTGAATGTGATATTCTTCCTTGTGATACAACGGTGGAAAATTTAGCATACTATATTGCTAATACATTATATAAAACCCATATCGGTCAGCAGGTGCGGGTTCATGCTTATGAAGGCGTTGGTAAAGGCGCAATTGCCATTGTTGGTGGTGAAGGGCAGGATGAAGCGTAAGTTGTCCGTGTATGTGTATGGCTCAGTGTGATGGGTGAAAGTAAAATGGATGTTGCTTAGTCATGATGAATCAACAAGTTATGGATCTGGCAAGGCGGCTGGATTAAGCTTACTGCACTTATTGTTTGATGAGGAATCCCCAATGGCTGAAGAAACAATCTTTAGTAAAATTATTCGTCAGGAACTTGATACCGAGTTACTTTATCAAGATGATTTAGTGACCGCATTTCGTGATATTTCCCCTCAGGCCCCTGTTCATATTTTAATCGTGCCGAATAAATTGATCCCAACTGTGAATGATGTTCAGAGCGAAGATGAGCTAACGATTGGACGAATGGTCACTGTTGCCCGTCAATTAGCGAAACAGGAAAACATCGCTGAAGATGGTTATCGGTTGGTAATAAATTGTAATGAGTTTGGCGGACAGGAAGTTTTCCATCTGCATATGCATCTCCTTGGCGGGAAGCGCTTGGGACCATTACTGGCTCGATAGAGTTGAGTTTTTGGTGTATGAGAATATTTCGTACGTTGCTTTTATGCCTGTTGCCTGTTTTGGCAACAGGATGTGCATCCCTGACTGGTCGTGATTTAATTGAGCCATATAGTCAACAGATGGCACCGATGCGCCAGGATTTGGCTAAAGGTCAGTTGCAGGCTGCGATTGATTCGATAAAGCCTGGATCTCCCAGAGATACCAGTTATTATTTAAAACAACTGGAGTTGGGGCGTCTGCAATTCCTTAGTGGCCATTTTAAATCAAGCCAACAGCACTTTAAACGGGTTGCCGATCATATTCAGTGGCTTGAAAGCCAGGCAAAATACCGACTATCTAATGGGCTGCAAAATAGTGTGTCTGTTGTAACGAATGACTCAGCACGAAGTTATCGTATTCCGGTTTATGAACAGGTGATGCTACATCATTATGAAGCTCTGAATTATCTTCATCAGCATAATTTGACCGGTGCAATGGTTGAGATCCGCAAGGCTGAGTTACTTCAACAAAATATTGCTTACCGGCAAAGCTGGCATCTGGGGCAGCTTGAATCTCAATATCAGGGGCAGGTTAAGTCAGTTCTTGATCAGTATCCGTCAATGCAGGCTTTGATTAGTCAAAGTAAAAATCAGTACCAAAATGCTTACACATATCTTTTGTCCGCAGCTTTATATCAAGCCGTGGGTCAACCTAATGATGCATACATCGATTATAAAAAGGCTTTGTCGATTTCGCCTGATAACCAGCAAATAGGGGCGATAACGGCTGAGCTGGCTGATCGACTCGATATGCCGGCAAAAGAGCGCCTTAACCGGCGTTTTAAAGCTCTGGAGCAAAAACCCGGACAAGGCTTACTGATCATTCTATATGAGCAAAATCTGATTCCATATCGCCGCCAAATTGCTTTGCGCTTACCTGTGAGTATTAATCACCACTTTCAGTTTTTATCGGTTGCGTTTCCTGTTTTAACCCAAGATCCCAAACCGAGCCCGCCATTGATTCTTCAGATTGGAGAACACCGTTTAGAAAGTACGATTGCAGCGCAATTGCAGTCATTGGCAGCGTGGCATCTTAAAGAGCAATTGCCTATGATGATTTTGCGGCAGTTGATCCGTTTGTCGGGTAAAACTGTTTTTGCGGATCAGTTAAGTCGACAAAACCCTTTACTTGGGTTATTGGCTACAGCCTACAATACAATTACAGAACATGCTGATACGCGAAGTTGGGAATCATTACCCGCGAGCGCTCAGTTTGCGATAGGATCATTTAAAGCAGGAAGCTATAAGGTTCGATTAAGTGGTGCCAGAGATGGATTGTTACCACTTAAAATCAGGGAAAACAAGGTTACGCTGGTCGTGATTGGTGATCTAGGTCATTCATTTACCTCTCAGGTATTTTTGCTTTAAGGAGGCGTTATGCGTCGTGCATTTGTTGCAATCGCAGTTTTAGTAATGTTAAGTGGCTGTGCTACTTATACGGCTGGAGTAGGAACTTCAGTTATTTCAGCAACGGATATGCCTAACCAGTTGGTGAAAGCGAATAATCCGCTGATGAACCGGCGCTTAACTTTTGAACATGCAGGGTTACAGAGCCTTGAAGATGGCAGAAAAGAAGCTTTTATTACATTGCGTTCGACGTATAAATACGATCAGCCATTACAGTATCAATTTTATTGGTATACAAATGTTGGCCGTGAGGTTTCAAAAACGCCATGGCAGCCGATTGTTTTACATGGTGATCAGCAGCTTCAATTACAATCTGTTGCCCCCTCTTTGGATGCAACGGCATTTCGAGTCTATGTCCGGCGTGCGGACTAGAGGAGTATAAAGAATGAATAAAACCCCATTACTGGTGATTTGTGCCGCGAGTGCATCTTTATTGTTGGCGGGATGCGCTCAGAAAGTGAGTTATCAAGACCCTCAGGGGGTTGAAACTGTCAATGCGAATTTTGGATCAACCGATTTGCAGAAAATTGCCAATAATATGGCTGATTCTATGCTTTCTTCGCCTGTTTTAGAGCATTTGACAGCACATGGTCATATTCCTGTGTTATATATCGATGGAATTAAAAATAAAACAAGTGAACATATTGATACTCAATCAATAACCGATTCGATATCAACAAAATTAATTCAGTCTGGAAAATTCCAGTTTGTTGATATGACTCGGGTAAATGCAGTCCGTAAACAATTAAATTATCAACAGCATGGAGGGTTAGTTGACCCGAATAAAGCCGTTCAGTTTGGTCATCAGGTCGGGGCGGAGTACATGCTCTATGGTGATTTGTCCAGTATTGTGAAAACAAATAGTGATGAGAAAGATGTTTATTACAAAATGACGATGCGCCTTATGGATTTGAAAACAGGTCTGATTATCTGGGCTGATGAAACGCAAATTCGTAAAGATGCTGTTAAATCTCTGTTTGGTTGGTAGTTTGATTCATGGGACCATTGTTTATCGATCTAAAAGGGGTCGATCTTGAAGCCGATGAGCGGGAAATGCTCGCCCATCCTTTAGTGGCTGGCGTGATTTTATTCACTCGGAATTTTCAGGATCGGGACCAGCTGATTGGGCTGGTTCGGTTAGTCCGGGAGAGCCGCAAAGAGCCGCTCTTGATAGTGACCGATCACGAGGGCGGTCGGGTTCAGCGTTTCCGCCATCCGTTTAGTCATATTCCTGCTGCCGGGAAACTGTCGGATATGGCGGCAAGTTTGGGAATGCAACCAACCGATTTTGCTTGTGAAATGGGATGGTTAATGGCTGCTGAATTACGGGCGTGTGATATCGATTTAAGTCTTGCTCCGGTTCTTGATTGCCATGGTATCAGCGATGTGATTGGTGATCGGGCATTTAGTCAGGATCCTGAAATAATTATTAATTTGGCACAATCATGGATAAAGGGAATGCATCAGGCAAATATGCGTTCTGTTGGTAAACATTTTCCAGGTCATGGTAGTGTTAAAAATGATTCTCATGTTGCTCAGGCTATTGATATACGTTCATATGATGAGATTCGGGATCATGATCTAATTCCTTTTACAAGCTTGATCATAAGTGGTTTGCTCGATGCTATAATGCCTGCTCATGTAATTTATCCGGCAATTAGTGAAAAACCCGCGGGCTTTTCAAAGCAATGGATACAGGATATTTTGTCTCATCAGCTGGGCTTTAATGGACTTGTTTTTAGCGATGATCTTTCGATGAAGGCTGCATCAATAACCGGTTCACCTGTTGAGAGGGCATTGCAGGCATTAGCAGCAGGATGCCACTTACTGTTAGCTTGTAATGATCGGGTTGGAACTGAACAGCTACTTGATGGTTTGGATCATTCTTTAAGGTGTGAACAGGCTTTTCAGCTTCGTGGCGGTGAATCTTGTTCCTGGGAAGAGCTTCATCAGTTATCCCGGTTCAAGAAAACACAACAATTACTTGCGCAGATAAGCGATTGAGGATTAAGCTTCACAGAAGCAGCACTTTATGGGAATACGCGAATGATTATTTACTTACACGGTTTTGATTCGACCAGCCCTGGTAATCATCAGAAAGTGATGCAGTTACAGTTTGTCGACCCACACGTTCAGGCCTTAAGTTACAGTACGATTCATCCCAAGCATGATATGAGTTTCTTATTAAATGAAGTGACACGGGAAATTAGTCATTGTTCCCCACAGGAACCAATGTTGATTATTGGTGTTGGTTTGGGGGGCTATTGGAGTGAACGTATCGGCTTTTTATGTGGTATCCCGGCTGTGATGGTCAATCCAAATATCCATCCGGAAAAAACCATGGCTGATAAAATTGAACGCATTGAGGAATTTGATCATATAAAAGGGAAATGCATTTCTAATTTCCGTGAGTTAAATTGTCAGCGCTCATTAGTGATTTTATCGAAACAAGATGAAGCACTCAACAGTGAAGATACAGCGAAAGAATTAAGCCCTTATTACTCGATTGTATGGGATGAAGAGCAGACCCATAAATTTGCAGATTTAAGCCCATATCTACAGTCGATCAAAGCGTTTCGTCAAACTCAGAAATTACCGCAAATGTCTTCAATGGCAGGTTGAGCTAGGGTTTATATTCTTCGAAGTTGATATATGTTGCAATTAGGTGTGTCCTTAGCACACTGCTGCGATAAGCTTTTCGATTTAAGAGAATCGGTTGCAATAAAAAGCACTGGCGGGTTTAAGTCAATGCTTATAGTTATTGTTTGTTGTTTATTTGCAAACCGAGTGCCGTACATTAGTTCAATTTGTGTTCTTGTTCATCCATAGATAATGTCTGTAGAATCATCAAAATAGTTATATCCGCTAGGGTTGGGTGATACGTAATCTATCTTTATTTTAGAATTACATTTTTATCAGATAGTTATGGTGTTTTTCATTTCTTGGATTACATAGCCATGCTATATCAGAAGAAAGTCCAGATACGATAAGAGTTTCAACTTAATCGTTACCTGATGCCAGTGTTGTAATGACTTGTTTTTGATAAATCATATGAAGCTTAATTGAAAAAAATGAGAATTTTCCTTCTTTAATCCCTTGAATACTTGCTTTTTGACCATTTTATATAGAAAACGATGCTGTTTTTTAAAAAAACGTGATGAAAGTCATGGTAATTTATCTATAATCTATATGGGTTGCTGATCTTTGATGTGTGTTTTGACAAAGAATCTCTCTATGAGATGTCTAATTGCGTTGAATAGATACTTTTTGGATAGAAATTATCCATAAAAGATGAACAAACCTTATCATTTTTCATTGTTATAGAGATCTACTTAGGCTGGTTTTGGATATATAAGAATAATATGTATTAATGCCTTTATTTAAATCGGTTCCGATAAAGGATTTGACCCAGATTTTTGCAGGGAGATTTTTCATGTTAAACATTGTTGTCGTCGGTGGTGGTGCCGGAGGCCTGGAGTTAGTGACTAAACTAGGCCGCAAGCTGGGAAGAAAAAAAAGGGCAAACGTCACATTGGTTGATCGAAACCGAACCCATCTTTGGAAACCACTCTTACATGAAGTTGCAGCCGGTTCTCTGGATTCTGGGTTAGATGCATTGAGTTATCGGTCACAAGCCGCTTATTGTGGTTTCGATTATCAATTTGGGGAAATGTGTGGTTTGGACCGGGATAAAAAACAGGTTTTACTTTCTCCGGTCATTGAAAATGGCGTTGAGTTATTATCGGCTCGTTGTATTGACTATGATATTCTGGTGATGGCCGTTGGATCTATATCAAACGATTTTGGAACAGAGGGCGTTAAAGAGCATTGTATTTTCCTTGATAATCCGGATCGGGCTCATTACTTTCATCAACGTATGTTAAATCGTTTTCTACAATTTTCGGTAAAATCGGGAGTTGATTTGGAGCATCCTAGTGATGAAGGTAAAGTGCGTATTGCGATTGTGGGTGGTGGTGCAACGGGTGTTGAATTATCGGCTGAATTGCATAATGCTGCACAGCAGCTAAAAGCCTATGGTGTTCCTCATGTCTCAAATGACTGTCTTGATGTTACATTGGTCGAGGCTGGTCCCCGAATTTTACCGGCGCTACCTGAGCGAATTTCTTCTTCTGCGCATAAAGAGCTTGCCAATATGGGGGTTGATGTTCGTACTGAGACAATGATAACCCGGGCAACGGCAGAAGGTTTGACAACAAAAGAAGGCGAATTACTAAAAGCAGATTTAATGGTTTGGGCTGCAGGAATTAAATGTCCTGAATTTATGCGCGATTTAGGTGGTTTAGAGAGTAATCGGATTAATCAGTTAGTTGTTCGTAAGTCATTGCAGTCAACTCAAGATGATCAGATTTATGCGATGGGTGATTGTGCCAGTTGTCCACTGGATGATAGCGGAAAAACAGTCCCTCCTAGGGCTCAGTCTGCTCACCAGATGGCATCATGCGTTTATGCAAATATTCTCGCTTCTATTGAAGGAAAACCACAAAAGGATTATGTCTATAAAGATTATGGTTCTTTAGTTTCATTGAGTAATTATAGTACCGTTGGTTCATTGATGGGAAATCTTATGAGCGGTTCAATGAAGGTTGAAGGGCGAATTGCCAGAGTGATGTATATTTCTTTATATCGGATGCATCAAATTGCATTATACGGTTATGTTAAAACTGGTTTGATTATGTTGGTTGGCCGGATTAATCAGGTACTCCGGCCGAAGTTAAAGCTTCATTAAACAAATTTTTTTGATGGTATGATATAACGGGGCAATGCCCCGTTTTTTGTGCCGCAGAATATAGTTGGGCTTAAGTGGTTCAATTTTGCAGTTCTGCAACTTTAACTAGAGAGAGGTTATATGGGTTGGCAGACAAATTCATCACGTGTCGTTTATGAAAATCCGTGGATTCGAGTTGAAGATAGAGATGTCATTAATCCAGCGGGCAATCCGGCAAAATATGGTGTTATTCATTTTAAAAATAAGGCGATAGGGGTGATCGCTTTAGATCATCAGCGCAATATTTATCTGGTCGGGCAAAGCCGATATGCATTGGATCAGTATTCTTGGGAAATTCCTGAAGGTGGTTGCCCTGAGGGGGAACTGCTGCTTGATGCAGCTAAACGTGAATTAGCTGAGGAAACAGGTCTTAGAGCGCAGACATGGCAGGCATTGTTTACGATGCATTTATCAAATTCAGTGTCAGATGAGCAAGCTCATATCTATCTTGCCACTGAACTCTCGCAGGGAATTCAAAATCTTGAAGAGAGTGAAGATATTAGCGTTAAAAAGATTTCGCTGGATAAAGCTCTTCAGATGATTGATCAAGGTGAAATCACCGATGCAATTACCATTGCGGCTTTATTAAAAATTGAGCGTTTGCTTTTAATAGAAGCATAGCTTCTCAGAAATGTAGATGCGCTGATAATGATGATCAAAATCAGCGCGGTTGTTCTAAGATTCAGGTGTTTTGGCTTTTCGAATCTGAATTAATATCCCAATCTTAGGATGATCAAAGTAATGTATTTCTCCTGAACGAACCCGTCTTTTCTGGTCAAGTTTATAACTTACTAATTGTTCATCAAATGTTTGGGTTGCTGATTTGACAGGCTCTGGTGTAGAGACAATCACATCGTCATTTTCTGGTTGTTGTTCTGATGTTGTGTCTTTGGCTACGAGTGGATAGGGTGTCTCCGGACGAAGTTCTTTTTTAACTTCTGTATAAAGTAATTGAGTATCGATATATAAATAATGTTGTAGGTATATGCGTATCCCTCCTTCGACTTCCCATTTGGGTGCATTGGAGGTATTTCTCAGATCCTCAGGTAGTCGTTTTCCAGCCATAATACCCAAGTAGGTTGATTTACGCCTTGATGGGACACTCTCTCGCCAGACTATATGCAGCAAAGGGGTAAAAGCTGCATGATTTAATAACGTTTGCCATTGCGTGTTCAGCCCAAATTGACTGGCTGGTAATACCTGTAGAGGTGTTGGCCCTGATTTGGGCCAGCCCTGACCATTGATTACGGTTGGTATTTGAGCCAGTGGTGTCGTGTCACAGTTTGAACAGTTAAGCAATGGTTTGAGCAACCATTGCTTGGGTGAAATTGATAATTTCTGTTGGTCAGGGTTCCAATATTCCCCTGTGGGTTTCGGGTTATTTCGTTTAAAGAGAATTAACTCGATATCGAATTGCCGAGGGGCAGCTGTTGCTTGAATTGCAAGTGTTATTAATCCAATGCTAAGAAAAAACAGCGTCAATTTTTTAAGCATATTGAGGTTCCGGAAATTGATGAGCGGTTAAATCAGCGAGTAAATGTTCGATTTGTTCGATTCGTTCACGACGATCAGCGCTGATTATATTAAATTTTAAACGTGTCGGGCCATCCATATGATAAATCTTAGATTGGCTTTGGAGAAGTTTAACCAAGTAGCCTGGGTCAACGTTCGATTGTTGTGTAAATTCGATCTGTCCTGATTTTGTGCCGGCCTCAACACGTTTTAATCCTAGTTTTGTTGCCTGTTGTCTAATCGTTTGAACTGTAAATAGGTTTTTGGCGGCATCCGGAAGTAGCCCGAATCGGTCGATCAATTCGACCTGAAGCTCTCGAAGCTGCCCATCATCCATGCAATTTGCTAAACGTTTATAAATGGACAAACGCGTGTTTACATCATTTATGTATGCTTCGGGTAACAAAGCCGGGATTGCTAATTCAACTTCGGCATGACTGGTATCCAGTAAATCCAGAGAGGGCTCTTTGCCTGATTTCAATGCGTTGACTGCTCGCTCTAGCATTTCCATGTAGAGTGTAAAACCAACCGCTTCGATTTGCCCACTTTGCTCATCGCCCAGGAGTTCACCCGCACCACGGATTTCGAGATCATGGGTGGCCAGAGTAAAGCCCGCCCCAAGATCTTCAAGTTCGGAAATGGCATCAAGACGCCGCTTCGCATCTCGTGTCATGGCTTTAGGTGCAGGCGTTAGTAAATAGGCATAGGCCTGGTGATGAGAGCGGCCGACACGCCCTCGCAGCTGATGTAATTGTGCCAGGCCAAAATGATCAGCTCTGTCAATAATGATAGTATTGGCATTTGGTATATCAATACCTGTTTCAATGATGGTGGTACAGACAAGGACATTGAACCGCTGATGATGGAAGTCAGACATGACTCGTTCCAGCTGCCTTTCCCGCATTTGACCGTGTCCGATACCTATTCTGGCTTGTGGGATCTCTTCTTGTAATTTTTCAGCAATTTTTTGAATCGTTTCAACATTGTTATGTAAGAAATAGACTTGTCCCCCACGGGTAATTTCCCGAACAATTGCCTCTTGAATTAAAGCATCATCACGTCGCCTTACAAAAGTTTTGACTGCCAGTCGTCTGGCTGGCGGTGTGGCAATAATGGATAAATCACGCATTCCGCTCATCGCCATATTTAACGTTCTTGGTATGGGGGTCGCGGTTAAGGTTAAAATATCAACATCTGCGCGCATCGCTTTAATTTTTTCTTTGTGTCGAACACCAAAGCGATGTTCTTCATCCACGATTAATAATCCAAGATCAGCAAATTTAACATCTTTAGATAGAAGTTTATGGGTCCCGATGATGATATCGACTTTCCCATCAGCTAATGCGTTTAATATTTGTTCCTGCTGTTTGGCTGTTTTAAATCGGGATAACACCTCAACTCGAACCGGCCAGTTGGCGAAGCGGTCGCAGAAATTATCAAAATGTTGCTGGGCAAGAAGGGTGGTAGGGACAAGGACTGCAACTTGTTTGTTCTCCTGAACTGCGACAAAGGTGCCGCGCATGGCAACTTCTGTTTTACCAAAACCAACATCCCCACAAACAAGTCTATCCATAGCAACAGGTTGTTTCATATCGGAAATAACCGCTGCAATGGCTTGTTGTTGGTCATCTGTTTCTTCAAATGGGAAATCGGCACAAAATTGCTGGTAGTCTTGCTCGTCTACTTTAAAGTGATGCCCTGGTTTTGCGGCCCGTCTTGCGTAGATATCTAATAATTCAGCGGCGACATCACGTACTTTTTCAGCTGTTTTTTTACGGGCTTTTTGCCAGGCATCACTTCCTAATTTATTTAATGGTGCTGAATCTTCATGGCTACCGCTATAACGACTAATGAGGTGTAACGATGAAACAGGGACATAAAGCTTGGCATCATTTGCGTAGAGTAATGTCAGAAATTCGGCGGTCATTCCACCCGCATCTAAAGTTGTTAATCCCTGATATCGTCCGACACCATGTTCCAGATGAACAACGGGTTGGCCGATGGATAATTCAGCCAGATTTCGGATCATGGTTTCCGGATTGACCGAAGACTTGCGCTTACTGCGGCTGCGAACAACTCTCTGCCCTAATAAATCGGCTTCTCCAATAAAACAGAGGTTTTGCTCGGGAAGGATAAAGCCCTGTTCAAGCGGTGCAATGAATAAGCTGAATCGTTCCGATGCATTTAACTCATCAAGATCCTGAATTGTTTTGATGGGGAGTTTGAGTGGTTTAAGCAGGGCTAATAGAGCTTCTCTGCGACCAGCTGATTCGACGATGAAACATACGTTATAGGGTTGTTGTTCAATAAATTGGCGGAGTTTTCGTGCTGGCTCTCCCTGGTGATGATTAAAGGTTAATTCAGGCAGTTCTTCAGCTGTGAGGTTTTTCCGACCCGGAGCCGGTGTGAATGAATCCTGTTTAATGTTAATACGTGCGTAAGGTTTGATCGACGCAAAACATTGCTCGACATTCTGGAACAGGAGCTCAGGTTCGAGTAAAGGCCGTAATCGATCATACCGGCGGCTTTCATAGCGGTTTTTTACGTCAGTCCAAAATTGTTCTGCAGCATGATGCAGATCACCTATCATCAGGACTAAAAGGTCATCCCGCAGTAGTTCATTCAGTGTCGCTGTCTGTTCGTGAAATAACGGAAGGTAATATTCGATCCCTGCTGGCCAGATCCCTTTGGAAACCTGTTGATAGATTGATTCCGGTTCTCTTGGTGTATCAAAGCGCTGTCGCCAGTTGCTCCTGAATGCTTCGATGGCATGACTATCTGTAGGAAACTCATGAGCAGGCAGAAGCTCAATATGAGAGACCGTGTCACGGCTTCTTTGATCATCTGGATCAAAATTTCTGATAGTGTCGATTTCATCATCGAAAAAATCAATGCGAAATGGCTCGTCACTCCCCATTGGGAATATGTCGAGTAAACTTCCCCGCACCGCAAATTCCCCGTGCGTAATCACCTGGTCAACCTGTTGGTATCCTGAATCGGCTAAATTGCCCCGAAATTTCTCAAGATCAAGTTGTTGCCCTTGTTTGAGTAACAGGCTGTGACTATGAATATAACTGGCTGGAGCCGTTCTCATCATCCATGTATTAATGGATAAAATGAAAACCGTATCTGTTGGTGTGTTGGTAATCTGATAGAGTGCTTTTAATCGGCTGGAAATGACTTCCTGATGGGGTGAAAAAGTGTCATAGGGAAGCGTTTCCCAATCAGGCAGTAATGTGACCGGGCGTTGTAGATTTAGGCCTGTGAGTTCATGTTCGAGTCGAAGTGCTGCAGACGAATTTTCTGTAATAATGACAACTGATTGTGGTGATTGTCGAATATATTGGTAAATTGCCAGGGTGATGCTATTCCCGGGAAGGTGCCCCAGACTTTTTTGAACACCGGTTTTCTCCGGGTGAGGGAGATTAGAAAACAGCTCGGTCATAACTAACAGAAATTTCCTTAAAATCGTTTAATTCGCAAGTATTATTGTTGCTGATGACGTGCTTTGGCTCGCTTTTGAAGAAGTTTGGATTGAACATGCAAACTGGCACGTACTAACGTTTCTTGATCTTCTTCACGGATTAAAGCATATTCGCAGGCAATATTGAATGACTGTTGTCTATCTGCTATTTCTTTGACTCGCCCATAACAGTATATGGCAGTTGCCTCTTCAGGTATGAATAACTTGATTTCAACCAACTGATCAAGGCGCAATGGTTCTGGCCAGTTAAATTGTAACTGTGATCCGCCAAAATGAGTTGTGTGAGTTCTTTTATGAGGATCGTCTTGTAGCGATAAAACATATGACATCAGCATATTAAGCTTTTCGGCTTGAGCATGGAGGTAATGCTGTAATGCAACACCAGCTTCTCCAAGTGTTTGCAGCGGTGTCGCAATATTCTCAAGTCGATTCTGACCGGCGCTGGCAAGACGAAATGACTCAGGGATTGCGTTGATAAAATCACTATATTCTGGCAATTCACTTTCCCAGGGCAAAGGTGCTACGTTTAAATTGAGCTGATATGCCACACTAAAATAGGATGGTTCGTCATTCATTAAGTCATTGCTCCACACAAAAATTGCTAGAATCTCATCATCATAGCAAATTTCTGAAAAAATCGGTGCTGGCATTGTTGCAAATCTGTTGGCGCGGTATGATTGCGGCACTTTTATCATCGGACTAATGAATAACGTGCAAAATAATTGGCGGCTAAGTTTAGAGATAGCTTGGCGCTTTTCCCGCGGTAGTACAAAAAACCGCTTTGCGACCTTTGTGAGTGGATTTTCAACGATTGGAATCACACTAGGAGTTGCTGCTTTAATTACTGTCATTTCAGTGATGAATGGTTTTCAGGGCGAACTGGAAAAGCGTATTTTGAATGTCGTTCCTCAGCTTCAGATCCCTCCTCATGTGGCTGTTCCCCAGCAATTAACTCAACTTAAAAAAGCACCGCTTGTCATGGGGCGGGTTGTTATTCAAAGTGAAAATCAGCTTCAGGCTGTTTTGATGCAGGGAATTGATCCTAAAAAGGAACCGGACCGTCAACGTTTAGAGCATCATCTGATTGCTGGTTCGTTAAATTCTCTTCAAAATGGTCATTTTCAGGTTATTTTAGGTAGCCAATTAGCGGATCAATTACAGGTTTCTGTCGGAGATAAAATTCGGTTAATTGCGACTAATAAACTGATTTATACCCCATTTGGGGAAATTCCTTCACAGCGCACGTTTAGAGTGTCTGGGATTTTCCGGTTCGCTTCTGAAGTCGATAGCCAATTTATCTTAGTGAATATGCATGATGCGGCAAGATTACTTCGTGAACCTTTTAGTCAGGTTCGTCAAACACGTTTGTTTATTCATGATCCTTTAAATATTGAAAAGTACAGTCGGTTTTTGCCTAAAGGAGGTAGTGACTGGCGCCAGTACTATGGTCAGCTATTTTCAGCAGTAAAAATGGAAAAAACCATGATGGGGTTGCTTTTTTGTCTGGTTATTGCTGTTGCAGCGTTCAATATTCTTTCTGCATTGGTCATGATGGTGGGAGATAAACAGGCTGATGTGGCAATTTTACAAACGTTGGGAATGCCCCGGCGGGTATTGCTGCGAATTTTTATGATTCAGGGAGCCTGGAGTGGATGTTTGGGAGCTCTGGTCGGTATTGCTGCTGGTATTGGCCTTGTACATCATTTGAATCCGCTACTGACGCTTTTGGGACTGAATATGGCTTTAGGTAATGGTGGTGTTCCAGTTGTGATTGTTCCATCACAGGTCGTTATTATTGCAGTTTTAGCAATGATTCTGAGTATTTTAGCGACATTATATCCGGCTCGGCAGGCCAGTCGGATCTTGCCGGCAGAGGCTTTGCGATATGAATGATGTAATTTTGAAATGTAGTTCTTTATGTAAGCAATATCAGGATGGCGGAGTGACTACATCCGTCTTGCAGGGGGTTGATTTAAGCATTGCATCTGGTGAAGCAATAGCAATAGTCGGAAGTTCCGGTAGTGGTAAGAGTACGCTATTACATCTTTTGGGAGGACTGGATGTAGCAACCTCAGGAGATGTTTGGATCGCCGGTTCGAAGTTATCGTCTTTGTCATCTAAAAAACTGGCTTATTTGCGTAATCAGAAATTGGGTTTTGTTTATCAGTTCCATCATCTGTTGGGTGAGTTTAGTGCCGTAGAAAATGTGGCTATGCCACAACTTATTGCCGGAATAAAACCCAAACTGGCATTAGAGCAGGCAAAACGATTACTTGATCGCGTTGGGTTAAGTCATCGCTTTAATAGCCGTCCTTCTGAAATGTCAGGGGGAGAGCGTCAGCGTACAGCAATAGCCAGGGCTTTAGTCAATGAACCTGACGTAGTTCTTGCCGATGAGCCAACCGGTAATCTGGATAGTCAGACAACTGACGCTGTTTATAAGTTGTTATTAGAATTGAACCGGGAACAGAAAACTGCATTTATCGTTGTAACCCATGATCAGCAATTGGCTAGCCGTTTTGATCAACAGTTGACGATGGCTGACGGGCTTCTTCAATCGAACCGACAAGAGATTTTAGTCTGATGATGCGATATCTTGCTTTATTTATTGGGCTTCGGTATCACCGTTTTGGCCAACGACGTGGTTTAGTCGCATTTATTTCCCGTTCATCTACGATTGGTATTGCCTTAGGTGTTGCGGTGCTTATCATCGGTTTATCGGTGATGAATGGATTTCAGTATGAGTTGAATCACAGGTTCCTTTCTGTTGTCAGCCAGGGAGAGTTATCTGCTGTAAAACCGCCTCTCCAGCAGGCTAAAAAGCTGACACATATTGCCCAAACGACTACCGGTGTAACCGGTGCATCTCCTTATGTGGAATTGCATGGATTACTTTCATTTAACGGCCATTTAAGTGCAGTGGGTATTCGTGGCATTGAGCTGCCTTCACAACTTAGAGTCACTGATCTGAAACCATTTGTTAATCACTCTGCGTGGGAAAAATTGCTTAAAAATGAAGATGGTTTAGTTATTGGTTCACAAATTGCTAAACGACTAAAAGTTAAGCCTGGAGAGCGTGTTACGTTGATGCTGGCTCAAAAAGGTGATAATCACCAGCTTAGGGCTCCAAGGCGTATTCGTATTCCTATATTGGGCACATTTCGAATTGGTGGACAATTGGATGGTGAGCTTGCCTTTATGAGTTTATCTCGTGCTCAGAAGATCAATGGGTGGACTTCTGATCAGGTCACAGGCATTGGGATTCGGGTGACGAAGCCTCTTGAGGCGTCCCACATTGTCAGACGAGTTGGGTTACAGTATCCGCAAATGGTTTATGTCCAGAGTTGGACCGGTGTATATGGCTATTTATATCAGGATATTCAGATGGTCAGAACGATTATGTATGCCATTATGTTATTGGTTGTTGCAGTTGCCAGTTTTAATATTATTACGACGTTGATCCTTGCTGTTGCAGATAAACGTCGTGATCTTGCCATTTTGAAGACAATTGGAGCCAGAGATTCATTATTAGTGCGAAGCTTTATGATTTATGGGGCTTATAATGCGGTCGTTGGTTGTTTTTGGGGTGTTGTCTTTGGAATTATGGGAAGCCTGTGGTTACCTGGCCTTGTCAGTCTTATTGAACGATTAATCGGTCATCGATTACTATCTCCAGATATCTACTTTATTGACTTTTTACCAAGTCAGCTTGAATGGTCTAATGTTGTTGTTGTTGCTGTGGCAGCCGCCGCTATAGGCATTTGCTCAACCATTTGGCCTGCGTGTCGAGCCAGACAGATTAAACCGGCCGAAGAGCTCAATAATGGATAATAAATCTTAACTCTGGATAAGAACACTAACCATTCTGTGGTTCTTATCCAAAACAGGCGCTTTCAGGTTTCCGATACTTAAACCTAAGCTTTTTCGCCGGAAAACCTTTTTTATTTTAATTTTGAGGTTAATTAACCTCAAAGATGAACTTAAATCCTGTGGTTAACTGGATGTCATTTTAACGTTTACGTCTTCTTTGATAGCGACGTATCGTAGAAAACTTCCATAATTGACTAATCGCAATATAACCGACTAATGAACTGATTAAACCGCAAATTAAGCATCCGAGTAAAAACGGGGGGCCAATGTGCTCCATAGTGGCTAAAAGCCATTGCCAGGATAGGTGAAATTGAAATTTTTCAGCGGGAGTTTGCAGAACCAGAGCTCCAACACGGTAGCAAAAATAGAATAACGGTGGCATGGTTAATGGATTAGAGATCCAAACTAACGCAACAGAAAGAGGCAGGTTTACCCGGAATAGGACAGCGCCCATTGCAGCAAGGACCATCTGTGAAGGAAGGGGAACGAATGCCATAAACAAACCGACAGCAAATGCACCGGCAGCTGAGCGTCGGTTTAAGTGCCACAAGTTTGCTTCTTGTAACCAATTTCCTAAAAATCGAAGGTGTTTGTTTTTCTTGAGCTGTTCTGGATCAGGCATGATGCGCTGTAAAAGTCTTCTTGGCATGCTATTATATTGTCAAATTAATCATTAGTGGTTTATGAATTTACTCGCTTTAGGATGGATGTTGGCCTTGGTGTCATCCTTATTCTGGCCCTCTTTACCTTCGATTCCTACCATTATTGGGGTCGCTTTATTTGCCTGCTATTGCCTCAATCGTCGCTATTACCTGATCGTAGGCCTTTGTTTCGGTGCCTGTTGGTTCAGTTGGCAAGCTCTACAATATAGCCAAGCGGTCAACCAACTCTATCAGCATAATACTCACTATACCATACAAGGCAGAATAATTTCCGTATCTACAAATCAATATCGACAAAGTTTTTTACTGCAAATTGATACATCATCACGCTTTTTAAAGAAATTGCATGGACGGGTGGTTCGCTTGTCAGAGTATCATCATCCAAGACGATCATTTATTTATGTTTATCCAGGGGATGTGATAAGAGCCGGAGCATCAATCAAGCCTTGTCATAGTAGTCTGAATCAAGGTGGGTTCAACTATCAGCGATGGATGATTTCCAAAAATATTATTGGGCAGGGGAATGTTCGTCAGGTTGTGGTTGTTCACAAAATATCGACGCTAAGGAGCGCCTTACTTGAACAGCTCCGTCATTTCTATAGAAAAGTTCCTCAATCGGCAATCATTAATGCATTAATAACAGGTGAGCGAAGCGACATTAACCCGCGACAGAAATTACTCTGGATGCACGCGGGGGTCGGACATTTACTCGCAATATCCGGATTACATCTTGGAATTCTGGCGTTTTGGGGTTATTGGCTGGGACGTTTGTTAACAATTAAATGTCGGTGGGGAAAGCGTCTTATCCCATCTGCTATATCGATTTTACTTGCTTGTAGTTATGGTTATCTGGCCGATTGGCCATTATCGGCTCAAAGGGCAGCTGTGATGCTTTGTGTTTGGTTGTTATCTCAAAGTATAAATTTGTCGATTTCTCGCATTGATAGCTGGCTGTTAGCTCTGTTAGGTGTGACGATTATATGGCCTTTATCTGTCCTTTCCGATGGCCTGTGGTTATCTTTCGGAGCCATAATTATTCTATTTTTATTACTATGGTGGTGTCCCTGGAAAGGGTGGCGTCAGATGTTGGTGATCCAGTCAGGGTTATTAATACTTATGCTACCGATGCAGGCTTGTCTATTTGGCTATATTTCTATTTGGTCTTTGCCTCTTAATTTAATTTTTATACCTGTTTTTAGTCTTCTAATTATTCCTATGTTGCTTGTTGGTGTCGTATTAGGTTGCCTGAATCTGTCTGTGTCCCATCTCATTCTTAGTTGGGTGGGTGATATGCTGAATTTTTTGTCGTGCATCATAAACTTTGTTGCTCAACATTCTTCATTGATACGGCAGATTGCTAAATCACAATGGATCATTTTGTTATTGATTTTATTGGTTGTCGGTTTAACCGTTTTAATGCGGGGATATTATGTAATGGTTGGCCTTGTTTTGTGGATTATTACGCCTTCGATTGCAAGTCGTGGGAGTGATTGGTGGGTTCACTTTTTAGATGTAGGGCAAGGCTTGGCGATCGTCATTGAATCTCACCACCATGTTGTGATTTATGATACGGGGAACCGTTATCCGACGGGGTTTTCATATGCTAAGGCAGCTATTGAACCTTTTCTTGTTAGTCGTAGAGATAAATCAGTAGATATGATTGTAGTAAGTCATGCTGATCGGGATCACTTTGGAGGATATTCTTTTTTACATCAGGAATATCCAAAGGCACAAACGATTTTTGGCGATGACCCGAGGTTTCCGTGGCATAATTGCCATGGACGTATTCATTGGCGAGGGCTTATATTAAAATTTATCCAGCCTCGGGCTGAGCATATATCAAACAATAACCGCTCGTGTTTATTACTCGTCAGTGATGGTCTTCATCGGATATTATTGACTGGTGATATCGAAACTCGGGCAGAACTCTGGTGGGTAAGGCACTTTCATCAAAATGTTGATGGGATAAGTGTTCCTCATCATGGTAGCCGTACCTCATCAAGTTTAGTTTGGTTGGAGCACCTTTCTCCTATATGGGCTGTTATTAGTCGTGGTTTTATGAATGCTTACGGTTTTCCCCATCCATCAGTGATCTCCCGATATAAACAACAAGGTATTCGGGTATACGATACGGGTAAAGATGGGCAAATTTCAGTTCATATTAAACGATCTCAGATAAAGTTGATGAGTTACCGGCAGAATATAAAGCCTTTTTGGTATAACCGTTTACGTTATAAGTGAAAAGTATGCTCTAATTGGTTGGTGATTCTAAACTTAAACGTTAGAATGACTGTCATTTTTTTTAAGTTGATAAGTTATGGGCCGAAAAAAAACGCAGCATAAGCACTCGAATTTTGTTCGTTTGTTTGGGTATGTTGCAGAACGTAAAGCGGGCTTGGTTGTTGCTATAATTGCAATGATTGGTTATGCCGCAGTCGATACGACTTTTGTCTATTCGATTAAACCGTTAATCGATCAGGGGCTGAGTGGTAAAGATCCGAGTATATTGAAGATCATGCCATTCTTTGTCGTTGGAATCGTTTTATTACGGGGGACGTTTAACTTCGTATCTGCCTATTGTATGGCATGGGTTGGTAGCCATGTGGTCATGAAAATGCAGCGACAAATTTTCAATCATCTTATGGGGATGCCCGTCTCGTTTTTCGATAAAAATTCAACCGGTAATTTGTTATCAAAGATTACTTACGATACCAATCAAATCGCAGATACTTCAACAAAAGCTCTGGTCACGATGGTCAAGCAGGGCGGCTTAGTCATTGGCTTAGTTGGAATGATGTTCTATAACAGCTGGATGCTATCTTTAATTTTCTTAATTATAGGCCCGATTGTGGCTATTGTAATACGTACCGTCAGCCGACGTTTTCGCCGTATTAGTAAAAATATGCAAGATGCAATGGGATCTGTGACATCAGTGTCAGAGCAGATGTTAAATGGTCATCGTGAGGTGTTAGCGTTTAACGGGCAAGCCAGAGAGAACGAACGTTTTTTTGATGTTAGTAATCGAATTCGTCGTCAGCAAATGAAAATGTCTGCAACGTCAGCAATGTCTAATCCGGTTGTTCAGATTGTTGCAACCTTGGGGTTAGCTGTTGTCCTTTACGCAGCGTCGTTTCCCCATGTAATGGCTCAGTTAACACCAGGGACTTTTACAGTTATTGTGACATCGATGATGATGCTCCAACAGCCTATAAAACAGCTTACACAGATCAATACCAACTTTCAGCGGGGTATGGCTGCATGTACAAGTCTGTTCACTGTTTTAGATACACCTAATGAAACAGATGATGGAGATTATGAACCCAAACGGGTTAAAGGTCAGATTGAACTTAAGGATGTTACATTTACTTATCCGACTAAAGATGCACCAGTACTTCGAAATATTGGATTTAAAGTCGACGCAGGTAAGACAATTGCGCTTGTCGGTCGTTCGGGAAGTGGTAAAACAACTATCGCCAGCCTGCTATCGCGTTTTTACGATATTGATGATGGTACGATCAAAATTGATGATCATGAGCTGCAATCGTATAAATTATCTGCTTTAAGAAAACAGTTTTCTATGGTCTCTCAAGGCGTTCATCTTTTTGCCGGAAGCATCGCTGAAAATATTGCCTACGCTTATGATAGCGCATCCCGAGAGCAAATAGAGAAAGCCGCTGAAATGGCGAATGTCATGGAATTTGTGAATCACTTACCTGATGGGCTTGATACGCTTATTGGGGAGCGGGGGGTGATGTTGTCGGGTGGGCAACGTCAACGTGTAGCAATCGCAAGAGCTTTGTTAAGAGATGCCCCTATTCTGATTCTTGATGAGGCGACATCAGCGTTAGATACAGCATCAGAGCGTAAAATCCAGGAAGCAATTGAGCGTGTTTGTGAAAATCGAACTGCGATTGTGATTGCTCACCGTCTTTCTACAATTGAAAATGCTGATGAAATTTTAGTTATTGATGATGGCAGGTTATTGGAGAGCGGTTCACATCGCCAGCTATTAGACAAGCAAGGGGCTTATTACCAGCTTTATCAAATGCAGTTTGGTGGTGGTGAAAGTGCTTGATCGGATTTGGTACCATCGAACGCTTCTAACCTGGTTGCTCTGGCCTCTAAGTTGTGTGTTTCGTTGTATTGCTTTTTACCGGCGGAAGCGTTTTTTAACCGGAAAGCAAAAGAGTTATCGTCCTGAACAGCCTGTTATTATTGTTGGCAATATTGGTGTAGGTGGTAATGGTAAGACACCCGTTGTTTTAGCTATTTGTCGATATTTGAGTCAAATCGGCTATCACCCCGGCGTTATTAGTCGTGGTTACGGTGGAAAGGCTGGCTCTCCTTTATTAGTCACTGAAACGATGAGTGCTTCATTATGCGGTGATGAGCCATTATTAATTTTCCGACGTAGTCTGTGTCCTGTTGCTGTCTTTGCGGACCGCCAACAAGCGATCGAACAGTTATTACAACATCATCCTGAATGTGATGTGATCATCGCTGATGATGGTATGCAACATTATCGTTTAGCGCGGGATGTCGAAATTTGTGTAGTGGATGCTGTTCGTCAATTTGGTAATGGTTTTTGCTTGCCTGCCGGGCCACTTCGTGAACCTGTCCGGCGGTTGGATGATGTCGATCGAATTGTTTCAAATGGTGGTTTGCTTGATGGATTTTCAGCTGATGTGATGCTTTTAGAGCCTGGATCATGGTTTTTAGTTCAAAATAGGGAGCAAGTAAGTCATGAGTCTGTTCCTCAAAAAGGCTGGGCATTAGCTGGTATTGGTCATCCTCAGCGGTTCTATCAAACATTATCTGAACAAGATATCGAAATTGAAGGTTATGTTGATGTCCCTGATCATGCGATCTTAAATTCAGGACAGATCAACCGGTTGCAGGACCAGGTTGTTTTTATGACTGAAAAAGATGCTCTGAAATATAGTCAACTAGCTGGGCCTAAGTGGTATTATTTATCGGTATCGGCAGCACTACCCGATGCTTTTTATTCTTTTATTTCTCAACGTGTGGAGCTGTTTTATGCCTCTAGATCATAATTTGCTTGAAATAATTGCTTGTCCTATATGTAAGGGCAAGTTGTATTTGGATCCTGTTCGGGAAGAGCTGGTTTGTAAATTTGATCGTCTTGCGTATCCAATTGATCAAGGTATCCCCGTTTTGTTAGAGGATAAAGCGCGTGAATTAAGTAGTGAAGATTTACCAAAATGAGTTATACCATTATTATTCCGGCTAGATATGCATCAACTCGTTTACCTGGAAAAGCTTTGCTTGATATTGCAGGAAAAACGATGATTCAAAGGGTTTTTGAGCAAGCAACCCAGTGTAAAGCAAATCGTGTTGTCATTGCCACCGATGATCAACGGATAGTTGATACTGTACAAGCCTTCGGTGGGGAAGTGTGTTTAACGGCATCAACTCATGAGTCTGGTACTGAGCGACTTGCCGAAGTTGTGGATAAATTGTCATTAGATGACAACGAAATTATTGTGAATATACAAGGTGATGAGCCTTTGATTCCTCCGTGCATTGTCGACCAGGTTGCTGAATTATTAGAAAATGACTTAGAAGTACCAATGGCAACATTAGCGGGTGACTTTATTTCATTCGGTCAGATTCAAGATCCAAACGTTGTCAAAGTGGTTTGTGATCATTATGGAAGGGCCCTTTACTTTAGCCGAGCGCCTATTCCTTATTCAAGAAATGGAGAATGGCCAAGAGATGCTTTCTTGAAACATATTGGAATATATAGTTATCGGGCTGGATTTATTCATAAGTATATCTCAATGCAGCCATCACCAATTGAGCAATATGAAAAACTCGAACAATTGAGGGTGCTTTGGTATGGATATAAAATTAACGTTGCTAAAGCATTAGCTGATCCTGGCTATGGTGTTGATACACAAGAAGATATTGAAAAAGTAAGAGAGATAATAAAACAAGGTTTGTAGAAGGTGGTTGTAACGTGTTTAAACTAAGCGCATTTATTCCTTGTAACTTTCTTTGTAATTGGATTTCGTTATAAGTCAATTTTACTTCATACCTTAATTGGACTGTTATTTAAAATTCGTTAGTAGGGTTGTATCGTATTATGTTGAAGTCTATCTAACTATTTGATTTAAGGCTCTTGTAATGACATTAGCAGTTTGCTTTTTGATCAGATGTTAGATGGGTTGTTTAATAGACCTTTTTTGAAGTAGGTAAGAGAAATTGTATAATTGGTTTTAATTACATTGGTTTTATAGAGAATTAATAATTACATTTTCATATGTAGCTTTGGTCAGCGGTTTGGATTGTATTATTAGTTGTCTGGTTATAAGTTGGTAATCGTGAATAAATATCTAACTTAATAAAAGCTGCTTATATAAAGCAGCTTTTATTATTTAGTAATAAAGAGTTTATTTACGTGAAGTCTTTGGGAAATCTTTGAGAGTTTCACCGGTATATAGTTGTCGTGGACGCCCAATACGTTGGCCTGGTGTTTGTAACATTTCAATCCAGTGAGCAATCCATCCAACTGTTCGAGACATTGCGAAAATAACCGTAAACATGCTGGTTGGTATTCCTATTGCGCGCATAACAATACCAGAATAGAAATCGACATTCGGGTACAGTTTTTTCTCGATAAAATATTCATCTGTTAATGCAATTTTTTCGAGTTCCATTGCAATATCAAGCAATGGATCATTAATATTTAACTCATCTAATACTTCATGACATGTTTCTCGCATAACTTTTGCGCGAGGATCATAGTTTTTATATACCCGATGACCAAATCCCATTAAACGGAAAGGATCGTCTTTATCTTTTGCTTTTTCTATATATTCAGGGATCTTCTCAACAGAGCCAATTTCTTCTAGCATTGTCAAGCATGCTTCATTTGCACCGCCATGGGCAGGTCCCCATAAACATGCTATACCAGCTGCAATGCAAGCGAATGGATTAGATGCTGATGAACCAGCCAATCGCACTGTTGATGTTGATGCATTTTGCTCATGATCTGCATGAAGCATGAAAATACGATCAATAGCTTTTTCGACTACAGGGTTGATCTCATATTCTTCAGTTGGAACAGAAAACATCATGTTTAGGAAGTTTCCGGCATAACTTAGATCATTCCTTGGGTAAACAAATGGTTGGCCAGTTGAATACTTATAGCTCATAGCAGCAAGTGTTGGCATTTTTGACAACAGTCGATAGGCTGCTATTTCCCGGTGTCTCTCATTAGTTACATCAAGTGAGTCATGATAGAAAGCCGATAAAGCACCAACGACACCAACCATAATAGCCATAGGATGTGAATCTCGGCGAAATCCCTGAAAGAAATGGATTAGCTGTTCATGCACCATTGTATGACGGGTTACAGTCTCTTTAAATTGGGTATATTGCTCTTCGTTCGGGCGTTCACCAAACAATAAGATATAGCATACTTCCAGATATTCAGACTGTTCGGCTAATTGATCAATAGGATATCCCCGATGTAATAAAATCCCTTTATCCCCATCGATATAGGTGATTTGTGATTCGCATGATGCGGTTGCCAAAAAGCCGGGATCAAAAGTGAAATACCCTTTAGAACCTAAATTACGGACATCAATCACATCATTTCCGGCAGTGCCTGAAATAATAGGAAGCTCAATAGGATCTTGTCCGGGCAACTGTAAAATGGCTACTTTATCAGCCATAGCTCGTCTCCCTTGCTTATAAGTTTATTATTAAAATCGTTACGAGTAAATTTAGTATTACCTTGATATATGGGGTTGTCAAACAAAGTCGAGGTATATCATGTTACATGTTTTTTTGAAAATTGTTAATTTTTTAATGAGATGAAAATAATAATCATTAAAAATGATAAAACTTTGCACATTTGTTAATTGCTATTAAATAGCTCACTCACTATACTAAATCTGTATTTGTCATATCCATCAAAGAATAATTCTATGAATTTAAGTGCCGATCATAGTTTTTTGTTTAATTCTTTGAAGGGAAGCACATTTTTAACATTTGTATAACTATAATTCAGTTTGACGAATGAATTAAGTTGTCATCAAACTTAGAGTTCATGGATATAAGTGAGTGATACCGTGAATAAAAAATCCAGACCTGTAAATCTCGAATTACAAACAATTCGATTACCTGTAACTGCAATTGCATCAATTTTGCACCGAGTTTCTGGGGTGCTGACTTTTTTTGCATTAGCTGTTTTGCTTAGTCTTCTGGCTAAGTCTCTTCAATCTGCCGATGGTTTTGCTTTAGTTGCCAGCTGGTTTGATTCCTCTATCGTAAAATTGCTCATTTGGGCTATTCTGAGTGTGCTGATGTACCATATTGTTTTTGGTATCCGCCATATGATTATGGATATGGGATACTGGGAAGAGTTATCAAGTGGTTCAGCAAGTGCCCGTGGAGGTTTTATCGTGACGGTTGTTCTCATTATTTTAATGGGGGTTCTCGTATGGTGAGTAATGCTGCAACTTTTGGTAGAAGTGGGGTACATGACTATTTGCTCGTTAGGGCAACAGCCGCGATACTATTTCTATACATCCTTTATATTTTAAGTTTCGTTGCTTTTCATGATGTGACTTATGCTTCCTGGACAGCCTTTTTTAGTGGTGTGACGACCAAAGCATTTACTTTATTAGCGCTAGCATCAATGCTGGCCCATGCTTGGATTGGTATATGGCAAGTGTTGAGTGACTATGTCAAAAACACAATGTTGAGGTTGATCTGTCAATGGGTACTGAATGTCATCGCATTATTTTATGTGGCAGCAGGTATCGTAATTTTATGGGGTGTATAAGAAGTGGCTATATCTATTCGAGAATTCGACGCTGTAGTCGTTGGAGCAGGGGGCGCTGGTATGCGTGCCGCTTTACAAATTTCTCAGCAAGGTAATTCATGTGCATTGATTTCTAAAGTTTTTCCAACCCGTTCTCATACGGTATCTGCACAGGGTGGAATTACGGTTGCTTTGGGAAATACACATCCGGATAATTGGCAATGGCACATGTATGATACAGTGAAAGGGTCTGATTATATTGGAGACCAGGACGCAATTGAATATATGTGTCATGCCGGACCTGAAGCTATTATTGAATTGGAGCATATGGGGCTGCCATTTTCCAGATTAGAAAATGGTAAGATTTATCAAAGACCTTTTGGTGGGCAGTCGAAGGATTTTGGTGGTGAGCAGGCAGCCCGAACAGCAGCTGCGGCAGACCGAACCGGACATGCACTGCTTCACACGCTCTATCAACAGAACATCAAGAATAAAACAACCGTTTTTTCTGAATGGTATGCGTTGGATCTGGTTAAAAACGCAAAAGGTGACATTGTCGGTGTGACCGCTATGTGTATTGAGACCGGTGAAATTGTTTATTTTAAAGCCAGAGCAACGGTGCTTGCGACCGGTGGAGCTGGACGAATTTTTGCATCGACGACGAATGCCCACATTAATACTGGTGATGGTATTGGTATGGCCATCAGGGCAGGTATTTCTGTTCAGGATATGGAAATGTGGCAATTTCATCCGACTGGCATCGCTGGTGCTGGTGTATTAGTGACAGAAGGATGTCGTGGAGAGGGTGGCTATCTTCTTAATAAAGACGGGGAACGTTTCATGGAACGTTATGCTCCGAATGCAAAAGATTTAGCCAGCCGTGATGTCGTTTCACGATCAATGATGCTGGAAATTCGTGAAGGCCGGGGATGTGAAGGACCATTGGGACCTCATCTTAAGTTGAAGCTTGATCATTTGGGCGAAGAAGTGCTTGAATCCCGGTTACCCGGTATTTGTGAATTATCCCGTACGTTTGCTCATATTGATCCTGTAAAAGAGCCTATTCCAGTTATTCCCACATGCCATTATCAGATGGGAGGGATCCCTTGTAATATACATGGTCAGGCTATTAAGCAAGATACCAATGGTCAGGACCAAATTGTTAATGGTCTGTTTGCCGTAGGTGAGATAGCTTGTGTCTCGGTGCATGGAGCGAACCGTCTGGGTGGTAATTCATTGTTGGATTTGGTCGTGTTTGGCCGTTCAGCTGGTCGTTTCCTGAAAACGTATCTGGCGCAGACAGATACATCAGAAGCTGCGGGTGAGTCGGATATTGAAAGTGCCCTTGATCGTTACAACCGCTGGGAAAATTCAACGAAAGATGGTGAGGATCCGGCTCAGCTACGTAAGGCTTTGCAGCAATGTATGCAGATGCATTTTTCAGTGTTCCGCGAAGGTCGCGTGATGGCTGAAGGCCTGACTGAACTGAAGTCACTACGTGAGCGATTGCAAAATGCCAGACTGGATGACAAGTCGACAGATTTTAATACTCAGCGAGTCGAGTGCTTAGAACTAGATAATCTGATGGCAACTGCTGTAGCCACAGCAACTGCTGCTAATTATCGGACCGAGAGTCGTGGGGCCCACAGTCGGGAAGATTATCCTGAGCGTGATGATGAAAACTGGTTGTGTCATTCGGTTTTCAATCCAGAAACTGAACAGATGCAGCGCCGGGAGGTTAATATGTCACCTCATTTACGTGAAGCATTCCCACCAAAAATTCGGAGTTACTAATAAAGGGCCGCTATCATGAATGTGAAATTTTCAATCTATCGTTATAATCCTGCAAAAGATAAAAAGCCATATATGCAGGATTACCTACTGGATATTCCAGAAGGCTCCGATATGATGGTACTTGATGCATTATTGCAATTAAAAGAGCAAGATCCCTCATTAGCTTTTAGGCGTTCATGCCGGGAAGGCGTCTGTGGCTCCGATGGTGTCAATATGAATGGTAAAAATGGTTTGGCATGTATCACACCTTTATCTGATTTATTAGGTAAAGGTGAAATTGTCATCAGACCTTTACCAGGATTACCTGTGATTCGTGATTTGATCATCGATATGAGTCAGTTTTATGAAAATTATGAGCGGATCAAACCTTATTTGATTCATCAGGATGGTGGTATACCGCCTGCCAGGGAGTATCTACAGTCTCCTGAGCAACGGGCGCAGTTAGACGGGATGTACGAATGTATTCTTTGTGCATGCTGTTCGACTTCTTGTCCGTCATTTTGGTGGAATCCGGATAAGTTTGTTGGCCCAGCTGGCTTACTTGCATCTTATCGTTGGCTTGCAGACAGTCGTGATACAGCTGCAAATGAGCGACTCTCAGAATTAGATGATGCTTTTAGCGTTTTTCGCTGTCATGCAATTATGAATTGTGTCAGTGTTTGTCCAAAAGGGCTGAATCCGACAAAAGCAATTGGTAAGATTAAATCCATGTTGCTCAAACAGGCTATTTAATTTGTAATGATGAAGAAGCACTCTTTATTTGAAAAAGAGTGCTATAAAAAAGAATGAGTTATTTTAAGCGAAGAGAAGATTACAAGGGAAATAATTGATGCAAAATGGCATAATGAAGGCTTGGCTCGATTCTTCTCATTTGTATGGTGCTAATGCTGCATATATTGAAGAGTTATACGAAGCCTTTCTTGAAGACCCCGAATCTGTGCCGGATGATTGGGGGGAGGTATTTTCAGAGCTGCCTCATCACCCCAATGACCCGATAGATATACCTCTTTCACCTCTAAAAGAATATTTTCGTAGGCTAGCCAAAGATACATCACGATTTAGTTCTCCTGCACGGGACCCTCATCATAGTTCTAAACAAGTCAAAGTATTACAGCTGATTAATGCGTTTCGGTTTCGTGGACACCAGCATGCTCAGCTGGACCCGTTGGAACTTTGGAAACAACCTCGTGTCCCGGATTTAGATCCTGAATTTCATAATCTTGATAAAGCCGATTTTGAGCAGATGTTCAATGTCGGTTCTTATGCAATCGGTCGTGATTCGATGCAGCTGGATGATCTTTATCATTCTTTGCAGAAGACGTATTGCGGTTCGATTGGTGCAGAGTATATGCACATTACTGATACTGAGGAAAAGCGGTGGATTCAGGCTCGTTTAGAGTCGGTTGAAGGACATGGCCATTATTCACGGGATGATAAACTTCGATTGTTGAAAAGTTTGACTGCGGCAGAAGGTCTTGAAAAATACCTCGGGGCAAAATTTCCTGGTGCGAAGCGCTTCTCTCTTGAAGGCGGTGATAGTTTAATTGTGATGCTCAAAGAGCTGGTTCGGGCCAGTGGTATTGCAGGTTTAAAAGAAGTTGTCATCGGTATGGCGCATCGCGGTCGTCTGAATGTGCTAGTTAATGTGCTGGGTAAAACATCATCAGATCTATTTGATGAATTTGCTGGCCGCCATGATGGTACCTGGGGAACCGGTGACGTGAAATATCATCAAGGTTTTAGCTCTGATTTTTCAACACCTGGCGGGAATGTCCATCTGTCACTTGCTTTTAATCCTTCTCACTTAGAAATTGTTAATCCGGTTGTTATCGGATCAGTCAGAGCCCGTCAGGATCGTCGGGGTGTAGGTGATTGTTTGCCTGTGACAATTCATGGTGATTCTGCTATTGCCGGGCAAGGTGTGGTTCAAGAAACTTTTAATATGTCCCAGACCCGCGGATATAAAGTGGGTGGAACGATTCGTGTTGTTGTTAATAACCAGATTGGTTTCACAACATCGAATCCGAAAGATTCTCGTTCTACTCAATATTGTACCGACATTGCTAAAATGGTTCAGGCACCTATTTTCCACGTGAATGGGGATGATCCTCAGGCAGTTGCATTTGTGACTCAAATAGCGCTTGATTTTCGCAATACATTTCATCGTGATGTTGTTATTGAACTGGTTTGCTATCGCCGCCATGGTCATAACGAAGCCGATGAGCCGAATGCAACTCAACCGTTGATGTATCAGAAAATTAAACGTCATCCAACTCCTCGAAAAGTCTATGCGGATCAGCTTGTTGAAGATAAAGTAATTGATAATGCAGAAGCAACAGCGTTGAGTAATGAATATCGTGATCAATTAGATCATGGTGAATGTGTTGTTGAAGAATGGCGGCCAATGACTGGCCATGCCGTTAACTGGGCTCCTTATCTCAATCATTCGTGGAATATTGAGTATGATACGAGACTGGATATCGATAAAATTAAAGAGTTATCTGTGAAGATAGCATCTTATCCAAGTAGTCATAAACTTCATCCGCGTGTTCGTAAGGTTTATGATGATCGACTGTTAATGGCTAAAGGTAGTAAACCAGCCGATTGGGGGTTTGCTGAAAACCTGGCTTATGCATCCTTATTAGATGAGGGATATAGTGTTCGTTTGACCGGTCAGGACTCAGGTCGGGGAACCTTTTTTCACCGACATGCAGTGCTTCACAATCAGGATGATGGTTCAACTTATTTCCCGTTGAAAAATATCTCTGAAAACCAGGGACATTTGGCCTTGTATGATTCAGTGCTTTCAGAAGAGGCCGTTCTTGCATTTGAATATGGATATTCTACTGCCAGACCTGAAACGCTGGTGCTATGGGAAGCTCAGTTTGGTGATTTTGCCAACGGTGCTCAGGTTGTTATCGATCAGTTTCTCTCTTCGGGCGAACAAAAATGGGGACGGATGTGTGGTTTGGTCATGCTTTTGCCTCACGGTTATGAAGGACAAGGACCCGAACATTCATCAGCCAGGCTTGAACGTTATTTGCAACTTTGTGCCGAGCAAAATATGCAGGTTTGTGTGCCATCAACGCCGGCTCAGGTGTACCACATGTTACGCAGGCAGCATATTCGTAAAGTTAGAAGACCTTTGATTGTTATGTCACCTAAGTCGCTTTTACGTCATCCCATGGCTATTTCCAGTCTGGAAGAATTAGCTAATGGTCGTTTTTATAATGTACTGCCTGAAGTTGATGAGTTAGAGCCAGAGCAGGTTGAACAGGTAATTCTCTGTTCAGGCAAAGTATACTACGATTTATTAGACACAAGGCGCAAAGCCGAGCAGACCAATGCTGCGATAATCCGTATTGAGCAACTTTATCCTTTCCCTTACGAAGATTTAGCTGAAATTTTAAAAGATTATCAGCATGTGAAACGTTTTGTCTGGTGTCAGGAAGAGCCACAGAACCAAGGAGCATGGTATTGCAGTCAGCATCATTTCTTTAATGCAATTCCAAAGTGTGCAACATTACGCTATGCCGGTCGTGAAGCTTCAGCATCACCTGCTGTCGGATATATGTCTTTGCACCTGAAGCAGCAGCAAGCACTCGTAAAAGACGCTTTAACTATTGAATAATTAAATTTATGAAGGAATTTACTGAATGACCATCGAAATCAAGGTACCTGACCTTCCTGAATCAGTTGCTGATGCAACGATTGCAACATGGCATAAACAACCGGGTGATTCCGTTGAGCGGGATGAGGTGATCGTTGATATTGAAACCGATAAGGTAGTTCTCGAAGTCCCCGCTTTGGAAAATGGCGTCTTAGAAGCAATTATTGAAGCAGAAGGTGCAACCGTTCTTGCTCAACAAGTGATTGGTAAGCTTAAAACTGATGTAGCTGTCGGTGAAGAGACAAAAGTGACTCAGAATCAATCCGCTGCAGTAGTTGAAGAGCCTGTCGCATCTCAAGAAGATGATAGTGCGTTGAGTCCATCGGTAAGACGTTTATTGGCTGAGCACAGTTTAAACGCTTCTCAAATTAATGGCACTGGTAAAAATGGCCGCATTTTGAAAGAAGACGTCGAAAATTATATTAAATCAGCCGCTGCATCTTCATCGTCTAAACCCGCGAAGGCAGAGCCGGTTACAGCTTCTCAAGAGCCAGTGGTGAACCCAGGTCGAACAGAGAAACGGGTTCCGATGACTCGTCTTCGTAAACGCGTAGCAGAGCGTTTACTTGAAGCAAAAAACACTACGGCAATGTTAACAACATTTAATGAAGTGAACATGAAACCAATTATGGAACTTCGCAAGAAATACCGCGATGTTTTTGAAGAACGCCATGGTGTGCGCCTTGGTTTTATGTCGTTTTATGTGAAAGCGGTTGTTGAAGCATTAAAACGCTTCCCTGATGTAAATGCGTCTATTGATGGTGAAGATATTGTCTATCACAATTATTTTGATGTCAGTATCGCTGTTTCAACTCCCCGGGGATTGGTTACGCCTGTTTTACATGACTGTGATTTGCTGAGCTTGGCCGATATTGAGAAAAAAATTAAAGAATTAGCCATTAAAGGGCGTGATGGGAAGTTGACTGTTGAAGAAATGATCGGTGGTAACTTCACTATTACTAACGGTGGTGTATTTGGCTCTTTGATGTCTACACCTATTATTAACCCACCGCAGAGTGCGATTCTTGGAATGCATAAAATTCAGGATCGCCCCATGGCTGTTGACGGTAAAGTGGAAATTTTACCAATGATGTATCTTGCGCTTTCGTATGATCATCGACAGGTAGATGGGAAAGAATCGGTGAGTTTCTTAGTGGCTATTAAAGAGTTACTTGAGGATCCGACTCGATTGTTACTGGATGTCTAGTCGTCTAAAAATACGAAGCTGCGTTTAGCGCAGCTCATTATTTCTGAAAATAGAACACTATAATAACGGAAACTGAAACATGAATCTTCATGAATATCAAGCGAAGCAACTATTTCGGGAGTATGGTTTACCTGTTCCGGAAGGATATGTTGCTGAAACACCTCAGGATGCTGCAAGTCATGCAGATACCCTTGGAGGGGTGAAATGGGTTGTAAAATGCCAAGTTCATGCCGGTGGAAGAGGCAAAGCAGGTGGTGTTCAAGTTACAACCAGTAAGGATGAAATCCGGGCTTTTGCACAAAATTGGCTTGGTAAGAATTTGGTAACTTTTCAGACTGATGAAAAAGGTCAGCCTGTTAATAAGATTTTAGTTGAAGAAGCGAGTGATATCTCATCTGAGTTGTATTTAGGGGCTGTTGTCGACAGGGCTAGTCAACGTGTTGTGTTTATGGCTTCAACCGAAGGTGGTGTTGACATTGAAAAAGTTGCCAGTGAAACACCTGAACTGATTTATACGACTGAAATAGACCCTCTTGTCGGGCCTCAGCCATATCAGGCTCGTGAACTGGCTTTTAAGTTAAACCTGGATGCCGCTCAGCAAAAACAGTTTGTTAAACTTTTCTTAGGGTTGGCACATCTATTTACTGATTATGACTTAGCTCTGATTGAAGTGAATCCACTCATTATTACTAAACAGGGCAACTTATTGTGTTTGGATGGTAAAATTAATGTTGATAGCAATGCCTTATACCGTCAACCTAAACTTCGAGATATGCAAGATCCTTCTCAGGAAGATGAGCGTGAAGCCCAGGCTGAACAGTGGGAGCTAAACTATGTGGCTTTAGATGGTGACATCGGTTGTATGGTTAATGGTGCGGGCCTTGCGATGGGTACCATGGACATTGTAAAACTGCATGGTGGTAATCCGGCAAATTTTCTGGATGTTGGCGGTGGTGCAACTAAAGAGCGTGTTGTTGAAGCATTTAAGATTATCCTTTCAGATCCTCATGTAAAAGCTGTTTTAGTGAATATTTTTGGCGGAATTGTGCGTTGCGATTTGATTGCTGATGGCATCATTGGAGCAGTCGCTGAAGTGGGGGTACATGTCCCTGTTGTCGTTCGCCTGGAAGGAAATAATGCAGATGTTGGTGCAAAAAAACTGGCTGATTCAGGTTTGAATATTATTGCGGCCGCCAGTTTAACCGATGCAGCCACGCAAGTGGTGAACGCTGCAGCAGGAGGTGCTCAATGAGTATTTTAATCGATAAAAATACCAAAGTAATTTGCCAGGGATTTACCGGTGGGCAAGGGACGTTTCATTCCGAGCAGGCCATTGAGTATGGAACGCAAATGGTCGGGGGAGTATCTCCTGGTAAAGGAGGAACCACACATCTTGGTTTACCCGTTTTTAATACCGTTCGTGAGGCCGTTGAGCAAACAGGGGCCCATGCTTCAGTTATTTATGTTCCTGCACTTTTTTGTAAAGATGCCATTCTTGAAGCGATTAATGGTGGAATTGAACTTATTGTATGCATTACTGAAGGGATCCCGACTTTAGATATGCTTGAAGTGAAAATCAAATTAGACCAGACAGGGGTTCGGATGATAGGTCCGAACTGTCCGGGAGTCATTACACCTGATGAATGTAAAATAGGTATTATGCCCGGCCACATTCATCTTGCTGGAAAAGTAGGAATTGTCTCTCGTTCTGGAACACTGACTTATGAAGCTGTTAAACAAACGACAGATGAAGGCTTTGGTCAATCAAGTTGTGTCGGTATTGGCGGGGATCCTATTCCTGGTTCTAGCTTTATTGATGTTCTTCAATTATTTGAGGATGATCCTAAAACTGAAGCGATTGTTATGATCGGTGAGATTGGCGGGGCGGCTGAAGAAGAAGCGGCTGCTTTTATTAAAGCACATGTTACGAAACCTGTGGTTTCATATATTGCTGGTGTTACAGCTCCTGCTGGTAAACGCATGGGGCATGCAGGGGCAATTATCGCCGGTGGTAAAGGCACGGCAGCTGAGAAGTTCGCAGCACTAGAAGATGCGGGTGTTAAAACTGTTAAGAGCCTGGCTGATATTGGCTCCGCTTTAAGATCTGTCACAGGGTGGTCTTAAAGTTAATTAATAAAAACCGTCTAAAAAGAAGCCCACTTAGTGGGCTTCTTTAGTTATGAACAAGCCAGATAATTGCTTTATCTTTGATTATTTGATTTGGAAAATTAATGTGTCTGTATTTGAGGGCAAGGTTGAAGATATAGCCTTAGTTAACAGTCAAAGTCATTTTTACAGAATTGAAACAGGTAAATAGTGTATCTGAGCGTTGTGGGCATGCTTCATCTTGGAATGATACCTATTCCCCGCTGTAGGAAATGCGGGGACAGTAGAGAGAGGCTTCTATTAATTATGAGTTGTCAGAGCAGCTTCTAACGACCAGTGTGCTTTAAGCCGTTGCTGTACAACATTGGCTTCAATATCATATATTTCAGCAAGCTCACTGATAGTCGCATAAGGTGCATCATTACAGACAAGTAATGGTACATTGGGCTGGCGTTCTTTCTCCTCGCTCTGGGATTGGGTATTCATAATCTGACCTCATTGCAATAAATAAAATGGATTAGCAGATACAACAAAACAACACCTTTTACTAAAGATGTTGTTTTAAATTTGGTGTCTTCTTAAATTTGGTCTAATTCCGACCGATTTGCAAGTTTCTTTTGGTAGTCGGTCTTGACGAGTTCCAGTGCCTTTAACACTAATTCAGGCTCAATTTGATTTTCTTCAAGGAGTTGAATCAAATCGACGGCAAGTTGAATCTCTGGAGGAGCGTTTTTGAGAGACATAATCTAATTGTTTAAGAAGCTTACC
Organism: Candidatus Celerinatantimonas neptuna; assembly: GCA_911810475.1. Taxonomy (NCBI): domain Bacteria; kingdom Pseudomonadati; phylum Pseudomonadota; class Gammaproteobacteria; family Celerinatantimonadaceae; genus Celerinatantimonas; species Candidatus Celerinatantimonas neptuna. The sequence continues at coordinate 3,504,149 of OU461276.1, forward strand.
TGACTAATAATAACACAATCTAGTGGCAAAATGCAGGGATAGATCAATTTTGCAATCTATCCCGAAGTCCTTTCGCGACTTTGTTTACTGAGCTATTGTAACAACCAAACCTGAAATGATTTCCGTTGTGCTTTATTGGCTTTATTAAACCAGAATTTTAACATCTTAAATGGTGTATTTTCGGCTTTAGGATGAGTTGAATGATCCACGAGCCAAATACGAATCGCTTTACGTGTTGGTTTGTCGGCTTTGTTATACCAGAATTTCATCATCTGATATTCGTTGGTTTTGGCAATCTCTTTAGGAGCCGGCGCCGGGGCTTTATATCCATCGGTTGCCTCACCCATAAACCGTTTAATTTCGTTGATGTAACTCCGGGTTGGCTGGAATCCCTGTTTTAAAGGGAGCATTTGGGCCTGATAATCTACTTTTTCACCTTTACTGTTGACGATGGTAAAAGTGGGATGATTGGCATATTTACTTGCATGCCGTTCTTCGTAAAAATGTCGACCTTTTAATTGTAACTTGGCATCTTTGGCAACTTTCATATCAATAATTATCGGTTGAGAACGATACATATCAACTTCGCCATGTCGTCCAATATTTTGATTGTATCTGACAACAAATTGATGATGCCCTCCATCAACAGTTGCTTTAAAACTGTCGCCGAAAGAAGGCTTGTGAAGATCAACGTACATTATTTCAAATGAAGTGGGTACCTCAAAGGTGGCTGCTACAGCTGGAATTGCTGTTATTCCGATCAGAGCTGAACTGATCAACATAGCTTTTTTAGTTAAGCGCATGAATCACTCCTAAAAGCGCGACTGTTTTTTAGAAAGTTGTTGTTCGATTTGCCAAGTTGCCTTTTGGCAACGGCCATAACGTTGTTTAAGTTCGAGTATCTGTTGTTGTAAGCGGGCAGACTGTTCCGTGTCATTTGATCGTTCAAGTGCATCCACTTGCTGAGCGATTCGCTTTGTCAGCCGCTGTTCAAATTCCCGTTGCTGGGCTAATTTAGCATAAAGTTCATTAATATTTCCCGAATTCGATATTTTTTTTAACTGTTTTTGCCAATGCTCGATATTTGTTTTGACTTTATGCGGCTTTTCCAAACGAGTTAAGCAACGTTGTAACATGAGATATTTACCACACAGGCGGTTGCAAAACAGTTGAATTAATTCCTGATCATTGGTTTTATTGATGAGTTTTTTGAGTTGACTAAATTCTGTTATAAGCTCATTTGCGTAATCGATAAATTGGTCGCTAAGGCTGGTAAAACGTTCATCATCCTTACCTAAAATTTGATAGGCATGAAAATTCCCCTGGTGGTCCCAGTCGCAGGCTTGCTGTCGTAGTCGGGATAATTGGACTTCAAGTTGTGCGAGTTCTTTTTGTCCTATCATGGGCTCACTAATGCATTCATGCTTATTTTACCTAGTTTGATGGTTGAGTGCATAACTCAGTTCACTTTTACCAGGAGAACCGGTTTTATCCGAAGTTGAGTTTAATTATATGTTGTTGAGAATGAAGAATCTATTCGCAGTGAAAATAGTTTATCTGATAATTTGGTAAAGCATTTAATAATTGTTTGCCATAACGGCGGGTTATGATCCTTGGGTCTAAAATTGAAATGACCCCCGAGTCGGATTCTTTTCGCATTAGACGTCCACAGCATTGAATTAATTTACGACTGGTTTGCGGCAAAGTGAGTTGTAAAAATGGATTTTGCCCTCTTGATTCGATGAGCTCAACATAACTTTGGGTAACCGGATCTGAAGGAACTGAAAAAGGTAATCGGGGGATGACCAGGTGATTAAGATAATCTCCGGGAAGGTCAATACCTTCACCAAAACCAGTTGTTGCTATAAGCAATGCGGGTTGTTTTTGATCGATAGTGGTCCGATAACGCTCGAGTAATCTTTGATTGGATACTTCTCCCTGACAAAAGATATTTGCACAATGGGTTTTAGCCAATAATGATCTGAGCTGTTCAACAAATACGTAAGAGGTACATAAGACCAACATGGCGCTTGTTTTATGATAATAGCGTTGAATATAAAGGCTGGTTTGTATAATAAATTGGTCACTATCTGGTTCGGGGAATTTGTGTGGAATATTAAGCGTGACATTTTTATAGTTAAATGGAGAAGGAATTAAAAGTTGCTGTTCTTGATTTAGTCGATTTTTTAACCCGGTTTGCCAGAGGAAATAGTCAAAGCGGCCTAATGCCGATAATGTGGCAGAAAGAGCCGCGACTGAAAAAAAACGCTCCCATAAAATGGCCTGAAGTTTTGCTCCAACATCTAAAGGTGATGTGCATAAATAGGTGCTTTTTTCACTTTTTTCAAACCAATATGCGTAGGGTGTCTGATCGTTCTCTCTTTGGCAGTGATAAAGCGTATTTTGTAAATTCTCTGCTAATAACTGAAACTGACCGACATGAGATAACCAATTTTCTGCTTGTGCTTCGCGAATCTGTCCATCACCGGTGGCTTCTTGTAATTGCCCTGCCAATTGATCGAGTGCCCGGCACAATCGTTGACTGGTGGGTAAGTAGTTATGAGCCAAATCACTTAATGTCTTTGGCAGTTTACCGGGTGAAAACCTCAGAATATTTTCATTAAATTGTGATGAATGCAGCATCGTATAATCTTTGAACTTTCCGATAAGTTTCGTCAATTCGGCAATCGCATCCAGACACTGTAAGCGGGTATTGATGAATCCACCGCTGGTTAGTTTTTGGTTGACAGTCTTAATTAGAAGAATTAATTCAGCAAACTGTGTTTTTGTTCTGTGTAAAGGTAATTGATATAAACTCATCTCACGAGTGATATCTGCTAATAAGTGGGCTTCATCAATAATTAAAATGCAATCATCAGGCTCTGGTAATGCAATTCCACCACCGTGTTCTAAATCAGTGATGAGAAGACTGTGATTGGTCACAATGACCTGAGATTTTTGAATTTGTTGTCTGGCTTTTGTAAATGGACAATGCCGATGTCTTGGCAATTGAGCTTGACAACTGGAACTATCTGACTGGATTCTTTGCCAGATATCATTTGGTATTGGAGTGGGCCAACTATCACGGTCACCCTGCCACTGATTATTTTGATGGGCATGCCATAATTGTCCAATGATCAGGCTCTGTTTAGTATTCAGGGTACTTAATGAAAGCCTTTTTAATTTATGCCAGCAGCAGTAGCGCCTTCTTCCTTTAGCTAGCGTAAATTGAAAATTCCCCTGATAGGCTTGATGAACCAGGGGTAGCTCATGTTGAATTAATTGTTGCTGTAAGGCAACCGTAGCCGTACTGACAATTAATTTTTTATGAAATAACCGAGCCAATGGAATAGCAGCTAATAAATAAGCAAGTGATTTACCTGTCCCCGTGCCTGATTCTGCTAAGAGAATACGTTGCTGGCGATCTATATCACCGGCGATATTACGTGAGATAGCTGCAATTAATTGCTTTTGTTCTACTCTCGAAATAAACCTGGGATTTTGTGATTTAAGTTGGCGGTAGCCGTCTTTAATTAGTTTTTTATGTTGCGACGTTAACATTATTTCGCTATAAATAACCAGATAAAAGGATATTATCTGATGTTTTATCATAGATAAACGATAATTATCGACTAAAATTAAATTTTGATGAATTATCTTTGTTAGCAATAGCATTATTGATATTGATACGCTATTAAAGGCACAGATTATTTATCGCACTATAAAAATGTGATTTTTGTCACACGTTTGTAGCTTATGTGATTTAAAGAAATTCGTTGTAAAATCGTATGGTTACGGAATTGGCAAAAAGTTCAATTTTTTATTGCGAAAGGAAAAATCCGGTGGTAGGCTCATTTCAGGCAGTTAGTGATAACTGCCTGACTGCGAATACTAAGGATTATGTGTTTAATTGCTTGAAAGGCACAAGACAATGAAAAAAACTATTTTAGCTTTGGCGGTACCAGCCGCTTTATTGGTTGCCGGTACTGCAACAGCTGCCAATGTATATAAAACTGACACTCAGTCTGTTGATGTTTATGGCCACGTTGAAGTTGACTTAACTCATGCTGGTTCAGATACTTCTGATTCTGGTTCTCATACTGGTAAAAGTGGAACTGATGTACAGAATGATTTGAGCTCATATGGCCGCCTTGGCATGAAAGGTTCAACTAAAGTGACTGATAACATGACTGCGTTCGGTCGTGCAGAATGGAAGGTAGCTGGACAAAATAGCGATGGGGATCAATTTAGTACCCGTTATATGTATATGGGGCTAGATTTTGGCGATGCCGGTAATGTTAAATTTGGCCAAGCTGCTGTTCCTCTGTATACCAATGTTATGAGCATCGTCGATATATTTGATGAATGGGGTTATGAAGCTCAAGCTGATGTTTATGGCGGTTCGTCAACCCGTGTATCAAATCAAGTTATCTATTCTAATGACTTCGGCCCTGTAACATTCCAGGGTAGTTATCAGTTCCATGACGAATCTGGTACAGTTAACAAGAAAAACAATTACGGTACTGGAAGTAAGGTTCAAAACAGTGCATATTCAGCGACTGTTTCTTATCACACCGGTGTTGGCTTGAATGTCCGTGCTGGTTATGCCCGTCAGAATTATGATGCTTCTGCTTCTAAAAACACTTGGGCAATGGGCTTAGATTATACAATGAATAATCTATATTTAGCTGCATTGTATGATGGTTCTAAAGCAACAAACTCTTCTGATGTTGATTCCAATGTCGCAGGTTATGATTTAGTGGCTGCTTACACTATGGGTAAAACTCGTGTTTACACAGGTTATGGTATCCAACGTCTGAGCGGTGATGCAATGACTGGTACTAAAACTGCTATCAATGCATATAAATTGGGTGCAGAGTATAACTTTACTTCAAACTTCCTGTCATGGGTTGAATACCGTCATAACAATGGTTCTGCCGATGGAACTAATGGTTATGCACCAAACGAATTCGCTGTTAGTGGCGAATATAAATTCTAAGTTAGTATTTAATACAGCTTTAGTTAAAAACCAGCCTTCGGGCTGGTTTTTTCATTTTTAGCTGCTTATCAATGAATCATATTGCGTGAAATCAACAATTTTTTAATTGCTGATAGGCTTTGCTAATTTGCTGAAATTTAACAGAGTTTCCTCCGCGATCAGGGTGATGATATAGAGCTAATTCACGATAACGTTTTCTGATTTGAGCCGGTGTCGCATCAAGGGGTAATTTAAGCATTTTTAATGCGGATGCTCTCTGTTTTATATTTGAAAACCTCCCCCAAAAGCTTTGTAGTAATTGCTGTACATCGTCTTTGTCTGTTTCATATAAGTTTTGCCAGTTTAAATAATAATCACGAAGTGGATCTTCGAGTTGTAGTGTGTTAACTGATATGACTTTGTTGAAAAGTATTAATTGAATGGCTAATGGTGTAATTTCGATAGTATAGCTCTTTGTGAATAATAGATTTTGTAATTGGTAAAGTGAATTTGTGGTAATGAAATGCTGCCTGAATAACTGTAATTCATTTTCAGGCGTTTCAAATAAAACCATGAATGGATGTTTTTTAATCATCTGGATGAGATGATATTCCTTGATAGGACTATCGCGCATTGCGAGTATTTTTAAAATGGTACTGTTGAGTGGATTACAATTAATATTTTTCATTTAAAAATGATTTTGATGAATAGGGTATCTTAGAACCGGTTACTCATTCAAAATATAATCAGTAGAATTCATTATCTTCAGTATGGCAGCTTATTAATTTAATTGGTAAGCCATTCTGAAATGTCCCTGATAATCGAAAATTCGTTCCTGAACTTTCCAATGATTATTTTGCTTTCGGGCAACAACAAAATCGGGATGCCGAAAATTGTGTTGGTTTGCCATAATTAAATCAAGTTGATTCGTTTGGATCGGTTGTTGCCATTGACGGTGGGCAAAAATAGCGGTGAACCGATCGCGACCGGATAGCGCGTTGAAATTAAATCGCTCGGTGAGTTCAGCCCCATCTTCATCGAAATAGTGAATCAGCAGTTTTTGTTGCTGTTTTTCAAATAACATGCCACTGCAACGGATGATCATGGCATCTTTTAATGAAAGGGCTCGTTTAAGTAAATCATCGGGGTCGATTAATTGTTTATGGCAGTGTTGGCAAACACGTGCGGCAATGTCATTTTCACCGAGACAATCCGGACATTGCTTAAAGCGAAAACGGTAATCACATTGTTTAAGCTGATGATTATCTTCAATGGTTCCCTGACAACGCCGGCCATAATGTTCAATTAGTTCCCCCTGATTATCGAGTTTCCCCCAAAAAATATTGGCAAATCCACAAGCTGGGCACGGAACCTGAACCGGGACACTGTCTGAATCAGGTTTGGGTTGACCGATTTCAGGCTGAAAAATGTCAAAGCCATTGCCTGCATAATCAATGATCAAACAGTTGTCTTTCTCTGGCGCTAAACGTAACCCCCTTCCTATAATTTGTTGATAAAGACTTACCGATTCAGTCGGCCTTAATATGGCAATCATATCGACATGCGGTGCATCGAATCCAGTTGTCAAAACTGAAACATTAACCAGATATTTAATAGACTGGTTTTTAAATTGTTCAATGATCTGTTGCCGCTGCTTTTTCGGGGTGCTGGCGATGATTAAACTGGCTGACTCTCCCTCGAGATATCCCATAATTTCCTGGGCGTGGTCGACTGTTGCCGCAAAAATCATCACGCCTTTTCGGTGGCTACTTAGCTGAATGACTTGTTTAATAATAGAGTGCGTGACTCGTTGTGAATGGACCAATAAATGGTTGACCGCTTGTTGCTCGAATAAGTGATTGTCTGTCTGGCATTGATCAAAACGATATTCGGCAATCGGGGCGTCAAAAATTTTGGGCGGAGTTAAATAGCCTCTTCGAATTAGTGTTGATAGTGGCAATTCATACAGGCAGTGGCAAAATGCGGCATGAGTTGCCGGGCGAACAAACCCCCGATAATCGAACTGATAACACCATCCCTGATTTAATCGATAAGGTGTGGCGGTCAGCCCCAACACTTTTAAATGTGGATTAAACTGCCTGAGATGTGTAAGCAGCCGTTGATACTGGCTCTGTTGATCATCACTCACCCGGTGGCATTCATCAATAATTACCAGGGAATAAAATCGGTTAAATTGGTCCAGATTTCGAATCATTGACTGAATACTGGTAAAGCAAACTTTGTCTTCAGTTTCTTTACGATTGAGCCCCGCAGAAAAGATAGAACATGTTAAGCCAAGTTGTGTAAATTTGGCGGCATTTTGCTCGACCAGTTCACTCACATGAGCAATCACTAATACCGGATGATGGGCCAGTCGAGTGAGTTCGGCAATGACTAAACTTTTACCAGCGCCTGTGGGCAAGACAATAATGGCCGATTCGCTACTTTTACGGAAGTGGTTAATAACTGAATGAACAGCCTGCTGTTGGTAATCTCTGAGTTGATGCAATGCTAGTCGAATGATCACAAATTTAGCGACTATTCTAGCGATAAGGCTAAGATAACGCTACACTTTGGACTTTATATGCCAACGATGGTTAATTTTTATGAAAATTGCAGAAAATAAAGTCGCGCTGATTCATTATACAGTTTCGGCACAGGGGACCGAATTAGATAGTTCTAAAGGAAAAGAGCCACTTTCCTATATTGCTGGACAAGGCTTTTTAGTTCCAGGATTAGAAGAAGCGTTAATGGGTCATGAAGCCGGTGAAAACCTTGATGTGGAAGTTAATGCCGATAAAGCTTATGGCCAACGTGATGAACATTTAATGCAATCTGTGCCACGCTCAATGTTTGAAGGAATTGAAGTTGAATCTGGTATGCAGTTTCGTGCCAGTACCGATGCTGGTGAGCAAACGGTTATGGTACTCGAAGTCAATGATGACGAAGTTGTTGTTGATGGTAACCATCCTCTGGCGGGCATGGATTTATTTTTCAACGTTAGTATTGAAGATGTTCGGGATGCAACAGCTGAAGAATTGGAACACGGTCATGTTCACGGGCAGGGATGTTGTGGTGGACATGGTGAAGATTGCGATCATGATCACCAGGGCAAAGGCCAGTGTGGTAGTGATAGCTGTTGCTGCGGGCATGACCACTAAACATTAAGTCTGTGGTTATCTCTTTTTAAGAGAACCGTTGATATTGATTGTGCCGCATCGTTTTGGATGCGGACATGCTCTTATTATCTTTTTGATGAATAAAATCAATGCTGTATTAGTTCCGAATTATGTTTAATGCATCATTCATCCTGATAAGGAAAGGTTTTCCATCTCACCATTTAGTTAGCCTTGTGTGCTAAGTGGTGTTTATCCTTCCGCTGGTTATTCTTTGAGATCACTGTTAATTATTTATGATGTTTTGCCCATAACTGATTCACATAGAGCGCTGCAACAATCATGACTCCACCAATGCTCAATCTTAGTATATTGGCATTGTGATTCCAGATTAGCAGATTAACAAGGATTCCTGCAGGAATGAGCAGGTTATTAGCAACAGCGAGAGCTCCAACATTCACCTGTGTTGCGCCTTTATTCCAGGCAAAATACCCTAATCCTGATGCAATAATGCCAAGATAGATAAGAATTACCCACTGCTTTGCATTTTGAGGTAATTGATGGATATTACCTAATAGAGCAAATGCAATGACTGCGACAATTAAAGCACCAATAAAAAACCAGCCAAATATAGATTGTTGCGATATCTCTTTTCCGGTATGTGAAAGAATTCTTTTGTAAGCAACCTGACCAATTGCAAAGCTAAGGTTCGCGCCTTGTACCATAAGCAGTCCCCAGATAAATCCTTCATTTACATTGTGATAGCGTATTGCAATGGCTCCGAGAGTTGCCAGTGTTGCACAAACGAGAAAATGGCCGTTTAATCGTCTATCTAATAAATCGTTCACTAATGTAACATAAACTGGCGTCATCACGGTAAACAGAAGAACTTCAGGAACAGTTAAAAATAGGAATGACTGATAGTAAAAACCATACATGACACCTAGTTGGATGGCCCCAATTCCCATCAGTTGTATAGCCAATTTAACCGGTGTTTTTCTGGGTTTGAGAAAAGGTAAAAAAACCAGTACAGCCAAAGCAATGCGGATTAAAACACAAAACCAGGCGTCGACATGACCCGCAAGATAAACACCTATTAAACTAAATGAAAAAGCCCATAGTAGGGTAACTAATATTAGTAAAAGCATTATTGTATTCGTTGTGACCAGATAATCTATTGTAATAATTTCTGTTCTGCATTAGGAGGTTTTTTCTTATAGTCATCATATAATGATGGAAAATCAAAATAGACAGATATATTATCTTGTTGTTCTTCCAGAATAATTATATTAAAACCGATAACTGTAATACCGTGTAATTGATAGATTTAAAATTCCAGACTAAGCTTTGTGGTGTTAAATAGAGTGTTCGCTGTTTTGAACCTTGTTAGTCAATATTGATAACATTCATCAATTGGAGAAGAACATGGATTTCACAGTTCAATTAAACGATACAGGACTCACCCTCAAAAACTCTGGCGACGCAGCGACTGTGCCACTTGGTGGCTCAAATTCAATTGAATTACCCGATGGCGCTGTCATTCAGCCACCTTCAGGCCATTACTGGCACATTGATATGAATCGTTCCAGCGGAGTTCGCCTTCAGGGAACTCACGGCCCGGTCGATATGGGAAAAAATAGCAGTGCATTCTTCTATATCGATTCACTATAGGTAGTTTTGTATAAACTCAGGTTGCCTTAAGTTCTTTTGAGGCAACTTATTGCTTTTCAGAGGATGTCTAGTTTCTGGATATAGTGATGAATAAATGTCGTATCCATTCCCTTTAATCTCATTTTTAGCTCTAATTCTTGCAGTTTACGAAAAATATGGTGCTGTTTGAACGTTTGATTATTTATTGCTTGTGTATCGAGTGATTGCAATAAATTACAAAGGTGTAGAGCCTCTTGCCGTTGCTGTATCTCTGGTGGAAGATACCCCGCATTTTTTAGAATACGATAGCCTGCTTTTAATTCTTCTGGAACCTGACTGTCATCGTCAAGTTGTAATGGTTTTCCTTTCCCTGGGAGATCATCGAGCTCGCCATTTTTAATGGCTTGACTAATTTGTTGCTCAACGAGTTGGTCAAATATTGACATCATCGTTCCAATAAGAGATACCCGCTATGCATTATACATTTTTGCACGGATCATTTTCCTATATTTACTAGGTGTAATATGGCATGTTTGCCTAAAGCGAGTTGCAAAATGATAGCTATCTTTATAGCCAACCTGTTCGGCGACATCCTGAATTGACATGCTAAAGTCTCGTAGAAGCTGCTGTGCGGTTGTGACCCTGAGTTGTTGAAGGTATTGATGTGGGGTTTGGCCAACTTGTTCTTTGAACTTTCTATTAAATGTGCGTAAGGGGAGTTCACAGTGGTCGGCGACGGTTTGAGAGGTAATATTCTGGCTAAGATGCCGTTTCATCCAATCCTGGGCAAGCGCGATAGATTCATCAAACTGGACTTGGCCACCAATTTTGTAGAAGGGTTGCTGTGACGTTTTTGAAACTTCATGTCCATAATGTGTTTCAATGATATTTGCTGTTTTTTGCCCAAAATGTTCAGCGATCAGATAGAGAATCATTTCTGCCTGAGAGTTAATACTTCCGGTACAATAAAGCCCATCAGCTGCAGTAATAGATGCTTTCCGGTTTAATTTGACTAGTGGGTAGTTTTTGGCAAATCGGTCATAATAATACCAATGGGTTGTGGCGACCTGTCCATCCAGTAGCCCTGTTTCAGCCAGCCAGATCACGCCTGTTCCTGTTGCGACAAACTGGCAACCTGAATGATAGTTTTGTCTGATCCAATCGATGATCCCCGTGGTTTTTTTGAGTGTTGAGCGCGGATTTCCCCACATTGGCGGAAGCACAATGATATCTGCGTTTAAAGGGTCTTTGAATGTGGCATTTGGCTGTAAGACCAATCCACCTGTCAGAGATGGGCAGTGCAGTGAATCAGCAACGATTTTGATTGTTAAAGGTTCTTTTTTTTGAAGCGCATGTTCACGCAAACTTGCTGCACTTGTGAGCATTTCAACAGCTAATGAGACCCCTGTGACGATTGCCCGGGGGTAAAGCGCAAAGGCAACATTCATGAAAACTCCAAATTGGCATTAATTTCAGATTTTTTGGCCCTATTGCCAGGTTACAGACTATCATTAATTAGTAACAATAGCTTCATATTTGATAGTTTTAGGTTGTAATATGGCGAAAATTCCGGTAATCGTCGGGCTCGGTGGCATGAATGCAGCGGGTCGAAGCTCTGGATTTCATAGTTATAAACGTATGATTTCCGATGTATTGGATGATCAGGTAATGTCATCAACTTGGTGTGATCTGGCAAATCGAATGGGATTTGACAGTGACAAGCTTGATAAAGAGATGATTGAATCAATTAAACAAGGCACGCTGGTCAGAAGAATTGATTCATTTGATCCGGACAATCTGTTATATCAATCTAAAGCTACCTTAAACAGCCAGGAAGGCCAGCTTAGTTTTCTTTTACGTAAGAGTAAATTACCGGATCAAATTCCAGAGAGCTGGCATTTAGAAGAGCAGGGTAGCAAAGTTAAAGTAACCGTATTTGGTGATTTAACGGCTTTACTTCCTGAACGAGTATCCTTTGGTGTAACTAGCGCAGCAAATATTCCACATGGCTTTGATCCCGGGAAACTCTATAATGCCCGTTTCCATCCCCGGGGCCTGAAACTCAGTATTTACGGCGCATCTGATTTACTTAATTCGTTAGGTTTTGAATGGCAGCAGGTTCTTGAGTTAATTACGCCTGACCAGGTCAGTGTCTACGCCGGCAGTTCGATGGGGCAGATTGACGATTGTTCTATGGCAGGAATGATCGCTGCGCCTCTGACAGGGGGGCGTGTCAGCACTAAGATGATGGCTATGTCGTTCGCTCAAATGCCTGCGGACTTTATTAATAGCTATGTGATTAATTCGGTCGGTAATACCGGAACGAATATGGGGGCCTGTGCGACATTTCTATATAATCTTCGTCAGGGTATGAATGATATTCAGCAAGGGAATGCCAGAGTTGCTGTCGTTGGTAATGCTGAAGCACCTATTGTTGCAGAATTAATGGAAGGTTACCGGGTCATGGGGGCGCTGGCTGAAGATAAGCGTTTATGTGCCCTGGATAATAGTGAAAAACCAGATAACCGCAGGGCGTGTCGTCCGTTTTCAGAAAATGCCGGGTTTATTATGGGTGAGTCGGCTCAGTTTATTGTCCTGATGGATGATGAGCTGGCTTTAGAACTTGGCGCGAATATTTATGGATCAATTGCAGATGTATTTGTAAGTGCCGATGCTAATAAAAAATCGATTTCAGCGCCCGGTGTTGGTAACTATATCACGATGGCAAAAGCAACAGCCCTTGCAAAGGCTATTTTGGGAGAAGATGGCTTACAGCAAACCTATGTTCAGGCACATGGAACCGGTACACCACAAAACCGTGTAACTGAAAGCCATATTTTGAATGAAGTTGCAAAAACATTTGGAATTAAACAGTGGCCGGTTACCGCTGTTAAATCTTACGTTGGTCATTCGATGGGCGTAGCAGCAGGTGATCAGCTTATTGCATCGCTTGGGGTATGGCGTTATGGCTATATTCCAGGTATTAAAACGATTGACCATATTGCTGAGGATGTTCATTGCTCAAACTTGAATATACTGACCGATCATCATTTTGTCGGAGAACAAGGGAATCAGTGTCAAGGTGTGATCATCAATGCGAAAGGCTTTGGTGGTAATAATGCTTCTGCTTTGGTTTTATCTCCAGAGAAAACGATGTCGATGCTGACTAAAAAATATGGCGAGAAGCGATTAGCCCAATATATTGACAGTAATGAACCCGTCCGCCTGAACGTGGAGAAGGCCGATGAAGCTGCGACAGAAGGTCAGGAATCGATGATCTATACGTTTGGAAAATCAGTGATGGATGAAAGTAGTGTGGTTTTAGGTGAAAAACAGGTACAACTTTCTGAATTTAATCAGGCGATTCCGTTACCCACAGATAATCCATTTAAAGATTATTGCTAAACATCTATTTCAGTAAAACTTAGAGTAAACAGGCGGATCTATGATTCGCCTGTTTCTGTTCTTACTCATGAGAAAGTTCTAATTTGGTAAAGTCATTTAATAATGGAACAGATAAATGACTGGCAATAATAAGCATTGATGAACGACAGGCACTATTTAACGTTTGACTAATGATACCGATAGTTTGTTTATCTAAGCCTTCAAAAGGTTCATCTAAAAGCATAACATCAGGGGTTTGAAGCAAAACACGGGCAAGCCCCAAACGTCTGGCTTGTCCTCCTGATATGTTATTCCCTTGAGTGCCTAATAGCGTATCGATTCCATTTGGAAGCTCGTTAACCCATTCATCTAAAGCAACACCTTTGAGTACCTGATAGATTTGCTCATCAGTTGCCTGGGCTAATCCTAACCGTAAGTTGTTTCTGATACTTTGATTAAATATATAAGGTGTCTGAGGTAAGTAGCCAATTTGTGATTGGTAATTTAACCGATCATTGAGACCCAGAGATTGATGGTTATAACAAATTTCGCCTGATTCGGGTTCAAGTTGATTTGCTAATGCATCCAGAAGTGTTGTCTTCCCAATGCCACTTGGTCCTTTAAGCCAGATTTTAGCGCCTGTTTCAAGATGAAGATTAAGCCGGTGAATTCCTTTAACAGCATTCTGTTTTCTAATATCTGTATTGCTTAGTTCGATTGATTGTAAACGGTTATCCTGACCTGAATGCGTTGGTGGGGTAATCGGCTCTTCAGGCTGCAATTGGTTCAGACGTTTAATCCCCACTTGTGCCTGAGCTGTTCCAATAAAGCTCATCGCTAAAGGCGAAAAAACTTCATTTAATCCAAGAAGAGCAAAAATAAGACCTGCAAATATAGAACCATGGATAGTGCCATTTTCAAGTTGTGTTGCAGCGAGCAGGCTGCTACTGGCAATGGTTAGTGCTGTAATTGCTAACATAAGATGCCGGGTGGCAGCTGCGATAATTTGCATTCGATATTCAATGTTAAACTGACATTGATCCTGATAGAACAGCCGCTCTGCATAGCCTTGCCAGCGACCCCTGATAGATAAAGTCACCAAAGCACCAAACAGGTTCATAAACCGGGATCTCCGGTACACGCCAATTAACTGTAATTTCCAAATAAGTTTGTGACCGAATCGAAAACTCAGCCAGGGCAGGATAAGTGTGTTAATGATAAGTCCTGACGCCATTGGAATCAGTGTAGCAGGCGCAAATATATAAATGATAATGAGGTAGATAAGGCTGGCAACCCATGCATAGATTCTGGGCATCCAGACCTGAAGCGGCCAGCGGTTAAGTAAATCAACATCGCTCACAATGCGTTGAAGCAAATCTCCGACTTTCACATGCTGTGGGAGTTTGTGATGTGTAAGCTGTTGCCATACCCATAAACGAAGATCTTTCAATAAACTTAACAGGTGATGATGGGCCGTAAGTTGCTCAAAGTAGCGACCACTTGTTCGTAATATTGCCATTAAACGAATAATGGCGCCAGGGGTAAAATAGTTGAAAGTAAGAGTCATTCCCATAACGCCAGCTAATCCGGCTGCCGTAATGAACCATCCTGAGATCGCGAGAAGAAAAACGGCAGAAATAGTGGATATTAGCCCCAAACCTAAAGCTAACCAAAGCATAGAACTTTGGTTTTTTATTAGGGATGGTATCGTTAGTTTTTGATCAGATTTCATGCATGAATTCCTGTAATGGGCTGATGTTCTGTTAATTCACCATGCTGCATGATTAAGGATCGGTCGCACCAGAATATCGGGTGCGTATCATGGCTTACCAATAAGGTGGTTTTCCCCTTTGTTACCTTATCTAAGGTTACATAAAGCGCACTAACTGTTTGCGGATCAAGATGGGCACCAGGTTCATCTAAAAGCCAGACCGGAGCATCAGTTAAAATCGCTCTGGCGATAGATAAGCGTTGAAGTTGGCCTCCTGATAAACCCGCACCAAGTTCTGAGATTGGTGTATCTAGTCCCAGAGGGAGTGCCTGTATAAATTCACTTGCTTCAGCTTGAACTAATGCTTTTGCAACTTGTGTATCTGTAATTTTTCCTAATCCTAAAATCAGGTTTTGTCCTAGTGTTCCACTAACCCATTCTGGTGTTTGTGGTAGCCACGCCAGTTGACTTCGCCAGCTAGAGAGTTCTATCGACTTGAGAGATTGCGAGCCAATCGATATGGTTCCCTGATAATCAAGGTTAAAACCAAGTAACAGATTAAGCAGGCTTGATTTACCGGCTCCTGATTCACCACTTAGCCAAATGCGTTCACCCGGATTGATCGTCAGGTGGATATTTTTGAGTAGATGGCGTTGTTCTATTTGCCAGCTGACATCACTAAAAGTAATCGTGTTGTTGGTTTGCTTTAATGGCTCAGGCGCTTTGGCTGTTGGATGGACTAGCTGAATAGATAATATTTCAAGGATTTTTTCGGCAGCCGCAATTGCTTTTTGCCGGGCATGATAATCAGCACCTAATTGCCTTAATGGAAGATAAAACTCAGGAGCAAGTAATAGCATGAATAATGAATCATGCAGATTTAAGAAAATCTGGCCCCCGTATCCAGGAACTTGCTTAATTAAACCCAGCCCCAGAATCAAGGCAATAATTGCAATTGAAATGGAGGCAAATAATTCGAGAGTTGCCGTTGATAGAAAAGCTAATCCCAGCACTTTCATTGTTGTCGACTGATAGGACTCAGCACTGTCTCGTAGACGCTGTTCTGCCTCGCGCTCGCGACTGAGTAAGCGTAGCTGAAACAATCCCCGTGTTAAATCTACAAACTGATTTGATAGAATTGCCAAAACTGCAAATTGACGACGGTTTGCATCAGCAGCTTTCTGGCCAACTAATATCATAAAATAGATGACTAAAGGGGCGGTTAGTAGAAAGACTATAAATGCAAACCAGGAGATGCATGCAGCGGTTACAAGTATGGCTACAGGTATTAATATACACATAATTGCCTGGAGCTGATAACGATTGAAATAATCGTCTAATGCATCAACTTGCTCATATATAGTTGTTGATAAACCGCCATCAAGATCAATAGCCTGGCGTGCTGGTCCAAGATGCGCAAGATGTTCTATAAGTCGGTGACGCAAAGAGGAGCGAATTTGAATACTTGCTTTTGCGCAGCACCTATCTTTAACAAATCCGGCTAAAGCTCGAATCAGTAAAGTTGCAGTAAAACCGTAAACTAAATTAAGAGAGAAAAAATGATCCAGTATTAACTGGCTGATGATTGTCGCAAGTAACGCTGCCTGAGTAATAATTGTTGCTGTAATTACTACGCCTGCGATAAGCGCCGCAACGAACAGTTGCCGTTGCTGCGCTTGCAGGTTTTTGAGCAGGTTAATGGACTTATTGTCTTGAACCTTCGTCGTGCTCAACCTCTTCACCTTTATAGCCTTGGAATTCTAGCCAGACAGCATTAATAACACCAAATGAGCAAGCCAGAAGTACACCTAAAACCCAAGTAAAATACCACATGTTTATGCTCCTTTAGTACAAAGAATGACTATTATTCTCAATGTGTTTAGTATCCAGACGACCACGCATAACCCAATAGTTCCACAAGGTATATGCAAGAATAATTGGTACGAAGATACATGCAACAACAAACATAATCATCATAGTTTCATGACTTGATGTTGCATCCCACATTGTTAGACTCATTCCAGGGTTTGTGATGGAAGGCATCAGGAATGGGAACATTGAACCACCGGCAGTCAGAATGATTCCGGCAATTCCCAAAGATGAGAATAAAAATGCAAGTCCGCCATTTTTCTTCAAAGAAGATAATGCCGCCAGTAACATGCCACCAATTCCTAAAACAGGAGCAAGGATCAGAATCGGATACTTACTATAGTTGGTCAGCCATGCGCCCGGTTGCTGGACTGCGGTTTTCATCAGTGGAGTTAATTCTTGATTGCCATGGATAACACTGGTAATGACATAACCTTTGATACCATATGCAATCCATACACCGGCTAAAGCGAATAGAACTGCGGTTAGCACACCAGTAATTAATGTCGATTTACTTGCGCGAGCACGTAGATCATCCGTGGTTTTCATTTGTAACCATGCGCCGCCCTGGGTGACAACCATGAGTACACTGATAAGACCCGCTAAAATGCCAAATGGGTTCAATAACTGGAAGAATGTGCCAGTATAGAAAGAACGCATCATGTCATTAAAGTGGAAAGGTACGCCTTGTAAAATGTTACCGAATGCAACGCCGAAAATGAGTGCAGGAACAAACGAACCGAATGTGATCCCCCAATCCCAGGCATTACGCCATTTGCTTTTTTCCAGTTTTGAACGATAGTCGAATCCGACGGGGCGGAACCATAACGCTGCTAATGCCAGTAAAACCGCCAGATAAAAACCAGAAAAAGAAGTTGCATAAACAATTGGCCAGGCAGCAAATAATGCGCCGCCAGCGGTAATTAGCCAGACCTGATTACCATCCCAGTGAGGGGCGATACTATTAATCATGATTCGACGGTCGGTATCGGTTTTGCCAATGACTCTGAGCAGTGTACCTACGCCCATGTCAAAACCATCGGTAACAGTAAACCCAATTAACAGGACTCCCATTAATACCCACCAGATGAGTTTAAGAGTTTGATAATCCATCGCTTAAACCTCCTTCACTGTGGCAGATTTGATTTCTTGTTCCAAAGCATAACGGCCGGTGTGGAGACTCGATGGCCCATGTTTTGCGAATCGTATCATCAAATACATTTCGGCTGTCAGGAATAATGTATATAGAACAACCATTCCGATAAGTGTTGTGAGTACATCAGCTTCAGACAAGCTCGAAACAGCCATACTTGTTGGTAAGATTTCACCAATCGCCCAGGGTTGACGACCAAATTCGGCGACAAACCACCCGGTCTCACACGCTAGCCAGGGGAGGGGTAATATGAGCATACATATTTTCAGGAATGTCCTGTTTTGACCGATTTTCCGCCTTGCGTTTTGGTAGAATGCCGCAATAAAGACTAATAGCATAATACCGCCACAGGCAACCATGATCCTAAATGCATAGAAAAGTGGTGCAACTTCTGGAATACTGTTTGCGACCGCTTTATCAATAGCTGCTTTAGACACATGATTCATGTCCGGGCTATATGGTTTAACCAGTAATCCATATCCTAAATCATTTTTAACCTTATCAAAGTTTGCTTTCTCGGCATTTGTTGCTGTTCCTGCTTTAAGTTTCTGCAAGAGCCGATAAGCATAGATCCCGTTAATGATACGTTGGCGATGGTATTTCATGAGATCTCTCAGGCCTGTGACCTGTTCATCCAACGAGCGGGTTGCAATTAATCCGAGAACGCCTGGCACTTTAATAGCGTATTCGGTTTCTTTGAGTTTTTGATTTGGGAATCCTATTAACGTCCAAGCAGCAGGCGCTGGTTCTGTCTGCCATTCACCTTCAATTGCTGCGAGTTTAGTTTTTTGGACATCGCCCATTTCATAACCAGATTCGTCACCTAAGACAATGACACTTAGCACAGAAGCAAGACCAAATGCAGCGGCAATCGCAAATGAACGACGAGCGAAAGGAAGGTCCCTTCCCTTAAGCAGGTAATAACTGGAGATTGCCATTACAAAAACGGCTCCCGTTACATAACCAGCCGATACCGCATGCACGAACTTAACTTGAGCAACAGGGTTGAAAATTAATGACGTAAAACTAGTCAGTTCCATACGCATAGTATGGTAGTTGAATTCAGCCCCGACAGGATTTTGCATCCAGCCATTTGCAATAAGAATCCAAAGTGCGGATAAATTTGAGCCAATTGCAACTAGCCAAGTTACGGCGAGATGCTTCACTTTGCTTAATCTTTCCCAGCCAAAGAAAAATAGCCCGACCATTGTTGATTCAAGGAAGAAAGCCATGAGGCCTTCGATAGCCAGTGGTGCGCCGAAAATATCACCTACGTAATGAGAATAATAAGACCAGTTACTACCGAATTGGAATTCCATAGTCAGACCGGTCGCGACGCCTAATGCAAAGTTAATCCCGAAGAGTTTGCCCCAGAACCGCGTCATATCCTTGTATATCTGCCGCCCAGTGATGACATAGGTTGTTTCCATAATGGCTAGCAAGAAAGTCATGCCTAATGTCAGTGGTACGAACAGGAAGTGATATAGCGCGGTGAGAGCGAACTGCCATCGAGAAAGCTCGACCACCGTTTCGTTAATCATTATCTGCTCCTTAAGTAACGAATTATTGTTTTGATTAGTTTTCAGCCTGTGGGGCCAACGTTTGGCGGTAGGCGTAGCACGTCACCGCTTTTTATCGATTAAGAAACATTCATCATATTTCTTAACATGCGGATGATGACAACCACGGCATTAGTATGCCATTAGTTGATCTAAATTAAGAGTTCAAACACGTATTTCTCAGCAATTATTTGTACTTGTTACTCTCATCACACTAAATGTTTTAATATTGTTTTAATTGTGTATTTTTATGGTTTCTCCCGTGTTTTATTCTGTTAACCAGAAGATGAATTTATGAAACACGAACCGAACAAATAATCATCAACCTAAATTGTTTGATCCATATCAATCACTTATAACAATATTAATCACAATTCAATCAATAAAAAAGATCTATTTCTATTACATGAATTGAATTCAGAATGTACAAATATTTAACCGTGCAGCAACATGATTAAGATCAAAAATAAGAAGATTAGTTCTAAATTATTTACAAACCATTTTAATTGCTTCCAATAATATGAATGTAACGACCCAGTTCTAAGTAAGCTGGATGAGTTGAGTATTTTAATTCCATATCGATTAATTCAGACTCATTAAACTGTTGACGAGCACCTGCTTTTAAATAATCGTTAATGACCCGCACTCCGCTGGTTGCGACTTCAGTTAACTGCCATTCTTTGAACCATTTTCTTATATCCTGAATTAAATAGGCATGCTGAGGGGTTAGTCGTACAGTCTTCTTGGCCTTTAACCCATTGTTTATATAACTAAAGTTACCACAAACAAGCGCGTGGAAGCGCTGTGCTTCTAAATTATAGAACATGAGAGAGAAATGGCCTGTTTCAGATAGAAATTCTTGAAGTTTAGACAGGGTTTGATAGCCATCTTCAAGCCATTCAAGTACAGCATGGCAAAGTATTAAATCGAATTTTCCAAGGTTTTTAGGTAATTTCTGAATGGAACAATGTAATAACTGTAGAGAAATATTGGGTGTAAATTGTTCGATTTCTTGCTGTGCCTTGTGAAGTAATTCATCTGATATATCACATAAAACAACTTCATGTCCCTGAGCCGCCAATTGTCTACTTAGATATCCAATTCCGCCGCCCGCATCAAGGATTCTTAATTTTTGACTTTGCAAAGGCGTATATTTATTTAGATCTCGGTTAAGAATCTCTAATCTTATTTGACCTTTAATTGTTCCATAAATGTTATGGGTAAATTTATGGGCTAAGGAATCGAAATTTTGGTCACTCATAATAAATCAAAAACCAGACTATATGGCGGATTGGACTGAAGAACAAGCATTAGACGATTTATATTGGATGAACATGAGCAATCAAATCAGCCCGGAAAGATTTTTGCCAGTGATGGATATTATTATGTTTTATGGTTGTGATTAATTTGTTCCACCTGTGTTGCCTTTCTTCCAGAGGCATATTTAATGCCATCGCTAATTGGTGAGCAACAGATTCTGTGTCATAAGGATTTACGATTACAGCTGCATCTAATTCTGCTGATGCTCCAGCCATCTTTGAGAGAACTAAAACTCCCGGGTTATTTGGATCTTGGGCAGCAATAAATTCTTTTGCGACTAAGTTCATTCCATCACGCAAAGGCGTCACGAAACCTATGTGAGCGAGGTTATATAATGCAAAAATGGTATTGCGCCGAAATCCCTGATTGAGATAGCGTAAAGGTGTCCAATCGAAATCGGCATATGTTCCGTTGATATGGCCTACAGTCTGCTCGACTTGTTGGGCTAATTGCCCATAGGCTTTTACATCACTTCTGGATTTTGGGGCTATTTGCATATAGACCGTTTTTCGGTGAAATTCCTGATGTGTTTTGAGTAATTGTTCATAAGACTGAAATCGATGAAAGAGTCCTTTACTATAGTCAAGCCTATCAACTCCAATAATTAATTTCCGAAGCCCAAGCTCACTTTTCAATTGTTGGTATTCTTTTGACCGAATGCCTCGTTTGACTTTCTGTGGAACTTCATCTGTTTCGATGCCAATTGGATAAACGCCGGTTAATAATTGATGTCCCTGACAGATCACGAGATTAGAACGGGTTATTTTTCCATGAAGGCTATAGCGTATTGCCTCAAGGAAATCACGTTGATCCATAAGTGTGTGAAATCCGACTAAATCGTAGTGAAGTAACTCGTGAAGCAGTTCTTTATGCCCGGGGAGGGCCCTTAGTGAATCTAATGGAGGGAAAGGAGTATGTAAGAAAAATCCTATGGGTGATTCAACACCAGCCTCACGGAGTAGTTTAGCCATTGGAATTAGTTGGTAATCATGGATCCATATTGTGTCATCTGGGTATAGAAAAGGAAGCAAGTGGTCGACGTATTTTTTATTTACACCGAGGTATCCTAGTCGATAATGATTATGATAATTCATCAGATCCGGACGTTGATGCAATAGTGGCCATAATACGCTGTTTGAATAGCCGCGATAGAAATTATCATATTCATTTTTCCGTAAGCCAATGGTAATAAAGTCGATATTCCCTTTTTTGTCCTGGCGAACTTCATTGATTGCCCGATTTTCAATACGGCCATTCCAGCCAAACCATAATCCACCACTTTCGGCCATAGCCGCTAAAACCCCGACGGCTAAGCCGCCTTGATTTCCTTTATTGATTGAATCTGGCCGAGCAACCCGATTTGAGACGACCACTAATCTGCTCATAGAATGCTTTCCCATTGTTGGCTGAGTATCCGGGCGCAGTTGATGATGCCAACCATGCTGTAGGTTTGAGGGAAGTTTCCCCAAAGCTCGCCGGTCTGCGGCGATATATCTTCTGATAGTAGACCTACATGATTCCTTTGTTTTAATAGATGCTCAAATAGATGGCGGGCATCTGCTTTTCTGCCAATAGATGCCAGAGCTTCGATATACCAGAAGCTACAAATTGTAAAAGCATTTTCAGGAGAACCAAAATCGTCGGGAATGACATATCGAAACAGATAAGGGCTACGATTAGGTTTCAGGTTATTTTCAATAGCCTGGACTGTTCCTGTAAATCGGGGATCTGAGCTGGCTATAAATCCTAGCTTACAGGCCAGTAAAAGACTTGCATCAATTGACTTACCATCCCATGTTGCTGTGTAACTATTTATCTCAGAGTTAAAACCTCGCTGATCAATTTCTTTGTGGATCAGGTAAGCCTGTTGTTGCCAGTATTGTTGGCGTGTATTAAGACCCAGTTTCGCCGCGATTTTCGCAAGACGATCGGTGGCAGCCCAACACATCATACTTGAGAATGTATGAATATGTTTTTGACCTCTCAGCTCCCATAGCCCGGCATCTGGTTTATTGTAGAATTGAACAGCTTTTGTCCCAACTGCTTCTAATATATGGAAAAGACATTGATCACCTGGTGGGGTAATTCGTTCATCGAAGAACATTTGAGTCACAGATAAAATAATTGCACCATAAATATCATGCTGTATCTGTTGTGCTGCTTGGTTGCCGATTCGGACAGGTCCCATTCCGCGGTATCCGCTTAATGTTTTGATCTCTTCCTCAGGCATTTCATGTTCACCATTGATGCAATACACCGGTTGAAGATGATGATCATCCATGTCGATGACAATATTTATAATGAATTGCAGATATTGCTGCATTGTGGTTGTAATCCCTAATCGGTTAAGTGCATGGATGGTAAAAAAGCTGTCTCTTAGCCAGCAAAAACGATAATCCCAGTTTCGCCCAGAGTGAGCTGATTCCGGGATAGACGTTGTCATTGCCGCAACAATTGCTCCAGTATCTTCATAAGCACTTAATTTGAGTGTGATGGCCGATCGGATAACGGCTTCTTGCCATTCGAAGGGAAGCGCAAGGTTACTGACCCAGTGCCGCCAGAATTCTGCAGTTTTGTGAAAAAAGCGATTGGCTTCTCTGGGAATTGATTCTTTTACTGGTTCATCTTTACCCAGAATTAAGTTATGTTCTTTATTCAGGATGAACCATTTTTCCTGATTGATGTGGGTAATGGATAAGTCAGTTGTGAGCCTGATTGAAAACTGATCTCCGATAAAGCGAATATGATGGCTCCCTGTAATACGCGCATATGATGAATTACTTCCAATATCAACTGGACGTATATGGACCCGGATTTTTGGGTATCCCTGGGGTTTTATCCGTCTAACAATTGTTGTTGGCCTGTATATTCGGTCATATTGTTGAAATCGGGGAGCAAAATCAGTAATGACAACACTATTACCATGGTGATCAAATAAGATTGTTTCTACAATAGCCGTATTTTTTTGATAATGTTGTTCACAATGACTAAAGTCGGCGAGATCAATCCTATATATTCCATTGATTAATTCTTTTTTGGGTTCGCTTAACAGAGAAGCAAATATTGGATTACTATCAAAGCTTGGCATGCAACACCAAACTATTTCAGCGTGTGAATCAATTAATGCACTGATTGTACAGTTTCCAATTAATGCCAGATTAAGATTTTTTTTCATTATATTAATTCTCCAAATTTAAACTGCTTTGGAAAAATTGAATAAGGCTATATGGAGTTTCAAGGTGGAATTTTGCACGGCTGTTTTTATAATTACCGATTTTTACAGAAATACCCTGATGGTGATTAATCCATTGGAAAGCATCTTCATCTGTTATGTCATCACCAAAATACCAGGGGTTTCGTCCATAGAATAAAGGTTTGTTCATAAATAATTTTAGAGCGGATGATTTATTTATACCTGCATGTTTTATTTCGCATATAAACTTACCTTTTTGAATTGTTAAGTCAGGATAATCTGAAATGATATTTTTTAAATAACTTTCAACTTCTTTTTCTAATTCAGGGTAATTCCGGTAATGGATAATAATAGAATATGGTTTAGGTTCCCAGATGAGTTGGTGTTTTTGACTAAATGCTTTGCATTGCCTTACAAGCGGTAATGGCATGGCTTTCACTTTGGGGTGTAATTGTACGAAATTGGACTCTGAAAGTTGATACTGAGCGCCGTGGCTACCACTTAAGCTGAGTTTAGGTACAGGTTTTAGTAAACAGTTGACTAATGATTCGATGCTTCTTCCGCTAATAATTGCAAGTGCATTGTCTAATCTATTGTTGAGCTGGATTAACAAAGATTGTGTTTGAGGGCGTATTTTGACTTGATCAGGAGTCGGTTTTATATCTACTAAAGTGCCATCAAAATCAAAGAAAATAGCAGATTGATTTAAATTTAAATTTGGCAAATCCATTCACAATATTCTCATATTAAAAATCCCTAATATTAAAAGTAATCACAGATCTTAAATTAATCAAGTTTTTATATATTTCTATGTTTTTAACGATTTGTTTGCATCTAAGTTCATCGATTTTAATAAAATATACAATGGATGATATTGAATATTTAATAATATTTATGTTATATTGAATCAATTATAATCGCCTGTATCTGATTAATGATTCATTCTGATGAACATCAAAAACTCATAACTATCCGGCATGATTTACATAAAATTGCAGAATTATCTGGAAGTGAGTTTCAAACCCAGACATATATACGAAATCAATTGAGGCTTTTACCTTCCCCTCCAACGATTTCAACTATTGCCGACTCCGGCATAATTGCTTGTTTTAATAGCCATATTCCCGGACCTTCTGTGTTATTGAGAGCTGATATGGATGCTCTCCCCATTCAGGAGCTGGCCCAGCACTGTTACGTCAGCATGACACCTGGGGTTAGTCATTTGTGTGGTCATGATGGCCATACAACATCCTTGTTAGGTGTTGCAAGATTACTGAGTCGGAAACCGATCAGCAGAGGTGCTGTCTGGCTTCTTTTTCAACCCGCAGAGGAAACAGGGCAGGGTGCGCAGGCCGTTATTACTGAGTTACAGCAAAAAAATATAAAATTAGATTATGTTTTTGCGTACCATAATCTTCCCGGATATCCTCTGGGCCAGTTGGTCATCCGCGAGAATTCATTTACTGCAGCAGTTCAGAGCATTGCGATTCAGTTACATGGTCAAACGGCTCATGCAGCAGAACCGGAGTCGGGTAATTGTCCTGCCTGGGTAATAGAAAAGCTGATTAATTTTGCAAAACAATTTAGTAATAATTGTATCAAATACAAAGCGTTCAGGTTAATAACTCCTATTTGTATTAAAATGGGTGAACCTGCATATGGAACGATGCCGGGGAATGCGGAGATACATTTTACTTTGAGATGTTTTGGCAATCGGTCTATGGATGAACTGTCAAATCAATTTATCGAGTATTTTTCGGCTATTTGTTCTGAGTACCAAATCTCATTTGATTATCAATGGTTGGATATTTTTAGGGCTTGTGATAACCATCAGGAATCGGTTGCTTTACTTGAAATGGCGGGCCGGCGTCTGGAAATGAGTATAATGTATCCCTCTGAACCATTTAAGTGGGGAGAAGATTTCGGTTGTTTTACTGAAAATTTCCAGGGGGCCATGTTTGGATTGGGAGCCGGGGAAGGGCATAGTGCTTTACATCATGTTGACTATGATTATCCCGACTCTCTTTTACTACCTTCAGTTAAGTTGTTTGAACTGTTAACCCGGCAGATATGCTGTTAGGTCTAGGAGGAAGTGTCTTATCCATTGATATAGTTAATTTATATTTTGTGGTGATTGATCGTCTTGTGGAAAGCTCAATCTTGAAGCATGAAGAATGAGCGCTGAGATTAATTGTTGAGGGTTTGCTTGTTTATCCTCTTTTAATAAAACGCCATAAATTGAGTTGCCTTTCGCACTGCGGCGATTTCGGATCATTCCTTTTAAGACATATTGCTGATGATTATATGGATGTTGAATTGAAAGACGTATTGATGAATCTTGTTGAAGTGATTCGATTAATCGACTGATTGCGAAACAACAACCATGAAGTGATAAATCTGTCAAATTAATTTCAAATCGACGATTCTGGTATTGAAGTTCCCCTGGTAAGTTGAGTCTATACCGTGTTTCTTGGCGTAATTCGGCAAGCATTGCCTGTGCTGGTAGTTCCAATGAAAAAAGTCTCATCGGCTTTGTGATGATATGCTTTATTTGTTGATTAAATTGAGCCAGACAGCCTTCACCGTCTTCTGATATAACCGTAACCTTTACATGTCTGCCTGCTGTGAAATATTCCTGAAAAGTTTTTGGCGAAAGGTTCGAAGGAAGCGCAAAGAGCAACTGGCAGTCATCGTCAGAGTATCCAATAAATCGGGTGATCAGTTTCAGGCGTTTTCCTAAAGGGGTTGTTATTTCAATAGATGCGTAATTGCCATGTTGAAGATAGGCTAAAGCTTGTAGGCTGGGGACTGCCTTTTGTCGTTCCTTGGCTGAATAATAGCGATTTTTTAGTTTATCTTGCAATGACTTCATGTCTGCGTAACATCTTGAGCAATATTGAAATAATTCTTTTATATCATATAACTATTGCAGTTCAAGGTTTTCTCATCACTATTTAAGTCTGGATTGAATGATTTATTATTATTGTATGTTAGTCAGGAGGGGCAGGTTGATGGTAGGGCCATTCACGCAAGAATGACCTTTTATTAACTTTGGTTGATTAATGAACAGATTCTATTTTTTCTAACCATGCAGCTTTTTGTGGGTTCTTACGGAAATCATTCCACATTGGAGCCAATTTTGCCTTAAAGGCAGCTTTGTTTACTGTTATGAAATGGGCTCCAAGTTTAATTGCTTCAGCTTTTGATTTCTTTACCTGCGCAACCCATAACCTTCTTTCATATTGTTCCGAATGTTCCACTGCAGTTTTAAGGATTTTTTGCTCTTTGGGAGTCAACTTATTCCAGCTATTTGTAGAAATCACCAGATAGTCAGGAATGGATGTATGTTGGTCGGCAGAAAAGTAAGGTGTTATTTCTACGTGACGGGTCTGAACATAGGATGGGATGTTGTTTTCGGCAGCATCGACAACACCTTGTTGTAGTGCTGTATATACCTCACCAAAAGGAATAGGAGCTGGCGAGCCTCCGAGTAATTGGATCATTTTAATGGTTGTCGGAGTCGTAATAACTCTGACTCGTAGCCCTTTGAGATCTGCTGGTGTCCGAATTGGTTTTTTTGCATAAAAACTACGGCTACCACCAATATAAGCTCCGATAGGGTAAAGACCCTTTTTCATGGCATGCTTGGCCAACTCTTGCCCGACAGGTCCATATAAGACCTTATGGTATTGTTCGCTGCTGGAAAACAAATAAGGTAGGCTGAATATTGAGAAGACTGAATCAAATGATTCGAGTTCAGATGCCATTGCTTTGGTCATATCCAGTGCGCCTTGCTGAAGCATTTCCAGACTTTCGCGAGGTCCTCCCATTTGTCCACTTGGGTAAATACGGATTTGTAGATCGCTATGTGATTGCTCTGCTACTTCTTTAGCCATATGACGAAATGCAATTGCTACTACATGGTTATTTTCTAAGTTATGAGCTAGTTTTAAAACTACTTTTGCATTAGCCTGATGGCTAAAGGCTGCTAGAGAGCCGCTAAGCAGGAGTGCTGTAATACATGGAAGTATTTTAGCTTTCATTGCAAAATTCCTTTTGAGCAGTGTTTAATATGCGAAAGACTAAGTTGTCAGGACTATTAATAGTCTACTAAGAAATAAGATTAAAAACGTGATATCACTAAAAATAAAACATAGTTTTTATTATAATTGTAAAAATGAGAGATAGCGCATTTTCAGCGCAATATGATATGTAAATAACCCCACCTCGGGATAAGAAAGCTTTTTCTGATAGGGAGTAAAGTCGATTTTGGCGTTAAATCCCACATCAGAAAACAAGACTGACCCATCATGAATCAATCGTTATTCATTGTAACTTCTTATCTCGGGTTGAGGTTAAATATTAAAAAAGGAAAGGCAACATTGAGTTACCTTTCCCGTATATTTTCTTAGTCAGATGTGATTATCGGGTCACTTTTTCTAATTTTATCCAGGTGTCAATGACTGTGTCTGGGTTTAGAGATACGGAGCTGATTCCCTGTTCCATTAACCATTTTGCCAGATCATCATGATCTGATGGGCCCTGACCACAAATACCAATATATTTACCTGCTTTCGTTGCAGCTTCAATTGCCATTTTCATCATGGCTTTTACGGCATCATTGCGCTCGTCGAATAGGTGAGCTATATCACCTGAATCGCGATCTAATCCGAGGGTTAATTGAGTCATATCGTTGGAACCAATAGAAAAACCATCGAAGTAACTTAGAAATTCATTCGCTAAAATTGCATTCGAGGGCAATTCGCACATCATAATCACTTTGAGTCCTTGTTCTGCGCGACGAAGTCCATATTTTTCAAGCAGATCAATCACACAAGCTGCTTCATCCGTTGTGCGTACAAAAGGAATCATAATTTCAACATTCTTTAATCCCATTGTATTGCGAACACGTTTGATGGCTTCACATTCAAGTTTAAAACAATCTTCAAATGACTCAGAAACATAGCGAGAAGCTCCACGGAATCCCAACATTGGATTTTCCTCATGGGGTTCGTAGACATCACCACCAATCAAATTACTATATTCATTTGATTTAAAGTCAGACATCCTGACAATCACGCGTTTTGGCCAAAAAGCAGCCGCGATAGTCGCGATCCCTTCGGTCAGTTTGCTGATGTAAAAATCGACAGGATCTTTATATCCGCGAATACGTTGTTGTATTTCATCCTGAAGTTTTTGCTCTTGTCGGTTAAAATTCAAAAGCGCTTTAGGGTGAATACCGATCATTTTATTGATGATAAATTCAAGACGTGCGAGTCCTACACCTTCGTTAGGAAGCTGCGCAAAGCTAAAAGCACGATCAGGATTTCCGACATTCATCATCACTTTGATTGGTAGTTTGGGTAGGGCAGTGATTTCTGAACGATGGATTTCATAATCTAACTGGCCTTGATAAACAATACCCGTTTCACCTTCTGAGCATGAAACTGTGACCAGTTCCCCCTCTTGTAATGTTGAGGTGGCTTCACCACATCCAACGATAGCCGGTATGCCAAGTTCTCGGGCAATAATTGCAGCATGACATGTCCGTCCGCCTCGGTTTGTGACAATTGACGAGGCTTTTTTCATAACTGGTTCCCAGTCAGGATCTGTCATATCGGTTACCAGCACATCGCCATCTTGTACCAGTGACATCTGGCTTAAATCTTTGACCAGTCTTACCGGCCCACTACCAATTCTCTGACCGATTGCTCGACCTTCGATTAACACGTTGCTTTTTTCATAGAGCTGAAAGCGTTCAATTTCATTTTTATCGCTCTGGGAGCAAACGGTTTCAGGTCTGGCCTGGACAATATAGATTTTTCCATCGATACCATCTTTAGCCCATTCGATATCCATTGAACGTTGATAGTGTTTCTCAATGATCATTGCCTGCTTAGCTAATTCGATGATTTCATCTTCGCTGAGCGAGAATTGTTCTCTTTCTTTAGAATCTGTGTCGATAACCTGGACTTGCTTGCCAATCTGCTGGTCATTGGTGTAAACCATTTTGATAAGTTTTGAGCCGAATGTTTTTTTGACAATAGGCATCACACCAGATTCGAGAGATGGTTTATGAATGTAAAATTCGTCAGGGTTTACTGCCCCCTGAACAACCATCTCCCCAAGACCCCAGGCCGATGTTATGAAAATCACCTGATCAAAACCTGATTCTGTATCTAAGGTGAACATGACGCCTGAGGATGCTTTGTCTGAGCGGACCATTCGCTGGACGCCCGCTGAAAGTGCAATTCCCCGGTGATCAAAACCCTGGTGTACCCGGTAGGATATTGCGCGATCATTAAATAATGATGCATAAACGTATTTGGTGGCTTCGAGAACGGCATTAATTCCTTTAACATTTAAAAATGTCTCTTGCTGGCCGGCAAAAGATGCATCTGGCAGATCTTCCGCTGTTGCTGAAGAGCGAACTGCAACCGATAATTCGGAATTTCCATCAATAAGAATTTGATAGTCTCGGCGGATGGCTGTTTCAAGATCTTCAGGGAATGGAGCATCAATGATCCATTGACGAATAGCCGCTCCGGTTTCTTGTAATACATTGACATCAGTGATGTCGAGTGAGTCGAGTCGTTGGTGGATCCGCTCATCCAGACCATCAAAGTCCAGAAATTGGTTAAATGCATAGGCAGTGGTTGCAAAACCATTGGGTACTGATACCCCGGCAGAGGTGAGCTTTGAGACCATCTCTCCAAGAGATGCATTTTTTCCACCTACTTTATCAACGTCGTCCATTGATAATTGATTGAACCAGAGGATATGTTCTTGCATTTTTAAAATCTCCATGACATCTCATGTTACTTGTAGGGTGATGGGAAAGTTTCCCGGGTTAAAAATTTTTGAATTTATAGTGAGTTAACCTAAACACTTTCTTATATTATTGTTATTGTCTATTACATTCCATGTAAAAATACTTATTTTGAGCAACTGAGTATGCAAATTGAGAAAAAAAAACGTAATGTATTTTATGTCTCTGATGGGACAGCGATAACGTGTGAAACAATAGGACGTACAGTCGTCAATCAGTTTTCTATTATTGCCGATGAAAAAAGGGTTCCATTTGTTGAAAATTCGGAAAAATTAGATGAGTTGGTAAGATGGCTTCAGAAATCTTATGCGCGCTCTGGTTGTAAACCATTGGTCTTTTTTTCAATTGTGATTCCTGATATTCGAGAAGCACTGCTCAAAGCCCCGGGTTTTTTTTACGATGTTTTGGCAGGATTAGTTAATTCTGTTGGGCAAGATTTAAATATGGAAGCTCAGCCAAAGTTACATCGCTCACGCAGTGTCTTTAAAGATTCTGATCGATATTTTGATCGTATTTCAGCCATTGAATATACGTTAGCTCATGATGATGGCATTTCACTTAAAAATTTGGATCAGGCGGATCTTATTCTTTTGGGGGTATCAAGAAGCGGGAAAACTCCAACAGGGCTTTATATGGCAATGCAATTTGGGTTACGTGTTGTGAATTATCCTTTTATTGCAGAAGATCTGAATGCACTTAGATTATTGCCGGAATTTGAGATTCATCGTTATAAATTATTTGGATTAACGATTGATGCGCAGCGCCTGACCGAAGTGAGAGAAAATCGTCTTGCAGGGAGTCAATATGCCAGCAAGCAGCAGTGTGCTCATGAACTTGCTTGTGTAGAAACCTTATTCCGCCAGGAAGCGATTCCGTATATCAATACCAGCCAACTATCGGTTGAGGAGATATCAACCCGAATTTTAGAACAAACCGGATTTAACCGGAAGTTATGCTAGACCCAATCGAAGTTAAAAGAAAATGGCCTCAAAGGAGGCCTTATAAATATCAGTTATTTAATGCGCATACCAGGTTCTGCACCTTCATCAGGGCTTAATAACCAGATATCTTTTCCTCCGGGCCCTGCTGCGGCAATCATGCCTTCTGACACTCCGAATCGCATTTTTCGCGGAGCCAGATTTGCAACCATAACGGTTAATTTTCCTTCAAGATCTTCAGGGTTATAAGCGGATTTTATGCCTGCAAAGACTTGTCGTGTTTCTCCACCTAGATCCAACTGTAACTTGAGTAATTTATTGGCTTTTGGTACGTGTTCTGCTTTGGTTATGCGGGCAACACGTAAGTCGATTTTTGCAAAATCATCAAACTCAATTGTTTCACTGATTGGTTCATCTGTCAGATGTGAAGTTGCAGCTTGTGATTGCGTCTGTTGCATCTGAGTTAAGTCTTGCTTGGAGCTTTCAATCATTGCTTCAATTTCTGCCATTTCAACACGTTGTAGTAGTGGTTTGAATGGATTAATTGAAGCGCCAAAAATTGGCTTATGAATTGATTGCCATGTCAGCTTGGTATTGAGTAGCTGTTCAGTTTGTGAAGCCAGTTCAGGTAAAATCGGTTTTAAATAGATAATGAGTATTCGGAAAAGTTCTAAAGCAAGCGAGCAAACATTATGAGCTTGTTGGTTGGTTGCTTCATCTTTAATTAATTTCCACGGTGCCTGTTCAGCAATATATTGGTTCGCTTTATCAGCTAAGGCCATAATTTCACGAACAGCTTTACCAAATTCTCTCTGCTCAAAATAGGAGGCTATTTGTTCATTAGCATTCACAAAATGTTCTAGCAGTTCAGGTTGAGCTATATGTTCAGATAATTTGCCATTAAATCGCTTATGAATAAAACCCGCTGTACGGCTGGCAATATTAATGACTTTGCCGACAAGATCTGAGTTGACGCGTTGTGCAAAGTCTTCGAGATTCAGGTCTAAATCATCAAGACGACTATTTAATTTTGCAGCATAGTAATAGCGAAGATAAGTTGGATTTAAATGCTTCAGATAGGTGCTGGCTTGAATAAATGTCCCTTTTGATTTAGACATTTTAGCGCCGTTAACAGTGACATAACCATGAGCAAAAATGCTGGTTGGTTTTCTGAATCCGGCTCCGTCTAACATTGCAGGCCAAAATAGACCATGGAAATAGATGATATCTTTTCCAATAAAGTGGTAGACCTCAGCATCGGAATTCTTATTCCAGAATGCATCAAAATCAACATTGTGTTGATCACAATAGTTTTTAAAAGAACCCATATAGCCAATGGGAGCATCCAACCAGACGTAAAAATATTTTCCGGGCGCATCTGGGATTTCAAAGCCAAAGTAGGGTGCATCACGGCTGATATCCCATTGTTGCAGGCCTTGCTCAAACCATTCTTTTAATTTATTAGCAACCCCGGTTTGCAGTGCACCTGAGTCAATCCATTTTTTGAGCATGTCTTCAAAAGCGGGTAAATCAAAGAAATAATGCTCTGATTCGCGCATTTCAGGGGTTGCACCTGAAACAGCCGAACGGGGGTTAATCAGTTCTGTGGGACTATATGTTGCGCCACAATTGTCACAGTTATCGCCGTATTGATCTTCTGAGCCGCAGTTAGGGCATGTTCCTTTGACAAAGCGATCAGGTAAAAACATTTGTTTTTCAGGATCATAAAGCTGAGCGATGGTCCGGGTTTTAATGTAGCCAGATGCCCGGAGCTGCTTGTAAATATATTCTGAAAATTCCCGGTTTTCGTCGCTATGGGTTGAATAATAGTTATCAAATCCAATCTGGAACCCTGAAAAATCGTTCATATGTTCCTGGCGAACCTGATCAATCATCTCTTCGGGTTTAATGCCCATTTGCTGGGCTTTTAACATGATTGGTGTTCCGTGCGCATCATCTGCGCAGATGTGGTAACACTGATGTCCGCGTAAACGTTGAAAACGAACCCAGATGTCGGTTTGTATATGTTCAAGCAAATGCCCAAGATGGATGGATCCATTTGCATAAGGCAGTGCTGAAGTGACCAGAATGTTTCGTTGTGCTGTAGTCATGCTGATTCTAATGCTTCAATTTAGGTGAGAAATTTATATATTCCGTTCATCCTACCTGATCAAGTCAATTTTTCCTAGATGTGCCATCGCCAGAACAAACGAAATGGGTATAATACAGACAAGTAAAAAGATAAGAGTGAAATAATGGAAAATCAGGTTTTTCAACATAAACCGGAGCAGTGGTCATTATCTATAGGGGAATCAGGTTGGCTTAAGCCAGGTGAAAATCCAGATCGACCATGGGTTTTTGCACCACCATTTGCGTGTCCAAACGTTGCAAAATTGCTTGAAAGCCAGTTGCCTGGGTTGCATTATGCGCCAGATGTAAGTGCCCGTCTCGTCAAGGGTAAAACAAGTACACCAATTCCGGGTGTTAAAAATATTATTGCCATCAGTTCAGCCAAAGGTGGGGTCGGTAAATCATCTGTTACCGTAAATATTGCAACTGCACTTGCAGCCAGTGGTGTGAAAGTCGGGATTCTTGATGCTGATATTTATGGCCCATCAGTTCCTTTGTTATTGGGTATAGAAGGACACCAACCTATTTCCCACGATGGGAAAACCATGGAACCTTTGTATGCGCATGGGGTATATGCCAATAGTATAGGGTTCTTACAGCCACCTGAAGAAGCTGCGATTTGGCGGGGACCAATGGCAAGTAAGGCTTTGTTGCAATTATTACAGGAAACAAACTGGCCTGAGCTGGATTATTTGCTGATTGATATGCCTCCAGGTACTGGTGATATTCAGCTGACTATGTCTCAACAGATGCCTGTAACTGCAAGTGTTGTCGTGACTACGTCTCAATCTTTGGCACTGCGTGATGCTCATAAAGGGATTTCGATGTTTCATCATGTTGAGGTTCCTGTACTCGGAATTATCGAAAACATGAGTTATCATATTTGCCCGTCATGTGGTGATAAACATTTTCTTTTCGGGCAAAAGGGTGCGCAGATGCTCAGTGAAGCAACTCACCTCTCAATTTTGGCAAGTTTACCGTTCGATCATTTGATGAATGAATGCAACGAGACCGGGCAGAATCTCCAGCAAAAAGATTGCCCGAGTAAGGCGCTTTATCTGGCATTAGGTGAGCAACTGACCACATGTTTGTACTTTTTTTCGACGGCTCGTCCTGAATCAATATCGGTACAAGTCGTTTAGAACGAATTTATCTTAAACCCCGTCCGCATTTAGAACGGGGTTTGTGTATGTAAAAATTATAACTAGCTATAAATAAAAATAATTATGTCGAAGTCATCCCAATGTGTGGTGATCGGTATCGCCGGTGCCTCAGCGTCAGGTAAGAGCTTATTTGCTCAAAGTGTTTATCGGGAAGTGAGTGATGAATTAGGTGCAGACTGCATCAGTGTCATATCTGAAGATAGTTATTATAAAGATCAGTCAAATATGACAATGGCTCAACGGGTCAGAACAAATTACGATCATCCAAAGTCAATGGATCATGCGTTATTAGTCGAACATCTAATTCAGTTGAAATCTGGTCAGTCAATCGAATTACCACAGTATTCATACAAAGAGCATACGCGTCTGGCGGAAACTGTCGCATTTCAACCTTCCAGGATTATTATCTTAGAAGGTATTTTGTTGTTTACTGATGAAGCGATAAGAGAGCAACTTGATGCCAGCATCTTTATGGATACGCCACTGGATATATGTCTGGCACGGCGTATTGAACGTGATGTCCGTGAAAGAGGGCGAACATTAGAATCGGTTTTGGCGCAGTATCACTTAACCGTTCGCCCTATGTTTAAGCAATTTATTGAACCATCAAAAGAATATGCGGATGTGATTATTCCCAGAGGTGGAAAAAATAGAATTGCAATTGAGATCATTAAAACTCGTATCCGTCATTTATTGGCTCAGTCAGGAGAAAAACGTTAATGCGTTTATGTGATATAGATATAGAACGTTATATGGAACAAGGGCTGATTGTCATCGAACCTGCTCCGACTAAAGGTATGATTAGCGGTGTTACCGTTGATATTCGTCTGGGACATGAGTTCAGAGTCTTTAACGATCACACTGCGCCTTATATTGATTTAAGCGGACCCAAAGAGCGCGTCACTGAGCAACTTCATAAGGTGATGAGCGATGAGATCTATATTGCAGATGAAGATGCGTTCTTTTTGCATCCCGGTGAATTAGCTCTGGCTGCAACGTATGAGTCAGTTACTTTGCCAGATAATCTGGTTGGTTGGCTGGATGGGCGCTCATCTTTGGCCCGATTAGGGCTGATGGTTCATGTAACCGCTCATCGTATAGATCCCGGCTGGTCAGGGAAAATTGTTTTAGAATTTTTCAACTCAGGCAAATTACCACTTGCTCTGCGTCCTAAGATGGCGATTGGTGCGCTTAACTTTGAGACATTATCAGCACCGGCTGCCCGTCCATATAATAAGCGAATCAATGCAAAATATAAGAATCAACAGGGGGCTGTAGCGAGTCGAATTGATGAAGATGAACGAGATTGTTAGAACTGCATGATACGCAAGATCCTATTTGGCCTTTTTGCCGTTTTGATTATCACAGGCGCTGCAGTTGCAGCCCTGTTGTTGACTGTTAAGCCTAACGATCTTAAACGTGTTTTACAGCAAGAAGTTATGGCAAAAACCGGCCGCCAGCTGATTATTCATGGCGATATGCACTGGCGGTTCTGGCCTGAGCTTGGCTTTTCAGCAAGGTCTGTTAGTCTTCGGGATGATTCGGAGTTTCATCGGGGAGAATTACTTTCTATCGGTAAAATGAGGATGAGTATTTCTCCTCTTGATTTAGTCAGACATCGCCTAGAGCTTAAAGAACTTGTATTGTCAAATGTTAAGCTAAACTGGCTCCGGCGCAAAAACGGACGTATCAACTTGAATGTGCTTCTTGGTGACATTCGCCGGGCATCATTCAATGATCAGAATGATATTTCATCATCGTGGCAGTTTTCAATGCATCGCATTGAAATTAACAATGCCAGTATGGACATCATTGATCGACATGATCGTTTTCATGTTCGTTTAACTCATATTAATGCAAGGCTTGGGAATCTGCTTGTTGATCAATCACGACATCTATCGTTTAATTTCCATTATAACGATGGTAAGAGAGTGTTTTATAGCCATGGAGAGGGGGACTTTCGAGTCACGCCTGATTGGCAGCAATGGTCTCTGAGCGGTTTAAAACAGCAGGCTATTTTTAAAGGAGAATTGGCTAAACAAGGGATTAATGCACTTAAGGTTGAGACGGGTGTTATTTATGATTCACATCAGCATCTTCTCAGTTTTCGTCCTTTTTCTGTGAGAGTTAATCAACAATCCCCGCTCAATGGGCAGTTTGTTCTGAATCTGTCAAAACAACCCACACATTTATCGTTTAGCTTGTCTTCAAACCACCTTCAGTTACCCGCAGGATTGACGTTATTAAACAGAATTGCACTTTACCATGGGCCAGCATTTAAGAAAATTCATGCTCAGGGACAGTTTAAAGCGAACCAGGTAGAGATTGGAAAACTTCATTTTGGAAATTTATTAACGGATATTGAGCTGAGTGGTGGTTCGTTAAAATTAAAACAGGTTACTTCAGATTTTTATAATGGTAATTTAACGGCCAGCGGTTCACTAGATCTCGCTCGTACTCATGCCAGAGTGAAAATGGAAACTGATTTTGTGGGTGTATCAGTATCTAAATTGATCAAGAATATTTGTGATATTCAAAAACCCGTAACTGGAACATTACGCATAAGTACCCAGTTAGAAGGGGTATTACCCATTGATCACTTTGATCAATTAGAAGGGCGTTTGCAGGCAAATCTGAGCCAGTCATTGTGGTCTGGCGTGGATTTAAGCCGGGGAGCTCTGCGTGGGATGACCCATCTTCAGGATCTCAATATTCGTGTTCATCTGGATAACAGGCAGCTTTTATGGGATTCATTATCTATGACATTGAAAAATGGTGCGGTTTTCCAGGGTAAAGGCGAGTGGACGGCTAATCGACATTTACGTGTACACCTTAAAAGTGATAACCGTTCTCGAATGATTTTATTTAGTCGTAGCTGTTATGATCCGATTGAACAGATAACCCGGCGTTAGAGGCTACTGAGCTTCTTAGACACTATACAAACATATGGTGGCCAGGATTATTTATCCTGGCTAATAGTCGATTATGGCTGATTTAGGTGTCGGCGTAGTAAATCCCACCTAAAATTGCCTTTCGTTGAGCGCCAGTAACTTCTGGTAAATTTCCCGATTTCTGTCGTATTGTCTGTCTAGCTAGCCAGGCAAATGCCATTGCCTCCATGGCATCTCCATTAATTCCTTCTGCATTGGTAGTGGTAACTTTCCATTTTGATAGCCTGAGAGCCAGTTGATCCATCAGAGCCTGATTGTGAGCACCACCGCCGCAGACTAACAGTTTTCCTACTGGGAACTTTTCAACCTCAAGGGCAATTGATTCAATGGTTAGGCAAAGAAGTGTTGCTTGTATATCTTCAGGTGGTTCGTGATCACACCGGTGGCGTTGTAACCAATTAAGATTAAAATATTCCCGGCCGGTACTTTTAGGTGATGATTGCTTAAAATAAGGATCGGCAAGTAGTTCGTTTAGAAGTGATGAGTCAGGTTGGCCAGAACGAGCCCATTGACCATTGAAATCAAAATTTTTTGTGAGAGACTGCTGGATCCAAGCATCCATCAACATATTGCCTGGCCCGGTATCATATCCCAGAGTAGGGTAACCCGGACGGATTACAGAAATATTTGCAATCCCTCCGATATTGAGAACAACTACAGTTTGTTTTTGCTTTTCAAACAGTGCCTGATGAAATATAGGCACAAATGGTGCACCCTGACCACCATATGCCAGATCTTTACGACGAAAATCAGCAACCGTGGTAATTTTTGTCCGTGCGGCAATTAAGCTGGGATCGTTCAGTTGGATGCTAAATGGATTAGGCGTAGTTGGATTGTGGCATACCGTTTGTCCATGGCAGCCGATAGCCTGAATATCCTTTGCTGATAAATTTAGTTTTTTTAGTAACGTATTGATTGATTTAGCATATATTCTGGCAAGTTGCGTTTCAGTTGCGCCTATATCAGATATACGTCTTGGCTTATCAAGAGATAAGTCCATTAATTCCTGACGAAGATCAGGTGGAATCATCGCATGATGACATTCTAATAATTTGGGTTTTTCCAGAGTAAAATCGACAGCGACAGCATCAATACCATCGAGACTCGTTCCAGACATCACGCCGATATAAATATCTTGCATTCCAGACCTTACTGTTAAGTTGACTTGTTCTTTGCTATTTCTTTTATCATTTGTAGAGGATTGTAGCAACAAAGACGGAGTTCTTGTTTATCTTTATGTGATGTTTGATTAAACCCCACAGGGGAATTATCTCAGGATTGGCTACGAATAAAAATATAGTTTAGAACTGTTTATGTATTGTGAATTTAGTTAATTTTAATTAATGTGTTTAGTGATAAATTTGTTCTAAAATAACGGTTAGGATTTTATCCTGATGAATATATATAGAATATGGACTAGTGGCCAATTATCTGAGGTTCTTGCTTGCCTGGTTGAATGAAGTTATTACGTTGAGTTATTGATAAATAAATTGTTAGGATTGGAATGTTAAATATTCAAAAGGCTGTTATTGATGGCTTGTTCGTTGAACCTCGATATATGGGGTTGGGTATAGAACGCAACTGTTATTCTATATGGAAACGTTGGCTTGTCATGTTGGTCACTATGAGATTAAGCTTTATTCGATGATTAATGCGATGCTGTTTTATTGTCGAGGGGGTATTAAAGCTGATAATGATTATCTTTTAGACGAGTCTTATTTGAATTAATTCGAATGGTGGAGCAACTTTAGTTCAAAAGAAAGCGGATCATCCGTCATATGCATTTTATTAACGGGATGATTTAGACATACATTTATTATCAAAAATGACAATATATTTTATTGTTAATAACGATAAAATATATTATGTAATTTTTAAAAGACTTTTTAAATAATCAAGAAAGAATATTTATTATTCTATTAAATTTGGTTTTGACTTTAACTTCTGATGAATTCTAATAGTAGGGATTTTGTTATTAACATGGCTGTACTTGATATAGAATTAATTGGTTGCAGCAGCGACTAAGATAATAAGGTAGGGTATTGTTTAATATAAACGCGCAAATTGCGCGTTTATATTAATTTACAAAATTTTAGAGAATGATTAATGTTTAGTAAACATATATTCTGTAAGGATTTTTTTTTGTTGTCCCCATTGATCTGCGATACCAATGCCTAAACCAATGATCCGACCTTTAGCGTAAGGTGGTTTGCTTAACATCTGTTGTTTCACTAACTGAAGATTTGGGTTTCTTTCTGCTGCAAGTAGCGTTAAATGAGGCTGGAAATTTTGAAAAACATTGGGGCTTCCATAGCGTTTAAATGCGGCTAATTTATTGGGGTATTTTTTAACCCAATCAGGAAGATTTGGTGTTGGAAATCGATAGGGCTCCACAGCTAATGTAACTTTATCAGCTAATCGTTGTAACGCTTTTGACCAGGTGAGATTGATAAAAACCCAATTGCCTTTGGTAACGGTTAATCCATTGGCTATTAAAGGAATTGAACGATTTCGCAGGGAGATTTGGTGAATTATCTGTTTGATCTTATCAATTTCGTTTTTAGAAAACTCGCTCAGATATAACGTTGTATGGACTGGCATTCCTTTATCATAAAATGTCGTCATACCATGTTGTTTTAGTGTGTTACTTGTTTGTGCAACCAATTTCTCTATGTTCGATGAAGGAATTGCGAAAATATCTATGCTTAAATTCTGATGTACCTGAGCATAAGTTTGCAAGCTGACTGCGACTAAAGCTAAACCTATTAGGCATGTTAATTTTCTCATATTTTTGTCATCCTTATCAGTTAGGGAAAATATCCTGAAGCATAATTTAGTGGGTAGACTTATCACATATGAACCACAGCTTATAACAAATTGCTTTTTAACGGATGTTAGCTTCCCAGAATGTCTTCCCTATGACAAAAGGGGATACTAAGCACTTTTTTGGTGGGAATATACGGCTAACACTGTTTTTTCAGAAATGCAGAGATATTCGTCCATTGCTGTGGCGGCTTGCTCAAGTTGATTTGATTGAATCATCATGAATAATTGCGCATTTTGTTCAATATAAGGGGCATGAAGCTGTTGCGGATTATTCATATAGCTAAAGACAAGTCTTAATTCTGCGGCCATCGTTTGATACCACTTATTAAGTCGTTCGCTGTTCGCAAGAGAAACAATAGCAGCATGAAACTCAATATTTGCTGTTCCTACACTGCGCCAGTCATTTTTCTGACTGGAATGTCTGGCGTGTTTAACGGCTTCTTGCATCTGAATCAGAGCTGGGTGCATTGGGTAGGTATTTCTGATCGCATCCACTTCAATGAGTCGGCGAATCCGATAAATATCAATAATTGCTGTTATATCTGGTAGAGCAACACAAACTCCTCGATTGGGTTGGTGATCTAATATGCCTTCCTGAGTCAATAGTCTGAAGCTTTCTCGCAAGGTATTTCGAGATACATTGAGTTGATGACTTAGGGCTGCTTCTGAAAGACGTTCTGAAGGGTTTAGAACACCTTGAATAATCATTTGACGGATTGTATCTGCAATTTTTTGGCTCAGGCTTCGCAAAGAAGAATCTGAATTCATCACAACGATCACTATTAACGAATAGAACAGGTTGATCATGGCATATTCCTTAGCACTCAACAAGTTATTCTCCCGAATCTATTTTTTGCACTCTTTAGAGTCAATATAACGAGAGTTGCACTGTCGTGGATCGTTTGGAGATTTTAATATGACATTGAAAGCCCGTTCATTTTTGGGGAATAAAAGAAAAGCATCGTATAAAAATACAGATTGTTCAACAATATAATATTCTGAATGAACAAAAAATAAATAATTGTTAATTAACTGGTCCATGGATTGCTTGATTTAGTTACGTTTTCAGATCAGGAGCACCACCAGATGGAACAAGAACAGATTGTCTCCCCGGCCACGTTTACCCGTAGTCGGCGTTCATCGTTGATTGCCGCTATATTTTTGATGGCGACTTCTGCCATAGGACCTGGGTTTATAACTCAAACAGCAACATTTACTGCAACCATGGGCAGCGCGTTTGCTTTTGGCATATTAGCTTCAATTCTCATTGACTTCGTCGTACAACAGAATATCTGGCGGGTCATTACGCTATCAAAGATGAATGCTGCCGATATTGCTAATCAGGCATTACCCGGTAGTGGTTATCTATTATCGATTTTGGTGATTATTGGCGGATTTGTTTTCAATATTGGTAATATTGCCGGAGCAGGTCTGGGTTTGAATGCATTAGTTGGATTAGACCCAAAATGGGGCGGGGCTATTAGTGCTATATTAGCGATTTACATTTTTTCGTCAAAATCGGCCAGTCAAATTATTGATCGATTAATCATTGGGTTGGGTGTTATGATGATCGGACTTGCAATATTTGCTGCATGTGTCTCTCATCCTCCTGTTGTTCCGGCGTTACATCAAAGTGTGCTACCTGATCAGATTAGCTTTGCGACGATCACAACCATTGTTGGCGGTACCGTCGGTGGTTATATAGCCTACGCAGGTGCCCATCGACTGTTAGACAAAGGAACTGTTGGAAAAAAATATATTCAGGAAGTCTCAAAAGCAGCAACGCAGGGTGTAATTGTTGTTGGACTAATGCGCTATATTTTGTTTTTGGCGATATTGGGTGTGGTTGCAAGTGGCGTAACATTGGATATTAGTAGTCATAGTGCGAATCCTGCTGCTCAGGCATTTCAACATGTGTTAGGAAATTGGGGGTTACATTTATTTGGGGTAATTTTGTGGGCAGCTGGTATTTCTAGTGTGATAGGTGCTGCTTATACTTCTGTTTCGTTTATGTCAGTTTTCAAGCAAACATCACATGATTCTCAGCGTAATCAAGCCACGATTATTTTTATTGTTTTATCTCTAATCGTCTATCTGTTTTTAGGAACTGCGCCTACGGCATTACTGGTTTTTGTTGGGGGATTTAACGGATTAATATTACCGATTGGTTTATCTATTTTTGTTTATGTCGGGTTTAAGCGACAAGATCTACTTGACGGTTATCGTTACCCTAAATGGCTATTAGGTCTAGGGTTCATCGTTTGTTTACTGACATGGTA
The DNA here is from genome assembly GCA_911810475.1 of Candidatus Celerinatantimonas neptuna. NCBI lineage: Bacteria > Pseudomonadati > Pseudomonadota > Gammaproteobacteria > Celerinatantimonadaceae > Celerinatantimonas > Candidatus Celerinatantimonas neptuna. The sequence goes on from OU461276.1 coordinate 3,547,198, forward strand.
TATGGGGCTTTCGTCGGTAACAACGATCTTCCATTATCTGAAAGTTGCATGAGGTTAATAATGTTACATATTGATTTAAATAGTGATCTGGGGGAAAGTTACGGCGCCTGGAAGATGGGCGATGATCAAGCCATGTTAAATATCGTTAGTAGTGCCAATATCGCTTGTGGTTATCATGCCGGCGATCCGAAGGGGATTTTAGCAACGGTTAAAGCAGCGGCTAAAAAAGGAGTTCGAATTGGCGCACATGTTAGTTATCCCGATCGAGTCGGATTCGGACGAAGACAACTGGCAATAAGTGCTGATGAGTTATTTGCTGATGTTCTTTACCAAATTGGGGCATTGCATGGATTGGCCCAGGCTGCAGGCACACAACTAGATTATATAAAACCTCATGGGGCTCTATACAATACGATTGCTCACGATCAAGTTCAGGCGCAAGCTGTTATTGATGCGATAATTGCTTATGATGCATCATTACCTTTGGTCGCTTTAGCTGGTTCACCTTTAATCTTGTTGGCTCATCAGCGAAATGTGATAACGATTGCCGAGGCATTTGCCGACAGGGCATATCATAGTGATGGAACATTAGTCTCGAGACGGGATCCCGGTGCTGTTTTACATGATCCTCACCAGGTTGCTCAGCGAATGATTGAGTTAGTAATGAATCAGTCATTGACTTCAATAGAAGGTGTCTTGACGCCGCTACAGGCTGATTCTATCTGTATTCACGGTGACACACCTGATGCAGTCACAATGGCACTGACTATTCGGGATGCTCTTGAGTCAGTTGGTGTGTCGATTAGGTCATTTTGTTCATAATTGAATGGGTATGTTTTGGAGATCACGTGCGTTTTTTACCTGTCAACTTAACAAGTCTGTTAATTGAGTTTTCTAACTTAGAAGAAACTCTGGCATTGCATCAAAATCTAGTGGTCGATCCCATTGATAGTATTTTGGAAATGATTCCGGCGGCTTGTACCTTACTGATTTATTTTGATCGATATAGGACGGATGCATACAAACTTACAGCATCTATCCGGAAACGAGAATATTCGACTCATTTTTTTTCATGCGTTCAAACGATTCAGATCCCTGTGACATATGATGGAGAAGATCTTCAAAACGTAGCTGATTGCCTGGGAATATCCGTAGCAGAAGTTATTTATCGTCATACGCATCAGTCTTATCGGGTTGCTTTTACTGGTTTTGCACCTGGATTTGCTTATTTATCTTGCTTAGAAAATCAATTATCTGTACCCAGACATGCTTCTCCTCGTATCCGTATACCGGCTGGTTCTGTTGCATTAGCTGGTGAATTTAGTGGTATTTATCCTAAAGATAGCCCAGGAGGCTGGCAGCTGATTGGACGAACAGATCAACAGATGTGGGATCTTGATCGGGAGCAACCTGCACTGCTGCGACCTGGTGATCAAGTGGTTTTTGTTGATGCAACACAATCTTCCGTTACGTCATTTTCTTGTTCAGTTAAAAAAAAGAAAATCTCGCTACCACATTCTGATCGTAAACATGGAATAAAAATCAAGCAAGTTACTTTTCCAATATTGTTCCAAGATCAGGGACGGGCAGGTCTGTCTGATGTCGGTATTTCTGAATCAGGTGCAATGGACCGACAAGCGCTAAGAGATGCAAACCGAATTGTCGGGAACTGTATTAACGAGACAATATTGGAAATTACAAACGGGTCTTTGAGAGTCCAGGTTTTAGGTGATCTGGTTATTTGTGTGACCGGGGCTATATGTTCTATATCGGTTACAACTTCTGCGGGGGATATGATTCAGTGTGAAAATTATCGACCTGTAGCCCTTTGTGATGGTGACGAGCTAGAATTGTCTGCACCAAGAGCTGGTGTTCGCAGTTATTTATCCGTGCGGGGAGGTTGGCTCTGCGAGTCAGTTTTGCAAAGCACTTCTTATGATACATTGGCTCAGATTGGTCCAAAACCGATTCGCAATGGAAATTCGGTTTTTGTAGCAAAAACGGATACACATCGGATAGTTTTACCCGATTACCCATTGCCGAATCCTTTACCTAGTTCAGGCGATATCATCACATTAGATGTCATTATGGGGCCACATACTGATTGGTTTAGTGATTCAGCAGTGGCGATTTTAGTCTCCCAGCACTGGCATGTTACGAATGAATCGAATCGAATTGGACTACGCCTTGAAGGTAGCCGAACTTTAACCCGCAAGGATCCACACGAATTACCAAGCGAAGGGACTGTGGCTGGCTCTATTCAGGTTCCAACCAATGGACAACCTGTTCTTTTTATGCGTGATCATCCTTTGACTGGTGGATATCCTGTAATCGCAGTGATCGCTGATTATCATTTAGATTTATGTGGTCAGTTACCTGTCGGATGTTCTGTGATCTTTCATCCGATTCAGATTTTTCAGGAGTTTTAATTAATTGAGTAATCATATGACGCAAACAACATTCTCGTCTGAACATCAGGTTTTGATTGCTAATCGTGGTGAAGTTGCTGTTCGGATTATCAGAGCCTGCCGAGATTTTGGGGCTAAATCCATTGCGGTCTATGCAGATGTTGATGCCGGTGCATTGCATACTCGACTCGCTGACCAAGCGTATGCCTTAGATGGAAATACGGTTCAGGATAGTTATTTAAATATAGAAAAATTAATTGCAATTGCTAAGCACTCAGGCGCAACTATGATTCATCCCGGATATGGATTTTTATCTGAACGGGCTGAGTTTGCAAAAGCAGTTGAACAGGCAGGATTAATCTGGATTGGCCCTAATGCACGATCGATAGAAATATTAGGAAATAAAATTGAAGCCCGTCATTTGGCTCAAAAAGTGGGAGCGCCGCTGGCAAAAGGTACGGCAGAACCTGTTAAAGATGTTTCTGATGTGATTCATTTTGCCCAACAGAACGGTTTTCCCATTGCGATAAAGGCAGCATTTGGTGGCGGAGGTAAAGGGCTAAAAGTTGTGAGGCAGTTTGATGAAATCGAAGAGCTTTACGATTCTGCTGTGCGAGAGTCCCAGGCAGCATTTGGTCGCAGTGAATGCTTTATTGAGCAATATTTGGATAAGCCACGTCATATAGAAGTTCAGATAATTGCTGACAATCATCAAAACATCGTGGTTTTGGGGACGCGGGACTGTTCTTTACAAAGACGCCATCAGAAATTAGTTGAAGAAGCGCCTGCACCATTTATTAGTGAGACTCAGCGTCAGATTTTGTATAAGGCTGCTTGCGATATTTGTAAACAGGCTAACTATGTAGGTGCTGCAACAGTTGAATTTCTGCTAAGTACCCATGGTACTATCTCATTTCTTGAGGTGAATACTCGTCTGCAAGTTGAGCATACCATCACTGAAGAAACAACCGGGATTGATATTGTACTAGAGCAACTAAGAATAGCTAGCGGATTAGAGTTGAGTATCTTGTCGACGCCAGAACCCCGGGGACATTCGTTTGAATTTCGCATTAATGCAGAAGATCCGGGGAAAGGTTTTCTACCGACACCAGGGATTATTCATTGTTTTCGTCCACCGTCAGGGCCCGGGGTTCGATTAGATAGTGGCGTTGCCGATGGCTCAACAGTACCTGGTCAGTTTGATTCTCTAATCGCAAAACTGATTGTAACCGGGCGAACTCGTGAACGGGCTATTCAACGGGCTAAGAGAGCATTGGATGAATTTAAAATAGAAGGTGTGGCCAGTATTGTGCCATTTCATCGAGAGGTATTGAAACATGAAGATTTTGTGAGTCAATTTGCGATTCATACAAATTGGATTGAAAGTGATTTTGATAAACAGATCGATATGCAAAGTCGTCCAAACCAACTAAATTCGTTAGAGATTATCAGGAGTTATATTGAAATTGATGGTAAGCAACATCAACTTGGAATTTCTCAATCGATGTTGATGAATCTTTCGGGACTTAATGCTCATATTGCAACTGAGCCATCTACGTCAGATACTTCACCGGCTGCTTTAGAAAGTGAGAGTCATGTTCAGGCGCCACTAACCGGAATATTAACCAAATGGGTTGCAGTTGATCAGAGTGAAGTTGAAAAAGGACAATTGATCGCCGTAATGGAAGCTATGAAAATGGAAGTACAAATTGTTGCACCATGCTCTGGTCGGTTATGTCATTTAGTTGGTGCTGGCGATCAACTTGAATCGGATACCCCGATTGCACGGGTCGATGAGTTAACCTGTTAAATGTCTTTCATTGGTGAAATATATCGCTGAACTTAACTGTAAGATATTCATCGCTCAATAGCTTCCGTTATGCATAAGAAGCTCACTTTTTAAAAAAGTTTTTTATGCAAAATTGAAGTTATTTTTGTTTAAATTAATTATCAAATATATAATCATGTATAGTTGCTATTACTATTTATTGTATGACTAGGTGAGTGGTATTCGTTAAACGGATTTTAGAATCTGACAAATTATCCTTTCAGTCGGGTTTTTCATGGTACCTATACATTATTTCTGGGTTCAGCCAGATAGTTCATTGATTTTAAATTTTATTTTCCAGATCAAACCAATAGTTAAAGGTTTTATTGTTGTAAGGGGTTAGACTATTAAATATATTGCTGTGATGTTCAATGGTCAGGCTAAAATTTACTTTATTATTAATGGATTAGCTGCCGCTGCCTATGCGCTTATTTTACCTATTATGAGTTTATATCTAGTCGATGAATTGCATACGCCTCCAGCATTGATCGGTGTGTATACAACAGCAACAGCGCTTTCTTCTGCCTGGGTTAGCCATCGGCTAACATCGCTATTGGACAGTGGGTTCTCCAGTAAAATATTATTGTTATTTGCTATTACCGGAATTTTCTTAGCTTCTTTAGGCTATGCATTTGCCCAACAATTTTGGCAGGCTCTGATTGTCGGTGTATTCTTTATGTCATTTGGCTATTCGGCTATTCCGTTGATTCTAGCGATGATTCGCTGTTATGCAGAAAAAACAGGGCAGGATAGTGCAAAGTTAAATTCACAAATGCGATCATCAGTTTCTTTATTATGGATAGTGGGTCCTCCATTAGCATTTTTATCTGTAGCAAAATTGGGATTTAGGCATAATTTTTATCTGGCAAGTCTTATTGCGATTGTGGTTTTAATTTCAGTAACTTTATTGCTCGATAGCGAGTCTGTTACTTGTAGAAAAGATGTTACTTTAAATTGCAAAATTAATCAGAAATTACCAAAGCAAGTTTGGTTCTTAGGATTAGTTATCTTTTTTGCAAATGTAGCCAATAGTACCTTCCTCAATGCAATGCCACTTTATTTGACTCAACAACTTCGATTTGCCAAAAGTACCCCAGGGTTTTTGATCGGGCTGACATCTTTATTGGAGATACCAGTGATGTTTTTTTCGGTTCGTTGGGCACAACGAATTGGTAAGATCAAGGTATTGTTGTTTGGCTTTATGGCTGCGTTAATTTTTTACATAGGTCTTCAGATGGCTGATCATTTATATGAATTTTTTATACTTCAACTTGTAGATGGTTTATTTTTTGGGATCTTTGTTGGTTTAGGTGTCACCTTGCTTCAAGATTATGCTCCATTACAAGTGGGTAAAGCTTCTGCATTTTATGCAAATGCCATGTTAATTGGAACCATGGTCGGTACCAGTGTCATGGGCGTTTTAGCCCAATATTTTGGTTATCAAAAATCTTTATTACTCTCTTTTGTGTCAATGCTTATTGCGGTGGCGTTGTTGATGCACTTTGAAAATAATCGTCAGGCTCATCTGGCAATGAATCAGATGGATTCTTCCGACCATGAGGATAAATTAAGCTCATCTGTTTCATATAGCAAAGAAGGCTGAGAAAACCAAGAGTCTGCATGACAAGCACGGTCTTGGTTTAGTGGGATAGAGCCCAACTACGGATAGATTGAAAGAAACACGCCAGGGTATCGCCCTCACTGGCTGCATGTTCTAATTGTTGATATTGAGCTGTACTAAGTCTTTCACCCCAGTTGAATACGGCGCTACATGATTGGCTTTTTAGCGCTTTTTCCATGAGTTGAACCCGATCCCTCGTCCCTGGATGGACCATTAAAATCCGATTTAGATTTATTTTATAGTGATTGAATATTTCAATATTCAACTGCTTTGGAGGCGCTATCAATATGATCCATCGTTTTTGCTCACTCAACTGGCGTAATAACAACAGAATGTGCTGCCATTCACTGTTATTTGAATTGTAGCTATCCATATGATGAATGAGCTTATCGGCATGTTCGATCGGGACCTGAATGTGTTGGTTTTTTCGAATGTGATTAAATTTAAACGAACCAAAATGGCGTGGTTCCACGCATATGCATTGAATCTGCATGTTGGAGCTGAAAGATCTATTCATTCCTTTGCCTTATGGGTACTGTTCTAATATACAGTGTATGAATATACAGTATTCTTGTTTTTGTTAAAAATCAAGCATACCTGACGATTTTTTCTACAAATTTACAGTTTACAGGTAAGGAATTGGTGCAAAAGTATCCAGACATGTTAAAATCTTGCCTTCAGCTATTTGGGCTAATTGATTTTTTGTGATGAACTTCATTACAATCAATGGTACAGGGTAGTTTATGATTTATCGCTTCTGAATTTTCAAAGATAGATTTGTTTATAGATATCTTTCGTAACATGCTCAAATATCGAATTACCTTAATTTAAAGTGAACTTACATCACCATTATTTAATGGCGATTTGTTTTTGATCCGTATTTTTAGTCACTTATACATAGTTAAGGTAAACCCAGCTTATGCAAACTGGTGTTTTACAATGGCTTCTTTTAAATTGGATTTAGGTGATACGAATAATGAACCGATTACTACTTTCAGCCACGGCAACATTGTTTGCAGGTCAGGCGTTAGGTCATTCTGAGCATCCGCTGAGTATAGCGATGCAAATCCCCGGGTTTGAATGGATTTCTGCTATAGTGCTTGCCGGCATGTTTTGTTATGCCATATTACGGTTTCGCCGTTAATTAGGAACCCCTTGCCGGATCTCATGGTTTTCGTTAAGCTGCGCGGTCTGTTTAAATGCCAGTGGAGCGAACAATATGGGGTATTCTTCTTTTGCCGGATTTGATTTCGGGACATCAAATTGTGCTTTAGGGGCATTTAACGATAGTGATTTAGATATCATTCAATTACCTGATCATGGCCGTTATATGCCATCGACTATGTTTGCGCCAAAACGTGAAATGATGAGCGGTTGGCTGTTTCAGCAATTGAAACGCGAAGGTATTGAGCAATCTTATTTTAAGGCCCGCGAACTAAAATTATCTTTTGCATTAAGAGCTTTAAAAGAAGCCGAGCTTGACGGGTATGACTGTGAACTTTTGTTTGGGAAAGATGCCTTTGAGGCTTATCTGGAAGATCCCCTCGATTGTTATTACGTTAAATCTCCAAAATCTTTTTTAGGTGCTACTGGTTTAACAGAACGTCATCAACAACAGTTTGAAGATATTGTTGCAGCGATGATATGGCATGTCCGTAGCCAAACGGCTCAAACGATGGGATGTTGGCCTAAACAGGTGGTCATTGGTCGCCCAGTGAACTTTCAGGGCTTAAACAGCCAACAGAGCAACCAACAAGCAGTTCAAATTTTAACGAAAGCAGCACGTTTTGCTGGCTTTGAAAAAATTGAATTTTTATATGAACCGCTAGCTGCTGGTTTAACGTATCAATCAACGCTGACAGAACCTCGGCGGGTGTTGGTGGTCGACATTGGTGGTGGGACAAGTGATATCTCATTTATGGAAATGGGGCCCGCTTATAATGACTCTTTTGATCATGAGAAGTTAGTTTTAGGCTACAGTGGTCAGCGAATCGGTGGTAACGATTTTGATATTGCTTTAAACATTCAATCATTGATGCCTTTATTGGGAATGAATCAGATATTGGCAACAGGGCAACCTATGCCCCATAAAGTGTATTTTGATGCAGCTTCTGTGAATAATTTGCCAGCTCAATCTGATTTTTATAGTCAGAAAGGAAAACAATTACTGGCTCATTTAAAAGATGATATGCAACCGCAATTCTGGCAACGTCTTGTACGCCTTTACGAAGAGCAGCTGACTCAACGTTTAAATTTTAGTGCGGAACAAAGCAAAATCGCATTGGGAGACGAATCGGTTTATCAGTGTGATTTGGATTATTTAGACAGATCGTTAACGACAGAAATTTCCGTAGATTCATTGCAAGAGGCAAGTCTGAAAATTACAGATGCTTTAAATGCTTTGATTACAGATGTGATTGCTCAGGGCGGTGTTCAACCAGATGTCCTTTTCTTAACCGGAGGTACAGCTCATTCACCGATTATACGGCATTATCTCGCTGAAAAATTTGCTGGTATCGAACAAATTAGTGGCGATAACTTTGGTAGTGTTACCGGAGGCTTGACGCGTTGGGCACGGCAAATATTCACGTCTGAAGTATAATCTCTTCTATTATGCAAATAAAGAATAGGTGGTTTTTTGAAAAAACCACCTATCTTGCATCAGTAAACATAACGGTTAAAGTTGATGTATCCAGACATCAATATCCCATTGCAGCACCAGCAGGGCGCCTGGCATCACTGGCACCATAAAGATATCCGGCTCTGATTTTTCCTGAAACCGCCGAGTCATTTCCGGAACTGGCAACCTGGCCTGATTTTTTCGGAAGACCAACCATAATTAACTCAGTTGCCCCCCATGGGGTTTGCTGAACCATATTATATCCCATTTGTTTAAGACGGGCTAAAGTATCCGGTGATAGTCCCCGAGTCTCGTAGAATACTTTATCCGGAAGCCATTGATGATGGATGCGCGGTGCATTAACCGCCTCTTGAGGGCCCATTCCAAAATCAATGATGTTGATGACTGTTTCCAGCGTTATTGTAATGATTCGTGAACCACCAGGTGAACCGACAACCAAAAAGACATGTCCATCTTTGGTGACAATAGTTGGAGACATCGAAGATAACGGGCGTTTTCCTGGTGCGATTGAATTCACTTTTCCTTGAACCAGCCCATACATATTTTTGGCGCCGACTTTACTGGTAAAATCGTCCATTTCATCATTCAGGAAAAATCCAGCATGAGGTGCCATGACTCCTGCTCCAAAACGGCCATTGATTGTATACGTTGTAGATACAGCATTGCCTTTACTGTCAACGATTGAATAATGCGTCGTTTCAGGTTTCTCATGGGGCCAGACTCCGGGGTGGAGTTTTGCTGAGTTACCTGCTTTATCTGGCAAAATTTGCGAGCGGATCTCTTTTGCATATTTGAGACTCAGGAGTCGTTTTAAAGGAACATGCACAAAATCAGGATCACCTAATAACGTGTTTCTGTCGACATATGCATGGCGCATAGCTTCGACCATGTAATGAATTGCCTGAGATGATCCGTAGCCCATAGATTTAAGATCGTAACCTGACAGAATGTTTAATATCTCGCACATTGTTGTGCCGCCAGAACTTGGTGGTGGTGCAGAAATAAATTGATAACCGCGATAATTGCACTGAACTGGAGTGCGTTCAACCGCACGATAGTCAGCGAAGTCTTTGGCTGTAATAATACCACCATGCTGTTTCGATGCTTTTTCAACCTCCTTTGGAATCATCCCCTGATAAAATGCTTTAGGGCCTGATTTAGCGATAGCTGTTAACGTATCAGCTAAGTGTTTTTGAACCAGTCTGTCACCTGGTCGCAGCGGGTTACCATCAGGTCGTAAGAAAATCTTTGCAGCTTGGGTATCATGATGAAATGTGGCGAGTTTGGTATCTAAAATATCAGTATCAGCCCGGGTCAAAATAAATCCGTTACGCGCTAGTTTAATGGCTGGAGCCATGATTTGAGCACGGGTTAGTTTTCCACTTCCATATCGTTTTAACGCTAAACTTAATCCGCGTACTGTCCCAGGGACACCAACAGCCAGATAACCATGTAGACTGGCTCCTTTAACTAGATTGCCGTTAGCATCCTGATACATGGTTGCTGTGGAGGCGGTAGGCGCTTTTTCACGAAAATCAATAAATGTGTCTTTGCCGTTGGCCAGATGAATTGTCATGAATCCACCTCCGCCGATATTACCGCAGCAGGGATTGACGACCGCTTGAGCGTAACCAACGGCTACGGCTGCATCAATAGCATTTCCGCCCATCTTTAAAATTTGGAGACCTGCTTGTGAAGCGAGTCGCTGCGAAGTGACGACCATTCCATGACGGGCTTCAACAGCCGGGAGCGATGCACTGTAAATGGGAATTACTGATTGGAATAAAATTAGCGGGATAAACAAC